>JARKRC010000030.1 GCA_029974595.1 Ereboglobus sp. | reverse complement strand
CCGACGCGACGCAGTCGCGCCCGGTTTGAAAATTCGAGGATCCAAAAGGGCGAGGCTTCGCCTCGTCGGGCGGCGGGACGCCGCCCCTCCTTGTCGCACGCGCATTTTGTCCACCCTTGCTCATTTCTGCGGGCCGGTCCGACTTTGTTTTTGACCATCCCGGCGGCATTCCATACCTCATCCGCAACAAACGCTACCCGCCCCATTCACCATTCAGCCCTTGGAAAACTCATGATTAAAACAATCCCTCTGATAACAAAAGCCGCCCCCGCGCTGCTATTCCCGTTGATCGCCGTTTGCGCGCAGGAAAAAGCAACGATTCCGCCAAATGTGATTATCATCTTGGCTGACGATATCGGATACGGAGACTTGGGATTCAACGGGGAGCCTACAATTCGCACGCCCAATGCCGACCGGCTGGCCAATAACGGCATTCGTTTTACAGACGCCCATGCGGTTGCGGCAACCTGCACGCCGTCCCGCTATTCCTTGTTAACCGGACACTATGCCTGGCGCCGAAAAGACACGGGGATTGCCACGGGCGACGCCGGCATGGTTATCAAGCCGGAGCAAACCACGATTGCGGATATGTTTCGCGCCGCGGGTTATGCCACCGGAGCCGTGGGGAAATGGCATCTGGGCCTGGGCGCCACGCAAGGCTCCCAGGATTGGAACGGCTTCATCACACCGGGCCTCGTTGATATCGGGTTCGATTATTCTTATATCATGGCGGCCACAGGCGATCGTGTTCCGTGTGTTTTTGTCGAAAACCAAAGGATTGTTAATCTCGATCCGGACGATCCCATTTCTGTCAGTTATAAAGAACCTTTCCCGGGGGAGCCATTGGGGAAGGACCATCCCGAAATGCTTTATGTCCTGAAGCCCAGCGTGAATCATGGCCATGACCAGGCCATCGTAAACGGAATATCCCGCATTGGATATATGAAAGGTGGGAAAAAGGCGTTGTGGGTGGATGAGGACATTGCCGATAATATTACGCACAAAGCCGTCCGTTTTATCGAGGAAAACCACAAACGGCCTTTCTTTCTCTATTTTGCGACAAATGACATTCACGTTCCCCGGGTGCCGCACCCGCGCTTTGCCGGGAAAAGCGGCATGGGCGCCCGCGGGGATGCCATCCTTCAATTTGACTGGAGCGTCGGGCAAATCCTGGCTGCGTTGGAGAAGCATGGATTGGCGGAAAATACATTGATCATCCTGACAAGCGACAATGGCCCCGTTGTGGACGACGGTTATCAGGACCGGGCCGTGGAATTGCTGGGCAATCATCGTCCGTGGGGTGATTTTCGCGGGGGAAAATACAGCAACTTCGAAGCTGGAACCCGGGTCCCGTTTGTCGTGAGCTGGCCGGCAAGAATAAAGCAGCAGGCATCCGATGCCTTGGTTTCCCATATCGACATCTTTGCCTCCCTTTCAAAGCTCCTCGGGAAGACGGTTCCCGTCGGCGCTGCTCCGGACAGCCGGGATCAACTCAACACATTGTTGGGAAAAGACAAAAAAGGGCGGGACTATATCATCGAGCAAGCCGGGGCTTTGTCCGTATCCACCGCCGAATGGAAGTATATTGTCCCGGGCGAGGGACGCGCTTACCGGGCGATTACCAACACCGAATTGGGAAACAGCAAGGAGCCGCAATTATATAATCTTCAAAAGGACAAGGGCGAAAAGAACAACCTGGCGGCAAAGCATCCCGAAAAAGTGGAGGAATTGAAAGCGATACTGGATCGGGAAAAGGCGAAGACTCATTGAAAATCGGATGCGACAAAACTCACTGCGGCATTTGTCTGTTTTTGAAAAGCCTTGTTGATGGCAATGCGTATCGGAGGTATTGAAATATGTAATCTGTTATTTTAATGGATATGAGTATTTTGTTAACATCTCTCGAATTGACCCGTTTGGGCTGCCACTCCTCTATTCCATGATAAAAATCCATAATTGGTAGCAAATTGCCACAACTAGAGCGGCAAGAAAACAAACTAATACAATTCGATATATTAACATTCCAATATTTTTCAATCTTATATAACTGGATTTCCTTGTAATATGTGCGAGAACTAGCAAAATATGAAAAATAATTCCAACCAAACTAAGAGCCATCACAACAGTACCGTCAAGCACATCGGTAAAATGCTTAAATGAAAATGTTGCCAATCCGATATACATTCCCACAAGACAGAGAAGAGTCATTCCTGTTGACCAAATCAGTATGGCAGCAGATTTGGCGTATGAAAACCATTTCTCTCCGCTTATGTCGCGCGTGAGGATGTCTTTTATTTTTTCGAACATATTCATCACGGGGGAACCGTTGCAGTCCTGCACGCAAATATCATGGATTTGTCAAAAGACGGCGGACGACCCGCAAGACGGCGGACGACCCGCGGTGGTGTTTTGTGAATTTATTCATCTTCGGCCTTGTCGCCTTGTGTGCCACAAATGAGTTTGCACCGATGCCGCATTGCCAAGATGCGGGCCGAAAAAGAGGGCAATCCGAGATATGCTGATTTTTTCATGCTTCGGTTTTTTTTGATATCCGGACCGCCTTACTCCTGCTGGGGGTAGATGAGGATGCGGTCGTGGACGAGGAGGAGGAGGGATTTTTTGCCCTTGGGGTCGGCGGTGAGATTGGCGATGACGGTTTCGCGGGGTTCGAGCGGGACGCCGCGGCGGCCCTGATAGTGCTGGTCCACCTCGAAGACTTTGAAGTGCATCACGCTGTCCCAGCGCACGCCGTCGGGGGCGCGGCGCAGGATTTCGAGGAGGTTTTTCACGGGGTCAACACAGACGACTTCGGGCTGACCGTCGTTGTCGAGGTCGCCGGCGATGACGTCGGCGTAATTGATGTTGGGGAGGTCGGTGGTGTGCGTGGAGAGGGTGACGGCGGAAAGGTCGCGCTGGCCGAGGGGAAGCCACCAGAAGCGGTCGCGTCCGAAGATGAATGCTTCATTGGTGGCGGGGAGGACTTCGACGCCGGTGACGTCGATTTTGCCGGCGGGGGTTGTGTCTACGATGTGATACAGGCCGTTGGGATCGGGGCGGAGGAGTTGGAATTGCTCGGCTTTGCGGTCATAGAGGACGATGGTGGTTTTCGGTTTGGGGGCCGCCGCGCCGGGAGCGAGTTTTGATTTTTGCCAGCCGGAAGGCGGGGCGGGATCGGGGATGACGAGGGCGGCGGCGATTTCGGTGGAGGGGGTGCGGGCGTTGAATTGATCGACGACTTGCAGGCCGTTGCCGTCAAGGCGAAGGGCGCGCGCGAAGCCGGTCGAGGCGGTGATGAACTCGGGTTTTCCGTCGCCGTCGATGTCGCCGAGCGTGATGGCGGAGGATTCGAGATTGTCCACCAGACCGCGGCGGAAATCGCTGCTCGCGCTGGCTTCGGTGAAATCGAGTTCGCCGCCGGGCGCTTGCACGTAGAGGCGCATGGTGTCGAGGGGCGTGAAGACGGCGATGTCGAGGAGGCCGTCCTGGTTGGCGTCGAGGAGGCGGATGGCGCGCGGGTCGGTTTTGAGCTTGGTGACTTCGATGGTTTTCACGCGTTCGGCGGCGTCGCCGTTGCGCGTCCAGAGTTCGATGGCGCGGCGGCCTTTGTTTTCGAGGAGGATGGCGAGGAGTGTGCGTCCGTGGCCATCGAAATCGCCGAAGGCGATGGCGAGCGGGCGTCCGGTGACGGGGAGCGGCTTCGGATACTCGAAACGGCCTTCGACGTAGCGGGAAACGCCGACGGCCTGCTCCTTGGGACTGGCGACGAAGAGCGCGTTGCGGCCGTCGCCGTGCCAATCGCCCGCGGCGATGGAGCGGGCATCGGAGAAGACGGGGAATTTTTGCGAAGTGGCGAAGCTGCCGTCGGGCTGGCGGGCGTAGAGGCTGACTTGCGCGGCGTCGGGATCGGAGACGACGACGTCGGGCGCGGCGTTTTTGTTCTTGGTGAAATTGCCGAGGGCGTAGGCGGCGGGTGTCTTGGCGCCGGGGCGCGGGCTGAAGGTGCGGGGGCGGAGGGAGGGAAGAGGGCGGGAGTTCACGCCGGCGCCTTCGGCTTCGGCGGGGCGGAGGGTGAATTCCTCAAGCTGGCCGGTGCCGTCCTGGGCGAAGGCAAAGGTGGCGTGGCGGTTTTGCGCAGCGTCGGCCTGCCGGAGGGTTTGCAGGGTGCAGCGGGAATTTTTGATTTCGTAGGAGAGTTCGGGCCCGAACTGGCGGCCGCCGGGCATCTGGAGACGGACGCGGACGGTTTGGCGGGGGCCGTTGCAGAGGTAGAGGAGGTCGGGGAGCCCGTCGCCGTTGACGTCGCAAACTTCGAGGCCGTAGCAGTTGTCGTCGGGGAGGGTGTAAAGTTCGGGAGCGGAGAGGGCGCCGTCGGCGTTTTGGTAGAAAACGGCCAGCTCCTTGTTGCCGAGCATGGCGATGTCGGCGCGGCCATTGCCGTCGAGATCGGCGATTTTCAGGGAGCCGGCGAGCTGGTTGGGCGCGGGGGCTTCGGGGATTTTTTTCTCGATCCAGGAGCCGTCGGGCTGCTGGAGGCGGAGTGCGAGGTTTTGCGGGGAGCCGGTGTAAACGAGGTCGGGGAGTCCATCGCCGTTGAGGTCGCCGATGGCGAGGTCGAACATGACGGCGCCGGTGGTGATGGTGGCTTTGCGGAAGCGGGCGTCCTCGACGACGGGTTCCCAGCGGTTGGCGCTGAGGGCGGCGGGGACGCGGGGAGGGGGTTCGCCGGGTTTGAGCTGGTAGAGGAGTTCGATGGTGGCGCGGTCGTTGTTGGCGACGGCGAGATCGGGGAGCCCGTCGCCGTTGAGGTCGCCGACACAGAGCGAGCGCGTGCCCCAGTCGAGCTTCACGACTTCGGGGCCGGTGAGAACGAGCGGCTCCGCCGCGGCGGCGGAGAAGACTGAAGGGTGAAAGGAGAAAAGTGAAAAAAGGCAGAGCGCGCGGGCGGCGATGTAACGGCGGATGGTCATTTGCTGTGAGTGACTTTTGCTGTGAAGTTGATGCTTCCGGATTCGTCGGTCATCCAACTGTAGGAGTTGCCCCAGTATTTTTCAAAGACGTCGGGATCGGGAATGGCCGTGGGGTCGAAGATCTCTTGGGTTTGCGGGAGCATGGCAAGTCCGGCGCAGAGGATGCGAATGGTGAGGCCGATGTTTTGAATGCCGAATGAGGAGATGTTGGCGGGCGCGTCAACAAAGGCCTGCCGCACGTCGGGGCGGTCTTTCATGGCGCTGGGCGCGCCGTTGGTGATGTTGCGCACGACGGCTTCAATGATGGTGGGATCGCCGAGGGCAAGGAGGAACTGGTTTTTGGCTATGGCGAAGCTGAAGGGCTGCGAGCCAGGGTTGCGGGAATCAAAGGTATTGATTTGCGCGCCGAGGTAGTCGCGTTGTGCGAACATGGGGTTGTTGTCGAGGCCAAGGGCGCGTTTGATGGTGTCGAGCGTGTTTGTGAAGGTGCGGACATCCTTGAGTTCGAGGGCGTAGAGAGCGCCGAGTTTTGCCAGGAGGTGCGGGTCATCATGGCTGGCGCCCGCGGGGAGGATGTTGGCGGTTGTTATCCTGTCGCCAATGCTGCCGATGAGATCGCGTTTAATGTCGATGCCCAGGCGTTCGTTGTATTGCTGGATCGAGGATTGGAGCATCATTGCGACGACGGGGGCGATGTTCGAGAGGAGTTCTTCAGAGGCGGAATAAACGCCGGGGATGCTGTAGCGGCTGGTTGCGGTCGCGAGCCAGTCGGCGGAGGCGAAGGCGGGGAGCTCGGCCGTTCCTTCGTCGAGGGCGAGCAATTTGAACAGGCCGCGGCGTTCGGTGAAGGTGAGGGCGCCGGTGAGACCGGTGTTCTCGCTGCCGAGCGTGATGCCGATGTGGATGTCTTCGATCGCGTCGAGTCCGAGCGTTGAGGCGAGAGTGGTGAAGTCCACCACTTTGGCCACGGGCGTCTGGGAAGCGGCGTTTTTGGAAATCGCCGTGTTGATGATCGGGTAGAGGTTTTGAAAATTAATGGTGTAGAGGACTTGCGCGTCGCCGATGCGCCCGGCCATGCGCAGGTAGCGGGTGGATTTTCCAAATGCGTTTTCCGCGCCGCCGTTTTTCAGGGCGTCGATGGCGTCGATGATGATTTTTTTCGAGGGCGCAAAGAGGAGTTTGCCTCCGGCAATGGCCCATGCGTCGTCGCCCATTTTTCCTTCCTTGGAGGGGGACGTGACAATGGTGATGGCGACATTGTCATACGTTTCGGTGGCGACGGTGGCGTCTTTTTGCTTCTCAAGGCTGGCCATGAGTTTTTTCACGGCATCGGCATTGGTTCCGATTTCGGCGGCGAGGAGGATCCCGGTTTTTTCAGGAAAGTCGTCCAGGGTATCGAGCGCGGCAAAGTCGCCTATGACCAAGAGGAGATCGCCCTGGATGAGGGCGCAGATTTCATCGGGGGTGAAGCCTGTCTCGGCTTTTGTTTTTTCATCCCACTCGTCGGTTTTCATTTTGGCGCGCAGCGGGGCGAGGAATTTTTTGATTTCCTTGTCATCCCAAGCCTTGGTCCAAGGACTGTCGTTCCACGTCTTGAGGAGCGCGGGCACGTCGCGGACGACGAGCACGAAGGCGGTTTTTTCGTCAACGATGTTGATGAGCGGCGTGGCGGCGGGAAGCGCGGGGCGAAGGGAAAAGAGCGTGGCGATTGCGATGAGGGGCGGGACGGCGAGGCGGGTGAGATTCATGCGGATTTGTTGCTACTGTGAAATGGGAGCGGCGGTGGATGTTTTCAGAATGCGCGGGGGTTCGAGGTAGCGGTAGCCCGAGTTGGGATTGCGCGCGTCGAACGCATAGGCGTCGCGGTTGCGGAGGAAATTTTTGAGGACGGCGCTGGGGATGGAAAAGCTGAGTCCTTCGACGCCGGTCATCATGGGTTTCATGTTGTTCACGCCGACGACCTCGCCTTGGAGGTTGAAGAGGGGGCCGCCGCTGTTGCCGGGATTTATCTGCGTGGTGGTCTGGATGTAGAGCTGTCCTTGGAGGGGGCGGTTGCGCGAGCTGATGATGCCTTGCGAGACGGTGCGGTCGAGGCCGAGGGGGCTGCCGATGGCGAAGACGGTCTGGCCTTCGGTGAGGGTGTTGGAATCGCCGAGCGGCAGGGTGGGGAGCGCGGCGCCGGCGGGGAGATTTTCGATCTTGAGGAGCGCGAGGTCGAGGCGCGGATCGAGGGCGGCGATGCGAACGTTGCTGTAGACGACTTTTTCGAGCCCGCCGCGGGCGTTGCGAAAGAGGGTGACGGAGATGTTGTATTCGCCGGAGATGACGTGCTCGTTGGTGACGATGTAGCCGGATGGGTCGATGATGAAGCCGGAGCCGAGGCCGGTGGGGGTGCGGATTTGCACGACGGGTTCGCCGGCGCGGGCGACGTTTTCGCGGACGGTGAGGGCGGGCTGGCCGGGGGCGGTGCGGAAGAGGTCGGCGCCAGTGGTGTCGGTTTCGGCGGTTTCCGCGCCGGAGGCGGTTTCCGTGATGACGCGCTCAATGTCGTCGCGGGGGACCGAGAGGACGTTGAAACCGAGGTCTATGATAACGCGGTCGGCGCGCTCGGCGATGATGTCGCCCTGAATCGCGGCGCCGTTTTTGAGTTTCACGGTGCCGGCGGAAAAGGCCGGGGAGATGAACGCTGGGAAAAGGAGAAACGCGAGCGGAAGGGAGATGTTTTTTTTGAGCTTCATTGTGATCTGTCCCGATCTGGCGGAGAGAGACTAGACTGACCGGACAGATCGTAATGTGTGCGTTTTATTTGGCGGCGGCGAGGCAGGCGGGCGCGTGGGCGCGGGCTTCGCGGCGTGTGGCCCAGAGATGGCGGGCTTGTGTGATGGTGTAGGCGAGGACTTCGGGGGTGAGGGCTTGTTTCGGGTCGTCGCCGATGCCTTTGCTGGGCGAGACGTGCGCCTCGATGCAGAGGCCGTCGGCTCCGTAGGCGACCGCGGCGAGGGCGCAGGCGGGGACGTAAACGGCCCTGCCGACGGAGTGCGAGGGATCAACGACGACGGGCGCCCAGGTTTTTTCCTTGAGGAGGGGAGTGATGGATTCGTCGGGATGGTTGCGGTAGCCGTCGAGTCCGGGGGTGGTGCCGCGGGGGCAGAGGAGGATGTTGGGGTTGCCATATGCGGCGATATACTCGGCGGCGGAGATGAACTCGCTGATGGGGCCCATGTGGATGGCGCGTTTGAGGAGGACGACGGTCGAGGGGCGGTTGGCAATGGCGGCGCCGATGGCGCGCAGGAGGGAGTAGTTGAGGGCGTTGCGGGCGCCGATCTGGAGCATGTGCACGCCGGCGTCGAGGGCGAGTTTGAGCTGGTGTTCGTCCATCACCTCGGCGTCAACGGGGAGGCCGGTGCGGCGGTGGGCTTCCATGAGGATGTCGAGAGACTTGGCGTCGCCCTGGAAGGAGTAGGGGTTGGTGCGGGGTTTCCAGACGCCGCCGCGGATGGAGTTGGCGCCGGCTTCTTTCACGGCGTGGGCGGTTTCGTAGAAGTAGCTGGGATTTTTGGGGTCGATGGTGCACTGGCCGGCGATGACGAGGAGGTCTTCGCCAAGGGTGACGTCGCCGACTTTGATCTTGTTGGCCGCCAAAGAGGATCGGCGATCCATGAGCTTGTAGGCCGATTGCATCTTGTCGACGCGTTCGATGAAGGGAAGGCCTTCGATGCGGTTGATCATGAGTTCGTCGCGCTCGTCGCCGACGATGGCATAGATGCTGCGGACGGCTCCGATGATGGGCTGGATGCGGCAGCCAAAGGGCTCGACGATGGCGGTGATTTCGGCGAGTTGATCGGGTGTAAGGCGCGCGGGTTTTGGAATTATCATGATTTTTAAGACGCAGGCAGGGTAGGGCGGTTGCAGGGACGGCGTAAAGGAGGAGTTGTGGTTGCGATTCAAAAAGGTTTTGATTGGTTTCCGTTCACATCCGCCTGCACACAGGCTTCAATTTCGCAATTTTCCGATGCATCTCCCGATGACACCCGCACAGTTTGCAGCCACGCTCGATTCGACGAATCTGCGTCTCGATGCCACGGAGGGCGACATCGAGGCGCTTTGCCGCGAGGCCGTCGCGGCGAATTTCGCGTGCGTGATGATTTATCCGACGAGCGTGCCACTGGCCGCGCGCGTGCTGGCCGGCTCGAATATGAGGATCGGGACGGTCGTGGGGTTTCCGAGCGGACGTTTCACAACGGAGTCGAAGGCGGCGGAGATCGACGCGATGGCGAAGGCCGGCGCGCACGAGGTGGACATCGTGATGGATTACGCGGCGTTGCGCGCGGGGCACGGGGCTGCGGTTGGCGCGGAGTTGAAGGAATTGACAAAGATCGCGCATGGCAACGGGCAGTTGATCAAGGTGATCACGGAAAACTGTTTTCTCACAGAGGCGCAGATGCTGGAGGCGCTGAGATTGTGCGAGGACGCGGGGGCGGACTTCATCAAGACCTCGACGGGTTTCGGCACGGCGGGCGCGAAAAAGGAGCAGATCGCATTGTGGGCGGGGAACCGTCGCGGCGGGATACGGTTGAAAGCGGCGGGCGGGATCAAGACGCTCGCGGACGCGCTGGCATTGCTTGAAGCGGGCGCGTCGCGACTGGGCGCTTCGAGCGCGGGGGCGTTGCTGGCCGAATACAAAGGCGGACCGGCGGCAAAGGCATCGGGAGCCTATTGATGAGGCTTTTGCTTGTATCCGTTTTTCTGATACTCGCCGGTTGCGCGCGGGAGCCGGCGAAGGCCGCCGCGTCGGCTGATGTGGCGGCGGCGGGGCGCCTGGCGGACCCGAAGCTCAACGAGACGAGCGGGCTGGCGGCGTCGCGTCGCGCGGACGGGGTGCTTTGGGCGCACAATGATTCGGGGGGCGATCCGGCGCTTTATGCGATCGGGACGGACGGGCGCTTCATCGGGGCGGCGTGGCTGGCGGGGGCCGACAATGTCGATTGGGAGGACATGGCGTCGTTCGAGTTGGGCGGGCGCGCATACTTGCTCGTGGCGGACACGGGCGACAACAGAGGCAGGCGGAAGAATTGCAGTTTTTATGTGATCGAGGAGCCGGACGCGGCGCAGCTTTCGCCAACGAAGGAGCTGGTCGTGCCGGTGGCGTGGCATGTGCCGCTGGCGTATCCGGACGGGCCGCATGATTGCGAGGCGGTGGCGGTCGATCCGGGCGTGGCGGGCGACGGGAGCGACGGGCGTGTGTATTTGCTCACCAAGCGCGAGAAACCCGCGCGGCTGTTTTCGCTGCCGCTCAAACCCGCGACGGACGCGCCGCAGGTCGCGTTTGAGCTCGGTGCGGTGACGCTGCCGCGGCAGCCGTCGTCGGTGCAGGATTTGCTGCCGTTGCCGACGGGGCGTTTTCGCGGGCAGCCGACGGGGATGGATTTTTCGGCGGACGGGCGGATGGCTGTGGTGCTGACCTACGGCAATGTGCTGCTGTATCCGAGGCGCGAGGGCGAGAGCTGGTTTGCGGCGCTTGCGCGCGAGCCCGTTGTGCTGCCGCCGCACAAGCTCGGGCAGGCCGAGGCGGTGTGTTTTTCGCGCGATGGGAAACGGATTTTCGTGACCGAGGAGGGGAGCGGCGCGGTGTTGTTGCGCTATGACTTGAAGTGAGCGCGGCGCGTGCGCGCGGGGCGGATCAGAGTTTTGCGTCGAGGATCAGCTTGAGCAATTTGCCGAACTCGGCGGCGGTGACTTTGCTGTTGCGCGCGTCGGTGTTCACGCGATGCACGACCACGAGGTCGTATTTTGGAATGATCACGATGTAATGCCCGCCGGAGCCGCGCGCGGAATAGGAGCCGTCGGGCAGCTTCACATTTGGAAAATGCCGTCCGTCGACCGCGATCCACCACATGTATCCATAGCCGCCGGAAGCGCCTGTCCGCGAATAGGGCTTGATGCTTTCGGCGATCCATTTTTCGGACACGATCTGACGGTCGCCCCATTTGCCGCCGCGCAGGTAGAGCAAGCCGAAACGCGCCATGTCGCGCGCTGTCATGCGGAAAAGATAAGCGGGAAAATCGGACGCCGGATCATGGACGAATTGGGTGTCGGACGACGCCTGGAAATCTTCCATCTGGAGCGGCGTGGCGATGTGCTGCTGGAATGCCTTGAAGACATTTTGCCCGACCGCCTTTTCGTAGATGCCGCCCAGGGCGTTGAAGTCCCAGTTGTTGTAATGCCAGAACGTCCCGGGCGCATGGCTGCCGCGTTGGGGACGCCGTTCCTTCATCGCCGCTGTTTCGTAGGCTGCGAGGTGGTAGATGCCCGAGCGCGCCTTGAGGAGATCGCGGACGGTGGCTTGTTTTTCGCCGGGCGTGAGCGAGGGCTTGCGATCGTCGATGCCGAGTTTTTCGAGTGTGTCGTCCAATTTTATCCGTCCCGATTCCACGGCGATGCCGTAGAGCGCGCTGATGAAACTTTTGCGGACGGAGTGGATTTTGAAGCGTTTGCCGGTCGCGCCCCATTGGTCGAGGACGAGGCCTTTGTGAACGATGAACACAGCCTCGGTTTTGATTGTTTTGGAGTAGGCTCGGGCTTGTTTCAGCTTTTCGGATGACCAGCCGTGTGCTTCAGGCGTCTCGATTTCCTGCCAGGTTTTGCCGGGATGGATTGGCTGAGAATCGGGCGGTGTTTCGGCGAAGCAGCGGAGTGCAAGCACACTCAGGCAAAACAGGAGAAGGGCGGGGAAAGCGGATTTGCGCATGGGTGATCTTGGTTTTGATTGCCGGAAACCATACCGGGCGGGCGTGGTGTGTCACGTCCGTAGCGGGACCGCGGAGCAATATGCGCATGGGTGTTTCTGGCATGCGTCCGGTCTTGGATTGCAAAACGCCGGGTGCAGGTGTGGTGTTTGCGCCCAGGATTTCTCCTGCCAAATACAAACGCGCATTTTTCTGATTCTCATGCTTTCCGGCCAGCCTCACGTTTCGGAGGACGTTTCCAGTCGCGATTACAAGGACGGATGGTTTGTGCGATTTCTCCAGCATCCGCCGCGCTCCCGCTCAGCCGCGCTCGCAACCGTGGGAGGCATGATTGTCCTGTTCGGCTTTGTGGATTATGGCACGGGGACCCGCTTCCTGATGATTTTCTTCTACATAATCCCGATTGTCCTCGGCACGGCGTGGTTTGGCGTGCGTGCGGGATTTGGCGCGGCTGTTTCTTGCAGTCTCATGCATTCGGTTGCTGACTATATTGGCTACGCGGAGTCTTACACGATGGTGACGCTGTGGAACCGTTTGTTTGTGCTGGCTGTTTATATGGGCGCGGCCCGGTGCGTCGGTGAGCTGCTCGCGCTGCAACGGCATCTCGAAGCGCGCGTGCAGGCGCGCACGCGGGAGCTGGAGCGCGCGCTCGCCGCACAAACGGGAATGCAGCACAAAATCGGCGCGGCTTCGCGCTACGAGCGCAATGCGATCGGGCGCGAATTGCACGACGGGCTTTGCCAGCAGCTGGCCGCAACCAATATCGCAGCGGGCATGCTCGCGACGAAGCTGGAGTCGCAGGGACGCGCGGACGGGGCGTCGGAAGCCCGCGCGATTTCGGCCATGCTCACCGAGGCCATCGGCCAGACGCGGCAGATCGCGCGCGGACTGTTGCTCGCTGCGATCAAACCGGCGGAGCTCGACGCGGAATTGCAAGAGCTGTGCCGCAACGCGGCGCGCAGGCAAGGCGTCGCATGTGTTTATGCGCGGACCGGGCCGGAGCCCGATGTCGACGAGACGCAGGCGTCGCATTTGTTTTTCATTGCGCAGGAGGCGTTGCGCAACGCGCTCAAACACGCGTGCGCGACGCGGATCGATGTCGCGTTGCGCACCGAGGCCGGCGCGCTTGAACTGGAGGTGACGGATGACGGGCGCGGTTTCGCGGCCGATGACGATGCCGGACCCGCCGGCGAGAGGCGTCCGGGGCTCGGGCTGGAAATCATGAAGCATCGCGCGGAATTGATTGGCGCGCAGCTTGAGGTCGAATCGACCGCTGCCCGACGTAGGGGCGTGTGCGTGCGCTGCCGGCTGCCGGGTACGTTTGTCCACGGGAAGGAAGGCGCGGCATGAAGAGCGCAGGTGCGACCATCGAAAGAGCCGGGGCGAAGACTCGCATTTTTATCGTGGACGATCATCCGCTGGTGCGCGAGTGGCTGGCCGCGCTTGTGAAGCAGCAGCCGGATCTCGATTTCACAGGGCAGGCGGACAATGCCGCCGCGGCCCTTGAGGCGATGCTCGCCGATCCGCCTGATGTCGCGATTGTGGACTTGTCGCTGCCCGGTTCGTCGGGGCTCGACTTGATCCGCAACCTCACGGATCAATTGCCCGGCACGCAGGCCATCGTGCTGACGATGCACGACGAGCTTTATTGGGCCGAGCGGGCGTTTCGCGCGGGCGCGCGCGGCTATGTGATGAAGCACGAGTCGACGACCAACATGCTCGCCGCAATTCGCGCCGCGCAGTCCGGCAATATTTACGCCAGCCCGAAACTGCTGGCGGGAATCACCGAGCGGATATTCGGACGGCCGCGCGCCGCCGCGACCCCGGCGGGCGATGCCGGCGCGGGAGCAGACGATCGCATCGCCGTGGATGTGTTGAGCGACCGCGAGCTGGATGTGTTTCAACGGCTCGGACGCGGGCAGACTACGCGGCAGATTGCAGACGCGTTGTGCCTGAGCATCAAAACGGTGCAGGCTTATTGCGCCCGCATTAAGGAAAAGCTCGGCTTGGCGACGGGCGCGGAGCTGGTTTACGAGGCGGTGCGCTGGCACGAGCAGACGCTTGGCCGCAGGCAGTGACCGGGGTTTCCGGCCTGACAAATTGCGAGAGCGAGGCCGGGGTGGGTTTTGTAAACGTGTAGTATCGGATACTACGCGAGATTTCGTCCGAGGCGGACATACTGCGGGCAGTGTTTCGGATAATCTCGGGAGACCATGTTCTCCAAGGTTCTTTCATTTTATCGCGCCGCCCGTGGCATCGATACGCCGCAGCAGCCGGCGAGGGTTTCGGCTCGGTTGCGTTGCTTTTTGTATTCGTGCATGCGTCCCCGTTTGACGAGCGCATGGCTCGCCTGCCTGGCGCAGCCGGAGGTCGCGCCGGTGTTCAAGCTGCGGCCGCGGCTGGCGCTGAAAGTGCATCGTCCGTTGATATCGGTCGCATGGAGTCCGGCGGAGCGTTTCGCGGTGTTGCGCGCGCACTACGGCAGGATGAGGCGTTGTTTTTCGGAGGTGATTTTGAGCAACATTTATGGGTTGGGCGTCGATTTGCTGCACATCGTCAACACGACGACAAACCGGCGTCTTGCGGCAAGGCTGCTGTGCAGCGGCCAGCTGGAGCGCGAGGGCGAGCTCACGATGTGCCTGGCGGATGTGGAGAGCGGATTGCCGCTCGCGCAGATCACGTTTTGCGTGGCCGGCGATGAGAACGGCGCGGCGCGTCTTTATATCGGCGGCTTGCAGGCATGCCGTGACGAGCGCATGCGCGGCATCATCCACGACATCGCGAAAGAGATGCACGGCTTGCGCGCGAAGGCGCTCGTGTTGTGGTGCGTGCAACAGCTCGCGGCGCATTGGAGAATTGGCGCAATTTATGCGGTCGATGACGCGCATCATGTGAGCAACTACCGTCAGAAGAGGGGGAGGGTTTTTGCGTCGTATGACGATTTTTGGGCGGAAAGCGAAGGCGAGCACGACAGCAAGGCGGGGTTTTGGAAAATCCCTTTGCAGCCGCGCGAACGCGGACGGGAGGAACTCAAGCCGAGCCGCCGCAAGCAGCATGAGCGTCGCTATGCGTTTTTGAACGATTTGCGCGTGTCGTTGCTGGAGGCGTTCGCGCGATGCGCTCCGGGCGCCGGCGAAGGGACTTTTTCCGGGCCGGTCAGCCATTTTTATGCGAGCCCGGAGAAAATCGCGCCCAGCGTCGTCGCGGCCGGGGCCGCCGCGCTCACGCGCGAAGACGGCGTAACGATGGCGGGGCTGGCGTGAGCCGCGCCATGTTACTTTTTCAACTCCGTCGTTTTCGTGACGGTTTTGGCGATGTCGTCGGTCGTGAAATTACGGACGGCGGTCAGGCGCGCCCATGCGGATTTTGATTTGGCGGGAATGGGGAGCGTGACGTTGCGCAGGGCGATGTTTTCGGCGGATTCGAGGACAACGGCGGGGCGCTCGTCGGGCGCGGTCGTGAGGATTTCGACGTTGTGGAGCTGGAGGTTTTTGACGTGGCGCGCATAGAGCGCGGTCGCGGGGAGAAGTCCGAACATGCTGGGTTCGGGATAGGCGTTTTCGCGTTCGGGAACGGCGAAGGGTTCGCGTTTGCCTTGCACGCCGGGCGCGCCGCCGCGCAGGAAGAAGGGGTTCACGAGCGTCTCGGGTTGTCCGGCGATTTCGCGCATGGTGAGTCCGCCGCGCGTTTCGATGCGAATGTTTGAGAGGCGGATGTTTTCGATGTCGTGGCCGGGGATGCCGCTGATGATGAGCGCCGGAAAACGCCCGTCGGCGTCGGAGGCGGCGAGGTTGTCGATGGCGATGCGTTTGATGGAGCCGACGGGCGTGCCCTTGGGGCCGCGCGCGCGGTTGCCGAGCCGGATGAAGAGCGGAGCGTTCGAGACGTCGCGCATGGTGATGTTGGAGATGGCGACATCCTCGATTTGCGCGCCGTCCACGCTTTCGAGTGCGATGCCGCGCGAACGATCAAAGACGATGTTCGAGATGGTGATGTTGCGGAAGGGGCCGTTCGATTCGGTGCCGAATTTGATCCGACCGGTGGGGCCGTCGCGGTCGGGCGAGTGGGCGAGCGTGCGCTGATACGTGCCGTCGAGGAGCGTACCGAGATCGTAGCCGGTGACGGAGCAGTTCGTGATGGTGACGTGCTTGGTCGGACGGATGGCACCGAGGGCGTAAGAGGTTTTCAGAACGATGGCGTCGTCGTTGGGGGTGTTGAGCGAGCAGTTTGAGATGCGGACGTGGCGGCAGCAGTCGATGTCGAGCGCGTCGCGGTTGGTGTCGATGCGGAGGTTGTCGATGGTGAGGTTGTCAACGCCGGTGGCGAGGAGGGCGAAGTGGCCGCCGTGGTAAACGCGGAAGTCGCGGAGGGTGACGTTGCGGCAGAGGCGGAGCGCGATGGTTTTGTTGCCGGAGCCGGCGGTCGCGCCCCAGCCGCGGTTGAGGCCTTCGCCGTTGATGAGGCCGTGGCCCGTGATGGCGATGTTTTCGAGGCTGTCGCCATGGATGAGGGAGTTGGCCCAGTGCGAATGGCCGAAATCCTGGTATTTGAGATCGCCCCATTTGTTGGGTTCGGGCTCGTCGTAGCCGGTGTCGGCGGCGAGGAGCGTGGCGCCGGCGTCGAGGTGGAGCGTGACGTTGCTGCGGAGGCGGATGGTCGCCGAGAGATAAGTGCCGGCGGGGAAAAAAACCGTGCCGCCGCCCGCGGCGGAAGCGGCTTCGATGGCGCGGTTGATGGCGGCGGTGTCGGATTTTTTGCCGTCGCCCGCGGCTCCGTGGGCGCGGACTGAATGGAAATGCGGGAGGTCGGACATGGCGGTGGCGCGGGTTTTGGGCATGGTGATGAGGGTGAGCGTGGCGGTGAGTGTCAGGAAGGAGGGCGCGTTGCTGCGGGGCAAATCACCGGACGGTGAACAGTCAGACATGCTCCGTGTCTGCGTGCATCCCGCTGGACGGACGACAAAAAACCGCGCCTGAAAAGGGCGCGGTTTGCGGTGGCAGGCGGTGATTGGTCCCGGGCTTATTTGCCGGCGAGGATTTTCTCAATGGCGCTGTAGAGCTGGATCGACCTGTCGCGGTCGCCGCCGGAGCCCCAGCGGATGCCGATCTTGGTCTGGAGGCTGTTGGCTTCGGAGACTTTGATCTGCACCTTCAGGTCATTGGCGTCGCGAACGACGAAGGTGGAGCTGAACTTGGTTTCGTTGAAGGCGACTTCGGCGAGACCGGCCTGCTTCACGGCTTCGCGCACGGCTTGCGTGACGACGGGCGCGGTCGTGTTATAGAGGCCTTCGAATTCGCCGTAGTTGTATGCGCCGACGTTGTTTGTGCCGTCGAGCGGGATGTTTTGACAGCCTGCGGCAAAGGCGAGGCCGGCAGCGAGGAGAACGGTGGCAAGGATGTGCTTGAACGTAGTCATGTGCTGAAAAACTGAGTTATGAAAAAGATAAGAAGCCGGAATGATGGGCAAATTATGTGTGTTTGTCAGGCGAGAAGTGCGCTTGTTGCATTTATTTGTGGGGAAATGGCTGCTTTTCCCGGTTTTGGCTCAATTATTTGTTTTCATTGTCAGGGGAAAAGTTTCCCGTTTCGATCCGCGACTCACAGATTAGCTCACTTGCCTTGAATTCGTATCCGACAATGCCTTTTTCACGCCCAAGCCTGTTTACGTTGCCCGTTTTGGTTGCGGGACTTGCGTGGTTGCTGGCCGGTGGAATCACGAAAATCGGAGCCATTCCGGCCGTTTCGGAACCGGTGGCGCGTTTGCAGGCGGAATTGCCCGAGCGGAAATTCGCGGGTCTCGATGAGATTTTGCGCAAGGCTTTGGAAAATGGTCCGTCCGTCATCATCCGTGAATGGGATGCGGCTGTGGCGCGCGAACAAGCTCGCGGGGCGCGCGCTCCCATGCTGCCAAGCCTCAATGCGGTCGTGAACGCGGGCGTCACGAGGGAGGAGCGCTCCGGGTCGGTGGGCTATGATCGCAATTATACGGCCGTACTTTATTCGGTGGGATTTTACCAGCCGGTTTTTCACTGGGGCGCGCTGAGCGGGAACTATCAAATCGCCCAATTGCGCCAGGCGATGTCCGCGCGCAATATTGAGGAGACCCGCCGGCTTCTCGCAATCGATATCCGGCGCCGGTATTTTGATATTATTCTTGCCGCGAATGCCTTGAAACTCGCCCAAGAAAACATGCGGCGGCTCGAAACCGACAGGAAAAATATGGAGCAGATGATCGCCGACGGTTCCGTTGCGCCGGGCGCCATCGACGGGTCGAATCGCGCGATCGATCTCGCCACGCCCGAGCTGGAGCAGGCGGGAAACCAATACGCGACGCTGCGGCAGAGCCTCGCGCAATTGGCGGGCATGCCGGAATCGGCCCTCGACAATCTCCCTGACGATATCCCCGGCGCGCAAAATATCACCGATGCCTTGAATGCGGTCGCGGGCACGATAACGGCGCCACCCTCGGCCCATTTGGACAATCTCCAGGATGAGATCAACGTGGCGAAACTTGATTATAAGATTAATAAAGTGCGCCAGCTTCCGAAATTTGGCATCTCGGCATCCGTGGGGCAGTCGCCTGACACCAGCTACGGCGCGCCAAAGTCGCTCATAACGAGCTGGAACACCTCGCTCTCCATGCAATGGAATCTCTTCGACGGCTTTGCCAGCCAGGCGGGGCAGCGCGCTTCTCTCAACCGCCTGCGCATGCTTGAGACGCAGCGAGCCCAGGCCGGGCAGCAGGAATCCCTGGAGCGCCGCAACGAGGCGGCCAGGCTGCTCCTGCAGTGGAAACAGTTGCAAAATACCGAGCGCGACGTCGAACGCTCCCGCGCGGGTTATGAGCTGGCGGAGCAGGACTTTGCGAACGGCATGGCGGCCGCGCGCAATGTCGAGGACTCCCGCCTGGGTTATAAAAACAGCCTGCAAGGCGCTTATGCGGCGAGGGCGAATTTTTATATAGCGCTTGTCACATGCCTTTCCAACCGCGGGCAGGACCCGGCCATCCAGCCGGTGAAATGACAAATCCGGACGCGCGGCGGAAAACGTCAACTTTTATATAATGAAATTCCGAAAATCATTTATTATTGCCGGCCTGATATTATTGATTGCGGCGGGCGGCGCGTATGCCTGGCTTCATTACAGCAAGCCCGTCGCCGGCACGGGCCCGGTCAGGCGCGGCGAGGCCATGAAAATCGTTCCCGCCAACGTGTTGATCACGGAGTCCTTCACCATGGACATCAAGAGCGAGCAGGGCGGCCGCATCCTGGGCAGTAATGTGAGACTCGGCCAGATTGTGAAGGCCGGCGAGGTGCTGTATCAAATAGACACCAGGGACCTCGAACTCGATATTGAGCGCACCCGGTCCGAATACGATTCCTTTGTAAAGAGCGTCCAGCTCGGGTCGCCCAAGCGCTTTGCGATCGCAGCCGCCGAGGAAAGCGTGAAAAACAGCACGCGGCTTGCGGAGCAGGGGCGCATTTCCCAGCAGGAGCTCGAGCGCGCCAAGCGCGCCCTCGACGAGCTTAAATACCAGCTCAGCGCGGAGGAAATATCCAACCAGCAGCGCATCGACGCCTATGAAAACGCCCTGAAAACCAAGCGCCGCGCACTTGAGAAAATGACCGTCACGGTCGCCAACGACGGCGCGATCTCGGAAATCTACGCGCGCGCCGGCGACCTCGTCGGGGGCGGGCAGGTGCTCTGCCGCGTGATTTCGAAGGAGCGGCTCGTGCAGGCGCAGATCAGCGAGGAATATTTTTCCGGCGTGCGCCCCGGGCTGCCCGTAAGCCTGCAACTGCTTGGCTATGGCGGGCGGCAATTCCATGCGAGCGTCGAGCGCGTGCTTCCCACGCCCGATGAAAAAAACAATCGCTACATAGCCTATCTGAAAGTTGATATTAATGAGGATCTCCTGGTGCCGAAGCTCACGGGCGAGGCCACCATCATCGTGGACAAACACGACAATGCGCTGGTCGTCGAACGCCGCGCCCTGCTCGGCAATTCCGTCTTCGTGGTGCGCGACGGGCGCGCGATGCTGACTCCCGTGGTCGTGGGCTTCACGAGCCTCGACCAAGCCGAGATACTGGACGGGCTTGGCGAGGGCGACCAGATCATCCTCGACAATCCCGCCTCGTTCCGCAACGGCGAATCGGTGCGCGTGCGGAAGGCGGGCGTTCAATAAAACGAAGCGCCGCGGCGCGGCGAAGCGGACAATGTATAATCGTTTTATAAAATATTATATGAATCGGGGCGGAGCCGGACGATGATTACAAACCTGAAAATCGCGCTGCGTTTTCTGCTGGCGAAGAAACGCTCCATGTTGATGAGCCTCATCGGCATCGCGATGGGCGTGGCGTTTATCATACTCACGCAGGCGGTTACCAGCGGGTTCCAGGAGCTGTTTGTGAGCGCGATCGTCGGCACCGACGGGGCGATGCGCGTGGAGGACAAGCTCGTCCAGACAAAATACCAGCCGGGCGTGGCCGAGCCGCGCCTGGTGACCGAGGCGATCAAACGCTTCCCCGACGTCGCCAATGTTTCCGCCGTCTTGCGCGGCAATGTCGTCGTGCAATCCGCCACGCGCGAGGACTCGGCGCAGGTCTTCGGCATAAACTTGGAGGACCATCTGTCTGTTTCCGATCTGGCGAGGCAGATCGTGATCGGAAACCTTGAGGATTTTCGCAGGGCCCCGTCGGGGGTGATCTTTGGCTCGGTGCTTGCGGGGCGTCTCGGGCTGCGTCCGGGGGATTCGGTGCTTGTATCATACGCGGGCCGCATGACCCGCTACCGCGTGGCCGCGATTTATGAAACGGGCGTGAATGATATAGACAAGGTTCGCGTCTTTATGCACATGCAGGAGGCGCGGTTGCTGCTTAACAGGCCTTATGGATGCACTTATTTGCAGATCGGCCTGCATGATATAAACAAGGCGCCTGCGGTGGCGGCCCAAATACAACTCGCAGTCGGGCATCAGGCCAAAAGCTGGCAGGAGCGCGAGCAGGTGTGGCTCGGCGTGTTCCAGTTTTTCGGCATCATGGCCTATATTATTGTCGCGACAATAATCGTCGTCGCGGGGCTGGGCATGTTTAATACACTCGTGATGATCGTCATGGAAAAAACCAAGGAGATCGCAATATTGAGATCGATGGGTTTCAGGAGGGCGGATATTGCGTTTGTATTCATAATGCAGGGCGCGCTGGTGCTGGTCATCGGCGTGCTGGCGGGGTGGGGGATGGGCGCCCTTGCGACATGGGGCGTGTCGAGTGTGCCGCTCAAAATCTCCGGCATTTTTGCCAGCACCCACATAATGGTCGCGTGGAAATACGGGCATTATATTGGCGCGGCGATTGCCTCCACGCTGGTCGTGGCCGTTGCGAGCTGGGCGCCCGCGCGCCGCGCCGCGCAACTCGAGCCGGCCGCCATCATCCGGGGGGCGTCGCAATGAACAATGATATGACGACCACCGCGGAAACGCAGCCGCCGTCCGACGGGATCGCATTGCGCTGCGAAAAGCTCGTGCGTCATCTCGGCGAGGGCGAAGCGCGTGTGCATGTGCTGCGCGAAGTTTCGTTTTCGGCGCGGCGCGGCACGGTCACTGCGATTGTGGGGCCGTCGGGCTGCGGCAAGAGCACGCTCTTGTATTTGCTGGGCTTGCTCGACCGTCCTGAGAGCGGTGAAATCTGGATCGGCGGTCGTGATGTCGCCTGTGCGGATGACGACGAGCGCACCGCGATTCGCAACGAACACATCGGGTTCGTTTTTCAGTTTCATTTTTTGCTCCCCGAGTTCACCGCGCTCGAAAACGTGATGCTGCCCATGCATCGTCTCGGGCGCTGGCCCATGGCGAAGCGCGTCGATTGGGCGCATCATTTGCTTGATGCAGTGGGGCTTGGCGAAAAAACACACCGGCTGGCCACGCAATTGTCAGGCGGAGAGCAGCAGCGTGTTGCCATCGCGCGTGCGCTGGCGAACCAGCCGTCCATAATTCTGGCGGATGAACCGACGGGAAACTTGGACGTGAAAAATTCCGCTGTCGTGTTTGATTTGCTGACAAGGCTTGCCAAGGAAAACGGCCAGGCGATCACCCTCGTCACGCATAATCCCGAAATCGCCACTCGATGTGACAGCGTCCGAACGATGCGCGACGGTGCCTTTATAGATTGATGTAACTGCTGTGATAACAGATGCTTTGATCGTTCAAAGAACGTAAAATTTTCTTCCTCGGATGTGCAAGACAAGAGCCTTTATCCACTTCAATACTTATTGACTGCTATGAACTTCCGTCTAAAACGACAAAACATTCCTCTCATCCATGAGGAACGATCTCTTGGGAGATTGCAACTGTTATGTGCTTGCAATAAGAGGAGGAGCGCATTTGCATCTCCATTATCTTATGATTTATGACGCATTACCAAGATTTTATTTTCGTAGAAACTAACCATAAATAAGCTTGTCTGGAAATGTGCAACCAGTTGTAAATAATTACAATTCTCGTTGCTTTCATAACTCTTTGTCAGTCCAAACATCCAGTAATCAAAACCTAACTTCACATGAAACCGATAAGTAAAGTAAAGATCACCGGTCTCGCCTTTGGCGTCGCCGCGTTTTTTGTTTCCAGCTTGATGGCTCTTCCGCAATCCAAGCAGTATCCGGAATATAAGCCCGTTGAACCCGCCGCCGCGATCACCGAAACGACGGCCAAGGCGCAACCCGCCGCAGAACCAGTCAAGACCGCTCCAGCCAAGGCCGCTCCGGCTGCCACCAATGCGGCTCCTGCTGCGACCAAGACTGCCCCGGCTCCCGTTGTTGTTGAAAACAGCAAGCCTGTTGCGGCTCCTGCCAAATCCGTTGTCGCGACTCCCCTCAGCAACCGTTTCGATTCCAATCTCGTCACCGTCGAAAAGACCCTTCTCAACGCTCCCGGCGATGTTGGCTCCGACTATCAATATCGCGTCCGCGTGACCGCGCTCACCGATGTCAAGGAAGTGCGCATCACCGAGCACCTCCCCGAAGGCGTCACCTATGTCGGGGCTTCCCCCGATGTTGCCAAGAGCGGCAACGATCTCAACTGGGGCTATGCCACCATGAGCAAGGGCGAGCAACAGGACACCATCATCACCGTCCGCCCGAACCAGGACGGCCAGTTCATCACCTCCACCAAGGTTTGCGTTGATCCGGCGCTCCAGCTCGGCTTTGCCGCCGGCACTCCCCGCCTGGTCATCGAGAAAGTCGGCCCTCGCGAAGCCGAGCTCAACAGCCAGATCGCCTTCAATGTTAAAGTCACCAACGTCGGCACCGCCGTCGCGCGCAACGTCGTGATCGTTGACAATCTCCCCGAAGGTCTCAAGGCCGACACCGCCCAGCCCTCCTTCGATATTGGCAACCTCAATGCCGGTGAATCCAAGATCGTCAATATTCCCGTCACCGCCGCCGCCCAGGGCGAATGGCTGAACAAAGCCACCGCGACCGCCAGCAACGCCGCCTCGGTCAATGCTGACGCTCCCGTCACCGTCACCTACTCGCGCATCGGCGTCTCCAAAGTCGGCCCGGATCGCCAGACGATCACCCGCGACGCGACCTACAACATCGCCGTCAAGAACGAAGGCTCCTCCGTCCTCAACAACGTCACCGTCACCGACGACCTCCCGAAGGGCACCAGGCTCGTCGCCGCGTCCGATTCACCTGTGACGCAGAACAACGATCGTGTTGTCTGGACCATTTCGACACTCCGTCCCGAAGAAGTCGCGACCCGCACCGTCACCCTCACTGCTTCCGAGCCGATGACCACCACCAACAAGGTCACCGCCACCGCCGGCAAAGTGACCGCTGCCGCCAGCGCCACCACCGTTTGGGATGGACCTCCGGGCGTGCTCACCGAAATCATGGACAACGTCGACCCGATCCGCGTCGGCGGCCCCGTCACCTACACGATCCGCGTCACCAACCAAGGCGCTTATCGTGAAGTCAACAGCCAGATCCGCGTCATCTTCAGCGATGAAGTCACGCCGATCTCCTGCTCCGACAGCTCCGCCAGCATCAACGGCAAGGTCGTGATGCTGCCTGACACGATTCTCAAGCCGCGCGGCGTCATCACCTTTACCATCCAGGCCAAGGGCGCCCAGGAAGGTATCGCCACGGTCCGCCTCGAGTTCAACTCGTCGTTCCTCCCGAAGCCGATCAACAAGGACGAAACGACCTACGTTTACTAACCATAAACTATGGAACAGCATCCGAAGGTCGCCTGTCAGCCAAAAGGGACGACGGGCGGCCTTTCGGATACCCCTCGGTCTTTTAGACAAAACCACACCAATATGAAACTAAGAACTGCACTTGCACTTATCACCGCTGCCGTCGGCATCTCCACGGTCAGCACCCAAGCCGCTTCCGATTGGGAAGGCTCCGCTGAGGTTCGCTATGCGACCCGTTATGTTTTTCGCGGCGACAAGAAAGCCGGCGAATCCATCCAGGCCAACATCGAGTTTAATCCCGTCGCAGGCCAGGACGGCTTCTTCGTCGGCGGCTGGGCCAACCAGCCATTCTCCTCCGAACGCGACTTCGAATTCGACCTTTACGGCGGTTACAAATACCACTGGCAAGGCTTCCAATTCACCGGCGGTCTCACCGGCTACTTCTATCCCGAAGCGAACCAGAACCAGACCGACTACACCTACGAAGTTTATGTGAGCGCGAACCGTGAAATCCTGGAAAACTGGGGCGCTAGCGTCACCGCCTATTACGACGTCCGCACGCAGGATCTCACCTTCGAAGCCGCGACCGGATATCGCATTCCCTTCAATATCGAGCAATTCCCGGCATCGTTTGACCTCAGCCTCTATGTGGGCACCAGCAGCATTCGCGACCAGTTTCCGGATCTCGCCGGATCCAGCGTCAAGGACAGCTACAGTTACTACGGCGCCACGATCTCCACCAGCGTCTGGTTCACCAAGAGCCTCCGCGCCACGATCGGCATCCATTACGGCGACACCATCAATCGCAAGGAGATGGTGAACGGTTACCGCGATGGCAGCGACAACCTTTACGGTTACGCTGGCATTGGCCTCAAGTGGTAAGGTATTTCGACGCGGGGCCGGTGCTTGTCCAAACAAGCGCGGCCCCGCTTTTTTTCCAAAATACCAACTGAATCCAAGATAGCTGCTTCGCACCAGGAAAACGAAAATGGCGACCCGCAAAAACGGCAAAAATAACACGATCTATCTCATCGTGCTCTTATTGCTCTTGCTCCTGGCAGGCTGGCTGCTCTGGAAAGTAATGTCGCCTGGCCCGGCGCCCCAATCCACCGGACCGCAAATCGCCGGATCGCAAACCTCCGGTATGCCGCCTCCCCCTGCGCCATATCCGGCGCTCCCCGTCAGTTACGCTCCCATCCCCACCGTGAGCTTCACAATGCCACCGGAGCCTGCGCCCCAAACGACACAGTCCCAATCCGCCGCCGCGACGACTGGCGAGCAACCAGTGCAGCAACATGCCGCGCCCTTCGAGACCACTCGTCGCGCCGCTACCGCTCCGACGGGCGCCACAACGACCAGACGCCCTTCCGTAACCGCCGCTCCAAGGACGCCGGTTGCCGCGACCCCGGCGCCCATTCTCAGCGCGCCAACCCGCCCCTCCGTTGCCTCCGCCGGCATATCCGGCAGCCCGATTCAAGGCATGGCCATTGTTCGTAACAAGTATTACGATTCATCCACCGGACGCCATTACCTCTTTTGCGCCAGCGAAAAAACGAGCCTCATCTACACCTACGAGGTCGATGCGGGCACCTACAACGAGGCGAACATCGGCCTCATGTATAATCCAGCGAAAGTGGCTAATTGGAAATTTGTAAGCAGCCAGTAAATTGCTTTTGCACAATGAGCTCCATTTCGACGTCACTACGTTTCCACGCGGCAGGCACTTCGGTTGAAGTGCCTTTTTTGCGTTCAAACGTAAGACACCAAAAATCATTGAATTGCTGTAAAACTAATTGACACTATTAGTTTTCGTAACAATAGATCAACCCAGTTCAACCCACATGACTGTTCATCATCCAAGCCTGTTTTTGGATTTGCATTGAATAGGCATGAGGGTTGCCTCCGATCCCTGTCATTAACTTTGGAGCAGACGTGAGCGCCCAGCATAAGCATTCCAGAAAAAACTTTATCGAAAAACTCTTTGGTCTCGGCGTGGCAGCCGGCACCTTGCCTGCCCTCGCAGCAGCCGTCAGGCCTGCAGGGGCGACGCGCCCTCCGGACGCGCGAGAGAAACCTTTCGAAATTCGAAACGACGCCCGTTCCGTCGCCCGCACCGACGCGATCTGATTTTCAGGCCTTCCGCCTCCTGAAAATCCACAGCCCGCAATCCGTATTCACCCATGTCTCAACTCTTCCCCAAGTCGGCCAACAAGCTCCCGCTTCAGATCATCATCTTTCTTATTGTGTTTGCCGCCGTCGTCACTGCCGCGACCACCTACTACGCCACGCCCGAATACACCCGCGTCGGCTACGCGCCCGTGCAACCCGTGCCCTTTTCGCACGCGCTCCACAACGGCCAGCTCGGCATCAATTGCCGCTACTGCCACAGCAATGTCGAAAAAACCGGCTTCGCAAACATTCCCACGTCGCAGACGTGCATGAACTGCCACAACCAGATCAAAGCCGACTCGCCGCTCCTCGCCCCGGTGCGCGCCAGTTACGAATCCGGCAACCCCGTCCCCTGGATACAAATCCACCAAGTCCCCGATTACGTTTATTTCAACCACTCCGTCCACATCAACCGCGGCGTTTCCTGCGTCGAGTGCCACGGCCAGGTCAACGAAATGGAAACCGTGCGCCACGAAAAATCGCTCAGCATGGGCTTCTGCCTCGATTGCCACCGCGACCCCGCGCCGAGACTCCGTCCCCTCGACAAGATCACCGACCTCAACTGGACGCCCGCGCAAATGGCCGAGCACGATAAATGGGCCGCCGACTTTATCGCCAGGAACAAGATCGCCCCTCCGCAAAGCTGCACTGGCT
The DNA here is from genome assembly GCA_029974595.1 of Ereboglobus sp. Classification (GTDB taxonomy): domain Bacteria; phylum Verrucomicrobiota; class Verrucomicrobiia; order Opitutales; family Opitutaceae; genus Ereboglobus. The sequence continues at coordinate 20,558 of JARKRC010000030.1, read as the reverse complement.
GCCACCGTTAAACCTTTTCAAGAACGCCCGCTGAAGACCGCAGATGAAACGCACACCACTTTCCCCCGAGCAACAAGCAGCCGCCGACACCGAACCCGCCAGCGGCCGCCGCTACTGGCGCAGCCTCGACGACCTCATCGAGACACCCGCGTTCAAGGAAAAACTCGCCCGCGAATTCCCCGACGAAGCCTCCACCCTCGAAGGCGTTGACCGCCGCAACTTCCTGAAACTCATGGCCGCATCCTTCGCGCTCGGCGGCGTGGGACTGGCCGCCGGCTGCCGCCGTCCCGAGAAAAACATCCTCCCCTACGGCAAATCCGTCGAAGGCATCATCCCCGGCATGCCCTCCTACTTTGCCAGCGCTATGCCCCTCCGCCGCGCCGCGATTCCCATTCTCGCCGAAACGCATCAGGGCCGCCCCACCAAAATCGAAGGCAATCCCACCTACGCTCCCTACGGCGGCGCGACGAACGCCATCGTCCAAGCCAGCGTCCTCGACCTCTACGACCCCGACCGCGCCATCGAGCACACCACCGACGGCGCCGCCATATCCGCCGCGGCATTGGAGGACAAACTCGCCGCCATCGGTGCCGCCTACGCCGTTACAAACGGCGACGGGCTCGCCTTCCTCGCCGAGGAATCCTCTTCGCCCACCCGCGCCGCTCTCGTTGCCCAACTCCGCAAAAAATTCCCGAGGGCGATCTGGGCTGAATACGAGCCGGTTTTGGACGAAGCGCCTTCCGCCAAGAGCACGAAGCGCGTCTATCATTTCGCCAAGGCGAAACGCATTCTCTCGCTCGATTCCGATTTCCTGCACACCGGCGCAAACGCCATCGCGCACGCGCGCGATTTTGCGAAAGCGCGCCGCGTCACCGGTAAGGCGTCCGACATGAACCGCCTCTACAGCGTGGAAAGCAATTTCACGCTCACCGGCGGCATGGCCGATCATCGTCTCCGTCTCGAAAGCAGCAATATCGGCGCGTGCGCCGCCGCGCTTGCGACCAAGATAACCGGACGGAGCTTCGGCGGAAGCGGTCTCACTTCAGACCAGCAAAAATGGCTCGATGCCTGCGCCGCCGACCTTGTCGAAAACAAGAGCGCGTCCCTCATCCTCGCGGGCGCCGATCAACCGCGTGCTGTCCACGACATCGTCGATGAACTGAACGCCGCGCTCGGCAATGCCGGCAAGACATTCGACTACGTTTCCGTTCCCGATGCCGCGGACGTCGCAAGCATCACCGATATTGCTGCCGCAATTAAATCCGGCGGCGTCAAGACACTCGTCATCCTCAACGGCAATCCCGCCTACAACGCGCCCGCCGATCTCGACTGGCCCGCGCTCCAGAAGTCCGTTTCCGAGGTCGTCCGCCTCGGTTATTATGCGGACGAGACCACGGTTGCCGGAGCCGCCGCCACGCTCACGCACATCGCCGCCGCGCACTATCTCGAATCCTGGGGCGACGCGCGTGCCGCCGACGGCGTCATCGTGCCCGTGCAGCCCATGATTCTGCCGCTTTTCGACGGGCGCGCCGAAATCGAAATTCTCGCCCGTATCCTTTCTTTGGATACAACCGACGCCTATGCCCTCGTCCGCCGCACCATCACCGCCATTGCCGGCGCGACGGATGCCGATGCCGGGCGCGTTTTCCGCAAATTCCTCCACGACGGCGTGCTCGAAGGCAGCGCATACAAGCCGTGTCCTCCGCCATTCTCCGCGAATCGCCAGCAAGCGTCGTTCGAAGCGAAGACGTTTTCCGCCCAGAATCTCGAAGTCCGTTTTGTTGCCGACACCAAGATCGACGACGGACGTTTCGCCAACAACGGCTGGCTGCAAGAGTGCCCCGAGGCCATGACAAAAATCTCGTGGGACAATCCGATCCTGGTCAGTCCGCGCCTCGCCAAGGAACTCGGCATCGCGCCCAAGGCCGACGGAGTCATCCAGGTCGCCCGCACCGAGGAAGGCGAATTCAACATCGGCAAGGAAATCGCCCGCGTCGCCGAGATCACCGTCAATGGCCGCACCCTTCGCGGCCCCGTGCACATCCAGCCCGGCCTCGCCAACTACACCGTCATCCTCCCGCTCGGTTACGGACGCGCCTTCGAGGGACGCGTCGCGCGCAACACTGGCTACAATGCCTACGCGATCCGCACTTCCGACGCGCCCCATGTCGTCACTGGCGCGACCATCAAAATCACCGGCGAGCGCTACAAACTCGCCAACACGCAGGAACACTGGTCGATGGAAGGCCGCGACCTCATCCGCGAGGCCAATCTCGACGAATACAAAAAAGATCCCGCCTACGTCGCCAACATCGGCATGGAATCGCATTCGCCTCCGGTTTACGGGGAAGGCAATTCGCCCGCCGATGACGCGAAGCTCACTCCCGCCGAACGCGCCGCGCTCAACGCGAAACGCGCCCGCGAACTCCCGCGCGGCGGCTCGCTCTATAAACTGCCCGCTTTCACCGGCGAGCATCAATGGGGCATGGTCATCGACCTGAACACCTGCATCGGCTGCACGGCCTGCGTCATCGCATGCCAAGCCGAGAACAACATTCCCATTGTGGGCAAGGATCAGGTTCTGCGCGGACGCGAGATGCACTGGATTCGCCTCGACCGCTATTATTCCGACGGCAAGGCCGACTCCGGCGCGTTCGGATTCGGCGCGGGCAACCGCGGCCTTCCCGAGGATCCGCAAGTCTCGCTTCAACCCGTCGCCTGCGCGCAATGCGAAACCGCGCCCTGCGAAACCGTCTGCCCCGTGAACGCCACCGTGCACGACGAGGAAGGTCTCAACGCGATGGCTTACAACCGCTGCATCGGCACGCGGTATTGCGCGAACAACTGTCCGTATAAGGTTCGCCGTTTCAATTTCTTCGATTGGAACAAACGCCAGCTCGACAGCCTCTACCTCGGCCCCCTCGGCCCGGGCGGCATGCCCGAACTGGTCAAGATGGGCAAGAATCCCGACGTCACCGTGCGCATGCGCGGCGTCATGGAAAAATGCACCTACTGCGTCCAGCGCATCCAGCAGGCCAAGATCAGGCAAAAGGCCGCCGCGCGCGATTCCGGCAACGTCAAGGTTCCCGACGGCACGATCAAGGTCGCCTGCGAGCAAGCCTGCCCGGCCGGCGCCATTGTCTTCGGCGACATCTCCGATCCCAACAGCGCCGTGTCGAAGGCCCGCGCCCTCGATCAAAACTATTCGCTCCTCGGCTATCTCAACATCCGCCCGCGCACCACGTATCTCGGACGCCTCCGCAATCCGAATCCGAAAATGCCGGACTATGTCCCGCTGCCCTTCAGCCGCCAGGAATACAACAACAAGAACCATCCCGCGCATCATAGCGAAATTAAGAGTTAGGAATTAAGAGTTGAGAAACCAAACCGCTCCCATGTGCGCGCCAGCTTGCAACCATTCCCAGCCGAAGTTCCGACACTTCTTAAATCTTAATTCTTAAATCTTAATTCCCAGAAATGTCCGCCGACTCCACCACAGCCACCTTCGACGACGCGCCGCGTTCGCGCGATTCGGCGCATGTTCATCATGCGAGCGAGCATCCGCGTCCGGCCATCCTCGACGAAGTCAACCCGGCCCGTCTTCCGCGCGCGACACTCGTCGAGCACGGTCGCTCCTTCAACTGGATCACCGAAAAGATCTGCGGCATCATCGAAGGCAAGACGCCTGCGTGGTGGTGGGTTTGTTTTATCACCGCTGCGTTCGTCGCATCATGGACGGTGATGGGCCTCATCTACCTCGTCTCGACCGGCGTCGGCGTGTGGGGGCATGCGAATCCCGTCAACTGGGCGTGGGACATCGTGAACTTCGTCTTCTGGATCGGCATCGGTCACGCCGGCACGCTCATCTCGGCGATTCTGTGCCTGCTGCGCCAGAAGTGGCGCACCTCGATCAACCGCGCCGCCGAGGCCATGACGATTTTTGCCGTCGTCTGCGCGGCCATCTTCCCCGTGTTTCACATTGGCCGCATCTGGTTCGCGTGGTTCCTGTTCCCGATTCCCAATTCGAACTACATCTGGCAGAACTTCCGCTCGCCGCTCGAATGGGACGTGTTTGCCGTCTCCACCTACGGCACCGTTTCCGTGCTCTTCTGGTATGTCGGCCTCGTGCCCGATCTCGCCGTCTTGCGCGACCGCTTTTTCAACGCGGGCAAAAAAATCCGCTCTTGGTTCTACGGTCTTTTCGCGATGGGCTGGCGCGGCAGCAACCGCCACTGGAGCAATTACGAGATGGCCTACGTCATCCTCGCGGGCGTTTCGACGCCGCTCGTGCTCTCGGTGCACACCATCGTTTCGTTCGACTTCGCCGTCTCGCTGCTCCCCGGCTGGCATACGACGATCTTTCCTCCGTATTTCGTCGCCGGCGCGATCTTCTCCGGCTTCGGCATGGTGCTCACGCTCATGCTTCCGCTGCGGGCCGTCTTCAAACTCGAAGACCTCATCACGCAGTATCACATCGACTGCATGTGCAAAATCACCCTGGCGACCGGCACCATCGTGGGCTACGCCTACGCGATGGAGTTCTTCATCGCGTGGTATGGCGCGAATCCCTACGAAGGCTTCACCTTCATCAACCGCGCGTTCGGTCCCTACGCCTGGGCTTACTGGATCATGATTTCGTGCAACGTGATCACGCCGCAGCTCTTCTGGTTCAAGAAGATCCGCCGGAACACCGCGCTCGTCTGGATACTCTCGATCTTTGTCAACGTGGGCATGTGGTTCGAGCGCTTCGTGATCATCGTCACTTCGCTCGCCCGCGATTTTCTGCCGTCGAGCTGGGGCTACTATTCGCCGTCGGTCGTGGAAATCTTCACGTTCTTCGGCACGTTCGGCGTGTTCAGCGTGCTCTTCCTCCTTTTCATCCGCTTCCTCCCCATCATGCCGATGGCCGAAATCAAGGCCGTGACGCCGCAGGCCGACGGCCACGCGCATTCACATCATTAACCCGCCGGTCCGATTTCAAAAATTTCCGCCATGTCAGCCACAACCCAACCACACGGCATTATCGCCACCTTCGAGAAAACGCCCGATCTCATGCGCGCGGCGACGCTCGTGCGCGATGCCGGATACAAGTTCTGGGACTGCATCACGCCCTTTCCCGTGCACGGCCTCGACGCCGCCATGGGCGTGAGACGCTCGCGCGTCCCGCGCATTTCGCTTGTCGGCGGCATCATCGGATTCTGCACCGGCATGTCGATGATCTGGTATATGAACGCCTACGACTACAAGCTCATCGTCGGAGGCAAGCCCTTCTTCAGTCCGCTCTTCGCGTTTCCCGTTTCCTACGAGCTCACGATCCTCTTCACCGCCTTCGCCACAATCATCGGCATGTTCGTGCTGAACAGGCTCCCGATGCACTACCACCCGGTTCTCAAATACGATCAAATCCACCGCGGCCTCGACGACCGCTTCTTCATCGTGATCGAAACCCGCGACCCGAAATTCGATCCCGCCGCCACCCGCGCCCTCCTTGCGCAGGCCGGGGGCGTCGACATCATCGAGCTTGCGGAATAATTTTCTGAAACCCACATGCGCTACGCATACATCATTCTCGCCCTCCTCTGTGTCGTGCTCGTCACGCTGCTCGGCTTCCGTGGCGCCACTTCGACCAACCCCCCGCGCCAGGTTTTTCCGGACGACGTTTTTCCGCAGATGACCAACCAGGACAAATACCTGCCGCAATCCGCCAGCCCCTTTTTCGCCGACGGCCGCAGCGACCGCCCCGTTCCCGCCGGAGCCGTCGCTCGCGGCACGCCCGTTGACGACGACATCCTCGCCACCGGACAGACAGCCCCGGGCCAATTTCTCCACGGTTTTCCCGCCGGCATCGTGATCGACGCGGGCCTCCTCGCTCGCGGCCGGAATCGCTACAATATCTACTGCCAGCCCTGCCACGGCGCCCTCGGCGACGGCAACGGCATCACCAAGCACTACGGCATGGGCGCCACGCCAAGCTATCACGACGACCGCTTCCGCCAGATGCCCGAAGGCGAAATCTTCAACACGATCACGCACGGCAAGAGCACCATGCTCTCCTACGCCGACAAGCTCACGCCCCACGATCGCTGGGCCGTCGTCGCCTACGTGCGGGCTCTCCAACGCGCGGAGCAGGGCAGCGTCAATGACGTCCCCGCCGCGCACAAAACCGATCTCGGCCTGAAATAACATGAGCCAATCCCACGCAGCCACCGCACCTTCCGCCGCGCCGCTCCAGCCGGCCGCATCGTCCTACGCCGTCGCCGCGACCCGCGCGCTCATCATCGGCATCGTCGGGCTCGTCATCACCGGCATCGGCTTTTTTGCCGCGGGAGACGCGCAGGCCTTCGCGCTCTCATACCTTGCCGGCCTTTCATTCTGGATCGCCATCAGCATCGGCATCCTCATCTGGATACTTATCCACCATATCTTTGACGCCTCGTGGTCGGTCACGCTCCGCCGGCTCTTTGAGCAATGGCTGCCCAACTTCAAATGGCTCGCGCTCCTTTTCCTTCCGCTCGTCATCGTCTCGTGGATCAAACCCGGCGCGATCTGGCCCTGGATGGATCTCTCCACGCCGCTTCACGGCGGGCACGGCACCGTGGGCGACGACATCCTCTACCAGAAAAAATCCGGCTTCCTGAACCGCGAGTGGTTCACCGGCGCCTATGTCGTTTTCTTCGCCGCCTGGATATGGCTCTCGGCGCGCGTCCGCAAAGCCTCCTTCACGCAGGACCGCGACGGCGACGCCCGCTGGACATTCTCCAACCGCGTCACCGCCGCCTTCGGCATTCCGATCATGGCGCTTTCGCTCACCTTCGCCTCCATCTACTGGTTCAAGAGCCTCGAATACCACTGGTTCTCCACCATGTATGGCGTGTGGTTCTTCGCCGATTGCGCCCGAGGCGCGCTCTCCATCGGCGTGCTCATGATGCTCTGGCTGTATCGAAACGGTGGATACAAGGGCATCCTCAACAACAATCACCTCCACTCGATCGGGCAGCTCATGCTGGCCTTCACGGTCTTCTGGGCCTACATCGCCTTTTCCCAGTACTTCCTCATCTGGAACGCCAACGTCCCCGAGGAAACCTTCTGGTATAATCTCCGCGAACTCAACGCCGACGGTTCGACCAACCAATGGTGGTGGGTGGGCCTCGTGCTCCTCTTCGGCTACTTCCTCGCGCCTTTTCTCTACCTGCTTTCCTACAGGAACAAAATCATCCACGAGCGCATCAGGTTCATCTCGATCTGGATACTCGCGCTCATGCTCGTCGATCTCTGCTACAATATTCTTCCCGCGATCAAGGGCGGGCGCGGCGATCCGCACGCCTTCATCTCGACGAATCTCATCTGGGTGCTCAGCACCGTCGCCGGTGTCGGCGGCCTCTGCGCCTGGACTTTCCTCCGCAACCTTCCCGCGCAAAAACTGATTCCGATCCGCGACCCGCGCATCGTCGAATGCCTTACGCACCATGAGTAACAACGCGCCCGCATCCAAAAAAATCTTCGTCCTCAATGCCGTCGTGATCGCCGCCATCTTTGCGCTCTTCGCGACGATCATCTATCTCGTGGCCCGGATGACGCAGCCGCTTCCCATCGCCAGCACCAGCGCGACCACGGCCGCCGAACGCGCCGCCACGCTCGCCGACCTGCGCGCCAAGGAAAACGCCGCCGCCACATCTTACGGCTGGATTGACGAACAAAAAGGCATCGTCCGCCTTCCCATCGACCGCGCCGTGGAACTCACAATCCAGGACCTCAACAAAAATCGCCCCCCGGTCCGCTAGCTCCCTATCGAAAACCGGCAATTCAAAATCAGGAATCACATCATGGAATGGTTTTTCTACGCACTCACCTTCGTCATGGCGCTCGGCATCACATCGACCGCCGTGTATGCGCTCTATTGGAGTTCGAAAAAGGGCCAGCTCCGCGATTTCGACAAAGGCGCCGCCTCAATCTTTGACGAAGCCGAGCCCATCGGCAAACCCACGGATTTTTTTCCCGCAAAGAAGAAGAAACAAAAGAAACACCACACAGCCGCCGCGGAAACCCGCGCCCCGTGAAGCAATAGCGATTCCCACATTTTCACGCACATAACATTCCGCATTCTCCATGTCCGAGCAACCCTCAACACCAACCATCGTCGCCTCGTTCAAGCCAGGCGCCCGGGCTGACATTGCCGCGCGCGCCGAGCTGAGCGAAATCGACGCCTCCACGCGCGCGCCGCTCATGCTTTTCCTCGTGTCAGCCGTGCTCTGGCTCATCGTGGGGACGGCCTTCGCGATCATCTCCTCCTACAAGCTCCATTCGCCGGGATTCCTCGGCGACATCGAATGGCTCACCTTCGGGCGCGCCCGCACCGCGCATCTCAATGCCGTCATTTACGGCTGGGCGACCAACGCCGCCGTCGGCGTCGCATTCTGGCTCATGGCCCGCCTTTCGCGCTCTGTGGTCCGGCACGGCGGCATCCTGCTTTTTGCCGTCGCGCTCTGGAACATCGGCGTGACCATCGGCATCATCGGCATCCTCAAGGGCGACTCCACCTCGGTCGAGTGGCTCGAAATGCCGACCTACGCCACGCCGCTCCTCTTCATCGCCTACGCGCTCGTCGGCGCTTGGGCGGTCATCACGTTTCGCTACGGAAAATCAAAGCACATCTACGTTTCGCAATGGTATATCCTCGCCGCGCTTTTCTGGTTTCCGTGGCTCTACTCCGTTGCGCAGATGATGATCATCTTCGCGCCGGCCCGCGGCACCGTGCAGGCGCTCGTCAACTGGTGGTTCGGCCACAACGTGCTCGGCCTCTGGTTCACGCCCATCGGGCTCGCCTCGGTCTATTATTTTCTCCCCAAGGTATTGGGAAAACCAATACACAGCTACTACCTCTCCATCCTCGGCTTCTGGTCGCTCGCCATCTTTTATAACTGGGCCGGCGTCCATCACCTCGTGGGCGGCCCTGTTCCCGCGTGGGTCATCACCGCCGGCATCGCCGCCAGCTTCATGATGGTCGTTCCCGTGGTCGTCACCGGCATCAATCATCACCTCACGATGATCGGCAGCTTTTCCGCGCTCAAATACAGCCCGACGCTTCGCTTCATCGTTTTTGGCGCCGTGAACTACACGCTCACCAGCCTCATCGGCTCGCTCATGGCCGCGCGGAGTGTCAGCGAGACGCTCCACTTCACGCACTTCGTCGTCGCGCACGCGCACCACGGCATGTATGCGTTTTTCACGATGGTCATGTTTGGCGCCATTTATTACATCCTGCCGCGCATCCTCCTCCGCGAGTGGCCCAACGCCACGCTCATCCGCACGCACTTCTGGGCCACCGCGGTCGGCTCGATGGTCTACGTGGTCGGTCTCTCCATCGGCGGCGTCGTTCAGGGCCTCATGATGAACCACACCAGCCCCGACGGTTCCGTCACCTATACGGTACTGCAAGTCGTCGAGGCGACGATCCCGTATCTCTTCTCGCGCAGCGTCGCCGGCATTTTGATCACCGTCGGCCATCTCGCCTTCGCGGTGAACTTTTTCTGGATGCTCTCCAAAAAACCCGTCTCCCAAAGCAGCGCTCCCACGCTTTTCCGCAACCCTGAAGAAATGGAGCTCGCCGCCAAATGAACCGCGCACCGCTTCTCTTCCTCGGCATCTTCATGACGCTCGCCTTTTCCTGGACGGGCATCGTGCTCATCAACCAGATCAGCTACGGCAAGCTCACGCCCGTCTATGACGAAACGGAGGGCAAGACCTTTCCGCTCACGCCCACCGGTCTCGCGATGCAGGGCAAGCGCGTTTACGAAGACCTCGGTTGCATCTACTGCCACACGCAGCAAGTGCGTCGCCCCGGCTTCGGCGTTGATGACAAGCGCGGATGGGGCGACCGGCAAAGCGTCGCGCGCGACTACATCCGCGAAGGCCGCGTCCTCCTCGGCACCATGCGCACCGGCCCCGATCTCCGCAACGTCGGCGCCCGCTACGTCGGCGAAAGCGGACGCGAATGGCACATCCGCCATTTCTACGATCCGCAGATCACCTCGCCCGGCAGCATCATGCCGCACTTCGCTTTCCTCTTTGAAACACGTAAGATCGTCGGCCAGCCCTCGCCTCATGCCATTCAAAGGCTGCTCCCCGCGGATTACCAACCGCCCCTGGGTTACGAAATCGTGCCCACGCGCCGCGCCGACGCCCTCATCGAGTATCTCCTTTCCCTTAACGACAGTTACACTTACCCGCAGGAATCGCGTTACATCGTGACCGAGCCCGAGCCTGCATCCGAAACCAGCGGCGCCGCCGCGCCGACAACGGAGCCTGCCAAATGAGCGACCAACCTCCGCAACCGAAAGACGGCGAGCCGCGCGACGCCATCACCATCGAACAAGCCCGCGCCAGCGACGCCGACATCCAGCAGGTTCACGCGATCCTGCTGCGGGAAAAATCCGAGCCCGCCGAGAGCAACAGGCCGATTCCCATCTGGCTTCTCCTCTTCGTCGGCGCGATGACGATCTTCGCGATCACCTACATCATACGAAACAGCGGCGGCCTCGAAATCACCTTCAACAAGGCCGCGCTCGTTTACGATGAGCGCTATACCTCCGCGATGGACACCGGCGCCGGCCCCGCGAAGCCCAAGGTCGATCCGCTTGTCCAGGGCAAAAAACTTTTCAGCACCTGCGCCACCTGCCACCAAGGGACGGGGCAGGGGGTTCCTGGCGTTTATCCTCCCCTTGCAAAATCGGAGTGGGTGAACGGCAGCGAGCAACGTCTCATTCGCGTCCTTCTGCACGGCTTGACCGGCGAACTCAAGGTCGAAGGCGCCACTTACAACGGCCTGATGCCCAACTTCGGCAAAGGCGGCGGCTACAATTGGAGCGACGAAAACATCGCCTACGTCCTGACCTACATCCGCCAGGAATGGGGCAATAACGCACCCGCCATTGATCCCGCAACGGTCACTGAAATCCGCACCAAGGGCGCCGCCGGGCGGAACAAACCGTGGACGCAGGCTGAATTGGAAGCGATCAATTGAGTCTTCTCACTTGAGAAGTTTTTTCGGAATTTTCCGCACGCCTGTGAATTGAGCGCGGAACACCTCGTCGAGTATTTTGCGCGTTTCCTCCGGAATGCGCGACACGAGGCTGTCGAGCGGCGGCAGGTCCGTCGAGTCCTGTTCCTCATTGTCGATCGCGGCTGCGGCGGCGGGAAAGGCAGACTCAGACGCTCCATCGGGCCAAGGAGCGCCGTCATCGTCAAAAGACCCAGCGTCGTTTGCCGTCGTTTGGCCGCCAGCGTAAGGCTCGGCGCTTTCGTGCAACGCATACGGTGCGACGGCATCATCGGCATCCGACTGTTCGGCGGCGGCGCGATTTTCCTCGATCTTGTGCGCGACCTTGTTGGCGACGGTGCCGCCGCCGAGGTTGCTCGCGATAAAAGGCATAGCCGCGCTTTTTTCGCGGTCGCGTTTTGCTTTTTCGTTGTAATCAGCGAGTGCGACCGCGAGACGCGCTTCAAGCGTCTCAATCAGGTCTTTTTTTTTTCGCTGTTGGTGTCGGCCGCGGGGCTTTCGGCGGCGAGAGCGGTGAGCTCCTTGATGAGCGAGTCAATGGCGCGGGCGCGGCTGGCTTCGACTGCCTTGAGGAGCGTGACCTCGAAATTGATTTTCTCGGCGAGGCCGATTTTCACCGCGTCCTCGCCTTCACGAAGCCCGTCGAGGAGGCGCGTGATTTGCTCGGTGCTCATTTTGGTGCCGCCGAGTTTTTCGCTGATGCCGCCTTGCGCGATGGCGTCAATGAGGGCGCTGCGCACGACGGCTTGCAAGTCGCTGAGAAGACGCACGAGGTCGCGGCCCTGATGGTCGCACTCATCGACGATGGCGATGATTTTCTGGTGATCGCCGGCGGCGAGCGCCCCGGCGAGGGCGGCGATTTTTTCTCCCGAGACGAGACCGTAGACATCGAGCACGTCGGATTCCTCGATGTCGGTGCCGCAGAAGGAAATCATCTGGTCAAAGATGGATTGGGCGTCGCGCATGCCGCCGTCGGCCATGCGGGCGATGCATTCGTAGGCGGCGTCGGAGACGGTGATTTTTTCGTCGTCGCCGATTTGTTTGAGACGCTGGATGATGAGGTCGTTGGGGATGGGCTTGAGGTCGAAGCGCTGGCATCGCGAGATGACGGTGGCGGGCATTTTTTGCGGATCGGTGGTCGCAAAAACAAATTTCACGTGAGGAGGGGGCTCTTCGAGGGTTTTGAGCAAGGCGTTGAAGGAGCCTGCCGAGAGCATGTGCACCTCGTCGATGATGTAGATTTTGAACTTTGCCGAGGCGGGTGCGTAGGCGACGGAATCGAGAATGGCGTCGCGTATTTTATCGACCTGCGTGTTGGAGGCGGCGTCAAACTCGATCACATCGATGTGGGAGCCGCTGGCGATGGCTTTGCAGATGGGGTCGTTGGGGTCGAAATCGGCTTTGGGGCCGTTGGTGCAGTTGAGGGCCTTGGCGAAGATGCGGGCGGTGGAAGTTTTGCCGGTGCCGCGCGGGCCGACGAAGAGGTAGGCGTGTGCGATGCGGTTGCGCGCGATGGCGTTTTTGAGAGTGCGGACGACGTGGTCCTGGCCGACAACGTCGTCAAAGGTCTGGGGGCGCCATTTGCGGGCTATGACTTGGTAGGCGGATGACATCGTCAAAATCCAGAACGCAGAAACAGAAACGGCAACAAGATTTTAATAAAAGAAAAGGGACAGGTTAAAAATATCTTGACAATTTGATTCGTCTGCAATTCGTTCCGCGCATGAGAGCACCGCGCATCAAGATTGATCCTCGCTCCTCGGGGGCAGTCTATCATTGCATGTCGCGCACCGTGAACAGCGAGCGTTGCCTCGACGATACCGCCAAGGAGGTGTTCCGAAAACAGCTTTGGCAAATCGCCGATTACTGCGGCGTCCAGATTCTCACCTACGCCATCATGTCGAACCACTTTCACGTGCTCGTTCGTGTGCCCGCACGGGCCGCGGTCTCGGACACTGAGCTACTCCGCCGCTATCTCGTGCTCTACCCAAAACCTACAAAATACCAGGCGGCGCGCATCGAGGAGGTCGCTGACCGTCTCAAAAAAGGCGGTTCCGATGCGGACTCTTGGCGCAAGCAACAAATGGCCCTGATGGGCGACGTCTCCCAATTCATGAAGCTGCTCAAACAGCGCTTCTCAATCTGGTTCAACCGCACGCACGACCGCCACGGCACGCTTTGGTCGGAGCGTTTCAAGAGCGTGCTCGTCGAGGGCCGCGGCCATGTTCTTTCAACGATGGCGGCGTATATCGACTTGAATCCGGTGCGCGCCGGCCTCGTTGTCGATTCGAAGGACTACCGCTTTTGCGGATATGCCGAGGCCGTTGCGGGAAAACGGGCCGCGCAGGTTGGCATCGCCACGATTGTCGGCGATGAAAACAACCAGGCTTGGCGCAATGTACACGATGCGTATCGCATGCGGCTCTTCGGCGCTGCCGCGCCGCAGCGTGGAGACAAGGTATCCATCTCACCGGAGGCTCTTGAAAAAGTCGTCGCGGAAAAAGGCACACTTCCGCTCGCGACGGTATTGCGCTGCCGCGTGCGGTATTTTTCCGATGGAGCGGTGCTTGGCTCCAAGGCCTTTGTGGCAAAACACCTCGCTATTTATAAGCGCCAGACAGGACATCGAAGACGCACCGCCCTGCGTCCTTTGCCGAACATCACCGATTGGGGGGATCTGGTCACGTTGCGCGGATTGCGCAAAAAGGCATTCGGGTGATTCGCGTCCGAATATCTGCCTCGTATCTGCTTCGGCGCGCGCGCTATTTCCTATTCCGGAAACCTCCTCTCGCGAACGGCCGCGGCGTAAGCGGCAAAACCTTTTCGATATTCCGCAGCGGCGTCGGCGAATTTTTGCACGAAGGCGGGAACGTAGTCGGAGGTCAGGCCGAGGAGATCGGGGGAAACCAGAATCTGTCCGTCGCAATGCGGACCGGCGCCAATGCCAATGACAGGCACGGAAACCTCGCCGGCGATTTTGCGCGCGCATTCATGGTCCGTCATTTCAATGAGAAGCGCGAAGACACCCGCTTTTTCGAGCGCGAGGGCGTCGGAGAGCATCGATCCGGCTTCATCCGGCGTCGCGCCGAATTTTTTGTAGCGACCGAGCGCGAGCACTTGCTGCGGACGCAGGCCGATGTGGCCCCACACGGGTATGCCGGCGTTGTTGAGTTTTTCGAGCATGGGGGCGATCTCCGCGCCCCCTTCGATCTTCACGGCATCGGCTCCGGTTTCCTGCACGATGCGCTGGCATGAGGCGAGCACACGATCAAAACAGTAATGGGCTTCGCCGAAGGGCAGGTCGACGGCGACGAGGGCTTCGGGACGCGCGCGCACGACAGCGGCGGCATGGTGGCACATCATGTCGAGCGTGACGGGCACGGTGTTTTCAAAGCCGAGCATCACGTTGCCCATCGAATCGCCGACGAGGATGATGTCCACGCCGGCCTCGTTTGCGTAACGCGCGGTGAGCGCGTCGTAGGCCGTGACGGCGACGATGGGGCGCTGTCCTTTTAGTTTTCGAATGGCGTGCGTGGTGAGCTTGGGCATCTGTCGAATTATGATTTGCGAATCACGATTTACGATTGAAGGCGGACAGACGCAAGCGCGCTAAAATGCCGCGCGGCTTATTTCAAAAACGCGGGGATGTTTTCGCTGGCGATCTGGTCGTCAAATGTTTCGCGGGCCTTGATGAGGTCGAACGTCGCGCCATGCACGAGGACTTCGGCGGGCATGCAGCGGGAATTGTAGCGGCTGGCCATCGTGCAGCCATACGCGCCGGCGCTCATGAAGGCGACATGCTCGCCTTCGCTGAGTTGCTGGATGTCGCGATCCTTCGCGAAGCAATCGCCGGATTCGCAAACGGGGCCGACGATGTCGGCCGTGATCGCAGGGCGGGTCGTGTCGCGGCGAAGCGGGACGATTTGATGAAAACTGTCATACATCGCGGGACGCACGAGGTCGTTCATGGCCGCGTCGAGGATGAGGAAATTTTTCCCCTGGCCGCGCTTGAGATATTCGACTTGCGAGAGGAGGACGCCGGCGTTGCCGACGAGGAAACGACCCGGTTCGAGGAGGATTTTCAGGCCGAGGGGTTTCAGGAGCGGCGTGAGCGCGGCGCCGTAGGCTTCGGGTGTGATGGGACGGGTGGCTTCGGGTTGCGAGGTCCACCATTCGCGGGAGCCGCTGGCGAGGGCGTCTTTGTAAATGATGCCAATGCCGCCGCCGATGGAGAAATACTCGATGTTGTGGCGTTGCTTGAGCTCGGCTGCGAGCGGGACGAGTTTTTCCACGGCTTCGCCGAAGGGCGTGATGGAGGTGAGCTGCGAGCCGATGTGCATTTGCACGCCGCGAATCGCGATGTTGGGACATTTGGCGGCGGCGGCGTAGGCGGCCTCGGCCTTGGCGAGGGGGATGCCGAATTTGTTGCCGGCTTTGCCGGTGGTGACTTTGGCGTGGGTGTGGGCATCCACGTCGGGATTAATGCGGAAGGCGATGGGGGCCTTGACGCCGAGTTTGCCGGCGACGTGATTTATGCGAACAAGCTCGGGCTCGCTCTCAACGTGGAAGGCGTGGATGCGGGATTCGAGGGCGAGGCGGATTTCGGCCTCGGATTTGCCGACGCCGGCGAAGACGCTGCCGGTGACATCGGCTCCGGCTGCAAGGACGCGGCGGAGTTCGCCGCCGCTGACGAGGTCGAAACCCGCGCCGAGATTGGCGAAATGGCGCAGCACAGCGATGTTGGAATTGGCTTTCATCGCGTAGCAGACACGGACGTCGAGACCGTGCAAGCCCTGCATGAGACGGTTGTAGTTATCGGCTATCGTGGCGGCGCTGTAAACGTAAGTGGGCGTGCCGTAAAGCTGCGCGACGGCTGCGAGATCGACGGATTCGCAGTGAAGATTAGAGCCGGTGTAGGCGAAATGGTGCATGTGAAAGCGGCGATATTTGACGTTTTCGGGCGCGCGTGGCGATGCGCAAAACGCGCTCCGTGGAAAAGTGCGAAATGTTGCAGTTTTTCTATTGAAAGAGCGGATTCAAGGTGTCGTTAACTTATGCGCTATTTTGCGATGTTTTTCCGAATGCTTAAAAACCTTTTCCGCCGTCCCCCGATCCGCATGGGTCGCGTGGATAATACGCGCATTCAGAGGTCGGCGATTCGGAACGCGGGGTTCGTGAGTTTCGTGACGGAAAATCGCTGTCTGCCGCGCCGCAATCCGGATCATCATGAGGCGCGGTTGCGCCGGTTGCGATTCGCGAAAGTCGTTGCGTATCTGTCGCTTGGGGCGGGCGGAGCCTGGGTGGTTGTCGAGAGCGTGAAGGCGCTGACGTTGTTTTAAGCAACTGGCGCGGCGCTTCCCGTTTCCGCGACCCCTTGCTTTTGCACTTCCTTCCCGCGCCGCGCTTTGGCTGTCTGGTCTGCCATGATTCTCGCGATCGAAACTTCCTGTGATGAAACCGCCGCGGCGCTCTTCGATCCGGCGCGCGGACTCGCGCACGAATGGGTGTACAGCCAGATCGCTCTTCACGGGCGTTACGGCGGCGTCGTCCCCGACCTCGCCACGCGGGAACATCTGCGCACCATTGCCCCGCTGCTGGAACGCGCGCGCGATGTCACAAACAATTTTAACGGCGTCACGCAAATCGCCGTCACGCACGGCCCGGGGCTCGCGGGGTGTCTCGCCATCGGTGTTGCCGCGGCGAAGGCGCTCGCGCTCGCGCTCGGCGTACCGCTCGCGGGCATCAACCATCTGCGCGGGCACGCCTTTTCGCCCTTTATCGCGCTGCACGCTTCCGCCCCGGAACAATTTGCCGGAAACCTCGCCGCGCTTCTGCCTCATCTCGGCCTTATCGTTTCCGGCGGCAACACGATTCTTTTTCGCATCGACCGCGATCGCGGCATCACGATCCTCTCGACGACGCGCGACGACGCCGCCGGCGAGGCGCTCGACAAGGGCGCGAAGCTCCTCGGCCTCGGTTATCCGGGCGGCCCGCTCGTCGAAAAACTCGCCGCCACGGGCAAGCCGGACACCTTCGATTTCCCCCGCGGCATGGGCCCGCGCAGCGATCTCGATTTCAGTTTTTCCGGACTCAAGACCGCGTTGCGTTACACACTCGAAAAAATGTCGCCCGCTGAAATCGCCGCGCGCACGCCCGATCTCTGCGCGAGTTATCAGCAGGCCGTCGTCGATGCCCTCGTGCGCAAAACAACCGGCGCGCTTTCGCAGGCCCGTTATGCCAGCCTCGGCCTGTCGGGCGGCGTCGCGAACAACCGCACGCTGCGCTCCGCGCTCGAACGCCTCGCGAAAAATCACCGCGTTCCGCTCCTCATGGCCGAGCCGCGTCACACGGGTGACAACGCCGCCATGATCGCTTTCGCGGCATGGGTCGACCCTGCGGCGATGTCGTTTGCCAGCGTTGGCGCGCCGTCGCTTCAGATCGAGCCGGGTTTGGAGCTGGCGTGAGCCTTTTCGATTTATACGGTGCAAAGGTCTGATTTTTTGGACAGGATGAACAGGATTAACGGGATGAAACAAACATTCTGCTCATCCTGTTAATCCTGTTCATCCTGTCTAAAAATAAAATATTCCTTTGGAACAGAATGACTTGTATAGAAGGATGAAAGGAGTCAGGAGTAAACCACTCCGGCTCCTCTTTCCCTCTACATCCTGACTCCTTTACATCCTCCCATCCTTCTTAATCTTAAACTTTTCAGATCTGATTTTTGGACAGGATTAACAGGATTGGCAGAATGTTTTTTTCCATCCTGTTCATCCTGTCTAAAAACAAAGCATCCGAATGAATACGCCAACAACGGCAAAACCGCCCCGCCTCAATGTTTCACCGCGAGGCGCGCGCCTTTGGGCTGGCCGATGGCGGCGAGGGTTTCGGTGAACCAAGGCGTGTCGATATTGAACGGCTTGCCGCCCTTGATGCGCGGGAACTCGATGGCGCGGAGCACGCCGCCCTGATCCTCGTCGTGGCCGATCACGCCGCTTTCGCGGCGAAGGGCGCATTCGACGGCGAGGTCGGTGCAGCTCTTGATGAGGCGCAGGTCGTCGATGTTCGCGGCGGCGGCGCGCGCAAAATAGCCGCTCTTCTGGACGAGCGTTTTTTCCGCGCCGATCATTTTGGCGAATTGCTCGCCGAACCATTTGCCGGGAT
Organism: Ereboglobus sp.; assembly: GCA_029974595.1. Lineage (GTDB taxonomy): Bacteria > Verrucomicrobiota > Verrucomicrobiia > Opitutales > Opitutaceae > Ereboglobus. The sequence goes on along the minus strand of JARKRC010000030.1, from coordinate 2,338 downwards.
TCACGGCGTCGAGTTTCACGTGGCCGAAGGCGTCGCGCGGGACATCCTGGCCTTTCGCAGTCATCTCGGCGACGATGGCTTCGAGGCCCGCGCCCTCGGAGATGAAGATGTTGACGTTGTCCTGCCTGTCCATGATCGCCTTGAGGCGCGCGGCCTCGGCGGCGATGTCGATGCTCATTTCGGGGACAAAAATGCCGTGCACTTCGAGGCGGGCGCGAGAGAGGCCGAGGCCGGGCGCGAATTCCTCGCGGTCGAGGAGCTTGCGGTAATCGCGCGCGGTGGCGGCGGTGAGCCAGCCGCAGTTGCGGCCCATGACTTCGTGCACGATCAACATGCGCGGGTTCGCGCCGTGCTCGGCGACGACGTTGCGGAAATAGCGCGCGCCCTGCTCGGCGGCCGTCCATGCGCCGAGCGACTGGCGGATCGGGTAAACGTCGTTGTCGATTGTCTTCGGCAGGCCGATGACGGAGAGGCCGTAATTGTTTTTGGCGAGAAACGCCGCGAGGTCGGCGGCGGCGGTGTTGGTGTCGTCCCCGCCGATGGTGTGGAGAATATCCACGCCGTCTTTCACGAGCTGGTCGGCGGCGACCTGCTGCGGGTTCTGGCCTTCCTTGACGAGGCCGCGTTTCACGCAGTCCTTCACGTTGGTGAGCTTGACACGGCTGTTGCCGATTGGGCTGCCGCCGTGGCGGTGCAGGATGTGCGCGGACGCGCGCTCGGCGGGGCCGATCTTGTAGGAATCGCCGAGGAGGAGGCCCTTGTAGCCGCCGCGGTAGGCGATGATTTCGATGTCGGGCGCGATCTCCGTGTAGCGTTCAATCAGCCCGCCGACGGCGGAACTGAGGCAGGGCGCGAGACCGCCCGCAGTGAGGAGTGCGACTTTCCTGGGTTTTGCTGTGCTCATGGTGAAAATGCGTTCGATTGGATTTTGCCTTTCGGAAAATCAGTTCCAGCCGTAGCCCGCGCCCGCTCCGGCGCCGACTGCCTCCTCGGCCTCCTCTTTTTCGGGCGGCAGTTCTTCGAGCGGCGCGAAACGCTCGGAGGTGAAACCCAGCTCCTGTTTGCCCGCGTGAAACGGATCGGGCGGGTTCACGAGTTCTTCGAGCAGGATGCCCACGGTCGCCGTTTCGCCGCCTTTCACGATCTTCTCGCGTCCGAGAAACACCTCGCGGATCGTGTAGGTCTCCCCCTTGACGGGGAGCTGCAGGTAGATCGCACGAATGAAATCGTTGAACGTGTCATTGATGCAGACGACTTTTTGTCCTTTGACCATGGCTTCGATGAAAACGAAAACCGCGACTGTGAGCCTTCCGCCGCGCGAGTGCAAGCGGTCAGGCAAGAATCGCGTCGCCGCTGCTGCTGATTTTTCTTTGCTCGCCCGCCGCAGGCAACCCGCATAACACCTCTGCCCACTTTACATTTTATGACGAAACCAGCCGCGCTCTCCGCCGACATCACGCCCGAAGCTGCCTGCCCCTGCGGCAGCGGCAGGATTTTCGGCCAATGCTGCCAGCCCATTCTCCAGCGAAAACACCCGGCCCCGACCGCCGAGGCGCTCATGCGCTCGCGTTTCACCGCCCACGTCGTCCGCGACTACAAGCACCTGCACCTCACCTACGCGGGCACCGCCAAAAAACCCTACGTCGAGCAAACCGCGAAGGAAAACACCTACGATCTCCCGTGGACGCGCCTCGTCATCCACGCGCACGAACCCGCCGTCAACGGCAACCCCGACTCGGCCACGGTCGAGTTCACGGCCTATTTTCTGGACGACGAAAAACACGAGCACGCCCTTGAGGAGAAATCCGCCTTCACGCGCGCCGGCGGCGAATGGATCTACACGCGCCTCCTGCGCACCGGCCCCGCGCCCAAGGTCTCCGCATCGCCCAAGGTCGGGCGCAACGATCCGTGCCCCTGTGGCAGCGACAAAAAATACAAGCACTGTTGCATGCAATAGATGGAAAAATATATGGCGGAGTAGGGGGATGGGGAAGGAGTCAGGAGACAGGAGTAAGGAGTTAGAATATGGAAGATAGAAGTCGGAGGGTTCACAGCGAAGGCGCGAAGCGCGCAAAGGGCGGAAAAGGCGGAGGGCGGAAGACGGGGGAAATTTAAGATTCAAGATGAAGTTTAAGGTTAAAAAGGATGGGAGGATGTAGAGGGGGGAAAAAAGGAGCCGGAGTGGTTTCCTCCAACTTGAGGTTACCCCTAAAGTGTAGACAGGGAAGACAGGTAAAAATAGAAAACACAAACAACAATGCCTGCAAACAAACCACCATACAGCGAAGAGTTTAAACGAGACGTATTGGCCTACCGCGCCAGCACCGCTCAAAGTCTC
>JARKRC010000029.1 GCA_029974595.1 Ereboglobus sp. | reverse complement strand
CTCGTCCGGCGGCGGGACGCCGCCGCTCCTTGTCGCACGCGTTATTTGATCCCGATTGGTCCGACTGGAATGTTGCGGATTCTTTCGCGCATGCTTCAGATTCCCGGCGTGGAGCGGGCCCTTCCAACAATCGTCCATCTCGATGCCGATGCATTTTTCGTGTCGGTCGAGCAGGCGTTGAATCCGGCGCTCAAGGGAAAAAAGGTCGCGGTCGGCGGAGGCGAGCGAGGCATCATTTCGTCGGCCAGCTACGAGGCGCGCGCATGCGGCGTTTACACGCCGATGCCGAGCGCCCGCGCGCTCAAAGTCTGCCCGGACCTGATACTCATCCGCCACAGCAGCGGAAGATACGGCGAGTTTTCGCGAAGGCTCTTTGATTTATGCCAGGATCTCACGCCCATCGTCGAGCGACGTTCCATCGACGAAGGCTACATCGACCTGACGCCCTGCGGCTACAAAACGCAGGAACAAGTCGTCGCCGCCGTGCGCGGACTGCAAAGGAAAATCACCGCGACACTCGACATCGGTGTGTCGTTCGGTCTGTCCGCAAACAAGCTCGTCTCCGCAATCGCCAGCAAACTCAACAAACCACGCGGTTTCACCGTCGTTCCGACGGGCGGCGAGGCGGCGTTTCTCGCGCCGCTCGGCATCGGCAGACTGCCCGGCATCGGCGGCAAAACCGAGGAAGCCCTCAAGACCCGCGGCTTGCACCTCGTCTCGGATATCCTCGCGCTGGACGAGGACGAAGCACACGCCATTTTCGGAAACGGCTGGCGCGATATGATGGCGGTCGCGCGCGGCGAGGACGACAGGCCGGTCGTCACGGAATTCGAGGATGCAAAATCGTATTCACAGCAGGAAACATTCGCGAAAGACATGGGCGACTTCGCGGAAATGGAGCGCGTGGCGAAGGGAATGATCGACGCCCTGATGCGCGAAATCCGCAAAGACGGCAAACGCGTGCGCACCATCACGGTAAAAGTGCGTTATCCGAATTTCGAGCAGATGAGCGCGGCGCACACCATCGCGGAAGCCACAAATCTGGAGCAGCCGCTTTACCCGTGGGTCGGACCGTTGCTGAAACAGGCGTGGCAAAAACGCCGCACGCCCTTGCGGCTGGTGAGCGTAAAACTGTCCGGCGTGGATGACGGCCCGAGACAACTCGATTTATTCGCGGCGCAGAGTGATGAAAAGCGGCAGCGGCTGGCCAGTGTGGTTGACGGGCTCAACGCGGCCACACGCCGTCACGGCACGCCCGCTGTGATCCATGGCGGCGTGTTGAGAAAACAAAAATAAAGCGGCGACACAAAAAAAACGCCGGCGTTTGCCGCCGGCGTTTTGAATAAAAACCAATCCGATTTTTTTAGTAGGAAGCCTGAACACCCTTGAGATTTTTCTTGGACATCCAGGGCATCATGTTGCGGAGGCGGGTGCCGGTCTTCTCGATGAGGTGCGTTTCGCCTTTCTTGAGGAGCGCGTTGTATTTCTTGAGGCCGCCCTTGTATTCGGCAACCCACTGTTTCACGAAGGTGCCGTTCTGGATTTCCTTCAGGATCTTCTTCATTTCGGCCTTCGTCTTGGCGTTCACGACGCGGGGGCCGCGGGTGATGTCGCCATATTTCGCGGTCTCGGAAATCGAGAAACGCATGCCGGCGATGCCGGATTCATACATGAGGTCGCAGATGAGCTTCAGCTCGTGCAAGCACTCGAAGTAAGCCATCTCGGGTTGATAGCCGGCCTCGACGAGAACTTCAAAACCGGCCTGCACAAGGGCGCTGGCGCCGCCGCAAAGGACGGCTTGCTCGCCGAAGAGATCGGTCTCGGTCTCTTCCTTGAACGTCGTTTGAAGAACGCCGGCGCGGGTCGAGCCGATACCCTTGGCCCAGGCGAGCGCGGTCTTTTTGGCTTTCTTGGATTTGTCCTGCGCGACGGCGATGAGGGCGGGCATGCCCTTGCCTTCAGCATAGAGACGGCGAACCATGTGGCCGGGGCCTTTCGGGGCAACCATCACGCAGTCGATGTCGGGATGGAGCTTGATGAGCTTGAAGTGGACGGCGAGGCCGTGCGTGAAGATGAGCGTCTTGCCCTTCGAGAGATTCGGAAGGATGTCTTTTTCGTAAACGGCGGCCTGCTTCATGTCGGGAAGCGCGACCATGATCACATCGGCGGCGCGAACGGCGTCGGCGGTGTCGAGCACCTGGAAACCGTGTTGTTCAGCGACGGCGCGCGATTTGCTGCCGGGATAGAGGCCGATGACGACTTTGCAACCGGAGTCCTTGAGGTTGAGCGCGTGCGCGTGGCCTTGGGAACCGTAGCCGAGAACGGCGAGGGTTTTGTTTTGGAACACGCCGAGATCGGCGTCTTTGTCGGTGTATACTTTTGCAGGCATGATGATAAAAAGTAAGAGTTGAGAAGCGGGCCGGAATGATTGGATCAGCGTTTCAACGCGAGCATGCCAGTGCGGGCGAGCTCAATGATGCCGAAATCCTGAATGAGGCCGACGAAAGCGTTCATCTTGGTTTCGTCGCCGGTCATTTCAATGATGACGTTGCCGCGGCCGACGTTGACGATTTTGGCGCGGAAGATGTCGCAAATCTGGATGATTTCAGCGCGGGTTTTGCGGTCGGCTTTCACCTTGGCGATGAGGAGCTCGCGCATGACGGCCTGGCCTTCCTCGAAATCGACGACTTCAACCACGTTCACCAGCTTGCGCAGCTGCTTGATGACCATGTCGAGCGAGGATTCGTCGCCCTTGAGGACGGCGGTGATCCGCGAGAGCGCGGGGTCGTGCGTGGGCGCGACGTTGAGCGTGTCGATGTTGAATCCGCGTCCGCTGAACATTCCGGATACGCGCGCAAGGACGCCAAATTTGTTTTCAACGAGGACTGATATCGTATGTCGCATGAGATCGTGATCGGCTGTTTGTAAGAAAATTAAGTAAGGAATGGTACACTTCGCGTCGCGGACATCAAGAACGGTTATTTACAACTCCCGAGACTGCCGCGCGCGCCGTTTGCCGTCCTCAACTCCGGTAATCGGCGTTCTCGCTCACATATTCGTGCGTGAGGTCGCCGCCGAATACCGCGCAGGCGCCCTGCCCGTTCGCGAGGTCGATTTCGATTTCGACGCTGCGTTCGTGCGGCGGGAATTGTATCGGCGGCGCGAATACACCGTCCTTTGGCGGAGCGCTCGCGTAAAGTTCCGCGCCGCGCAGATGCGCGACGAGCGCCTTTTCCTTTTCGGGGTCGAGCCGGAATGCGCCGTTGGCAAAAATTTCCACGCCGCCCATGCGCGCGATCAAACGCGACAGGTCCAGCGCCGGCATGTGCGCGCCGACATGCTTGCCGATGGCTTGCACGAGGCGCCCGACATTCGGATCGTTGCCCGCGACGGCGCACTTGAAGAGCGGCGCGTTGATGATCGCCTTGCCGAGTGCGCGCGCCGTCTCGCGGTCGGGCGCGCCTTTCACGGTGACCGCGATCACGTGGCGCACGCCTTCGCCGTTGCGCACGACGTCTTCCGCGAGGTCGCGGCAAACCTGTGTAAGCGCAGCCTCGAAGGCCGCGTAATCATCGCAGGGAAATTTCCCCGACGAGACGAGTGCGACGGTGTCCGATGTGCTCGTGTCACTGTCGATGCTGATCGTGTTAAAACTCACATCGACGGCGCGCTTGAGCATGTCGCGAAGGATTTCGCGCGGCACGGCGAGATCCGTCAGAATGTAAACGAGCATCGTGGCCATGTTGGGCTCGATCATGCCCGCGCCCTTGGCGATGCCGACGATGCTGCCTTTGCCAACCGCGGCGCGGCGGATTTTTGGATATAAATCGGTGGTGACGATGCCTTCCGCCGCCGGCATGATCGAATCGTTTGAGAGCGCGGCGACGGCCTGCGGGAGCGCGGCGATGATCGCATCGGCGGGCAGCCTCCAGCCAATCACGCCGGTGGAGCTGGGCAGCACCTGCGCGGGCGCGATGCCAAGGAGGCGGGCGGTTTCGGCGCAAATGCGCTCGGCAGTCTCGACTCCATCCGGCGCGCAGACATTGGAAATTTTATTGTTGATGATGATCGCGCCAATCGCGGGTTCGCCGAGGCGCTTGCGGCCCACGATCACGGGGGCGCCGGGAAAGGCGTTGCGCGTGAACATGGCGGCGAAATCCGGCGTCGGCTCGTCGGATGCGATGAGCGTGAGCGTCATGCGCGCCGGTTTCGGCGCTTCGCGGGGCGTGAACTCAAAGCGCGCCGTGCCTGCGCGGAATCCGGCGGGCAGCGCGGCTTGCGAGGCAAGCCATGCGCGGTGGGCGTCTTGATTGGCAAAGGTGAGATTCGTCGAAGGCACGGCGTAAAGTTTCCGGTAGCTTGTGCAGTTTCAGGCGGGTTACAATATTTTCGATTTTGGATTCTCGATTTGGCAGACTGTCGCTATCGCTCGAAACGATTGGGAGCTTCCGCTCCGTTTTCGCATTTGTTTCCGCGCGGTAGTGCGCAATCGAAAATCGAGAATCCAAAATCGAAAATCCCATCACTCGTCATCCACCTTGATGTCCTTGTTGCGGTGGCGGGGACTTCCGGCGCGGAGCCAGCCATAGACGAAGCGGTCGATGTCGCCGTCGAGCACGCCTTGCGTGTCGCTGGTTTCGACACCGGTGCGGAGGTCTTTCACCATTTGATACGGCTGCAAGACGTAGCTGCGGATCTGGCTGCCCCAGCCGATTTCGCCTTTCTCGCCGTAGAACCGTTCCATCTCGCTGCGCTGCTCGTCGAGCTTGCGCTCGTAGAGACGCGCTTTCAGGACGGACATGGCGCTGGCGCGGTTTTTGATTTGCGAGCGTTCGTTTTGGCAGACAACGACCATGCCGGTCGGCAAATGCGTGATGCGCACGGCGGAGTCGGTCGTGTTGACGCCCTGCCCGCCTTTGCCGGAGGAGCGATAGACATCCACGCGAATCTCGCTTTCGGGAATGTCGATTTTGATGTCCTCGTCGATCTCGGCGACGACGTCCACGGCGCAAAACGACGTGTGGCGGCGCTTGTTCGAATCAAACGGGCTTATGCGCACGAGGCGGTGGACGCCGCGCTCGGCTTTCACGTAACCGTAGGCGTTTTCGCCCCTGATGAGAAGCGTGGCGCGGCTGATGCGGGCCTGGTCTCCGGGTTGCACGTCCTGCACCTCGACCTCGAACTCGTGGCGCTCGGCCCAGCGCGAATACATGCGGAAAAGCATGTCGGCCCAGTCGTTCGACTCGGTGCCGCCCGCGCCCGCCTGAATGGAAAGGATGGCGTTGTTCTTGTCGAACTGGCCGGTGAGATACGAGGCGATTTCGAGCCTGTCGAGTTCCGCGACCATCGCGGCGGCGCTTGCTTCGAGTTCCTGTTCAAACTCGGCTTGCTCGGCACCGCTCGCGGACTCGACCAGCTCAAGCATCACGTCGAGGTCGTCCACTTTCTTCCGAAAAGCGACGACGGGCAGAACGGCGTTTTTGAGGCGGTTGAGGTTGCCTATGTGTTTTTGGGCGCGTTCGTTGTTGTCCCAAAAATCGGGCGCGCCCATTTGCGCTTCGAGCGCTTCTATTTCGCGGGTCTTTTGGTCGACGTCAAAGAAACCTCCATAAATGGCCGGCTCGTTTTTTGATGTATTCGATGTGGGAAAAGGTTTCAGGTGCGATCATGATGTTTTGAAAAACGGACATGGCGTCATGCGAAAGTGCGAGGCGCAAGGGCAATCTTCCCTTGAAAAATTTTCGCGAAAACGAAATGCGTGCTTGGCAACGGCTTTCCGCACAAGGCAAAATGCGCACATCTCGTAAGGAAAGCTTCTTTCGCTTAGGCGAAAAGCCCGCTGTTCGAAACATCTGCAGCGCGGTTGCTCCGCCGTCCGAGTCCTCATGCGGGACGCTGCGCGTGTCGCTCAACAGCCATCATCAACAAGAAAGGAAACTCGTATGACACCGCCAAACACCATAACGAAACACCCCGCGAGCCGGGGCATCCAGCCGCGCAAATATCGCGCCATCCAGCGCCGCGACCTCGATTCCCTGCCACAACTCAGCCGCCTCTCATCCGACGAACTTCTCGGCATGAAAGCCGTCGCCTCGGTGCTGCCGTTTCGTGTCAACGAATACGTGATTGACGAACTCATCGACTGGTCCGCGATCCCGCAGGACCCGATGTTCCAGCTCAGTTTTCCGCAGCCGGAAATGCTCGCGCCGGACGACCTCGCGGCGATGCGCCGCCTCATCGAATCCGATGCGCCGCAGGAGGAGCAAACCGCGCTCGCCCGCCAGATCCAGCTCAAGATGAATCCGCATCCCGCGGGCCAGATGGAAGTCAACGTGCCGCGCCTTGAAGACGGCACGCCGCTCCCCGGCATGCAGCACAAGTATCGCGAAACCGTGCTCTTTTTTCCAAGCCAGGGGCAGACATGCCACACGTATTGCTCCTACTGCTTCCGCTGGGCGCAATTCGTGGGCTTGGACGACCTGAAGTTTGCCAGCCGCGAAGCCGACAGCCTGCGGCGCTACGTCGAGCAACATTCCGAGGTGAACAGCATCCTCTTCACCGGCGGCGATCCCATGGTGATGAACGCGTCGCTGCTTTCGCGCTACATAGAGCCGCTGCTCGACATCGACCACGTGCTGAGCGTGCGCATCGGCACCAAATCCCTCGCATGGTGGCCGTATCGTTTCGTCACGGACAACGACGCCGACGATGTGCTGCGGCTTTTCGAACGTGTCGCCAAAAGCGGCCGCCACATTGCGATCATGGCGCACTTCTCGCATCCGCGCGAACTTGAAACGCGCGTCGTGCAAACAGCCATCCGCCGCATACGCGACACCGGGGCGATCATCCGCTGCCAGGCCCCGCTCGTGCGCAATATCAACGACAATCCGCAGGTTTGGACGTCCCTCTGGAAGCGCCAGGTCCTGCTCGGTATGGTTCCGTATTACATGTTCGTCGAGCGCGACACCGAGCCGAAGAATTATTTCGAGGTGCCGCTTGCGCGCGCCTACGATATTTTTTCGAAAGCGTATCGTCGCATGTCGGGTCTGGGCCGCACCGTGCGCGGGCCGTCCATGTCCGCGTTGCCGGGCAAGGTGCTCGTCGACGGCATCGCCGAGATACACGGCGAAAAAGTTTTCGTGCTGAAATTCATCCAGGGCCGCGAACCCTCATGGGCGGGGCGCGTCTTTTTTGCGAAATACGACGAAAGCGCCACCTGGCTCGACCAGCTCAAGCCCGCGTTCGGCGAGAAGGAATTTTTCTTCGAACCCGCCATGCGCGAAATCAAGGCGCACCGCCGCTCCCCGGCCTGGGGCGACCGCTCGAAATTCGTGAGGCGTCTCTCGGAATTCGGCCACGTCGAATGGATGTGATGCAACGGGCGGATCGGGACAAATGCGCACCCCGATCCGTGCGCGGACGCTTCATTTTTCCCCGCTGAATTTTTTCAGGCGGAAATTATCCTGAATCTGTTTTCGCCAGGCAGGCGCGACATCAGCCTGCCTTGCGAACGAAGGCCACTGCGCGGCGGCTTCGCACACTTCGCCGAGGATTGTTTCCGCTCGTCCGCGTTTCATGATCGCGGTCCTCGCGCATGCCTTGAAATCCTCCAGCGTAAAATCATCGCGCTTGCCGTTCATCGACATCTGGTGGCGTGAAGTCCAGTCGCCATTGGGATTGTAGGCGTAAGTCAGATCGAATGCGGGCGCGAGCGTCCAGCGCCCGGCCCTGTTCATGAGGAATGCGATGTTTTTCACATGGTCGTCCTGATTGCGCGTCACGATGTTAAAAGCCATCCGCCGAAACTGCTCCTCGATCGCGGCCATCGGCAGGCCGAGCCGCCGGATCACTTGAAACGCCTGCTCGTAGGAATATGCGCCGGCGTTGTTGAAATCGTAATGCGCCATCGCGCAGAGCGACTGCATGTGGAGCTTCGAACCGTCGGGCAGGCGGTCGAAACGGCGCGTCATGAAATGACGGCGCCCGTGTTCCTCCAGCAAACGGCATTCGCTCATCGTGATGCCCGCCGCGCGCGCCATCAGCGAGTATGCGTATTCGATGGCGCCATAGCCCGCGGGGTCGTTGAGCTCTTTGTCGCGGTTGTTTGAAACGCCGTCGAACTTGAGCAGCCAGTATTCAAAGCCATCGCCCGCGGCGACCTGCCCCGAACGCACTTCATTGGTGCGGGGATCCCATGCGATGACGGCCTTGGCGCGGGCTCCGCCGGCGGAAGTGCCGACACGCAAAATATCCTTGAGCGCCTCGGCCCGCGTGCCATCGCCCGCAAAGGTGCCCTTGAGATTGTTGCGATGGCTGAGCACGTCCGACGCCAGCTTGACCAGCGCCTCCACTTCTATGGCTTTCGCGGCGCGATAAACCGGCCCCATCGCCGGCGCAAACTCAAGCGCTCCCATGCCGCGCGCGCCGGTGTAACAAAGACGCTCGACCGCATTAAAACTCTCCGGCGCGCGGCCCTGCGTGGCGAGCCAGGCATCGATGAGCGCGTTTCCAAATTTATCCGGCAGCGCATCCGCCAGCATGCCCGGCAAGCCGTGAAATGTTCGGCGCGGCAGCTCCGGAAAACCATAAATGCGTTCGCTCAGCGGCATCATCAACGGGGCGACTTCGATGCCGCTTTTCAAGAACGTCCTGTCGTATTCAAAGGCGGCGACTTCGTTCGGCCCGTCAACCGAGACGGCGCCGATGACGCTGCCCCAGAGTTTGATTTCCGCGATGGTGCTCACTTCTCATCTCCCCATTTCCACTTGGGCGGATCCTCGGCGACAAGGAACCCGGTGCTGTCGTCGTCTTTTATTTCGTACCGGCCCCGATTTTGCGCGTGCCGCATCACCCGCTTGCCGCTGGCGCGTTTGCGCTGGCGTCCGAGAAGTTTGAGTTGCGCCATCGGGCTTGGAGGTGTCTCGGGTATGATGGCGGCCAGCCGTTCCAAAAAACCAAGCGCCCGGCACACCCTGATGAATGCGACGAGTTGCGACGAACCGCCGGCTTCGAGCCGCTCCAATGTGCGTTTCGAAATGCCTGCCTGCTCCGCGAGTTGCGCCTGTGTGAGGTTTTTATCGAGCCGCGCGCGCATGAGCTTTTGTCCGAGCTCTGCGAGAATCGGCGCATCTGGCATATTTTTTTCCAGTCTCATGATTCGCAATTCATGGCTATTAAATCGCATTTTGCAATACATTTCGTCTTATTTTTCGATTAAATATTATTAGTTTAATCGTCATTTTTATCGATTTAAGTCGATAAAATCGATTTTTTCGATATATTAGACGATTTATATGATAAACGATGCACCCATTTCTCATTTATTGCTCGTATTCGCGGTGTTCTCAAACTCACGATTTTTAAGATTGCTCAAAGACGCGCCCTCTTCTTTCTGCTTTTCTGCAACAGGGGAACGTAAGGTGACTCGGTTGCGCGTTATATCGAACCATGCCACTCCTTCCTTTTTCCAGCCAGCTTATTGCTGATGTCGGCATTTCCTTTGGCGACGAAGGCAAAGGCCGTCTTATCCCTGAACTTGCCCACGAGCTCCGCGACACGCCCGCGTCCGTTTCCGTTGTGCTCAAGGTCAATGGCGGAGCCAACTCCGGCCACACCGCCGCGGGGATCAAGCTGAACCTGCTGCCAGCCGGCGTTGTTGAACGCGAGGTCGCGCACCTCGCCATTGGCAGCGGCGTCGTTGCCGACCCGCGCAAGGTCTGGTGGGAAGCGCTCCCGCTTGAGAAAAAAGGCTACCCTACCCTCGCCCGCCTGCTCATCGACGAGCGCGCCATGGTTTCCGATCTCACCCACCGTCTGCTCGATCTCGCGTGGGAAGATTACCGCACAAATGTGCTCCGCGAAGAGCCGCGCGGCTCTACCGGACGCGGAATCACGCCCGCCTTCTCCGACGAAACCGGCCAGTGGCAGATCACCTACGCGGATTTCCTCGCCTCACCCGCCGAATATCGCAAAAAACTCGCCCAGCGTGCCGACCGGGCCTGCCGCATCATCCAGCATGTCTGCCAGGTAAGCGCCGCGACATGGGATTCCTTTTTCGAGAAACTCACCGCCGCCGAAGTCCGCGCCAATGCCGAGGCCATCGAGCTGGGCGTCTTCACCGCGGACGAATTTGATTTCAAGCGTTTTAAAGGCTCCGCACCCTTCACGCTCAACCTCGATGTCCTCGCGGACACCTATTGGCGTGCAGGTTCCGGCCTTGCCAAAAACATCGGCGAAGTCCGTGAGCTCATTCTCCGCGAAATCCGCGCCGGTCACACCATCATCGGCGAGTTCGGCCAATCCTACTGGCTCGACAAACGCCACGGCTTCTCGCCCAACGTCACCGCCTCGCACACGTTCACGCCCGAGTTCTTCGAAAGCGCCGGCATTCCGCTCCAACGCATTCACACCTTCGGCGTCGCCAAGGCCTACGACACCAAGGTCGGCACGCACACCTTCATCACGCAGATGGACGACGCGCACCCGCTCGCCACCAAGCTCAAAAAACTCGAATTTGGCACCAGCACGGGCCGCCAGCGCATGGTCGGCTGGTTCGACGCCGTGGAAAAAGGCGACGCCCTCCGCTACGGCGGTTATCAGGATCTCATGATCAACAAGGCCGACGCCCTCACGCATGAAGGCGATTGGAACGGCGATCTTCTCATTTGCACCGCCTACGAAGATGCTTCCGGAAAACGCTACCATCACGTCCCGCGCAACGAAGCCATTCGCCGCGCCCTCCGCCCCGTCTATGCAAAACATCCCGGCTGGACCGGGGACATTTCACGCATCCGCACTTTTGCCGCGCTCCCCGAAAACGCCCGCCGCTACATTGCCGCCATGTATCGCGCCACAATCGCGGTCGCATTTCACGGCGATTACGGCAGTGACCTCTCGCGCATCCCCGCCTCTGCGCTGCCAAACTTTCGCTATCTTGGCGTGGGCCCGGAGCCCTCGCAACTCATCAAGGATATCCCTTCCGCCGCCGAGTTGCTCAAGCTCGCCTAATCCCAACCCCAAGCGCCAGTGTCCGCCATCCGGCACAGCCCAGCACTGAAACACGGGACGCTCCTCCCTCGCTTTTTCAGCCGTGCCGGCGGCGCGCCCGGCGCGTGCTTCGCCATCCTGCTCACGCTTGCGCTGCTTTTTGCCAGCGGCTGTTCCAGCGTCCGGAAAAATTATCCCAAAATCCCTTCGGAGGCGCTGCCTCCGCCGGAGGACGCGAGCATCACGCAACGCATCAACAGGCACCTCGCCCGGCAACCCGCCGGATACTCGGGTTTCCGGCTTCTCGCGCTCAGCAGCGAAGCGCTCACCGCCCGCATCGCCCTCGCAGGCCAGGCCGTCAGATCCCTCGACGTCCAGTATTACATGATCCACGACGATCCCACGGGACGCCTCGTCACCCGGCACATCCTCGCCGCGGCGGATCGCGGCGTGCGCGTGCGGATACTCATCGACGACATTCACGTCGCGGGTCGCGATCGCAACATCCTCGCCCTCGACGCCCACCCCCACATCGAGGTGCGCATCTTCAATCCATTCAAAATCCGGCAGGATTTCGCCCTCACCATCGGCACGCAATTTCTCTTCGACGGACGCCGCCTCAACCGGCGCATGCACAACAAGTCCTTCATCATCGACAGCCAGATCGCCATCATCGGCGGACGCAACATCGGCGACGAATACTTCGACGCGCGCCAGGACGTGAACTTCCGCGACCTCGACGTGCTCACCGTCGGCCCGATCGTCGGGGAAATCAGCAGGAGTTTCGACGAGTTCTGGAACAGCCACGCCGCCTACCCGCTCGAAGCCTTCTATCACGGCGCCTCCTCCACCAAGGATCTCGACAACCTCCGCGTCACACTCAAAGAAAACGCGCGTCCCTACCCTTCCACGGAAAATGTCCGTGTCCTTTTCACGCCCGGCTTTGCTATTCATGACGACCCCGACGAAGATCTCTCAACCGACGGCGACCCGCTTTCCCCGACTCTCTCCGCGCCGCGCTTCCGCTGGTGCTGGGCACCCGCGCAACTCATCGCCGACGACCCCGACAAGGTAAACCCCGGCGACCCCAAAAAAGGTCCGCACATTGGCGACGAGCTCGCCAAGGTCATCACCACCGCGAACAAGGAAGTCCTCCTCATCTCCCCCTATTTCGTTCCCGGTCTGCACGGCGTCGAAATGTTTTCCGATCTCGCCAGGCGCGGCGTCGATGTAAGCATCCTCACAAATTCCCTCGCCTCCACCGACGTCGCGATCGTGCACGCCGGCTACGCCCGCTACCGCGCTCCGCTTCTCGAAGCCGGGGTGAAACTCTACGAATTGCGCGCCATTCCGCCCGCGAAAAAAAAACGCTTCTTCCACGGCAAGCGCACCGGCATCAGCCTTCACGCCAAGGCTTTTGTCATCGACCGGCGCATGACCTTTATCGGTTCGATGAACATCGACCCGCGCTCCGAACTCCTCAACACCGAGATCGGCGTCCTCGTTGAAAGCCCCGAACTCTCGCGCGAACTCGCCCTGTTCTTCAACGAAGCCGTCGATCCCGACAGCAGCTACCAAGTACACCTCGCGCCGCCCGACAAGCACGGCAACCGCAAGCTCTACTGGACTGGCGAACCCGACGGGGAGCCCGTCATCTTCAAAACCGATCCCAAGGCCAGCATCTGGCGCCGCGTGAAAACCACCTTCCTCCGCCTCTTCCCCATCGAAGGCTTGCTCTGACACGCCAATCGCATCCCCTTTCCCGCATGGCACGCATACCGCTCGAAGACAATTACACCGACATCCTCGGCAAGGCCCAGCGCGGCCTTCGCATCACCGACGAGCAACTCGCCGCCCGCGCTGAGATCACACCCGTGGAGCTTGCCTCGTTCAAAGCCGGCCAGTTCAACGAAGCCGTCGCCCGCCGCGTTGCCCGCCACCTAAAGATTCATCCCAGTGCCCTCGCGCACCTCGCCACAGGCAAATGGTATCCGGAGCACCCTCTTTTCCGCTCCGGTTTCGCCGCCTTCAATTCCCCCTGCGACGATATGACGGTCAACAGCTATCTCATCTGGGATCAGCGCTCCCGTCAGGCCGCCGTCATCGATCCCGGAACCTCTGGCGAAAAAATTCTCGACTACCTCGACGCCGAAAAACTCAGCCTCCGCCAAATCTTCCTCACCCACGCGCACGAAGATCACATTGCCGATCTCGACAAACTCCTCGCAGCGAAAAAAACAACAATCCCGCCCGATGTCTGGATCTCCGCCCGGGAGGCAGGCGAAGTCCCCGCCGCAAAACCTTTTGCCGACAACACCATTTTCCATGTCGGCGGCATCGCTCTCCGCTCCTATCCCACCAGCGGACACTCCCCCGGCGGCACCACCTACTATACCGACGCCCTCTCCCATCCGCTCGCCATCGTCGGCGACTCGATCTTCGCGGGCTCCATGGGCGGCAGCATGGACGCCTATGAAGCCGCCGTGAAAAACAACTGGAAATACATTTTCTCGCTCCCCCGGGACACCGTGCTCGCCTGCGGCCACGGCCCGCTCACCACGCTCGCGCAGGAAAAGAAAAACAATCCCTTCTTCGCGCGCTGGTGAGCGCCCGGCCTCAACCCGCCCGCTCAGCGGCGCAGCGCGTTTTCCGCCGCCTCGATCAAAGCCGCGCGGTTCAACTTCCCCTGGGCATTGCGCGGCCACTCGGCTATGGCGACATACGCCTTCGGCCATTTGTATTTTGCCAGGCCATGCAACACCGACTCGACACGCCGCATGTCTGGCCTCGCTCCCGCGCGCCCCGGATAACACGCCACCACCTTTTGCCCCCACTCCTCATCGGGAATCCCAACCACGGCCACATCGGTGAACACGCCGCTCGTCCGCAGCACTTCCATGACTTCGCCGGGCATGACCTTCTTGCCCCCGGTGATAATCACCGCATCGCGCCGCCCAACCACGTTCAAACCGCCGCGCGCGTCCCAATACGCCAGATCCTCGGTGCAAAAAA
Organism: Ereboglobus sp.; assembly: GCA_029974595.1. GTDB lineage: Bacteria > Verrucomicrobiota > Verrucomicrobiia > Opitutales > Opitutaceae > Ereboglobus. The sequence goes on along the minus strand of JARKRC010000029.1, from coordinate 9,923 downwards.
ACTCCCTTCCGCGCGCATCCGGAAAATAGCCGCGGAACAAACTCCCCGCGCTTATCCGCACGAGGCCTGTTTCGCCACGATACACCTCGCCGCCCGTCTCCGGGTCGACAATTTCCACCCGCACATGCGGCATCACCCGTCCGCTGCTCCGGTCGCCGCTCGCAAAATCATCCGCCCCCTGCGCCGCCACCATCGCGCCCGTCTCGGTCATCCCGTAACTGAACACGATCGGCAGGCGCGCCAGCGCCGCATCCTCCATCAATTGCGGCCACACCGGGCCGCCCCCAATGAAAATGATCCGGAACTGATGCAGCCAGTACAGCCCCTGCTCCCCCGCCACGAGCAGGCGCTGCAACTGCGTGGGCACGAGCGAAAGCACCCAGCCGTCCGGCACTTTTCCCATCTCCGGATAATTTCCCTTTTCGATGCTCTTCCATTCCCACGGCAAATGCGTGCCGCCCGTCGCCGCGCAACGCACGCGCGCCATGAAACCGCTCACATGATGCGCCGGCAAAATATCGACCGCATTCACGCGCGAAACCCCGAAGTATTCGCAGAAACCAGCCGCGGCCGACGACAGCGTGCCCTCATCGTGCCGCGTGAAGCGCAACGCCCCGCCCGTGCCGCCCGTCGGAAGGCACAGCCAGCCGTCCCGGGGGCGCGCCATGCCGTCGGCCATTTTTCCCAACGCCTCGAATTGGGCTGCTTCCTTCGCGCCCCATTTCGGATCGCACAAAAAAACGAAACCGCCGCGCTTCACGGCGCAGCCCGTTGCCTCGCTCACTCGCATCAATTCAGCGCGTTCCATAAAATCTCCGGATTTGATTGTTCAAAATCTTCACGACGCACGAACGGCGCCGCCCTTGGGCCGTCAAAACGCGCATCCTCAAACAAAGGCCACACGCCAAAGCCGAGCGCTCGCGGTTTCTCCGTTCCCGGGAAAAACTCAAACGCCACGCGCAACGCAGCCGCCGCGCCCAGCCCCGTTTCAAGCGCCGACGAAAACACCACGCGATCCTTTGGCAGCCTGCCGGCAACGCGCTCCACATCGCCGAGCAGGGCCGGCTTGATCACAAAAATGCCCGGCCAGCCCGACTCCAGCCACCGCGCGACATCGCCCGAGCCGGCCACGGATTCATCCAGCGCCAGCGGCACCGGATAATCGCCTGCGAGCCCAAGCAGCAGATCTTCCGCGCCGGCGGCATCCGCCGCGACTGGCTGCTCGATAAATTCCACCGGATACTCCGCGCAGCGCGACAGCCAGCGTTCCGCAATCCGGCGATTCCAAGCCCCGTTCGCATCCAGCCGCAATCGCGCGCCCGCCGGCAACGCGGCGCACACGTCATCGAGCAAAACCATTTCATCCGCCGCATCAGCCGCGCCCACCTTCCATTTGAACGTGCGAAAACCCATCTCCGCCAACGCGGGGATTTTGTCGAGAGCCGCGCGCCCCGCGGGCAGCAATGCGGCCACGGGCAGGTAAGGAGCGCAGGGCTTAGGCTCCGCGTTTGCAATGCCTCGCTTGCCGAGCGCAAACCTCAAACACGGATATTTCTTTTCGTCGATTTCGGCAATCCGCTCATCGCTCACGCGCCCGTCAAACGCCGCGCACACCACCTCCGCCTCATCGACTGTTTCTGTGCCAAACCATGGAATCGGCGCGCACTCGCCAAACCTCGCGCCGCCGTCCTCGCTTTCGAGCCGTACGAGCAATCCCTCGCGCCGCGTCCACAAGCCATGCGCCGTCCGTACAGGCGTGCGAAACGGCAACGAATAACGGCGGTATGCGAACGCGTAGTTCACGGCGGCATCACAGCGCGGGAGCCCGCAGCAACACATCCGACCACTCGCCCATCGTGCGGTGTTCGATTTCCCATTGCGGCGCGATCTTCGCAAAAACCTCGCGCACCTGCGTGTTCTCCTCCGCAAGTATCCCGCTGAGCACAAGCGCGCCGCCGGGCGCGACCGCCGCGACGAGTTCCCGCGCAAACTCGATCAGCACATTCGCCAGGATATTCGCCATGACGATCCCGGCCTTGCGCCCCGCGAGTCCGGTGACGAGATCGCCCGTATAAAAATCCACGCGGCCCGCCATGTTGTTGAGTTCCGCGTTTTCGATGCTCACGCGCACCGCCTCGGGATCATTGTCGAAACCAGCCACGTTTTTATAGCCGAGTTTTGCTGCCGAAAGCGCGAGAATCCCCGAACCGCACCCCGCATCGATCACGCGCGTCTCCGCGTCGAATGGCAGCTCGACAAGCCGCTCCACGCACAGGCGCGTCGTCTCGTGATTGCCCGTGCCAAACGCGAGCCCCGGATCAAGCCAGATGACCTCCTCGCCGGCGGGCAGCACAAACGTCTCGCGCTCCCAGACCGGAACCCAATGCAAGCGCCCGAAGCGCCACGCCTTGAAATGCGCCTTGTAACTGTCCCGCCAGTCGCTGTTGCCGAGCGACCGCAGCGCCGCCTCGCTCACCGGCGCGACAGGCAAAAGCGGTTTGAGCGCGTCCCATTGTTTGCGCGTCTCCGCGTCGCTCTGGAAAATGCCGACGACCCACGCGCGTTTTGCGATGACATCCTCAAGCAGGCTCCAGCCCTCGATACCGAGTTCGAGCAGCAGATTGTCCGTTTCCTCGACGGAGACGGGCGCGATCTCGGCTTTGATTTCAAATAAATCCATGCGGCATACGACACGCCCGACGCGCCCGCGCGGCAAATGGATTTTTTGCAATCGGAAAACAGGTTTGAACCTTGTGCGCGTCCTGAAGGTCGGACTCCCTGTTGTCGCCATCACATGATCCCAACCCTCCATGCCGCCCGCATCATGCTCTCGCCATTCACGATGGCCGATGCGCCGCTTGTGCAGCGTTACGCAGGCGACGCGCGCATCGCGGCAACCACCTTTTTTGTTCCGCATCCTTATCCCGACGGCGCCGCCGAATCGTGGATCGCGACACACCTCCCCCAATTTCTCGAAAAATCGAATCTCACGCTGGCCATCCGTTCGCGCGATGGAGAACTCCGCGGCGCCATAAATCTGAAACTCACACTCGCGGAAAATCGCGGTGAAATGGGATATTGGATCGCTGTTCCATTCTGGAACCAAGGCATCTGCACCGAGGCCGCGCGACGCCTCATCCATTTCGCTTTTGAAGAATTCAGCCCGAATCTCGTCGAAATCCGCGCGCACCATTTTGTCGAAAATCCCGCATCCGGCCGCGTCATGGAAAAAGCCGGCATGAAACGCACCGGCATCATCCCGCGCGCCCTTCCGAAAAACGGACGCCTTGTCGACATCGTCGCATACAGCCTGTCAAAAGCCCGCCCATAAAACCATGGCACAAAGAGGAAGCAGGCTTGGCAGTCCGTGCCGCTTCAGCCAACGTCAGCACATGCCCACACTCCGCGAACTGGTTGACTACTGCGACGAACGCACCCGCCGCGCCGCATTCAAAGACGCACCCGGCGCCTTCAACGGACTTCAACTCGCCAACGACGGGCGCGTCACGAAAATCGGCGCCATCGTCGATTCCGGAGTCACGCCGTTTCGCAAGGCCGCCGCCGCCGGAGTCGATTTTCTCATCGCGCATCACGGCATGTATTGGGACATGCCGCGCCCGATCACCGGCCCCGTTTACGACCGCGTTTCCACGCTCATGCGCGCCAACTGCGCGCTCTACTCGTCGCACCTGCCGCTCGATGCCCATCCCGAAATTGGCAACAACGCCCTCCTCGCGCGCCAGCTCGGCCTGGTCCCCGGCACGCCTTTCATGGTGCACGACGGCGAACCCGTGGGCTGGATTGCCGCGCACAAGGCCTCGCGCGCGGCCCTGCGCTCGCAACTGGAAAAACTCTACCCGCGGGTGATCGCGATCGAGTGCGGCTCGACGAAACCGCGCGCGATCGCCTTTTGCAGCGGCAGCGGCAACAGCGCCATCCGCGAAATGGCCGCCGCCGGAGTCGACACGCTCGTGACCGGCGAACTGCGCGAGGAATGGTTCAACGTCGCGCAGGAGCAAAAGCTCAACCTCTATCTCTGCGGCCACTACGCGACCGAAGTGCACGGCGTCAAAGCCCTCGCCGCCGAGCTTTCCGCAAAGTTCGGCCTGCCGTGGAAATTCATCGCAACGGACAACCCGCTCTGAAAAAAATCGGCCCGGCAAAGACATCCGCACAACATTTGATTATGAAAAAAATCGGCATCATCAACGGCCCCAATCTCGACCGCCTCGGCAAACGCGAGCCCGAAATCTACGGCTCCACGACCCTCGATCAGCTCGCGCAACAGCTGCAAGCCGAGTTCGGCGGCAAAGCCGCGCTCGAATTTTTCCAATCGAACGTCGAAGGCGAAATCGTGAGCAAGATCGCCGCCTTTGCCGACGCGAAGTTTGATGCGCTCGTCGTCAATTTCGGCGCATACACGCACACAAGCGTGGCCCTGCGCGACGCGCTCCTCGGCGCGCATGTGCCAGCCGTCGAGGTGCACATCTCGAACATCTACAAGCGCGAGGAATTCCGCCACAAGTCGCTGACCGCCCCCGCCTGCGTGGGCATGATCAGCGGCCTCGGACTCGAAGGCTATTTCGCAGCCGTGCGCTTTTTCCTCAAATAATTTGCCTGCGAACGTCTCCTTTCCGCCGGATTTCCAAGATGGTGTTTTTCAACGTCATCGATATCGCAGGCATAAACCGCGTCTTGCACATTTTGCCAAAACCCGCGCACCCATTAGATCCGCCCTGTGCAGACTCACTGGAACCCATCCCGCTCGAAAACATCAGCCAACCAAAACCCTTGCAAAGTCGCACGCATGTCATTTTATTTCACCATTCGCGTCACAGGATGCGTTTCTGATAAACACATCACATAAAACAGTAATCAAACTCAGTTAAACTAAACGGAGCTAATCATGGCAGTTAAAGTTGCAATCAATGGATTCGGCCGCATCGGTCGTCTCGTCTTTCGCGCACTTGTTGAGCAGGGTCTGCTCGGCACCACTTTCGACGTCGTCGCCGTGGGTGACATCGTCCCCGCCGACAACCTCGCCTATTTGCTGAAGTATGACTCCACACAGGGCAAATTCCAAGGCACCGTCACCTCCAAAAAATCTGTCGCCGACAAGGCCGAGGACGATGTCCTCGTCGTGAATGGCAAGGACATCCTCGTCGTTTCCGCCAAGACCCCCGCCGAACTCCCTTGGGCCAAGCTCGGCGTGCAGGTGGTCATCGAATCGACCGGCCTCTTCACCGACGCCGAAAAAGCCAAGGGCCACATCGCCGCCGGCGCGAAGAAAGTCATCATCTCCGCCCCCGGCAAAGGCGAAGACATCACCATTGTCATGGGCGTCAATGACGACAAATACGATCCCGCCAAGCACAACATCGTCTCGAACGCCTCCTGCACCACGAACTGCCTTGCGCCCATCGTGCACGTCATGCTCAAGGAAGGCTTTGGCCTCACCGAAGGTCTCATGACCACCATCCACTCCTACACCGCCACGCAAAAAACCGTGGACGGCCCCTCCAAAAAGGACTGGAAAGGCGGCCGCAGCGCTGCGATCAACATCATCCCCTCCACCACCGGCGCCGCCAAGGCCGTCGGCCTCGCGATTCCCGAAGTCAAGGGCAAGCTCACCGGCATGTCCTTCCGCGTGCCAACCCCGACCGTGTCCGTCGTCGACCTCACGTTCAAGACCGCCAAGGCCACCTCGCTCGTCGAGATCAAGGCCGCCCTCAAGAAGGCCTCCGAGACCTACCTGAAGGACATACTCGGCTACACCGAGGACGAAGTCGTCTCGTCCGATTTCATCCACGACAAGCTCTCCTCGATCTTCGACGCCGGCTCCTCCATCGAGCTCAATCCGAACTTCTTCAAGCTCGTCAGCTGGTATGACAACGAATGGGGTTACTCCAACCGCGTCGTTGAGCTGACCAAGAAGATAGCCGCCAAGCTCTGATAAGGCGCTTCACAACACTTCACGCAAAGGCGGGATGCAATCAACGCATCCCGCCTTTTTTATGCCTTGGAGCACGCAAACACATCCACGCTTTGAAAGCGGCGGGCATGTCACCGCAGAAATAAAACTTGGCGCAACGACGCTTAAGACGCACAAATCATCCCGTTTATCCGATTATCACCTCCAACACTCCAGGAAACCGCCAGCTAGAATCATAACATCAACATCATAATCCATTTCGCGTAGCTTCGGCTGCTGTCCGCTACAAAACGACCAATTTAGCAACGGAAGACAGCGCTGCACATACGCTCCGATTGGGGCGTGTTGGTAGCGTCCTTCCATGGCGCTTGGTCGTGCCAGTAGCGGGGCGTATTATCTGACACGCCCCTCTTTTTTGGCACGACGCATCTCCATGGATGGCATCCTGACATCGGCAAAAGCGCAAGCGCACCAGACGCACCTTTGCCATGCCTGAAAACAACCCTCTCTCCTTCGGCCTGCATACAATTCGCGCCGCCAATGCAGCCACAAAACCCAACTCCGAACTCCTCGCCGCCCTTCGCGAAAAATTTCCTCAATTCCTAGACAGAGACGGTGCGTTCAAAACCGACAAGTTTTTGGAGGAACTAAAATCCTCCAATATCGCGGAGGTGCGAGACGGATACCGGCTCGGCTTCGTGGGTAAAGATTACGCCCGCCTCCAAAGCGGTCTCGCCTCCGAAACCTTCCTCGCGCCCGACATCGCGCACAACTCCAAGCCCGAAAACGCCAACTCGGGAAACGTCTTCATTACCGGCGACAACCTCGACGCGCTCCGCCACCTCGTCAACGCCTACGCCGGAAAAGTGAAGGTCATTTACATTGACCCGCCCTACAACACGGGTGGTGACGGCTTTGTCTATAACGACCGCTTTGAATTTACTAACGACAAACTCCAAACCCAACTCGGTCACACCGACGAGGAAATCAAGCGCCTGAAATCCATCAACGGGCGCAGCAGTCACAGCGCGTGGCTGACGTTCATGTATCCACGCTTGAAACTTGCCCAAAAACTTCTGTGCGACGACGGCGTGATTTTTGTGTCCATTGACGACAATGAGCAGGCAAATTTGAAGTTGCTTATGGATGATGTGTTCGGAGAGGGGAATTTTGTGGCCGCATTTATCTGGAAGGCGAAATTGGGTAAAGTTGGAACAACTTCAACAATTTCATCAACACATGAATATATACTTTCTCACGCGAAAAATATCGAAAAACTATCATTCAAAATGATAGAAACTCCAAACAATGGACGGAAAGAAAATCTTCGTCAATGGGGACAGGCAGACAGACGGGAAGACCGTCCCGCAATGTTTTATCCGATTGAAATAAATGGAATCGAAGTATTTCCAATAAAGAAAGACGGAACCGAAGGAAGATGGCGCGTTGGAAAGGTAACAGCAATGGAGCTGTTGAAATCAGGACAACTTGAAATTAAATCACAGGATGGAATAAATGAGATTTATCGAATCTTTGAATCCGGGATTTCGATTATTCCATATAGCACTCTGCTGCCTGACGAAGTTGGCACTACTGCACAAGGATCAACATCTTTATCCGATTTGGAAATGGCAAAGACATTTGATTATTCCAAGCCCTCAACACTAATCCAGTTCCTGATGATGCTGGGAAGTAATAAGAACGATATAATCCTTGATTTTTTTGCCGGCAGCGGCACGACTGCACATGCAGTAATGCAGTTAAACGCGAAAGATGGCGGCAATCGGAAATATATTCTTGTTCAGTTAAATGAACCGACAAGGGAAGGTAGCGAGGCGCGCAAGGTCGGCTACAACACTATAGACGAAATATCTCGCGAGCGCATCAAGCGCGCCTCGGCGAAACTAAAGCAGGAAAACGCCACCACGCTTCCTGCGGACTTTGACTTTGGGTTCAAACATTACCGGCTCATCACACCCAGCGAGCAAACGCTGGATAAAGTGGACGCCTTTAATCCCGACGCGGAACTCGTCGCCGACACGGAAATGATAAATTCCTTCGCGCATCCCACCACAAATACCACGGGAGTTGACACGCTGCTTGCCACATGGCTTGTGGATGACGGACTGACCTTTGACGCGAAAACGGAAAAATTGCCGCTTGCCAATTATACGGCGCATTATGTTCCCAACGGCGGCTTGTTGTATTTGTTGGAGCCGGATTGGAACACGGCGGCGTTAAAGGCGCTGTTGAACAAAATCGGGAAAGACGGACTGTCGGTTTCGACCATTGTCCTTTATCCCCATGCCTTCAACCTTGAGGCGCGGAGGGAATTGAAAACAAACCTGAAGGCGGTTCTGGAGCAGTCGCCCGTATTGATTGAGCGGTATTAAGCAATGCAACTCCAACGACTTCAATACCAGCGCGACGCCATTGACGCCGCCATCAAGGCAATCAACGCCGACAGCATCAGGCCGAATGAAAATAAAAATCCCTGTGCCAATCCCGATACAGCGGGCTGTTCGCCGACACTTTGCATTGATATAAAAATGGAAACCGGCACGGGGAAAACCTACGTTTATACGCGCCTGATGCACGAACTGAAACAGCGGTTCGGTCTGTTCAAATTCATTATTTTGGTGCCAAGCGTGGCGATCAAGGAGGGCGTCAAATCCTCTATTTCGGCGGATGACTGGCGGACGCATTTCCGTCAGGAATTTGGCAATCAGAGTATTTCGCTCGGTGTCGTCAACGCGGGCGATTTTGCCGCGAAGGGGAAACGAAAACAAATGCCCGAAAGCGTGCGGTCGTTCTGCGACGCGTCTGTTTCCGAGCGTAATACAATCAACGCCCTTTTGCTGAACGACGCAATGCTCGACAAAAAGAACTCCATGTGGAAAAACGATTTTGACACGACGCTATTCGGCTCGGTCAGCAATCCGATTGAGGGATTGCGGGTGACAAAACCGATTGTCATCATTGACGAGCCGCACCGTTTCCGAAAGGAAAACACCGCGTGGAAAAACATTATCGAGGGATTGAAGCCGCAGTTGATTTTTCGTTTTGGAGCGACCTTTCCGGAAAAGGCGGATGGAGAAAAAGATTATGAGCGACTGGCCTATAACCTGAATTCCGTGGAGGCGTTTAACAAGGGTTTGGTGAAGGGCGTCTGTGTGGAATATCCAGAGATTCTCGGAATAAACGCCGAGCGCGACACAGCAGCCCGCTATAAGGTCAAAAACATCGCAAAAAATAGCGGCATCACCTTTGCACAAGTTGGCAAAAGTGTGGAAAGAACCTTCAAAATCGGCGAGGATTTGTCGGCGCTCGCCCCGGAGTTTTCCGGTATTTCCGTGGAGAGCATTGAAAAAGGCGGTATTGCCAAACTATCGAACGACTTGGAGTTGCAGGCTGGCATGGAATTGCTGCCGCAGGTTTTCAGTGTCGCCTACCAAGAATTGCTTTTGCGTCAGGCCATTGATGAACACTTCACCATCGAGAAGGCGAATTTTCATCGCTTTGCCGACGCCGTAAAACTGCCGCGCATCAAAACCAACACGCTTTTCTTCATCGACAGCGTGGCGTCCTTTCGCGGAGATGCGGACGCCCAAAAGGGCTGGCTGCGCGTGAAATTCGAGGCGTTGCTTTCGGAGAAATTGCTCTTCGAAATTGCCGCCGCAACGGGTGATTACAAGGCGTTCTTGAATGCATCGCTCGCGAATATGGACGCGACCATCGCCGGCTATTTTGCGGAGGATAATGCAAAGAAAGGCGACGCCGCGCTTCAATCCGAGGTGGACGACATCTTGCGCAACAAGGAGCAAATGCTGCGTTTCAAGAACGAAAAGGGTGAGGTTACCCCTAAAGTGTAGACAGGGAAGACAGGTAAAAATAGAAAACACAAACAACAATGCCTGCAAACAAACCACCATACAGCGAAGAGTTTAAACGAGACGTATTGGCCTACCGCGCCAGCACCGCTCAAAGTCTC
>JARKRC010000070.1 GCA_029974595.1 Ereboglobus sp. | reverse complement strand
AAAACAGGCTGGCAGGGTTTTCAAAAAACGCGGTGGCGGTTGTTTTTTGAAAATCCCGAGAAGCCTGTTTTGACGAAGGATCACGGCCAAAGGGCCATTTCAAGATAGTCACGAGGGCGTTCTCGGCAACGATAAATTCCGCTTTCGCGTTTTCAACAAAACGCGTCCCGGATCAGATGGTGCAAAAACGCCTGTGCCCGCAAAGGCGAACGCTTGCCCGCGCGCGCTACGAAAACGTAATTCCCCCGGGGAAGTGTTCGATCTTCGCCCCGCCGTCGGGCAGAAAATCGATTGTGACGAGATCGCAACGGACCGGCGCGTCGTCGAGCCCGTGCAGGTGGAGGTATTCCTCGACGGCGCGGGCCATGCGAGTGATTTTCCGGGTGTTCATGGCCTCGCCGGCCAGTCCCATGACGTCGGAAGTGCGGGTTTTGACTTCGACGAACACCCATTCGTCGCCGTCGCGGGCGACGATATCGAGTTCGCCCCGGCGAAACAGTACGCGACGGTCGACTATTTTGAGGCCGCGCTCGCGAAGATATGCGACCGCCATTTCCTCGCCCGCCTCGCCGATCCGCGAATTATGAGTCGACATAATCCCTCCGTCAACGCGCCGGACAATCACAATTCGATGCGCACCGTCACCAGGTCGATGAAGTTCTCGGGCTCGATCTTGTCCACCTGCAAAACAAGGATTCGGCGTTCTTCCAACACTTGCAGGGCCTCGCTTACCACCGAGGACAATTCGCTCGGGCTGAAATTCTGGAACACCACGGTCAGCTTCTCGATGCGGTCGAGTTTTTCCGCCATTTCCTCGATCTTGAACATCAAGGCCAGGTGCAGCACCAACTCCGCCCGCAGGCGCGCGAAAGGGTCGGCGATTTCCGCGATCTGCGCTTCCTCGTTTTTACGGGCGAGAAAATTCTGCATCGTGCCGGCAAGCTCCGCCACTTCCTCGTCGCTCGGCGGCTGGTAGCCGTTTTGCAAGCTCGGCGTCTTGGCGATCGCCTCCTCGATCTGCTTTTGCAACTCCGCGATCTTGCGTTCCAGCTTGATCCGGCGGTCGTAGATGCGGCTGTGCTTGGCCCAACGGGCCGGCGATACCAGGGAATTCCACCACTTCAGGCGGGCGAGGACAAACGGCGCCGCCTCGGGCGGAAACGAACCGTTCCGTATGTCGTCGGCCTTCTGGCCGGAGCGCGAATTGGAGCGCACCACGACGCCCCACACCGTCCACAGGACGAGAAGGCCGAATACCACAAACGTGGCCTTGGCCAAATGCGGTTTGCCGAAGATGAAAAACGCCATGCCGGCGAGGAAGGACAGGACTAGGCTGGCGAAAGAAACTGTCGGGGGATCGTCGCCGCTCACACGGTTGCGGAAATCCTCCGACGTCCGCTGGCAGAAGTACTCGAAAAGATTAGGCACGTGCAGGACGTCGTCGCGGTTCTCGCTGTTCAGACTGGATTCGCTCATCGCTCGCACCCCGCCGCCGGCGGCCGTCCACGACATCCGGCCTAAAAAAAACTGTCGGTACTGGTCAAATCACCCCGCATAAGAGCATCGGTTTGTGCCGCCACGCCACGCCGACGCGCATCCCCTGTTCGGCGACCCTTGCGCCCATCACCGCGGCAAAGGTGGCCATTGCCAACTCGGGACGATTGTTTTCCTCGGACAAATGCGAAAGCACCACCCGCCTCAAGCGGTCGCTCGGCAACCCCGCCACCAGCGCCGCCGCCTCCGAATTCGCCAGATGCCCCCCGTTCCCCTTTATTCGCGACTTGAGCGGATACGGATAGCGCGGATTGGCGGCCAAAAGGTCGGGATCGTAATTGCTTTCCAAAAATACGAAATCCAGAGTCGCCAGCGCGTCGGCCAAGCCCGGGAACGGATACCCGAGATCGGTGAGGATGCCGCAGCGCTGCCCGCCCCGACTAATCGTCACCGCGATGGGTTCCGCACCGTCGTGAGGGGTGGCGAGAAATTCGAAACGCATGCCGGCGGCGTCGACTCCCGACCCGGCCGCGATCGGCTCCACATTCACCCTGCCGAGGGAGCGCGC
>JARKRC010000013.1 GCA_029974595.1 Ereboglobus sp. | reverse complement strand
GGTGCTGCTGGAACGATGGCGTTGCCTATGACCAAACCCGTTACCTGAGCGCCCTGGCCAAACGGGCCCGCCCCCGGATCGCCCCAGCCTGAAAATCCTTCAAAAAAAGACTTGCGCGGACCACCTCAGCTTTTGGGCTGGCAGCCCGTGCCACACGATCCGGCGAGCGGGATGGGCTGGGTGCTGGATTTCGGGCGGCATGAAAACGGGAACGGGTTGCGTGACTGCAATGCGATGGTTCGTAATTCCACATTCCGCAATCCGAAATCCGCATTCCAACCTACTCGTAGCGAAGGGCGTCGATAGGGTCGAGCTGGGCGGCTTTGCGGGCGGGGTAGTAGCCGAAGAAGATGCCGACAAGCGCGCTGACAGCAGAGGCTCCCAGAATCCAGGGGAGAGAGATGGCGATGGACCAGCCGGTGTAGTATTTCAGGATGTGCGAGCCGATGACGCCGGCGAAGATGCCGATGCCGCCGCCGATGACGCTCAAGACAATGGCCTCGGTGAGAAATTGGAAGAGCACGTCGCTTCCGTGCGCGCCGACCGCGAGGCGGATGCCGATTTCACGGGTGCGCTCGGTGACGGAGACGAGCATGATGTTCATGATGCCGATGCCGCCGACGATGAGCGAGACGATGGCGACGGAGAGGATGAGCATGCGGAGGGTTTCGGAGGATTTGTTGGCGGCCTCGGCGAGTTCGATCTGGTTGACGACGGTGTAGTCGGCTTCGCGTCCTTTGCGGCGTTGCTGGAGGAGGTCGGCGATGTCGCGTTGCACGCGGTGCATGACTTTGTCGCTCTGGGCTTGCACGGTGATCTGGCTGATGCGGTCGCGTTTGGTGACGCGTTTCATGGCGGTGGTGTAGGGGATGATGACGACGTCGTCCTGATCCTGGCCGTAGGCATTGAAGCCTTTGGGGATGAGCACGCCTACGATGCGCAGGGGGATGTTGCGGACGCGGAGGGTCTGGCCGATGGGATCGGTGCCCGGGTAAAGTTGTTCGGCGACGGTGTTGCCGATGACGCAAACTTTGGCGGTGGTGCGCACGTCGTTGTCGGTGAAAAATGCGCCGTCGGCGAGGGGCCAGGCGCGGATGGAGGGAAAGTCGGCGGATTCGCCTTGGATGAGGCAGCGCCAGTTCAACGCGCCCGCGATGAGTTGCGTGTAGTCGCGGGTGGTGGGGCTGACGCCCATGACGCCGGGGATTTCGAGTTTGATCGCCTCGGCATCGTCGATGGTGAGCGAGCTGGCGGTGCCCCAGCCTCCGCGCACGCCTCCGGTGTTGTTTGCGCCGGGGAAGACGTTGATGAGGTTCTGGCCGAGGCTGGCGATCTGGGCTTCGACGGCGGCCTTGGCCCCGGTGCCGAGGTTGACGGTGACGATGACAGCGCCGACGCCGATGATCATGCCGAGCGCGGTGAGGGCGGAGCGGAGCTTGTTGCGGCGGAGGGCGCGGAGGGCGATGATGATTGTGGAGAAGATGCGCATGGCGTGGCGTTAAAAATCACAAATTCCAATTTCCAAATCCCAAAGAAACTCCAAATGGCAAAGGGCGGGGCGGGGCCCTGTCGCACGGGCAAGATGCCCGTGCCACCCGATCCGGGCAGGCTGGAAGCCTGCGCTACGGCGCTGGCGCTTGTTTGCGGCGGGCTTGGATGCTGGGTCAGTCATGGCCGGTGAGTTTCGCCCGGGCTTCAGCCTCGGCGAGTTTGCGGAGTTCGTCGGCGGAGTTGAGGCGGTTTTGGACAAGGACGTCGCTGACGAGTTTGCCGTCGCGGAGGATGAGGTTGCGTTTGCAATAACGCGCGATGTCGAGCTCGTGCGTGACCATGAGGATGGTGATGCCTTGGTCGTTGAGTTTCTGGAAAACGCCCATGACTTCGACGGAGGTTTTGCTGTCAAGGTTGCCGGTGGGCTCGTCGGCGAGGAGGACTTGAGGGCGGTTGACGAGGGCGCGTGCGATGGCGACGCGCTGCTGCTGGCCGCCGGAGAGTTGGCTGGGATAGTGGTCGAAGCGCTGGGCGAGGCCGACAATTTCGAGCGCTTCCATGGCGCGTTTGCGCAGTTCGGAGCTGGAGATGCGTTTGTCGCCGTAGAGCATGGGCAGCTCGACGTTTTCGAGGGCGGTGGTGCGGGAGAGGAGGTTGAAGCCTTGGAAGACGAAGCCGAGTTTCTGGTTGCGGATGTCGGCGAGTTCGTTGCGGTCGAGGTTGGACACGTCGATGCCGTCGAGGAGGTAGGTGCCGCTGGTGGGGCGATCGAGGCAGCCGAGGGTGTTCATGAGGGTGGATTTGCCGGAGCCGGATGCGCCCATGAGCGCGACAAATTCGCCGGGAAATATGTCCAGCGAGACGCCGCGCACGGCCCGCACTGCGATTTCACCGTTGCTGTAGGTTTTGTGGATGTCGGTGAGTTTGACGACAAGTTGCATGGGAAAAGGGCTGAAAGCCTGAAGGACTGAAGGCTGAGGGAGTGGGTGTGTGGAGTTCGCGGGAGGGATTTTGGCGCGGAGGCGTTGTTTTCAGTCTTCAGGCTTTTCTTAACGGCGCGGGCCGGGGCCGCGTTGCTGCTGGAAGGGATTGGCGGAGGTGCTCGTGGACGGGGCGGAGTCGGAGAGGTAGGCGTTGGTGATGATGATGTCGGATTCCTTGAGGCCGCTGATGACTTCGGTGAAGGTGCCGTCGCTGATGCCGAAGCGGGCGTTGACGGGGGTGATTTTCAGGTCGGGAAGCGGGCTGGACAGGACGTAAACGGTGCGCGATGTGGGACGGTTGCCGGCGGTGGCGGCGCTGCTGGTTTGCGAGTCGCCTTCACGGCGGCGCTGGCCGCCGGTGCCGCGTCCCGAGCCGAAGTTTTCGGGGATGGAGAAGCCGCGCTGGGCGGCGAGTTGTTTGAGTTTTTCCATATCGGTGGGAGCGATGGGCTGGCCTCGGACGTAAGTGACGCCCCCATCCTGCATGAGCTGCTGGATTTGTTCGCGCGTGGCGGGTGTGGTGTCGCCGGCGGGGGCTGAAGCGGCGTTTTGCGAGGGAGCGCTGGCGGCGGTCTGGAGGAGTTCTTCGGGAATACGGGCGCGGAGGGCGGCGTTGGGGACTTTGAGGACGTTGTCACGGCGCGCGGTGATGATGGATACGTTGGCGGTCATGCCGGGTTTGAGACGGAGGTCGCGGTTGTCGACGTCGATGATGGTGGAATAGACGACGACGGATTGGGAGGTTTTGGGAAGGTTGCGGATTTGCGTGACCTTGCCTTGGAACTGGCGTCCGGGGTAGGCGTCCACGGTGAAGGCGACATCCTGCCCCTCGGCGATGACACCGATGTCGGCTTCGGAGACGTCGGCGTTGATTTCGAGTTTGGTGAGGTCGGTGATAAGCGTGAAGAGGGTGGGGGCGTTGAGGCTCGCGGCGACGGTTTTGCCGATGTCGGTCTGGCGATCGAGGACAATGCCGGTGATGGGGGCGGTGATGGTGCAGCGTTCGAGGTCAACGCGGGCGGTTTCAACGTTGGCTTCCTGGATTTTGAGCTGCGCTTCGGCTTGTTCGAGTTGGGCGTTGGCCTGGTCAACGTCGGCTTGGGCGACGAGATTTTTTTGGAAGAGTTCGCGCGTGCGCTCGGTGTTGAGGCGGATGAGGGTGTGGCTCGCTTTCGTGTTGGCGAGCTGCGCCTCCGCCTGGAGGAGTTTGGATTTGTAAGTGGCGGGGTCGATGAGGCAGAGGACGTCGCCTTCCTTAACGCGGTCGTTGTAATCGACGTTGCGGGCGATGATTTTACCGGAGATTTGCGAGGAGACATCGACGCTGGTGGGGGCCTGCAGGACGCCGGTGGCGGTGATGCTCTGGATGACTTCGCCGCGGGTGATGGTGGCGGTGATGATTTCGGGCGGCTTTTGGGAGCCGCGTTTCCAATACCAGTAGCCGGCGCCGGTCAGGGCTGCCAGGATGACGATGAAAATGATTTTGCCGAAGGGCTTGCTGGATTTGGCCATGTTTTGGAAAAACGGATACGGGTGGTTGTGGCTGCTGGTGGCGGGATGAAGCGTTGGTTCTTAAACAATGCGACCGGCAAAATGCCGGTCGGGGGCCGGAAGACGCAAGCCGGATGAAAAGGTGACGGAAAAAATCCGCGCGCCCCGCCGGAGGCCATTCTTCCTGCGCCGGCCTTGCATTTACGGCTAGCATGGGCGCGGGTTTTTCGCCACGGTGGGCAGTATGTTTAATCCCGTCGAAAAACTCAAGGAATTCATTCGTTGCGCGAGCATTTCCACCGATTCGTCCGCCAAGGCCGGAATGGCGGCGGCGCGCGATCTCGTTGTCGATCTATTGAAAACATCCGGGTTCAAGGTCGATGTGGTTTCGATCCCGTCGGGCGTGCATCCGATCATCCATGCGCACCGCGGCGGCGACGAAAAGTGGCCGCACGTGATCATTTACGGGCACTACGATGTGCAGCCGGCGGATCCGCTCGATTTGTGGAAGAGCCCGGCATTCGAGCCGGAGATTCGCGACGGGCGCATCTACGGGCGCGGGGCGGCGGATAACAAGGGGCCGTTGCTGGTGCATATTTCGGCGGTCGCGAAATTGCTGGAGCGCGAGCCGGACCTGCCGCTTCAAATCACGTTTGTCGTCGAGGGCGAGGAGGAGATGGGAAGCCCGGGGTTCCTGCCGTTCCTGGAGCAATACAAAGCGAAACTGGGCAGGGCGGATTGCGTGATTCTGTCCGACACGGGCAGCCCGCGGCCCGACCAGCTGGTCGTGACGTGCGGCTTGCGCGGGCTGATGCTGTTCGACCTCGTCATCACCGGCGCGAAGATGGATTTGCACTCGGGCCTGCACGGCGGCGTATTGAGAAACCCGATACAAGCGCTCAGCGAAGTGTGCGCGTCGCTGCATTCGCCGGACGGGCGCGTGAATGTGCCCGGGTTTTATGACGCGGTGCTTCCGGTCGAGGCATGGGAGCGCGAGGAACTGGCGAAATTCGGGCAGAGCGAGGAGCAATACCGCCAGTTTCTGGGCATCCAGGCGTTTCATCCGGCCCAGGGTTACTCGCCGTTCGAGGCGACGCGCTACGCGCCCACGCTGGAGTTCAACGGCATCGGCGGCGGCTATCAGGGCGAGGGCACGAAGACCGTGATCCCCAGCAAGGCGTTTGCGAAGATCAGCTGCCGGCTCGTGTCGAACCAGGACCCGGCCCGCATCCGCGAGCTCGTTTACAACGCGATCAAGGAACGCATGCCGAAGGATGTGACCTTCGAGCTGATCGACCAGCACGACGCGCAGGCCTATGTCGTGGTGCCGCCGGACCGCAGCAACACGCCGAAGGACCAGCCGCCGGTGCTCGCGCGCGCATTCCGCGCGACGGACGCGGCGGTGAAGGAGGTCTTCGGCAAAGCCCCGCTGTATTTGCGCGAGGGCGGCAGCGTGCCGATCATCGCCGACATCAAACGCGTGATCGGGCTGGATTCCGTGATGCTCGGGCTTTTCCTTCCGGAGGACAACCTGCACGCGCCGAACGAGAGCTTCCACCTCGGCGTGATGGAAAAGGGCATCCTCGCGGCGGAGAAGATCTACGGGAAAATCGCAAAAGGATGAGGCGAGCCGGCGCTTGCGGCGCCATCGGGGCGCGAGGGTTTGCAGCACATTATTTTGATCAATCAAAATTGATTTTTTGATTGCATGATCGAATGCTCTTTGCATGATGGACGATCATGTTTTCCAGCACTGTAGAGAACTATCTCAAGGCGATTCTTGTGCACGGCGAGGGATCGGGCGGGGAGGTCATGCCCATGGGGGCGCTGGCGGAGGCGCTCGATGTGTCGCCGGGCACGGTCACGACGATGGTCAAGGCCCTCGCGGGGCAGGGGCTTCTCGCGCACAGGCCGCGCGAGGGGGTGAAACTCACGAAGGCGGGGCGCGCGGCGGCGGCGGCGGTGCTGCGCAAGCACAGGCTGGTGGAGACGTTTTTGGTGACAACGCTCAAGATGGACTGGGCCGGGGTGCATGAGGAGGCGGAGGCGCTGGAGCACGCGGTTTCGGATCGCGTGCTTGAACGCATCGACGAGCTGCTGGGGCATCCGACGGTCGATCCGCACGGCGATCCGATTCCGAGCGCGAAAGGCGAAATGGCCGGGCCGGGCGGGGCGTCATCGTCGCGGCTCACGCTGGCGTCGTGCGAATTGAAAACGCAGTGGAGCGTGGCGCGCATTCGCGACCAGACGCCGGCGTTCTTGAATTTCATCCGCGACACGGGTTTGAAGCCGGGGGCGCGGGTGCGCGTGACGCGCCGAGATCCGGCGGGCGGCGTGGTGTGTTGCGAGGTGAAGGGGGCGGGCGAGGCTGTGATCGGGCTGGGCGAGGCGGGAAACATCGAGGTGCGGAAATGAACGGGACGAACACGGAAAAGGACGGGGCGGCAAAAGCTCCCGAGGAAGGCTGGCGGCAGGCGCGCACGAGCCTGAGTCTTGCGGAGGCGCATGCGACGGTGAAGGTGCCGAAAGGGCTTGGTTTCTGGCGGAAACTGCTGGCGTTTTCAGGCCCCGGATACCTGGTTGCGGTGGGTTATATGGACCCGGGCAACTGGGCGACGGACATCGCGGGAGGGGCGCAGTTTGGATACACGCTTTTGAGCGTGATCGCGCTGTCGAGTTTGATGGCCGTTCTGTTGCAGTCATTGTGTGCCCGGCTGGGAATCGCGACGGGGCGCGACCTGGCGCAGGCGTGCCGCGATCATTATTCGAGGCCGGTTGCGTTCGGGCTCTGGGTTTTGTGCGAGGTGGCGATTTGCGCGTGCGATCTGGCGGAGGTGATCGGCACGGCGATTGCGCTGAATCTGCTGTTCGGGATTCCGCTGGTGTGGGGAGTGTGCCTGACGGCGCTCGACGTGGTGCTGGTGCTCTGGCTCGCGCACAAGGGATTCCGGCTGCTGGAGGCCATCGTGATTTCGCTCATGCTGGTGATCGCGCTGTGTTTCGGACTGGAATTGTTTTTTGCGAAACCGGTGATGGGCGACGTGGCGGCGGGTTTGGTGCCGTCGGCTGAGATAATAAAAAATCCGGCGATGCTTTACGTGGCGATCGGGATCATCGGGGCAACAGTGATGCCGCATAATCTGTATCTGCACTCGTCGATCGTGCAGACGCGCAAATACGAGCAGACGTGGGGCGGGAAGGCGGAGGCGGTGAAGTTTGCGACGATAGACTCGACGGTGGCGCTGTTTCTGGCGTTTTTCATCAACGCGGCGATCCTTGTGGTCGCGGGCGCGGTTTTTCATGCCCAGGGGCGCACGGACGTGGGTGAGATCCAGGATGCGTATCTGCTGCTGTCGCCGATGCTGGGGGTGGGCGTCGCGAGCACGTTGTTCGCTCTGGCGCTGCTGGCATCGGGGCAGAACTCGACGCTCACGGGCACGCTTGCGGGGCAGATCGTGATGGAGGGTTTTCTCAACATCCGCATGCGTCCGTGGCTGCGGCGATTGATCACGAGGTTGATAGCGATTGTGCCCGCGGTGATTTGCGCGGCGATCTACGGCGAGAGCGGGACGGCAAAGCTGCTGGTGTTTTCGCAGGTGGTGTTGAGCCTGCAGCTGCCGTTTGCGGTCATTCCGCTCGTGATGTTCACGAGCGAGAAAAAGAAAATGGGATCGCTGGTGACGCCGCCGTGGCTTCGCGTGCTGGCGTGGGTGGTAACGGCCGTGATCGTAGTCTTGAATGCGAAGCTGTTGTTTGATTTCATGTTCGGGTCGCGCTCGGGGTGATGATCGCGGTCGACGACAAAAGGAGAAAAACGCCATGTATAAAAAAATTC
Source organism: Ereboglobus sp. (assembly GCA_029974595.1). Lineage (GTDB taxonomy): Bacteria > Verrucomicrobiota > Verrucomicrobiia > Opitutales > Opitutaceae > Ereboglobus. The sequence continues at coordinate 18,831 of JARKRC010000013.1, read as the reverse complement.
TGGTCGCTGTGGAAAATGTGTCGTCCGACGCGCCCATGCTGGAGCATGTGCGAAAGCTGGCGCGGATCACAGGCGGCGAAGTGCTGCTCGTGCACGTGGCGGACGGATGGGCGGCGCGCCACTTCGACCACTTGAAGCTCGCGGAATCGGAGGAAATCCGCTCGGACAAGGATTACTTGCAGCAACAGGCGGAGGCGTTTCGGAGCGAGGGATTGCGCGTGGAATGGGAACTCGCGATGGGGAATCCGCCGCAGGAGATTTTGCGCGTGGCGGAATCGAGCGGATGCGATTTGATCGTGATGGCCTCGCATGGACACAAGGCCGTGGGCGATGTGATTTTCGGGAGCACGATTCAGAAGGTGCGCCACAATACGACGATTCCCATGCTGGTAATTTATGGCGGAAAGCCTGTAAAGCACGGCGGATGAATAGGTAATGCTCGGGAATTGGGTGTTTGATCTTTTTGCGAAAGATAAGTTAAAAATGACGCAATATCTTTACCAAGGACATAAATTAAGTATTTTAAACCAACCTACAAAATGTCCTTAACCGCATCCGCTGTCTCCGCGCCGGTGTCCACGCTTGCGCTCGCTTCCGTCAATGAGCCGTCATCGTTTTCCGAGCAGAACCTCGAAAACGCCTCCGCCGAGGATCGAATACGATGGGCAGTGGAGCGGTTTGGCGACGGGCTCGTGATGACCACGAGCTTTGGGGTGCAAGCCGCCTTGATGCTCCACATGGCAACGCGCATCGCCCCGCGCATTCCGGTGATCTTCATCGATACCGGATATTTGTTCCCCGAGACATACCGCTTCGCCCGCGACTTGACGGAGACACTCGGACTGAACGTGAAAAAATATACGCCGCTCATGACCGCCGCCGAGCAGGAGGCGCTTTATGGCAAACAATGGGAGCAGGGCATCGACGGACTGAAACGCTACAATCACATCAACAAGGTTGAGCCGATGGCTCGCGCCGTGCGCGAACTCGGCGCGACGGCGTGGCTGGCGGGCCTGAGGCGCTCGCAATCGAGCACGCGCGGCACGCTCAAGGTCGTGCAGCAGCAAAACAAGGTGGCGAAGGTTTACCCGATCATCGATTGGGACAACAAACGCGTGCATCAATATCTCACGAAACACGGCCTTCCGTATCACCCGCTCTGGGAGCAGGGATATGTGTCGGTCGGCGACTGGCACAGCACGACAAAACTGCTCGAAGGCATGCGCGAGGAAGACACCCGTTTCGGCGGCCTCAAGCGCGAATGCGGCCTCCACGAATCCAGCGGCCGCCCCGAGTATCAGATTTGATGCCAGTCCGGTAGGGCGAAGCCTCCGGCTGAGCCGAGAGCGTTCTGATGCGAAAAGCACTCCCGGCTCAGCCGGAGGCTTCGCCCTACCTCAAGGCATGTGTGATTTCCCGATTGGTGCAGCGGTAGCCAAAGCCGCGTCGTTGCGTGAGCCAATAAATAAACCCTTCTGCACGCGGCACGCGCACGCTCCCCTTCCTGCTTTCTAATTCCTAATTTCTACTTCCTACTTTTTCCTCCACGCTGCGATGAACATGCCGTTGCTATTGTGCTCGTGCGGCCAGATCGTGACCTGAGCGGCGTCGCTCGTGGAGGCGGCGAAAGCCGGGGCGGGCTCAAAATCGGAGTGTGCGGCGGTGAAGGCGTCGGCGATGGCCGTTGTCTCGCTGCGCGTGAGCGTGCAGACGGCATAGACGAGGCGTCCGCCGGGCTTGAGCGAACCGGCGATGTTGGCGAGGAGCTGCGTTTGCACGGCGGCGAGTTCGCGCACGTCGTCGGGCGTCGTTGTCCAGCGCGCGTGCGGGTTGCGCTGCCAGGTGCCGAGTCCGCTGCAAGGAGCGTCGAGCAGGATGCCGTCGAACTTGGTCTTGGTCGGAAGTTTTGCGGAGCCGTCCCAAGCGGCGGCGCGGTAGTTGAAAACCTTGGCGCGTCCGGCGCGGCGTTTGAGCGACTGGATGCGGCGGAAGGAACGGTCGCTGGCCCAGAGCATGCCCTTGTTTTGCATGAGGTCGGCGAGATGGAGCGTCTTGCCGCCTTCGCCGGCGCAGGCGTCCCACCAAGTTTGCCCGGGCTTGGGCGCGCAGGCGTGTCCGACGAGTTGCGAGGCGAGGTCCTGGATTTCGAAAAGGCCGTTGTGAAATTGCGGAGTGAGGAAAAGGTCCTGTCTGCCGCTGTAGCGGAAGGCGGTGGGCGCGGGGACGGGCGTGCCGTCGGCGGGCTCGCAATCGACGAGTTGCGCGGGGAGCGTCGCGGCGGCGCCGGTTTGCGCGCGGAGCCAGAGGGCCGGATCGGTTTGGAGGAGCCGGAGGCTTTCGGCAGGGAAGGTGACTTCGTCGCGCGTCCACTCGGGAACGGCGAGCGCGGCGATGGCCTCGGCTTTGATCGAGGCGGGGTTTTGGTCGAAGCGGGTTTGGAGTTCGAGCGCGGCGGCGATGCGTTTTTGCGGCGAGCTTTTGCGGTCGAGCCAGCCGAGCCAGCGGAAATAAACGAAAGTGGCGTGCGAGATGGCGCGTTTTTGGCGGGGGCCGAGGCGGTTCCAGTAGGCGAAGTATTGGCGCAGCGCGGTGTCGGCGTGGAGGCCGGGGCGGAGCGAGTCGATGACGCGCGCGGCGTGCGAAATGGCGGATGCGGTGGCGCGGTCAGGTGTGTTGGCGGCGGAATGGCTCATGCGTTTGTGCATCCGTTGAAATGCTGAAAACGCGAAGACGCCAAGACACAAAGGTGGAGGGGGGCGATTAATGATGCACCGCTGCCGATCGTTTTCTTTATTGCTTCGCGCGTTTCCAAGGCGCGCCCTTCTCCTCACGTGAAGCCATCCACCCAGGGGGAATGTCTGCCACTTCGAGCACAGAAGAATCAAGAACTACGATCTCTTCGAGTGCGACAACCATGCAGTCAGCCACGTTTTTCTCTCCGTTGTAATGAAACTGCCATCCGTGGTCATCTTCGTCGTGGTAAACATATGCTATGTCACAGCCATTCTTCATCACATGCGTAGTAGTGATAACTGCACAATTCCTCGCTTGGTCAAATGGCCAAAGAGTATTCATGGGCTATATCTTAGAGTGACAGCTTATTCTATTCCAATCACACCGCGCAGATTTTCACGGCGGCGGCGAGGGAGGTGAGGGGATCGCGCTTGGGGGAGAACTCCTGGCCGATGTAGCCTTTGTAGCCGGTGTCGCGAATGGCGCGCATGATGGCGGGATAATTCAACTCCTGCACGTCGATGGGTTCGAATTCGTTGCGGCCCGGGTTTCCGGCGGTGTGGTAGTGCGCGATGTATTGGGCGTTTTCACGGATGGTGCGGATCACGTCGCCTTCCATGATTTGCATGTGGTAAATGTCGTAGAGGAGCTTGAAGCGGTCGGAACCGACGCGTTTCACGAGTTCCGCGCCCCAGGGCGTGCGGTCGCATTGGTAGTCCTTGTGGTTCACCTTGCTGTTGAGCAGCTCCATGATGATCGTGACGCGTGCCTTCTCGGCCGCGGACATGATTTTCTTGAGGCCATCGGCGCAGATTTCGAGGCCTTCCTCGTCGGACTGGCCGTCGCGGTTGCCGGAGAAGCAGATGAGGTTCGGGATGCCGGCCGCGGCGCATTCGTCGATGCGTTTGAGGAAATCGGGGACGAGGTCTGTGTGGTGTTCGCGGCGGTTGAAGCCGCGTTTGATGGTGCTGGATTTGGGGCCGTTGGAGACGGCGCAGGTGAGGCCGATTTTCTGTACAACGGGCCATTGATCGGGGTCGAGAAGCTCGATGGATTCGAGGCCGATTTTTTTTGCGGCAAGGGCAAAGTCGTCGAGGGTCATTTTTCTCGCATCGGCGGCGGATTTGGCGACGGGATTTTTTCTGACGTAGGCCCAGGCGCAAACCGACTGGCGAAGCGTGCCGGGGGCGGGGGCTCCGGATTTGGAGGCGTCGGGAGCGGCGGCGATGGCGCTGGGCGTCACGCGGGCGAGGGCGGTGAAGGCTCCGGTGGCGGCGATGGTCTTGAGGGCTTGGCGTCGGGTCATGGTGAAATGCGGAATGCGGATTTTGGAATGCGGAATGAAGAGGAGGGTTTGGTGGTGGCGGGAAAGGTATTCGGGAGGAAGGGTTCGTGGCAAATGAGAAAGCCGGTGTTCGCAAAGATGGCAATGCCGGCTTTTGAGCGTGGCGTCGTTGCGCCGTTGCGTGAGCTTTTTGTTTCACGCAACGACGCTACGACGCTACGGTTTTGGGAGAGATTAAAGACGGTCAAGACGGAGTGGGCGTTTGCAGAGTGGTTCAGCGTCGAGTGGCAGGGGCAGATTACCCGTGTTTCTGAGAACATGGGCTAGAAGCCCATGCCACCCGATCCGCTTGCGTGGTCGCCATGGTTTCCAAGGAAAGTTGAACCGCGAATGGATGCGAAAATTCGCGAATGAAAGACGAATTTGGATGCCGGAGCACGCCAACGGCATGCGATTCGTTAGCCCAAGGTCGAGTGTTATGCGAGACCTTGGGTATTGAATGTTCGGATACATGCGCCCTCAGGGGCGCCACAAGTGCGATTCGGCGGATTGTGGACCCTTACAGGGTGCATTTTCTCAAATGATAAAAACCCAGGGTTGCGCGCTGCGCGCTTACCCTGGGCTGACGGGTGGCACGCCTTTGGCGTGCGTTGGAAAACCCCAAGCATCACGGGCAAGATGCCGGTGACGCACGATCCACATAGACGAGTAGCCCATGCCATTCGAACACATGGGCTGGAAGCCCATGTTACTCAATCCCACGGGCAAGATGCCCGTGCCACCCGATCCGTCCGTCTCGATTTCCACCGATTTATATCGATTTGTGTCGTGTTGCACGGGTGGCCAGTTCGTGTTTTTCGGAACACGGTCGAGTCGCCCGTGCCACTCAAATTCCTACGGGCACTCGATCCGGAGGCTCAGCTCAGGGGCACGCCTTTGGCTTTGGCGGCGCGGATGAGGGCGTCGGCGAGATCGCTGGGGGTGACTGCGATTTCGATGCCGCATTCCTTGAAGACGGCGATTTTCGCGGCGGCGGTATCCTCGGCTCCGCCGACGATCGCGCCGGCGTGGCCCATGCGGCGTCCGGCGGGCGCGGTGGCGCCGGCGATGAAACCGGCGACGGGCTTGTTGCAATTTTCCTTGATCCAGCGGGCGGCTTCGACTTCGGCGGTTCCGCCGATTTCGCCGATCATGATGATGCCGTGCGTGTCGGGGTCGGCGGCGAACATTTTGATGACGTCGAGGTGCGAGGTCCCGTTGACGGGGTCGCCGCCGATGCCGACGGTCGTGCTTTGGCCGATGTTTTTTGTGGTGAGTTGATAAACGGCTTCGTAGGTGAGCGTGCCGGAGCGGGAGACGACGCCGACGTGGCCTTGTTTGTTGATGTAGCCGGGGGCGATGCCGATGCGGCAGCCGCCGTGCGATTTTTCGCCGGGGCCGGGGCAGACGAGGCCGGGACAGTTGGGGCCGACGAGGCGTGTCTTTTTGCCCTGCATGGCGCGTTTCACGCGAACCATGTCTTTTATGGGAATGCCCTCGGTGATGGCGACGGCGAGGTCGAGCCCGGCGTCAACGCATTCGAGGATGGCGTCGGCGGCGAAGGGCGGGGGGACGAAGATCGCGGAGACGGTGGCACCGGTTTTGGCGGCGGCTTCGGCGACGGTGTTGAAGATGGGAACCTTATGCCCCTTGTGCTCGAAAACTTGTCCGCCTTTGCCGGGGGTCACGCCGGCGACGACTTGCGTGCCGTAGTCGAGCGAGAGCTGGGCGTGCTTGGCTCCGAAGGCGCCGGTGATGCCTTGGATGAGGACTTTGGTGTCGGGTTTGATGAGAATAGCCATGGTGGAACTTTTTTTTGGATTGTTTGGAATATGAAGTGTTTGAAATGCGGAGTGCGGATTTCGGAATGCGGAATTACCGGAATCGGGTTGCGGCGCATTTTTTATTCCGCAATCCGCGTTCCGAATTCCGCATTTATGTCAGTGGTGTCCTTTTTTGCAGTGGTGGAGTGTGATGGTGTTGCCGGCCGGGTCGGAGATGAGGGCCATGCGGCAGACGGGCGTTTCGAAGGGCTCGCCCAGGAAGGCGACGTTGTTTGCCTTCAGATGGGCGATCGCGGCGTCGAAGTCGGGGATTTCAAAGGCGATCGCGGTGCCTCCGGCAGAGGGTTTCCATTCCGGGCTGCCATCGGTGATGGCAAGGGTGGATTTGCCAGGGCCGATGTCGTATTCGATCCAGGATTTTCCTTCGAATTCGAAGACGTGCGTCGGCGCGAGTCCGAGGATGCCTTCGTAGAAGACACGGGCTTCTTTCATGTCTGTCACGGGTGTGCCCGTGAAGGCGATGTCGGCGATTTTGATGCTCATGGCAGGTGGCGCGATTGAGCGTTTATGCGGCGACGAGGCTGACGATTTTTTGCGCGGCGTCGGCCATCGTCGTTGCGGAGGTGATGGTGAGGCCGGAGGCGTCGAGGGTGGCTTTGCCGGCTTCGGAGTTGTTGCCTTCGAGGCGGACGACGAGGGGGAGTGTGAGATGGATTTCGTTCACGGCTTCAACGATGCCGGAGGCGATGATGTTGCAGTCCATGATGCCGCCAAAGATGTTCACGAGGATGCCTTTCACGTTTTTGTCGGAGAGGATGATTTTGAAGGCCGCGACGACCTGATCCTTGGACGCGCCGCCGCCGACGTCGAGGAAGTTGGCGGGGTTGCCGCCGTAGTGCTTGATGATGTCCATGGTGCTCATGGCGAGGCCGGCACCGTTGACGAGGCAGGCGATGTTGCCGTCGAGGGCGATGTAGGAGAGCGAGGCCTTGGAGGCCGCGATTTCCTTGGGGTCTTCCTCGTTGAGGTCGCGGAGGGCGACGATCTCGGGGTGGCGGTAGAGGGCGTTGTCGTCGAAGGCGACTTTGGCGTCGAGCGGGTAAACTTCGTCGCTGGGCGTGGTGATGAGGGGGTTGATTTCGATCATCGAGGCATCGGTGTCCCAGAACATGGCGTAGAGCTGGCGGATGAGCTTGCCGGCGTTCTTGGATTCGACGGCGTTGAGGCCGAGTTTGAAGATGAGTTCGCGGACTTGGTAATCGGCGAGGCCGTAGGCGGGGTCGATGAAGACCTTGTGGATTTTGTCGGGGGTGTCGTGGGCGACTTTTTCGATTTCCATGCCGCCTTCGGTGGAAGCGACGATGACGGGGCGCGAGGTGGCGCGGTCGAGGAGGATGGCGAGGTAGTATTCCTTTTTGATGGAGTCGGCTGCGGTGAAGTAAACGGTCTGTACCTTGCGCCCCGCGGGACCGGTCTGGAGCGTGACGAGGGTGTTGCCGAGCATTTTGTCGGCGATGAGTTTGGCCTCGGAGCGGTTGGCGCAGAGTTTGACGCCGCCCTTGAAGCCGTCGGTGAAGGCGCCCTTGCCGCGACCGCCGGCGTGGATTTGGGCTTTGACTACGATTTTACCCTCGGGGAGCTGGCCGAGGGCGGAGTCAAATTCCGCATGGCTTTTGGCGGCGACGCCTTTGGGCACATAGACGCCGTATTTTTCGAAAAGGGCTTTGGCTTGGTATTCGTGGATATTCATGGAAAAAGTGCTTGAACCTAACGCTTACCGAAGAGCGGATGCACGCCAAAAATGAGAAATTGGCGCGCACATCGGGACAAAATACGCGCACATTTTGGCCTGTGGTGGTTTTCTTATCTTTATTTGTAGTCGGATATTGCTCCGCTTCGTAAAAATCACCATTTTACATGATTTTATGCATTCCTACGAAGTCCTCAAGGAGGTCCTTAAGACAACAAGCGCCAAGCAAATCGCTGCGGAAATGGGACTGTCGCTATCGTTGATTTATCGTTGGACAGAGGCGCCGCGGGAGGGCGCAAACACAGGCGCGTCGAACAATCCGCTCGATCGCGTGGAACAACTTTTGCGGGCGACCCGCAGCAACGCCGCGCCCCACGGTGACACGCGCATCGCGCAATGGATATGCGAAAAGGCGGGCGGCTTTTATATCAAAAACTCCGCGATGCTTGCCGGGGACAAGAATCTCATTCCTGCGACAAATGCCATAGTGCAGGAGTTTGCCGACATGCTGCGCGAGATCGCGACGGCGTCTGCCGATCAAACCGTGACGGCGGCCGAGGCGAAAAACATTCGGAAGCGCTGGGAGGAGTTGAAGAGCGTGACCGAGGGGTTCGTGCGCTCCGCCGAGAAGGGCGAGTTTCTGGCCCGCCGCGATTGATTGCCGGTGGGCGGCGGCGGGCGCGTGCTTTCGCATTGCCGCTTGCGCCCGCACATCGAAGCGGGCAGACAGGTCAGTCCCATTTTTTGCACACTTCATGTCTTCCACTGCATCCATCGATCTTCTCTCCCGCATCGAAGCCGGCAAAGCCGCCGTGCTCTCGCAAACCGACCTGCTTCATCGCGAGTTCGGGCGGGCGCAAAGCAATTGGAAATTCGACGGCACACGCGTCACACCGGTTGACATAGCCATTTCCGAAAACATCACGCGGCAACTCCGCACCCAGTTTCCATCGGACGAATTTTTCAGCGAGGAGCTCGCCGGGCCCGCCGCCGATGCGCCCATCCCGCTCCGCGCCCGCTATGCGTGGATACTCGATCCCATCGACGGCACCAACAACTACGCCGCCGGCATCGCCCACTGCGCCATTTCCGCGGGACTCTACGAAAACGGCCTGCCGGTTTACGGCATCATCTATGATCTCAGCCGCCGCACGCTCATCCACGGCGGCCCCGGTTTCGGCGTGTTCGATGGACGGCACGTGGCGTCCGTCAGGCAGACCGAACCCACCCCGCAAAGCATGATCGGCTTTCACAGCCCCTTCGACAAAACCTATGCCGGGCAGGGAAAAATCGTCGTGGAAAATTTCAAGATCCGCGGCCTCGGGAGCAGCACCCTGCACCTCGCCTACGTCGCCAACGGCATCCTCGAAGGCGTTGTCGATCACAACGTGAAAATATGGGACATCGCCGCCGCCATTCCCCTCTGCGTCGCCGGCGGGGGCGAACTTTATTTCTTCAACAACAGCGATCCGCTCCCCGTGCGGACCTTCGACCTGCGGATGAAACGCATCCAGTATATCGGCGGCTCCGCTGCATTCATCGCCCGCGCCCGCGCCCTGCTCGCCGTTTGATGAAACCGGATTATTTTCACGCGCCGGCGGCAAGCCCGCTCATGCGTGATTGCAAAACACCCGCCGGCCAAACACTGTTTGAATCGACAAAACTCCCTCGCTTCAAATCGCACTTGCCACGGCGCGCCGCTCCGTAAAACTCTCATCCTTTCATCACCACACAACATCCGGCACCCTTCCTGCAGTTACCTCCACGGGCCACAGCCCTTTTCATCGATAAAGTCTAACATGGACGAACAAGCATCCAAAGAGAATCCCTCCAAGGATTTTAACAAACTCGATCTCAGCCAGCTCCAGGGTTTCAGCTTCGGCACGCAATGGACCCAGGACAAAACCTCGCGCTCGCGTTCAGGCGATTCGCGCCGTTCCGACGAAAGTGGCGAACGTCCGCAGCGACACAGCGGAGGAGACACCCGCCGGGATCGTCGCAATTTCCGCAAGTCCCCCGCCGCGCCCGGCGACGCCGGCGCGCCCGCCGCCGACCAGCCCAGCCGCGACGACCGTCCGCCCCGCGGCGGGCAGCCTGAAGGCGCCCGCACCGCCGACCGCGACCAGCGCGGCCCGCAGCGTGATGATCGCCGCGATTTTCGCGATCCCCGTCGCTCCGACCGCCACTTCGGGCGCACAGGCGATTTCCGCGGCCCGCGCCGCGAAGGCGGCCACGAGCAGCGCGAGCACACCGGCCCCTATTTCAGCCCCTTCTACAACGTCATGTTTTATGCGGAAGACAGCGGCTTCACCGCGCTCGTGAAAGCCATCCGCAACTCGTGCCGCACGTACGAGCTCTTTGAACTCGCGCGCGTCGTCATCGGCAAGAACGACCGCTTTGTCGCCGCCATCCAGCGCATCCAACCCGGCTCCGGACAAGCCAGGGACCCGCGATCCCGGCAGCCGCGGCAACCCGCCGCCGCTGGCGATGCCGCGCCCGCGAAACTTCCCCCGCTCGCCATTTCGGTTCCCGACGGCCTGCCCTTCGACAACGAAGAAACCGCCATCGCCCATGTCCTCACCAATCACCTCGGCCAGTTCTACGACACCGCCGAGGTCGAGGTCGAGCCGCCCAAGGGCAATTACCAGATCGTCAACAAGTGCGGCATCACCGGCGAGCTTCTCGCGCCGCCGAATTACCACCTCTACAACCAGATCGTCCAGCAGCACCACGCCTCGCGTCTGGGCCGCATGAACATGGAGGCCTTCCGCGCGCGCATTGAAAGCGTCCGGGATCCCGAGGTCGTGAAACAATGGCTCGAAAAAATGAAGAAAACCACGCGCTACACGTGGAAGCTCACGCCGCCCGCTGAGGGCGCGCAACCCCTCGCCTTTGATTCCTTCGACGAAGCCCGCGCCTATCTCCTCGCGAGCGCCCGCGACAAAGTTGTCCGCACCGCCGACACTGTGCGCGTGCACGGCAAACTTCTCGAAAACCTGCCGCAAGGCGAAATCCGCCGCGCCATCGAAAGCACGCTCGAACGCCAGCGCCGCTTCCCGCTCGACACCGCCAACGCGCTCCGCGGACGCCTCCGCCGCGAAGGCTTTACCATCTTCAAAAAAGGCTCCAAGGGCATCTCCTATGTCTGCGCCGTCAAACGCAAGTTCCGCGTTCCCGGCCAGACCTTTGCCGACAGCATCGATGCGCTGATCGCCTTCATCGAAACCAACCCGATGGTCAAGGCCAGCGAACTTCCCGCAAAATTCCTCGGCATCCAGCGGCCCGAGGCGCCAGCCGCCGCGCCCGCCGAGCCGACGCCCGCGCCTGTGGAACCGGCGCCCGCAGCCGAACCCGCGCCGATCGAAGCAACGGCGTCTGATGCAGCCGAACCCGCGTCCGAGTCCGAGCAAGCCCAACCCTCTCCTGCAATCGCTCCCGCCACAAGCGGTTCCGTCTCGCCTTTCCCGGCAGCCGATGCGCCTCTCTCCGCGGAAGACCACGCCCGCATGCACCGCCTCACGGGCGATTTGCGCTGGCTGGTGTCCGAAGGCTACGTCACCGAATACATCGACGGGTCGCTCTTCACCTATCCGCCGATGTCGGAAGCGCGCAAAAAAGAAGTCGAAAACGAAGACGGCGAAGACATCCCAACCCCTGCCGCGAGCGCGCAGCCTGCCGACGAACAACCTGCCGGGCCGCCGGTCGATGAGCAGCCTGAGGAGACTTTCCCCGACACCGCGCAACCTGCTCCTGCCATTGAGCCGGAGGCAACGGCTCCGGAAGCCGAAACGCCCGCCGCCGAGCCCGAGGCGCCCAAGTCATAACGCCAACGCCCGATTTCAAAAGTCGGGCGTTTTTTGCATCAGGCATCTTGTTCGTGTTCGGGGTGGCTCTGCTTCCCAATCCTGCCTCGCGCAACGCCGCGACGACGCTGCGAAAAAACACCGGAGCGGCGTAGCTCCCGTTGCGTCGCCGCGTCGTTGCGCGAGCCATAAAAGCATAAGACGCAGGACAGGGATCAGAAGTCCTGAGCCGCCCGTTTCCTTCCTCTTCTTTTTTTTCGTGCCCTTGCGCCTTTGTAGTGAATCCAAAAGCAAACCGGCCTGACTCCGCTCAAAACTCCGCGCTTCCCGGCGTGCGGGCAAACGGAATCACGTCGCGGATGTTTCCGACTCCCGTCACGAACATCAGCATGCGCTCGAAACCCATGCCGAAACCGCTGTGCGGCACCGTGCCGTATTTGCGCAAATCGAGATACCACCAGTAATCCTTCTCGCTCAGTCCGTGCGCGGCCATGTTTTCGCGCAGCACATCAAGCCGCTCCTCGCGCTGGCTGCCGCCGATGATTTCGCCGATGCCCGGCACGAGCACATCCATCGCGCGCACGGTTTTGCCGTCGTCGTTCACGCGCATGTAGAAAGGTTTTAGCGTCCTCGGATAATTATAAACCGTCACCGGGCATTTGAAATGTTCCTCCGCGAGGAAACGTTCGTGCTCCGACTGCAGGTTATCGCCCCACGCGACGGCGCGCTCCCATGTGCGGCCGCTCTTTTCGAGTATCCCGACTGCCTCGGTGTAACTGCACCGCTGGAAGGGCCGCTGCATCACGAAGTCGAGCCGCGCATTCAGCTCCTTGTCCACGAATTTGCCGAAAAACTCCAAGTCCGCCGCGCAGTGTTCGCGCGCGTCGGCGATCAGGTATTTCACGAACGATTCCGCGAGGTCCATGTTGCCCGCGAGGTCGAGGAACGCCGACTCCGGCTCGATCATCCAGAACTCCGCCGCGTGGCGCGACGTGTTCGAGTTCTCCGCGCGGAACGTCGGCCCGAAGGTATAGACATTCGACAGTGCGCACGCGAATGTCTCCGCTTCGAGCTGCCCCGACACCGTCAGGAAACTCTGGCGCGCAAAAAAATCCTTCGCGAAATCCACCGCGCCCTGCTCCGTGCGCGGCGGATTGGCCGCGTCGAGCGTGGACACGCGGAACATTTCGCCCGCGCCCTCGCAGTCGCTCGCCGTGATGATCGGCGTGTGCACATAAAAATAACCGCGCTCCTGGAAAAACCGGTGGATCGCGTACGCCAGCCGGCTCCTCACGCGGAACACCGCGCCGAAAAGGTTCGAGCGCGGGCGCAGGTGTGAAATCTCGCGCAGGAACTCCAGCGTGTGCCCTTTTTTCTGGAGCGGATACGTCGTGTCAGCCTCGCCCGTCACCTCGAACGAATCCGCAATGACCTCCCATTTTTGTCCCGCGCCTTGCGAGGGAACGAGTCTGCCGGTCACCGAAACGGACGCGCCCGTGTTTGTCTTGTGCATGAGCGCGGCGTAGTCGGGCAGGGTATTTTGCACGATGATCTGCATGCCCTTGAGGCACGAGCCGTCGTTGAGTTCGACAAAGGAAAAAGTCTTGGCGTCGCGCCGCGTGCGCACCCATCCCTGGAGCAGGATGGCGTCGCGCGGTTCGGCGGAGTTGAGGGCGTCTTTGACAAGGGTGCGTTGCATGACTTGGAGGAGGTTTTGCAGGTTATGTGTTTGTTTGCGGGCCAAATCACAGATGCGGCGCGCCTTTGGCAAATCCAGAGTGGAAGCGCGCGCCCCGCCGTTCGCGGAAACTTCGGCCTTTCAAAATCCGGTGAAAAATGATACCGTCATTTTCAGTCGGTGCAAAATTTCCATTATGATATTTGGATATTGAATCAGTTTCACCCTCCCAACCAACACATCATCATGAATAAACTCGTCCGCAAACTCCTCTCGACTCAATCGTGCAACTGGGCCGCCTTGCCGCTCCGCCTCGCCGCGGGCAGCGTTTTTCTTGGGCATGGCGCGCAGAAACTCTTCGGCATCTGGGGCGGCAACGGCCTCCAAAACACAGCCGGCTTTTTCGAAAGCACGCTTCACATGAAGCCCGGCATCCTCTGGGCATCGCTCGCCGCCGGCGGTGAATTTTTTGGCGGCATTGCGCTGCTGCTCGGCTTCGCCACCCGTTTCTTCGGGCTTGTGGGAGGCACGATCATGGCCGTTGCGATTTACACCGTGCACAACAGCGCATTCTTCCTCGGCAAGAGCGGCATGGAATACGCGCTGACGCTGCTTCTCGTCTCGCTTTCCCTCGTGATCAGCGGCGGCGGCGCGCTCTCGATCGACTCGGCCCTCTCGCGCAGGAACTCTGCGACCGGCGGCAACTGACCGGTTTCTCCCATTCGCGCAACCAGACGCGCACATGCAGCCGCGCAAGCCCCGCATGGGCCGCGCGGCTTTTTATTTTCCGGCGGGGCGCGCGCATCATGAATACGCGCGGCGCCCATCACGCCATTGACGCTCGCGGGCATTCGCGCACACTTGGCCGTTTTAATTTTTCCGATGGCCACGAACTGCACCGACTACGACTTCTCCCAAATCGAGCCTCACTGGCAGAAAATCTGGGACGAAAACAAGACCTTCCGCACGGACAACGACACGTCGCGCCCCAAATACTACGTGCTCGACATGTTTCCCTATCCGTCCGGCAGCGGCCTGCATATCGGCCATCCCGAGGGCTACACCGCCACCGACATCATCGCCCGCGCCAAGCGCGCGCAGGGCAACAATGTCCTGCATCCCATCGGTTGGGACGCGTTCGGCCTCCCTGCCGAGCAGCACGCCGTGAAAACCGGCGCGCACCCTGCCACCAACACGCAGGCCAACATCGCCGCCTTCCGCCGCCAGCTCAAGTCGCTCGGTTTCTGCTACGATTGGGACCGCCAGGTGGACACCACCGACCCGAAGTATTTCAAGTGGACGCAGTGGATTTTCCTTCAGCTCTTCAAGCGCGGTCTCGCCTATGTTGACGAGCGCCCCGTCTGGTGGTGCCCGGAACTCCGCACCGTGCTCGCCAACGAGGAAGTAATCGACGGCAAATCCGAGGTGGGCAAATTCCCCGTCGAACGCCGCAACCTCCGCCAGTGGGTACTCCGCATCACCGCCTACGCCGAGCGTCTCCTCGCCGATCTCGCGCAAGTGAACTGGCCCGATTCCACCAAACGCATGCAGGAAGCGTGGATTGGCCGCAGCGAGGGCGCGGAAATTGATTTCGCCCTCGAAGACAAAACCACCGCGCCCGAAGGCCTGCGCGTTTTCACTACGCGCCCCGACACGCTCTACGGAGCCACATACATGGTGATCGCGCCCGAGCATCCGCTCGCCGACGCGCTCACCACGCCAGAAAATCGCGACGCCGTCGCCGCCTACCGCAAGGCCGCCGCCGGGAAATCGGATCTCGACCGCACCGACCTCGCCAAGGACAAATCCGGCATCTTCTCCGGCTCTTACGCGATCAATCCCGTCAACGGCGCGCGCATTCCCATCTGGATTGCCGACTACGTCCTCATGGGCTACGGCACCGGCGCGATCATGGCCGTACCCGCGCACGACCAGCGCGACTGGGAGTTCGCTAAAAAGTTTTCCCTCCCTATCATTCCCGTCGTGCAACCGCCCGCTGGCGTCGCCTTCGATCTCGAAAAGGCTTCGTTCGAAGCCGACGGCGCGATGATCAATTCCGCCGAATTCGACGGCCTGCCCGTCGGCGAAGCGAAGAAAAAAATCACCGCCAAGCTCGCCGCGCAAAACCGCGCCAAGCCCACCGTGAACTACAAACTCCGAGACTGGCTCTTCTCGCGCCAGCGCTACTGGGGCGAGCCGTTTCCCATCGTGTGGCTGAGCGAAGTCGATTACAAAAACGCCGCCGCCGCGCGCGCCGCCGATCTCCCGCCGACGCCCGTCACTTACAAGGAGTCAGGAGTCAGGAGTCAGGAGTCAGGAGACGAAAGCGTGCGCACTTGGTATGCATTCCCGCTTCCCGCGATCGCGCTTCCGCTCGAACTCCCCGCCGTCGAAAATTACCTCCCCAGCGGCACTGGCGAAAGCCCGCTTGCCAACGCCACCGACTGGCTCGAAATCTGGTTCAACACCGTGACCGGCGAGGCTGTTCCCGCCTCGCAAGCCTGCCCGTCCGGCGACGCCTGGGTGCGCGCGCGCCGCGAGACAAACACCATGCCGCAATGGGCCGGCTCCTGCTGGTATTACCTGCGCTACATCGACCCGAAAAACGACAGCGCCCTCGCCGCGCCCGAACTTCTCAAATACTGGGGCGTGCCCGACCTCTACGTCGGCGGCGCCGAGCACGCCGTGCTGCACCTGCTCTACGCGCGCTTCTGGCACAAAGTCCTTTTCGACATCGGAGCAGTTCCGCAAAACGAGCCCTTCAAAAAACTTTTTCACCAAGGCATCATCCTCGGCGAGGACGGTGAAAAAATGTCCAAGAGCCGCGGCAACACCGTCAACCCGGACGACATCATCAAATCGCACGGCGCCGACACCGTGCGCCTTTACCTGATGTTCCTCGGCCCGCTCGAAGCGATGAAACCTTGGAGCCCGCAAGGCATCGAAGGCGTGCATCGTTTCCTGCAAAAAGTCTGGCGCGAAGTCATCGGACGAGAAGGCAGCCCGAACCCGAAAATCTCCGCCACCGCCGCCGACAGCGAGGAACTCGTGAAGCTCCTCCACGAGACGATCAAGAAAGTCACCGACGACATCGACAATCTGCGCTTCAACACCGCGATCTCGCAAATGATGATCTTCGCCAATGCGCTCCAGAAAGCGTCGTCGGTGAACATCGCGACCGTGCGCGTGTTTCTTCAGCTGCTCGCGCCCTTCGCCCCGCACATCGCGCAGGAACTCTGGGTGCGCCTCGGCAATGAGGGCGATATCCTCGACGCCGCCTGGCCGAAATATGATCCCGCGAAACTCGTGGCGACCGAGCAGAAAATCGTGATTCAAGTGAACGGCAAAAAACGCGGTGAGGTCATGCTCCCCGTCGGCGCGACGCAGGACGCCGCGCTCGCCGCCGCAAAACAAAACACCGACGCCGCGCCGCACCTGGCGGACAAGGAAATCAAAAAAATAATCTACGTCCCCGGCCGCATCCTGAACCTCGTCGTGGCGTGAGCGACTGCGCTGTGCCTGCCTCGACTTGCATCCTGTAAATCCTGTTCATCCCGTCTCGAAAAAATCTGTCTGAATTTTGGACAGGATGAACAGGATTTACAGGATGTTGAAAGATGACCACAGTCCGTGTTCATAACCTCATGAACACACGCATCTCCCCTGCCTTGTTTGCCGGCCTGATCCTTCATTGCACACTCTGCGTTTTGCAGATTCCCCTTTTCTCCCAAACTTCATCCCCCTCCGCTCCGCTGCCGGGCAAGTCCGACGTTCTTGCCGCCATTGCTGTGATTGAGGAAAAGTTGCCTGATTCGTCGGCCAGCGCTGCCGTTGCCCTGATCACGCGCTATGCGGCCAACAGCCCCGATGTCACCCTCACGATTTCGCCCGCAGTGACGCCTTGGATGAAGGAGGATGGCAGGCTCGAAGACACGAAGCAAATCGACCTTGCCCGAGGATTGCTCCTCGCCGCTTATTTTGCCGGGAATGTGAAATCCCAGCTCGCGCAAAAATCAAAAAACAAGGACGACGATATGCGCGCGGGCTGGCTCACGGTGATTCGTGTTCACGAAAGGTTCGCATCGCAAAATCTGGGCGCATTTCCTTCCGTCGAACGACTCGCGCAGCTCGAAAAAATGGGTTGGCTGGCGGAATACGCCGGAATCCTGAAACAAGAGCACGCCACGGCGAGGCGCACCCCGCCCAGCTCTCCCGTTCCAGCGAAGGAGCGTTTGACTCGCGATTATCTGATCCCGGCCCAAGCCCTTGTGAGCAATGGCCGCTATGCCGAGGCGCGTGCTCTCTATGAAACATGGCTTGCGCAAAATCCCGATGACGCTGAGGCGCATGTCAATTATGCGCATATAGTCGTGGTTGAATCAAACGCGGCGCGCAGTTCCAAAGTCGCAAAGGCGGCGAAGAAGGCCGCCCGTTCGTCCGCGCTCAAAGCTGCGATTCTCGGTTCCGACAATCCGTTGCTTGCGACCCTTCTGGGCTCCACGGATCCGAATGCAAAGCGTTCCGCGGACAAATTCTCCGACAGCAAAAAAGCACACAAGGCACTTGAGACGGCTGAGAAGGCTTTCGCGCAGCGCCGCTATAACGATGCGATCAAGGCCTACAAGGACGCGCTCAAATACGATCCGCAATCCTATATGGCCACGCTTTACATGGGCGATTCTTACTACGCACAAGGCAATCTTCCAGAAGCCATCGTGTGGTTTGACAAGGCGGTCGCACTCAATCCCGGACGGGAAACCGCGCACCGCTACATGGGCGATGCGCTTCTGAAATCGGGCAAGCCGAAAGAGGCACTCGTGAAGCACATCGACGCACTCATTGCAGAGCCGGCAAACAGACTGAGCCGCACCGTGATGCAAGGCGTGGCCCGGACTATAAACCCGCTCTACAAACCATCGCCGGTAAACAAACTGCCGGTGGGCACGGTGTCATTCAATTTGGAAAAAAAGGAAATCGCGCTCGGTCTCGATCCCGTGACGCAATCGATGTACGTAACAGGTTATCTGCTTGCTCGTGGCGCCTGGATAGGCGAACACGCGGCCAATCATTTTCCGAAGGGAGCAAAACCCCGCCATTGCGCCGCTGAGGAGATGGCCGGATTGCGTTTGTTTTCCATGATCGTTTTGGAGCAGAACGAAAAAAACGATGCCGATGCATCCGCGTGGCTTGGCGCCGCTGAAACGATCAGGCGGCTCGATGCCGCAGGATTGCTCGAAGCCTTTGTTTACATTGATCGCATGGATGCCGACATCGCGAAAGATTATCCCGCTTATCGCGAGAAGAACCGGAGTCTGCTCGTGCGTTACATCCGCGAGTTCTGGCTCGGCGAGGAACCGGCGAAGGAAAAATAATTCCTGCAATCGCCTGGGACGGGATTCACCACGGAGCAAGGCTCGGAGAAAGTAGGAAGTAGGAATTAAGAAGTAGGAAGGGGAGCGCACGCGTCTCGCGTGCAGACGAAGGGCGTCCCGCACTTCGCCATAGTGTCCTCCGTGCCTTGTAGGACAACTGGCCAAGCCCCGAGGATTAATTTAACTAATCGGGCCTTGGCCTTTTGTTCGGAGTGGGGGGGCTTCCAGGCCCGCCCTCTCCTCCCGTCCCGTTAGCCTGATTTTTGCACAGAGCCTTGAGCTCGTCACGAAGCGTAAAGGCAGGGGACGGGCGGCTGGCCGACAAACTCGAACCGTTGAATGCGCCCTTGAGCGCGCCTTGACAAGAAAGAGAGCCTGCCATGCCAG
>JARKRC010000002.1 GCA_029974595.1 Ereboglobus sp. | reverse complement strand
AATCAATTTTCCTTTATGAAAGTTTCAATCCGCACTCCGACTTGGGAGTCGGAGTGATCCATTCCGCGAAGGCGGCGAGCTGGGCGTTGATGGGTTTCAATCCGCACTCCGACTTGGGAGTCGGAGTGATGAGTTGAAACTGTGGGAGTAGCGTGCGGATGAAGGTTTCAATCCGCACTCCGACTTGGGAGTCGGAGTGATTTGCCGGATGCGCTTGAACCGCTGCCGGGCGATTTGGTTTCAATCCGCACTCCGACTTGGGAGTCGGAGTGATACTTTTTGCTGGGCCGCCCGGTAAAATCAACTGCGTTTCAATCCGCACTCCGACTTGGGAGTCGGAGTGATGGCGACACCGATCTTTTTGGCACGCGCAAGCCTTGTTTCAATCCGCACTCCGACTTGGGAGTCGGAGTGATAGCATGTCTCCTTGAAGCGGCACAGCGCGGCGCAGTTTCAATCCGCACTCCGACTTGGGAGTCGGAGTGATAAGCGGGAAGCGCAACGCCAGGCCGCGAATCGAAAAGTTTCAATCCGCACTCCGACTTGGGAGTCGGAGTGATCCCTGTTTTGGCCAATAACCCCGCCTTCCTCAAGTTTCAATCCGCACTCCGACTTGGGAGTCGGAGTGATCGCCTGCGAGCGAATAGCCCGGATCGTCATGCCATGTTTCAATCCGCACTCCGACTTGGGAGTCGGAGTGATATCCCGCTGAACGTAAAACACCGCAACTATGTTGTGTTTCAATCCGCACTCCGACTTGGGAGTCGGAGTGATAAGCCGGAACCCGCCGACGCTGATTCCGGGGGTGTTTCAATCCGCACTCCGACTGGGGAGTAGGAGTGATCGGCAAGCGGCGGCGGCTCAGCTCGATCAGATCGCTGTTTCAATCCGCACTCCGACTTGGGAGTCGGAGTGATTCCTGATACCCAAAAGCACATCGACCGAGCAATCATCGTTTCAATCCGCACTCCGACTTGGGAGTCGGAGTGATGCGTGATCGAGGAGTGTTTCCGCGCGCCGGTGGAAGTTTCAATCCGCACTCCGACTTGGGAGTCGGAGTGATGCCACAGAGGCTTTCGCTTTCTGTGACAAGATCTTGGCTGCATTGATATGCGAAGATTGTCAAAGGATGAAAAACGCATGTGACTCACTTTGCCACAGGTTTATGCTATCTGTTGTATTTCAAACGGTTTCCTGTTCTGCGAAAGAATGCGGTCTTAAACGAGGCTCGCGGTTCGCGGCTTCGCGTTCATTCCGAGTTCTCTGTTTCCCCACACGCGCTTTACAGCGCCAACGTGTCTTCAATCACGTCAGTGGGGCGATCAGCTCCATAATGTTCTATGCGGGCTTTTGCTGCGTGGTCGAGATAATATACACGGAGAGAGTCTTGCGCGGGGTCGATTTCATCAAGCAGGCGCACTTTTAATTGCACCCATTCGGCTTGGCCGAGTTGCATTTCGAAGACGGATTTTTGCACGCGCACGCCATAGGATGTGCAGGCTTTTGCAACGCGGCGCAGTCGGCGCGCGCCCGCTTTCTCATCGGTTGTGGATACGTCGTAGGTGATGAGCAGAAGCATGGCGGATCAGACAAACAGATGCGGAACGTAATCGGCGTTTTCGCGCAATGCGCGTGCGAGCAATCGGGCTTGTATGTGGGGGAGTTGTCCGTTGCGGACTTTTTCCTTGTAGAGCGGATGCACCGATTCTTCGCGTTTCCTGGCCTGATAAGCGGCGACGATCGTTTTGCGCGCATTGTCGGTCAGCTCAACTGCGCCGCCTTCGCGATGGGAAAAGTCCTTTGCGGTGAGTTCTGCGCGGTTGATGAGTGTAATGGCGAGGCGCTCAGCCCAAGGGCGGAATTCTTCCATGAGGTCGAGCGCGAGTGACTCGCGCCCGGAGCGGTCGGCGTGAAGGTATCCGGCAAAGGGATCGAGTCCGACACCAGCGAGCGCGCTGACACAATCGTGGCGCAGGAGCGCGTAGAGGAAGGAGAGGAGGCAATTGACGGCGTCGCGAGGCGGACGGCGGTTGCGTCCGTCGACGGGAAAGCTGTCGCGGAGTTGCGGACGTATGTGATTTTTGAATACGTCGAAATGGAGTGCGGCGGCCTGGCCTTCGATGCCGCGCGCGGTGTCGGTGTCGGGTGCGGCTGGAAGCTGGCGGAGGAGGTGCGCAAGGGCTTCGGATGCACGGCGTAAGGGCATGGCGTCGTTTTCACCGGCGGCATCGCGAGCGCTGCGGTTGAGGAGCCAGCGGGTGTTGTGGATTTTTCCGGCGATAAAGGCGCGGGCAAGCGCCGTGGAGCCGTCGGGGTCGGATGCCGTGGCGTGTTGCGCGCGGCGCAAATACACGGAGCCTTGAGGAACGCCTTCGACTCGGGCTTCGAGCCGGCCCCATTCGGTGAAATAGCAGATGCTGGCGCCGTTTTCCCAGCAAAGGCGCATGGCTGCGGGTGAGACGTAAATGTCGGGGCCGAAGACAAGGATCGAGTCGCAGTTGTGGATGGGGAGCGAGAGTTTGAGCTGGCGGTCCTGCTCGATGCGCAGCGCAAGTCCATCACGCGTGACGGAGAGTTTTGGCGTGAGAAGGTAGAGGGTGTTTTGGAGGAGCTGGCTCAAGGCGAAAATAATGTCGGAGAGTGGAAGAAAAATTACAAATCAAGAGGCATAGTGTCGCGGTTCGTAGAGATTGCGGGAGGGCGGCGCGCCTGAAGTCTCGGGCAAACAGATTTCGTGCAGGGAGCAGCCTTCGCATTGCGGGCGCAACTCGGCGGGAGGTATTTTTTCAGTCTCAATCAACCGTCGCAAGGCGGTGATCGTTTCGCGTGTTTTTATGCGCAATGGCTCGTCGAAACTGACTTCGCGCCGTTGTTGTGAGGAGGCATGATAAATGGAGCCGGCCTCAATCCGCGTAGCGAACATCTCTTCGAGGCAAAAAGCCTGGGCGCAAAGCTGGGCTTCGTCGTTGTCGAAGCGCCGCTTCGGTCCTTTCTTGTATTCGACAGGGCGGATTTCGGCAATGGATTCGCCACCGGGTGCATGGCGGACTTCCACCAAGTCGGCTTTTCCCGAAAGACCGAGCCGGTCGGAATAAAGCGGCAGCGCACGAAGCAGAGTCCACCCCGCGCGTTGCTCGTATCCGGGAAAATCGACATGCTCGTGCGCCTGGTCGCCGAGGAGGGTGTGCTCGTTTTTGTCTCGCACCCCATCAATGAGTTTCAGGCCTGCCCGCTTCGGACAAAAAAGATAATCATTAATGAGGCTGATCGGCAATGTATCCATGTCAGAAGTTCCAGCCTCCTCTGCTTTTGCCCTGAATTATGGGAATTAAACCCTTCATATATCCGAGAAACCCATCATAACTACCTTCCGATATTCCCAAAAGCTCCCTGCCAAAACCTATCGGCTTCACCGGCAAATCCACGAGTTTATTTTCCCATACTTGCACGCTGTTAAGCATCACTTCTCTGGAGGATGGAAATAGCTCTTTTTCTCCTGATTCGAAGCGTTCAATGAGTGCCTGATTGACGACCACCGTTTGGGTTTCGCTTGTTATCAAACGGCAAAGTTTGGCGACCTCAGGGAAATTGATGGCATCTTCGGCAGTACGTATTTCCCGTGCCATTTTTTCCGCGTCACCTGTGCCTTGGTTGATCTCAAGCAGCAGGGCTTCCGTGCAGTGTTCTGGAGTGAGCGCGGCACCGTATTTTTCGAGTAATTGGCCAACAACCCTTGCCGATGTTTTGAAATGAGGGTGGATGCTCAATAGGTCATATTCGGATGCATCATGTTGGAAATCCCAAACGACGGCGTCGTTATATTCTCCGTTTCTCGATACACGTCCCAATACTTGCAGCAGGCTGGCAAACGAGGCCCGCTCACGGAAGCCTGTATGAAACGAAAAATCCATTCCTGCCTCAACACAACTGGTTCCCACCAGCACCCAGTTTGTTTCACCATTCCGAAGGCGTTTGCGAACGCGCTCCAATGTTTTGCTTCTGTCCGCCGGTGAGAGCGCGGTGGAAAGGTGTTCGATAACAAGGCCCGGATTTTCGCCTTTCTTATCGCGCAAATAATGCGCAAACACCGCAGCTGATTGAACGGTGTTAAAGATGACGAGACGCGGGCCGGGCTTGGCGAGCACAGCCTTTGCAAGTTCGTCGCGGGGCAGCAGAGGGCCTTTTTTCCCCTGCAGAGTTTTGATGCACACCCGCTTTTTTTCGTAATCAAAAGAGGCGGCCGCTTTTTCCTCGGCGACAAGTCGCGGGATTTCGCGTTGTTCTGCGGGCATTACAAAGTCGGGAAGCGTCCAGAAGCGGGCGAGCGACCCGGAAGCGAGAACGAAATGGCATGTCCAATCATCGCAGAGCTCGGCTATCCAACGCCACATTTGCGGCCACAGTGGAACGGGCATCGCCGCGTGGGTTTCATCTATAAAAACGGCACTGCCGGAAATCTGATGAAAATTTCGGAGGGCGGCGGTGTCCTTTGCCGCAAGAGTCTCAAAAAAGCGAACCGCCGTGGTAACAACAATAGGGGCTTCCCAACGCTGGGCGAGCAGGCGCAGCGTTGCGTGGTTTTCTCCGGAGAATTCGACCTTGTGATGGTGTGCGGCAACGACCGCTTCCGGGTCTTCTCCCGGAAGAATGACCGCTTTTCGGTAGGTCTCTACGGACTGGTCTATGATGTTGGTGAAGGGGAGAACCACAAAAATGCGACGCAATCCGCGCTTGGCGGCGACGCGGAGGAGGTGCGCCATAACCGCCGTGGTTTTGCCGGTGCCAACGGGACTGTCGCAAGAAACGATGCGCGTGGCGTCGGCCGGCAGAGCGTCGCGGCAAGTTGCGTAAATGTCTTGACGTATCCGGAGGCGCTCGCGTTCGCGGGCATCGGCAGGTTCCTCGCTTGGCGCGAGGCCAGCGACGTAGGCATCAAGAGTGGCAAGACGTTTATCCGGAAGCAAATCGGGAGTGGCGTTGGCGATATCGCATTCCTTTTTATAATGGCGTGCGGTATCTCCGTGGTCGGCATCAACGAGGCAGGAAAGCGCAATGCGG
This sequence comes from Ereboglobus sp., assembly GCA_029974595.1. GTDB lineage: Bacteria > Verrucomicrobiota > Verrucomicrobiia > Opitutales > Opitutaceae > Ereboglobus. The sequence continues at coordinate 37,788 of JARKRC010000002.1, read as the reverse complement.
CGGGTGAGATTTGAGCGAGCGAATAGTGGCGGGGTTTCCGGCAGCGCAAGTTGATGCCCGGGGAATATCAGACTGTGCTTTTTGAGGTAGATTTCGAGATGAGCGTCGGTATGCCGGTAATGTTCCTGTTCCTTAAACGGGCTCTCGTCCCGGAGTAGATTATTCCTCCCATTGGCATTCTTTGCGCGCTCCGCCTGCATGTTTGGGAAACCAATGTGGTGGGAATACACCAGTAATGCAGCTTCCAGAATTTTTTTTCTTAACAAAAAGGCCGTTCCCGCATCACAGTGGTTAAAACCTTTGCTGTCCCTTCGATTATACTGGAGGATGTTTTGAAAGAAATCGTCCAGTTTTCCGAGGTCATGATAAGAAGCAGCGGTGCGGACGACGGTAACAAGGGCACTTCCCCATTTTTGGGAAAATGCTCCGGCTTCTTCCGCACGCGACACGGCGCCTTTCACTTTCTTATTGCCGATCACATTTTCAACATGCTCACGATAAGGTTGTGAATCGACGCCGTCGTGCGCGCTATGTGCGAGTGGCTTGTTGTCCACGGTAACGGTATGAGGAGCTACAAAGCGTAGTCCTTGTAGGCTCCGCTTTGCTCAAATGTCAAAGCGGCGCCCGGTCTGATGGGACGGTCTTTGATTTGCTCCCATGCCGGAATGTCGTAATCTTCCAGCGAATCGGAGGGCTTGTTTTCACGTTCGGGCTTGAGCTTTGGCGAAAGCGCGTCGAGCAGGGCGAAATCGGAAAGCGAGCCGGCGCGACTCTTGTGTATGAAGGTATGAACATGAAGCACGTCCACCATCGAACGTACAACGGATCGTGTGGATGCATAGGCGTGTTTGACGAGCTTGAGCATCAATTCCACGTCCTGCGCGGAGCAACCGGTCTTGTGAGCGACGTTCGGGTTGACGAAAAAGGGAACGGCGTAGAGACCGTGCTTGACGACGCGGAAGGCCATCGGCGCCATGCCGCGATCCTTGCCCGCTTCGACACCTGCCTTGTTTGTCCACGTGGAGAACTCGATGTCTATGGGCGCGATGGAAACACCGACTCCGAAATGGGCAACGCCGGTGCGGATGCTGTTGGCCCCGCCTTCTTCGAGGAAGGTGTTTCCGAAAAGGCGGCCATCCCAATAGGCGTCCTTGAATGCCTGTCCAAGGCCACCGTTCTTATCCTCCATTTTCTTTTTGATTTCATCACGATTGCGACCGCGGTTTTCGAGAATATCGAAACGAGCTGCGTCGAGCATTGGCGAAAAGCTGCCGCTGATTTCCTGCCAGACAGCGCCTTCTTTTTCGAGGACAAGATCACGCAGTTTTCGTTTGATGGAGACGGGAGAGATTTCGCCTTTTCCATCGGGACGCTGGCGGGGCGAACTTTCGCGTTCGGGGTCACCGTTGGGGTTGGATTTGCGGACTTCGAGGAGAAGAAGCCCGGTGATGCGCGGGACATCGGTGGTGGTGGATGAATTGCTCATGATATGGTGTTTGAGTATTGTTGCGGTTGGGTGTTGCTGAAAAGAGGACGATTCATGACACGTCGCCTTCTTTGGAAGAAGCTCCTGCTTTCCCTGAAACGCTTTCTTCGTCTGGTTCGTAGGTATCGGCAAGATACCCGATTAGGAGTTTGGCTTTATCTTCATCGGACATGCGTTCAGGCAACTCATCAGTCCGCACATGGAAGACGCCGTTGACCTCCTCTATGAAGCGTTTGGCGCATATTTTAATTTTACCTGCCGGACAGATTCCATAGCTACCATCTTCGCATTTGTAGTTTTGAGCCCATGCTTGGTAAGGTGCAATGCGCTCGGCAAGACGAGCCAGCGCAGTCTTGGGCTGTTCGAGCGCGGTATTGAACAGCGCGTTGCCCATGAGTTGCGATGGCCTTTGATTGTCGCGGACGTGCTTGCAGTATTGCTGGTGCAGGGAATCGGCGAGCGCGAGAAGCTGGCCGAGCTGATAGAGTGGTTCTTTCATATAGGAGTCCTTGTGGTTGGTGATGGGATTGAGTTTTTTCAGCAAAAGTCCAAGGAGGGCCACGGTCTTGAGCGTTTGCTCGCGGACCGTATCGCTAAATTTTTCGTCTCGTTGTGCAGTTTTGGCCGCGCCAATTGCCGCGAGGACATTTGTCATGCGGGCGACAAGTAACGAAAGGGCAAGGCGGGCTTTCGCTTCCGCAATCTGGGGAGCAACCGGGATGAAAACATCATAGGCATCAGCAATGGAAAAAGCGCGTTGATAGGTCGCAGCGCACCCGGCCTTCGGATCGCTGCTCCAAACCCGGTTGATGGTAACGGCCAGATCAATAGGTGAAGGAACCCCCGCCATGCGGCGTACGGGAATTCTTTGGGTTTGTGCTTTTGCCCTTCTCTTTTTTCCAGATTTTCCCAGTGCGACTGTAGGGGGCGGGTCCGGTGCTTCCTCAAAATGGGATATGATGGAAATGGCAGGAATGTTACACGCTGCATCATTCCATTGACGGGCATATTCGAGAATGTCGGACACACGGTAGGCGCGGTTGAGAGTGGCTTGTTTGCGGCCTTTATCAATGGTGCCAAGCGCGATCAGGCGGACACCGAGGTCGGGACTGAAATGGAGTTTGGCAGAAAAAAGCTGAAGCACATTTTTTGTCCGCTCGGAAAAATCACCCTCGGAAACACCAAGGCGGTTCGTTTCGCAGCCAAACATTTCCGCCATGCCGGGGATATCATTCCCTTTGGCGGTGGTGTCGTTTTCCAGATAGGCGATGAGGAGATCACGCTTGCCGCTTTGCGCACCGGGAATTGGCAGGCACGTGGTTTTTATTTTAGCATCGTCCGCCAGAAAAAGCAGAGCATCCTGCATTTTCTGGACGTGTGTGGCGGCGGCGGGGAATATTTTTGAACCTCCCAGTTGATAGCGAAAAAGAGTCGGCGCCTCCTTGGTGTTGACAGAAAAAAGAACAACATTGCCCAATTCTGCAATTTTGGGAGAGGGAAAGCGATCTTGAAGCCGAACGCGCCTGCCGGAAAAAGCATCAATGCCCATGGACGTATCATCGTCGGACGGCTCCTTGTTTTTTTGTGCATCCGAGGCGGCGATCAAAGATTTGTTGAGAAGCTTGCTCGTTTCCGCATGGGCGATGCGTTTGGCGTGGGTGAAATCCGCGGCATTTGGTGCGAGATCAAGGTATATCGGGACACTGGCATTATTCGGCTGCTTGTCTTGGGTTGCCTTGGTTTTCCAATAAGTGTCGGAAGCAATCTCCTCCGTGCGCTTTTTCCAATCGAGCACGCCAAAAAGAACAGATTGAAGAAGCATCAGGTCGTCACGGGAAAACGGAGCGTCTGAAACCGGTGCGCACAACAATGCAGCGAGTTGCCTGGAAAAGTTGGAAAGCTCCAACATATGTTTTTTCAGAATGTCCAACAAACACATGAAGTTTTGAAGTGCTGGTGTCGCAATGGGCATCAATAGGTCATGAAGCTCGGAGACAAGTTGCTTGCATGAACGCTGGAATTGTTTTTCCTGTGAGGCTGTAAAAACGCGAGGGCCGGATACCTTGAAAAGGACGCTGATAGCATCGCGGATGGAGGTCGACTCAGCCTTTTTGTCTTTGGCAAGCGCGATAAGGTTTTTCAAAAGCGGGGCGACTTGGCTTCTATCGATGCTGGCAAGCTCACACAGGGGGACGGGAATATTGAAGCCGGGAAAGCTGGAACCGGCGGAGCCTTGTTCAATACGGAAGAGCTTGCCAGCGACCTCTCCGGCTAAGAATTCAAATGTTGAAGGAGTGGCGCCGGCATCAAGGCCGATAACCAGCATCGTTTTGTTTTTTCCCATTGGATTGATACGCGGATGCCGTGGCACGGGGTTTATGCCCATGCGCTCCAGTGAATCGGCGACAAGGGAAAGCTCGTTAAGCATAAGCAAGCACTCCTTTCTGCACTCTGAGGTTGTGGCTGAACGAGGGGGCCACTTGTCCGTTTTGCGGTTTGTCGAAAACCATGCGAAGCAAAGTCGGAATCTCGTGATTTTCAGTTTCGCAAACCTGGGTTGTAGGACGAAACGGGCCGACGTAGTCAGGAAGAAATTCACTTTGCCCTAGGCATGGGATGGCCCAAAATCGGCCATGCTTGAGAACGCGATTGAAAGCATCCTGATAGGCATGAGGGGGGCAGGTGGTTCGCTCGTGGATTCCGTTATAATGAGAAGCAAACTCGGCGACCGCGTGGAGCCGATAGCAGACGTTTATCAACACCATTGCGTAGTGCTGAAAGGACGTGCCAGCTTTGATCGCTGTGCTGGAACGAAGTGGCCCACCGTAGTTTGTGACGTAGCGGTGAAAGACCACAGGGTGGCAGATCTCGGCTTTCGTCGGACGGACATTGACGGATTTCCATCGCAAGACGGATTCGAAAATCCCTTTCACCGCGCTGAATGAAGGAACGACACAAGAGGTTGGAGAGGAACCTGAGTCGGGGCGAGGCCAGAGTGCCGTGGGACCGGAAATTTCGAGAGAAACGGGATATTCTTTGAATGCGGGCATGGGAGTTACGAAAAAATATGGATTCTTTCAAGATCGTCGGGGTCGTTGGCAGTGTGGGCGTAGTAGGGCATAGGGTTTGTGAAACTATTGTATATAATTACTTTGAAGGCAAGAGAAATCCTGCTCTTGGTGATGTAAATTTGTCATTGGTGTTCGGACTGTAAGGCCCGGAGGCTGTTGGCTTCGTGGGGCGGGGTGGGTTGCGTTCTGATTTCTTTTTCCTTTCCCATAACCACGACCTTTTCATGAACACCATTCCCGCCTCTTCCGGTTCGTTTACTCTGCCTGGCGAAGCTGGCTTTGAGCAGCTCACGCTCCGGCTTGCAAAAAAATGGGGCGCGGACACCATCCGCGACTCCGACGGCACGCAGCTTTCGCCCGAGATCACGCAGTCCGGCTACGCGATTTACTCGACCGTCTGTCTCGTGCGCAGCGTGCAGCCTTGGGCGCGGAAAAATCGCGACAAGCTCCAGCAAAACTTCCTCATGTCGAGGCCTGTCGTCGCCACGAAATCCACCCTCACAATCCCGCTTCTCGACGGTTATTACACCGAGCAGTTTGCCGTGAATTTCAAGGACTCGCCCAAGCAGTGGTGGCAGGTGTTCGACCGCACCACGGGCGGGGAGATCGCAAAGACAAAATGGGCCGTTGATCCGAAGAAGGGCGCGGTGACCATCACCGGCGCGACGCCGGGCCATCGCTATACGGTCAACTTTCTCGCGTTCCGCATCTGGGAGGAAATCTCGATGTATAATCACCTCACCAACAACTGGGGCGACCGCGAGCATCTCGCCGCCGTCGATCCCATGCAGCCGGAAACGCAAAAGGTAATTCTCGATTTTCTCGCGGGCTGGCTGCGCGACCATGCAGCCACGAGGGTTGTCCGCTTCACGTCGATGTTTTATAATTTCTCGTGGTTCTGGGGCGCCGATCACAAACGGCTGCGCGATATTTATTCCGATTGGGGCGATTATGCAATGACCGTCAGCCCGCGCGCGCTGAGGCTCTTTAATAAAAAATACGGCTATGCGCTCACGTCGGAGGATTTTGTCAACGGCGGTTTGTATAATTCCACGCACAACGCCCCGTCGCGCCGATACAGGGATTATATGGATTTTATACACGGGTTCGTAATCGAATTTGGAAGGAAATGCATCGACCTCGTGCACGCGCGCAAAAAACTCGCCTATGTTTTCTACGACGACCACTGGATCGGCGTTGAGCCAAACAGTCCGCGTTTCCGCGAGTTTGGTTTCGACGGCCTCATCAAGTGCGTGTTCAACGCCTTCGAGGCGCGCCTCTGCGCGCATTCGCGCGGCGTATCCACAAAAGAACTACGCCTGCATCCGTACCTTTTTCCGACCGGGCTCAAGGGCGAGCCCACCTTCCAGGCGGGCGGCGGGGGCAACCCGACGCTCGATGCGAAAAATTTCTGGATTGACGCACGCCGCGGCATCGTGCGCGCGCCCATCGACCGCATCGGCCTCGGCGGCTATCTCTCGCTCGTCGAGGCGTGGCCCGATTTTCAGGATTACATCGAGCAGGTCGCGAATGAGTTCCGCCTCCTAAAATCGTTCCACAAAGGCGACGCGCCTTACGTCGCGCCCTTCAAGGTCGCCGTTCTCACTGCGTGGGGCGACCTGCGCGCGTGGACGTGCTCCGGCCACTTCATGCAGAACGTCGAGCTTTACCACGTGCTCGAAGCGCTCGCCGGGCTGCCGCTCGACGTGCAGTTCATCAGCCTCGACGACATCGCGAAAAACGGCATTCCGCGCGGCGTGCGCACGATCATCAACTGCGGCCGCGCGGGCACCGCGTGGAGCGGCGGCTCGCATTGGGCCGATCCGCGTGTCGAGGCGGCGATCACGCGGTTCGTGCAGCGCGGCGGCGGCTTCATCGGCATCGCGGAGCCTTCCGCGCTCCCGCAGCCCGGCCAGAACTTCCGTCTCGCGCGCGTTCTCGGACTCGACCGCGACAATGGCGAGCGTCTCGCCAATGGCCGCTACAAATACGACGCGCCTGCCGCCGAAACCTCCGCGACGCATTTCATCACAACCGAGCTCGCGAATCCTACCGCGCCCGATTTTGGCCCGAAGGAAATCGACAACATTTATGTTCTCGGCCCCGCCACGCAGGTGCTCGCCGAGCGGTCCGGCGAATCCTCGCCTCGCCTCGCGACGCACGCTTTCAGCAAAGGCCGCGCGGTGTATATGAGCGGTTTCAAGTTCACCTACGAAAACACACGCATGCTGCACCGCGCGCTCTTCTGGGCCGCCACGCGCGAAGCCGCGTGGGGCCGGTGGCATTCGGAAAACCCGAAGACGGAGGCGGCGTATTTTCCGAAGCGCAAAAAACTCGTCGTCATCAACAACGCCGGCACGCCGCAGCAAACGCGCATCACCCTTGCCGACGGCAAAACCGCACGCGATGTCTCGCTTGACGCGCACGGCATCGCCATTCTATAGCGGACGGGCGTTGCGGAAAATGTAACGATTGCCGCGCGAACACGCATCCGAGTTTGCAATCTTACCGTTCAAGCGAAATACTTCTGCTTATCCGGCTCCCCTTTCCACAACAACCGAAACACACGAAACAACACGCATCATGAAACTCCACTATTCCGCCAGTCCCGACTGCAGCAATGTCATGTCCACGGAAAAACTCCGCGAGACCTACCTGATCCAGAACCTCTTCCAGCCGGGCAGGATCGTCGCCCATTACACCGATCTTGACCGCATGGTCGTCGTCGGCGTGCAGCCTGCGGGCGCGCCCCTCGCGCTCGGCAACTACAAGGAAATCGGCTCCTCCTATTTCCTCGAACGCCGCGAAATCGGCATCCTCAATCTCACCGAGAAAACCGGCACGGTCACCGTCGGCTCCGAAAAATACGAGCTCGGCCATCTCGACTGCGTTTACATCGGCCTGGGCGAAAAAGACGTCACCTTTTCGGGCGACACCCAGTTTTACTGCATCAGCACGCCCGCGCACATGAAACATCCCACGGCGCTCCTGCGCGGCGACGCGATCAAGACCCCGCCCATCGGCGATCCTGCCAACGCCAACAAGCGCGTCATCCGCCGTTACATTCACCAAAAGGAGGGCGGCATCAAAAGCTGCCAGCTCGTCATGGGCTGCACCACGCTCGAAGCCGGCAGCGTCTGGAACACGATGCCCTCGCACGTCCACAGCCGCCGCACCGAGATTTATCTCTATTTCGACGTGCCGCAGGACCAGATGGTCGTCCACCTCATGGGCGAGCCGAATCGCACGCGCAACCTCATGGTGCAGGACCGCGATGTCGTCCTCTCGCCCGCGTGGTCGATCCACTCCGGCTGTGGCACCGCCGCGTATCGCTTCGTCTGGGCCATGGGCGGCGACAACCAGCTCTTCGAAGACATGGATCCCGTCGCCATCAAGGACATGCGCTGAAGGGAAAGTAGGAATTAGGAATTAGAAAGTGGAAAGCCAGCTATCGGAGTATCTAAAAAATACCGGCGACGCGAAAGCATCGGTTCCTTTTTCTACTTCTTAATTTCTACTTCCTACTTTTTCCTCCCTCCCTGCGATTTCACCGTCAAACAACCAACCCACACACAACCCAACCCACATTCATATGAGCAACATACTCGATTCCTTCAAACTCGATGGCAAAAAAGCCCTCGTCACCGGCGCGGGCAAGGGCCTCGGCCAAGGCTACTGCAAAGCGCTCGCCGAGGCGGGCGCGGACATCATCGCCGTCGACATTGGCGACATGTCCGAAACCAAAAGCTATGTCGAAAAGCTCGGACGCAAGTGCTGGGCCATCACCGCCAACCTCATGGATCGCGGCTCCTACGCCCCGCTCTTTGAGGAGATCAAAAAAGTCTGCGGCGGCGCCGACATCCTCGTGAACAACGCCGGCATGATCCGCCGCGAAGACTTCGTCAACTTCAGCGCCAAGGACTGGGATGACGTCATGAACCTCAACCTGAGCGCCGTCTTCTTTATCAGCCAGATTTTTGCGCGCGAGTGCATCGCCCGCGGCGCCAAGGGCAAGATCATCAACATCGCCTCCATGCTCTCCTTCCAAGGTGGCATCCGCGTGCCCAGCTACGCGGCGTCCAAGGGCGGCGTCAAGAGCCTCACCATGCTCATGGCCAATGAACTCGCGAGCAAAGGCATCTGCACCAACGCCATTGCGCCCGGCTATTTCGCGACGGACAACACCGCGCCGATCCGCGCCGACGCCAACCGCGAAAAAGCGATCGTCGACCGCATTCCCGCCGGACGCTGGGGCACGCCCGACGACCTCATGGGCACCGTGGTCTTCCTCGCCAGCGCGGCCTCCGATTACGTGAACGGCTACACCATCGCCGTGGACGGTGGCTGGCTCTCCCGCTGAACGGGCATCCGTTTCTCCGAAAAAAAACCGCAAGCGTGCCGGAAACCCTGGCGCGCTTTTTTATTCCCAAAATAAAGAGCGGGAGCGGAGCTCCCGCCGGCCTTGACAAATGTGTTTGACACTTGTGTCAAAACTTTGTGAGTTGGTGCTGTCATTTTCAGCAACCCGATGACCGAAAAAAACATACTCCATGCCGCCAAGGCTGTTTTTCTCCGCAAGGGGCTTGATGCGGCCACCATGCAGGACATTGCGGCTGAGGCCGGAATCTCGCGCACGCTGTTGCATTATTATTATCGCAACAAGGACACGCTCTTTCGCGCGATACTCGACGGCGCCGTCGCGGAGTTCGTCCCGAAGGTCGCCATGCTCATCGACCTCGACATCCCGCTCCTGGAAAAAGTCGAGCTCCTCGTCGATGGTTATCTCTCGCTCCTCCTCGACGATCCGCTCCTGCCGCACTTCTTCATCATTGAAATCGAGCGCGACCCCCGCGTGCTCGTGCAGCTTTTCCGCGACAGGCGCGGCGAATTCGGCGAAATCTCCCGCCTCAAGAAACAGATCGCGAAGGAGCTCGGCATCAGCGGCGACGCCGACCTCGCGCTCGCGCACATCTTCACGAGCCTCTACGCGATGCTCATGTTTCCCTTCCTCGCAAAACCCGCGCTCGACGAGGTGTTCTTTGCACGCGATCCCGAAGCGTTTCGCGCGTTCATGATGGAGCGCAGGAATTATATCGTTCCGATGATGCGCACGCTCCTGCGGTCGATGGCCCGCCCGCCTGCGCGGACGAAGACAAAAACAAAACGCGCCGTCCGGCGTCCCGTTTCTGTATCCAAGCCATGAATACGGACAAACCGCCGCAGTCCCACGCGCCCCCGCTTTTTGCCGGCCTCGATGTCGGCTCGACCACGCTCAAGATCGTCGTGACCGGCGCCGCGGGTGAAATCCTTTTCACGGAATACCGCCGTCACAACGCCGATGTCTCCGCAGCGCTTCAGGCGGCCTTCGCGCAGGCGCGCGACTCGCGCATCGGCGGCGCGCCCATCTCGCTCACCGTCACCGGCTCCGCCGGCATGGGCCTCTCGGAGACCTACGACATCCCCTTCGTCCAGGAAGTCGTCGCCGCGGGCGAGGTAGCCCAGCGCCGCTATCCTGGCATCCGCACGCTCGTGGACATAGGCGGCGAGGACGCGAAGATGATTTTCTTCGCGCCCAACCGCGCGCCGGACATCCGCATGAACGGTTCCTGCGCGGGCGGCACCGGCGCGTTCATCGACCAGGTCGCCACGCTCCTCGGCTGCGAGGTCTCGGAACTCAACGAACTCGCGAAAAACGCGGCCACGATTCATCCTGTCGCGTCGCGTTGCGGCGTGTTCGCGAAAACCGACATCCAGAATCTCCTCGCGCGCAACGTCCCGAAGGCCGACATCGCCGCGTCCGTGTTCAACGCCGTCGCGCTGCAACTCGTCACTTCGCTCGCGCGCGGGCAGGAGATCGCGCCGCTCACGCTTCTCTGCGGCGGCCCGCTCGCGTTCATTCCCGAGCTCCGCAAGGCCTGCCTCAAGGCGATGGGCCTCACCGAGGATGACTGCGTCGTTCCCGATGCCGCCGCGCTCATCCCCGCGCTTGGCTGCGCGCTCGCGACCGACACGCCGCGCCTCACGCTCACAATCGACGAACTCCTCGCGCGTTTCGCCGGCACGACCCGTTCCGGAAAACCGCTCCTCAACGGACAGCCGCTCAAACCGCTCTTCGCCGCCGACACGGAACACGCCGCATGGAAAATCGAAAAACAACGCCACGCGCTTCCCCGCGCCGGCTTCACCGACCTTCCCGCGGACGGGGAGATTTATCTGGGCATCGACTCCGGTTCCACTACGACAAAGATCGTCGCGACCGACGCGCTCGAAAACGTCCTCTACACCTTCTACGAAAAAAACGTCGGCAATCCGCTCGCCGTCGTGGGCAAGGGGCTCGCACGGCTCAACGCCGCTGCCGCCGCCGCCGGACGTTCCGCGCTCCGGCTCGCCCGCGCCGCCGTGACCGGTTACGGAGAAGACCTCATCAAGGCCGCGTTCAACTTCGAGGGCGGCCTCGTCGAGACCATCGCACACTATCTCGCCGCGCACAAACTCGACCCCGACGTCACCTTCATTCTCGACATCGGAGGGCAGGACATGAAGGCCGCGTTCATTGAAAACGGCTCCATCGTGCGCCTCGACATCAACGAAGCCTGCTCCTCCGGCTGCGGTTCCTTCATCGAGGGTTTTGCCAATTCCCTTGGCCGGACGGTCGCGCAATTCGCCGCCGCCGCCTGCACCGCCGCGCATCCGTGCGACCTCGGCACGCGCTGCACGGTGTTCATGAACTCCAAGGTGAAACAGTCCCTGCGCGAAGGCTCCACGCTCCCGGACATCGCCGCGGGCCTTGCGTATTCGGTCGTGAAGAACTGCCTCTACAAGGTTCTCAAATTGAAAAACGCCGGCGACCTCGGCACGCACATCGTCGTCCAGGGCGGCACCATGCGAAACCACGCCGTCGTCCGCGCGCTCGAACACCTCACCGGGCGCGACGTCGCCTTTGCCGACATGCCCGAGCTCATGGGCGCCTACGGAGCCGCGATCCACGCGTCGCGCGCGACGCCCCAATCCCGCGCTCCAGAGGTCGGCGGGGTGCTTCTTTCCTCGCTTGCGCAACCCGCCTCCTGCGCGACCGACGAAAGCATTTGCCCCGGTTGCGAGAACAAGTGCTCCGTCCGCAAATACACCTTCGCGAACGCGAACACGTTTTATTCGGGCAACAAGTGCGAAAAAATCTTCACCAACCGCGGTGCCGACGCGCGCAAAGGCGACAACTTCTACACCTTCAAATACAGCAAGCTCTTCGGACGAACCGCGCCGGTTTCGCAAACGCCATCGCCGGCGAAGCCGCTCATCATCGGCATTCCGCGCGTGCTGAATTATTATGAAAACTATCCCTTCTGGCACGCGCTCCTCACGCACGCCGGCCTGAAAGTCACGCTCTCGTCGCGCTCGACGTTCGAGCTTTACGGCAAAGGCGTCGCCACCGTGATGTCCGACAACATCTGCTTTCCCGCAAAACTCGTCCACGGCCACATCTACGATCTCATCGCGCGCAAGGTTGACCGCATCCTCATGCCCTTCGTCGTCTATGAGGAGCGCGAGGACAAAAACGCCGTCAACACCTACAACTGCCCCATCGTCACCGGCTACTCCGATGTCATCCGCAGCGCCATCAATCCCCAGGACAGGCATGGCATCCCGCTCGACGCGCCCACGATCACGTTTCACGACACCAGGCTCCTCGAACGCGCCTGCCGCGACTACCTCGTGAAAACGCTCCGCGTCGCGCCCCGCGATTTCGAGCGCGCCTTTGCCGCCGCGCTCGCCGCGCAAGCCGGGCATGCGCGCCTCCTCGCCGAAAAAGCCCGGGCTATCGCCGCGCGCGCCGCCGCCGAAAATCGCGTCACCATCCTCCTTGCCGGGCGTCCCTACCACGCCGATCCGCTCATCCAGCACAAGGTCGCCGACATGATCGCCGGCTTCGGCGTCGATGTGATCAGCGAGGACATTGTGCGTCTCGACGACGATACCGACGCCGGCGGCCCCGGCAGCGTGCGCCAATGGGCGTACACCAACCGCATCCTCAAGGCCGCCCGCTGGGTCGCCGGGGCGCCGGCGCATGTGCATTTCGTGCAGCTCACCTCGTTCGGCTGCGGTCCCGACGCGTTCATCATCGACGAGGCGGGCGACATCCTCCGGCGCGGCGGCAAGAGCCACACGATTCTCAAGATCGACGACATCAACAACCTCGGTTCCCTGCGCCTGCGCATCCGCTCGCTCGTCGAAAGCCTCGCCTACCGTCCGCGCACCGAGCCGCCCCCGATGGATGATTGCGGAGGCTGCGGATCGGATGGCGCGGGTGAGACTGACGTTCCGCCCGTGCTCATTCCGCTGAAAGCGGGAGAGAAAAACTTTTTGCTGAAGCCTCAGGCGCAGTCAAAAACTTCACGGGCTGGAAGCCCGTGCCACCCGATCCACGTTTCGGTTCCGACCACGCCGATTTTTACCGAGGCGGATCGCCACCGCACCATTCTCCTGCCGTTTTTCTCGGAAGTGTATTCGCCTTTTATTCCCGCGCTCCTGCGCCTCATGGGCTACGAATGCGAAGTGCTTCCGCCGAGCGACGCCGCCTCGATCGATTACGGCCTGAAATACGCGAACAACGAGGTGTGTTATCCGGCCACGCTCGTCGTCGGCGACATCGTGCGCGCGCTCAACAGCGGCAAATACAAGCCCGGCGAAATCGCCATCGGCATCACGCAGACCGGCGGGCAATGCCGCGCGTCGAACTACATCGCGCTCATAAAAAAGGCGATGATCGCCTCGGGCCACGGCGACATTCCCGTCGTCTCGCTCGCCACATCCGGAAAATCCATCTCGAACACGCAACCCGGCTTCAAATTGAAATTCCTTGGCAACCTGCGCGAAATCATCGGGGCCGTGCTTTATGCCGATCGCATCGCGCAGATGTATTACGCCACCGCGCCCCGCGAGCGCGAACGCGGCGCGGCGGCGCGGCTTCGCGATGGCTACATCCGCTCCGGCGCCGCGTGCGTCGTCGCGCGCGATGTCGCCGCGCTCCACCGCCTGCTCGCCGAGGCCGCGACCGATTTCAACGTCCTCTGCGACCACGACCGTCGCGTCCCGCGCATAGGCGTCGTCGGCGAAATCTACGTGAAATACAATGCCATCGGAAACAAGAACGTCGTCCAGTGGCTCATCGATCAGGGCGCCGAGGTCGTCGTGCCCTCCGTGGCGGCGTTCTTCCTTCAGGAATTCCCGAATCGCCGCACCAACATTGCGCGGCATCTCAAGAACAAGCCCCTGATTCCGTTCCTGGACACCGCCACGTATGCGATCATCCGCCGCATCGAGAAAAAATTCGACCGCTCCGCGTCGGGCTTTGCGTATTTCCACGCCGCGCACAATCCCTACGAGCAGGCCGAGTCGGCCTCGCGCATTCTCAACATCGCCGGCCAGTATGGCGAAGGCTGGCTCATTCCCGCCGAACTCGCCGGATTCGCCGAACGCGGCGTGATGAACGCCGTCAGCCTGCAGCCCTTTGGCTGCATCGCGAATCACATCGTGTCCAAGGGCATCGAAAAACGCATCCGCGATTTGTATCCCGACATGAGCCTGCTCTTCCTCGACCTCGACAGCGGCGCGAGCGAGGCAAACATGATGAACCGCCTGCACTTCATGCTGCAAAACGCCCGCAACCGGATGGGCGCAAAGCCGGCCCTTGCGCCGGCGTAACCCCGCTTCCGTCTTGCAGATCTGCTTTTGTCATTCAACCCGGAAATCACGATTGCCTTGGAAATGGGACGGATGCCCTTTGTGCGTGCTACTTTAACACACGCGGCGCGGAGCCTCTCGTTGCCGGCTTCGCTTTTCCGGCGTCCTTGGTTTCCCCTTTCAGCGGCGTTTCGCCGTTTAAGAGCAGTTCATACGAACAGCCAATGGCATCGCGTATGCGCTTCAATGTGCTTATCAGGATCGTGATGCTTCCAGCCTCGATTTTTTGAATCGTGCGCGGTGCCAATGACGCCGCCTCCGCCAATCGTTCCTGGGTCAATCCGGCTTTTTTTCGCTGAAATTGAATGTTGGCTCCAACGGTTCCCACCCAGCGGTCGTCGATTTCGCGTTCAGTTATTGAGATTAATGAAGTATTTTTCACGCCCTAATAGGGCGCATTTTTGCGTTGACATGACACGACCTGACAGGTCGTATTGCGTAAAAATATCAGATAGGGATCAAGAAATCTCCTGCGAAGCCCCTTTTTTTCAGGTGTTCAATTGACGAATAAACAATGAAATACATTAGTTGCAATTTTTTAGATATAATACCCTGCTCCAATTTTGCATATCCATTTAATTGCGAAATGAGACAGCCTTCTTGCCTTATTTTTGAGACTACCCGGACGCGAAATAAGATGTTGTGCCGCAGCAGGGGCATCGGGCAGGCGCGCGTTGAGAAGATGCCTGTTTTAACATGCGGGGCGCGATGGTGAGGCCGGGTTTCCAGTTTCAGACCCAAATCCGATCCGAGCTATCATGAGTGCCTCACCGCAACCTCTGCCTCCGCCTTCCGGCCTGTCTTGCGTCCAAGATTGCGCCCCGGGCTATTCCGAGGGGGGCATGTCCGCGCAATTACCGGTGACCAAGGATGCGTTGCAGCAACCCGATGCGCAGCAAATCGGAATTGTGCTCTCGGGGGTCAAACTCATTTGCGACTATTTGCTCGCAGCCGAAGCCAATCACCTCTGCGGCCTGGAGCTTGATGCGCAACTTTCGGTCCGCGCCAATGTTTGCACCAACATCGTTGTGAATTGGCGGAAGTGCAGCCTTCGCACCACCGCCGGCGTGATCAACCTGCGCCTTCCGGAGCTTCGTTTCCTGCACCCGCGGCCCTCGATGCCGAAGCGCTTCCGCAGGTTGCAATCCATGCTTTTCGCGACGGCCCGCTCCACCTATGAGGACGGCGTCTCGCGGACGGCTGTCGAAACCCTCGTCAAAACCATGTGGACTTTTTCATTGTCTGACGACCTCCTCGCGCGGCTGACTCGTGAGCTTTGCCAGCTTTTGGAAAATTGGCGCAAGACTCCCGCGCTCGCGATTCGCTTTGTCGTGATTACGACGCGGCACATCGGGCGTGTCCGCACACAGGTCGCATCCGCCGAATCCGCGTTGGTTGCGCAACCGCCGCCCAAAGTCCGCAAAAGCGAAGACGCATGGGCCTCAGAGATCGATTGCGGCTTCATTTGAAGCGCGCCGCCAGCCATGCCGGCGGAGATGTGTTTTTCTTACTCCAAAAACGTTTCCTGCTTCGGCTCCTTTTCGGCGCGGGCCGCCGCTTCTTCCTCGGCGGTCATGCTGCTGAGGTGCCGCGGCGGACGCGAGACGCGCTGCGCGACGGCGGCTTCGCGGTCGGCCACGATGCGGTCGCAGATCGCCTGGATGTGGAGCTTGAGCCATTGCGAAGTGCTGCTCGATTCCGTGTAATCCGCCGGGCCGTAGTGGTCGATGCGGCCCGCCTGGCGCAGGGCGTCGTTCTGACGGAACTCCTCGGGACGGCCCGGATGATACACGCCGTAGGCTTTGCCGCCGTTTTTCTTCACCACGGAAAAACTTGGGATGTCGCTCGGGCCGTCGGCGATGTAGATCATGTTTTGAAACGGGATGCGGCGGTCCTCGTAGGCGATGTTGGCGTTCACATCGATGGCGGGGTTTTTGTTGCTGCCCTTGTTGATTTCAAAAAGCGCGCGCGTTTTTGTGGTGTTGTCGATGACGATGCCGATTTGTGCGATTTCGGCCTCCGCGTCGATTTCGAGCTCCTTTTGTCCGAGGAAGCCGGGCTGGAGCGGGTTTTCGATGAACTCGCACGCCCAGATGCCGTCCACATGCGGCGCGATGGCGCTGCCGCGCACCATCTCGGCAATGCCGGTGCTCACGATGTAATGTTCGAGCTGGATGTCGTGTTTGCGGTAGGTCTCGCGCTCGGCGACGAAGTCCTTCGAGCGCCGGAAAAATTCGGGGATGCCGGGATAAAACTTAATCTCGGAGCCGCACTCGCGGAGGATTTTGTTGTTGAGCTTGGGCATCGCGCCCGCGAGCACGTAGGTGAGAAGGTGGTTGAGATAGGCGATCTCGCTCGAAAGCCGGTAGCCGCGCTTGCGGTATTGTTCGACGAGGTGGTTGGTTTCGTTCCAGAAGTTGGATTCGTTGATTCCGTAGCGCCGGAACAGGGGCGATTGCATGTATTCCGGGATGAGCGTTTTGTCGAAATCCCAGACGCAGGCGATGGTGTTTTGGGTGAAAAGTGTCGTGGCCATGGGTGGATTGGAATGGGCGGAGCGTGGGGGATTTTGCCCCTGGAGTAAAAGGCAAAGCGAGCGCGGGCGCGGCGTGTGTTGCCCGGGCAAAAAAGAAACCGCAAAAACAGGCGGGTTTTTGCGGCGGCGGATGGGAATTGGTGCCAGAGGGCAGGATTGAACTGCCGACCAAGGGCTTATGAGTCCCCTGCTCTACCACTGAGCTACTCTGGCCAAAACGGGACCGCCTAAGGAATCCAAAAACGGGCGCGCCTCAAGACAAAAAAACGGAGGCCGGAAGACCGGATCAGGCGCGCCCGCATAAAATCACTCCAGCAAAAACGCCACCTGCACGCCGGGACCATGGACGCCTTCGATCAAGATTCCCTCGACGTCCGCCGTGCGCGACGGACCGGTGCACCAGATCACGTTCGGGTCGGCGGGCAGGCTGGCGACGGCGGTGGCGACATCGGCGAAAATCTGCTCGCGCTTCAGGACGGCCACATGCGTCCACGGCGCGAGCGCGGCGAGGCGGCTCGATGTCGAGCCGTCCGTGAGGACGAGCGTGCCCGTTTCCGCAATCGCGGCCTCCGCGCGCGTGATGCCGAACTGGTAGTCGTCAACCCTTGCGCGATCGAATGCCGTTTCGACCTCGCAACCCGCCGCCGCGAGCGCCTCCCCGAACTGCGGCAGGAGCGCGGGGTCGCAGTAGCCGCGCGCGTGATTTTTTTCGCGCAGCCAGTTGGCGAGCACGGCGGGCGAGCCGGACAGCGGCGTGCCGTGCACGAGCTTTGCGCGTTCGGAAAAAATCGCCCACAAGTCGCCCGCGCGGTCGAGCGCCGGCATCACGGCGACGCTGTCATTAAAGTCCGGATACGCGGCGCGCTCCTTGAGCGGCGCGAGCGCGTCGGCGGTGCGTTTGAGAATGGTTTCGCGGGAAGTGCCCATGGGGAGATGATATTAATGCGGCGGGTGTCGTTTTTTGCGCGGCTCATTTTTCCAGCGGCTTCGTTTTTGCCCTGCGGTCTTTCATCCACGCGCGGAACTTTCCGCCGCGCCATTTCGGCATGCCGCGCGTGCGCACCCAGGTCTTGCCGGCGGCGGGCATGAGGAAGGTCGGGTAGAGCGCGGAGAGGCCGCCGGTTTTCATCACGACTTTCCAGAGCGCGGGGCTGGCCGCCAGCGTGCCGAACGCGCCCATCGGCGGCGTCGCGGCTGCGGCGGCTTTGCTGCCAACCTGTTTTCCACGGTCGCGCAAGCGCAGCAGGAGGTCGGGAATCGGGATGTCCACCGGGCACACTTCGTTGCACGCGCCGCAGAGCGTCGAGGCTTTCGGGAGATCGGCCATTTCGGGGAACTTGTCCCCGGCGAGCAGCGGCGAGAGCACCGCGCCGACCGGGCCGGGATACACGGCGCGATAGGCGTGGCCGCTCGTCTGGCGGTAAACCGGGCACACGTTCAGGCACGCGCTGCAACGGATGCACCGCAAAATCGGGCGGCAGTCGTCGGCGAGCACGCGGGTGCGTCCGTTGTCCACAAAGATGACGTGCATCTCCTCCGGCCCGTCGGGCTGGTTTGCGGTGCGCGGGCCGCTGATGAACTCCGTGTAGGACGTGAGCTGCTGTCCCGTCGCCGAGCGCGCGAGCAGGTTCAGGAGCAGTCCGAGATCGCGGTCGCGCGGCACGATTTTTTCGATGCCCACGAGCGCGATGTGAACTTTCGTGGCCGCAATCGAAAAGCGCGAGTTGCCCTCGTTCGTCACGAGCACGATGCGCCCGCTTTCCGCCGAGACGAAATTCGCGCCGGAGAGGCCGACATCCGCGGCAAGGTATTTGTGGCGCAAAAACTGGCGCGCGCGCGCCGTGATGACCTCGGGGTCGTCGTTATACGCGCCGAGTCCCTCGCGCTCAAACGACGCGGCGATTTCGCGGCGATTTTTGTGGATGATGGGTTTTACGATGTGCGACGGATGATCGTGGTCGATCTGGATGATGAACTCGCCGAGGTCGGTTTCGAGGCACTCCATGCCGCGTTTTTCAAGATAGTTGGCGAGGTGGATTTCCTCGCTCACCATGGTCTTGGCTTTGACCATTTTTTTCGCGCCGCGCTCCTCCATGATGCGGTGGACGTGTCCGCAGGCCTCGTCGCCGTCGAGCGCCCAGTGGACTTTCACGCCGTTGGCGAGCATCCGCGCCTCGACCTGCGGCAGGTAGGTGTCGAGGTTTTCGATGGCGTGCTGCTTGATCCGCCCCGCGAGCCGGCGGAGGTTGTCGGGGGCGGTGTAGCTGGTGTTGAGGGCGCGCAAACGCGCATCGTAGCCGGACTTGGTGCCGCCGTAAACGGAGGCGCGTTTGTCCGGGGGAAGCGAGGCCGCGTATTGGTCGATTTGCTGGTGCTTCATCTGAGAAAGACTTTGCGGCGCAGAATGCGTTTATGATCGAAGTCGCGCAAATGGAAAATCAGGCGGGGAGACAGATTTGGCGGGAGAAGTTCGTAGCGGCTCATGGCGATTTGAGCGGGCTTATCATCACTCTGAAAGTGCCTGCGCGGCGCAGTTGGTCGAGCACATCACGCAAAGGCGGAAAGGATGCATCGGGATCAACGAGAACTACCGAAAACGCATTTTCCAGGCCGATCGCAATGGCACGGTCATGCATTTTTTTAACCAGTTGGTCTCGTGTGACGATCGAACCATCCCACGAGATTTTTTCATCGCCTGATATTGAGAGGGTGATGGTGTTTTGGGTCAGAGTCGGGGGTGGCGTAATGCCATTGGGGAACTCAAAGTATAGAGGTGGAGTGCTGCATCCCACAGTCCTTCTAACGGCCATGCCGGATGGGTGCTGTGACCACGTCTCGAAAAAGATCGATTCGATGCGCGCTTGTTTGGCGTATTCGATTGCCTTGATGATGGCGCCGCAGGGCGCGTAATCATCGCCTCCGATCATGATTACAGCCGGATTTCCCAATGCCTCTTGCTCCTGTTTAAAGGCTTGGATGCGTGGCAGAATGTCTTCGATTCCCGATGGCATGACGATGACGCCTTCCTCTTCCTCAATCTTTGTCAGCGTCTGGTTCTTCGGAATGTGCGAAATATAAACGACGGGATATTTCGAAAGCCGAATCATCAAAGGCGCTGCGCCTCCCTCAATGATCAATTCATCTTCTGGCGGCGTCCAATACAGGTTTTTTTGAACGGAGAGATTTGTGTTCTTCGAGCATCCGGCAAAGGCAAATCCGATCAGGAGCGCCGGAATCAAAATACTGCGGAGTTTATAGGTGTGCATGATTGGGAGCGCATGGAAGGCGTTGAGTGAAGAGGCCGGAGGTTGTGGGCCGCGGCGGTGGTATGTTGCCTGTCAGGATGTGTCGATTTGCAGGGGTTTGAAAGATCCAAGTTGGCATTGCGCAAAGAGTTTCTGCGCAAAAGCGACGGGGATCGTCGCTGCTACTCTCGGCATTATTTGACTTGAAAAACGGCAACGTGATTGCATTTTTTCAAGTGTGATAAGACGAGGCAAATATATCGGGTTGGTGCAAAACGCCCTTCGGCGGGCTCCTATTGTTGCTTTGGTTGGGCCGCGTCAATGCGGGAAGACAACGTTGGCCAGAGAGTTTATAGATCCGAGGCACGGGAACTATTTTGATTTGGAAGATCCAGTCGTTGCTGCGCTTTTTGAAAATCCGATGAGCGCGTTGCAGGGGTTGCGCGGCCTTGTCGTTGTCGATGAGGCGCAACGTCAGCCGAAATTGTTTCCCGTTTTGCGGGTTTTGGCTGATCGTGCGGGGGCGCCGGCCACGTTCTTGATTCTTGGCAGCGCGTCGCCCGAACTTGGCAGGCAGTCGTCGGAGTCGCTGGCCGGGCGGATTGAGATTATCGAGATGCAGGGATTCAGCCTTGTTGAGCTGCCGGTTGAAACCAAGGACTTGCTTTGGCAGCGCGGAGGGTTTCCCCGTTCTTATCTCGCGGCGAGCGATGAGGACAGCCTGGCGTGGCGCAAAAATTTTATCCGCACGTTTCTGGAGCGTGATTTGGCGGCGCTGGGTTTCGGCATGCCGCCCGCTGTGATGGGGCGTTTCTGGAGCATGCTGGCGCATTATCATGGGCAGATTTGGAACGGCGCGGAAATCGCAGCTTCACTTGGCATTGCTCCAAATACGGCGCGCAGTTATCTGGATGCGCTGGAGCAGACGTTTCTGGTCAGGCGTCTTTTGCCGTGGCATGCGAACTTGGGGAAGCGTTTGGTGAAGGCTCCGAAGTTGTATTTCCGTGACAGCGGGCTACTGCATGCCTTGTTGGGCGTGCGTTCGCCGACAGAGCTGCTCGTTCATCCGAAGATGGGCGCGTCGTGGGAGGGGTTTGCGCTTGAGTCGGTGTTGCATGCGCTTGAACCGGACGAGGCGTATTTTTATGCGGTCCATAGTGGCAGCGAGTTGGATTTGCTGATGCTGAAAGGCGGGCGACGTATCGGCGTCGAGTTCAAGCGCGCGGATGCACCCACATTGACGCGTTCGATGAATGTGGCGCTGTCGGATTTATCGTTGGACGAATTGTGGGTCGTTTATCCCGGAACGCGCTCTTACGAGCTGGGCGAAAAAGTCCAAGTGCGGTCGCTGGAGAGCTGCCTTGTGTCAAAGTAGCGGAGTTTTGTCGCTGCTGGACGAAATCCCGGAATCACCAGAAATCGATCGGGCCTTTGGGGACGGGGATGGATTCGTCGGGGGAGGCGGCTTCGCCGGCGGAGCGCATGAAGGAGGCCACGAGCGGGGCGGGACGGAAGCGCGGCAGGAGGCCGGCGTCGGGGTTTCCGTTTTCGCAAAACGGCGCGCGCCACGCGCGGTAGGCTTCGAGCGCGGCGTGG
Source organism: Ereboglobus sp. (assembly GCA_029974595.1). GTDB lineage: Bacteria > Verrucomicrobiota > Verrucomicrobiia > Opitutales > Opitutaceae > Ereboglobus. The sequence continues at coordinate 16,116 of JARKRC010000002.1, read as the reverse complement.
AAATCGGCGCGTGTATTCATTTTTACGATACGCTGCTTGAAATCCTTCGACGGGCCGAAACGGCGCGCATACCACGGGGCCATCTTGCGGAACATGCGGCAGCCGAGTTCGTCGCCAAACACCTCGACCATCAGGTCGAGATGGCGCGACATCACGCGCACGCGCTCGGGAAACGACGGCTCGGGCAGCAGTTCGCCCGTGCGCAGCAGGTGCGCGGTGCGCTTGAAAATCCACGGGTCGTAAAACGCGCCGCGCCCGATGCTCACGCCCGCGCAGCCGGTTTCGCGGATCATCATCAGCGCGGATTCGGGCGTGGTCACGTCGCCGTTGCCGATCACGGGGATGGACTTCACGGCCTGCGCGACGGCGCGGATTCCGACGAGGCTGACGGTGCCGGAAAACGCCTGCGCGCGCGTGCGGCCATGCACAAAAATGGCCGCGATGCCGGCGTCTTCGAGCACGCGGGCGAGGTCGGGCGCGGTGATGTTGGCGTCGTCCCAGCCGAGGCGCATTTTTGCGGTCACGGGGATTTTCACGGCTCCGACCATGCCGCGCGCGAGTTGCGCGGTTTTGCCAAGCTCGGTCATCATCGCGGAGCCGCCGCCGACCTTGACGACCTTGGGCACGGGGCAGCCCATGTTGATGTCGATCGATGCCGCGCCGGCCTGCTCGCAGATCATCGCGGCGTCGCGCATCTCGGCGGGGTCGGAGCCGAAAAGCTGGATAGCCATCGGACGGTCGGCGGGCGCGGAGCGGATGAGCTGGAGCGCCTTCGCGTTGCGCTCGATGAGCGAGCGGGCGTTGACGAGATCGGTCGTCGCCCAGCCGAGTCCGCCGAGTTCGCGGAGCGTCAGGCGCATGGGCAGGTTTGTGTAGCCGGCGAGCGGCGACAGAAAAAGCGGCGAGTCAAGCTGGACGGGACCGATGCGCATGGCTGGCGGGTTGGGCCGGGGTCAGCGCTGGTTCAACGCGCGGGCGAGCGCTTCGAGTTTGGCGGCGTCCTTGACGCCGGGGGAGGCCTCGACGCCGCTGTTCACATCGACGAAACGCGCGGTGCTTTTGTTCACGGCCTCGCCGATGTTGTCGGGGTTGAGTCCGCCGGCGAGAACCCACAGGTTGTCCGGATGCGCGGCGCGGTGGCGGGCGAACTTTTCCCAGTCGCCGGTTTCGCCGGTGCCGCCGTAGCTGTCCGCGCCTGCGTGAAACGTATCCAGCAAAAATCCGTCGGCCAGCCGCAGCCATTCCTCCGGCACGCCGGACTCGGGCGGCAGTTTCGGGGCGAGCCAGAGGTGCCGCGCGCCGACGATGGCCGACCATTGCCGGATTTGCTCAAGCGGCGTGGTGTGCTTGAAATGAATCTGCACCAGCGAAAATCCCGTCGCGAGCGCGTCGCGCAATTCCGTCCCGGACGGCTCCACCATGACGGCGACTTTTTTGCGGAAGGGCAGGAGCGCCGCGATGCCGCGAAAGGTTTCCAGCGAGACGTGTCGCGGCGATTTCGGCCACAGGATGAAGCCCAGATAATCGGCCCCGATGCGATCGGCCTTCTCCGCATCAACGAGCGATGTGATGCCGCAGATTTTGACCTGTATGCCGTTTATCATGTGGGAGGAAAATCGTGGCGGTGTCGGGTTGCGCGCGGGCGCGTTGGGAAATCGGACTTGTCAGAATGCGTTCACGCTTTCGATGACGTGCCCGACCTGCTCGTCGGTGAGTTCGGGGAAGATCGGCAGGCTCACGCAGGTGGCGCTGGCTTTTTCGGCGACGGGCAGCGAGCCGGCCTTCTGTCCGAGGTGCGCGTAGCAAGCCTGCTGGTGCAGGGCGACCGGGTAGATGAGGTCGGTGCCGACCTCGCGCTTCGCGAGATGCTCGCGCAGCGCGTCGCGGCGCGGGTGGCGGATGGTGAACTGGTGATACACGCTCGCGCCGTAATCGACCGTCTGCGGCAGGATCACGTCGGCGAGCTTGATCTCGGCGATGTAGCGTTGCGCGATTGCCTGGCGGCGGGCGTTCCATGCGGCGAGGCGGGGGAGTTTTATGTTGAGCAGCGCGCCCTGAAAGCCGTCCATGCGGAAATTGAAACCGACGATGTCGTGATAATAGCGGCGGGCCGAGCCGTGCACGCGCAGGAGGCGCGCGTTTTCAAACACGTCGTCGCGCCGCGACACGAACGCGCCGCCCTCGCCGCAGCCGCCGAGGTTTTTTGTCGGATAAAAACTGAACGTGCCCGCGTCGCCGATTACGCCGACGGGCGCGCCCTTGTAGCGCGCGCCGACGGCCTGCGCGCAATCCTCGACGACGAACAGGTTGTGCTTTTTCGCGACCGCCATGATCTCGTCCATGCGCGCGGGCTGGCCGAAGAGGTGCACGACGACGATGCCCTTTGTTTTTGGGGTGATCGCTGCTTCGATTTTTTCCGGGTCGAGATTAAACGTGCCCTCCTCGATGTCGGCGAATCGCGGTGTCGCGCCCGCGTGGCTGACGCCCCACGCCGACGAGATGAAGGTGAACGTCGGCACGATGACCTCGTCGCCCGGCCCGAAGCCGCCACAATGCGAGGCGGCGAGCAGCGGCGAGGTACCGCTGTTCATGCCGAGCGCGCGCGGATAGCCGAGCGCGGCGGAAAAGTTTTTCTCGAAGTCCTCCACGTCCTTCCCGAGGCAGAAGCGCGTCGCGTCATACGTGGCCGCCAGCGCCGCGAGGGCTTCTTCGCGGATCGCCTTGTGTTGCAGTGAGAGATCGAGGAACGGGACTTTCATGTGAGGAAAAACAGCAATGAAACAGAACGGCCCCGCCCCGAAACGGCAAGAGCGCTCTTTGCGCGCTCGCCTTGCGGGCGGGATTTTTCAATGTTCGCGCCACGTCATGCTCATCGCGCTCAACAAGCCCTACGGCATGCTCTCGCAATTCACGCCGGAGCCCGGCTCGCGCTGGCGCACGCTCGCGGAGATCGTCGCGCCCGCGCCGCTGCCGTCGCACGTTTACCCGGTCGGACGCCTCGACGCCGACAGCGAGGGCCTGCTACTGCTTTCCGACGAGCGCGCGCTTGTGAACCGCCTGCTCAACCCGGCGCACGGCCACGCCCGCGAGTATTATGCGCAGGTCGAAAACATCCCCGCGCCCGACGCGCTCGCGCGACTCGCGCGCGGCGGCATTGCCATCGGCGCGCATCGCACGCTGCCGTGCCGCGCCGCGCTGCCCGACCCCGCCTCGCCCGAAATCACGCGCATCCCGCCGCGCGACCCGCCCATCCGCGTCCGAAAAAATATCCCCGCAGCCTGGCTCTCGCTCGAACTCGCCGAGGGCAAAAACCGTCAGGTGCGCCGCATGACCGCCGCCGTGGGACATCCCACGCTGCGCCTGATCCGCGTGCGCCTCGGCGCGCTTCGCCTCGACGCCCTCGCGCTCGCCCCCGGCGAATGGCGCGAACTCACGCCGGACGAGGGCGCGCGGGTGTTCGAAATGTGAGGATGCGGGTTTGGAGTGATTTGGAGTGCGGCGATCCTCGCCGCTTTCAAGACGCGGGCATGTGCAACGGATTGGGTGGTTCGGGGGAGCACACGCGTCCCGCGTGTTGGCTTTGGCGTCCCGCCGAAGCCCGCATGGCAGGCGCGCTCCCGTCCTCCCCGAAAGCGTTGGGCGGGACGCCCAACGCGGCACGCGAGACGCGTGCGCTCCCCGGAGTCAAACCCAAGGCCGGACGTTACAGAAACAGAAGCCGGATCATTGCGCGAACAGCCGGGAATCCACGCAAAATCCGATGTTGCATCTTGCGGCATAACGGGATGCAGTTTGAAAAACAAACCCTCCTCCCAAAAGCCGACAAACAATGCCGCCTCTCCAGCAACTCTTATGAGCAATAAAAATTCAATATATGTCGGATTGTCCTCTTTTGCGACCCTCAAAGGAAGAGGGACTCAGAAAATCATGGGGATGCTATTTTATATAATCACATTAACGGCACTTTGCACAGTGTGCATGTGCAACGATGCTCAATATAAAGTTGACTTTGCGATTGTCAAAAAAAAGGTGGTGATTACAGTTGAGAATCTTTCCGATACGAAACTTCCAATGTATGTTGACTCCTCCATGAACTATGGAATTCCAGCGGGATTTTCTGTTAAGGTTAAAAATAAAAATAATCAAATTGTATCAATAGACAGCTCGCGTTATCCATATGGATATTGGTCACCGCGTATGCGAGAATCAGGGTTTCTAAAGCTGCCATTGAAGGAAAGGTCGATCGCTCCTAAATCTTGTCGGAAGATTACGGTTCCTCTTGAACCTCTCTTGCAAGGATTTTGGATAAAAATGGGAGGATAAGATGGACGATTATTTGTTTTTATTCCGTATGAGAATTGACACTGACGCCTACGCGGATAATTCACGCTCACTCTTATTTGAATCAGATTGGATTACGAGAAAGAGCCAATAACCCGAACAAACAAGCGGCAACCAAGGAAAGGCGACGCCCGAGGTCGCCTTTTGTTAATTTTAGCAGTTAGGCTCAGCTTCCTTTCGCGTCCATTCGCGGTTGAAAGACAGCCCGGAGACACGGGCAGGATGCCCGTGCCACCCGAGCCGAAAACCTCACGGGCTGGCAGCCCGTGCCACTCGATCCGCTCCGGCATCTGCGTTGATCTGTGTCCATCTGCGGTTCAAAACAGAGGGCTCCAAAATCGGCGCGCTTTTTTATTTGCGCGACTTCGATCATAAAGGCAGCCTTCCGGCTTTCGCTTTTGCTTCTCCATGACCAACGACCACGAACGCTCCGTCCGCCCGAACGGGAAAAACATCCAGCTCATGGCGACCTGCCTTTGCGACGCGCTGTTTGATGATGTCGCCGCGTCCACGGTCGAAATCCTGGAGCATCTCGGTTGCGCGATTGATTTTCCCGAGGCGCAGACCTGTTGCGGCCAGCCCGCGTTCAACAGCGGCGACTGGACGGCGTCGCGCAAAGTCCTTCGCCATGTGTTCGCTACGTTCACCGGCGACGATCCGCTCATCATCCCTTCCGCGTCTTGCGCCGCGATGATTCGCCACGGCGCGTTGCTCGCCTTCGAAAAGGAGCCGCAGACGCTTCCCGCCGCGCAAAAACTCGCCGGTCGCACGTGGGAACTTGCCGACTATATTGTCAACGGACTCGGCATCGCCAGGTGGCCGGGGCGTTTTGAGGCGACGATTGTGTTTCACCGCTCGTGCCACTCGCGCGGCACGGCGACGGGCGATGCCGCCCTCGCGCTGCTGCGCTCCATCGAGGGGTTGCGCGTGCTCGATTTCGACGAACCGGAGCAATGCTGCGGTTTCGGCGGCACCTTCAGCGTGACGTTTCCGCACATTTCCAAGTCGATGGGCGAGTTGAAGCTCGACCACCTCCTCGCGGGAAAGCCCGACGCGGTTGTTTCCATCGACCAGAGCTGCCTCATGAGCCTCGGCGGTCTCGCCGCCAAGGGCGGGCGTCCGGTGAAAACGATGCACATCGCGCAAGTGCTGCGCGATTCGCTGCGCAACGCCGGATTGCTCGCCGCGTAATCGCGCGGATGGGCGAGCAGGGGAGCTTGCAACGTTTGGGGCATGGACCGAAGGGGGCGAAAACCCTCACGGCGCGGCGTGCATGACTGCGGCATAAATATGCGTGATTTGGCCGAAAATTTTGCACAACCAAAAACATGGGATTGCGTCTTTCTCGCGCGTATTTCCAAGTCCGGCACCGCGCGTCCCCTCTGATGCGCGGCGCATTCTTTTAGAAAACCTACACATGCAAGCATTCCACTCCCCGAAAAATCGCGCAGTCGCCATTGCAGCCGGACTCGCGTTCGTCGTCGCCCTTGCCGGCTGCAAGCCCGCCGCCAAGGGCGGAGGCCGCGCCGCCCGCGGCCAGGGCATCGTCCCGGTGCAGGCCGCGACCGCCGTCCGAAAGACGCTGCCGGTCACGCAAATGGCCATCGGCAATGTCCGGCCCCTGCGCACCGTGGCCGTGAGATCGCAGGTCGATGGCATCATTGAAAAAATCCATTTTCGCGAGGGCGACGAAGTGCGCGCGGGCGACCTGCTCGTCACCATCGACCGCCGCCCCTTTGAAAACGCCCTCCGCATAGCCCGGGCCGACCTTGAAAACGCCCTCGCTACCCAGCACAGCGCCGAGGCCGATCTCGCGCGTTACCAAAGCCTGGAAAAGGCCTCGCTCGTCAGCCAGACCGACTACGAGCAATACCGCACCAAGGCCGAGACCGCCCGCGCGCAGGTGAGCGCGAAGGAAGCCGCCGTGTCCAATGCGGAGTTGCAACTTTCCTACACCGAAATCCGCGCCCCCATCGACGGTCGCACCGGCCAGCTCGGCCTTCACGCGGGCGCGCTCGTCAAAGCCAGCGACTCCTCCGCCTCGCTTCTCGTCATCAACCAGATGGCGCCGATTTCCGTGGCGTATTCCGTGCCCGAAAACACGCTGGCGCAAGTGCGCGCCGCAGCCGCCTCCTCGGTGAACAACGCCATCCGCGTGACCGCCGTGCCGCGCGGCGCGACCGGCGCCGACGCGCCGCCCGTCGAGGGCCGTCTCGATTTCATCGACAACACCGTCGATCCCCGCACCGGCACCATCCTTCTCAGGGCTGTTTTCCCGAACGCCGATCACGCCCTCTGGCCCGGCCAGTTTGTCAACGTCACCATGGAGCTGGGCCATGAAACTGGCACCATCCTCGTTCCCGCCTCCGCCGTGCAAGCCGGGCAGAAAGGCATGCACGTTTTTGTCGTCACCGGGAGCAAAACCGCGGAGCTGCGCGCCGTGAAGACAGGGCGCAGCGCCAGCGATCTCACTGTCATCCTCAGCGGCGTCAACGAAGGCGAAACCGTCGTCACCGACGGCCAGCTCCGCCTCACCAACGGCGCCACGGTCGAAATCAAAAACCTGGACGACTTTTTGAAAACCGTCCCGCAATAAAACAACGGGCTGAAAACCGAAAGGCTGCAAAAACCACGAGCCAGTCACCGCCGATTTTTCCGCCGCCAGACCCTCCGGATTTCTCCCAAGCAATTCCGCACTCCGCATGTCAGACCACTCGTAAACTCGTAGACCACCTTCCGCATTTCCAATGAATTTGCCCGAACTCTGCATCCGCCGTCCCGTCATGACCACGCTCCTCACCGTGGCCCTTTGCGTGTTCGGCGTCATGTGCTACCGGATCCTTCCCGTCAGCGACCTTCCCAACATCGACTCGCCCACGATCACTGTCACCGCGCAGCTTCCCGGCGCGACTCCCGAGACGATGGCCTCCGCCGTGGCGACCCCGCTCGAACAGCAATTTTCCACCATCGCCGGCATCCAGTCGATGAGCTCCACCAGCACCATCGGCAGCACCCAGATCACCGTCGAGTTCGAGCTCAGCCGCAACATCGACGCCGCTGCGCAGGACATCCAGTCCGCCATCGCCGCCGTGCAACGCCGCCTCCCCACGGACATGCCCGCGCCGCCTTCCTTCCGCAAAACCAACTCCGCCGATTCCCCCGTCCTTTTCCTCACCCTCAACTCCGACACGCTTCCGCTCTCCACGGTCAACGAATACGCCGAGACCACGCTCGCCCAGCGCATCTCCATGATCGACGGCGTCGCGCAGGTCATGGTTTTCGGCTCGCAAAAATACGCGCTCCGCGTGCGCCTCGACCCGCGCCTGCTCGCCGCGCGCGGCATCGCCCTCGACGAAGTCCGCACCGCGCTCAACGCCCACAATGTCAACCTCCCCACCGGCACCATCGACGGACGTTTCCAGGCGCTCACTCTCACCGCGACCGGCCAGCTCGACAATCCCAACGATTTCGGCAAAATCGTCGTCGCCTACCGCAACAACGCCCCCGTCCGTCTCGCCGAGCTCGCCGAGGTCATCGACAGCGTGCAAAACCTCCGCATCGCCTCCTGGTTCTACAAAAAAGACCAGCCCAACGGCAACCGCACCATCACCCTCGCCGTCCAGAAGCAGCCCGGCACGAACACCGTTGAGGTCGTCAACCGCGTCCGCGCCATCCTCCCCGAATTCCGCGACCAGCTGCCCGAGTCGGTGAACTTCGAGGTCTTTCGCGACGCCTCCCTCGCCGTTCGCGAATCCGTGCACGACGTCCAGTTCACCCTCCTGCTTTCCATCTTCCTCGTCATCCTCGTCATCTTCCTTTTCCTGCGCACCGCCACCGCCACCATCATTCCCTCCGTCGCGATTCCGATGGCGCTTTTGGGCACGTTTATCGTGATGTATTTCTGCGGTTACACGCTCGATAATCTTTCCCTGCTCGCGCTCACGCTCTCGGTCGGCTTCGTCGTGGACGATGCGATCGTGATGCTCGAAAACATTGTTCGTTACATCGAGCAAGGCATGCCCGTGCGCCAGGCCGCGCTCAAGGGCTCCCGCGAGATCGGCTTCACGATCCTCTCCATGACGCTTTCGCTTGTCGCCGTTTTCATTCCGCTCATGTTCATGGGCGGGCTGCTCGGACGCCTCCTGCACGAGTTTGCCGTCACGATCACCGCCTCGATTCTCGTTTCCGGCTTCGTTTCCCTCACGCTGACGCCGATGCTGTGCAGCCGCTTCCTCAAGCCCCACGCACAACACCCGCCCGTCGGACAGGAAAAACCCGCCGCCAAAAAATCCCGCGTTCCCGGCATCCTCAATCTCTCCGAACGCGCGTTCAACGGCATGCTCAGCCTCTACCAACGCACCCTGCGCGTATCGCTCCGCTATCCCAAGACCACGGTCGGCGTCGCGCTCCTCATGGCCGTCCTCACCGTCATCACCGCGATGGGGCTCCCGCGCGGCTTCATCCCGACTGACGACCAGGGGCAGATCACCGTGGCCATCGAAGGCGCGCAGGATATTTCCTTCGACGAAATGGCCCGCCACGTGCAAGCCGCCGCCCGCGTCGCCATAAGCCATCCCGCCACCTACGCCGTGCAAGGCTCCCTCGGCACCGGCGGACGCGTGAGCACCTCCAACACCGCCCGCCTCATCATCCGCCTCAAGGATCGCCACGAGCGTCCCACCGCCTTCCAGATCCTGCCCGAGTTGCGCCGCCAGTTCGCCGCCATTCCCGGCATCCGCTGCTACCCGCAAGTTCCCCCGCTCACCCGCATCGGCTCCGTCTCCTCGCAAGCCCAATACCAAGTCTCGCTCTACGGCTCCGACCTTGCCGCGCTCTACAAAACCGCCCCCGAAATCGAGGCCAAACTCCGCCGCATCTCCGCACTCGCCGATGTCAACAGCGACCTCCTCATCGCCAGCCCGCAAGTCCGCGTCGAAATTCTCCGCGACCAGGCCGCCACGCTTGGCGTTACCCCGCAGCAAATCGAGGACACACTCTACTCCGCCTTCGGCACCCGGCAGGTTTCCACCATCTACACGCCGACAAACCAGTATTACGTCATCATGGAAGTCGCGCAGGAATTCCAGCGCGACGCCTCCGCGCTCTCCCTCATCTACGTCCGCTCTGGCAACGGCGAATTGATTCCCCTCGACGCCGTCGCCGCGCTGCACCGTGAACTCGGCCCCCTGAGCATCAACCATCTCGGGCAAGTTCCTGCCGTCACGCTCTCCTTCAACCTCGCTCCCGGGGCGGCGCTCAGCGATGCCACCGCCGCGATCAGCCGGATGCTCGACGGCGAACTTCCGGCGGGAATCTCGTATGATTTTGTCGGCGCGGCCCAGGCCTTCACCTCCTCGATGCAAGGCCTCGGCCTTCTTCTCGCCATGGCCGTTCTCGTCATTTATATCGTCCTCGGCATCCTCTACGAGGATTTCATACACCCGCTCACGATTCTCTCCGGCCTGCCGGCGGCCAGCTTCGGCGCGCTCTTCACGCTCTATGTGTTCGGCGAGGAGCTCAATATAATGGGCTATGTGGGGATAATATTGCTCATCGGCATCGTGAAGAAAAACGCGATCATGATGATCGACTTCGCGCTCGCCTCGCGGCACGAGAAAACGCAAAGCGGCATCTCGCACACGCCCGAGGAATCCATTTTCGAGGCCTGCATGGTTCGTTTCCGTCCGATCATGATGACGAGCTTTGCCGCCCTCGCCGCCGCGATACCGATCGCCTTGGGTTTGGGCGCGGGCGCCGAGTCGCGCCGCCCGCTGGGTCTGGCGGTGGTTGGCGGCCTGGTCGTCTCCCAGCTCCTCACGCTTTATATAACGCCGGTCATTTATATCTATTTCGAAAAGCTGACCACGCGCCTACATCGCAAGTCCGTTGCCGAATCCGCGCCCGTGGCGATTCCGGCCAAGTAGGGCGGAAGGGGGAGAAAACCGCGAATGGTTCGGGTGGCACGGGCATCTTGCCCGTGTGCCCAAATCCCAATTTCCAAATCCCAAATAAATCCCAAAGGGCAAATCCCAAATTACAAAAGAGGCGAGGCTGCGCCTCGTCACACGGGCGAGGCGCCCGTGCCACCCAATCCCACGGGCAAGATGCCCGTGCCACTCAACCCATCTGGATTTCACCTCAATGGATTCTTTTCCGTGCTTCCGTGTTTCCGTGATTTATAAAACATGCACGGCATTGCGTGAGGCGTGTTATCGAACGGTTCCGTCTTGCTTGTCAGTCCGGCTGTTTTTGTTGGCGGACATTGCTTTTTCATAGCGACTGACGACCTCCTCGACCGCCCGCAGAATGAACGCGTTGTTTTGCTGTGAGAACTGGTTCGCCTCCGACCAACGATCATATCCGAGTTTGTTAAAGGCGACATCATCGACCACCCCGAGTTCAATGATGACATCGCGGATGAAGCTCCATCCGGTGAGTTTCAGATCCTTTAGAACAGGCGAGCCGTCGGTGTAACGCATTGCCTGAAGACGCTTGAGAGCCGGTGAATCAGGGATCATTCCTTTGGCATCCAGTTTGGCCGCCAATGGATTCCAGAAATGCTCCGATGCGTCGTAGGACATCTTGAACAGGGCGTCCGCCTGTTCCTGTGACAATGGCCAGGAGGCCAGCTTCCGCACAGGGCCGAGAGAGCCGGGCCCCAGCGCACGTTCAGACCAACGCGCAGTGCCTTCTGTAAACCACCTGTTTTTGAAGTAGGACGTGCCATATTGGATGAGATGAAAGAATTCGTGGGCAGGGGTTAAGTTCGACGGGGCCTTGATGGACGAAGCCACTTTCATTCCAATCCAGTTGCCGCGCTTGGATCGTTGAAGCTCATCGTAGGCCACGCCATTGCTTTTCATGGACTTCTTGCTTCGGACGCTGATGTCGATAACCGTTGCGGAGCGAAAACGCTCCGTCTGCAAGGGGTCAGGAAAGCCCAATACCTCCACGAAAAGAATATGCGCTGCCATTACCTGGGTCAGTATGTCCTCAACTTGGTCGGGAATCTTGTTATGGTTCCGGTCGTCGGGCACTATCGCATGCTCGCCTTCGGTCTGATACCTGATGCGAAACGTTCCGACCTGATGGATGCTGTCGTTAGCCGCCCGCGCCGCGCCGCCGGTCAGGATGAGAACAGCCATTAGTGATAACATCGAACTTTGCCGGCTTCTCTTGCGCGTCATGGTTTTATTGCTCCTTGGGTTTGCCTCAATATAACGGATGCGGGGGACAGGAAAAGGGATTAATCCGAAAGGTATTAATTTTCTCATTGTATATGGGGAGCTGTTTGAACTGTTCATCCGGAGCGTTCGCCCTGTTTTGATAAAGTCCAAGCGTAATGGAACATTGGAATAATTGCTGGGGCGCTGGCTCCGAATAGCCAAGACGTGCGCTTGCCTCCGCTATACACCGGCAGAGTGCCCCGAAAGCCTTATCGAGGCGGTTGCGCTCAAGTGATCCGCCCCTCGGCAAAGTCGCCGGGTGATCCACCACTGGTTTACGGAAAAGCAAACTGTGATGCTCCAATCCAAAGTCCAATGACTAAGGGGTGTCGGTGGGAGCCGCGATCTGTTTGATGTAGGCCATCAGCGGCTGCACTTCGGCGGGAGGCTGGACGAAGTTTCCGTAGAGCAGCTCGGGCATCGTGTATTCGGTGTTGTAGAAATGGCGGTTGGCGCCGTCGTTGCGGCTCATGTAGCCGGCCTTGACGGTGGCGCCCGCCATCAGGCCTTTGTTTTTCACGTAAACGAGCACGGGCGTTTTGAGGATTTCCTTGCTCACGCTTTCGGCCTCGGCGTATTTCGGCCCGGCGACGGCCTTGGCATCGACGCCGATATTGAGGCGTTTTGTGAAAAGCACCTTGGGCGTGGCTTCGTCGGTGATGACGTAAATGGTCTCGATCGCCTTGCTGCCGACTTGGAGGCCGACGCTGGCTTCACCCGCGCGGATGAGCACCGGAATGCTCCAGGTGCCGTCGGAGCGTTTCACCATGATCACGCCGTGGCCGCTTTTCATGCCGACGATCAGGCCCGCCTCGAACTGGCTCGTGATGACGATGGCCTGGGCGGCTTGCAGCACTTGCGCCGGGATGGCGTAATTTGTGTCGGACATGAATTCGCGAATGATCGCTTCGCAGGTTTCGATTTGTTTCACGTAGTCGGCGCGGTCGTCGGCGCGCATGGCGGGCGTCGCGGCAAGCAAAACCGTCAGGGCGATAAGGAAGAATTTTTTCATGGCGGATGAGAAGAGAGGATGTGTTTTTCGCCGGGCATGGACACGAGGCGAAAACATGGGCGAATCATGCACGGACGCAGCCGATTGGAAAGCGTGTAGTAAAAAAACGTTCCATCGGCGTGAAAGCGGTCCGGATGGCGCCGCCTGCGTTTCCCTTATTTCGCGCGTTTTGCGGCGAGTTGCGCCCTCAACACCACGCGGAACATTTGTATCGAGAGCCAGAAAACCCCGGTCATGCAGGCGGTGGCCCCGCCTCCCCAGATTACGATAAACAGCGGATTCTCCGTTTGCACATGCGGGCGGATCACGAAAAACATGAACACGGAAAACGCCGCCACCAGAATGGCGTCGATCACGAGCGAGAGGGGCGTGGTGAATTTTTCCATTTGTCCGGATTGGGCGGGTTGCGCGGGTTCTGTTGACATGCCGATGAATTGATCCCCCGCGCTACGCCGTGTCGAACGCATTCAGGCGCCCGCCGCGCGGAAAGAGCCGGTTTGCGCGTGTTTTTAACATTTATTAACCCGCCGTCCGGCCTACAATGCACGCATTATGAATCGACGTCATTTTCTCCGTGCCTCGTCTGCCGTCGCATTGCTGGGTCTGTTTTCGCGGAGCAGACTTTTTTCCCAGATTTCGGCAACCCCGGCTCCCGCTTCTCCGGCGCTGCCCGCAGGCTTTGCCGCGCTGCGCCGCAACGTCGGCATTTTCACTGCGCGCGGCGGCACCATCGGCTGGCTCGCCTCGCCGGATGCGCTCGCGGTTGTGGACACGCAGTTTCCCGATACCGCCGCCACATGCCTCGCCGGCATTCCGCAGCGCGGCGCGCGCCGGATCGACGTTCTTGTAAACACCCATCACCACGGCGACCACACGGCGGGAAATCCGGTTTTCCGGCCTGTCGTGGAAAAAATCGTCGCGCATAAAAACGCGCCCGCGCTCCAGCGCGCCGCCGCCGCCCGCGCGACCCCGCCCGCGCTCGACAGACAGGTTTACGCGGACACGCTTTTTGACGACACATGGAAGCTCGAACTCGGCGGCGCCCGTTCCGGTTCGGAAACACTTCATGCGCGACACTTTGGCCCCGCGCATACGGGCGGCGACATCATCGTGCTTTTTGAAAAGGCAAACATCGTCCACATGGGCGATCTCGTCTTCAACCGCATCCATCCGGTGATCGACCGTGTCGGCGGCGCGAGCATCGCCAATTGGATAACCGTCCTCGAATCCGCCGCCAAAACCTATCCCGCCGACGCGATTTACATCTTCGGCCACGGCAATCCCGCGCCCCGGTTCGGCGTCACCGGCAAACGCGGCGACCTTCTCGCCATGCGCGACTACCTGACGGCCTTGCTCGATTACACGCGCCGCCAGATCGCCGCCGGCAAAAAACGCGAGGAAATCGTCACCGCGCAAAACCTTCCCGGATTCGATGATTATCACGATCCGCGTTCCAACCGCCTGCCGGCCGGCTTGGGCGTTGCGTATGATGAGCTTGCAATCACCGCATCCGCCGGCTGAGCACAGGCGGCATATGCCGGTGGTTTGAAAAAATCATGCAATTTATGCTAGACGTTTATAAACAAATATTTATGCGTGACGTGATGTGCGGATAATTGAGACGGAAGTGCATTTTTGGCTCGACATTCTCAATAAGTCTGTTTGTCTCCTAAACTAGCTCCCGCCCCGACGAACGGGGCGGCTATTTTTTCTCTACATACGCAAGACAATGACCAAACGCACGCTTCCTCCACGGAGATTTATCAAACCGACATTCGAATTTCTTATCGAAAAAAAACGCGATGGCGGTGAATTCAACAAAGACGAAATCCGCTATATTATCGACAGCGTTCTCGACGGCGAAATGCCTCAGCACCAGCTCGCAGCGTTGGCCATGGCCATTTATTTCCAAGGCATGTCCGCCCAGGAATCCGCCGATCTCACCGAGGAAATGATGCTTTCCGGAGATGTGATTGACCTTTCGGACATCGCAAAGCCCAAGATCGACAAGTATTCGACCGGCGGCGTCGGCGACAAGACCGACCTCGTCCTCGTTCCCCTCGCCATGGCGAGCGGCGTCGTCGTTCCCATGATGTCCGGCATCGAGCACGATTACGTCATCAACACCCTCACCAAGCTCTGCGCCGTTCCCGGTTTCAAACCCGTGATGAGCAAGGACCAGTTCGTTTCGCAGCTCGCGAAAATCGGCGGCGCCATCGCCGCGCAGGTCGATGGCCTCGCGCCTGTCGAAAGCAAATTCCAGCAACTTCGCAAGGAAACGGGCACCATCCCGAGCCTCCCGCTCATCACCGGCAGCGTCCTCTCGAAAAAACTCGCCGAGGGCTCCGAGGGTCTCGTCATCGACGTCAAGTGGGGCAACGGCTCCTTCATAAAGGATCTCGAACAAGCCAAGCAGCTTGCCCGCTCCATGACCCGCGTCGGGCGCACGCTCAAGCGCCGCTGCGTCGCGCTCGTCACCGACATGAACCAGCCGCTCGGCGACACCGTCGGCACCTCGCTCGAAATCAAGGAAGCCATCCAGCTTCTCAAGGGCGAAGGCCCGGAGGACATGAAGGACCTCATCATGAAACTCGGCATGGAAATCGTGCGTCTCGCCGGGGTTGCCGGCTCCACCCTTTCCGCGAAGCAGACCGTGCAGCGGCACCTCACCGACGGCAGCGCGCTCGAAAAGCTCAAGGATCTCGTCAAGGCCCAGGGCGGCGATCCCGCCTGCATCGATGATCCGTCGAAGTTTGCCGTCGCGAAGCATGTGCGCAAGCTCCCCGCTCCCAAGCGCGGTTATGTGCACACGATCAACGCGGCGATGATCGCGCACGGCGTGCACATCTTGGGCGCCGGCAAGAACGCCGCGAACGACAAGATCGATTACTCGGTCGGCGTTTCGGAAATCAAGAAAGTCGGCACGCAGGTCAAGCAAGGCGAGCCGCTCATGATGATCCACTACAACGACGAGGCGAAACTCGAGCAGGCGCTCGAATACTTCAAGAACGCCTACCGTCTCGCGCCGAAGCGTCCCACGCCCCCGCCGCTCGTCGTCGAGCGTGTCGCGTAAGCGATTTGGAGCCGTTTTTTTCAAAGCCGGATGTGCAAAACGCATCCGGCTTTTTTAGGAGCATTTCAAATCGGAGTGCATCCGGTTTGTTTTCACGCGGAGATGCGGAGGCACGGAGAATACAACCGATTTCCCGCGCCTCTGCTGCTCATGTTGCATCGCGCCGTCTGCTAGCTCCAATGGATTCTTTTCCGTGCTTCCGTGTTTTCGTGATTCCAAAACATAAGCGGCATTGCGCGGAAAGATGTAGAAGCTCACGCAACGCCGCGGCGACGCAACGGGAGCTGCCGCTCCGCTGTGTTTTTTTGTTGCGCCGTTGCGTAGTTGCGTGAGTCCGGTTTGGTCAGAACGCGTACGATGCGCGGGATGAAAAACAAAACATCCTGTCAATCCGACACAGCCTTGGGTTTTGTTTCTAAAAATTGACAAAACACTACCCAGGGTCATCTGCCGCCCTCCAGGGT
>JARKRC010000001.1 GCA_029974595.1 Ereboglobus sp. | reverse complement strand
GACAGCCGCACGTCCCCAAAATCCGCCGATTCAAATTCTTCGTCAACCCATTCGCTCATCCCCCATCTCTGTGCACTTTCACCCCTCTGCCTTCCAGCTTTTATCTCCCGAACTTGTGTATAAAGCCATGGCGACTCGCCCATGTTTTCATGCAGACTGGAAGTCTGCGCTACCCAAGGCATACGCATTCACGCACCTCCAATTCAGTTTGCCCTACTCGCTTTGCGACGGCGAAAATAGCCTTATCCTTTCCCGAATCCGCCTCCAAACCCAACAGCACGTCACTCATGAAAACAACCCGTTCAGTCCTCGCCGTTTTTGCCGCGGCCATGTTTCTTTTACCGGCGTTTGCCCCGGGCTCCACGGCGGTGCCGGGCAGCACGGACGTGCGCTATCTCTCCGGCACCGGCGCTGACGATGCCGTGACATGGAATTTTTATTGCAGCGAAGGCAGGCGTGGCGGCGAATGGGCAAAGATCCGCGTTCCCTCGTGCTGGGAGCAGGAGGGGTTCGGCGCCTATTTTTATGGCGCATGGGCGCGCGGTCGGACCGGTGACGCCGTCACGCCGCCTGCCGAGCAGGGCAAATACCGCACGGCGTTTACCGTTCCTGCCGCCTGGAAAGGAACCGCCGTGCGCATCGTGTTTGCCGGTGTAATGACCGACGCCGAGGTTATTATAAATGGCAAGTCCGCCGGGCCTGTTCATCAGGGCGGATTTTATCAATTTGAATACGATGTCTCCGCGCTTTTGCGCTATGGCGGCGCGGAAAATACGCTTGAAGTCAATGTCAGCAAGGAATCCGCAAATGCCAGCGTGAACACCGCCGAGCGGCGCGGTGATTATTGGACATTTGGCGGCATTTACCGCCCGGTGTGGCTGGAGTCGCGGCCCGCGCATCATATCGAGCGCGTCGCCATCGATGCGCGCGCGAACGGCAGTTTTGGCGCCGATATTTTTCGCGACGATTCTCTTGCCCGGTTCGGCGGGACCGTGACCGCGCAGGTTTACGATGCGGCAGACAAGCCCGTGGGCGAATTATTCAAGGCACGATTTGCCAAAAACGAAACCAAGGCCACCGTGCGCGGCAAAGTCGAATCCCCGCAACTTTGGACCGCCGAGACGCCCAATATCTATACAATGCGTTTTGTATATTCAGCGGATGCATCGGACGGCGCGGCCCACGAATATACACAGCGTTTTGGTTTTCGGACGGTCGAGGTGCGGCCCGGCGACGGCGTTTATGTCAACGGCGTGAAAATCATCCTCAAGGGAATCAACCGCCATTCCTTCCGTCCCGAAAACGGACGAACGCTCACGCGCGGGCAATGTTATGACGATGTCCGGCTCATTCAGGAGATGAATATGAATGCGGTGCGCATGTCGCATTATCCGCCCGATGCCGCGTTCCTGGAGGCGTGCGACGAACTCGGGCTCTATGTGATCAACGAGCTTGCGGGCTGGCAGGGCGCTTACGATACGCCGACGGCGGCGCGTCTCACCGGCGAACTCGTCCGGCGCGACGTCAATCATCCGTCGATTCTCTTTTGGGCGAATGGCAACGAAGGCGGCTGGAACGTGGAAAACGACGGCGAGTTTGCGAAATGGGATCCGCAGGGCCGCAACGTTCTTCACCCTTGGGAGCTGCACGGCAATATTAACACCAAGCATTATCCGAAATACGATCTGCTCGAAAAACTCTGCGCGGGAAAAGACATCTTCATGCCGACGGAGTTTTTGCACGGACTGTATGATGGCGGCATAGGCTCGGGTTTTTCCGATTATTGGAAAATCATGAGCGCGAGTCCCGTGTGCGCGGGCGGATTCATCTGGGTTTTTGCGGATGAAGGCATCGTCCGCACCGACCAGTCCGGCCGCATCGACAACAGCGGCAATCTTGCGCCCGATGGCATTGTGGGCCCGCATCACGAACGCGAAGGCAGTTTTTATACAGTCAAGGAACTCTGGTCGCCCGTCACGCTCGCAAACCCTTCGGATAACGACAGGGTGCTTCCGCCCGATTGGGACGGCGTCGTTGCGCTTCAAAACAATTACGCCTTCACCAATCTTGACCAGTGCGTGTTCCGGTGGCGCGTGATCCCTGCCGGCTCCGCGCAGCGCGCAACCGGCGGCGGGATTGCCGAATATGAATCGGGGGAAATTGCCGGGCCCAATATTGCTCCGGGAGGGAAGGGCGCTTTGAAAATAACAATGCCCCGGCCGCTGCCCGCCGACAGCATTGTGCGCCTGTCCGCGAGCACTGTCGCAGGCCGCGAGCTCTGGACATGGTCGTGGTTCACCGGCTCTTCCGGCGCGCAAGTCGCCCGGTCCGCCCAGGCGGATGCACCGCCCCGGCTTGTTGTCGAAGGTCCGCAAATCCTGGTCACGCGCGGGGCGCTGGTCCTGCGTTTTGATCGCCAGACGGGACAGCTCTACGATGTCGCGCTCGAAGGCAGGACGCTGCCCCTCGCGGCGGGGCCCGCTCTGACCGCCTTCGTGCGTGACAATCGCCGCTTCACCGACCTCATGCCTCCGCCCAATGACCTGAGGACGGGCGGCGGCGTGTCGCGTGGCAAAGTCACCTCGCGCGTCGAGGCCGGCGGATCTGTTGTCATCGAGGCGGTTTATCCGGCGAAGAATAAAAACGCGCTTTCCAAGGTCGTCTGGACAATCCCGCCTGGCGCCGTCGGCGTGCGCCTCGATTATGAATATAATTTCGAGGGCAAGGCCGATCTGCTCGGCGTTCGCTTCGAACTGCCGGAGTCCGCCGTGCTCGCAAAACGCTGGCTTGGCCGCGGCCCGCATCGTGTTTATCGCAATCGCATGGAAGGCGGCGTGCTCGGGGTTTACGAGCAGAGCTATAATGATCCCGTTCCCGGGCGGACCTATGTCGCCGAGGCGGAGTTCAAGGGTTATTTCCGCGACTGGCGCTGGCTCGAACTCACGACGACCGGCGGTCGCCTCACACTCGAAAACAACGGCCCGGCGGGCTCGGGCACGCCGCCATTTATCGGCTTGTGGCGTCCGCGCGACGGCGTGCCGCCCATGCTGGATATTCCGGACACCGGTCTGGCGCTCCTCGACGTGATACCCGCGCAGGCAAATAAATTCGAAAACGGCGGCAACTCCGGCCCGCAAGCCGCCACGCCGGCGCTCAGCAGCAAACGCACAGGCAGCATCACGTTGAATTTCTCGAAGTAATATAATCCGCCGGCCTGGGCATGTTTGTAACGTATTACGTTACAAACATGCAAAGCGTGCAAGGGCGGGGGCCCGAAAAATAAGGACATAAGAAAGTAAGAACATGGGGACGTAAGAGCATAGGAATATAAGGAAATTACAGGGGAATGGCAGAAGGATAACAGCAGGCGCATTTTCCTCGATCACTTGTAACGTATTACGTTACAAACAGTGCCGGGGAGAAGATGCGTTTTGGACTTCATGCCTCTTGCCTCATTGGGTTTTTTGGATGGAGAGCGCGGCGTCGTTGAGCGTGAGGTCCTCGGGGCGCATGCGGGAAAGGATTATGTTTTTTCCAAGCAAATCGTCGCTGTAGATGTTGCCGCCGATCATGACGTCGCGGCATCCGTCGAGGGTGAAGGTGAATTTGCTGGCGGCGCAGGGCTCGTGGGTTTTGGTGCGGAGCAGCGTGTTGCCCGCAAAGCGCAGGTTCCCTGCGGAGCGGGCGAAGAGTATCGGGTAGTCGAATGATTTGAATACATTGTTCTCGATGCGGATGTTCCTGTGATACGGCGCGTCGTCGTCGGTTCGCGGCTTGAACGATGGATGAATGGTTATGACGGCGCGACCCCATGTGCTGGCATGGCCCGAGGTGAAACAATCCTCAAAGACATTGTTGCGTATGACGAGATCGAGGCACGCGCCCGACTCATACCAATAATTGCTGTCGCCTTCGATGAGGATGGCCGTGCCGGCTGTTCTGAAATAATTGTTTTCGATGACTGCGCGTTCCGGAGTTGTTACAAGGATGCCGCGCGCGCGGTGTGTTTTTAATATTTTGCAGCCGCGCATTTCCAGCGAGGGGCACCAGGTTTTGTTCTCGATCAGATCGCCGGTTTTTACGGCTGCGGTGAGCGCGGTCTCGAAAATGATGCGGCGTTTCACGACGGTTCTTCCTTTTTCGCGCAGGTCGTGGACGGCGGCTATTTTGGCGGTCGCGCCGCGTTGCATGGAGGCCGCGTTGACAAACCAGACTTCGTCGCCGGCGCGCAGGCCCGAGGAGGCGCCTGCGCGGCCGCTGGCATCGACTTCGAGGGTGCGCGCATCCACGCGGTTGCGGATGACGACGTTGTGCCCGTGCACGTTTAGAAAATCGTCGCCGATGCCGGTGTGCTCGCAATTTTCGATTTTGATCAGGCCTTTGCAGGTGTTGAGGTGGAAGCCGTCGGCAATGACGCTGAAGACGCGGCCTTTGGCAGTGTTTGCACGGAGGTTCACGTTGGAGAGGGTTATGTTTTCCGTGCGAAATGCGGCGACGCCGTGACTGAGCGCGTGATACACGGTGATGCCGGCAAGGGCGATGTCCTTGCTCTCGCGCAGCGTGAACGCGGGCACGATGTAGCGGCCCAGCCCGAGGAGGAGTATGTTTCCCGGCGCAGTTTTGTATCGGGGTTTTGTATAAAACCGGACAACGCCGTTTCCGCGATCCTCGGTTTTGAGACCGCCGATTTTATCAACCGGCGCGAGGGCATTGTCGCCGGTTTTATAGACAATCTCGAAGGTGTCCTTGTCGTAGAGGAGCGAATAGCCCGCGAGCGGACGCCGCCAGCTTTCGCCCTTGAAGTATAATTTTCCGGCGTCGATTTCGAAGTGGTAGCGCGCCGTGTCGAATTTTACGTCGATCCATGTGTCGCTGGATTCCCCGACGGTGCCCTGGACGATGAAGGGCGAATCCCAATCGACGGTGAAATTGCGAAGGGTGATGTTTTCGGAGTGCCTGATCTGCGCGACGCCGATGATGCCGTGAAACACGAGCTCGCTGCCGTCGCCGTCGATCACGAGGTTTTTGTGGCCGTCGAGCGCGAGGCCGTAAATCACGCCGGCGTCGGCGGGCGCGTAAAAATCGTAGCGTCCGCGCGGAAACACGAGGATGGCGGAGTCGAGGCGCTTGCACGCTTCGAGCGCCTTGCGCACAGCGGGCACTGCATCCTCGCGGCTGCCGGGTCTGGCTCCGAAATCGGCGACGGAAACGCGTTGCGGCGCGGCGGCGTGAAGCCCGATTGAGCAGAGGAGGCACAACAGCGCGGCGGCATGGGCGCGGAGGTTTTTGTGCAATCTGAAAAACGGAAGTGCGACCATGAGAAGAAAGGTGCGGGATTTTGGCAGGGGAAGGGTCTGATTTTTGGACAGGATTAACAGGATGAACAGGATGTTTCTTTTTTCATTCTGTTAATTTTGTTCATTCTGTCTAAAAAAAGCACCCAAGGCGGCGGCCTTGTCGCGACCTTGGGCGGCATGAGGAAACGGCGCTGCCGTTTTCTATTTTGTCACTTCAGAATTTCGGTGAGCGCGCGGCCTTGGGTGGGCGCGGGGAATTTCAGGTTGAGGAGGGCGGCGGCGGTGGGGCCGAGATCCATCATGCTGATTTCGCCGGTCTTGACGCCGGATTTGATGCCCGCACCCCAGGCGATGAAGATGGCCTTGAGTTCGGGATGCGAGGGGAGGTAGCCGTGGGAGCCTTTTTGCGAAGGAAGGGAATGGATGACATCGGGGCGGCTGAGGCTGCCGCTGAAGGAATAGCCGTTTTTGGCGGAGAGCATGATGTCGGCGGCGTGCGGGTTTTCGTCGCGGGTGGGCTGGCCGAGTTTTTTCAAGTCGGCGGGCAGGAGCACGGCGTCGATGCCCTCGATTTTTTGGAGGATGGGGACGAGTTTTTTGGTGATGGCTTCGCGCTGGGCGGGGTCGTCGGATTTGATGTAGATGCCGCCCGCGCCGCCCATTGAGACGAAGGCGGTGGAGCCGCCGGTGATTTTTTTGCCATTGGTGGTGATGAGGCCGGCGTCGCGGAGGGTGACGTTGATGTTGATCTGTTTGGTGTAGGTGTGGAAGCCGTGGTCGGAGGTGATGATGAAGGCGGTGTCGGTGAGCAGGCCGGCGCGCTCGACGGAGTCGATGAGTTGTTTGAGAAGGCGGTCGGTTTCCTCGACGGCGGAGTAGGCGTCGGGGGTGTTGCGTCCGGTTTGGTGCTCGAAGGCGTCCACGCAGTCATAGTGGAGGAGCAGGAGGTTGGGCTTGTGGGTTTCGATGATGTGGGAGGCGACTTGGGTGTGCATGCGATCCCATTCGATTTTGCCCTCGGCGCCGCGTTTGGAGAGGAAGGGTTTTTGTTCGTCGTGGGCGGGCGGGACCTCCTTGGAGGCCCATTCGCCCTTGTGCTGGAAGGGGATGTTTTTGGCGGCGAGCTCGCTGACGAGGGAAGGGGTGGTGTATTTGTTGAGGAGGGTCTGGTTGACCATGCAGGGGAGCTGCCAGTCGAGGGTGGGGGCATTGCGGGAGGCCGGCCATGAGACGGCGGCGGTTTTCAGTCCGGCCTTATGGGCGATGTCATAAATGGTGGGGGCCTTCACGATCTCGGTTTTGTCGAAAACGGGATCCCAGAGGAGGATGACCTCGGCGTCTTTTTTGCGGTCGAAATAGGAATTGCCGAGCACGCCGTGTTTGGCGGGGGGCTGGCCGGTGACCATGCTGGTGTGGTTGGGCCATGTGACGGTAGGGAAAACGGCGAGGACGGCCTCGGCGCGCGCGCCTTCGGTGGCGAGTTTGCGGATGGTGGGGATATTGAGGGCGGGATTGTCGATGTAATCGGCGGGGAGGCCGTCGATGCTGACGATCACGAGATTTTTGGCGGCGGCGTCGGCGGCAAGGGAAAGTGCGGCGGCGGCAATGAACGCGAAGACAAATCGCAACGTTATTTTCATGGTGTCGGATGTGGTGAGGTGAAGAGTTTTTGCGCCCGGCAGTCTGTCGAAAGGCTTTTTCAGGTGAAGAAGAAATATTTCAACGGACGCACGGGCGCGGCGAATCTGGAAAATGCGGAATGTGCGAAAAGACGAGGTTCGCGGGCGCGGGGTTTCCGACTTCGCCTTTGCCAAATGCGATTTTCGATTTTTTTGCGCGCCGCGATTCACGCATGGGACGGCGCACGCTGCGCGCGGCAGCCAGGCTCCAAACGATCAAAAAACGAATGTCCCGGATTGCGCGTTCTGGCGCATCCAGTGATCGACGAGCACCAGCGCCGTCATGGCTTCGACGATGGGCACCGCGCGCGGCAGCACGCATGCGTCGTGGCGTCCGCGGCCTGTCAGCTCGGTTTGCGCGCCGTGGATGTCGACGGTTTGCTGCGGGAGCATGATCGTCGCCGTCGGCTTGAAGGCCACGTTGAAATAAATTTCCTGTCCGTTGCTGATGCCGCCCTGCACGCCGCCGGAGCGGTTTGTCGCCGTGCGGGTTTTTTCTTTTCTGCCGTCCGCGTTTCCGGCCAACCACGCATCATTGTGCCCGGAGCCTTTCAGCAGCGTTCCCGCAAAACCGCTTCCGATTTCAAAGCCTTTCGTCGCGGGCAGGGACAGCATCGCCTTCGCCAGATCCGCCTCCAGCCGGTCAAACACCGGTTCGCCGAGTCCCGCCGGCACGCCGCGCACGCGGCACTGGATCACGCCGCCCACGGAATCGCCCGCGGCGCGCACTTCCTTGATGCGCTCGATCATCGCCGCAGCCGTCGCCGCGTGGGGACAGCGCACGGCGTTGGCCTCAATCTCGGCGAGTGACGGAAAATGGTCGCTTGCGGGCATCGCAATATCCTGCACCCGCGTTACGAAGGCGCGGATTTCCACGCTTTTTGATGCCAGGAGCTTTTTTGCAATCGCCCCGGCTGCCACGCGGCCGATTGTTTCGCGTGCCGAGCTGCGTCCGCCGCCGCGATGATCGCGGATGCCGAATTTTGCCTGATACGCGTAATCCGCGTGCGACGGGCGGAACTTTTCACGCATTTCATCGTAGGCCTCGGGCCGCTGATCGGCATTGCGCACGAGCATGGCGATGGGCGCGCCTGTTGTTTTTTCCTCAAACACGCCGGAGAGGATTTCGACGGCATCCGCCTCCTTGCGCGGCGTCACGATGTCGCTTTGGCCGGGACGGCGCCGGTCGAGTTCGGCCTGGATTTCCTCCGCCGTGATCGGCAGCAAAGGCGGACATCCATCGATCACCACGCCCACCCCCGCGCCGTGGCTCTCCCCCCAGGTCGAAATCGAAAAAAGCTTTCCAAAACGGTTTGGCATCGTGGGCGCAAGCACACTCCCCGCCGCCTTTGCCCGCAAACTTAAACTTGAGCTTCCGGCGCAATCTCGCGCTCCCGTGCGCGCGACCGGGTGCAACCTGCATCGTGCATCCGGCGTCTTGCCTCACTTCCCAAATTCACACAAATTCAGTTTTTGCATTTTCTTCGCTCTTTCCTTTTCAGCCCGCACCCACTCAACTTCTCCCCCTCTTCCGTGCAAACCTTCACAACCTCCTTTCCCATTCGCAGCATGACCCCGCGCACCCGCCGCCTCGCATTCGCCGCACTTCTCGCCGCCACGACTTTCACGCCCGTCATCGGGCAGATCACGCCTCCAGCGTCCGAGCCCGAACATGTTGCCGCCGCCGCTCCGGCCCCCGCTGTGGCAGCTCCTGCTCCAGTCGCCACTCCTCAGCCGCCTCCTGCGCCTGTCCTCCTTTCGCCGCTGCCCGCACGCATCGACAGCGCGCTGCCCGCCGTCCCCTCGCTCCTGCCCGCCGGCAACCCCGACGAGCGTATCGCCATCAACTGGACCGCGCTTCCCCTCTCGATGGCCATCCCCGAAATCGAGAAACTCACAGGCCGCACCATCATCCGCCCCGCCACGATTCCCAACGTCGCCGATCTTTCCCTCTCCTTCGCCACGCCGCCCACCCGCGCCGAGGCCCTGCAAGCCATCGAAACCCTCTTCACCGTCAATCAGCTCTCCCTCATCCCGCTTGGCGACAAACTCCTCAAGCTCGTCCCCCTTGCCTCGTCCCGCATCGAGGCGCCCTCCTACATCGAAGGCTCCACGCTCTCGCTTCCGCCTTCCGGACGCATCGCCAGCAAACTCTTCCAGCTCGAGTTCCTTCGCGCCGACGAGTTCATCCAGTCCCTTTCCACGATACTCAACGAGCAGATCCGCACCATTTCCATCTTCCAGCGCTCCAACGCCATTCTCATCACCGACTCCATCTCGACCCTCCAGCGCATCGAGACCATCATGAAGCAGGTTGACCGTCCTGCCGCCACCCCCGTCCAAGCCAAATTCTACTCGCTCGAATACGCCAGGGCTTCCGACATCGTGAACAAGATCAAAGCCATCTTTGTCGGCCCGCTCCAGCAGCAGCTCGGCGCCTCGACCGCCTTCAATTCCGACGACCGCACCAACCAGGTCGTCGTTATCGGCGATCCCCGCCAGTTCCCCTTCTTCGACGACCTCATCAAAAAACTCGATACCAAGGCCGACCCGAACACCCGCAACGAAGTCATCCGCCTCAAGAGCGCCCAATGCACCGACGTCGCCACCATCCTCAGCAACATCATTTCCGGCCAGATTCGCGCCGCGCAAGCCGCGCAAGCCGCCGCCGGCAGTTCCGCGCAACGGCAGACCCAGGGCGCCACCCGCACCACGACCGGCCAAAGCCAGAACCGCGGTACGTCCGGCTCCCAGAATCGCTCTTCCTCCGGCACCCAGAGCCAGAACCGTTCCTCCTCCAACACTCAAAACCGTTCCACCAGCGGCAACCGCGCCACCCAGCAGCAAAGCAACGCGGGCAGCCGCAACACCGGCGGGACCGCGCAAAGCCAGCAGCGCATCGCCACCGGACGCAGCACCACCCCCGCTTTCGCCACCGCCGCAGGCAGCATCTCCGGTGCCAGCCTCGGACTCGAAGGCAACGAATTCAGCACCTTCCTGACCGTCCAGGCCGACCAGCGCACCAACTCGATCGTCGTCTCGGGCACGGTCGACGACATCCGCATCATCAAGGAACTCATCGAAAAACTCGACGTTCTCCTCGCGCAGGTCCGCATCGAAGTCGTCATCGCCGAAGTCAGCCTCACCGACGAAGCCCAAAGCGGTATCGACGCCCTTGGCCTTAACGTTGTCGCCGGCAAGCTCGTTGGAATCGCCAGTAGCGGCCCCGGCTACAATTTCGGCGCGAGCGGCACGGGCTCGTCGTTTGCCTCCTCCCTCCAGCCCCTCACCGGTATCATCAGCCTCAGGACCACGCCCCGCAAGAACAACACCAATATCGTTTCCGTCCCTGCCATCACCACAATGCACAATAAGCAGGGCAAGATCTTCGTCGGCGAAACCCGTCCCGTCATCACCGCCAGCACGGTCAATGATAACAGTGCGAACCGGACCTCGTCCGTTACCCAGCTGGAAATTGGCACCACCATCACCGTCACCCCTCTCATCGGTTACGACGGCACCGTGCAGCTCGACCTCCAGCAGGAAATCAGCGACGTCGCCGGCGAGGTCCAGCTTGACTACAACACCCAGTATATCATCGGCAAGCGGAACACCAATTCCACAATCATCGTCAAAAGCGGCGACATCATCGTTCTCGGCGGCATCCAGAAAGCCTCCGCCAGCAAAACCAGCAGCCGCCTCGGCCCCATACCCATTCTCGGCGATCTTTTCGGCTCGCGCAAACGCAGCCAGACCCGCACCGAGCTCATCTTCTTCCTCCGCCCCACCGTTCTCACCAACACCGCCGCCGACAATGTCCCGGCCATGGAACAGCTCGACCGCATGAGCAACAAGGAGGACGTGCAAAAAATCCTTGGCCAGCCTCCCGAGCCGCCCGCCCAGAATGCAAATGCGCTTCCCGCGCTTCCCGCCGCGCCCGGAGGCAAAAAGAAAAAAGGCTGACCCGCGCTCCGTCATCGCCAACCCGCATCCCACATCGCGCGCGTCATGTTAACCGACACCACGCTTCCTGAGTCACTCGCCCGCCGCTTCGACGAAGAGCAGGCGCAGGCCATCAACGAGGCTCCCCGCAGCCAGCGCTTCAAGGCGCTTGGCGTCGCGCTCGCCAAAAACGATGCCGACACCCTCGCCGCCCTCGCCGCCGCCGCGAATCTCCCCGTCGTCCACACCCTCGTCGCCGACACCGATTCGCTCGGCCTCCTTCCCGCCCGCCTCGTTCACGATTATCAGGTCATTCCGATTCTGAATGACTCGAATGCGGAACTCGGAATGCGGAATGGGGAATCGCAAACCGCTCCGTCCGGCGCCACTCCGCCGCTTGCGTCCGGCATTCCGCATTCCGAACTCCGCATTCCGCATTCCGAAGCACAGCCCCTCCACCTCGTCACCAGCTGGCCGCCCGAGCCCGCGATGATTGACTGGATACGCACCTTCACCCCGCGTCCCGTTGTCTGGCACCTCGGCAACCCGGACAAAGTCCACCAACTCATCATCGAGCGCTTCGGCGTCGGCTCCGGCTCGCTCGAAGGCAGCGACGACGACTACATCGCCCCGGAAAACATCCAGCAGGCCGACGATGATGTTGACGAGGATGCCGCCGTCGTCCGTTTCGTGACCGACGTCATCACGCAGGCCGTCAACGACGAGGCCACCGACATCCATTTCGAGCCGCAGGAAGGCCGCCTCCAAATCCGCTACCGCGTTGACGGCCTCCTCGTCCCCGTCCCTGTCCCCGAAAACCTCCTCCGCTTTCAGGACGCCATCATCTCGCGCCTCAAGATCATGGCGAAGCTCAACATCTCCGAAAAACGTCTCCCGCAGGACGGCCGCATCAACTTCCGTGCCGGCGGCAACGTCCTCGACATCCGCGTCGCCACCGCGCCGACGATCTACGCCGAATCCGTTTCCCTCCGCCTCCTCAACCAAAAGAAGGAAGCCTACACGATGGACAAACTCGGCATGAGCGCCGAGGAGCAACGCGAAATCAAAACCGTCCTCGACTACCCCCACGGCATCATCCTCGTCACCGGCCCCACCGGCTCCGGCAAGTCCACCTCCCTCAACGCCTTTCTCCGCCACATCAATTCCCCCGACCTCCGCATCGTCACCGTCGAGGACCCCATCGAATACGAAGTCCCCGGCGTGAACCAGATGCAGATGAAGCCCGAAATCGGCCTCACCTTTGCTACCGCCCTCCGCTCGATCCTCCGCCAGGACCCCGACGACATCATGGTCGGCGAAATCCGCGACCGCGACACCGCCGACATCGCCATCCGCGCCTCGCTCACCGGCCACTTGGTGTTTTCCACCCTCCACACCAACGACGCCCCCGGCGCGATCACGCGCCTCATTGACATGGGCATCGAGCCCTTCCTTGTCGCCTCTGCGATCGAACTCGTCATTGCCCAGCGCCTCGTGCGCCGCCTCTGCCCCGATTGCGCCCGGCCCGGCCCCGTCAATCATACCAAACTCCGCGAAACCCTCGGCATGCTCGGCATCGACCCGGACGAAGCCGACCGCGTCGAGACGCTCAAAGTCCCCTGCGGCTGCGACCGCTGCCGCAATAGCGGCTATCGCGGACGCATTGGCATTTTTGAGATTTTCAAACCCGACGACAACCTTCAGGAGCTCATCCTCAAGCGCGAAAGCACCCGCGCCCTCGCCGCGTGCGCCCGCGAGCACGGCATGAAACCCCTGCAAGTTTCCGGCTGGGAAAAAGTGAAGGCCGGACACACCACGCTCGACGAAATCGTGCGCGTCATCGCTGCCGAGAAATAGAAAAGCAGCGAGTAGTAAGTAGCGAGTAGCGAGCATGAAAACATCCAAACCGACAGAAACCCTTCTTGCGTTGTTCGCGTGTCCTTCCACCCGCTACCCGCTACCCGCTACTCGCTACTTCTGATGCCGAAATACACCTACATCGCCCGCGACCGCTCCGGCCAGACCGTCACCTCGACTCTGGACGCGCCCAGCCGCAAGGATGCCCTCCGCCACCTCGTCGCGCGCGGTCTTCAGCCCCAAAACATTTTCGAAACCGCCGCCGGCGCCGCCACCCCTGAGCCCAAAAAAAGCCGGAGGAAAAACAGCGCCTCCTCCGCCCAATCGAGGCCCGAAAGCCGTCCCGAGCGAAAACGCAATTCCCCGCACTCGAAACCCCGCCCGCTTTCCCGCAAGGAGCAGCTCCCCTTCCTCGAAGCGCTTGCCGACCTCATTGCGAGCGGCCTCTCCGCCGGCGAGTCGCTCCGGATGCTCTCGCAGCGCATACGCGACCCGAAACTCCAGTCCCTTTGCGCCGGCCTCTGGGAGCGCATCGGCGAAGGCGCGACGCTCTCGCGCGCGATGTCCGCGTTTCCAAACGTCTTTGAAACCTCCACGATCAACCTCATCCATGCGGGCGAGGCGACGGGCGGTCTCCTCGAAGTGCTCAACCGCCTCATCTCCCACCTCTCCGAGCAGCGCGACCTCCGCCGCCAGTTCACCAACGCGCTCGCATACCCCCTGTTTCTTTTCAGCGTGGCCGTGGGCGTCGTGCTCTTTTGCATTTTCTTCCTGATTCCCCGCATGCAGGGGCTTTTCAATTCGCTCGGCGGCAAACTCCCGGTGGCCACGCGCCTGCTCGTGAACATGTCCGAGTTCATCCTGCATTACGGCATTTTTATCATCGGCGCGGCCATCTTTGCCATCATCGCCTTCTGGCGCTGGCGCAAGACCCCCAAGGGCCGCCACACGACCGACGGCTGGCTCATCAAGCTGCCCCTCGCAAAGACATTTTCCGCAAACCAGACCGTCCTCGCCTTCAGCCAGACGCTCTCCGTGCTCCTGGAAAACGGAATCACGACCACCGAGGCGCTCAAGATCACCGAGCGCCAGATCACCAACACCGTGCACCGCGAAGCCTTCAACGACGCCAGCGCGCACGTCATGGAAGGCGAGGCGCTCTCGGTCGCGCTCCAGCGCACCGACTGTTTCCCGCCGCTCGTGCTCGACCAGCTCGCCATCGGCGAAAACACGGGCAGCCTTGTGCCCAGCCTGAAAAAAATCGCCGCCGGTTACCGCAAGATCGTTACCGCGCAGCTGAATTTCTTCATGAAGATCATCACCAGCGTGGTGATGGGCGGCACGTTCGGCTTCATCATCTTCATCGTCTTCGCCATCGTCACCGCCATCTTCAAGCTGAGCAGCTCGTTCAAGATGTGATTTTGTTTGGGTTCACCGCGGAGGCGCGGAGGTCGGAAAAAGGAGGAAGTAGGAATTAGAAATTAGGAAAGGAATCCACGGAAGGATTCACAGCAAAGGGCCCGAAGGCCGGAAAAAGAGGGAATGGGGAGCCCACGCGTCTCGCACTTCGCCCTGATATGGTAGGATATTATAGATCGAGTGGCACGGGCATCCTGCCCGTGTGGATTGAGGGTCGGGTGGCATGGGCGATTCGCCCATGGGCTTGGGTATTTTGGGCGCGCACTGGTTTGCGCACGTCATTCACACGAGCGAGTCGCCCGTGCCACACAGCCCGACAATCTTTTATGATTCACGCAACGCCGCCACGACGCAACGGGAGCTACCGCTCCGATGTTGTTTTCGTTGCGTCGTGGCGGCGTTGCGTGAGGCCGATTTGGGGTGGCTGCACACGGTGCGCGGGATGAAAACGCAAAGCATCCTGTCAATCCCGTCCAAAAATCCGGCATTTCGGTATCCGCCAATTCGGGGCAACCTTACCCATTTCCTGTCCTCCATCCTCTTCCCCTTTTCACTCTTCACCTTTCCCACTTCACTCTTCTCTCCTATCGCCAGATCAGGACGGACATTTGGGCGACGATGGGGTCGATCAGTTTGTGCATGTGGAGAAAATAAATCAGCGCGCCGGCGGCGAGCATCGGACCGAACGGGAGGTGCGCGCCCAAGGCCACACCGGATTTTTCGCCTTCGGAATCGAGCGGCTTGAGCAGGAATTTTTTTCCGCGCAATGCGCTCCAGAGCACGGCGAGACAAAGCCACAGCAGGCCCGCAATCGCGCCGCCGAAAATTGAGAACACCGCGCCCTGCCATCCGCAAAACGCGCCTATTCCGCCGACGAGCAGCACGTCGCCAAAGCCCATCGCCTCCTTTTTGAGGACGGCCTCGGCCACGAGCGCGATCCAGAGCACCGTCGCCGAGCCGATGAGCATTCCTTGCGCGGCGAGAAGGCCCGAACGCACGGCGGCAACGGGGAAAATCTCATGCGCCTGCCCGTGCAGCGACGGCACGGCGCACGAAAGCGCGATGCCCGCAACCGCCAGCCCGATCGTGAAAACCGGCGGAATCTCGAAGCGGTCGATGTCGATGAACGCCCCGCCCACAAGAAAACTCACCAGCACCATGCCGCACACGGCCTTTGCCGGCTCGAATGAAAACCAGCACGCAAGAAAAAGCGCCGCCGTGAGCAACTCGACAAAGGGATAACGCGCTGAAATCCGCGCCCCGCAGCAGCGCGCGCGTCCGCGCAGGATGAGCCAGCCGAGTATCGGGATATTGTCGTGCCAAGCGATGGGTTTTCCGCAGACGCATTGCGAGCCGGGACGCACGACGGATTTGCCCGCCGGAATCCGATAAATGCACACATTGAGAAAACTCCCGATGCACGCGCCCGCGAAAAACGCCGCCGTCGGGCCCAGCCACGGTAGAAGCGTGAAAACAGATTCAGGGTTCGGGATCATGTTTGTGATTTGCAGAATGCCGACGATACACAGGCCGCGCCCCGGAACAAGTCAACACACCGCGCGCCGCGCCTGCCGCCGCAACTTCCTTCTTGCCGGATCGCCCCTCCGCGCCGTCTCCTAGACAAATGCACGTTTCGTTCAATCTCGCCGCGGATATTGACGCCGCCATGAAAACCGCCGCTGCCGCCTCGGGCATCGATGCCGTGGCATTTCTTCCCGAAGTCCGCACCGCCGACCCGCGCCACGGCGATTTTCAGGCCAACGGCGTCCTCGCTTACGCGAAACGTGAAAAACAAAACCCGCGCGCGCTTGCCGAAAAAATCACCACTGCGCTTCCCGACGAAATCAAGGCGCGCTTCGATACCGCGATCGCCGGGCCCGGATTCATCAATTTCACGCTCAAGCCCGCCGCGCTTCTCGAATGGCTCAACACCTACGGCACCGCCGAAAAACTTGCCGCCGGCGCCGCTTCCGCTTTCGCCGGCCAGACTTGGGTTGTCGATTATTCCTCGCCCAACACCGCCAAGCAAATGCACGTCGGCCACCTGCGCTCCGCCGTGATCGGCGAGGCGATCTGCCGCCTGCTCGAATACAGCGGCGCGAAGGTCATTCGCGACAACCACCTCGGCGACTGGGGCACGCAGTTCGGCAAGCTCATCTACGGCTTCAAGCGCTGGGCCGACAAGGAGGCGCTTACCCGCGATCCCATCGTGGAGCTCGAACGCCTCTACAAACTCGGCAACGAGGCCACGCCCGACGGCTCGTCCGCGCTTGAGGAGGCGCGACAGGAACTCGTGAAACTCCAGCGCGGCGACTACGACAGCCTTGAACTCTGGAAACTCTTTTCCGAGGTCAGCAGAAAAGCCTTCGAGGAAATCTACGAGCGCCTCGCCATCCGCTTCGACCACTACCTCGGCGAAAGTTTTTATAACGACAAACTCCAGCCCGTCCTCGACGAACTCCAAAAACTCGGCCTTGCCGAGGAAAGCCAGGGCGCGCTCGTCGTTTTCCATCCCGAGCACCCGCGTTTCGCGAAGCAGCCCTTCATCGTCCGCAAGACCGACGGCGCCGCCAATTACGCCACGACCGACCTCGCCACGATGCTCTACCGCGCCGAGCATTTTCACGCGGACGGCATCGTGATCGTCACCGATTTCCGCCAGTCCGACCACTTCGAGCAGCTCGCGCTCACCACGCAAAAATGGTTTGAGAAAACCGGACGCCGCATGCCGAAGTTCAACCACGTCACCTTCGGCACCGTGCTAGGGGAGGACGGCAAGCCGCTCAAGACCCGCTCCTCCGACGGCAAGGCGATCAAGCTCAAGGAACTCCTCGACGAGGCCGAGGAGCGCGCCCTCGCCGTCGTGACTGCGAAAAACGCAGAGCGCCCCGAGGGCGAGCGTTTCACCGACGAGGAATGCCGCGCCGTCGCGCGCTACGTCGGCATCGGTTCCGTGCAATACGCAGACCTCTCGCAAAACCGCTCCAGCGACTACGTTTTTTCCTGGGACAAAATGCTCGCGCTCGAAGGCAACACCGCGCCCTACCTGCTCTATGCGATTGCGCGCATTTGCAGCATTTTCCGCAAGGCTGGCGTGGAGCCGGGCGATACCGCGTTCGAGGCCGGCGCGTCCGCGCTCGAAACGCCGACCGAGCTCGCGCTCGCGCGCAAGCTCGTGAAATTCGCCGACGCCCTCCGCCTCGCGACCGACACGCTCCGCCCGCATTTCCTCGCGCTCTACCTCTATGAGCTCGCGGGCGAATACAGCAGCTTCAACAACGCCGACAAAGTCCTCACCGACGATCCGGCAGTCCGCGCCCGCCGCCTCATGCTGTGCGCGCGCACGTATGCCACGCTCGACACCGGCCTGCGTCTCCTCGGAGTGCGCACGCTGAAACGCATGTGACGCGCGCCGTGGAGGAATAAAAAAATGCCGCAGCACGAATACTACATCCGCCAGTCATCCGCCGCCGAATCCCGCGGCCCTTTCACGCTCAAACAGCTTTCGGATCTCGCCGGCTCCGGCGGGCTTGATTCGGACACGCTTTATTTCGACGCCGATACGGATCACTGGCTTTCCATCACCGATGCGCCCGAACTGGCCGCGCTGCTGCGGAAACACACACGCGCGCAATCCTCCGGCCCCGCGCTCGCATCGCGGCTCGTGATTGCGCTTCTTATTGCAAGCAGCGTCGTTTTCCTGCTGCCGCTGCTCACTGTTGCGGGGTCACTCACGGTCGATGCGATTCTCGGTTATCCGAGCTTTTGGCTTGGCGCGCTCGACCTGCTGCTCGCGCTTTGCTGCGCGACGTTCGGCGCGCGCTTTTTTGCGGTGATCCGCATCCGCGCCGGACTCGGGCTCGGTTTTCTCGCCGCGCTATTCTGGCTTCAGGCAAACACCGGCGCGCTCGTCGCGGCCCTGGCTGCCACGGCGTGCCTGTGGCTGGCGACGGTTTTTGCCTCCGCCCGCGCGCTTGCCGCAAACGCAATCGCAGGCTTGGCAGCGCTCGTTGCGCTTGCATATTGTTTGCTTCCCTAAAAGCGGCTGCGGGCCGCGCTTATAAACATCATGCGGTCACTCACACTCCTCTGGAAACGCTCCGTCCAACTCTGCACGAAGGACATCTGGCAGCCCACGCACATCGGCGAAAAATCCCTGCGCGGCTGGATGTATGCGTTCCTGCGCGTCATCTCGATCACGATCACCGGGATATTGGCCACGCGAGCTTTCGCGCGCGCCGCCGCGCTCAGCTTCACCACGCTGCTCAGCCTCGGCCCGCTCATCGCGCTCGCCATGCTCGTGGCCGGCTTCGTGCTCAAGGACAAGGATCCCGACATGATTGCGAACGAGCTCAACAGGATGATAAAGTTCGTCGCGCCCCAGGTCGATCACTACGAGGAAATCCGCCAGCAAAACCGCCGCAACAACCAGTCCTTCGCCCGTCCGCAATCCTCCTCTTCTTACTCTTCGTCCTCCGATCAATCGCAGCAACTCACGCAGTCCGGAACCGCGGCTCCCGCCGCCCCCGCTTCCGCGCAGGCCGAGGCGGGCGCGCGCAAGGTCCGCCCCGAGATTGTCAGGCTCATCAACAATTTCATCACCAATGCGCGCTCCGGCGCCATCGGCGGCATCAGCGCGATCACGCTCATCACGATCGTGATTTTCCTCTTCGGCGCGATCGAGGACGTGTTCAACGACATCTGGGGCGTGCGGCGAACGCGTTCCTGGCTTACGCGAGTCGTGTTTTACTGGGCCATTCTCACGCTCGGCACGATCATCTTCTCGGTGGCGATTACGACGCTCTCGGCATCGACCTTTGAAAATTTCTTCCGCGAAAAAATTCCCCTCAGTTCGCAAATGGTCGCGGCGGCCAATTTCTTCATGCCCGCGGTCATCGTCGTGCTCGTCATTGCGGTGTGCACGCTTTTTTACCGCTACATTCCCAACACGCACGTCTTCTGGCGGGCGGCTTTTGCCGGTGCGGTTGTCATGGCCGTGCTTCTTGTCGGCAACAACATGGTCGCGTTTGCATATTTCCGGCGCATTGAAATCACACAAAGCCTCTACGGCTCGCTTGGCGTGCTGCCCGTGCTCATGCTCGGGTTGTATGTGTTCTGGATGATCGTGCTCATCGGCGGGCAGGTGAGCTACGCCGTGCAGAACGTGCATTTTCGCAACAGCCAGATCGCGTGGGGCGCGCTTTCGCACTCGCGCCGCGAGCGCCTGACGCTTGTCGTGATGCTCACCATCGCGCGCCGTTTTCAGGCGTGCATGCCGCCGTGCACCGTCTCGCAGCTCGGCAACACGATCAAGGCGCCCGCGCAGATCCTGAACGAATGTCTCAACCGCTTGAAAGACCTCGGCCTGATCTCGGCGGTGCCGCCGCCGGCGAGAAGCGAGGCCGCGTCGGATTATCTGTATCAGCCGGCGCGTCCGCTCAACCGCATCACGCTCGGCGAGTTCAAGGAGCTTTTTGAGAACCTCGGCGAAGACCCCGCCGGAATGCTGGTGGATCACCTCGATCCGGTGAGCGCGAGGTATTACGCGCAGATTGTCGATCTGCACAACGGGTCGTTTTTCACGAAGACGATGGAGGAGCTTTTCAACGAAAACCCGATCAACGGCACCCGCACGCCCGGGGCTCCCGGCGACAAGGCGCAGTCCAAGGCAGGCGCATGATGTCGTTTCTCTCGAAACCCTCCCGAAGCCTTCACTCCTTCTGCGTCTCCGCCCCTTCCTTCCTCCATGCGAGGCAAAACAGACGGAAGACGCCCCCGGGCCATTTGTAACGTATTATGTTACAAGTAATCAAAACATGCGCGGGAATATGCGCGAAAACAGGCGCGGAATACAGGGACGGATGAATGACACTGTGAAAGCGCGCCCCTGGCTGTTTGTAACGTAATACGTTACAAACAGCGCCGACGGTCCGGGCGTCAACCAGGCCTTGGCCCGGGAGTCGGGCTGGCGCGGATGCGCGGTCAGCGGGCGGTGGCGCGGGGGCGGATGTTTTTTCCGGCGGCGCCCGTGAGATCATCGCCGAGATCGTCGCGCATGGCGGCGGCGATTTGTTCGAGCCTGGCGCGGACTTCGGGGTATTGCTCGATGACGTTATAGCGTTCGCCCGGGTCGCGGCGGAGATCTAAGAGGAGCGGGGTTTCGAGTTTTGCGGATTCGTTGACGGGGCCGGGTTTGCCATCAGCGCCGGGGGCGAAACCTTCGTAGGTGCGGTGGGCGTGGGGGAAGATGAGTTTGAAGTTTCCGTCGGTCACGGCTTCGAGGCTGTTTTTGCGGTAGTAATAGCAGAAGCTGTCGCGCGGGTTCGCGCCGGGTTCGTGTTTCAAGAGAGGCAGGATGTTCACGCCGTCTATTTTCTGCGGCGGCAATGGCGCGCCGGCGATGTGCGCGAAGGTGGGCAGCAGGTCGATTGCCGAGGAGAGTTTGTTGCAGATGGTTCCGGCGGGGACGACGCCCTTCCATTGCATGATGCAGGGGACGCGCTGGCCGCCCTCGAAGCTGGTGCCCTTGCCTTCGCGCAAGCCGCCGGCGCTTCCGGCGTGATTGCCGTAGTTGAGCCAGGGGCCATTATCGGAGGTGACGACGACGAGGGTGTTTTCATCCAATCCTTCCTGTTTCAGTTTTTTCAGGATCTGGCCGACGCTCCAGTCGATTTCCATGATGACGTCGCCGTAAAGACCCTGCCGGCTTTTGCCTTTGAATTTGGCGGAAACGGCGAGGGGGACGTGGGGCATGGGGTGGGCAAGGTAGATGAAGAAGGGCTTGTTTTTGTTCGTGTCGATGAATTGCAGGGCCCTGTTTGTGAAGTTGGTGGTGAACTGGCTTTGGTCGGGATTCAGACCGATGGTTTTCTCGCCTTCGATCAAGGGAAGGTCGGGGAATTCCCGGGTGGGGTGGCAGGGCCACATGTCGTTTGAATAGGGGATGCCGTGGTATTCGTCGAAGCCGTGGCGAAGGGGCAGGAATTGCGGGAGGTGGCCGATGTGCCATTTGCCATAGGTCGCCGTCGCGTATCCTTTTTTCTTCAGGACATCGGCGATGGTCTCCTCCTTTTCGCCGAGGCCGAGGCGGGAGGATGGGCCCATGGCGCCGTGGTAACCGATGCGGTTTGGGTAGCAGCCGGTGAGGAGGCCGGCGCGCGAGGCGGTGCACACGGCTTGCGCGGCGTAGAAGCGCGTGAAGCGCATTCCCTCGGCGGCCATTTTGTCGAGGTTGGGTGTCTCGCAGCCGATCGCGCCGGTCGTCCCGATGTCGCCGTATCCCATGTCGTCCATGACAACGACGATGATGTTGGGCGGCTGCTGGACTGCCGCCGCAGTGAGCGGCATGAGCATGGCGGCGGGCACGGACAGTTTTGCGAGGAGATTTGTTTTCATGGGAAAAAGTAAGCCGGGCGGCGCGCGCGCGGATTTTATTTTACGGCGGCCTTCTTTTTGCGCCCGCCCAGTTTTTGGTCGAGCGTGCCGGGGCCGGCGAAGGGCGGTCTTTCGAAGGTGTCGCCATCGCCGGTCACGCGCGGGTCGCCTGTTGTCACGAGGATGTGCATGAGGCGCGCGGCGAGCTCGCGGCGCTGCGTCTCGTAGGCAGGGTCGGCGGCTACGTTCACGAGATAATCGGGGTCGTTGCGCAAATCATACAGCTCCTCGGCGGGGCGCTTGCCGAATGCGTAATTCCAATACGGCGCCCATTCCGGCTCGGAGCCGTGGAGCAGGAGCCAGGTTTTTGTGGGGCTCGCGTCCATGTCGGCGAATGCGTAGCCGGTGTCGGCGCTTTCGCGCGTGATTTCGTCGGGCGGCGTTTTGGCGTTCCATGTGCGAGGGTCGCCCATCGGCCAGCGGTCGGGGCGGAAATTGCGGATATACAAGAAGTCCTTCGTGCGGATGGCGCGTTGCGGATACGGGGTGAGGTCGGCGCGGGCGCTGTCGTAATGCCGTTCGCGTCCGGTGACGACGTAGTCGCGAGCCGGGTCGATCCGGCCTTCCTTGCCGGAGAAGAACAGGGGCAGGATGCTGCGGCCCGTCATGCAATCGGGGGGCGTTTCACCGGCGGCTTCCAAAAACGTGGGGGCGAGGTCCATCAGGTTTATGAAATCATCGATGGTGCGGCCGGGTTTGATTTTGTCGCCCCAGCGCACGAACAGCGCGACCTCGGTGCCGAGGTTGTAGAGGTTGCATTTGGCGCGGGGAAATCCGGGGATGCCGTGATCGCCGCTCACGACGATGAGCGTGTTGTCGAGTTCGCCCGCCGCCTCCAGTTTCGCGATGAAGCGTTGCAGCACGGCGTCGAGCGCGAGCACTTCGCCGAGGTAGTCGCAAAAATCCTCGCGTATCTCAGGCACGTCGGGGAGGAACTTCGGCAGCTTTCCCTTCAGGTCGTCGGGGTTGAGATTCCAGAGCGCCTTGCCGGAGCCTTTTTCCCAGGCGCGGTGCGTGTTGGTCGGCCCGAAATAATAAAAGAACGGCTTGGCGGCGTCCTCGGATGTTTTGCGGGCGGCGGTGAGAAACGAGTCAAAATTATCGAGGCATTGTTTGTATAATGATTCCTTGGCCTCGTTGAGATGTTTGCCTTCCGCGACAAGGCGCGTGACGTTTTGCGAGAAGAGGCCGAAGTCGGCGCCCGCTTGTGTGAATTGCGTGCGCTTGGCGCCGAGGGGCGCGTTGGCGGGCGTGCCCGGCCCCCAGCCCTTGTAGGTGTGGCCGATGCGGTAGCCGGATTTTTCGAGGAGCAGCGGAAAGGAGGGAATCGAGTCGTCCCATACGGCCGGGCGCAAAATCGCGCCGCGACCGGTGCGATAAAAATACTGCCCCGAAAACAGCGCGCTGCGGCATGGCGTGCAGGTGGGCGCGCAGACGTGCGCGTTGGTGAAGCGCGCGCCCTCGCGAGCCAAGCGGTCGAAGCCCGGCGTGCGGATGAGGCTGTTGACCGGATTTTTGTCATAGGTGCTCGCGTAGCGTCCCCAGTCGTCGGCGAAGAAAAAGAAAATGTTTGGCCGGCGCGGGCGTTCGGGCGTCGTCGCGACGGGCCCGGGCTCGGCTCCGATGCGCTGGCTGCCGAGGATCAGAAAGAACGAAAAAAATCCGGCAAGCAGGGACAGAAGCGAATGCGTTTTTGTTTGGGCTTTCATAAGGGCGGAGTGGTTTATGATTCACCACAAAGCAACGGTGTCAGCGAACAAGCATAAAATCAGGATATTTTAAGGCGAGGTTGAGCAGTTCTGCGAGTTTGCGCATGACGGCGCAAAGGGCGACTTTGGGGAGTTTGCCGCGGGCGCGCAGGCGCTGGTAA
>JARKRC010000022.1 GCA_029974595.1 Ereboglobus sp. | reverse complement strand
GGTGCTGCTGGAACGATGGCGTTGCCTATGACCAAACCCGTTACCTGAGCGCCCTGGCCAAACGGGCCCGCCCCCGGATCGCCCCAGCCTGAAAATCCTTCAAAAAAAGACTTGCGCGGACCACCTCAGCTTTTGGGCTGGAAGCCCATGCCACCCGATCCGCCTGCGCTGCTTTCCTTTTCCGACCTTTGCGATCTTGGCGTCTTTGCTGTGAAAAAATCTTCCGTGCGCCGTGTTGCCGGCGCTCAAAAGGAGTATTCGGTTTGCAGCCAGAATTTGGTGATGTCAGGGGTGCCGTTTTTGCCGGAGAAGAAGGCGGCCTTGGCCAGAAAGCCGATGTTTTTGTTGAGACGGTAGCCGAGCTGGACGTCGATTTCGTCGCCGTAGGAAGCGCTGCCGGAATCGGCCTCGAATTTGTGGTAGAACGCGAGGAACTGGATGCTGCCCGGGAGCGTGGCGTTTACTTTTACGTAGGCGTCGCGAAGGCCGTTGGGGAGATTGTTCGCGAGGGGGACGTTCCAGTCCGACCAGCCGTTGAAGGCGTGCAGGGTGGCGAGCGGGGTGCGGAAGCCCTGACCGTTGTCGGAGCCGAGCACCTCGTAGCCAAACGCGCCGCCGATCTTGGCATGCGCAAGGCCGATTTCGCCGAAGTAATAATCCGCGCGGTAGTCGGCGGGATTGTTGCGATGGTCGCTCTGCGAGGCGTATTCGGCGCGGTAGGCGAGTTTCAGCGTTTTGGCATCGTTGAGCGCGATGGTGCCGGTGAGGAAAGCTCCAAAGGTCTTGCTGCTCGCGGCGGCGGCGGGCGCGGGGCCGCTGAAAGCGAGCACATGCGCATAGAAGGCTAGGGTGTGATCTTTTCCAATCGGGCTGCTGCTGTTGATAATGTGGGAATCGCTGCTCCAGTCGCGCCGGGCGCCTTGCACGCGGTTGGCGCGCCAGAGCCATGCGTAGTTGAGCGTGGTGTTGGTTTTGGCGCTGCGGCTTTGGTAGCGAATCGCGTCAAAGGTCTGGTTGTCCTGACGCCAGCCGACGTCGCCGACGAAGCGGGCGTTGTCGAGCACGATGCGCTGGCGACCCGCGGTAAGTTGCGAGCTGCCGAATTCGTGGTTCGATGTGTGCCGGGTCCAGGCTTGGTTGACCTCGGTGACCTCGGGATCCATCACGGCGGGATATCCGGGCTTGGCGTCGAGGGTGTTGAAATAGTCATCGACCAATTCGACGACGTTCTCCGCCTCGACACCGGCGTCGAAGTTGTGCCATGCGGCGGTCGTGTAACCGAGGCGCGTGCGCAGTGTGAGCGCGTTGGCGTCGCGCGCGAAGCCGTCCTGTTCGACGAATTCGTAACGCAGCCGCATGTCGAGCGAGACTTTGTTGCCTTGGCTGGCGGATTGGAGGGAGGGCGCGAGGATACACGCTGCGGCGACGAGCAGCGCGGCCAGTGTGCGGGTGGGTTTCATGGGTTTGTGGTGTTTGGGTGACTGTGAAAAAATCACTGCGTGTAGGTGTGCACGCTTTGCGCGGCGGAGGGGAGGTAGTTGACGCCGAACCAGCAGATGAGCAGAAGCACGAACGAGAGCGCGAGCACCCAGAGCGCGGGCCGCACGGCCTCGGGATGGCGGTGGCGGATGTGGATGTAGGCGAGGTAGCCGAGCCAGGTGAGCAGCGCCCACGTCTCCTTCGGGTCCCAGGTCCAGTAGTGTCCCCACGCTTCCTTCGCCCAGAGCGCGCCGAAGAGCAGCCCGAGCGTGAGGAAGCCGAAGCCGAGATAAACAAGGCGGCTCGCGAGTCCCAGGGCGGTGTCGCCGGGGCGCAGCGGGGCGGATTGTGCGCGATACGATTTCCAGAGGCCGC
Source organism: Ereboglobus sp. (assembly GCA_029974595.1). Taxonomy (GTDB): domain Bacteria; phylum Verrucomicrobiota; class Verrucomicrobiia; order Opitutales; family Opitutaceae; genus Ereboglobus. The sequence continues at coordinate 70,611 of JARKRC010000022.1, read as the reverse complement.
TGATGGCAATGGCGGACGAGCCGGCAAAAATGGCGTAGGCAAAAATATAAACGAGCACATGCGGCACGAACCAGACGCTCTGGAGCGCGGGCATGAGGGCCTTGTTGTAGGTTTCGGGGCGGAGGAGGTTGATGACAACAAAGAGCGCGCCCATGCCGATGGAGTAGGCGAGGAGCCAGCGCTGGCGGAACGCGGCGTGCGCGACCGCGCCGATGAGGGGCGTGAAGATGGCATACCAGAGTCGCGTTTCGCCGAGCGTGCGCATCGGCGGGCGGTCGAGTGCGTGCCAGAGCGCGGCGGCGAAGACGAGCAGCACGCAGGAGCCGAGCGCGGCGAGGGCGGACTGGATCAGGGCGCGCTCGCGCGTGGCGGGGATGAGTTGCAGCGCGATGACGGCGAGCCAGCAGGCGATGGCGGTCGCGGCAAACGCCGGGAAATGGAGCCAGGGTGTGATCATGCTTTTGCCTTTCTCATTCTCGCCATGATGAAGAGCGCCCCCGCGATCATCATGAAAATGCCCGTGTAAACACCGGGCAGCCACGGGTCGCGGATGAGTTCGAGCACGCTGGTTTGCGACCAACGGCCCCGGCGCTCGTCGTAACTGAGCTGGTAGATTTTCCAGCCGCGCAGCGAGAGCGGCTTGTTGACTTCGACGGTCGCGGCGTAGCGTTCGCCGGCATCGGTGAAAATCTCCACTCGCGAGGCGAAGCGTTTCGCCTCGGGGTCGGGCATGGCGAGCGCAAGGCCGCCGCCGAGTTCGAGGATCGCGGGCGGGTTGGCGAAATTGCCGCAACTGATCCAGCCGGTCGTCGAGGCGTTTGTCTTTTGATTTTTTGCGGAGACGCGCGCGGCGGGCGCAGTGTCGATTTCCGCTGACATGGCGTGGTAGGCGTCGGAGAAATACGAGGATTCGGGAAGGCTGGCCTCGATGGTGACGCGCCAGTCGCCGAGGGTGAATTCGGTGCCGGGGGCGGGGATTTCGACGGGCGGGGAGAGCCGGTTTGTCTTGGTGTCGAGAAGGCCGATTTTCGCGGGGAAGACATCCATTTCAAATTGCTTCAACTCGAAGGCGAAGGGCATTTCGACAATGTGGATGTGGTCGCCGTGCGAGCGGTCGATGGCTCGCCATTCGGGCTGGCCTTGCACGAGGTTCATGCTGAGGCGCCGGAGGTCGCCGGAGCCGAGAAGCCCGGCGGCGAGGGCGATCCAGAGGCCGAGGTGATTGAGGATGAAGCCGAGGTTTTCGAGCCGGAGCGGGAAAAGCCGCGCGAGCGTGGCGAGGCCGAGGTTAACGAGGAAATACACCATCGTCAGCGCGAACGGCCAGCTATGCATGATGTCGTGGAAAAGCCCCGCGCCGGGCGTCTGGCGCATCGAGCCCATGAGCACGGCCTGCGCGAGCACGAGCACGATGGCGCTGATGGCGACGGGAACGGAGCGGAGCCAGCGGACGAGCGCGGTGCGTCCGGCGAAGACATGCGCGGCAGTGAGTCCGAGCACGAGTGCGGCGAGGAGGATCGCGTTGGCCGGCCAGGAGGGTTCGGGGATGGCGCGGGAGCCGGTGGCGAGTTGCACGGCTACGCCGGCAGTGTAAATGCCGAGCGCGGCGGCGATGGCGTTGGCGTAGCGCGGACTGTCGTCGGTCTGCTTTGGATCGGTTTGCATTTGCCCTTTTGCGCAGGCGCGAGGCCTGCGCGACGAAAAGCAGTAGAGCGGCTTACAATTTGTTTTTCGCCGAGGGGGCTTCGTCGAGGGTGCCGTTGGCTTTCGCGTTTTCGAGCCACCGGGGCACCACGACTTTCAGGAATTCGGCCTTGGCGGCGCTTTCCTTGGCGATGTCGAGGCCGAGGTATTTCTGGGCTTTTTCCTTTGTCGAAATGTCGGGGAGGACGACGGGGCCGGTCTTGCCCTTGGTGGCGAGGAGGCGTGCGAGCTGCAGGCGGGCGTCGGAGGCGCGTCCGAGGCCGTCGTCGAGGATGCGGGCGCATTCGATGGGGGCGTGGAAGGGCGCGCCGTGCGAGGCGGCGACGAAGTCCCAGCGCCACTGGGCCTGGCGGATGAGCCGGAGGATGGGTTTCATCTCGGCTTCGGTCGCGCCGGCATCCCAAGCGGCCTTGGCCTCGAAGTGCGCGTGGACGAGCTGGGTTTCAATGCGCTCCATCATGCCGAGGATGGATTTCTGGCGGTCGGTGACGTTTTTGACGAGGACGTCGGAGTTTTGGCGGTGGCAGACCTGGCAGGATTTGCTCGTGTCGGCGAGGGGGCTTTGGACGTGGTGGCTGGAGAACTTCTGCGAGCCGTCGGTCGTGTAGGGCATGTGGCAGTCGGCGCAGGAGACGCCGCGCTGTCCGTGGATGCCCATTTGCCAGAGTTCGAAATCGGGATGCTGCGCCTTGATGATCGGGGCCTTGCTGATGGCGTTGGTGTAATCGGAAAACTCGATGGCGTCGTAATATTTTTCGGCGTCCTCGACCGTGAAGCCGTGTTTCCAGGGGAGCGTGACGGTCATGCCGCCGGGGACGGCGTTTTTGTTGAAATAGTATTCGACGTGGCACTGCGCGCAGACGAGGGAGCGCATTTCCTGGTGGCTGGCGGTGGTGATTTCGCGTCCGGTGGCGGCCTTGTAGCCGGCGACGAGGTGCGGGCGCGTGACGGTGAGCTGCATGGTTTTCGGGTCGTGGCAATCGGCACAGCCGATGGGGTTCGTCATCTCGCCGCCGAGGTCGGACCATTTCTTTTTGTAGAATTCATCGACGCCGATTTTTTCCATCATGCGCGGGACGTCGGGGCTTTTGCAGACCCAGCAACTGGAGGGCTGCGGGCCTTCGCCGGCCTTCATGGGAGCGCCGGTGCGGAGCGTGGCGCGGACATCCTCGACGGAGTAGGCGTGGCCGCGGGGATGTTTGTAATCTTTCGCGAAGGCGTAGCCCGCCCAGAGGATGACCTGGCGCGGGTTTTCGTCGAGGGCATCGAGGCCGTGCGCGCCGACGACGGGCGGGACGAAGCTCATGTCCTGCGTGGCGCGGAGCGTCTCGTATTGGCGGGGGTAGGCGGCGGCCCATTGGGAGTTGCGCGACTCGTAGCCGGAGGTCGGGCGCGGGGCGACGGTGTCGTTGACATGGCGGGCTTCGCCCCGGCGTTCCATGATGGACGAGGTGAGCAGACCAAGCACAAAGGTGGCGGCGAGGGCCACGGCAAAGATGAGGAGGGTTTTGGATTTCATGGCGGGTTTATTTCTTGGAAGTGGAGGGGGAGGTTTGCGCCTTCAACCATGCGGGCATGATGGAGGCGGCGGGCGTGCCGGGATAGGGAACGAGGGCGTTGGGCGTGGCGGAAATGCTGCGGCGGGTGCCGTGCGGCACGTCGCGGTGGCAATCCCAGCAGAGGTGGCCGGCGCCGTGCTCCTTGGCGGCGAGGGTGATGGTCTGGGGCAGCACGATTTCGGTGAGATTGCCGTGGCAGCGCACGCAGTTGGCCTGGACGACGTTGGCGCCGGCTTCCTTGATGCGCATGGCCTGGGGTTCGCCGCGGATAGTAAAAACGCTGGCGTGGTAGAGGCCGTCGCGGGCCTTGAAGGCGTATTTGGCGACGATGCCGGTGTGCGGGACGTGGCAGTCGTTGCAGGTGGCGACGGAGGCGTGCGAACTGTGCGCATGACTGGCGTAGTAGGAGCCCATGACATGGCAGTTCACGCAGGCGCGCGGGTCGTCGGACAAGTAGGAGAGGGCGTTGGATTTGTAGGCGGCGAAGAGGCCGAGACCGATGAAGACGCCGAAGATTGCCGCCAGATGAGGCGGGATTCTCGTCCGCTTGGAGAGGCGGCGGAGTTTCGAATCAGCAGCTTCTTGTTGATACCGGGGGTTCATCTTCGGCGGGAAATGAAAAAGACGGCTTTGCGCCATGCAATGCCCAACGATTCCGGCGCATTGTAAAACTGCCCGGTTTATTGATTTGAATCAATAAAAGATGTTCTGCTTGCAGCGTGTTGGCGCAAGGCGCGAACGGCTGTGCCTGCCCTGTCTTCGGACTCTATTCCAGGGTCAGGGTTTTCCTGAGAGCTTTGATTCCGCTTCGAGGGCGCCGGCGCCTACGGTGTCCGTCGGGCCAGTATACCCGGGGCCTCCGCCGGCAACGTAGCCGTCGCTGCGGCCCGTGGCATCGCGGCTCACCCAAAACGAATAGAGTTTTCCATCGGTCAGCTTGAAGCGGAAACGCACGGGTTTGCCTGCCAGAGCGGACAAACCGCCCTTGGGTTCTCCCTTCCACGATATTGGCGCGAGGGTGCTGTCGCCGGTGAACGGAATGCAATTGGCAAAGGTGAAAGGCGCGATGGCGTTGCCGGTCTCGTCGCAAATCTCGACCAGCAAGGCACCGCGCGGGGCGTCGGCGTTCACGAACAAGTGCGCGCCGGAAAACGTCACGGGACGGGTCAGCAGGACGCCTCCGCCGGCGGTGGCGTTGAGGGACGCGAAGCCGTCGCGGCGGAGGACGGCGACACCCGTGGCACCGTTGCCATAAAGGCCGGATTCCATGTTGGTCTTGATGCCGTTTTCGCCGAGGCGCCTGGTTTCGTCGCCAGCGAAGGCGCTGTAGTAGAACCAGAGTTTGTCGCCGCGGATGACGCAAATGTTGTTGAGCGATTGAACGTAACCGCGGTCCCAATGGCCGGCGTCGAACTCGGAGTTGATGGCCATTTTGCGGTCGGGCCGGTGCCAGTGAAAACCGTCGCGGCTGTAGGCGAAATTGAGGCCGGTGAACTTCGGGATGCCTTTGCGGGCATTCACGCTGTTGAGCGGACCGTAGTGGATTTCAAACATGCCCAGCATAAGGCTTTCGTAAGCGACGGCGTCGATATTGTAGAGCTGGGTTTTGTCGCCGACGCGCGGGTCGGGCAGATCGAGTTTGTCGGCGCGCGCCCAGGGCACGGGGTCGTCGGGGAGCCAGTTCATGCCGCGCTCGAAATCGTCGGCTTCCCAGTAGGCGCGGAGACGCATCCAGTCGGCGCCATCGCCGGAGTTGGTCCAGCGGAGGCTGTAAACCCATTTTTTGCGAAAGGGATTGTAGTAAACAGTGCTGCGGTCGCCGGTGATGCCGCCTTCGCGCGGGGCGCCCCAATCGATGCCGTCGGGGGAGGTGAAGTAGTTGGCCCGCATGGGGCCGCCGGGAGAGCGGAGGAATATTTTGAATTTTTTGCGCGGGTCGGCGGTGTCGTAGTCGCGAACGACGGACCATGAGTCCGGCTTGATCTCGGAAGGGAGGACCTGGTTGGTGCCGGGCCGGAGCGGGAGGTCGGGTCGGGTCCAATGAATGCCGTCGCGGCTCGTAGCGTAGGCGACGGTGGAGACCCAACCGGCTTCATACCAGAGCTCGAAGAGTTGTTTTTCGGGGTCCCACCACAGGCCGCCGCTTTTGGGCACAGCGGCCGCGAGGTCGCCGTTGCCGTGGAGTTCGATTTCGGTCTCGGGCTTGAGGACGGGGTTGCCGTGGAATTTTTCCGGGTAGTGGAATTCGCGCCTGAGGTCGGTGGTTTCGACGAGGAAGTCGTCTACGAGGAGCTGGCGTCCGGTGTCAATCGGGATGACGGAGGGGCGGTTCTTGAGCCAGGGCGCCTCGGGCGGCGGTTCGTCAGATTCCCAGTCCATGCGCGGCGGCCAGCGATCGGGGAGGCGAATGCCGTTGTAGAGGATTTCACCCGCGCCGGATGGCTGCGAGCGGGGGCCGTCGAAGCCGGCGAGTATGACGCCCGGGGGCAGCGTCAGGATATCGCCGGAGCGGAGGCTTGCCACGAAGGGAGCGACAATGCGCAAAGGGCTTTTGCCGTAGAGCTGGAAGGGTTTTTGCTTGAGGCGGGTGAAGCTGAGGGCGGCCATCTCGGCGGTGAGGTCGATGCGGGAGTTGACGGGGGCGAGAGCGAGCACCTTGCCGTCGCGCACGCAGCGGTAGGTGTGCGATTGCCTGGAATCCATTTCATAAAAGAGGAGCCCCTCCAGCCATTCGGGGAATTTCTCCTTCGGGCCGAAGCGGAGGTCGGTGTAATACTGACGCGCGCCCCGGACTGCCTTGTGCATGGAAAAGATATTGATTTTGGCCCCGGGCGAGTCCGCTGCCTCGATGTGGGCCGCGTCTGACCGATCGAAAATGGGCGCGGCGCCAGACGGAAGAACGGCGGCAAGCAGGAGCCCGGCGGCGAGGAGGGATGCCGGGAATTTGGATGCGGGACTGGTTTTCATAAGAGGAGGATTTTTGGGACTGACGGTGGCGTGGCGTTGTTCGGAGGTGTTCACTCCGGCGCGGGAGCGGCGAAGGGCACCAGAAAGATTTTCGGGAAATGCCGTCCTTCCTCGGGGAGATTTTTCAGGAAGGCGATGTGTTTTCCATCGGGGGAGAAGGCGCAGGTTTCGCGCATGGGCGGTGTTTGCCTGTCGGGGGACGTGAGGCGGATGGCGCGGCCGGTGGCGACGTCCGTGACAAAGACGCTGGAATCCATGACGTGGGCGATGAATTTCCCGTCGGGGCTCCAAGTGAAGGCGGAGTCAATGCCCCATGGGTGCTTGCTGACCTGGCGCGGCGCGGCGCCGTTGGGGGAGATCGTCCAGAGTTGGGGAAGGCCGTTGTCGTCGCGCATGAGGAAGGCGATTTGCGAACCATCGGGGGAGCTGTGGAGCCAGTGGCGCGGGTCTTGCGCGACGCCGGGGTATTTGTTTTCCGAGGTGAAGGTGAGGCGGCGTTGGGAAACGCCTTGCGGGGGCGCGGGGCGGCGTGTCTCGGTGCCTTCCAGCGGGCCGTCGCCCGGAATGGTGAGGTCGGGCGGGAGGTCAACCACGAAGACTTCGGCGTGGGTGCTGCCGTCGGGCGCCGTGACGCGGCCTTGGAAGGCGAGGGCGCGCGCCTGCCGGACGCCGTCGGGGCGCAGATAGCCGTTTTTGCCCACCCAGCTCTCCTCGCAAGCGCGGCTGATTTCGTCGGAACCCGGGCGGGGTTGGTTGATGGTGCGGGTGACAACGACGGAGAACCAGTCGCCGTCGTGGTTGCGCGGGTGGTTGCGGTTCACACGCACCGGGCCGCGCGGGACGCTGACGGCGAGGTTGCGTTGGTTTTCGTCATGGGGAACGGGGGAGTCTGCCAGCCGTGCGAGCACCTCGTCTTCGTAGGTGAAGGCGACCCACTCGCCGTCGGGGCTGAAGACATGGACGTGGGAGCCGCCGCGCAAGGCGCCCGCCGCGAAGGGCGGGGCGTAGTTCATGGCATCGAGGGGCCGGATTTTGCCGGGGTTGTTGACGTCCACGAGAGCGCCCCTGCGGCGGGTGAAGGCATAGGACCAGTCGGGTGTGGGATGGGAGGGACCGCGGACAAAAACAACCAGCGGTTTTTTCGGATGATAATAAGCGAGGAGGCAGCTCGCTTCGTCGTCGGACTCGTAAAGGAGAACGGTTTTCCCTGTTTTTATATTAATTTGTTCGATGCGCCGGCTATCATACTTGGCGAGCACCGGGCGGCGGTCATATACAATCCACTCGCTGTCGGGCGACCAGACAAAGGCGACGGTGAAACCGTAGCCGCCGGCCCCGGTTGTCAGGAGGCGTTCGCCCCCGGCGGGTTGCCCGGCGCGGGTCGTGAAAGGCAGGCAGGCCAGCAGGAGCGGCAGGAAAAAAACGCGGGCGGTCCGGGCGGGGAGGAATGCGGCGTTCATAGGGACAGCCGGTAGCCGAAGTTTATAGTGAAGTCATCACGCGGCATCCAGTTGCCGACGGTGTATTTTTTATCGGTGATATTTTTCAGGTTGAGCGAAAAGGTGTGGGTGAGGGATTTCCGGCGGTCCGGTTTGACTTTATAAGAGATGCCGGCGTTGAATATGACATAGCCGGGTTGTTTGATATTAATCTTGTTGTCGTTTTCAAAAGTATAGGTCACGCCGCCATACGTGCGCGAATAGGGGCCGCTTCCGTATTCGCCAATCGAATAGCCCTGGCCCTTGCAGTCGGCGCGCAGGGTGAGGCCGTTCAGGAGGCCGGACTTGAATCTATATACAATCGCGAGGCCGTAATTGTAGGGGGACGGACCGCGGGCGACGAGTTTGCCGACGGTCCAGGGCATCTCGTCGTTGCGCGTCACCCGGTTGTCCATCAACGCGGCGCCACCGATGATCTGAAGGCTTCTGCCGATCTGCCAGTTTATCTCCACCTCCGCGCCGTCGGATTTTATCTGGCCGGCCACGTCGGTGGTGGGGATGCCTTCCTCGTTGGTGTAGTTTTGGAGGACGTTGTTTTTTGTAATCAAGAAGCCGCCGAGCGTAAGATTCAGCTTCCGATTGAAAAAGGAGGTCTTGAAACCAAAGTCAAAGCCCGTGCCTTCCTCGCTGGGGAGGAGTTCCTGCGAATGGGTGCGGGTCTGGGATTGGGGCATGAAGGATTTGCTGTAACTGCCGTAGAGGGTGATGCTTTTGGTGAGGGAGATATTGAGGCCGGCCTGCGGGGAAAAATTGTCGGTGATTTGTTTCTCGGCGGTTTTTGTGAGGTAGTCGTCGAGCTTGATGTCCACCCAGTCGAAACGCCCGCCGATGAAGGCGCGGATGCGCCTGTTGAAGAAATCGGCACGATGGCTGATGAAGATGGAGGAGGTGGTGGTGATTTGCTCCCGATCGCGCTCAACCACGGTATATTCGCCGGAGTCATACAGCGGGTAGAACCAGCGGGGGGCGGTGACGTCGAGCGTCTGCAGCATCTTGGTTGGGTCGTTATACACGGAGTCGGGCAGCGCCCAGGTCGGGGACCAGTCGGATTCGCTGGACCAGGAAAGGGAAATGAGGGTTCTATTGTTTATCTTTCCCATGTTGAACTGGGCAAGCAGATCGGCCTGCACCTGAAGATTGTCGCGGAGTATGTTGTTTTTCGAGGGCCTGATGGAAATGGTGTTTGTATCGTTATATATATAGGCGTTTCCGCCCATGACCAATGTGGGCTGGTCGCGCCTCCACCAGGAGCCCCCGAGCCGGGCGGAAAAGATGCGGTTCATGCGGTGTTCGAGGTTGCCGTAGACTCCTTGAAAATCCCAGATTCTATGAACGCGGTTGCTGTCGCTGGGGCCGGAGCGGTTGAAATAAAGATCCTCGTGTTTCCCAATATATTGATTGGTGGCGCGGTCACGCAGCCAAAGCGGCGGGCGCGGGTAAGCGGAGTAGTTTATCATCCGCATATACATGAGGCTGGCGACGGTCGCTTTTGAAAAATTATATTGCAACGTGGCCGAATATTCCTGGCGGGAGCTGTGGTCGTGGGTAATAGAGCCGTCTTTTTCGTTGTAGCCGATATCAATGCGGTAGAGGAGTTTTTTGTCCTTCGTCAGCGGGCCGCTGGAGGAGAGCATGGCGCGGAAATAGTTCAGCCATCCGGCGTTGATGGTGAGGGATTGCGACGGCCTGGCCTTGGGCTGCTTGGTCACGTAATTTATCAATCCACCAGGGTTGGTCTGCCCGTAGATCGCGGCGTAGGGCCCCTTGATGACTTCGACACGGTCCATGTTCGATCGTGTCAGAAGGCCGAAGTAGCTCATGCCATTGAGCATGCCCACGTAGGTGGAGAAGCCGCGCATGTTGATCTCGCTGGGGCCGATGTCGTTGTCGGTGAAGCTGGCGGTGAAGCTGAGGGCGTCGGAGACATCGGCCATGTCGAAGTCCTCGATAAGCTCGGAGGTGATGACGGCGACGTTGAAGGGGAGTTCCTTGATCTCCGAGCGAATGCGGGAGCCGGTGAGTGTCTCCGAGGCGAAGTAGGTTTCCTCGTCGGCGGCGGTGACTTGGAACTCGGAGAGATGCACGATTTCCTCATTGTTGTCTTTGTTGCCGGCGGTGGGGGCGGTCTGCGCATCGAGAGTGACGATGCCGATGAGAATGGCGGGAAGGATGTATGGTTTCATGAGGAGGGGCGGGTGGTCGGATTAAGAATTAACAATTGGGAATGAGTTGTTGGAGGAGTTACCAGCGCAGCGACACGCCGAGGTTGACGGCGTAGCGTTTAACGGGGCCGTCGGAGAGACTGGAGAAATCGGCGGAAACGCCGAGGGTTTCGGAGAGGCGCAGCACGGCGCCGGCATTGATGAGGGCGGAGACGCCGCCGAGGTCGCTTTCGTAGTCGGTGGGGCCGGTGTTGGTCGCATCGGACTTGATGAGCGTCATGCCGGAGAATTCATTCACGTAACTGGCGCGCACGTAAGGGTGGAAGGCCCATCTGCCGTGCCGGGGTCGGAAGACCTTTGAGATGAGAAGTCCGGCGCGGAGGTTGTTGGTGTTGGTGTTGCCGACCTTATAGGTGCGTCCAAAGGAATCGGTGATGGGGTCGGTGCTGATGGATTGGTAGATGTATTGAACCTGCGGCTGGACCAGCCAGCCGGAGGAGCTTGCCCAGTTGAGGCCAATTTCGAACGAGGCGCCGAGGCCGGTGCTGTCGATATCAAGGGCGGGCGTGTCGGGAATCTCGGCGCGGGTGGCGGCGTTGTTGAGGCGGACAAGGAGGTTGAAATACCAAGGGCCGGGCTGGTGGGTGAAGTAGAGGTTGAGGCCGTAGAGATCGGTGTCGGATGTCGGGCTGGTGGCGCGGGCCGGCAGATCGACGCTGGTGCGCGCGTAGTCGACGGCGATGCCGACGGCGAAGGTGTTGTTGTCACCGGCATAGTCGTAGCCCACTTGGGCGAGCCAGGTGTCCGCGGTGGCCCCCTCGTAGAGGGAGGTGGTGATTTTATCGCGTTGGTAAAGGGGGTTGAACCAGAAATTGGAGCCGGTCCTGGGCTGGGGATGTGTGATGAGCTGGCGGGAGGAAAGCCGCTGGGAAAGCGCGGCGTAGGCGGCCTGCGAGCCGAGGGTGACAGCGGCGTCGGCGGCGCCGATGGCGGGGATTTCCGGGGAGAGATCGCGCCCGAGGCTGAAGATGCCGTGGTCGCGGGTGACCTGCCAGTCGTAGTTGCCGATGATATAGCGGCGGTCGAGCACGGCAGTGTAGTTGGCGGCGGCGGAGTCGCCGTTGACGAGGATGAGCGGCCTGGTGGGAGTGCCGGCGGTTTCGTCGGAGGGGGATTCGGTGAGGGTGACGAGGATCGTGCCGTTGCCAGAGGCGTCGCCGTTGACGGTGAGCGCCTGGGCGTGGGTGATGAGGGCGGTGGTGTTGTTGACCCGCGCGGTGAAGGCGATGGCGCCGCTGTTGTGGAGGGAGCCGACGGCCTGGTCGTAGCCGCCGAGGTCGAGTATCGCGCCAGCGGAGACCGTGTGTGCAGAGGCGGGGTTGAAAATGTTGGCGGCTCCGGCGCGCAGGGTGCCGGCGGTGATGATGGTTGCGCCGGTGTTGGAAGGCTGGCGGATGAGGACGGCGGTGCCGGCGCCGGTTTTTTCCAGGTTGCCCGGGCCGGTGATAGGCGTGTCCCACACGGTGCCGGTGAATTGCGCGGGAGTGTGAAGCGCGAGCGCGCCCTGCTTGATGTGGATGGCGCCGGCATGGGCGGAGAGGTCGGCGGCGGAGAGGTCGATGGCGAGCGTGCCCGCGCCGGTCTTGACGAGCGTGCCGGAAACATCGCTGACGATGCGCCCGGCGTGTGTGAGGACGCGCCCGGCGGTGTCGATGGCGGCGCTGACGGCGGCGGGGACGGTGAGGACAGGGGTCATAACGATACCGTCGGCGGCGGGTCGCAGAGTGCCGCTGGAGGCGAAGGTGATGCCGTCGCCTCCGGAGGCGAGCTGGGCGTTGGTGGTGAAGGCGAGCACGCCTTCGCGGAGGTCGATGCCCCCGGCGAAGTAATTGGCGGCGGTGTTGGAGAGGGTGAGGGTGGCGGCGCCGGTCTTTACGAGCCTGCCCGCGGGATTGACGATTTCGCCGGGCGCGTAGGAGGTGGTGTTGGTGGTGACGGGGGCGCCGGCGAGCGTGAGATTGGCGTCAGCGCGGATATTAAGGTCGGAGATGACAACGCCGGTTTCGATGGTAATGACCGCGCCGGCGGTGGCGTTGTTGATGGTGATGGAGTCTCCGGAGGCAAACTGGAGGGCGGAGCCGCTGCTGGTCCAGTTCGGGTCGATGACATTCCAATCGCCGCTGCCGGCGGGGCTCCAGGTGAGGTAGCGGGAGTGGTCGTTGGCGGTTTCGAGGATGAGGTCGCCGCCGACGTTGGAGAGGACGCCGCCCTGACGGGCGTTGGCCTGCTGGCCGTTGACGTAGAGGGCGGCGGAGGCGAGCGCGCCGATGTTGCCGAGGTTGTAGGTGCCGGAGAGCGCGGAAGTGATGTTGATGGTGGTGGCGGGATCGAAGGCGAACGTGCCGCCGGAGTGCAGGAGGCGGGTGGAGTTGGTGGCGTCGATGAGATGGAAGTTGAGGGTGGCGTGGTCGAGCGCGATGTCGCCGGCGAGGGAAAGCGTGGAGAGGGTGGTGTCGCCGACTTGGAGCGTGGCGTTGGAAAGGGAAGTGCTGCCGGTCACGGCGCCGTGGCCGCCGAAGGAGGTGTTTGCCTGCGCGACGATGCCGGCGGCGGTGAGCGTGGTGTTGTTGGCGAGCAGGAGGGAGCCTTCCGCGATGGTGAGCATGCCGGCGGTTGTGGCGGCGTCGAGAATGAGGGCGCCGGCGCCGGTTTTCATGATTTCACCGGAGCCGGTGATGGCGTGAGTACGGATGGCGGTGGCGCCCGCGGCTTGATGGAGGACGAGACGGGCGCTGGCGGCGATGCTGATGCCGGTGTCGAGGGCGGCGGCGTTGCCAAGCAGCACGCCATCGGCGATGGCGATGGCGCTGTAGGATTGGAGGGAGGGGACGGCGGTCAGATCGAGGGAGGCGGAGCCGGTTTTGGAGAGGGCGCCCGTGCCGGCGAAGTTGCCGGTGAAGGCGGTGTCGGCGGTGTTGTTGAGGGTGATCGCGGCAGGGCCGGTGAGGAGGGCGCCCGCGCCGGCGAGGTTGTTGAGGGTCTGGTTGTAGTAGGTGCCGGCCTCGCCGGTATTTTGGGTGAGGATTGTGGCGCCGGAGGCAATGGAGACGTTGCCTGAATAGGCGACGGCATCGGCCCGGCCGAGCCTGAGCGTGCCGGAGAGGACGATGGTGTCGCCGGTGAAGGTGTTGGGGTTGATAAGCCGGAGGGTGTTGGGGCCGGTGAGGGTGAGGTTGCCGGTGCCGCGCATGACGGAATTGATGGTGGCGACGCCGTTGGTGCGGGAGGCGTCAATCTGCGAGGTGTCGATGATGACGCCGCCGGGGCCGAGGATGACGTGGCTGACATCGGTATTCGCGAAGCCGTTGATGAAGAGATCAAGGCGGTCCTGGAGTTGCTGGTTTGTGATATTGCTGTCCCCGTTGTAATTGCCCACCGCGGTGCTGGGGATGAGGGTGACACCGTTGAGATTGAGGATGGCGTTCAAGGTGGCGACGGTGGAGGTGCGGGTGCGAATGTTGGAGACGATGAGGGTGCCGCCGTTGAGATCGACACGCCCGCCGAGGTTGGTGGTGTTGTAGCCGAAGAGGATGCCGGCATACTGGGCGGTGCTGGCGTTGCGCGGGTCGCCGAGGGCGAGGACGGTGCCGCTGTTGAGAGTGAAGGAGCCGGTGGCGTCGTTGGTGATGCCGATGGCGATGCCGAAACCGCGGGTGATTGCATCACTGCTGCCGCCATAGCCGGTGGAAAGGCGTCCGCCGTTGACAACGATCGCGCCGCTTTCGATGGCGATGCGGATGAGTCCGGTGCGCGTGGTGGTGTGTGTCTCATTGAGGCCGGCGAACAGGCTGTTTTCATAAAACGTTACCGTGGTGCCGTCGCGTATGGTCGCGCGTCCGTGAAAATGGGAGGGACGAATCATCGCGCCGGAGCGGAAGTCCACCTGACCGCCGCCGCCGAAGATGAGGCCGGGTCCTGCGGTGACATTCGTGCCGACCATGAGGCCGAGGTAGGCGCCGTCACCGCCGAAGGTAAGCGTGGAGGAGGCGGCGACGTTGAATGTGAAATGGGAGACGCCGGTGTTGATCTGGTCCATGTCGCCGCCGGCGCCGATGAAGGCATAGTGGCCGCCGGGGGCAAAGGCGAGGGTGTGGGGAGAGGCGGAGGCGGAATTGTCAACGAAGAAGGTCTGGCCGGCCTTGGTGATGGTGCCGGAGCCGTTGAAGGTGATGTTGACCTGGCCGCCGACGCCGATGGGGGTGCCGCCGATGGCTTGGGAGCCGTTCCACCAGACAAGGCTGGAGTTTGCCCAGGTGCCGCTTCCACCCGCCGTTCCGGAGGCGGTGCCATCGGGCGACCAGGTATAGTTCTGGGCGGTGGCGGAAGAGGCGGCCAGCAATGACAAACAGGCAAGGAATGATGCGGGGAACGAGGATTGTTTTTTCATGATGGATGAGGAGGTAAGGAAGTGTTGCGCGGGGGCGGTGCGGGAAAGATGGGCGAATGAAGTGGATGAGAATTTTAGGGTGGACAATGTGTTTTTCGTGTTATGTTAACATCGCATGGCATTGAAATCTGGAAACGCGGGCGTGAAGGCCGTGGCGGAGCGGGCCGGAGTGTCGGCCATGACGGTGTCGCGGGTGCTGCACAACTCGCCGCGCGTGCTGGACGCGACGCGGGAGCGGGTGATGGCGGCGGCGCGCGCCCTGGACTACACGCCCGACCCGCACATGGCGCGGTTGATGGGGCTGGTGCGGGGGAGGCGCAAACGCAAGCAACGCGTGGTGCTGGCGCTGGTGCGCGATGATCTGCCCGAGGACGAGCTGCATGGCGGCGCCTACCACTATATGCGGGTGGAGGATGTGCGCGCGCGAGCGCGCCAGCATGGCTATGAAGTGGAGGAATTCTGGCTGGGGCGCGGCAACTTCCGGCCCGGGCGGGTGCAGCAAATCCTGGAGGCGCGCGGCGTGGAGGGCGTGCTGGTGTCGGTGCAATCGTCCCGAAAGTTTGGGGCGGAGCTGGACTATTCGAAATTTGCCGCGGCCACGTTTGGCTACGGGTTGACGGAACCGGCTCTGCACCGCGCAAGCACGAACATGATGCACGGGATTCTCGGGGCGATGCGGGAGTTGGAGGCGCGCGGATACCGGAGGATCGGCGTGGCCATTTCCGAGTGGATCAACGCGCGCGCGGACCACACCTACTCGGGGGCGGTTTTGCATTACCAGCAAGGCGTGCCCGCGCGCCGGCGGGTGCCGCTGCTGCTGTTCCCGCACAACGCGCTGGAGCACGACGAGGCCGCGTTTTGCCGCTGGATGAAACGCTGGAAACCGGATGCGCTCATCTCGTTTCACGGCGTGGTGCCGGTGTGGCTCAGGGATGTCTTGAAATTAAGGATACCCCATGATCTCGGGTTCGTCGTGCATGACTGGGTGGACGGCATGGGGGACTGGGCCGGCATCAACCACCGGCGGAAACATGTGGCTGCCGCCGCAGTGGACTTGGTGGCGACCCAGCTTGTGCAGAACGAGCGCGGCGTGCCCGAGGTGACGCGGCAGATATTGATTTCGCCACAGTTTGTGGCCGGGCCGAGCATACGCGAGGCGCGGTCGCGCTGACATCCCGCGGGCGGACGCGAAAATAAAAATCCACCGGGCCGGCCTGACAGTGGCGCGTGCCGCAAGCCGCCGCACCGGTTTTCAGCGAAACGACGCGGGTTTCTTGTTTGTTCTGTGTTAACATAACATGACAAACCTTTTGCCTGCGAAAAACATTTTTCCCACAACCCCGCACATGTTTGCCGCCATCCCTTCCCGGTTCGCCCGCCCGCACCCTGCATTCCTCCAATAAACAGACATCACCCGACCATGCTTCCGCTTCACCGCATTCTCGCCGTTGTCACGCTTCACGATCTTGAGGATATTCCTCCGCTCGCCGACGCCTTGTATTCGGGCGGTATCCGCACCATCGAGCTTGCCCTGCGCACGCCCGTCGCCCTCAGGGCCATCACACGGCTCCGGGAGCTCCTGCCGGATGCGCTCATTGGCGCGGGCACGACCCTCACCCCCGCCCAGCTCGATCAGGCGCGTGACGCCGGTGCGCAATTCACCCTCGCCCCCGGTCTCAACCCCGGCACGCTTCGCCGGGCGATTGAGCTAAACCACACGCACATCCCCGGCGTCGCCACACCCAGCGACATACAGGCTGCCTGCGAACTCGGCGCCGGCTTGCTGAAACTCTTTCCCGCCAAACCCCTCGGCGGCCTGCCAACGCTGGCCACGATGAACGCCCCCTTTGCGCATCTTAATCTCAGCTACGTGCCCATGGGCGGCATCACCACGGCTGACATCGACGCATGGCTGGCCTCTCCCATCGTCGCCAGCGTGGGCATGTCGGCCATCGCATCCCCCGCCCTTATCGAGGCCAAAAACTGGTCTCAGATTCAAGCCAACGCCACCGCCGCCACCACTTTGGCCGGCGCCATGAAAAGCCGCCGATAATGGCGGCACGCCTTCCTTCGCTCCTCTTTAATTCTTAGCATGAAAACAATCGTCACTTTCGGGGAAATCATGGCCCGCCTTTGCCCGCCAGGCTTCCTCAGGATCTGCCAGTCCTTGCCCGGCAAACTCGATGTCACTTTCTCCGGCGCGGAGGCCAATGTCGCCATGTCGCTTTCCTATCTCGGCGGCGAGGCGCGTTTTGTCACCGCGCTCCCGGACAACGACCTTGCCGCCGCCTGTCTCGCCACTCTTAAAGGACATGGCGTGGACACCCGCCACATCCTCCGCCGCAAGGAAGGACGCCTCGGCCTCTACTTCGTCGAGACCGGCGCCAACCAGCGTCCCAGCCGTGTCATCTACGATCGCGAGGATTCCGCGGTCAGCCTCACGCCGGGCGACGCGTACGATTGGCCGGCCATCCTCGAAGGCGCGGGATGGCTGCACTTCACCGGCATCACCCCCGCGCTTTCGCAAGCCGCCTCCGATGCCGTCAAACTCGCCGTGGCCAAGGCGCGCGCCGCCGGCTGCACGATTTCGTGCGACCTCAACTTTCGCAGCAAGCTTTGGCGCTGGCAGCCCGGGGTTTCCCCCCGTGATCTCGCCGGGAAAGTAATGCGTGACATTCTCCCGCACATCGACGTGCTCATCGCCAACGAGGAGGACGCCCATGATGTGCTCGGCATTGCCGCCGAAGGGACCGACATCCACGCCGGCAAGCTCGATGTCGCCAAATACCGGAATGTCGCCGAAAAAATCGTCGCCCAGTTTCCCGGCATCCGCCAGGTCGCCATCACGCTTCGTGAAAGCATTTCCGCCTCGCACAACAACTGGGGCGCCATGCTCTACGATGCCGCCGGGAAACAGGCGCACTTTGCTCCTCTCGCCGCCGACGGCGCCTATCGACCCTACGAAATCCGCAACATTGTCGATCGAGTCGGAGGCGGCGACTCGTTTGGCGCCGCGCTCATTTTTGCCCTCAACACGCCCGGGCTCGCCGCGCCTGCCAAGGCGATTTCGTTTGCCGTCGCCGCTTCATGCCTCGCGCATTCCATCTACGGCGACTTTAATTTTTCCACGCGCGCCGAAGTCGAGTCGCTCATGGCCGGCTCCGCTTCCGGCCGCGTCATCCGTTGATGCTGGCTGAATCCCGGGGCATCGTCCAAGGCGGCGCCCCTTCCGCTCCAGTTAAAAAAAACGCCTTCCAACTCCCAATCTTCCTCCTGTGAAGAAACTATCATTTGCGCTCTGCCTGCTTGCCCTTCACCACCCGCAGCTCGCCGCTGAGGCTGGCGCCCCCATCCGTCCCCTCGCGCAACAACACGTCGTCGTCGCCGAATCTCCCAGCCCGATGACCACGCCCCTCAACTCACCCGCCATCATCACGCTCCCGGACGGTCGTCTCGTCGCCTCTTATACTTCCGACAAGCGCAAAGGGCGCTCCGGCACGGCATGCCAGGTTATGCTCACCTCCGACGACCATGGCAAAACATGGGTCGAGCGCGCTCGCTCCCCCGCCCGCCAGGGTCGCCTCTTCCTTGCCCGAAACACCCTCTACTACATTGCCACCGGCGCCGGCCTTCCCATCCAAAAATCCGCTGACCGCGGCGAAACATGGAGCGCCGTCAGCCACCTCACCGACAAAAAACTCGCTTGGTATCAAACCGCCGCCAACACGTGGCGCGCCAACGGCAGCATCTACCTCGTCATGGAGCGCCGCAAAACCAGGATCGAGGCTTGGAACGTCATCGAGCGCATGCCCATCCTCATGCGCGCAAAGGAAACCGCCGACCTCCTCGACCCCAAGTCCTGGACCCACGCCTCCGAGCTCGCCTTTGCCGACGCCTTGCCCGGCTCCCGTGAAAACGATCCCGCAACCGGCTTCTTCGGCATCCCCTTTTATCCGCAAACCTATCCCAATCGCAATCCCATCACCTCCAAGCGCAGCTTTTCCCCTGCCGGCTGGCTTGAGTTTCATGTCGTCCAAATCACCGATCCCGACCACTACTGGCACGATCCCTCCGGCCGTACCTTTCACCTCTTCGGTCGCGCCCACACCGGCGGCACCGGTTACGCCGCCGTGTGCAAGGTTGTCGAAAACTCCGACGGCACAATGACCACCTCCCTTGAAAAAGTCCCCTCTGGAAAAACCATCCTCTTCCTCCCCTTTCCCGGCGGGCAAATGCGTTTTCACGTCCTCTACGACGCAAAGACAAAACTATACTGGCTCCTTTCCACGCAAGCCACCGACTCGATGACCCGCGCGGACCGCCTCGCGCCCGATCGCTACGATCTCGCTTTTAGCGAACGCCAGCGCCTCGTCCTCCATTACTCGAAAAACATGATCGATTGGTGCTTTGCCGGGCTGGTAGCCAAGGAGGAATCCAACCGCGGCAGCCGCCACTACGGCTGCATGGACATCGACGGCGACGACCTTGTCATCGTCTCGCGTTCCGGCGACAAAAATGCACAGTCCGCCCACAACGGCAACCTCATCACTTTCCACCGCGTGAAGAACTTCCGCGATCTCGTTTATTAAAGGATCGGAAGTTTTTTCCCCGACACATCCCGACACTCCCGTGAATAAACCACTGCAATCACATTCCGATCCTGTCCCAAGCCGCCCGGACGGAGCGCGCAGTCATATTATTATTTCATGCGGTCCCTGCCCCCTGACGAATATCATGGGGCGCATGCCGGTTTTCGCCGGTCATGACTCCTCATTCCCTGCACAATCATTATAGTTTATTTATTATTATTTTTCCATGAGTTCCGTGCCGCCCTGCGTTCTGAAATGAATGGCAAAGGCGGGGCGCGAAGAGAAAAGAAACATACAAAACCCTCCAAACACACATCCCATGCCACACCGCTTCCGCGTTCTTGCGCTCCTTTTTTTCGCATCCACGATCACCTATATAGACCGGGTTTGTATTTCCGTTGCCGGAAAGGACATTCAGGAGGAACTCGGCATCACCCTCCAGCAATGGGGCTGGGTGCTTGGCGCCTTTGTCCTCGCCTACGGACTTTTTGAAATACCCGGCGGGGCGCTCGGCGACAAGTACGGCCCGCGTAAAATCCTCACCCGCATCGTTGCCTGGTGGTCGGCTTTTACGATCCTCACCGGCTTTGCGCAATCCTTCCGCCAGCTCCTCGTCATCCGCTTTCTCTTTGGAGTTGGCGAGGCGGGGGCCTTCCCGAATTTTTCCGCCACCATCGCCCGCTGGTTCCCCGCCCACGAGCGGGCCCGCGCCCAGAGCGTCGTATGGATGGCCAGCCGCATCGGCGGCGCGCTCTCGCCGATTCTCGTCATTCCCATCCAGCAAGCCTGGGGCTGGCGCGCGGCGTTTTATCTCTTCGGCATCATCGGCATTGTCTGGGCAGCCGTCTGGTTCATCTGGTTTCGCGATGATCCGCGCCGGAAAAAGAACATAACCGCCGCGGAAATTGCCGTGATCGACCCGGCTCCGGTTTCCGGCGAAAAAACCAGGATCCCGTGGGGCCAGATTTTCTCAAAACCCAACATGTGGTGGATCATGCTCATGTATCACGCCAACGCATGGTGCGGTTTCTTCTACCTGACCTGGATGCACATCTTCCTCGCCAACGGACGAGGCTTCACCGCCGGCGAACTCCTCGCGCTTTCCTGGCTTCCTTTTGTTTTCGGAGCCATAGCCAATGTCATCGGAGGCATCACGTCCGACTTTCTCGTCAAGCGCATTGGCCTCAAATGGGGCCGCCGCGCCGTCGGCTGCGGTGGTCTCGGCGCCGCCACGATTTTCCTCGTCCTCACCATCTTCACCCAGGGCAAATTCACCACCATCCTCTTCCTCGCGCTCGCCTACGGGTTTTCCGATTTCGCGCTTCCCGTCGCCTGGGCCGTGTGCCTTGATGTCGGGCAGAAAAATGCCGGTCTCGTCACCGGTGCGATGAACATGTCCGCTCAAGTCGGCTCCTTCCTCACCACCGTCCTCTTCGGCTACATTGTCGTCGCCTTCGGTTCTTACAATGCGCCGCTTGTTCCCATCGCCATCATGTCCCTCGTCGCGACCCTCGCCTGGCTCAAAATCGATCCCACCAGGCCTCTCGTCAAACCTAGCGCCACTGAAATTCTTCCACCATGAAAACGCCACACCTCGCCAGGGCCTTCACGCTCGTCGCAGCCTTCTGCCTTTTGATGCTTCAGGCAATCCGCGCGTCCGGCGACCCCGCCCTCACGCCCGCAATCGTCGCCACGCCAAAATCCGAAGCCGATCTCCCCGCCCCGCGTGATTTCCAGGGCATTCCCGGCATCGCCGTCACACCCAAAGGGCGCCTCTTTGCCACATGGTATGCCGGCGGCCCCGACGAAGGCCCGCACAACTACGTCGTTCTCGCTCACAGCGACGACTCCGGCAAAACATGGACGCCCATCACTCGCACCATCCATCACCCTCACCCCAAAATCCGCACATTCGACCCCGTCCTCTGGACCGATCCGAACGGCACGCTGCACCTCTACTACGCCCAGGCCTCCGGCCATTGGGACGGACGCGCCGGCACATGGGAAATGACAACCGCCAATCCCGATGCTCCCGCGCCCGACTGGACCGCCCCCCGTCGCATTGCCGACGGCGTCATGATGAACAAACCCACCGTCCTCACCGACGGGCGCTGGCTCCTCCCCATCGCCATCTGGCCCCGGGAACCCCGTCAATACGCCCCCGATCACGCACTCGCTGATCGCAATGTTCCTCCCGGCCACAATCACTACGATCCCGCCAAGGCAGGTACGCAGGTTTACGCCACCGCGGACCATGGCAAAACGTATCAACTCCTCGTCTCGATCGCGCAGGACAAGGAAATCGTGTTCGACGAACACATGATCGTCGAACGTCGCGACCATTCCATCTGGATGCTCATCCGCGCCCGAAACGGCATTTTTGAAACCATCTCCGCCGATGGCGGCAAAACATGGACAAAACCCGCCTACTCCGCGATTCCGCACATCAACGCCCGCTTTTTCATCCGCCGCCTCGCCTCCGGCAACATTCTCCTCGTCCGCCACCAAACCCCCGCCGAATCCGGCCTCACCCGGAAACGCATCGACGGCAAGCTCCAGTCCGATCGCTCCCATCTCATCGCCTGCCTCTCCACCGATGAAGGCAGGACATGGACCGACGGCCTCCTCGTTGATCCCCGCCGCGAGGTTTCCTACCCCGATGCCGACCAACTCGCCGACGGCGCCATCGTGCTCATCTACGACTACGCCCGCAAAACGCATCGCGAAATCTGCCTTGCCCGCTTCACCGAGGCCGACTTGCAGAATCCCGCCGCCACCCTCCCAACGCCGGTCGTCATCAACAGCGCGCCGGCGAGGAAAAATCTTCACCCCTCCCCTCAATAAAAAAACGCTTTCCGGCGGCCTTGCCATGAAACCCAACGCGCAGGCGGACACCTTGCTGGCCGTCATTCGATATTGGCTTGCCCCGTCACTCCTCCTTCTCGCTTGCCCGCTTCCCGCCGACGGCACTCCAACGCGGCCCGGCTCCCGCGCCGTCACCTCGCAGAAACAAACCGCGTCCGGCGCGCCAGTCGTCCATATGTGGCGGGCCCCCATGCCCGAATCGGATACGGCCACAGGGTTTCCCCCTGCCATCGGCGCGCGTCATTTCACCGTGTGGAAGTCCACCGTGGAGGACGGTCCTTTCAATCACCAGCCCGCGCTCACGCACTTCGACGGTGTTTTTTTTGCCATGTGGAGCAACCACCCCCAGGGAGAGGGCGCCCCGGGCCAGCGCGCATTGTTTTCGATCTCGCACGATGCCGGGACATGGACTGAGCCGCGCGTCCTTTTTCCCCCGCCTGACAATGTCAAAAAACGCGGCGACCCCGGCATGAGCCTGTGCCCCGACCGATGGATCGTCCTGGGAGGCGCCCTCTATGCCGTCGCTTATACTCATGGCGGTGCTGATTTCCCACCCATCGCCCGTGCCGTGCGCAAGGATGGCTCCATCGGCATTCCTTTCGTGCTGCGCCCCGTCAAAGATCCCGGCCACCTGCCCCTTTTCATGCGGAACCTGCCCAATGCGACCCAACCCCCTCCGCAGGCATCCGCCATCCTCAAATGGTATCGGGATACCGGCACTGTCAGTCGGTGGTCGCACAGAGACGAAGGCGTGCCGCGATGGAGTGTTGACAACGCCAACCTCATAGAACCCTTCACCTATCGTGCCGCCGACGGCGCCACGGTTCTCATGATGCGATCCCATGCCACTCCCGCCGGACGCAAGCGGGGGGCCGTCCGCCCCAACAACCGCATCTACGTCAGCTTCATGGATCCCGACGGAAAATGGACGCAGCCGCACCCTACGGACATCCCCGATTCGCCGAGCCGGGCCGAGGCGCTCGTCCTCGGCAACGGAACCGTGCTCCTCGTCGGCAACCAGATTGCCCCGCGATTTGACAGTCCGAAACTCTACATGCCCCGCCACACCCTCACTGCCTCCATCAGCGCCGACGGTTATCATTTCACCAAGGCCTTCATCCTGCGCGACAAGGCTCCGACCCGTTACCGGTTCAAAGGCGTCGAGGGCCGTACTCTCGGCTACGGTTACCCCAGCTCCATCATCCACAACGACCATCTTTATACGCTTTACTCCGTCGGCAAGGAAGACATCGCCCTCACCCGCGTTCCCCTGAAATCCCTCGGCCTCTCCACGGCTGGAAATCCTTGATCCGCACACGCTCCGGCATCCCTTGATTTGATGCGACCGGAGAATCGTGTGAATCGGGCGGAACCGATGACAAACCGGCGCGTCGCCGGACAGCGGACTTTGGTTTACATGCGCTTCGGGCAAGGCAAGCATTGCAAGCGCAATGGGAATGCTGCCAGAAAGTTGCCGGTGATGTTACTTTTGGCTTCACTTCCGTGCATCAGCCCGAAAATCTTTTCATATCATAACCCATTAATCATAAACAAAGTCTGTAACGACTGGCGATTTGTGAGCGAGGCCGGCGCAGCCCGGCGGCCTGCAATCCCGTTGTTTGTCCGCCATGGAAAAAAGCCATTCCCAATTCATGACCTCGGTTTCGGTGTTGCACAAAGCGGGCATCGCGGCGTCGCTGGCGGCGAGCCGCGTGTTTTCGGGACTTGGCGGCGAGGACATCGCGGCGCTGGCTACGATTTGCAGCACGCGCGCGCTGAAGAAAAACGAGGTGCTGTTTCGCGAGGGCGAAAAGGCGGAGGGCTTTTTTGTCATCCAGTCGGGGCAGATCAGCATACAGCGGACAAAACCGGACGGACGCACGCAGATCATCCATGTGTTCGGGCCGGGCGACAGCTTTGCGGAGGCGGCGCTGGCGACGGTCGACGTGTATCCGGCGAACGCGGTGGCGCTGAAGTCGTCGCAGGTGATCCTGGTGCGCAAGGAGCCGCTGCTGGAATTGCTCGGGCGCTGTCCGCAGCTTTCGGTGCACATCCTCGCGTCGATGAGCGCGCATTTGCGCCTGCTGATGCAGAGCATCCACGACATGAAGAGCCGGCAGATCGAGCACCGGCTGGCGGCGTGGCTGCTGAAACAGGCCGGCGCGCGGACGGTGGTGACGCTGGAGGTGAGCAAGAAGGTGCTCGCCGGGCAGCTTGGCGTGACGGGCGAGACGCTTTCGCGGACGTTTGCGCGGCTGCGCGAACTCGGCGCGATCAGTGTAGTTAAAAAACGGATACAGATCGCC
Source organism: Ereboglobus sp. (assembly GCA_029974595.1). GTDB lineage: Bacteria > Verrucomicrobiota > Verrucomicrobiia > Opitutales > Opitutaceae > Ereboglobus. Next base: position 46,513 of record JARKRC010000022.1, on the reverse strand, counting down.
GGCCGGGCGCGGCTGGAGGAAATCGCAGGCGGCGGGGCGTAGGGATTTCCCCGGGGCTTCAGATCGAGTCCAGATCCACGATGATTTCGCGGGGCTTGGAGCCGTTTTCGGGGCCGACGATGCCGCGCTCCTCCATCATGTCCACCATGCGGGCGGCGCGGTTGTAGCCGATGCCGAGCTTGCGCTGCAGCGAGGCGGTCGAGGCGCGGCGCATGTGTTTTACGGCGGCGAGGGCGTGGTTGTAGAGCTCGTTGTCGTCCATGTCCGAATACTCTTTTTGACCACTGTTGGCATCGTCGTCGAGCGGGGCGGAGTCGATTTCGTCCTGCACGTCCTGCGCATATTGCGGTGGTCCATTGCGTTTGAGGTAATTGACAAAATCCCTCACTTCCTTCTCGGAAACGAAGGCGCCTTGCGCGCGCACCAAGCGGAAGGTGCCAGGGGGAGAAAAGAGCATGTCGCCGCGACCGATGAGATCTTCTGCTCCTTTGTCATCAAGAATCGTTCTACTATCCCAGTTGGACGCTACTTGAAATGCGATTCGAGAAGGCAAATTAGCCTTGATCATCCCCGTTATGATTGTGGATGCGGGCTTTTGTGTTGCCACAATTAGGTGGATTCCGGCGGCGCGTCCCATTTGGCCAAGACGAATTAAGAGACTTTCGATCTCGTCTCGCGCGGTGAACATCAAATCAGCGAGTTCATCAATGATTGTAACGATGTAGGGCAGGTGATCGGGAGCCTCCTCAATGTCGTCGAGTGGATCGACGCACTCGGCGGGCGGTGTATCTTTTTCGGGAGCGGGAAAGCTGGGCTCGGCCTGTTTTTTGCGATTGTTGAAGCCGGTGATGCTGCGGACCCCAACTTTGCCGAAGAGATGGTAACGCTGCTCCATTTCGCGAAGGAGCCACTTGAGCGCGGCGGGAACGCGCTTGGGGACGGTGACAACTGGGATGAGCATGTGGGGCAGGCTGTTGAAGATCTGGAGCTCAACGACCTTGGGATCGACCATGATAAAGCGCACATCATTGGGGCTTTTGCGGTAAACAATGGAGGCAATAATGGAGTTGATACACACCGATTTGCCTGAGCCGGTCGTGCCGGCGATGAGCATGTGGGGCATTTTGGTGAGGTCGGAGATGAGCGGACGGCCCGAAACGTCCTTGCCGAGCGCGATGGGGATTTCGGCTTTGCTGTTCACCCAGTCCTCGGATTCGAGAATGTCGCGTATGCCGACGGGCGAGGGGACTTTGTTGGGCATTTCTATGCCGACGGCGGCCTTGCCGGGGATGGGCGCGAGGATGCGCACGGATTGTGCTTCCATGTGGAGCGCGATGTTTTTGTCGAGGTTGGCGATTTTTTCGACACGGACGCCGGACGCGGGGATGACCTCGTAGCAGGTGATGACAGGACCGACGTGGATTTCGCTGGGTGTGACCGTATAGCCGAACTCGGCGATGATGCGGATGATCGAGGCCATGTTTTGGGCGTATTCGTCATCGGTCGCAGTGTCGGCGACTTTGGGGTGCTCCCGCAGCAGGGTGAGCGGGGGATATTGATAATTGGCTTCATCGAGGAGCACGGCTGCGGTTTTTACCTTTTTGGGTTCCTCCGGTTTTGCGATGGAGAGGCTGGCGGGCTTGGCGCTGCTGTCAGTGAGCGGGGATTCGTGGAAAATCTTTGGCGCGATGGGCGACTCGGGCTTTTTCTCGGGATTATCGACCGGCGGCAGGTCGTCATCGTCGAGGAGTGGGGCGGCGTCGGTGGCGGTGGGCGGCGTGGCGGATTGCACGCCGGGTTTAATTTTGTTTTCGCCGCGCTTGTCGGATGCTTTCTGATCTACTAAAGCGCACACCGCTTTTTTTCTTTTGAAGAAATCGCGAAAGAGTATCGCAAGAGCTAGGAGTATTGATACAGCAAATATAATATAGATATATATCATTTTATAAACAGGGGGTTACTAAGGGAATTTGATTACATTCTAAAGCGAGTCCAGATCAGCGATGATTTCGCGGGGCTTGGAGCCGTTTTCGGGGCCGACGATGCCGCGCTCTTCCATCATGTCCACCATGCGGGCGGCGCGGTTGTAGCCGATGCCGAGCTTGCGCTGGAGCGAGGAGGTGGAGGCGCGGCGGGTGTGCTTCACGATGGCGAGGGCTTCGTTGTAGAGCTCGTCGTCGCTCATGTCCGAATAGTCTTTTTTGCCATTGTCGTCCTCGTCCTCATCATCGAGCGGGGCGGAGTCGATTTCGTCCTGCACGTCCTGCGCGTATTGCGGGGGGCCGTTGCGTTTGAGGTTATCGACAAAGTCCTTCACTTCCTCGTCGGAAACGAAAGCGCCCTGGGCGCGGACGATGCGGGAGGTGCCGGGCGGGGTGAAGAGCATGTCACCGCGGCCGATGAGCATCTCGGCGCCCTTGCCGTCGAGAATGGTGCGCGAGTCAACCTGCGAGGCGACCTGGAAGGCGATGCGCGAGGGGAGATTGGCCTTGATGATGCCGGTGATGACATTCACCGAGGGGCGCTGCGTGGCGATGATGATGTGGATGCCGGCGGCGCGGGCGAGTTGCGCGAGGCGGGCGATGGAGGTTTCGACCTCGGCGGCGGCGACCATCATGAGGTCGGCAAGTTCGTCCATGATGACGACGATGTAGGGCAGGTGGTCGGGCACTTCGAGGCCGTCGAGAGGATCGACGCCTTCGAGCTTGGCCTGCTCGCCTTCGGCGGGAGCGGCGTCTTTTTCTGGAATGGGGAAATGGGTCTCCGCATGTTTTTTGCGGTTGTTGAAGCCGGTGATGTTGCGGACGCCGACTTTGCCGAAGAGCTGGTAGCGCTGCTCCATTTCGCGGAGGAGCCACTTGAGCGCGGCGGGGGCGCGCTTGGGGACGGTGACGACCGGGATGAGCATGTGGGGCAGGGTGTTGAACACCTGGAGTTCAACGACCTTGGGATCGACCATCATGAGGCGCACCTCCCTGGGGCTCTTGCGAAACACGATGGAGGCGATGATGGAGTTGACGCACACGGATTTGCCCGAGCCGGTCGCGCCGGCGATGAGGAGGTGGGGCATTCGCGTGAGGTCGGAGATGAGCGGGCGGCCCGAAACGTCCTTGCCGAGCGCGATGGGGATTTCGGCTTTGCTGTTCACCCAGTCCTCGGATTCGAGAATGTCGCGCATGCCGACGGGCGAGGGGACTTTGTTGGGCATTTCTATGCCGACGGCGGCCTTGCCGGGGATGGGCGCGAGGATGCGCACGGATTGCGCTTCCATGTGGAGCGCGATGTTTTTGTCGAGGTTGGCGATTTTTTCGACACGGACGCCGGGCGCGGGGACCACTTCGTAGCAGGTGATGACGGGGCCGACGTGGATTTCGCCGGGGGAAACCGTGATGCCGAACTCGCCGATGATGCGCACGAGGGCGGTCATGTTATTGGCGTATTCCTCGTCGGTGCCCATGTCGGAGGTCTTGGGATGATCCTTGAGGATGGTGAGCGGGGGGAACTCGTAATTGGCCTCGCTGGAGGGGATGACGGCGTTTTTGGCTTTTTTGGTTTCCTCGGGTTTTACGATGGAGAGGGTGCCGGGCCTGACGGAGTCGGCACCGCGGAAAATTTTTGGCGCGATGGGCGACGCGGGCGTTTTTTCGGGATCATCGACGGGAGGCAGGTCGTCATCGTCGAGGAGCGTGGCGGCGTCGGTTGCGGTGGGCTGGGGGGGAAACGGGCCGGCTGCGGCGGGGGGCGCGCCGTTTTTGTTTTTTCCTTCGAGCGAGAAGGGCGTGTCGGTGATGGCGGGATCGTAGCCGCCCTTGGCGCGGGCCCTGGCGCGGGCGCGATCCTCGGCGGCGATGCGGCGCATCTCCTCGCGTTCGGCGCGGGCCTTGGCGCGGCGTTCACGCCAGGCGTTGACGACGGCGGCGATTTTTTCGAGTTCCTCGAAAATATCCCTCGTGAGGAGGAGCATGAGGCCGATCGCGTAGAGCAGAAGGAGCACGATGCCCGCGCCCGCGGGGCCGATGGCTTCCGAGAGAAAATCGTTGTAGAGGGCCTTGCCGGTCATGCCGCCGGGGCCGGACGGGAAATAGCGTGTGGAGCCGCCTGCGCCGAAGAGGTCGCCGAAGAGCGTGGCGAGGCTTGAGAAGGTGACGATGCACAGGATCATCGCCAGCAGACGGGTGAGGGCGAGGAAGCGGGCGTTCCGGATCGCCGTAAAAGCCATCCAGAAGAAAAAGAGCGGGACATACCAGGTGCTCAGGCCGAGAAAGCTGAGCGTCCAGAACGAACCTTCCGCGCCGAGCATGCCCACGAGATTGTGCCCGCGAACGGGGTTGTCGATCTGGAGGCTCTGGTGCGGCGAGTAATCGAGGAGCGCGATGGCCGAGAGCAGGCCGGCGACGAGGCACAGGACAAAGATCACCCAATGGCGCGGGTGGCGCGCAGTGCCAAGCTGCCCGGCTTGCGGCTGGGCGGCTTGCTTTTTGTTTGTGTTTGAACTCGCGGAAATAGCCATGTGTTTTATCCATCCTGACTGAATGATCCGGCTGCGGAAAGCGCATTTCCTGCCGCAACGCCAGACCGGTCAAATTCAATATTTCATCACGATAACAAAAACACACGGGAAAATCATCCACATGGCGCAATTTCTTCGTTTTCGATCCTTGTATCAGGAGCGCGTCTGGGGCGGCCGCGTCCTCGAAACCGCGCTCGGGCGCAAGCTGCCCGCGGCTCCCGCCGGCGGCGCGCCGAAGCCCATCGGCGAAAGCTGGGAAATCGTTGACCGGCCCGAGGCGCAGTCCGTCGTGCGCGGCGGCAAATACGACGGAATGACCCTGCGCGCGCTGATCGAAAAACACGCCGCCGACGTGATGGGGCCGCGCTGGGAGGCGTCCCGCACATTCCCGATTCTGGTGAAATGGCTGGATTGTCGCGAGCGGCTGAGCCTGCAGGTGCATCCGCCCGCGTCGGTCGCGCCCGAATTGAAGGGCGAGCCGAAAACGGAAAACTGGTATATCGCCGATTGCGCGCCCGGCTCGCACCTCATTGTCGGTTTGCGCCGCGGCGTGACGCGCGAGGAGTTTGAGCATGCGATCAAAAACCTGACGCTGGAAAACTGTGTGCATCGTTTTCCGGTGAAGCGCGGCGATTCGATCCTCGTGCACAGCGGCCAGATTCACGCCATCGACGGCGGCAACCTCATTCTCGAAATCCAGCAGAACTCCGACACCACGTATCGCGTTTACGACTGGGGCCGCACGGGCCTCGACGGCAAGCCGCGCCAGATGCACGTCGCCGAATCGCTCAAGTCGATCAAGTGGGACGATTTCGAGCCCGCCCCCATGCGCGCCGAGCGCAAGGCCGCCGTGATCGCCGATGCGCGCGAGTTTCGCATCCGCCGCGTGCCGCTGGCGAAAGGCGAGAAGCTCCCCGTCGCCGCGGGCGGCCAGCCGCGCATCCTGAGCGTCGTGGAAGGCCGCGTGCGCGAAACGCTTTCGTCGTCCGGCGGCGCCGATGCCGTGCTCACACGAGGCGACAATGTCGTGCTGCCCTACGCCGGCGGCTTCGCCTTCGAGGCGCTCGAAGACAGCCTGCTGCTGGTGACGGAGAATTTCTGCTGAAATCCTCCTGCTCCTCACGCCCTCACGCCGCTTGGTTTTGCCGATATTGACCAGTTGGACATGACCATACCGAAAACCACTTCCGCCGAGGAGCACCGGAAATATTTTCCGGGGAAAATGATTCATCTGGGCGAGGGGCCTGCGTGGCGCGATATTTTGGTGGAAATCCACACGCGCCCCCGCGTGGGAGACGTCATGCTCATCCCCGCTGTCGTCGAGCCGCAGTTGCAGTGGCAAATCTCCGGCCATGTCGTTTGCGAGGACAGGGATTTGGGCGGCCAATGGAATACGCACCGGGTCGAGTCGGGCGCCCTGTTCCTCATCAACTCGCCCGACCCTTATGAATTGCGGTGGAAATCCATCGGGCCGGACCCGATTGTCGTCATGCATGCGACGATCGGTCTTCCGCTCTTCGCGCGCGCGGCAAAGGAGCTTTTCGGACCGGACGCCCGAATCCCCAGGCTGAAGGAATTCAATGGCATCCGGGACACCACGATCATTGCATTTCTGGAGATGTTGCGCCGGGAGCTTTCCGAGCAAAAAAACGCCAGCCCGTCCTTTGTGCAAGGCATCGCGCAAAGCCTGGCGACCCATCTCATCCGCACGTATCGTGATGATAAGAATCCGCACCCGCGCCGCTCCACCGAGCTGCCCGCGTATCAACTGCACCGGGTCTTGAAAATCATGGAGGCGTCGCTCGACGAAGGCATCCACGTGGGCAGGCTCGCGGAGGCGGTCGGGATGAGCGAGTCGCACTTTTCCCGGCTCTTCAAGGGCAACACCGGCTTCTCTCCCAGCCAGTATTTCATCCGCCTGCGGATGTCGAAGGCGCAGGAGCTTTTGCGCGAGACAAGGAAGCCCGTGATCGAGATCGGGCTGGATGTCGGCTACGCGAGCCCGAGTCATTTTGCGCATGTGTTTCGCAGGGAAACCGGCCTCAGCCCCTACGAATACAGGGAGCGGATGCCGGGCAATGCGCCCGTGGAAAATTTCAGCAGAATCGCGACAGGTTGAGCGGAATCGCGAGAGCCGCGGGCGGCGGATGATGGTAAGCTCCCTGTTCGCGGATGTGTTTTCCGCAAGCCTGAAACCTGTTTCCGGGACGCACTCGCAAGCCGTATTTTTATTCACACAAACATACATCATGAGCAAAAAACAATCCGTCACCTTCAAGAACCGCACCTGGGACGTGGCCGCCGAGCTGCATTTGCCGGAGGGCTTTGACGCAGGCAAAAAATACGCGGCCATCGTCTGCGTGCATCCGGGCAGCAGTTGCAAGGGGCAGACCGCCGGGCTCTATGCCGCGAAGCTGGCGGCGCAGGGTTTTATCGCCATCGCTTTCGACGCCTCGTTTCAGGGCGCAAGCGGCGGCGAGCCACGTTACATCGAAGATCCGACGACCCGCGTCGAGGACGTGAAGTGCGCCGTGGATTATCTGGTGACGCTGCCTTTTGTCGATGAAGAGAAAATCGGCGTGCTCGGCGTTTGCGCAGGCGGCGGCTATGCGGTGAACGCGGCCATGACCGAGAAACGCATCAAGGCCGTCGGCACGGTGGTTGGCGCCAACATCGGTCGTCTCAACCGCGAAGGCGATCCCATCGCCGCGCTTGAGGCGATCGGCAGGCAGCGCACCGCCGAGGCGCGCGGGGGAGAACCGCTCATCAACAACTGGATTCCCGATTCGCCGGAGGAACGCGACGCGGCCGGCATCACGGCGGACAACATCGATGTCTTTCAGGCGGTGGACTATTACCGCACGCCGCGCGGGCAAAACGCCTGCGCGCCCAACAAACTGCGCTTCACCAGCCTCGGCAGCGTGATCGCTTTCGACGCCTTTCACCTCGTCGAAGAGCTGCTGACGCAGCCCGTCCAGATCATCGCCGGCTCCGTGCCGGGCGCATTCGGCTCGCTGCGGGACGCGCAGGAACTCCACGCGCGTGTGAAGGGCGAAAAGGATTTGTTCATCGTCGAAGGCGCGACGCACTACGACCTTTACGACCAGCCCGAGGCCACCGGCAAGGCGTTGGAAAAACTGGTTCCCTTCTACAAGAAACACCTGAACGCATGAGGATGATGGCGCGCCCGGGGCGGTGTATCCGATTTTTGGCTACACTGCCGGCCGTTGCCTGCGCGGCCCTGATTTTGATTTATTTCACCATGATTCGTGTTCCCTTTGGCGATTACTCGTCCTCCCCGCAGTCGCGCGACGGGCGTTTTCACAACCCGCGTCCGCCGGGGCCCGGCGACCTGCCCGAGTCCAGGGCAAAGGTGTGGTGGGATGTGTTTTTCAACAAGCCCGCGGGCACGAGGCCCGACGTGTCCGTGCCCGTCCGCCGCCTGACCCGCGCCGAGCTCGACGCCGCGCCGGACCGCAGCCTTTACCGGCTGGGGCATTCCACGGTGTTGATGAAATTGCGCGGCTACTGGTGGCTGACCGATCCGGTGTTTTGCGAGCGCGCCTCGCCGGTGCAGTTCGCGGGGCCGAAGCGTTTTCACGCGCTGCCCATCGCGCCCGCCGACCTGCCGCCGCTTCGCGCCGTGATTCTGTCGCACGATCATTTCGACCACCTCGACCGCGCGGCGATCAGGGCGCTGCGCGACAAGGCGGACGTTTTTCTGGCCCCGCTCGGCGTGGGCGACCGGCTGGCGCGCTGGGGAGTCGCAAAGGACAAAATCCGCCAGTTCGACTGGTGGCAGGATATTGAGGTGGCCGGTCTGCGCCTCACCGCCACGCCCGCGCAGCATTTTTCGGGACGTGGACTGCGCGACTCCAACAAAACCCTGTGGGTCTCGTGGGTCGTCGAGGACGGGGACTTCCGCCTCTTTTTCAGCGGCGACAGCGGCTATTTCGACGGCTTTGCCGAGATCGGCCGGCGCTTCGGTCCCTTCGACGTGGCGCTGATCGAGAGCGGGGCCTACGACAAGCGATGGCCGTATGTTCACATGGATCCGCCGCAGACCGTGCAGGCGCACCGCGACGTGCGCGGACGCTGGCTGCTGCCCATCCACAACGGCACATTCGACCTCGCGATGCACGTCTGGCGCGAACCGCTCGACGAGGTGCTGCGCCTCGCCATCGAGGCCGGCATCGACATCGCCACGCCGATGCTCGGCGAGCGCGTTGACCTCAATGCTCCGCATCCCGGAACGCGCTGGTGGCGGGAGCCACTAGGAAAATGAAAGACACTGCCACATGCGGCCCCTCCGAAAAAGCGCAGACATGCCCGGAATGCGGAAATGTTTTGTTTCTCACTGCGCGCATCGTGCGCATTCCTAGCAAACCGGGTTCACGCAACGACGCCACGGCGCAACGAAAAAACACAGTGGAGTGGCAGCTCCCGTTGCGTCGCCGCGTCGTTGCGTGAGCCTCTTTCCGCGCAATGCCGTTTGTGTTTTATAAATCACGGAAACACGGAAGCACGGAAAAGGACGCAAAGGACGCAAAGGACGCAGCCGTTGAGTTTGCCGCGCCAGCGCCGTAGCGCAGGCTTCCAGCCTGCTTGCCGGAATGCAGGCTGGAAGCCTGCGCTACGAAAGGCATTCGCAGTTTTGCGCCAACTTGTGGGTAATTTTCAGGACATGTCTGCGCACTCCAAGCTGGCGTTTCGATTGCATTCCACAGCTTGATTGACCTGTCCCTTTTAATCATCCTCTCACCTCATTGCTTGAGAGGATAAAAACATAACACGCAAAAAAACAGAAAGCACCCGCATCCATGTCCACACCACGAGCCTATTCCGTCAAAGCCTACGCCGCCGGCGGCGCAAAAGAGCCGCTCGCTCCGGCGTCCATTTCGCGGCGCGAGCCGACCGATCACGATGTGCAAATCGAGATTCTCTACTGCGGCGTCTGCCACTCCGACATTCATTTCGCCCGCAACGAATGGGGTTTCACCCAGTATCCCGCCGTGCCCGGACACGAAATCGTAGGCCGCATCAAAAAGGTCGGCCCCAAGGTCACCAAGTTCAAGGAGGGCGACCTCGCCGGCATCGGCTGCATGGTCGGCGCCGACCTCGCGTGCCCGCAGTGCCGCGCGGGCAACGAGCAGTATTCGCCGGGCATGATCGGCACTTATATGGCGACCGAGCCCGTCATCGGCGGCCCGACCTTCGGCGGCTATTCCGAAAATATCATCGCACACGAACACTTCGCCCTGCGCATTCCCGAAAACCTCGACCTCGCCGCCGTCGCGCCGCTGCTGTGCGCGGGCATCACCACGTATTCGCCGCTGCGGCATTGGAAAGTCGGGCCGGGCAGGAAAGTCGGGATCGTCGGCTTGGGCGGCCTCGGTCACATGGCGGTGAAATTCGCCCGCGCTTTCGGCGCGCATGTCGTCGTTTTCACCACCTCGCCCTCCAAAAAGGAGGACGCCCGGCGTCTCGGCGCGCACGAGATCATCGTTTCGAGCAATGCCGGCGAAATGAAGGCGCACGCGGGCACGTTTGATTTCATCCTCGATTGCGTGTCGGCGCAGCACGACATCGGCGCCTACCTCGCGATGCTCGCCGTCGATGGCAACATCACCCTGGTGGGCGCGCCGGAAAAACCGCTGCCCGTCGCGGCGTTCAGCCTCATCATGGGGCGCAAGAGCCTGTCCGGTTCGATGATCGGCGGCATCCGCGAAACCCAGGAGATGCTCGATTTCTGCGGCGAGCACGGCATCACGGCGGACATCGAGATGATCCGCATGGATCAGATCAACGAAGCCTACGAACGCATGCTCAGGAGCGATGTGAAATACCGTTTCGTGATCGACATGAAATCGCTGCGGTAGGCGATAACGTCCGCCCGGTGCGTGCTCGTCCGCCGTCGGGCGATCGCGCCATCGCGACGCTCTTGCGCGCAATTTACATTTGCGATTGCGCGAGCACGCCCTATTGTCAGGCCCTCAATCAAATTGCATCATGTCCAACGAAAACAAAAAGAAACGCAGCCTGCTCACTCGGATCCTTCTCTTCCTCATCTGGCTCGGCGTGCTGGGCGTCGCGCTCGTTGCCATCGTGTGTCTCTTCTTCCTGAAGCCGATCGTGAAGAGCCAGATCGAAGGCCGCACGGGTTACACTGTGAAGATCGACAAACTCTCGCTCAATCCGTTCACGACGAATCTCGTGCTCGACGGCCTTGTGATCACCAACCCGACCTCGGAATTCAAGACGCCGGGCTTTGTTGATCTGCGCGCCTTGCACGGCGAACTTTCGGTCTTCTCGCTGTTTTCGGATCGCATCGTGCTGAACAACGCCAGGCTCGACCTGCCGTCGGTCACGCTCGTGCGCCGCGACAACAATCGGCCCTCGAACGCCGGGCTTTTTGCGAACCGGATTCTGGGCGAAAGCACCGCGCCGGCGCAGCCCGACAAGCCCGCCGAGCCTTCGAAACCGGTGAACTTCCTCATCAAGCGGCTCGACGTGAACGTCGGCAAAGTCGTTGTCGCCAGCGAAACCGCCGACGGCGCGACATCCAGTCGCGATTACGTGATCAATTACACATACACCTACGAAAACATCACCGAGCCGAAACAGTTCATGACCAAGGAACTGGCCCGGAGCCTCCTCGGCGTTGGCAGCCAGCTCACCGATCTGATTCCCGGCAAGTTTGGCGAAAGCGTGGACTCCGTGCTCAAGGGCGGCATCAAGGTAATTGACAATCCGGAGGAGGCGACCGGCAGCGCCGTCAAGAGCCTGCTCAACAAGCTCGTGCCCTCGAAGGACAAAAAGGAAGCGCCGCCCGCGGAAAAGAAATAGCCGCGCCGCACATTCATGCTTGCGCAAAAGGGCTTCGCTTGCGAAGCCCTTTTGTTTTGTTAGCGTTTTCAGCTTTTTAAGCGGGCGCGCAATGCCCGCGCCGCCAACATTTCAAGACAATCATGCCAGAGAACAAAGACAGCATCCAGAAACCCGAGGCCGCCACCGGGCAGCCGGCTCCGTCCGCCACCGGGCCGGCGCCTGCCCCCCAGGCCGTGCCCGGCCCCGAGGCCGCCGCCAAGAACCAGACCGCGCAGTTCGAGGAAAAACTCGCCGCCGCCAAAAAAGAGGCCGCCGACAACTACGACCGCTACGTGCGCGCCGTCGCAGACCTCGAAAATTTCCGCCGCCGGACGCTTCGTGAAAAGGACGAGCTCCGCCAATACGCCGCGGGCCGCGTGCTCGAGGACATGTTTCCGATCATCGAGGCCATTTCGCTCGGTATCGACGCTGCCGGAAAGCCCGGCACCGACGTCGCTCATGTCGTCGAGGGCATGACCATGGTGCTCGCCCAGCTGAAAACCACGCTCGGCAACCACGGCCTCAAGGAAATCAATCCCGCGCCCGGCGAAAAATTCGACCCGCACCAGGAGGACGCCATCACCACGCAGCCCAGCGCGGACATCGCCGAAGGCTGCGTGCTGCAGGTCTTCCGCGTGGGCTACTCGCTCAACGGGCGCGTCCTGCGCCCGGCCTCCGTCGTTGTTTCCAGCGGCAAACCGCAGGATGCCGCGGAATCCGGAAAACAATAACCGGTATCCGGTTTTCATTGCCCGCCGTTTCACCTTTTTTTCCATTCACAGACTTCACACCAGCCGCATCCCGCGCGGCGCATCCACATGGCCAAGGAAGATTATTACAGTTTGCTCGGCGTCGAAAAAAACGCCTCTGAAGATGACCTGAAAAAGGCCTATCGCAAAAAGGCCGTCCAATACCATCCGGACAAAAATCCCGGCAACAAGGAAGCCGAGGAGATGTTCAAAAAAGTCTCCGAGGCCTACGAAGTGCTCAAGGACCCGCAGAAACGCGCGGCCTACGATCGCTACGGGCACGCCGCATTCCAGCAGGGCGGCGGCGGCGGCCCCGGCGGTTTCGGTGGAGGCGGCGGCTTCGGCGGATTCCACGACGCGCGCGACATCTTCAACGAAGTCTTCGGCGGCATGGGCGGGGGCGGCATGGGCGGCGATGTGTTCGAAACCTTTTTTGGCGGCGGACGCCACCGGGGCGGCGGGCACGACGACGGCAGCCGCGACGGCGCCGACCTGCGCTACGAGCTCGAAATCACGCTTGAGGAAGCCGCAAAAGGCGTCGAAAGGGACATCACCTTTCGCAAAGCCATGCGCTGCGACCGTTGCCACGGCAACGGCGCCGAGCCCGGAACGAAACGTGTCACATGCCCCACCTGCCGCGGCGCGGGACAAGTGCGGCGCTCGGGCGGCATCTTCACCTTCACGCAGACATGCCCGACCTGCGGCGGCTCCGGCACGAAAATCGAGAAGCCGTGCAGCGCCTGCCGCGGTGAGGGCCGCACGCAAAAAAACACCACCGTCCACATGAAAATCCCGCCCGGCGTGGACAACGGCACGCGACTGCGCTCCCACGGCAACGGCGAGGACGGCGTGAACGGCGGTTCCGCAGGCGACCTCTACGTCGATATTTCCGTGGCCGAGCACCAGATATTCCAGCGCCAGGGCGACGACCTGTTTTGCGAAATCCCGATCAAGTTCACGCTTGCCGCGCTCGGCGGCTCCATCGAGGTGCCGACGCTTTTCGGCAAAGGCTCGCTGACCATTCCCGCCGGCACGCACACGGGAAAAATCTTCCGCATAAAAGGGCAGGGCATGCCCAACCTGCGCCACAAAAACTCGCACGGCGACATGCTCGTGCGCGTGCAGGTGGAAGTGCCCGCATCGCTCAATGCCGAGCAACGCAAAAAACTCGAAGAGTTCGCCCAGGCCATGGGCGATCCGGTCGGGCCCGAATCGAAGGGATTTTTCGGCAAGGCGAAGAAATTTTTCTGAAAAACAGCCCTGCGCCCCTTCTTTCCGATGACGACGGCAAGGAATAGTTTTGCCATTTCCGCGCAGCTTCTGCATCCAGACCCGCATAAATCACGGCACCAAATGAAAAAGCCGTTTTCCATATATCCTGTCACCATTCCATCCGCATGAAATTGAAACACCTCACAATCGTTTTCGCGCTGGCGCTTGCATCCGCTGCCGGTCTCCGCGCTCAACCGGCCGCAGCCTCTCCGGCTGCCGCCCCCGAAGCCGCCGCGCCCGCCGCGCCGCAGTTCACGGACGACCAAATCTTCGAAATGCTCGGCTGGTACATGGCCTCGAGCATGCCCGTCGCCGAACTCGAACCGACGCCCGCATTCATCGATGCCATGATGAAGGGCGCGCGCCTCGCCGTCGAAGGCAAGGCCGCCCCCTATGACCAGGAAAAAATCCGCGGCGACATGGAACGCGTGCTCATGAGCCGCCAGATGGCCTATCAAGCCAAGGCCAAAGCCAAGGCCGACGAGGAATCCGCAAAGTTCTTTGCCGAAATCAAGGCCAAGCCCGGCGTTGTCGTCCTTCCCAGCGGCGTCGTGTATGAGATCATCAAGCCCGGCGAAGGCCCCGTCCCGACCGCCGCCGACACCGTGAAGATCAACTACGCGGGCACGCTCGTCGACGGAAAGGAATTCGACAGCTCCTACAAGCGCGGCGAACCCGCCGAGTTTCCCCTCGGCGGCGTGATCCCCGGCATGACCGAGGGCCTCCAGAAGATCAACAAGGGCGGCAAAATCAAAATCTACATTCCCTCCGAGCTCGGTTATGGCGAGCGCCCGCCCCCGTCGATTCCCCCTTATGCGACGCTGGTGTTTGAAGTCGAACTCCTCGAAATCATCCCGCCGCAAGCCCCCGCTCCTGAAGCGGCCCCCGCGCCCGCTGCGCCAGCCGCCGCAAATTGAAGTTTTTGGAAAAGAGGCTTCCAGCCTGAAACAAAAAAGCCCCCTGCAATTTCGCGGGGGGCTTTTTTGTGCCTTTCTTATGAAAAATGCGCGGGCTATTTTGAAAAATAATTGTGGGCGGGCGGGCTGTTTTCCCGCGTGACGAAACCGGCGTTTTTGCTGTATGCGTGACCCTTGTGAAAACTCTCAATATCGCAGTCGTTGGTTACGGAAATATCGGACGCTTTGCGGTCGATGCGGTGCGCGAGGCGCCCGATATGACCCTGGCGGGCGTGGTGCGCCGCGCCGGCTCGGTCAAGGCCGGCGACGTGCCGCCGGAGCTTGCGGGCGTGAAAGTGGTGTCCGATGTCGAAGAGCTGGGCAAGGTTGACGCGGCGATCCTTTGCGGGCCGACGCGCAGCATCCCGGAAACGGCGCCGCTGTATTTGAAGCGCGGGATTCACACCGTGGACAGTTTTGACATTCACGGGGAGCAGTTGTGGAAATTGCGCCAGTCGTTCGATGCGGCGGGCAGGAAGGCGGGCAGCGTCGCGGTGATTTCCGCGGGTTGGGATCCGGGCAGCGATTCGATGATCCGCGCACTCATGCTCGCGATGGCGCCGAAGGGGATCACCTACACCAATTTCGGCCCCGGCATGAGCATGGGGCACTCCGTCTGCGCGAAATCGAAGAAGGGCGTGCGCGATGCGCTTTCCATGACGATCCCGACCGGCACCGGCGTGCACCGCCGCATGGTGTATGTGGAGCTGGAAAAAGGCGCGAAGTTTGCCGCCGTCGAAAAAGCGATCAAGGCCGACGAGTATTTTGCGAAGGACGACACGCGGGTGTTTCAGGTAGAGAGCATCGATGCCCTCAAGGACATGGGGCACGGCGTGAACATGGTTCGCAAGGGCGTGAGCGGACGCACGCAGAACCAGCTGCTCGAATTCAACATGAAAATCAACAATCCGGCGCTGACGGCCCAGATCATGGTGTCGTGCGCGCGCGCGGCTGCGCTCCGCCTGCAGCCCGGCGCCTACACGATGCCGGAGATCGCCCCGATGGATTTGCTCCCGGGCGACCGCGAAACGCTCGTGAAAACGCTGGTGTAAGCGAACAGCCCGCGCCGGTTCCCCTTTCCACATGCCGCAATGGCTCAAACTTCCACTCGTGCTTTTCACGTGGCTTCTGGCCACGGGAGCGCAGTGGGATGTGTTGCAGGTGGTCGCCTGGGGGCGGATGTTTGCGAACAACGCGCAAACCATGGAAATTTCCGAGGCCGCGAAGAAAACTTTCAGCGGCGAAATGTGCGGGTTGTGCAAGGCGATCAAAACCGCCAGGGAGCAGGAACAGCAGCAACAGCTGCCGATTCCCGAAGCCGCGAAAGGCAAAATCGTGCTCATCTGCCAATTCTCGCATTGCGGGATAAGCGCGGCGCCCGCCGCGATCGCAACGGAACGCGCGCCCGACGCGCGGTTGCCGGATGAGCGCGGCGATGCTCCGCCCGTGCCGCCGCCGCGGCTGCATGGTTTGTCGTGATATATAAGGCCGCTCCGCGCGGCGGGGAACCTTTGTCATCCGCCCGCGGGCCGGGCTCTGCGCGCAGTCACGTTGTATTCATTGCGTGAATACGGACGCGCGGGCCCGTTCATGTGAACACCAAGCCGTCAGACACCCATGCAAACCAATTTTTTCAAGACCAAATCTGAATCCAAACTCAAACGCATCCTTGTTATCCTCGCCCTGACGCCCGCGGTCCTCGGCGCCCAAAGCGCCGCCCGGGACGGCGCGCAAGCATCCACGTCCGCCGACGGGCCGGTCGCGCTCGAACCCTACGTCGTCACAGCCGCGCGCACAACGCAGCCGCTCGTTGTCGAAACCGATCCGCGCGCTCCCGCGCAACCCGTGCCCGCAAGCGACGGCGCGGATATTCTGAAAAACATCGCCGGGTTTTCCGTCGTCCGGAAGGGCGGCACCGATGGCGATCCCGTGTTGCGCGGCCTTGCCGGCTCGCGCCTCGGCATCCTGCTCGACGGCGAGAATATCCTCGGCGGCTGCGGTTCCCGCATGGATCCGCCCACGGCGTACGTTT
The DNA here is from genome assembly GCA_029974595.1 of Ereboglobus sp. Taxonomy (GTDB): domain Bacteria; phylum Verrucomicrobiota; class Verrucomicrobiia; order Opitutales; family Opitutaceae; genus Ereboglobus. Next base: position 30,127 of record JARKRC010000022.1, on the reverse strand, counting down.
TTCCGACGGCTTACGACCGCGTCACCGTCATCAAGGGCCCGCAGACGGTTCTTCACGGTCCCGGCAATTCGGCAGGCGTCGTGCTTTTCGAGCGCGACTTGAAACGGTTCCACTCGCCCGCCGCCGATGTCACCGCCTCGCTCACCGGCGCGAGCTTTGGCCGCATTGACGGGCTCGGCGACGTGCTTGCCGGAAACGCGCTCGTCCAAGCGCGCGCCACGGCCACGTGGACGCGCGCCGACAACTATGAAGACGGCAACGGCAACGCCGTGCATTCCGCCTATGACCGCTGGAGCGCCAACGCCTCGCTGGCGTGGACGCCCGACGCGCGCACCTCCGTCGAACTGACCGGCGCGCGCAGCAACGGCGAGGCCGCTTACGCCGACCGCATGATGGACGGCGCGAAGTTTGACCGCGTCAACTACGGGCTGCGTTTTCGTCGCGACGGACTCACGCCGTTCATCACGCGAGTCGAGGCGCGCTGGTATTACAACCATGTCGACCACGTCATGGACAACTACTCGCTGCGCCCCTTCACGCCCTCGATGATGATGCCCAATCCGTCCGCCTCCAATCCCGAGCGTGTGACCGCCGGCGGCCTCGCGCAAGTGACGCTCGCCCCGGCGGGTTCGTTCACCGTCACCATCGGCGCGGACACGCAACGCAACAAACACACCAGCCGCTCCACCATGAACGAGCCGATGATGCCCTACGAAAACATGGCTCGTGAAAAAAATGCCGCCTTCAATCAATACGGTCTTTTCGCCGAGGGCACATGGGCGTTTGCGCCTGCCAGCCGCCTGATTGCCGGCACGCGGCTCGACGCGTGGAAGGCCGAGGACTTTCGTCAGACCGTCTCCGTTTCGATGATGAGCACCGTGCCAAACCCGACCGCGGATCAGGCGCGCCGCGACAATCTCGCCAGCGGATTCGCCCGTTACGAGCGCGATCTCGGCGAGGGAAAACAACCGCTCACGCTCTTTGCCGGAATCGGCGCCGTACAACGCTTTCCCGATTACTGGGAGCTTTTTTCCAATGAGAGCGCGGCAAGTGTCAGCGCCTTCGATACGAAGTCCGAAACCACGGTACAACTCGACCTCGGCGCGCTCTGGCGCCGCGGCTCCGTGCAGGCGTCGGCTTCCATTTTTGCGGCGGACATATCCGACTACATCCTCGTGCAATCAAACGTCGCAAAGCCATCCGGCATGATGGGCACGCGCCCGGCCACGATCACGCGCAATGTGGACGCGAGCACCTTCGGCGGAGAAGTGTCGTTTGCATGGCGGATCACCGAACATTGGAAGCTCGATGCATCCGCCGCTTACTTGCGCGGTGAAAACGACACCGATGCGCTGCCGCTGGCGCAAATGCCGCCGTTCGAGGGCCGGGTCGCGCTGGCGTATGCGACGGTGAATTGGTCGGCGGGCGGATTATTCCGCGCAGTCGCCGCGCAAAATCGCGTCGCGGCGAATCAAGGCAACATCGCCGGGCAGGACATCGGCGCCTCGCCGGGTTTCGCGGTCGTGTCACTCAATGCGAGCCGCCGTTTCGGAAAATACGTCCGTTTGTCGGCAGGTGTTGATAACCTTTTCGATAAGGCCTACGCCGAGCACATCAGCCGCGCAGGCAGCATGATTTCCGGTTTCGTGCAAACCACGCGCGTCAATGAACCCGGGCGCAACTTCTGGGCAAAGCTGGATGTTTCATTCTAGCCGCGGACTTGCCGCGCGCACGGTCATTTCCTGCGCGCCGACGGATTTTTTCCATGCGTTGAGTTTTTCGCGAAGGCGCATGGCGATCCCGGTGTTTGAGGCTGCGATGTCGGTTTCCTGTGCTTCGTCGGCGCTGAGATCGTAGAGACTCGTGGCGGGGCCGACGCCGAGAAGCTCGCCTTCGGCCCACTGGATGAGCATGTGGTTGCCTTCGCGAATGGCCGAGCCGGGCATGCCGCCCTGGGCATGGTAGTGGGGATAATGCCAGAACAGGGCGCGGTCGGGAAGTGTGACGCCGGTGCGGAGCTGGTCGAGAAGGCTGATGCCGTCGGCGGGCGTGCCGTTGTGCGAGGGGAGGTCGCTGATGTCGCAGCCGGCGGCTTCGGCGACAGTGTAGAAAATATCCTGCGTGATGATGGGCTGGCTGTCGGGAACCGTGACGCCGGCGCGCACAGTGCCCGGCCAGCGGAAGGCTGTGGGGACGCGGATGCCGCCTTGGTAGAGCATCGACTTGCCGCCGCGGAAAGGCGCCTGCGACTGGAGGGCGCGGACATCACCATTGTCGGAGGCGAAGACGACGATGGTGCTTTGAGAGAGGCCGAGTTTGTCGAGCTCATCGAGAACGCGGCCGATTTGCCCGTCCATGCGCTCGATCATCGCGGCCATGACGGGGTGATTGCGCGGGTCGTCGGCGCCGGATTTGTTGGCATATTTCGAGACGAGTTCACGGTCTTCGCCGAGAGGCATGTGGACGACGTTGTGCGCGATATAGCAGAAGAACGGGCGATCTTTATTTTGGCGAATGAACGCGAGCGCGTTGTCCGTGATGGAAACGGCGTTGTGGGCGTCGGGTTTGGTGATGACGGATTTTTCGGTGGGCTTGACGGTGTGATAGACGACGTCGAAACCCTGCGATTCGGGGTCCATGGGCCGGCCGGGTTCGTAATCGTAGGTTTCGGCGAGGTGCCATTTGCCGAAGAGTCCGTTGATATAGCCGCGCGCGTGGAGGCGTTCCGGCAGGGTGATTTCGGCGAGGGGGAGTCCCTGGTTCATGCGCGGGGTGACCAGCGGGCGGGTTTCGAATGGCTGGCCGGGAATGTAGTCGGTAAGGCGAAGGCGCGCGGGGTATTTGCCGGTCATGAGCGCGGCGCGGGAGGGCGAGCAGATGGGCGCGGCCGAGTAGGCGCCGTGGTATGCGGTTCCTTCGCGCGCGAGGCGGTCGATGTTGGGTGTTTCATACCAAGGGGAGCCTTGATAGGCGACTTGGTTCCAGCCCATGTCGTCGGCCAGGATGATGACGATGTTGGGTGTGGCGGAGGCTGCGCCAAGAGCGGAACTCGCGGCGGCGGTAAGAGCGGCAGCGGTGAGGAAGCGGGATGTCATAGGGTGCGGATTTCGAGACTGGCTTTCGTCCGGAGGGCGGGCGACTTAAAAATATTGTTGGGCGATCATGTTTTCCGGGATGCCGCTGTTTTAAGTTCGGGCAATGACGCGAACCATGCCGCGTCTTCCCGGGCGATGGCTTTGAGGCTGATTGTGATTATGGGGTCTTCGGAATCGGTCGTGTGAATGAGCGCGCGAACGGGCCGGGGCGGATTCGCGAGCGTTTGGATTTCCGTGTGCGTGATTGTCGAAAGCAGTATGCGGCGATGAAACCGGAACAGGATGGTGGTTTCGATGGCGCCGGGGCGGACCGTGATGCGTTGCGACAAGATTATCGTCACGATGACGGCGTAGAGAACGAACGGGACCAGCGCGAGAAAGAGAACGGCCGGTTGCGGCCCGTGCTGGACAAAGCGGATTGCCGCGAGCGCGATCAACGGCGACAGGGCAAGCGCGAAGGTGAAAAGGGGACGCCGGGAAATTTGCAGTGTGCGCGGGAGCGTGTTTGTCATGGGCGTTTTTTCAACGCTGCGCGACGGGGTGGCGATTCATTTCCGCGCGGGATCGGGCGCGCGCGTGTGCGAAGAGGTATTGTTGCGCGAGTCCGGCGGCGGGGCCGAAATGCTCGCGCGCGAAATGCGCGAGCCGGGCGCCGCTCATTTTTTCGGAGAGCGCGTGCGCGTAATTTTCGCGGAGCGCGCGCTGGATCCATGTATCGACAGGAAAGGCTTCGAGGCGGCCCGCGCCGAAGAGCAGCACGCAATCGGCGACTTTTTCGCCGACCCCGGGAAGCTCCAGGAGGCGTGTTTTCGCGACGGGGTAGGGCGCGTTTTCGGTTTCACGGAGCCAGCGCGCGCCGCCGCGGGCGGCGATGTATTGCGCGGCGCGGTGAATATGCCGTGCGCGAAAGCCGAGTTTGCACGCGCGGAGCTGCTCCTCGGTGAGCGCGGCGAGTTCGGGCCATGCGGGCAGGGCGCGGTGGCCCGGAAGAAACTCAGAGCCGTGTCGTTCGGCAAGGAGCGCGAGCATTTGTTTGATTTGCGGGATTTGCTTGGTGGCGCTGCAAATGAAACCGAGAAGGGTTTCGCCGAAGGGTTGCCGCAATATCCGCAGGCCGCGAAAGGCCGCGATGGCGGAGGCGAGCGCGGGGTCATCGCCGGCGTCGCGGGGGAATGATTGCTCCAGCCCGGCGAAATCAATGTCGAGAGCGAGGTAGCGACGGAGCTCGGCGCCGACGGCGGAAGCGCGAGCGGACGGCGCGCGCCAGGCGAGGCGGCCCGCGGCGTCGCATGTGAGTTGCGCGAGATTGGCGGCCCATATGCCTTGGTAAACCGGGTTCGGGCGCGCGTGAATCCTGCGCCAGCGGAACGCCTGTCCGCCATCGAGGATTTCGGCGAGCACGTGCGGGGCGAGCGGAGGAATGCCGTCAAATACGCGCCATTTGCTCCATGTGATTGTGTTGCTTGAGGGCATTGTCATCAACGCTGGTGTCGTGCGTGCGGCTTGCAAGACCTGTCATTGCGAGGCCGACGGAAGAAGTGGGTTTCATTCAGCGCCGGATTGTTTCCGCGCGCTTTTCGAATTGATATTTTTCAAGACGGTATATAATTTTGCGAACGGTCATTCACAATACGCAATGACCGTTCGCAAAGGTTTTTATTTTTTGATTTTTATTTGGCGCGAGTTGTTTTCGGCAATGGTTGCGTGCCTGACGGACGGTCTGGCGAGGCTGCCTGTCCGGCATTCAAATATGTTTCCCCTTTGAAAACAGCGGGACGTTTTCAAAATGATGCGGCACATGGCGTCCGTCGCCGGTCTGCTGGACGATGACGACATCAAAGCGGTATGACAATTCGTGACGCCTCGGGCCGAGTCCGCGCAGGTATTCACGCGCGGCGCGTTTCAGCACGGCCTTTTTGCGGCGGTCAATCGAACCATAGGCTGCGAATAAATTTTCGCCCGTGCGAGTGCGCACCTCGACAAAAACAATCACGCCGTCGGGGCTGCGGCAAACGATGTCGATCTCGTCGCGGCGGTCTCTTGGGCTGCGCCAGTTGCGCATGAGAATCGTCATGCCGCGCTCTTTCGCAAGAAAACGCGCGGCCACCGTTTCTCCGGCGAAGCCGCTTTTTTCCTTTTCGGTGCGGGCCGGCCTTTCGCCGCGCAGGCGGGCCCATTGTTGTTTGAGCCATGCGATCATGCCGGGATCATGCGCGATGGGTTTCGAGCCACGGGCGCATTTTGGCGAGGGGCCTGGTGTTGATCACGTTTTCTTTCGTGAGCCAGCCCTTGCGGGCGGCTTTGATTCCGGCGCGCACGTAGGCGAGGTGCCCCGTTTCGTGCGCATCGGGATTGATCGAGCAAAGCAGGCCGCGCTCCGCCGCGCCGCGCCAGAGCCGCCAGTCCATGTCGAGCCGCCAGGGGCTGGCGTTGAGCTCGATCGCGACGTCGTTCGCGATGGCGGCGTCGATTACTTTCGCAGTGTTCACACGGTAGCTTTCGCGGCGCAGGAGCAGGCGTCCGGTGAGGTGCCCGAGCATCGTCACATGCGGGTTTTCAATGGCGCGGATGATGCGCGCGGTCATCCGGTCTTCATCCTGCGAAAAGCCGTTGTGAACCGAGGCAACGACATAGTCGAGTTGCGCGAGCGTGATGTCGTCGAAGTCCAGGGATCCATCGGTGAGGATGTCGCATTCCGTGCCCGCGAAGACATGCGTCCTGAAGCGTTTTGATGCATTTATTTTCCGGATGCTGCCGATCTGTGCGGCGAGGCGCGGTTCGTCGAGGCCGCGTGCCTGGAAGCTCGCCTTGGAATGGTCTGCGATGCCGATGTAGTCCCAGCTGAGCGCCTCCGCGGCGGCGACCATTTCCTCAAGCGTGTTGCGGCCGTCGGAGGACGTGGTGTGATTGTGAAAGGCGCCGCGCAAATCGGATTCCTTTATCAGGGTTGGCAGGTTGTTTTTTTCGGCGGCTTCAATTTCGCCCAAGCCTTCGCGCAACTCCGGCTCGATAAACGCCAGTCCGAGCGCCTCGAAGAGCTCCGTCTCGCTCGTGATCTTCGCGCTTTTCGCGCGGCCTGCCGCTTTCGCCTTCACCGTGCCTTCGCCTTCCGCAGGCTCAAGACCCCATTCGCTCAGACTCAGGCCGTGTGCGAGGGCGCGCTGGCGCATCTGCACATTGTGGTCTTTTGAGCCGGTGAAGTGGTGCAGCGCAAACGCGAATTGCTCCCCGGGCACGATGCGCAAATCGGCCTGCAAACCGCCCTCGTAGCGCACGCTCGCCTTCGTTTCGCCGCGCGCTGTCACTTCGTGCACGCCCGGTCGCGTCGTGAACCAATCCATGATGCGATCCACCGCCTTTGCATCGTCCGCATCCGCCGCCACGATGAAATCCAGGTCGCCCACGGTTTCCAGCCCGCGGCGCAGGCTCCCCGCAACCTCCGCGTGCCTGACGCCGCGCAGTTTTCGCAACCCTTCTACGATCGGCTCCGCGATCATGCAGGCGTCCCACCACAAATGCCGCCGTCCGTAAGCCTCGCGATTTTTGATGCCTTCGAGCAGTTTCTGCTGCGTCTTTTCGCCGAAGCCGGGCAGCTCCGCCACGAGCCCGCCGTCGCACGCCTTCTGCAAATCCGCGATGCCCGCCACGCCGAGCCTCTCGTGCAACACCTTGATTTTTTTCGGCCCGAGGCCGGAAATCTCGAGCATCTCGACCAGCCCCGGCGCAACCGACGCGCGCAGCTCGTCATAAAAACGCAGCCGTCCCGTCGTGTGCAGTTCGGTGATTTTTTGCGTGAGCGCCTCTCCCACGCCTTTGATTCCGGCGAGCCGCCCGCTCGCTATCACTTCGCCCAGGTCCTCGCCGAGCGCTTCGATGACGCGCGCCCCATTCTGATAGGCGCGTATTTTGAAAGGGTTTTCGCCCTTTAATTCGAGCAATACGGCGATGTCGCCCAGCACGTCTGCAATGTCCTTTTTGGTCACGCTCCCAAGTAAAACAACAGGCACCCGAAAAACCATCCCCAAAAAACGCTGCATCCGCCCCTTTCCCTAGTTGACTACCCCCTGCGGCCCCATAGCCTTTCGCGCTTAATTTTTTGGGAATGGCAACCGATCTGAAAAACACACTCCAACTACCTAAAACAGACTTCGCGATGCGCGCGAACCTCGTGCAACGCGAACCTGCGCGCCTCGCCCACTGGGAGAAGATCGACCTCTACGCCGCCATCCAGAAAAAACGCGCCGCCCAAAACGCCCCCGCCTTCGTCCTCCACGACGGCCCCCCGTTCACCAACGGCGACGTCCACATCGGCACCGCCCTCAACAAAACGCTCAAGGACATCGTCAACCGCTACAAGTCCATGCGCGGTTACCGCACGCCCTACGTCCCCGGCTGGGATTGCCACGGGCTGCCCATCGAGCAAAAGGTCACCGCCCAGCTTCGCGCCGAAAACAAAACCGTCACCACCGCCGAAATGCGCGCCCTCTGCGACGCCTTTTCGGAAAAATGGATCGCGCACCAGACGAAGCAATTCAAGCGCATCGGCGTCCTCGCCGACTGGGCCTGCGAATACAAGACCAAAGCCCCCGCCTACGAAGCCGACATCATCCGCACCTTTGCCGCCTTTGTCGAACGCGACCTCGTTTACCGCAGCAAAAAACCCGTCTACTGGTCGGTCCCCTTTGAAACCGCTCTCGCCGAAGCCGAGATCGAATACAAAGACCACGTCAGCCCCGCCATCTGGGTGAAATTCCCGGTGCCCACCGGCGAAGCGCGCAAATACGACCTTCCTGCGGACAAACCCCTCTCGGTTGTCATCTGGACAACGACGCCCTGGACGATCCCCGCCAACCTCGCCATCGCGGTGCATCCCGAAGTCGAATACGTCGTCGCCGATCTCGGGGCCGAGCGCATCATTGTTGCGCATCCGCTCCTCGCTGCCGTCCTCGCTTCCGCAAAAATCGAGACCTCGCCCGCCATCGACAAAAAACTCGCCGGCGCCGCTCTCGAAAAACTCGCGTCCCGCCATCCCTTCATCGACCGCGCCTCGCCCGTCGTTCTTGCTGACTACGTCACCACCGACAGCGGCACCGGCTGCGTGCACACCGCGCCCGGCCACGGCGCGGAGGACTATCTCACCGGCCTCAAATACAGCCTCCCCATCTACTGCCCCGTCGGCGACGACGGCAAATACATCGACGACGGGCAGATCCCCGCCGATCTCGTCGGCCTCACCACGCTCGAAACCGTCGAGGACCTCACCGCCAAGCGCACCTCTCCGGCCAACATCGCCGTCCTCAAAAAACTCGACGCCTCGGGCGCGCTCCTCGCGAAGGCTCGCTACACGCACAGCTACCCGCATTGCTGGCGCTCGAAAACGCCCATCATCTTCCGCGCCGTTGACCAATGGTTCGTCTCGCTCGACCGCAACAGCGACCGCCCCTCGCCGCGCAAACGCGCCCTCGAAAGCATCCGCGAGGTCGCCTGGGTGCCCGCCAACGGCGAGAAACGCATCACCGGCGCCGTCGAGTCTCGCCCCGACTGGTGCGTCAGCCGCCAGCGCTCCTGGGGCGTGCCCATCATCGCTTTTTACGACGACAAGAAAACGCCCTATCTCGACGCCCGCGTCATCCGCGCCGTCGCCGACAAAATCGCGAAGCACGGCACCAATTACTGGTATGACGCCGCGCCCGCCGACATCCTCGACGGCATCACGCTCCCCGCGGGCTGGCCCGCCGCCTCCGCGCTCACCTGCGGACGCGACACGCTCGACGTCTGGATCGACTCCGGCTCCTCGCACGCCGCCGTCCTCAGGCACGCCCAAGGCGGCACGCACTGGCCCGCCGACCTCTATCTCGAAGGCTCCGACCAGCACCGCGGCTGGTTCCAATCCTCGCTCTGGACAAGCGTTATCGCCTATGACGCCGCACCCTACAAGCGCGTCCTCACCCACGGCTTCATCGTCGGCAAGGACGGCAAAAAAATCTCCAAGTCCGGCCAATACGAAAAACCCCCGACCAGCGACAACTACATCGCGCAATACGGCGCCGACGTCATCCGCCTCTGGATCGCCTCGCAAAACTTCACCGAGGACATCCGCGTCTCCGATCTCGACAAAGACCTCAAGGATCCCGCGGGCATCCTCAACGTTGTCGCCGAGTCGTATCGTCTCTTCCGAAACACCTTCCGCTACCAGCTCTCGAATCTCTTCGACTTCGATCCTTCGCGCGACGCCATCGCGTATCCGGAAATGGATACGCTCGACCGCTGGGCGCTTCACCAGACCGCCGTGCTCATCCGTGATTGCACCGCCGCCTACGAAGCCTACGAGTTCCACCGCGTTTACCAGCTCTGCAACCAGTTCTGCTCGGTGACGCTCTCTGCCGTCTATCACGACATCCTGAAGGATCGCCTCTACACGCACGCGACCGGCAGCCGCCTGCGCCGCTCCTCGCAGACCGCGATCCACCACATCTTCCACGTCCTCGCGAAACTCCTCGCGCCCGTCCTCGCTTTCACGACCGACGAAGCCTGGTCGTTTGCGGTCGCGAAAAAAGAATACATCGACGGCGACTCCATCCACATGCAGGACTGGCCGGACGCGCCCGCCGGGTGGACCGACGCTACGCTCGAAGCCGACATCGCCGCGCTCCTCAAAACGCGCGCCGCCGTCACCGAAGCCATCGAGCCGCACCGCGCCGCCGGCAAAATCGGCAAATCGCTCGAAGCCGCCATCACGCTCAACGCCGCGCCCGGCACGCCCGAGCGCGCGCTCTACGAAAAGCACCGCGATTTTCTCCCCGAACTCTTCATCGTCTCGCAAGTCGATCTCGCCGACGCCGCCTCGCCCGCCATCGAAGTGCGCTTCACGAGCGAACTCGGCCTGCGCCGCTGCCCGCGCTGCTGGCGCTCCGTGCCCGCCCTTCAAGCAACGCCCCTCGGCGAAGTCTGCCCCCGTTGCGCGGAGGCGCTTCAGGCGCATCAACCCGCGAAGTAAAACTTTCAGCAAAACCAACAACCATCATAAATATCATGGCCAAACCCAAAAAAAACGCCCCGTCTAAGAAGCCGACAAACAACAAAAACACCAAGAAAAACGCGCCGAAAAAAATCGTCGGGGAAAAAGTTTTCTCCAAAAAAACAGTCCCTGCAAAAAAGGCCGCCGGCAAACGAAGCGGCGCAAAAAAGGATGCCGGAAAAAAGAAAACAGCGAAAGCACCGGTGAAAAAAGTGCCGGTCAAAAAACTCTCTCAAAAATCAACCAAGGTCTCGCCAAAAAACACGGCCAGACCTCCCGCCGCGCCAAAAAAAGCGCAATCGAAAGAAATCAAATCCGTGAAGAAATCCGTGACCAAACCGGAAGGCAAAAACACCAAGAAAACTGCCGCCAAATCCGCGCCCGTCGGAAAAGCCGCGCCGAAATCCGCCGGAGAAGCGAAACCCGGTGGGGCCGGCGCGCCCGTTCAACCCGCGGCGCTCAAGGACGGCAAAACGCGCGAGGAACGTCGCAAGGAGCTTGGCAAAAAAGTGCTCCGTCCGACCACCTTCACGCTCGAGGAAGCCCGCGAAATCGCAAAGACCGCGACGAAGTCGAATGGCGAATCCGCCGAGCCCGTCGCGGACAAACCCGCGGCCGCGCCCGCCAAGCCCGATCTCAACAAGATTGCCAAGTCCATCGCGCCTTCCCACGTGAAGGCCGCGTCGCTTGCCGACATCCTCGGCTTCAACCCGAAGAAGGCGCAGAAAGCCACGCTTTTCGCCGACCCGGAAACAATTCCCGAGAAATACCGCCGCTACTACAAACTCCTCCTCGATCTCCGCCACTCGCTTACCGAAGGTCTCTCCCTGCACACCGAGGAAACGCTCCGCCGCTCCACGAAGGACGCCGCCGGCGATCTTTCGAGCTATGGCCAGCACATGGCCGATGCGGGCACCGACACCTTTGACCGCGATTTCGCGCTCAGCATGGTCGCCAGCGAACAGGAGGCCCTCAGCGAAATCGACGCCGCCATCAAGCGCATCGAAAACGGCACCTACGGCATTTGCGAAGTCACGCAAAAACCCATCGCGAAGGAACGTCTCCTCGCGGTGCCTTTCACACGCTACTCTGCGGAGGCCCAGAAGGAAATTGAGAGAAACCGCATGCGCGTGCGCACCGCCGCCGGACTCTTTGGCGAGATCGGCAACGACTCCGGCCATGGGGATGACGGCGGAGGCAACGAGGAATAACCCCGGATGCGAAATGCGGAACGGGCTTCCCGTCCGCATTTCCGCCGTCTGCTCCCGCATGGAATCCAAGCCGCAACAGCTTTCGCGTTTGCAGCGGATACTCGCCTACAAGGGGCTCCACCTGTGCGCGCTCACGGTCTTCGTGCTCGACCAGGTCACCAAGGCATGGATTACGAGCACGCTTCCGTTTGAATCGTACGGCCCGGGCGGACACATCGAGGTCATTCCCGGCTTTTTCAACATCGTGCACGTCGGCAACACCGGCGCGGCGTGGAGCATCCTTAGCGGTCGCGGCACGCTGCTCGCGGCGTTCGCCATCGTGGTGCTGGTCTTCATCTTTTTTTCGCGCAAGACGCTCGGGCTGCGCCAGCGCGGCACCCAGATCGCGTTCGGGCTGTTGTGCGGGGGCATCGTGGGGAACCTGGTTGACCGCATCGTGCACAAGCACGTCATCGACTTCCTCGATTTTCACTTCGGCAGCTACACTTATCCCGCGTTTAATGTTGCCGACATCGGCATCGTCACCGGCGTGGCGATCTACTTCATCATCACGCTGCTCTCCGGGCGGCAGAAAAAAAACGCGTCGTGAAAGCGCGCGCGTTTTGAGACATCCTCTTCTCATGCGCAAAAAAACCGCGCTCTGAAAATCAGAGCGCGGTCGGAGAGGAAAGCGAACGAAGTGTTATTTCTTCGTCGCGACTTTTTTGACAGCTTTTGCTTTGGGCGCCGCTTTTTTGGCAGGAGCTTTTTTAGCAACGCTGGGTTTCTTACCCGCTTTTTTAGCGGCCGGTTTTTTGGTTTTTTGTGCCATGATCGTTATCTTTCTGTGTGCGAGGAACTAGAACCTCAATAAAAATTTTTCAGGAAATGCATTTTTGTTTTGCGTGAAATTGCTCACTCCACATTTGCGATTTGTTCGCGCACGCGTTCGAGTTCGTTCTTCATCTCGATCACACGGCGCGAAATTTCGATGTTGTTCGCCTTGCTTCCGATCGTGTTCACCTCGCGCCCCATTTCCTGCAAAATAAATTCCGCTTTGCGTCCGATTTCCGCATCGCTGCGCAGCAGCGCGGAGAATTGGGAGAGGTGGCTGCGCAGGCGCGTGATTTCCTCGGCGATGTCGCAGCGATCGGCGAAGAGGGCGACTTCCTTCAGCACGCGTTCGTCGTCGGGATTGATTTCGAGCCCGGCTTCACGCAGGCGCTTCATGAGCTGTTCGCGCCACGCGGGCGCGACGGCCGGCGCGAGCGCCGCGACGGCGTCCAGATGCGCGGTAATTGTCTGAATGCGTGTGTTGAAATCCGCGAGCAGCGCGTCGCCTTCCTTCGCGCGCATGGCGGAGAAAGCCCTGAGGGCTTCATCGAGTGTGGCGAGCACGGTGGCGCGCACGGAATCGTCTGCGGGAAGATCGGTTTTTTTGCGCTGCGAGCTGACGACGCTCCAAAGAAGTTCGGGCGTGATGTCGAGCTTGAGTCCGCGTCGTTCGGCTTGCGCGGCGAGTTTGTCGAGCGTGTCGTCGACGGCGGCTTCGTCCCATGTGACGGGCTGGCTTTGCGCGCCTTCGGTGCCGGTGACGTCGAAGCGGATACTCACCTTGCCGCGCGCGGCATATTTGCGGGCGAGTTCGCCGGCGGGCGCCTCGTATTCGTCCCATTCAGCGGGCAGGGATATTGCGAGGTCGAGCGTCTTGCGGTTCACCGAGTTCACCTGCACGGTGAGCGTGGATGCGCCGAGCGCCGCGGTGGCGCGACCAAAGCCTGTCATGCTTTTCATGGGGGAGCGTATGCGTGGCGTGTCTTACAATTTTCCCTTTGTGCTCGGCAGCTGTCCGGCGGCGCGGGGATCGAATTGCGTGGCGGTGTCGAGCGCGCGGGCGAGGCCCTTGAAGACCGCCTCGGCGACGTGGTGCGGCTCCTCGCCGTATTCGAGTTTCACGTGCAGGTTGCACGCGAGGGCATTGCTGAAGGCGCGGCAAAATTCCTTCACGAGGATGATGTTGAAGTCGCGCACAAACATCGTCGGCGCGCTGGCGTCGTAAACGAGGTGTGCGCGGCCTCCGAGATCGACGACGACGCGCGCGAGCGCCTCGTCCATCGGGAGCAGGAAAAAGCCGTAGCGGCGGATGCCGAGCTTGTCGCCGAGCGCGGCACGGAAAGCCTCGCCGAGCACGATGCCGGTGTCCTCGACGGTGTGGTGATAGTCCACATCGACGTCGCCCTTGCACGTCACGTCGAGATCGAAGAGGCCGTGTTTGGCGAAGAGCGTGAGCATGTGGTCGAAAAACGGCACGCCGGTGTCGATCTTCGACTTGCCGGAGCCGTCGATGTCGAGGGCGAGCTTGATGTCGGTTTCCGCGGTTTTGCGGGCGATGTTTGCTATGCGTTTTTGAGCCATGCTTGGAGGGTGTTGTCGAGAAGCGCCATTTCGGCCTCGGTGCCAACGCTGATGCGCAGGAAGCCCGCGGTCAAGGGATGAGAGGGGAAATAACGGACGAGGATTTTGTGCGCGACGAGCCAGTCGTAGACGGACTTCGCGACGGCGGGACCGGACTCGCCGCGCGCGTTTTTCGGCTCGGTGAAAATGAAGTTGGTCTGCGAGGGGTAGGTGAACCAGCCGCGCGCGCTCCAGGCGGCCTGCCAGTGGTCGCGGGTGCGGTTTATCTTTTCGACGACGGCGTCGTAATAGGCGCGGTCGTTGATGGCGGCGATGGCGGCGGCTTGGGAGAGGCGCGAGGTGTTGTAGCTGTCGCGCACGCGGTCGAGCACGCCGATGATTTCGGGATGCGCGAGCGCGTAGCCGATGCGGATGCCGGCGAGCGCGTAGGCTTTCGAGAGCGTGCGCACGACGACGAGATTCGGATGGCGCGCGAGGAGCGGCACGGCGTTTTCCCGGGCGAAAAGCGCGTAGGCTTCGTCAACGACGAGCAGCCCGCGATACGCGGCGAGGATGCGCTCGATGTCCGCATTTGCGAAGCCGACGCCGGTGGGCGCGTTGGGCGAGGTGAGGAAAATGATGGGTGCATCGCACGCGGCCAGTTTTTCGACGGGCAGGCGCATGTCGCGCTCGAAGGGGATGCCTTCGCAGCGGCCGTTTTCGATGGCGACGAGCACCGGATAAAGCGAGTAGCTGGGCACGGTGTGTGCGAGCGGCGACGCGGCGGAGCAGTAGGCGCGGATGAGGAGATTGAGGATGTCGTCGGAGCCGTTGCCGACGCAGACATTGGCAGCGGCGAGTCCGCAGCCATGATGCGCGGCGATGGTTTCGCGCAAGGCCGCGCCTGCGGGATTCGGGTAGAGGCGCAGGCTCGCTCCGTCCGCGCCGAGTTCGCGCATGACGGCCTCGGCGACGCGCGGGCTGGGAGGGTAGGGGCACTCGTTTGTGTTGAGTTTTGTCCAGCCGGTTTCGGCGGGCTGGAGCCCGGGCGTGTAAGCGTGGAGCCTGGTGATGTGCGGGAGCGGTTGCGGAAGCGCGGATGACATGATGAAGCGGAGGCATTGGTGCCGCGAAGCCGGGAGAAATGCAAGAGCCGCCCGCGCTCGCGCGGCGCACAAACTGCTCGCGAAGTGATGCGGCGGGCGCATTCTGTGCGCCATGTCCATGCAGCCCGCTTCGCAAACAAACACGGTTTCCGCCCAACTTTTCGCGCGCGCGCGCCAGCTCATTCCCGGTGGCGTGAACTCGCCCGTGCGCGCCTTCCGCTCCGTCGGCGGTTCACCGTTTTTTGTGAAGTCCGCGTGCGGCGCAACGCTCACCACCGCGGACGGGCGCGAGCTGATCGATTTTGTCTGCACGTGGGGCCCGGCGATTCACGGGCACAATCATCCTGCGATTCGCGATGCCGTCACCGCCGCGCTCGAACGCGGCACGTCGTTTGGCACGCCCAATCCCGCCGAGGTGGAGATGGCGGAGTTGATCACGCAGTTTTTTCCGTCTGTCAAAAAAGTGCGCATGTGCAACAGCGGCACCGAGGCGACGATGACCGCGATCCGTCTCGCGCGCGGCTTCACGCGGCGCGACAAGATCATCAAATTCGCCGGCTGCTACCACGGCCATTCCGACTCGCTTCTTATCAAGGCCGGCTCCGGCGCGCTCACGCACGGAAACCCCGACAGCGCGGGCGTCCCGGCGTCGTTCGCGCGCGAGACAATCGTGCTTCCCTACAACGACACCGCCGCGCTCGACGCCGCGTTCGCCGCGAATCCGGGGCGGATCGCGGGCGTCATTGTCGAGCCGTATTGCGGCAATGTCGGCTTCATCATGCCCGATCGCGGCTACCTCGCGTATCTGCGCGACATCACCGCGCGCAACGGCGCCGTCCTCATCTTCGACGAGGTGATGACCGGCTTCCGCCTCGCGCGCGGCGGCGTGCAGGAACTCGAAAACATCACGCCCGACCTGACAACGCTCGGAAAAATCATCGGCGGCGGCCTGCCCGTCGGCGCGATTGGCGGACGCGCGGACATCATGGACTACCTCGCGCCCGAAGGGCCCGTTTATCAGGCCGGCACGTTGAGCGGAAATCCGCTCGCGATGGCGGCGGGCATCGCGGCGCTGCGCCTGCTCGACAGCGAGAAAAATGTTTACGCCCGTCTCGATGCGCTGGGCCGCCAGATCCGCGACGCGCTGCTCGACGCCGCGAAACAAAAAGGGGTCGCGCTGCAAGTGCCGCAATGCGGCTCGATGTTCAGCGCCTTCTTCAACGACGCGCCCGTGCGCGATTACGCGACCGCGCTCAAGTCCGACGCGAAACTCTACGGGCGCTTTTTCCATGCGTGCCTCGCGGGAGGCGTTTATCTCGCGCCGAGCGCCTACGAGGCCGCGTTTCTCAGCACCGCGCACGAGGGAAGCGCGATCGCGCGCGCCTGCGACGTGATGGCTGCGGCGATCAAGGCGCTTTGAAACGCAGCGTTGCCGTCGGATTTTTTGTTCAAACTTTTTTGTAAGATTTTTCGGGCTCGTGCGTTGATTGGGTATGTCTCAACATTGAAACGCTCCCATGAAAACCTTCGCTCCCGCCCTTTCCGCAAACGGTGTGTTCCTTGCCGTTGCGCTGCTCAGCTCTTCCGTGCTTGCCGTCGCGCAAGACACGTCCGCCCCGGCGACGCCCTCGAAAATCACCGCAGCCACGGTTTACACCGATCGCGCCATCGTCACGCGCGCCGCGAGCGTCGAGCTGCACGCGGGCGAATCGACCATCGTGCTCGAAAAACTTCCCGTCGATCTGATCGACGCCTCCGTGCAAGTGCGCGGACGCGGCACGGCGGCGGCCACGATTCTCGACGTTGCGACGGCCATCACGCACGCCGCGCAGGTTGATGCCGCCAGCCAGCCGCGCGTCCGGGTGCTTCAGGATGAAATCAAGGAAATCGACAAAACGCTTCGCACGCTCAACGACCGCGACGCCACGATCCAGTGGCAGGTCAGCCTCGTCGGGAAAATCGAGGGTGCCATCGCCGCGCCGCCGACCAAGGACACGCCCGCCTCGTTTCCGAAAATCGAGGACATGCAAAAGCTGATGGCCTTCTCCCGCGAGAATCGCGAGAGCCTCGCCGCCGAGCGGCAAAAACTCGGCGAAGAAATCGCCGAAACCCAGAACAAACGCGCCGCGCTCCAGTCGCAGCTCAACGAAATCCTGCAAGGCGGCGGCGCCCGCAAGAGCCACAAAGCCGTGACCGTGCGCGTGAGCGCCGCGAAGGCGGGTTCGCTCGATCTCGCCGTCGATTACACCGTGCCCGGCGCGAGCTGGACGCCTGCGTATGACGTGCGCCTGCGCGCCGAGGAGCGCGTGGTCGAGCTGTCGTATTTCGGCGTCGTTCGCCAGTCGAGCGGCGAGGATTGGAAGAACATCGCGCTCACACTTTCAACCGCCCGCCCCGGACTTGGCGGCGGCGCGCCCGAGCCGAGGCCGTGGTATGTCGATGTGTTTGTGCCGAAGCCGCCGGAACCGACAGTCGGATCGATACGTTTTCAAATGCCGAATCAGGACGCTCTGGCAAGGCCTAGGGGTTCCGGCATCATGAATAACTCTGTAGCTATAAATACTAATGGAGGACTGGGAGTCCTGGATGGAGGATTTTTCAATAATGGGGCGGGGAAGATCGATGGTGCTACGCTGCCTGCTCCCGCCGTCGCCGCCGAGCACGCCTCGGCCACCGTAGACAGCGCGACGACGAGCGCATCCTTCAAAATCGCGGCGGTCACGACGATCCCCAGCGACAACTCACCGCAGAAAGTCAGCATCACCACGGCAAAGCTCCCGGCGAAACTCGAATATCAATCGCTCCCCGCCTTGCAGGAGACCGCCTACCTGAGCGCGGACGTGAGCAACGCGACCGACTTCCCGCTGCTCGCGGGCAGCACCAATGTGTTTCTCGACGACGCTTTTGTTTCCACGTCCGCAATCAAGACCGTGATGCCTTCCGAGCGTTTCCAGCTCGCGCTCGGCGCGGATGAAGGCGTGGCGGTCAAGCGCCGCGTGGTGAATCGTTTCTCGGAAAACACCGGGCTGACCGGCAAGGGCCGCCGCGTGACGTATGAATATCTCATCACGATCACGAACAACAAAAAGACGGCGGAGCGCGTCGTTTTCAAGGAGACGCTGCCGATCTCGCGCAACGAAAAGATCACCGTCAATCTGCTCATCCCCGCCGAGCGCGACGTGGGCAGCCTTGAAAAAGCCGGCAAGGAAGTGACGCGCGAGGAAAACAACACCCTTGTCTGGCGCATGGACATGAAGCCTGGCGAAAAACGCCAGATCCCCGTAAAATTCTCCATCGAGTATCCGGGCGACATCCAAGTGTCCGGTCTGGACTAAATGGAAGCGGTGGTCTCCGCCGCTTGCCTGCACAGAAATAAATGTTGCGCGGTCGCGCGCGCCCCGCACTGTTCGCGTCGGCCAGGTGCCATGCATGGGCAGGCGCGTGAACTCCGCCAGGACCGGAAGGTAGCAACGGCAACGACGTTCTCCCAGTGCCGTGGAGTGCCTGGCCACTTTTTTTTGCCCGCCGGGCCGCTGGGTGAGCGGCAGGAATTTCATGGGTTTTCCTGCGGATATTTATTCACGATTGGTGATGAGGTTACGCCTTGTCTTTTGGGAATGATGAGCGTGTGTTTTTTGACTTCGCACAGTTCGGCGCTCTTTTTGGAGCACGCTGGCGAACCAACCTTGCCGCACGCCAAAAATCATCCCTCATCCCATGAATAGAAAACAGTTCATCCGAACCCTGTCAGTTGCCGCCGTAGGAACCGCCGTCGCGCCGGAACTTTTTTCCGCCCGTCCGCCTGCCAAAAAGTGGACGCCGCCGGACCCTGTGATGTCGCTGCCCGAAACGCGTTTTTCCGATGTTTTTGCGGATGGCTGGACGCTTGCGCTGCTGCCCGACACGCAAATCTACACGCGGGATTTTCCCGATGTTTACCTGCGCCAGACCCGATGGCTTGCCGCGAACAAGGAGCGCATGAACCTCCGCTTCGTCGCGCACGAGGGCGACATCGTTGACAACAACATACATTCCGAGTGGCTTGTCGCGAAGGAGGCGATGAACGAGCTGCGGCGTGCGAACGTTCCCTACAGCCTGACCACCGGCAATCACGACATCGGCCAGTGGGGCAAAAGCGGCGACCGCAGCACGCTGTTGAACGACTATTTCACCATCCGCGATTACCGCAACAGCAAGGCGAAGGGCCTCTTCGAGGACCTGCACCTCGAAAATAGCTGGCACAAGGTTCCCGTCCCCGGCGGCGAGCTGCTTGTCATCTCGCTGGAGTTCGGCCCGCGCCCGGCGGTGCTCGAGTGGGCGAACAAAATCGTCTCCGACAACAAAAACATCGACACGATCGTGGTCACGCACGCTTACAACTACTTCGACGGCTCGCGCTACGACTGGGCGAAGAAGGGAACCAAGCAGCGCTGGAATCCGCACGCCTACGCGCTGGCGAAGGACAATCCCGACGCCGTGACCGATGCGACCGAGATGTGGGATTGCTTCATATCAAAACACGCGAACATCCGCTTCGTGTTCAGCGGGCATGTGCTGGAAAACGGCACCGGCTATTTGAGTTCGCCCGGCAAAGACGGGCGCGCCGTGCACCAGATACTCGCCAATTACCAGGGCGGCGTGAAACCCGACCGCGGCTACGGCGGCGGCGGCTTCATGCGGCTCGTGCATTTCAACGCCGGCGGAAAGACCGCCGCCATCAAGACGTATTCCCCGTGGTATGACCTGTGGCTCGCCGAGCCCGCGCACGATTTCACGGTGGAGCTCTGAGGCTCCGCGATCGCGCCGGGACGGGTTTTGCACATGCGCGTGCCATTTCCGGAGCGCGCATGAAAATTCAAAATATTTTTGAGAACGACCGCTTGACAGGGGCGCGCAAAATTACAACGTCCGTTTCAAACATACGTTTGAATGAGTGATAACACCAAAGCCGCCGCCAGCGCGACCGCCGCCGAGTCCGACACGAAGTCGCGCATCATCGGCGTGGCCGAGCGCATGATCGCGACCAAGGGCGCGGAGCAGGTTTCCATCAGGGACATCACGCGCGAGGCCGGCGTCAATCTCGCGGCCATCAATTATCATTTCGGCTCGAAGGAGCGCCTGTTCGCCGAGGCGCTCGCGCGCAGCATCACCGCCATCAACACCACGCGCATGGCCATGCTCGACAAGGCCGAGGCGAAGGCCGGGGGCAGGTCGCCCTCCGTCGAGGCGCTCCTCGAGGCGTTCATCCTTCCTCTGCTCCACACCGACGAGAACGAGTGCAATCGCTATGCCCACACTGCCAAGATGCTCAGCCGCTTTTTCCTGAATCCCGACGAGGAAATCATGCACATGCTCAGGCCGCATTTCATGCCGCTCAAGGAACGCCTTCTCAGGCTCTTCTCGGCGGCGCTGCCCGAGGTGGGCAAAACCGACGTCGAGTGGCGCCTCGGGCAGGTTTTCGCGATCATGCATCACCACATGCTTTTTGCCGACCTGCGCTGCAAGGATCTCGGCAAAAAGCTCAATGTGAAAAAGGAACTGCGCCGCCTGGTGGCGTTCTGCTCGGCGGGTATGAGGGCCACGCCCGACGGGGAGGCGCATTGATCCGCGCCCCGCGCCCCGGATGTCTCTTTGGACGCGCCATCCAGCCGTCCATCGCCATTCGCGACCGCCCGTGATTTTTCAGCCTGAAAACACCGATGCCATCCTTCAACAACAACAGACATTTTTTAATCCTACGATGAACACCAGTAAAAACCACAGACGCGGCGCCGCCGCATTCCGTGTGATCCCGATGATCGCCACCGCCGCCGCGCTTGCGGCCTTCGCTGGCGGTTGCTCAAAAAAAGCCGCGCAGCAAGGCCAGGGCGGCGCTCCCGTCACGGAAGTCGGCGTTGTCACGCTCAAGGCGGAGCCCGTGACGCTCACCAAAAAACTTCCCGGGCGCACCGTTGCGTATCGCGTTGCCGAAGTCCGCGCCCGCGTGAACGGCATCGTGCAAAAGCGCCTCTTCGAGGAAGGCGCCACCGTGCGGGAAGGCCAGCAGCTCTACCAGATCGACGACGCGCCTTACATCGCCGCGCTCGAAAGCGCCAAGGCCGCTCTCGCCCGCGCCGAGGCCAGCCTCTCCTTCGCCAGGGCGCAGGCCGGGCGTTATGAGAGCCTCGTGAAAACCAATTCCATCAGCAGACAGGAATACGACAACGCCCAGGCGCAGGCCAAGGCCGCCGCCGCCGATGTCGAGGCCGGCAAGGCCGCCGTCACCAACGCGCAAATCAACCTCGGCTACACGAAGGTTTACGCGCCCATCAGCGGCCGCATCGGCAAATCCGAAGTCACCGAGGGCGCCTACGTGCAGGCTGGCGCCGCCACGCTCCTGGCCGTCGTGCAGCAGCTCGATCCGCTCTACGTTGACATCGTCCAGCCCGCGGGACAGGTGCTCAAGCTCGCCCAGGATCGCTCCAGCGGAAAACTTCTCCCGCCTGAGGGCGGCTTCGGCGCGGCGACGCTCTACACGGCCGACGGCCAGCGCTACGACAGGCCGGGCAAACTCCAGTTCACCGACGTCACCGTGCAGCAATCGACATCCTCGGTGTTCGTTCGCGCCGAGTTTCCCAATCCCCCGGAAAACGGCGTCTATGCGCTCCTCCCCGGACTCTTTGTGCGCGCCGAGATCATCGAAGGCATCAGCCCCGACGCGGTGCTCGTGCCCCAGCAGGGCGTGACCCGCAATGCAAAGGGCCAGCCCACCACCTACGTTGTTGGCAAAAACGACAAGGGTCAGGATGTCACCGAACTGCGAGTGCTCACCGTTGACCGCACCATTGGCGACAAATGGCTCGTGACCTCCGGCGTCAAGGCGGGCGAGCAGGTGATCGTTGAAAACCTCCTGCGCATCCGCCAGCCCGGCCAGCCGGTCAAACCCGTGCCCGCCGGCCAGAACTCGCCCGGTTCCCTCCCGATCAAATAACGCGCAGCGCGACCGGCCCGCCGGCGCGCGCATTCATCCATTCATTTTTCAACACCTCCGAGGAGGAACCACCACATGGCAAAATTTTTCATCGACCGGCCCGTCTTCGCATGGGTCATCGCCATCTTCATGATGCTCGCGGGCCTGCTGTCCATCAACACGCTCCCCGTGTCGCAGTATCCCGATGTCGCGCCGCCCGCCATCTCGGTCTCCGCGCTCTATCCGGGCGCCTCCGCGCAAACCGTGCAGGACAGCGTCGCGCAGATCATCGAGCAGCAAATGACCGGCATCGACAACATGCGCTACATGGAGTCGACCAGTTCGGGCGACGGCTCGCTCTCGCTCACGCTCACCTTCGAGCCCGGCACGGATCCCGACATCGCGCAAATGCAGGTGCAAAACAAGATGCAGCTCGCGATGCCGCTCCTCCCCAAGGAAGTGCAGGACCAGGGCGTGACTGTGCGCAAGGCCACGCGAAATTTCCTCATGATCGCCGGCTTTTATTCCGCCGACGGCTCCATGAACGAGTCGGACATCGCCGACTACATCGCCACGCAGGTGCAGGACCCGATCAGCCGCGTGCCCGGCGTCGGCGACGTGCAGTTTTTCGGCGCGAAATATGCCATGCGCATCTGGCTCAACGCCGACGCGCTCACGAACTACCGCATGAGCGTCAACGAGGTCCTCGCCGCAATCTCCGCGCAAAACGCGCAGGTCTCCGTCGGCGAGCTCAGCGGCCAGCCCGCGCTTCCCGGCATGCGCCTCAACGCCACCGTCGTCGCGCAATCCCGCCTCACCACGGTCGAGGCGTTCGAGCAAATCATGATCCGCGTGAATTCCGACGGCTCGCAAGTGCGCCTCAAGGATGTCGCCCGCGTCGAGAAGGATCGTGAGAACTACTACTTCCGCTCGCGTTACAACGGCAATCCCGCCTCCGGCCTCGGCATCAAGCTCGCCTCCGGCGCCAACGCCCTCGCCACCTCCGACCGCGTGCACAAGGAGCTCGACGCGCTCGCGAAGTATTTCCCTCCCAGCCTCACGGTCGTGTATCCCAACGACACCGCGCCCTTCGTCCGCCTCTCCATCGAGGAAGTCATCAAGACGCTCCTTGAGGCCATCGTGCTCGTGTTCCTCGTCATGTATCTTTTTCTGCAAAACATCCGCGCCACGCTCATTCCCACCATCGCGGTGCCGGTCGTTTTGCTGGGCACGTTTGCCGTTCTCGCCATCTTCGGTTTCAGCATCAACACGCTGACCATGTTTGGCCTCGTGCTCGCCATAGGCCTGCTTGTTGACGACGCGATCGTCGTCGTCGAAAACGTCGAGCGCGTCATGGCCGAGGAAGGTCTTCCGCCGCGGGAGGCCACGAAAAAATCCATGGGCCAGATCACCGGCGCGCTCGTCGGCATCGCGCTCGTGCTCTCCGCCGTGTTCCTTCCCATGGCGTTTTTCCCCGGCTCGACCGGCGTCATTTACCGCCAGTTCTCGATCACCGTCGCCTCGGCGATGATCCTCTCCGTCGTCGTCGCCATCGTGCTCACGCCTGCGCTCTGCGCTGGCCTCCTGAAACCCGTGAGCCACGGCGGGCACGCCGAGAAACGCCGCGGTTTCTTCGCCTGGTTCAACAAGACTTTCGAGCGCAGCACCAACGGCTACACGCGCGGAGTCGGTGGCATTCTCAAGCGCCCCGTGCCCTTCATGGCGATTTACATCGCGATCGTTGTTGCGATGGGATTCATCTTTGTGCGCCTGCCAAAATCCTTCCTTCCCAACGAAGACCAGGGCCTCGCCTTCATGCAGGCGATCCTCCCTCCCGGCGCCACGCAGGAGCAGGCGCTCGCCGTCCTTGGCGAGGTGGAACGTTATTTCCGCGAAGAGGAAAAGGAGACTGTTGCCTCCGTCTTCACGATTGCCGGTTTCAGTTTTGGCGGACGCGGACAGAACACCACGCTTGGCTTCATCAAGCTCCATCCTTGGGAGGAACGCCTCAAAAATTCCGGCGTCATCCACAAGGCGCTGCAGTTCGTCGGCCTTGAGAAGAAAAAAACCGACAACAGCGTCGAAGCCGTTGTTGGCCGCGCCATGGCTCACTTCCAGAAAATGAAAGTCGCCATGACCTTCGCCTTCACGCCGCCCGCGATCACGGAACTCGGCACTGCGAGCGGTTTCGAGTTGCGCCTGCAAGACCGCGAAGGCATCGGCCACGCCGGACTCCTCGCCGCGCGCAACCAGCTCCTCTACGCCGCGCAAATGGATTCGATGGCACCCGATCCCAAGGACCGCCATGTCACGGCCGTGCGCGTCAACGGCCTTGAAGACACGCCGCAATTCCACATCGACGTTGACCAGGAGAAAGCCGCCGCGCTCGGCGTCTCTGTCGCCGAGCTCAACAAGACGCTTTCCGTCGCGTGGGGCTCTTCCTATATCGGCGATTTCATCGATCGCGGCCGCGTCAAGCGCGTCTATATGCAGGGCGACGCGAAATTCCGTATGATGCCCGAGGACGTGCAAAACTGGTATGTGCCCAACAACAAGGGCCAGATGGTGCCCTTCGCGGACTTCACCACCACGCGCTGGGAATACGGGCCCTATGCGCTCGACCGCTTCAACGGCTTCCCTTCCGTCACCATCCAGGGCAGCGCCGCGCCCGGCAAGAGCACCGGCACCGCGATGGACACGATGCAGAAGATCGTCGAGACGCAGCTTCCGCCTTCCGTCGGCCTCGCATGGTCGGGGCTCTCCTACGAGGAAAAGCAGGCCGGCGCGCAAGCACCCTTGCTCTACAGCATCACGTTCATCGTCGTGTTTCTCTGCCTCGCGGCGTTGTACGAAAGCTGGACCGTTCCCTTCTCCGTCATACTCGTCGCACCGCTCGGACTGTTCGGCGCCGTGCTCGCTGTTTGGACGCGCGGTCTCACAAACGACGTTTACTTCCAAGTCGGCTTCCTGACCACCATTGGCCTCTCCGCGAAAAACGGCATCCTCATCGTCGAGTTTGCGAAGGAGGCGTTCGACAAGGGCATGAACCTGGTCGAGGCCACCTTGCAGGCTTCGCGCCTCCGCCTTCGCCCGATCCTGATGACCTCGCTCGCCTTCGGTTGCGGCGTCATTCCGCTCGCCATCTCGACCGGCGCCGGTTCCGGCTCGCAAAACGCCATCGGTACCAGTGTGCTCGGCGGCGTTGTCACCGGCACATTCCTGGCGATCTTCCTCGTCCCGCTCTTCTTTGTCCTTGTGACAAAACTGTTCCGCGGCAAACCGCGAAGCATCGAGGAAACCAAAGCCTGACTCACGACGACTTAAATCGACTCAAATCGACTTGAGTCGATTTAAGTCGAAAACTCTTCCGACAACACCAACTTCAATGAAAACAAAAATCGCAACCATCAGCGCAGCCGCCGTCATCCTTTCCGGTTGCTCCATGGCGCCGAAATACGAGCAGCCTGCGCTGCCCACCGCCGCCCAATACGCCGGCGCGCCCGCCGATAACGCCGCCGTCCGCGACATCGCGTGGGAGGACTTTTTCGGCGATGCCCGCCTGAAGGCGCTCATCAAGCTCACGCTCGAAAACAACCGCGACCTCCGCGTCGCCGCGCTCCGTGTCGAGCAAGCCGCCGCGCAATACCGCATCCAGCGCGCTGACCTCATGCCCGCCGTCGGAGGCAGCGGCGGCTACACCCGCTCGCGCACGCCCGCGGAGTTCATGGCGACCGGCCAGCCGCACACCGGCAACCAGTTCACCGTCGGCGTCGGCATCGCCTCCTACGAAATCGACTTCTTCGGACGCGTCCGCAGCTTGAAGGACGCCGCGCTCCAAACCTATCTCGCCACCGACGAGGCCCGCCGTTCCGCCGAGCTCGCGCTCATCGCCGGCGTCGCTTCGCAATACCTGATGGAACGCGCCCTCGAGGAACAATACGCCATCGCGGAACAGACCCTCAAACTCGTCATCGACTCGCGCGACCTCATCCAGAAACGCTTCGATGCCGGCACCGCCTCCGAGCTCGATCTTAAGACCGCCGAGACTCAGGTTTACGGCACGCAGGCCAGCCTTGCCGATCTCAAGCGCCAGCTCGCGCAGGCCCGCAACGCTCTCGTGTTCCTTGTCGGCGCGCCGCTCCCCGCCGATCTTCCCGCGTCGCTCCCGCTGCGCGAGCAAGGCATCATCGCCGACCTTCCCGCGGGCGTGCCCTCCGACCTCATCACGCGCCGCCCCGACATCCTCCAGGCCGAGCACGCCCTGCGCGCCGCCAATGCGAACATCGGCGCGGCCCGCGCCGCGTTCTTCCCGTCGATCACGCTTACCGGCTCCGGCGGCTTCGGCAGCGTCGAACTCGACAGCCTCTTCAAAAACGGCTCCTTCATGTGGAGCTTTGCGCCGAAGATAAACATCCCCATTTTCACCGGAGGCAAACTCAGGGCGAACCTCGAAGCCGTGCAAGCCGGGCAAAAGATCATGCTCGCGCAGTATGAGCAATCGATCCAGTCCGCCTTCCGCGAAGTCTCCGACGCGCTCGCCGCGCGCGCGACCTACGTCGATCAGATCCAGGCGCAGCAACTCCGCGTCGCCTCCGAGCAGCGGCGCTACGATCTCTCGGACCTCCGCTACCAGCAGGGCGTGGACAGCTATCTGACGGTCATCACCGCGCAGCAAAGCCTTTTCGCCGCGCAACAAAGCCTCGTGCAGGCCCGTTTCGCCGAGCTCACCAACCTCGTTTCCCTCTACAAGGCCCTCGGCGGCGCTTGGGAAAAGAAGTGATCAAATTACGATTTACGAATCACGATTTGCGATTTAGAAAACCATCAGCGCCCCAGCAGTCACTGGCGCGCCAACGTTCCTTCAATCGTGAATTATAGTCAGCAAAACCCTCCGTTCATCATGAATTCGCAAAACCTCACCACGCTGCGCATGCTTCGCGAGTGCCAGTCGCGCTCGGCGCGCGAGCAGCAAATCCTATCCGGCCGCGACTGGTTGTTTGTCACGGCCCTCGTGCAGTTTCTCACGGCGCTGTATCCGGTTTACCGCTGGATCACCGAGCTTTTTGTCGTGGCCGGCGCCTACGAATCCTACGTTCGCGACATGGGAATGGCCATCGGCATGCTCACGATTTGCGCCGTGTTGCTCGTCCTCTGGTGGTGGGGCAAATACGCGCCCTTCCGGGCGGCATGCGCGGCGCTGGGTTTTTATGTGCTCCTGCAAGTCGCCGTGGCTCTCTTCTATCCAACCCACATCTTTGACGGCATCGCATCGAAGGTGCTCGTGCTCTTCGGCCTGCTGATGGCCGTGCGCACCGGCTACCGCCGCCGTCACTCCGGATGAGAAACCCGCAACCGCAACCCTCGCACATCCATGAACACATCACCCACGGCTTTGCTCACCGAAACATCCGATCTCACGCCCGACACAGGGCCCGTCCACCGGGGCGACACGAAAGTCTGGTTTTGGACAATCGTCGCCGGAATCGCCGCCATTGCGCTGACAGTGACCGGCTGGCACATCGTTCCCTGGGCCTGCTGGATGCCGCTCGTCGCGCTGGGCATTCCCTGCGTCTATGGCGTCTGGAGCATCTACCGCACACATGCCGACCGCGTGGACGTGCCCCGCTCGCATGTCGTGCTCGCGGGCGAGCTCGGCTTCGATTTGCTCGCCACCTGCCGCGGCGTGGCGGCGACGGCTTTTTTCGCGCCTGATTCCGTTGTCCATGGCGGTGAAACACGGCTCTTCCTGTTTCTCGAAAATTACATGTCGCGCCATCGTATCGTGACGGCGCGCTTCGGGCATTTGCCGGGGATCGGACGTCCCGAGGCGACTTATGTCACGCTGCGTCTCGCGGCGGGGCAGGCCGCGGTTTATGTCATGCCTGTTCGCATGCGGCCTGACATCGCATCCGGCTTTCACCGGCTTTCCGTGCAAGTCACCGTCGAGCAGCCGGCGGGTGTCGGCCAGCGTTTGCGCGCCGCGCGCACGCGCATCCGCGACATGAGCATGCTCCGCTTTGCCGCGCCCTTTGAGCTGGCGACAGGCCGCCCGGAGGCCATCGCGCCGCAAAAGGAACTTCCCAAGCCGCGCTACATCTCGCTCGCATCCGTCAGCGAAAAAGAAGCCGCGATCGAGCGCCTGTTCGAAGTGATGGGACAGGCTTAGGGTGAGGATGTCCGCCGTCCAAATCCGTTGTTCTTGCCTCTGACTCTTAATCTCGTGACGGCACTGTTCAGGTTGTCTTGTGTTACATTTCTGCGGCGAAAGTATCTGGAGTGTGACATCTTCAAGTCGAACGTGATATTGGCTTGCGGAGGGATGGACGGCGTTCACCGATTGCGGCATTATGAGTTCCCTGCTTGCCGCCTCCTCTCCTTCCATCCAAGTCGAAACCGGGCGATATGTCCTGCATCTGGCATCCGGCATCAACGAAGTGCGCGCCGCCCAGCGTTTGCGCTATGAAGTTTTTAATGTCGAGATGGGGGAGGGATTGGAGACATCAAAGGAATCCGGCGTGGATGCTGATGCGTTCGATGCGGTGTGCGATCATTTGATCGTCCGCGAAAAGGAGAGCGGGTCGGTCGTCGGAACCTACCGTTTGCAAAGCGGAATCGATGCGGGGTTGAACCTCGGCTATTACAGCGAGCAGGAATTTGATTTTTTCCCGTTTGAATCGGCGCGCGAGGAAATCATTGAGCTTGGGCGCGCCTGCGTGGCCCGCGATCACCGAAATCAAAGCGTGATCAGCCTTCTGTGGAAAGGCATTGCCCAATATGCGCAGATGCACAGCGGTCGCTATTTGGTGGGATGCAGCTCGCTGACTTCACGCAATCCAAATGAAGGGCTTGCGGTGTACAGGCAGCTTGCCCCGCGGTATCTGGTGGCCCCCATGTGGCGGACCTCCCCTCAAAAGGGAATGGAGTGCAAGGCTGCGCAGGAGGCGCCCGCCCCGGATATAAAAATTCCAAGGCTGATGGCCGCCTACTTCGCCGTGGGCGCGACGATTTGCGGGGAACCCGCGCTGGACCGCGAGTTTGGCACCATAGATTTCCTCACATGGCTTGATTTGAACGCGATGCCTGCGTGCGTGAAAAGCAAGTTCATGGGCTGACCGCATATCCGGGATGAACGAAAAGGGAACATCGCAACCACGCGGGGGCTCTCGCCGCCTTGGCCGGGCGAGGAGCGCGTGGCGTCTGGCGGCGGTTTTGCTTGTCATTGTCGTGTCGCTGGCGCGCTGGGCCGCCATTTGCGTGCGTGGCAAGCGGAGGGGTCTGGTCGAGAGGGCGCTGTGGCTGCGAAGTGCCTCCCGGCTTTTGTTGCGAATGTGGGGGATAAAAGTGAAGAAAATCCGGACAAAGCCCGCAGTGGGGATCGCGAAGGATTTTCCAAACGAGGCGGGGCTCGTCGTGTGCAATCACCTTGGATACCTTGATATCCTCGTGCTGGCGGGCATGGGCGGCCCCGCGGTTTTTGTCTCCAAAAGCGAGGTGAAAAAATGGCCGGTTTTGGGTCGTCTGGCGACGATGTCCGGGACACTGTTTGTGAATCGTTCGAGACGCGGCGATATTCCGAGGCTGGCGGATGAAATGGCGATGGCGATGGCAGCTGGCGTCAATGTGGTGGTTTTTCTCGAAGGCACATCAAGCGATGGCAGCCGGGTGCTGCCCTTCAAAACTTCTTTGCTTGAGCCGGTGATCAAACGGCGCTGTCCCGTGTTTCCCATGGCGCTGGATTACGCGGTCCCGCACGGCTATTCCGCCTCGCGCGAGGTGTGCTGGTGGGGCGAAATGCCCTTGCTGCCGCATTTGCTGAACATGCTTGCGATTCCTTGCATACGGGCGCGGGTGGCGCAGGGGAGTCGCGTCGAGCCGGGGGAGACGGAGGATCGCAAGGCATTGGCGGGCACATTGCACGAACGGGTGGAGTCATCCTTGCTGGATTTGCGGGAAAACAGTAGGATGTCTTGCTCCAGTCAGTGAAAAAGAGGCCGCCATCGAACGCCTCTTCGAGGTGGTGAATCAGGTTTAACGCAAAGCCGGTTTATTTGGTCGGGCGGCATGGGTGACCCGCCCATGCGGGGATCGGGTGGCACGGGCATCCTGCCCGTGTTCCGGGTATTTTGGGCACGCGCCGGCTTGTGCGCATCATTCACACGGACGAGTCTCCCGCGCCACACAACCCTGCAATCTTCTATGGCTCGCGCAACGTCGCCACGACGCAACGGGAGCTGCCGCTCCGGTGGACTTTTTCGTTGCGTCACTGCGTCGTTGCGTGAGTCCGATTTGGGCGGGATGCACATGATGCGTAAAATTGGGGGGGGGGGGGGGGGGGGGGGGGGGGGGGGGGGGGGGGGGGGGGGGGGGGGGGGGGG
>JARKRC010000036.1 GCA_029974595.1 Ereboglobus sp. | reverse complement strand
GGGGTGGGCCGGAAGCAACGCGAAGGGTGAAGAGTGAAAGGTGAAGAGTGAAAAGGAGGAGAGCGGCGAGGATGCGCACGGGGGTGAACAGCAGGGGCGAACCGGCGACGCTGCGCGTCGTCTCACGGGCTGGCAGTCCGTGCCACGTTGCGGCATGTCGCTGCGGGATGTGCTGGTTCGTGCTCATCCGGCTTTTCTCATTCTCCATTCTTCATTGGCAAAGCGTCAAAACCTCCACTCGATGCCAGCGTAAGCGCCGAAGGGAAGGGCCGGATAGCCTTTGATTTCCTCGTGCTTTTCATTGAGGGCGTTTTCAAGGCGCACTTTGAAAGTGAGGTTGGCGGGACGCAATGTGTAGCTGGCAAAAACGCGAACGCGCGTGTAATCTTCGATCGTCACAGGGATTTGGGTTCCGTATACATAGCTGTCAATGCGGTCGGCAACGCCGTGCGCTCCGAGGCCGACCGTCAAGTCGCGCATGGCTTGCCAGCGGATTTCGCCGTCGGTGGTGTGGCGGGGACGGCGGGCGAGGCGGGTGCCTTGGGTGTCGTTGTTGGCATTGAGATAGGTATAGTTAATACGGATTTGGAGCGTCTCGATGGGCCGGGCAACAACCGCGATCTCCACGCCGCTTGTCGAGGCTTTTTCGATATTGTCCATGTATCCTTCCATATAGTAGGTGGGCGGGACTGGAATGACGGTGTCTTTCCAGACAAGCAAGTCGGTGAAGCGGTTTTCAAAATAGGTGACTCCGGCGGTCAGGCGTTTGCCAAGGAAATCCTGCTCGATGCCGACATCCCAACCTTTCGATTTTTCGGGTTTGATGTCGGGATTCGGGATTTGAGCGTAAAACATGGTCGCGGGCGTGCCATAAGTGTCGTCCAGCGCGGGCGCGCCAAAACCAGTGCCATAGGTGGCTTTTATCTTTGTAGTTTTGGTCGGAAGCCAAGTGGCCCCGATGCGGCCGGTGGTCGCGTCTCCCGCAGAATCAAAATCATCGTAACGAACGCCGCCGGTGAACGCCAGTTGTTCAAGCGGACGATACGTCATGGATACGTAAGCAGCGAAGGCATCGTCGTCGTAATGCAGCCTGCCGCTGTCGTTTTTATAGTAACCGGTTTCTTCATAATTAAGACCGGCGACGACTTCGAGTTCGGGCATGGCCTGCCATGTGTTTTGCCAATCGGCAATTTTTCGTTTGTTATACCATTCGCTGCGAGCGGCGTTTTTTGCGGAAACATAATGGCGCTCGTGCAACGCGCCAGTAATTCGCGAAGTAAAGGCGCTGCCGATCCTGGCCTGCGCGTAGAGCGTGCCGAGGTAGTTGTCGATGTCGATGTTGCTACCCCCGACGATCTCTTGATATTCCCCGTTATCGCCGCGAAAGGTGCCGCCCAAGAGGATGTTTTCAGCGGGGGCATATTCCAGGCGGGTTGTGTAACCCCAGTGTTTATATTCGTTGTTCATCGCATCGTTTTCCGTTTCGAGTCGATTGACCGAAGCGCTGTATCCGATGAAACGCGTGCCGCCTGCGATGCTGGCGGAGGCCTGCCATGTATGAAACGCCCCGGCTTCAGCGGAAAGCGAGCCGTGCGGCGCGCCGGAACCGCGAGGCGTGTTGAAGGCAACCACGCCGCCCATCGCCGAACTGCCGTAGAGCGTGCTTTGCGGGCCGCGGAGGATCTCGATTCGGTCGATTCCCGAAAGGTCCGCGACGCCAAGGTAATTGCCATAGTCGGCGGCCTTGTCATTCATGCGCACGCCATCAACGACGAGAAGCGTCTGATGGCTCTGCGCGCCGCGCATGAGGATGCTGGAACGGGAACCGGCAGGGCCGTTGTTGACGATTATCACCCCGGGTTGCTGGGCAAGGGCGGTGTGCAAATCGGTGATTTGCCCAACAGCAAGATCGCTGGCATCGAGCAGGGTCACGCTGCTCGGCGTGTAGCGCGGGTCCTGCGCGGTGCGCGATGCGGAGACGACGTAGCGGCCAAGCTGGACGGTCTCGTCGTCGGCGCGAACCGTCGCGGCGGTTCCGGCGGATGCGGTTTCAGCGGGCACGGGGGCGGGCGTGTTTTTTTGCACGGCGACGCTCAGCGGCACGGCTTGGGCGCGGGCGTCGGAAGCGGCTGTTGCGGCAACAGCGGCGATCAGGGCGAGCACGGCGGCGTTCGCGAATGTTGAGGAAAGCTGTCCCGGAAGGCGGGCCAGCCAATGATGTTTTTTGTCAATCACGGGTCTGTCTCTCTTGTGTTAATGGCAAGAGCAGACAGGGGTCGTTGCGCATCTGTGTTGGTCTGGCGCAACCGACTCAAGGCACTGCTCTCACGCTTCATTTTTGCGATGAAGATTTCGCGATCCGGCGCGCGCAAAAATTTCGCGCCGACCGCGTGAGCGCCCAAGGGTGGATATTCGGACTCCGCATGTGGTGGCGGCGCGGGCGAAATCGTTGTGATTCCGAACGCGACACCTGCCTCGCCATCACCTTCGCCGGCGACTGCCGACTGGTTTTTCCCGCGCGCGTTTTTTCGGACGGCGCGGAGATGGTCTGGACTGATGCGTTACCGCAGCGCAACTGCAACCGGTTTTCACGGTTTTTCCCATTGCCCTGAGCGTGATGTGTGTGGTGTGAAAAGAACGCCCGGCAAACTTCGCCGGGAGCCGCGCACCATGCGGCGGGGCGAAGGGCGAAGGCAAGGAATTTTTGCGGAGGGAGGGATGGCGTGGAGGGAGCCGAGGCGGATCGGGTGGCACGGGCATCCTGCCCGTGTTTGGACTTCAGGCATGGGCAGGATGCCCATGCGACCCGATCCCACGGGCTGGCAGCCCGTGCCACCCGATCCGTGCTGCTTGATGCGGCGCGGCCCGACCAAAAAAACGCGACTCCGGCTGGCGGAGTCGCGTGAAGTGTGCGGAGCGCTTCGGGCGCGCGGCGGATTACTTGCCGAGGCTGGCGCGGACGGCGTCGAGCTGGCCGGCGCTGCCGAGGAGCTGGTTGCGGCTCGCGATAAACTTCGCGTATTCCTCGATGTAAACCTTGCCGGGGGCGCGGAAGTCGAAATCGCCCGGCTTGTCGCGGAAGAATTCGCGGTGGACGCGCGTCCAGACGAGGCGGCCATCGGTGTCGATGTTGATCTTGGTGACGCCAAGCTTGGCGGCGGGCAGGTATTCGTTCACGTCCACACCGGCGCTGTCCTTGATGGAGCCGCCGGCGGCGTTGATGCGCGCGACCTCGTCCTGCGGGACGGAGCTGGAGCCGTGCATGACGAGCGGGAAACCGGGGAGGCGGTTCTTGATCTGCTCGAGCACATCGAAGTGGAGAGACTGCTTGCCCTTGAACTTGAAGGCGCCGTGCGAGGTGCCGATGGCACAGGCGAGGGAGTCGCAGCCGGTGAGCTTCACGAACTTTTCCGCGTCGGCGGGATCGGTGAGCGTGGCGTGGCCGTCCTCGACCTTGACGTCTTCCTCGACGCCGCCGAGCTGGCCGAGCTCGGCCTCGACGGAGATGCCCTTCTTGTGCGCGGCCTCGACGACGCGCTTGGAAATCTCGACGTTCTTTTCAAAGGATTCGTGCGAGGCGTCGATCATGACGGAGGAATAGAAACCGGAGTTGATGCAATCGTAGCAGGTCTCCTCGTCGCCGTGGTCGAGGTGGACGGCAAAGATGGCGTCCGGGAAAATGGTGTCGGCGGAGCGGATGATGCCTTCGAGCATCAGCTTGTCCGTGTATTTGCGCGCACCCTTGGAAATCTGAATGATGAACGGAGCTTTGGAAGCCATGCAGCCTTTGAAGAGGCCCATCGCCTGCTCGGCGTTGTTGATGTTGTAAGCGCCGATGGCGTATTTGCCGTAGGCGTGTTTGAAGAGTTGGGCGGTTGTAACGATCATGATGATGAGTGCGTTTGTTTTTATCTGTGGCCGAAGCCGGTTTACTTGACGAAGTTTTCGAAAGTAGCCGCTCGGACAAGTGCGACAAGGGTTTTTTTGATCCGCCGCCAAGCCCGCTTGAGCCGCGCAGGCATCCGTGCCCGTGCCGGTCGCTGCACATGGGACGGAAGCCTGTGCCGCCCAACCCGCCCGGCGCGTTTCGTAAAAACTCGGGGCGAAGTTGCGCCTTGAACTCGCATGCCGGGGCAGTGTCCAATGGCTGAAGTTTTCCCTTTTTCCCATCGCACGCATTTTCCACTGAAACCAAAACGTCCACATTTCACCTGGCTGGTTTGCCGCGGGTGCATCCGCGGGGTCTGCACGCTCGCGCTTTGGGCGCTTTGGCTCGG
The DNA here is from genome assembly GCA_029974595.1 of Ereboglobus sp. Classification (GTDB taxonomy): domain Bacteria; phylum Verrucomicrobiota; class Verrucomicrobiia; order Opitutales; family Opitutaceae; genus Ereboglobus. The sequence goes on along the minus strand of JARKRC010000036.1, from coordinate 45,032 downwards.
CCTGGCGGCGCTGCTTTTCATGCAGGCGCGCATCGCGATGTCGGACGAAATCGCGATTCCCGACGCCGTGCTGCGCAACGCCGAGCAGCGCATGGCGGAGCGCGGGCTGCGTTTCACGTTCGGCGCGATCCATTGCGACGCATCCGGCCATGTGCTCGTGCGCGACCTGAAGCTGTTTTCCAGCCGGCACCCCGACCCGGTGCTCACGGTGAAGGCGGTGCGCTTCGAGATAAACCCCTACGCGCTGTGGGTGCGCAATATCGCACCGCGCGCGGCGGCCCGCATCGACGGCGCGAGCTTCCGGATGCCCGCCATGCTTTCAAGCGACGGCGCGAACGCCCCCGTGATCGACGACATCTACGCGGAACTGGAGGTCAAAGAAAACACGCTCTTCATAAGCGGCCTGACTGCGCGCTTCGGCAACCTGTCCATCCTGTGCCGCGGCGCGGCGGCGCTTCCGCAGGATGGCGAACGAAAACGCCAGGCCGCGGACATCCTGTCGGACATGATCGCGGCGTATCTGAAAGCCGCGCGCCAGTTCGACTCGTGGACGGCGCGACTCGCGGCGCTCGACAGCCCGATGCTCGACGTCACACTCACGCCCGAAGCGGGACGCATCGCCTCCGCGCGCATGGAACTCACCGCGAACAGCCTGCTCGTGGCGAAACCCAGCAACGCGAAAAACGCCGCCGCAAGCGATGCCGGCGATCCCCCCGCGCCGCGCATTGCCCTGGGGCCGCTCATCGCGCGCACGACCGTGGAACTGGCCTCCCTGCTGCCGGAAAATACCCCGGCGGACGAATCGCAAAATCCGCCGTCGCTCCTGCGCATCCAACTCTCAACCACGGACGCGCTCTGGCAAAACGATCTCAATCTCCGGGCCCGCAATGCGCGGCTCGCGCTGGTCGTGCCGATGGCCGACGCCCTGCGGCTCGGCGCGAAAAAACAGGACGCGGACACGGCTGGCGCTTTGCCCGTCGCCAGTCTTTCCCTGTCCGCCACCGCGGATTCGTTCACGGCGCGCGACATCACCGTACAATCGGTCATAACCCGCATACGCGGACGATTCCCGCAAAAAATCCACGCACAAGTGACAACGCGCCTGCTCGGCGAACCCGTCGTGTTTGAAACCGAGGCCGATTTCGAAAACAAAAAGGCGGAGGCGTCCATCACCACGCGCGCGACGCCGGAGCACATCGGGGCGCTCTCGCGCGAATTGAAATACGACATCGGCGAAATCCTCAAACCCGCGCGCCCGATCGGAATCAGCACGACTGCGCGGCTCGATTCCGGATGGCGCTTCACCGGCGCCGCCGGCTCGCTCGACATCGGCGCGATCGATGCGCACGGCGTGCCCGTCACCCGCGCGCGGGGAAAATTCGCCTACGACCACGAGGGGCGCGAAATCATTTTTTCTCCCGCGATGGCGGTGGTCGGCGAGAGTTTTGCGCGCGGCAGTTTCAGGATGAATTTCGACACGCTCGACTACCGCTTTTTGCTGGCGGGCAGATTGAGGCCGCCCGCGATCAACGGCTGGCTCGGCGCATGGTGGCCGGATTTCTGGAGCAGCTTCACCTTTGATGGCGCGGCTCCGTTCGGCGACGTGGACGTGCAGGGCAATTTCAGGCATGCAGACACCGCGCGCGTGTTCGTCTTTGCCGACGCCGCCGCGCTCACTTACAACAAAGTCGCGCTCGACAACGTGGTGCTCTCGCTTTTTGCGCGGCCCGATTACTATGACGCGACCGACCTTTTCGCGCGGCGGGGCAGCGGTTATGCGCGCGGAACGTTCACGCACCAGCGCGTCGATCCTGGCAACCGCCCCGTGCTGACCGTGCTCGATTTCAAGGCGGAAAACCTCGATCCGTCCGCCGTGGCGCCGGCGATTGCCCCCGAAATCGCCGGCGATCTCGCCCTGCTGCAATTCGAAAAACCGCCCGCGCGCGTACGCGTCGCCGGTCGCATCGACGGCCCCGCGTCGCCGCGCGGCGAGCACGTGCTGCTCGATATCGACGCCGAGGGCAACGAGCCGTTCACCTACGACGGGATTCCCTTCAGGACGCTTTCCACAAGCATCCGCATCCGCGACGACGCGTTCAACATCGAGCGGCTGAACACGCAGTTTGCAGGCGGGCATCTTGACTTGAAGGCGAAGCTCTCGGGCACGGGCGCGGAACGCCGGCTCGGCTTCGATCTGGACATCCGCGGGGCGAACTTCGGGCGGGCGTCGCAGTTGATCGAGGGAATAGCGGCGCGCCGGCGCGCCGTGCCGGCGGCGCCGTCCGGCGATTACCACAAGCAGCCGCCGGGCGCGCTGCTCAACCTCCGCCTTTCCGCCGAAGGACTGTTGCGCGACAGCCTCAGTTTCAAGGGTCGCGGAAGCTCGGAAATCACCGGCGCGGAGCTTGTCGACGTGAATGTCTTCGGCTCGCTCTCGCAGGCGCTGCGCGACGTCAAGGTGCTCAACTTCACGACGCTCAGCCTCAGCAACGGACAGGCTAGTTTCACGCTCGACGGCCGGCGCGTGATCATCCCCGAGGCGATTCTCACCGGGCAGAAGGCGCAGGTGAAATTGAGCGGCGAATACACGCTCGACACACGCTTCGCAAACCTCACGGCAAAGGTTTACCCGCTCTCCGAAAGCAAGGGCATCCTCGGCAGGGGCCTCGGTTTTGTTCTCGTGCCGATCACGCATCTGACGGAACTGAAGCTGACCGGTTCGCTCGACGCGCCGAAGTGGCGCTTCAGCTACGGCCCGACCAGCTTCATCCGCGCGATCGCCGGCAAGGGCTCGGACACGGATTCACTGGAAAAAGAACACGTCGCGGCGGAGGCGGAGGCCGTGGAGCAAAAGAACGCCTCAGAAAACAACGCCGCCGCGCCCGTTGCCCCGCGCGGCCCCAGGCATCAGTAGCGCGCGATCGCCGGGTCGATCCGCTGCGCCCAGGCGTCGATCCCTCCGGCAATGTTGGCCGCGTTTTCAAAGCCGCTGGCGCGGAGATATTCGGTGACGCGCATGCTGCGTCCGCCGTGGTGGCATTGGATGAGGAGGCGTTTGTCGCGGGGCAGGGTTGAAAGGCTGCCGGGGATTTGCCGCATGGGAATGTGCGTTGCGCCCGGAATGCTCGCGATGGCGGTTTCGTGCGGCTCGCGCACGTCGATCAGCATGACGCCGCCGGGATCGGTCTTGAGCAGGCGCGCGGCTTCTTCGACGGTGATTTCAAGCGGGAAGGTTTTGTCCATGCGGCGGGCATGCGAACAGGCGCGTTGTGCCGGCGCCAGAAATAAATCGCCAGCAGCCGCGCAACGGGTGCGATTTCCCTTTTAACGGGGTGCGCGCTCTGCCATGAAATCCCGGCTGACGAAACTTTTTCTCAATACAGACGACTAATTTCCCATGCGATTTTTCAAGGCAGTCTTGTTTTTTTCGGCCACGCTGGTTGCGGCGGCGTTTTTGCACGCGGCCAACCCGTCGTCGGCGTCTTCCCTCACTCCGGTATGGGAGGCGAAGCTGCCGCGGTTCGACGCGGGCGCCTACGATGCGAAGGTGGAATTGCTGCTTTCGAAATACGAGGCCGCCACGGGACGCAAGCTGGTCCCGGGACCGAAAAAAAAGGTGGGCTTGAAAATCTACACGGACTCGGGGCCGGGCATGGCGACGCCAATCGCGCTCGTGAAAGCGGTCATCTCGGCGATGGAGCGGCGCGGGTTCGATCCGGACAATATTTTTCTCGTCGGCCTGAACCAGATGCGCCTGCGTATGACAGGGTACCTGCCGGCCTACGCCCAGGGGGATTATGCGTTCAAGGGACATCCGATTTACGTGCTTGAGTCGGGACGGTATTACGATCCGGTGTGGTTTTATGACAGCCCGCTGCCGTCGCGCTTCGATTCGATTTTTGCCGAGAAAAGCGTGGAAGGACAGGACCCGAACACGACCAAGGAGCAGGACCGCAAGAGCTTTCTGGCCACGCCGCTGTTCCTGGACGCGGATTTCTGGATCAACCTGCCGGTGTTCACCGATCATCCGATCCTCGGCGTGAACGGCTCGCTGGTGAACGCGACCCTGTGGAACGCGAGCAACACCGCGCGCTTCTTCCGCAGCCCGGCAAACGCGCCTGCGGCTGTCGCCGAAATGAGCGCGATTCCCGAGCTCCGCCAGACATGGGTGCTGACGATCGCGAGCCTGGAGCACTACCAGTTCATCGGCGGCCCGTATTTCAATTCGCTCTACACGGTGTCGGAGCCGTATCTGTGGCTGAGCAGCGACCCGGTGGCGCTCGACGCGATGATTTTGACGCGCATGAACCACTGGCGCGCGCGCAATGGATTCAAGCCGGTGTCGGAAGACATCCACACGCTCAACTTTGCCGAGACGCTCGGCGTCGGCTCAGTCCGCATCACACCCGACCGGATCATTGACGCGGACAAGTGAGACGGACGGAAACACCAAGCCGTCCGAAACAGGCAAAACAGATTGAATCCATAAAGTATGGCGCCGAACACGTCCGGGCGGAGCGGTCGCGCATCCGACATCACTCTTGCCACCTCTTCTCCTCCAACCTCATCATCGCGCCCCTCAATTTATGGAAAAGCTAGCCCTCCTCTCAGTCAGTGACAAAACCGGCCTTGTCGAGTTCGCCACGGCCCTCGTCAAGCAACACGGCTTCCGCCTGCTCTCCACCGGCGGCACCGCCAAGCTCCTCGCCGACAAGGGCCTGCCCGTCACCGAGGTCAGCCAGCACACCGGGTTTCCCGAAATCATGGAGGGCCGCGTCAAGACCCTGCACCCAAAAATCCACGGCGGACTCCTCTGCCGCCGCGACAAGGCCGACCACCTCGCCGAGGCCGCAAAGAACAACATCGCCCTGATCGACCTCGTCGTGGTCAACCTCTACCCCTTCGAGGCCACTGTCGCCAAACCCAACGTCCATTTCGAGGAAGCCATTGAAAACATCGACATCGGCGGCCCGTCCATGCTTCGCAGCGCCGCCAAGAACCACGAAAGCGTGACCGTCGTCTGCGACCCCGCCGATTACAACGCCGTGCTCGACGCCTTCGCGAAACCCGCCGACGCCGACGGCCTCCTCGCCCTGCGCCGCCGTCTCGCGCTGAAAGTCTTCCAGCGCACCTCCGCCTACGACGGCGCGATCTCCGCCTACCTCGAAAAACAAATCGCCGAGCCCGACATCGCCTCCCTCAGCGGCCTGCCCGAAAAACTCGCCCTCAGCTACAAAAAGGCGCAGTCGCTCCGCTACGGCGAAAACCCGCACCAGCAGGCCGCGCTCTACGGCACGTTCCACGACCATTTCCAGCAGCTCCAGGGCAAGGAGCTTTCCTACAACAACATCCTCGACATCACATCCGCCACCTACCTCATAGGCGAATTCGAGCGCCCCACCCTTGCCATCCTCAAGCACACCAACCCCTGCGGTGTCGCCAGTGCCGACGACCTCGTGACCGCGTGGCACCGCGCCTTTGCCACCGACAAACAAGCCCCGTTCGGCGGCATCATCATCGTCAACCGCACGCTCGAAGCCGACCTCGCAAAAATCATCAGCGAAATCTTCACCGAGGTCATTATCGCCCCGCGCTACACCGACGAGGCCATCGCGATTTTTGCAAAAAAGAAAAACCTCCGCCTCATGATCGCCAAGGGCGGCCTCGGCGCCGATTCGCTTCTTGACGTGCGCTCGTGCGTCGGCGGCCTCCTCGTACAGGACCGCAATAACAAACTCGGCAACCAGACCGACTTCAAGGTCGTGACGAAACGCCAGCCTACTGCCGACGAGTGGGCGAGCATGCTCTTCGGCTGGCGCGTGTGCAAACACGTCAAGTCAAACGCCATCGTGTATTGTCGCGGCGAACAGACGCTCGGCATCGGTGCGGGCCAGATGGCGCGCGTGGACAGCTCGCGCATCGCGGTCTGGAAAGCGGGCGAGGCCAAGCTCGATCTCAAAGGCAGCGTCTGCGTGAGCGAGGCGCTGTTCCCCTTTGCCGACGGCCTCATCGCCGCAGCCGACGCCGGCGCGACGAGCGCGATCCAACCCGGCGGCAGCGTCCGCGACGAGGAAGTCATCAAGGCCGCCGACGAACGCGGCATGGCGATGGTCTTCACCGGCATCCGCCATTTCAAACACTGATTTTTTGAACAGCAAAGACGCCAAGTCCGCAAAGAAATCAAACCACGGAAAAACCGTTTTATTAATTCGGCTCACTTCCGTGCTTCCGTGTTTCCGTGATTAATTGATTCCGAATCTTTGCGCCCTTGGCGCTTTTTCTGCTCAAAACAAAACCAACCGCATGTCCCAACCTGCCGCCCTGCCCTTCCGCCTTCCCGCCCCGCGCGCCTCGCGCGTGGACGTGCTCATCATCGCAGGCGAACACTCGGGCGACCAGCACGCGGCGCGCATGGTGCGCGAACTCCTCGCGCGCCCCGACGGCAAAAACCTCTCCATCTCGGCGCTCGGCGGCCCCGAGCTCGCCGAAGCCGGCGCCCAGCTCCTCCACGACATGACCGCCACCTCCGTGATCGGCTTCGTGGAAGTGCTGAAACATTTTTCCTTCTTCAAGGCGCTCTTCAACGAAATCCTGCGCTGGGTTTCCGTCTATAAACCCCGCGCCGTGTGCTTCGTCGATTACCCCGGCATGAACCTGCGCCTCGCGAAAGAAATGCGCAAACGCGGCCTCTCCGCAAAAGGCGGCGGCCCCACCCGCACGCTTTTCTACATCAGCCCGCAAATCTGGGCGTGGAAAGCCGGGCGGCGTTTCGCGATGGCGCGCGACCTCGACGCCATGGCGGTCATCTTTCCCTTTGAGCCCGCCTGTTATGACGACACCGCGCTGCGCGGAAAAGTCGAATTTGTCGGACATCCCTTTGTCGCCGATGACTACGCCGCGCCCATCGCCTACGACGCCAGCGGCCCGATTCTCCTCCTCCCCGGCAGCCGTAAGCAAGCAGTCAGCCGCATCTTTCCGCTGATGCTTGCCGGCTACGAACGTTATTGCGCCGGATTGAATCTGAAAGGGTCGGGTGGCACGGGCTTCCAGCCCGTGGGTTTGAATGAAGCGACCAGCATACGCGCTTCCGCCATCTCTCCAGAACACGGGCAGGATGCCCGTGCCACCCGACCACCCTCCCGCCCCGCCGTCGTTCTTTACCCCAGTGAAGACATCCTCTCCGTCCTGCGCAGATTTCCCATCCCGCCCGGCATCACGTTTCGTCCCACCGGCGCGCCTGTGGCGGCGTCCGCCTTGCTCACCAGCTCCGGCACCATGTCGATGCACTGCGCGCTCGCCGGAATCCCCGGCGCGGTCGTCTATCGCATGAACCCCATCACCCATTTCTTCGGACGCCTCCTGATAAAAGTGCCCTACATCGGTATCGCCAACCTGCTCCTCAATGAACCGATGTATCCCGAGCACATCCAAGGCGCAGCCACCCCCGACGCCCTTGTCGCGCAACTCCGCGACTGCCTCGAGAATCCCTCGCGTCTCGCGCACACGGAAAGCTGCGCCGCCCGCCTCCGGGAAATCCTGCACCAGCCGACCACCGGCACCGCCGCCGACTGGCTCGCGCGGCAACTCGCGTAAGTAAAAAAACGCGAACACCCTCCGTTCCCGCGTGTCCGAGAATCTCCTTGCAGCTTTCTTGCAGCAATAGTGCCATTCCGAGAGCATACTTTTCCCATCCTCAAGATCTCCCACCATGAGTTCTCCAAAAAAAATCAGGCATTGGCGTATTATTTCGATTTCCGTGGCCATGTGTTTTCTCGTTGCAGGCACCGTGCTTGTTTTTCGCTCGCATCGCCCCGAAGAAAAAATCGCGTCGCAATCCACCGCCCAACAATCCGCTGCCGCTGCGCAAGACCCGATCTCACAGCCCGCCATCGCAACACCCCGGCAATCCGACGACGCCACCGCAACGCGCATCCCTCGCGTCGCCACCGCAGCCGAGAAGCGCGCCGCATCCCGCCCATCCGTCGCTCCCCTGCGGCAGTCAGCCGCGCACACACCGGACGCATCCGGACGCATCGCTTCACTCTCGTCCAAACAACGCGCCACCCTCGAAAACATCCCGTCAACCCGCTTCCGCGACGAAGTTCTCCGCCTCGCCCCTGAAGCCCAAGCCCGCGTCCTCAAGGCTCTCGCCGCGAAACCCGTGCCCGATGCGGATTATGCCAGCCTGCACGTCACCTCGAAAGGCATGATCTACTACGTGTGCCAGTTTTTCCCCACCAGCGACGACGACGCTATTACACCTGCCGAAACGCCTTCTGCCCCCGACGCGGAACCCGCCGCCGCGCCCGTCCCAATCAGCCAGCCGCCCATCCGTCACTCCCGCCCCGGCGCGAGCCGCGTGCTCTTCCTTGATTTCGGCGGCATGGACATCTCCAACACCGTGTGGAACAAAATCGAGGAATACGGCAAAGTCACCATCTACCGCGCCCGCCCCTACGATACCGATAGCGACGAAACAACCTTCAGCGATGCGGAACAGAGAAGCATCATCCAAATCTGGGAACGCGTTGCCGAGGACTTCGCGCCCTTCGATGTCGACGTGACCACCGAAAAACCCGCCACCTTCACCCGCACCACCGGACGCGCGCTCATCACGCGAAGCACAGATAAAAACGGCAGAACCATGCCCGCCGGAGACAGTGCCGGAGGCGTCGCCCTCTGGAATGTTTTCGGCGAAGTTGACTACGCCACCGACTACAGCCCGGCCTTCATCTATTACAACAAACTCACTTCCGCCGACGGCAAGATCGCCTATGCTGTCTCGCATGAACTCGGCCACAACCTCGGCCTCAGTCACGACGGCCCCGGCGCCGATACCACAAGCGAAGACAACGGCTACTACCTTGGCCACGGCACCGGCGCCATCTCTTGGGCGCCCATCATGGGAGCCGGCTACGACAAAAACATCGTCCAATGGTCAAAAGGCGAATACTACGACGCCAACAACCACGAGGACGACCTCGCCATCATCGAAGGCAAAGTCGGCTATCGCGGAAACCTCGCCTCCAACACCCTTGCGACCGCCGCCCCGCTCGTCCCGGATGCGACCGGCCTCCTCGGCGCGACCGGCATTATCCGCCACGACGGCGACGCCCATTATTATTCGCTCAACCTTTCCTCTTCCGGCACCGTCTCCTTCACACTCGACCCCTGCCGCCTTTCAGGCACCGGTGCCATCGTCGGCAACACCGACCTAAAACTCGAAATCCTCAACTCCAGCGGCAGCGTCCTTGACTCCAACAATCCCGCCTCCGCGACCACCGCCTCGCTCAGCAGAAGCCTCGCCGCCGGCCAGTGGTATGTGCGCATCACCTCCGGAAGCATAGGCAATCCCTACGCCTCCTCGCAAAGCTCCCGCACCGGCTACACCGCCTACGGCGCCATCGGCCAATACACTCTCGTCTCCAGTCTCATCCAATCAAACCCCACGCTCGCCGCCGCCCTCAACAGCGACCTTACCTGGACAACCGAACCCGGCAGTGCCGCCAGCTGGTTCGGGCAGGCCGCCATCACCCACGACGGCATCGCCGCGGCGCAAAGCGGCGCCATCACCCAAGGCCAATCCTCCGGCATCGTCACCACAGTGGAAGGCCCCGGCACCGTCAGCTTCTGGTGGAGAATCTCCGGCGGCGCATCAGACGAGCTCACCTTTGCCACCACCGACGCCGCCAGTGGAAGCACCACCGTCCGCGCAGACATCTCCGGCAGCATGCAAAACTGGCAACAACAAACCATCGCCATCGCCACCACCGGCACGCACTCCTTCGGCTGGACCTTTCTCAAAGCCTCCCCTTCAACCACCGGCTCCGCTTGGGTCGGCAATGTTGTCTGGACGCCCTCCGACTTCATTTTCGCCACGACTCCCGCCAGCAGGGAAACAGCCTCGGGCGCAGGCCAGTTCACCATTACAGCCACAACCAGCAAAACCTGGACCGCCACAACCGACGCGGCATGGCTGACCGTCACCCCCGCTTCCGGCACCGGCAATGCCACCATCACCGTCACCCACGCCGCCAACGACACGTCCCTCCCCCGCCACGGCACCGTCACCATCACCAGCGGCGGCATCAACCGCACCTGCAAAGTCGCGCAGCCCCTCCACATTCCCTTTGCCACCGCGCTCAACAACAGCCTTGCATGGACAACCGGCGGCGATGCCGGTTGGACGACGCAAAACATCACCACGCACGACGGGCAGCACGCAGCTCGCAGCGGCATCATCTTCGGAACCCTTGTGCCCAGCGGCACCACCGGACAGGAAACCTGGATTCAAACCACTGTAAACGGCCCCGGTATCCTCAGCTTTTGGTGGAAAGTTTCCTCCGAGGCAGAAGAAACCGACCATACCGGCACTTGGGGCGACATCCTCCACTTTTATGTCAACGGCACCGAACGCGCTCGAACCTCCGGCGAAAAAGACTGGGCGCAACGCAGCTTCACCCTCACCGGAACAGGCGCGCAAGTGCTGAAATGGAGCTACAAAAAGGATCCCTATCTCGCCGTCGGAGCCGATGCCGCCTGGCTCGATCAAGTCGCCTGGACGAGCGGCACGGCCGCCATGCTCAATATCAGCCCCGATGCACAGCAAGTGTCCGCAACAAGCGGTCAATTCACGGTCTTTGTCGACGCCAATGTCGCTTGGACCGCAGCCTCGTCGGCCTCATGGTTATCTGTCTCCCCGTCCTTCGGTTCGGGAACCGCCACTCTTACCGCCACCTATGCCGTCAATACCGCGACAACCGCACGCACCGGCGTCATTACAGTCACAGCCTCCGGTACCGATGGCATCTGCACCGTCACCCAAGCCGCCGCCGCTACCAGTGGCACGAGCAACAACGGCAATAATAACAACAATTCAAACAGCAACGGCGGTGGTGGCGGTGCGCCGAGTCTCTGGAGCATGGCCGCCATCGGCCTTCTGCTTGCCCTCCGCAGGACATTCGCTCCAAAACAGTCATAAAGCTCGCACAGCCCCTTGCAATACAGACTGCGAGACCTGTGCGTCACATAAAGGAGATGCAGCCGATATTTGATTTGGAAGGCGGAGCTACGCCCTCCAATTCCACGGGCAAAGATTTCCCCGCCTTGGCTGTCGCTGACTGTCGCGCCACGCCTCCATACGCGGTGAAAGCACCGGTCAGCCAGCGCAAAATATGTCGAAATTATATGATTGACTTGCGTCATAAACGGAAAATCGTCTGCATCCAGTTCACCGCAAAACCGCTTCTTGATTCCGCAATCCGCATTCCCACTTCCGCATTTCCCGCCAACCATGTCCCTCGCGCCGCCATCCCCCCATCGCGCCACCATCGAGCACCAAGTCCGGCGTGCGCTTTATGAGCGCCTCGGCCAGCCGATGCCCCGGACCGTCCGCGCGCCCAATCCCCTTCTCGTCAACGTCTCGGCGCGCCATTGCCACCTCACCCCGCAAGCCGTCGAAACCCTCTTCGGCAAAGGACGGACGCTCACGCCGATAAAGTGGCTGTATCAGAAAGACCAATACGCCGCGAAGGAAACCGTCACGCTCATCGGTCCGCGCTCGCGCGTCATCTCGAACCTCCGCATCCTCGGCCCCTGCCGCGACCTCAACCAGGTCGAACTCGCCTTTACCGACGCCATCTCGCTCGGTTTCGAAATCCCCGTCCGCAATTCCGGCAACATCAAGGACACGCCCGGCTGCATGTTGATGGGCCCCGCCGGTTTTCTCGAACTGCCCGTCGGCGTCATCCGCGCCGCGCCGCACGTCCACATGCATCCGGACGACGCCGCGTTCTACGGCGTGAAAAACAGCGCCTACATGAAACTGCGCGTCGGCGGCGATTGCGGCGTCACCTTTGACCGCATGTTCGTGCGCGTCTCGCCCGACTTCAAACTCGAAGTCCACATCGACACCGACGAAGCCAACGCCTGCGGCCTCGGCGCCAACACGCCCTGCGAACTCATCAAATGAGAAAGCCCCTCGCTCTTCCTGATTTTTCCCAAACCACCAACGTCATCAACCACAACAACCCAAACCTAAAAACAAAACACATCCCATGAGCGAATCTCTCGGAATGATTGAAACCAAAGGCTACGTCGGCGCGGTCCAGGCCAGCGACGCGATGGTCAAGGCGGCGGGCGTCACGCTCGTCAAGCAAGTGCAAATCGGCGGTGGCCTCGTCACCGTCCTCGTCAAAGGCGACGTCGGCAGCGTGAAAGCCGCCGTCGATGCCGGAGCCGATGCCGCCAAGCAAGTCGGCGAACTCGTCTGCGCCCACGTCATCGCCCGTCCGCACGCCGAACTCCTCAAGCAATTCGGCATCTAAGGCGCGCGCCTCCCACTTAAACTTAAACTCCCAACTTAAACTCTTTTATCACCATGGCACAAGAAGCACTCGGTATGATTGAAACCAAGGGATTCTGCACGCTCATCGAAGCTGCGGACGCCGCCCTCAAAGCCGCCAACGTCACCATGACCGGCTACGAAGCCATCGGCTCCGGTCACGTCGCGGCCTTTTTCCGCGGCGATGTCGCGGCCCTCAAGGCCGCTATCGACGCCGGCGCCGAAGCCGCCCGCCGCGTCGGCGACATCGTCGCCGTCCAGGTCATCCCGCGCCCCCACGAAGACATCGCCGTCCTCGGCAAGTGGGTCGCCTGAAAAACAAATTAAGAAGTAGGAATTAAAAATTAGAAAGTTCAGAAGGCGCTACCGCGCCAACCGCACAAGCGGAGCGGCAGCTCCCACTTTCTAATTCCTAATTTCTACTTCCTACTTTTCCGCCATGCGCGTCCTCGTCGCCAATCTCGGTTCCACCTCGTTCAAATACCGCCTTTATCGCATCGAAGGCGAACGCGCCGACATGCTCGCGCGCGGCGGTTTTGAACGCGTCACCGACTACGGCGCGGTCATCGACCAAGCGATGGACGAGCTCGCCTCCGCCGGACACGGGACCATCGACGCCGTCGGCTTCAAAACCGTGCTCGGCGGCGGCATCACCGGCTGCCTCCTTGCCGACGAAAAAGTCGAGCAGGCGCTCCTCGACACCGCCGACCTCGCGCCCGCGCACAATCCGCCCTACGCGGCCGGCATCCGCACCTTCCGCGAACGCCTTCCCAACGTGCCTCGCGTCGCGCTCTTCGAGACCGCCTTCTACCAATGGGTGCCCCCAAGCGCGCACCGCTACGCCGTCCCAGAAACGTGGTATCAAGCCGGCATCCGCCGCTACGGTTTTCACGGCGCGAGCCACAAGTTCGTCGCCGAACGCAGCGCCGATCTCCTCGGCCGCGCCGACATCGCCGAACGCGCCCGCAACCTTTATATCGCGGATCCAAACCATTCCGCATCCCGCACTCCGCATTCCCCATTCCGCGTGATTTCCTGCCACCTCGGCGGCTCCAGCTCCGTGACCGGCATCCGCGACGGCGTCGCGATCGGCGCCAGCATGGGCTTGAGCCCGCAATCCGGCCTTCCGCAAAACAACCGCGTCGGCGACCTCGACTCCGCCGGGATTCCCTGCGCGATGCGCCGCCTCGGCCTCTCCCTCGCCGACGCCGAGAAACAACTCTCCAAAGAATCCGGCCTTCTCGGTCTCTCCGGCATCAGCAACGACCTGCGCGACATCAAAACCGCCGCCGACAAGGGCGACGCCCGCGCGCAGCTTGCGATCGATGTATTCATAAAATCAATACGTCACTGGATCGGCGCCTTCTGGGTGGAGATGGGCGGCTGCGACGCGCTCGTTTTCACCGCCGGCATCGGCGAAAACAACGCATGGCTCCGCGCCGCCGTGTGCGAAAACCTCGCCGGGCTCGGCCTCGCGCTCGACCCCGCCAAAAACGCCGCAGGCTCCCCCGAGCAAAACCTCGCCGCCTCCGATTCGCGCACGCAAGTCCTCGTCATCCCGGCCAACGAAGAACTCGTCGTCGCCCGCGAAACCGCGCGGCTGATCGCTTCGCTCGAAAAGGCATCCACGACTTAAATCGACTCACATCGACTTAAATCGACCTAAGTCGCCCGCGCCACACTCTCTTCAACCACAACCACCAACACTCAACCCACCTAAAAAACATCATGGCACAATCCGCCCTTGGACTCCTCGAAACCCGTGGCCTCACCGCGCTCGTCGCCGGTGTGGACGCGATGCTCAAATCCGCCAACGTTACGCTCGTCGGCCCGATGAAACAAGTCGGCAACGCGCTCGTGACCGCCGTCATCACCGGCGACGTTGCCGCCGTCAAGGCCGCGACCGAGGCCGGCTCCGCCGCGGCCCGCACCTACGGCGAAGTCGTCAGCGTGCAAGTCATCGCCCGTCCCCACGAAGACGTCGCCGCCGTGCTCCCGAAAGCCGCCGCCGCAAAAAAATAACACGACGGCGCACGCGTGCCGTCCCAGCGCAGGCTCCCGGCCTGCCTGACCCGTCAGCCAACGGGCGCGCGCATCCAATGCCGCGCCCTACTCGCTACTCACTACTCGCTACTTCTTCTCACCATGTTTCTCGCCCGCGTCATAGGCTCCGTGGTTTCCACCAAAAAAGACGAAACCATGAAAGGCCGCAAACTCCTGGTCCTTCGCCCGATGTTTCCCGACGAAGCGAACCCCGCCCAACTCAAGCCCGGCGGCAGCACCGTCGTGGCGGTTGACGCCCTCGGCGCCGGCATGGGCGATCTCGTCCTCTTCTGCCAGGGCAGCAGCGCGCGCATGGCCGCCGGCATGAAAGCCCTCCCCATCGACGCCGCCGTCGTCGGCCTCGTCGATACCGTCGAGGTGCTGGGCAAGCGCGCAGCCTAGTTTTCCAAGCCGTGTTTAACCGCAGATGAACACAGATGGACGCAGATAATCAAACCATCCAAACCGCAAAACAAAGCGGCCAAAAAGAAACCTATGAAATCATAGGCTGCGCGATGGAAGTGCTCAATCTGCTCGGTCACGGCCTTCACGAAAAACCCTACGAGAACGCCTTGGTTGTAGAGTTCAAACTTCGAAACATCCCCTGCAATCAGCAAAAAATATTTCCCGTTATTTATAAAGACGTCCGGATAGCTGAATACATTCCCGACCTCATCGTTTACGACAGCATTATCATTGACACCAAAGTCATCGACCGAATCACCGATCAAGAACGCGGCCAGATGATCAACTACCTCCGCATCACGCGCCTCCCTGTGGGCCTCATCATCAATTTCAAGAAATCCAAGCTGGAGTGGGAACGCATTATCCTCACGCCAGCAACCGCCGGATAAACCCGCGCCAACAATTCCGACATCTGCGTCCATCTGTGTTCATCTGCGGTTAAAAAAACTCCCTTAAAAACTTAAACGAAAACAACGATTCCAATGGCTCTTCAAATAGACGAAAATCTGGTCCGCTCCATTGTCTCCGAAGTTGTGCGCAACATCCGCAGCGCCAGCGGCGCTCCCGCCGCCACAGCGCCCGCGATTGTCAGCTCCTCCGCGACCAGCAGCCCGCGCCATGGCATCTTTCAGGACGTCCCGGCCGCCGCCGCCGCCGCGCAAAAAGCCTTCGAACAACTCCGCGCCAAGGGCGTCGCCGCCCGCAAACAAGTCATCGACATCGTCAAGAAACTCGCCATCGCCAACGCCGACGCCTGGGGCAAGTTCGAGTTCGAGGAAACCAAGATCGGCCGCCTCGAACACAAAATCGCCAAGCTCCACCTCGTCCCGCTCGTCCCCGGCGTCGAATGGATACGCCCTTACGCACTCAGCGGCGACCACGGCCTCATGCACGAGGAATACACGCCCTTCGGCGTCGTCGCGGCCATCCTTCCCGTCACCCACTCCGTCCCCACCCTCTCCGGCAACATCATCAACGCCGTCGCCGCCGGCAACTCCATCCTCTTCAACCCGCACCCCGGCGGCGCGCGCTCCGCGGCCCTCGCCATCCGCACCTACAACGAAGCCATCCAAGCCGCCACCGGCATCGAAAACCTCGTCTGCACCATCGAGAAACCGACGCTCGAATCCTTCGACGCCCTCTGCAAATCGCCCCTCGTCAACCTCCTCGTCGTCACCGGCGGCCCCGGCGTCGTGAACGCCGCCATGAAATCCGGCAAGCGCGCCATCTGCGCCGGCCCCGGGAACCCGCCTGTCCTCGTTGACGACACCGTCTGCACCGACAAAGCCGCGAAAGACATCATCTACGGCGCGGGCTTCGACAACAACCTCCTCTGCATCGGCGAAAAACAGGTCTTCGTCCTCGACAAAGTCGCCAACGCCTTCGTCCGCTCCCTTGAAAAAGCCGGGGCCGTGCGCCTTCTCCCCGCGCAAATCGAAAAACTCTCCAAGGAAGTCTTCACCATGAAACCTGACGCAGGCGGCTGTTCGCATCCCGTGCTCAACCGCGAACTCGTCGGCAAAAACGCCAGCGTCCTCGCTTCGCGCGCCGGCCTGAATCTCCCCGACGCCACACCGCTCCTCTTCGGCGAAACTGATCCCGACCATCCCTTCGTGATGGAAGAGCAAATGATGCCGATGCTCCCCATCGTCCGCGTCAAAACAATCGAAGAAGGCATCGCCCTCGCGAAAAAATCCGAGCACGGCTACAAGCATTCCGCAATCATCCACTCCCTCAACGTCGATCGCATGACGCAGATGGCCCGCGAACTCGACACGACGCTCTTCGTGAAAAACGGCCCCAGCACGACCGGTCTCGGACTTGGCGGCGAAGGCTATCTGAGCTACAGCATCGCCACCACGACCGGCGAAGGCATCACCAACCCGCAAACCTTCACAAGAACCCGCCGCTGCGTCCTCGTGGACGCGCTGAAAATCTACTGATAAAATTTTCGATTCTCGATTTTCGATTACGCGCTGCCGCGCGATAAGAAAAGCGAGCCGGAGCGGAAGCTCCCCAATCGAAAATCGAGAATCCAAAATCGAAAATACCATCATGAATCTTTGCCGCATAGACGGAACCATCATCGCTCCCGCGTGCCATCCCAGCATGCGCGGCACGCGCACCGTCATATGCCAGCCGCTCGACGAAAACGGCAACGACACCGGCGCGCCCATCCTCGCAACCGACACCCTCGGCGCGGCGCTGCACCAGCGCGTCCTCCTCAGCACCGACGGCTCCCGCACCCGCGAACTCGTGCGCGACAAACACAGCCCCCTCCGCAACCACGTCCTTGGCGTCGTGGACGACGCCAAGGAAATTAAGAAGTAAGAATTAAGAAGTAAGAAGTAACAGCCGGCGCTCCCGCGCCGATAAACACATAAACACCATGACACCTTTCCACCACATTTTCTGCGCGGCCATGCCGCGCGCTGTCGGGGCCGGGAGGCCCCCACTTCTTAATTCATAATTCTTAATTCTTAATTTTCCCACCATGCGCCTCGGCACTGTCATCGGCCGCGTCACCATGACGCTTCAGGAACCCGCCTACAAAGGCGGGCGGCTTCTGCTCGTGCAGCCGCTCGCACGCGCCGATCTCACCGCGCTTTCCGGAAAAAAACTCGTCGCGCCCCAACCGCCAAAACTTGCCAAGGTGAACACGCTCATCGCCTACGACCAGCTCGGCGCGGACATCGGCCACATCGTCGGCTTCACCGAAGGCGCCGAAGCCGCCGCGCCCTTCACCGCCGACGCCCCGGTTGACGCCTACATCGCCTGCATCGTTGACCAGATCGACTACAACCCGCCCAAGCAGAATTAAGATTTAAGAAAACAAACCGACCGACCCAACTCTCACATTTTCAAAAAACCAACATCACCAGCCAAACCACCGGCGCGGCAGCGCCTACTTCTTAATTCCTAATTCCTACTTCCTACTTTCCCACCATGTCTCAATTCCTCACAGCACGCGACGTCGAGAAACTCATTCGCAACGGCCAGCCCGTTCCGGCTGATGCCCGCCTCACACCCGGCGCGCAGGATTATCTCCGCGACCACGGCCAGTCCAAGCTCTCCATCAAATCAGCCGTGCCCGCATCCTCCGGCTTTGCGCCCGTCGCCGGACTTCCCGGCAAAAAATATGAACCCGTCGTGCCCGATTACGAATACAAGTGGACCCCCGGCTCCGACCCGAAGACGCCCGAGGCCATCGCCGCGTTTTTCAACTCCCCCGCCATCGTCGCCATCAAGCACCGCATGGTCGATATCGGCCAGCGCATGTGGGCTCGCAATTACACCGACGGCAACGGCGGCAATCTCACCGTCCGCGTCGGCGACAATCTCGTCCTCTGCACGCCCACGCTCATTTCCAAAGGCTTCATGACAGTGGAGGACATCTGTCTCGTTGACATGGAAGGCAAACAACTCGCCGGCGCGCGCAAACGCACCAGCGAATGCATGACCCATATCGCGATCATGAAACGCCAGCCCCTCTGCAAATCCTGCTGCCATGCGCACCCGCCGCACGCCACGGCGTTCGCCGTCGCGAAAGTGCAGCCGCCCACCTGCCTCATTCCCGAGGCCGACATCTTCCTCGGCAAAATCGCCATCGCCCGCTACGAAACGCCGGGCTCGACGCAAATGGCCGACACGGTTGGCGAAGTCGGCAAGGACAACCAGTGCGTCCTCCTCGCCAACCACGGTGTCATCACGTGGGGCAAAGACATCGAGGACGCGTATTGGAAAATGGAAAACGCCGACGCCTATTGCCAGACCGTGTGGATCGCCTCGCAACTGGGCGCGCCGCTCGGCGAAGGCGTGGGCGGCGCGAATGCGCGCGAGTTCATCAAAATCCGCAAATCGCTCGGCATGCCCGACAATCGCGAGGGCCTGAAGGAGTGCGAACTCTGCGACAACAGCGAGTTCCGTCCCGGCGTGGTGTGTCAGGTTCCCGACGCCACGCCCGCCGAGCCCAATGCAAATCCCGAGATCGAAGCCTTAGTGCAAAAACTCACCGGCGAAATCATGAAGCAGCTCGGCGCGAAGTAAGGCGTGCGAAGAACGCATGCGACAAGGAGGGGCGGCGTCCCCGCCGCCCGACGAGGCGAAGCCTCGCCAAAAAAGACGTT
Source organism: Ereboglobus sp. (assembly GCA_029974595.1). GTDB lineage: Bacteria > Verrucomicrobiota > Verrucomicrobiia > Opitutales > Opitutaceae > Ereboglobus. The sequence continues at coordinate 26,054 of JARKRC010000036.1, read as the reverse complement.
CGCCGCAACTTGAGGGGCGCGCACTTTGTGCGCGTCGGGCGGCGGGACGCCGCCCCTCCTTGTCGCACGCGGCGCTTTCGCGCTTGTCTCTGTTTTTTGCGCGAAACACCCTCCACGCATGGAACAGCTCCGCTTCTTCAACCCCTATGCGGAAATCATGCAGCTCCAGAACCGTCTGCCGCACTGGGCGCAAATCGACGCGACGTATTTTGTGACTTTTCGCCTCGCCGATTCGATTCCGCGCGAATTGCGCGAGCGCTGGATATGGGATCGCGATGCGTGGCTGAAACGCAATCCGCCGCCACACACCGCCGCGCAGGAAACGGAATATCATCAACTGTTCTCCAGCCAAATGGAGGCATGGCTCGACAATGGGATGGGAAGCTGCGTGCTGCGAAGCAATGACATCGCCGCCGTTGTCGCGGATGCATTGCAGCACTTCGAAGGTGATCGCTGCCATCAGCTCGCCTTTGTTGTCATGCCCAATCATGTGCACACGCTCTTCGCCACGCTCAACGGCGCGCAACCGCCGGATTTGGTTCATTCGTGGAAAGGATTCACTTCACACAAATTGAAAAATCTTTTGGGCGAAAAGTGGCCCGGCTGGCAAAAGGACTATTACGACCGGCTCGTGCGCGACGCGACGCACTTCGGGCGCTGCGTGCGTTATATCCGGAAAAATCCGGAGAAGGCGAAATTGCTGACAAATCAGTTTATATTGTTTGAGGGCGAAAGGGCGCGTTTGTGTTGAAAAGGGCGCGTGCGACAAGGAGGGGCGGCGTCCCCGCCGCCTGACGAGGCGAAGCCTCGCAAAAAAGACGTTCGCAGCAACTTGAGGGGCGCGCACTTCGTGCGCGTCGGGCGGCGGGGACGCCGCCCCTCCTTGTCGCACGCGTTGTTTTACGGCAGTTGCGTCGCGCCCATGAGGTAGCGGTCGCATTCGCGGGCGGCGGCGCGGCCTTCGTTGATCGCCCAGACCACGAGGCTCTGGCCGCGACGGCAGTCGCCGGCGGCGAAGATTTTCGGATGGTTGGTGCGGTGCCTTTCGTGCTCGGCCTTGATGTTGCTGCGGGCATCGGTCTCGATGCTCAGCTCTTTCAAGAGCGGCTGCTCGGGGCCGAGGAAGCCCATCGCGATCAGGACGAGTTGCGCGGGGAGTTCTTTTTCCGTGCCGGGCTGTTCGACGGGGATGAACTGGCCTTTGTCGTTTTTGTCCCACTTCACCTGCACGGTGACGATGCTTTGTAGGCGGCCTTGGGAGTCGCCTTGCAATTTCTTGACTGTGGTCTGGAAGACGCGCGGGTCGGCGCCCTGGCGCGCGATGGCCTCCTCCTGGCCGTAATCGGTCTTGAGAACCTTGGGCCATTCGGGCCAGGGGTTGCCGGGCTGGCGTTCGAGCGGCGGCTTGGGCATGATTTCGATTTGCGTGACGGAGCGGCAGCCTTGGCGGAGCGAGGTACCCACGCAGTCGGTGCCGGTATCGCCGCCGCCGATGACGATGACGTGTTTGTCGCGCGCGGTGATGGCGGGGGCGTTTTCGGAGAGCAGCGCCTTGGTGCTGGAGGTGAGAAATTCCATCGCGTAATGCACGCCTTCGAGCTGGCGGCCCTCGACGGGGAGGTTGCGCGGCTGCGTGGCGCCGGTGCAGAGTATGAGCGCGTCGTGCTCGGCGAGGAGTTCCTGCGGCGGGATGTGGTCGCCGATGTCGGCGTTGCAATAGATCGTGACGCCCGCCTGTTTCATGAGCTCGATGCGGCGGAGGACGACCTCGCGCTTGTCGAGTTTCATGTTGGGGATGCCATACATGAGGAGTCCGCCGGGACGGTCGGCGCGCTCATAGATGGCAACGGTGTGGCCGGCGGAGTTGAGCTGCTCGGCGGCGGCGAGTCCGGAGGGGCCGGAGCCGATGATGGCGATTTTTTTGCCGGTGCGCGTTCTGGGTTCGTGGGGGAGCACCCAGCCTTCCTCAAAGGCGCGCTCGATGATCGCGTATTCGTTGTTCTTGATCGCGACGGGCGGACTGGTGATGCCGAGCACGCACGAGCCTTCGCAGGGCGCGGGGCAGACACGTCCGGTGAAATCGGGAAAGTTGTTCGTCTTGTTCAGGCGTTCGTAGGCCTGGCGCCAGAGTCCGCGGTAAACGAGGTCGTTGAACTCGGGAATGAGGTTGTGGATGGGGCAGCCCGCCGCCATGCCGCTGATGAGTTTTCCGGTCTGGCAGAAAGGGACGCCGCAGTCCATGCATCGCGCGCCCTGATTGCGGAGTTTCCTTTCGTCCATGCGAAGATGAAACTCCGACCAGTCTTTGATGCGTTCGAGCGGTGTGCGATCAACGGGAGTCTCCCGCATGTATTCGAGGAAGCCTGTTGGTTTTCCCATAATGTTTTTGTTCGTTTTTAAAAGGTGAATGCCCTGATCGGGACGTTGCTTTAATTTCCGCCGACGCGGCTGAGGTCGCGGGCGTTGGACTCGAAGGCGGCCATGATGGCGTCGTCGCCGGCCAGGCCCTCGGACTTCGCCTCCTCGATGCGTTCGAGCATACGCTTGTAGTCCTTGGGCATGATTTTGACGAACTTCGGGAGCGTGGCGTCCCAGTTGTCGAGAACGCGTTGCGCGAGGACGCTGCCGGTGCAGGCGGCGTGGCGTTCGATCAGGTCGCGGAGCTCGCGGGCTTCCTTTGGCGTGTCCACTTTTTCGATGTGCACCATGCCGGCGTTGATGCTGGCGGGGAGCGCGCCGCTTTCGTCGAGCACGTAGGCGACGCCGCCGGACATGCCCGCGGCGAGATTGCGTCCCGTGGGGCCGAGGATGACGACGCGGCCACCGGTCATATATTCGAGCCCGTGATCGCCGATGCCCTCGACAACGGCGTTTGCCCCGGAGTTGCGCACGCAGAAGCGTTCGCCGGCGGCGCCGTTGACGAAGATTTCCCCCGATGTGGCGCCGTAGAGGGCGACGTTGCCGGCGATGATGTTTTTCGCGGGATCGAAGGTGGAGCCGGCGGGCGGGCGGATGATGATGCGTCCGCCGGAGAGGCCTTTGCCAACGTAGTCGTTGGCGTCGCCGTGGAGGCGGAAGGTCATGCCGCGCGGGATGAAGGCGCCGAAGCTCTGGCCTGCGGAGCCGCTGAAGCGGATGTCGATGGTGTCGTCGGGCAGGCCTTGCGCGCCCCACTTGCGCGTGACTTCGCTGCCGGTGATGGTGCCGACGACGCGGTTGATGTTGCGCACGGGAATCTCGGCGATGACTTTCTCGCTCTTCTCGATGGCGGGTTTGCAGATGTCGAGGAGCACGGTCATGTCGAGCGATTTTTCGAGGCCGTGATCCTGCGGAATCTGGCAATGGCGCCCGACCTCGGGGCCGGAATCGGGCACGTAGAGGATATTGGAGAAGTCGAGTCCCCTCGCCTTCCAGTGCTCGACGGCCTGGCGGGCTTCGAGGCGGTCAACACGGCCCACCATTTCATCGACGGTGCGGAAGCCGAGGCGCGCCATGAGTTCGCGCACTTCGCGCGCGATGAAGGTCATGAAGTTGATGACGTGCTCGGGCTTGCCGGCGAATTTCTGCCGCAGATTCGGATCCTGCGTGGCGACGCCGACGGGGCAGGTGTTGAGGTGGCAGGCGCGCATCATGATGCAGCCCGTCGAAACGAGCGCGGTGGTGGCAAAGCCGAATTCCTCCGCGCCGAGGAGCGCGGCGATGACAACGTCGCGCCCGGTTTTGAGCTGTCCGTCGGTCTCGACGGCGATGCGGCTGCGGAGATTGTTGAGGACGAGCGTCTGGTGGGTCTCGGCGAGGCCGAGTTCCCAAGGCAGGCCGGCGTGCCAGATGGAATTGAGCGGCGATGCGCCGGTGCCGCCGTCATGCCCGGAGATGAGGACAACATCGGCGTGCGCCTTGGAGACGCCGGCGGCGATGGTGCCGACGCCGACTTCGGAGACGAGCTTTACGCTGATGCGCGCCTCGCGATTTGCGTTTTTCAAATCGTGGATGAGCTCGGCGAGATCCTCGATCGAATAGATGTCGTGATGCGGCGGCGGCGAGATGAGGCCGACGCCCGCGGTCGTGTGGCGGGTGCGGGCGATCCACGGATAGACCTTGGGGCCGGGGAGCTGTCCGCCCTCGCCGGGCTTCGCGCCCTGCGCCATCTTGATCTGGATTTCGCGGGCGCTGACGAGGTATTCGCTGGTGACGCCAAAGCGGCCCGAGGCGACCTGCTTGATGGCGGAGTTTTTCGAGTCGCCGTTAGGCAGCGGCTTGAAGCGCTCGGGATCCTCGCCGCCTTCGCCGGTATTGGATTTTCCGCCGAGGCGGTTCATGGCGATGGCGAGCGTCTCGTGCGCCTCCTGCGAAATGGAGCCGTAAGACATCGCGCCGGTCTTGAAGCGGCGGACGATGGACTCGACGGGCTCGACCTCGTCGATCGGCACGGCATCGGCGGATTTGAAATCGAGCAGGCCGCGCAGCGTGCAGAGGTTTTTTGACTGGTCGTCAACGAGGCGCGTATAGCTTTTGAAAACATCGTAGGAGCCGATGCGGACGGCTTTCTGGAGGAAGTGGATGGTCTCGGGATTGAAAAGGTGGTGCTCGGCGGAATCGCGCCATTTGTATTCGCCGCCCGCGGGCAGCGCGGGATCGTGCATGGCGACGGGGCCGCGCGAATCGAACGCGGCGCGGTGGCGGATGAGCACCTCCTCGGTGATGGTGTCGAGGCCGATGCCGCCGATGCGCGAGGGCGTCCATGTGAAATACAGGTCGATGATTTCCTGGCTGAGCCCGACGGCTTCGAAGACTTGCGCGCCGCGATAACTCTGCGTCGAGGAAATGCCCATCTTGGACATGACTTTGACGACGCCCTTGGAGGCGGCTTTCACGAAGTTCTTGCAGGCGGTCTTGTAATCGAGCCCGGGCAATAGGTCCTGCTTGATGAGGTCGTCGATTGTCTCGAACGCGACGTAGGGATTGATGGCGCTCACGCCGTAACCGATGAGGAGCGAAAAGTGGTGCACCTCGCGCGCCTCGCCGGTTTCGACGACGAGGCTGACTTTTGTGCGGAGCGCTTCGCGGATGAGAAAATGGTTCAGCCCGGCGACAGCGAGGAGCGCGGGGATGGGCGCGTTGTCCTTGTTCACGCCGCGGTCGCTGAGAATGAGGATGCTGACCTCCTCCTCGGCGATGAGCCGCCTGGCTTCGCGGAAGAGGTCGTCCATCGCCTTGGCCATGCCTTTCTCGCCGCGCGCAACGCGGAAGAGAATCGGGAGCACGCCGACCTTGAGGCCGGGGAGCTGCATGCGGCGGATTTTGGCGAGCTCGCCGTTGGTGATGACGGGCCAGTCGAGTTCGACGCGGCGGCAGGAGGAAGGCGCGGGATTGAGCAGGTCGCCCTCGGCGCCGAGACGGGTCTCGGTGGAAGTGACGATTTCCTCGCGGATGCTGTCGATGGGCGGATTGGTGACCTGCGCGAAGAGCTGCTTGAAATAATCGTAGAGCAGCTTGGCCTTGTTGGAGAGGACGGCGAGCGGCGCGTCGTTGCCCATCGAGCCAATGCCCTCGACGCCGTCGCGCGCCATGGGCGTGAGCACGGCGCGCTCGTCCTCGTGGGTGTAGCCGAACGCGAGCTGGCGCTGCTTGAGCGTGTCGGGCGCGGGCGCGGGAAGATCGGGCGCGGCGGGCAGGTTCTTGAGATAGACAACGTGGTCGTTGATCCACTGCTGGTAGGGATACTCGGCGGCGAGCTGGTCCTTCACCTGCTCGTCGTCGAGGATGCAGCCCTTGAGCGTATCGACCAAAAACATGCGTCCGGGCTGAAGACGGCCCTTCGTCGCGATGTCGGAGGCGGGGATGCCGTCGAGCACGCCGGCCTCAGAGGCGAGGACAACGAGGTCGTCCTTGGTGACGTAGTAGCGCGCGGGGCGCAGGCCGTTGCGGTCGAGGATGGTGCCGATGAGTTTTCCGTCGGTGAAAACAAGCGCCGCCGGGCCGTCCCAAGGTTCGATGAGACAGGCGTGGTATTGGTAGAACGCGCGGCGCGCGGGCGGCATGGTCTTGTGATTCGACCAGGGCTCGGGAATCATCATCATCGCGACGTGCGGCATGGAGCGTCCGGCGAGGTGCAAAAGCTCGAAGGTGTTGTCGAACATCGCCGAGTCGCTGCCGTTCATATTGATGACGGGAAGGACCTTGTTGACGTCGTCGCCGAAAAGGTCGGAGGAAAAATGCGCCTGCCGCGCGTGCATCCAGTTCACGTTGCCGCGCAGGGTGTTGATCTCGCCGTTGTGCGCGATGTAGCGGTACGGATGCGCGCGGTCCCAGCTCGGGAATGTGTTCGTGGAAAAACGCGAGTGGACGAGCGCGATGGCGGTCTTGAAATCGGGTTCGCGCAGGTCGAGGAAGTAGCCGTTGAGCTGCGTGGCGAGCAGCATGCCCTTGTAAACGATGGTGCGCGACGAGAGGCTGGGCTGATACCACATGTCCGAGCCGCCGAGCCCCTCGCTCACGACCTCGTGCGAGGCGCGCTTGCGGATGACGTAGAGCTTGCGTTCGAAGGCGAGCTCGTCGGTGACCTTCGGTGAGCGTCCGATGAAAATCTGCCGGATGAACGGCTCGCAGGATTTCGCCGTGTCGCCGAGCATGGCGTTGTTGGTCGGCACGGTGCGCCAGCCGAGAAAAAGCTGCCCCTCGCTGCGAATGATTTGCGCGAGGTGGTCTTCGAGCTTGCGGCGCTTGGCGGGATTGCGCGGCAGAAAAACAAGGCCCGTGCCGTAGTGCCCGCGTCCGGGGAGATTGATGCTCACGTCCTTGCAAACGCGCACGAAGTATTCGTGCGGAATCTGCAGGAGTATGCCCGCGCCGTCGCCAGTGTTGGGCTCGGCGCCGGTGGCGCCGCGATGGTCGAGTTTTTCGAGGACCTCCAGACCCTGCTCGACGATGCGGTGCGAAGCCCGCCCCTTCATGTCCACAACAAAACCGACGCCGCACGCATCGTGCTCGAACCAAGGATCGTAAAGCCCCTGCTTGCCGGGCCGCTGTCGGCCGGTGGATGCGGCGTGCGCATTATTTGTTACATAACTCATTTTTTTCCTGATTATTATAAAAGTATTGGACTGGTTTACCCGATGGTTCGAGCCCTTCGAAAAAGCAGGATCAGTGCCAAGCTGGCCCAAAAAATTGGGGCATGGCGGATGCGCGTATTTTTTGGAGCACAGTTATTTGGGGAAGGACACGCCCGCCGGGCACGCCTTACCGCCAGAGATCATTGAGCAGTCGCAACGAGGCATCGACCAGTTGATCGCCCGCATCCGGACCGACCACACACGTCTGCGCAATCGCGCCATACCCGCCTCCCGCAACGGCGCGCCGCGTCGGGAGATAAGCACCCGAACCGGCAAGCTGTATCATAAAAGTCTGGATGGCGGGGCTTCTCCCTTTGATCCGGATGCCGCAATCGAGATAAAGTTCAAACGGGTTGGTGACCATCGCGGCATCGGCGATCCGCACCGCATGAATCTCAACCGGATAAACCGGCAGCGAAGGATCGGGCCGCGGAAATCCGCGCGGCAAATCGACGCGTTCGTGTTTGTGCGCCAAAACCGGATTCCACTCGATGACGCCCTTCATCAAGGGCAGGACGGACGCGACCGCATCGGCAATGCGCCGCGCGATTTGTTTTCTTCGCAGAAGGCGGCTGTCCGTTGTTTTGGGAAACATGAGCCGCTGCATCCGCTCCTCCGCTTTTTTTTCGACCATCACGGTTGTCGCCTGATCGCCCGCCGCGCTGAGCTGCGGAAGGATGGACACATCCGGCCCCAGCCGCCCCGCCAGCTCGCCGCGCACCTCATGCCAGAAATCCGCGCTGACAAGTGTTCCGCGTTGAACCTGCGCCGGACAGGCGACGTTTACGACCACGCCGGTCAATTTGCCCTCTTTGTCCCAGGTATAAAGCAGATGGACGGAGTGATCCTCAAAACCCTCGATGTGGCTGAATCCGGGCGCGCTGACGCTTCCGCGCTGCATGCTCCCGACCATGCGCGCGACGCCGTCGCGATCGACCGCGATGCGATTGTGCCCCGCCACCGCATGGCCCAGCCCGTAGCTGATGCCGCCGGGCTTCCGGTTTTTCCAAGCCTTCACGGCAGCCTCCGCGATCCGTGCCGACGCGAACCGGCTGTATTGCTCATCCCGCGAGGCATAAGGCGCCGCGTGCGTGTGCGTCGCCATCAGGATGATCTGCTCGGCCTTCAATTCCGGCACGGCGCGCACGACGAGCTTGCGGACATCATCGCGCATATTGACGCCCGGACGGTTGCCGTCGGTGATGTGCTGCAAATCGCAACTGATAAAAATGACCTTTTCCGACGCCGCCCCGTCACCCGATTCCAGCGCGAGAACGGTGGCAGTAAGCGGATCCATCACACCCGTCGAAACAGCACCTCCGCGCATGGCCGCCCTGCCCTCCGGCGTGATGTCGGCGGACGCCCAGCCGACACGACAGGGCACGGCTGCCGCGACCAGCGACATCGCGGCCAGCCCAAGAAAAAACACGGCGGCTTGCATTTGTTTTCTCATGAAAAACCAGTCGCGCCGCAGTCGCATCGAGGCCGCCTTATTTCGTCGTCACCGCGACGTAGGGTTCCTCCGAAAGCACGGGCAATTCGCGCTTGGTGAGAAGCCGCAGCCACTGGCGCGCGCTCACCGCGACGACGAGAATCACGAGCACGAGAAACATGCCCGTCACAACGCTGTTCACGTAATTCGTCGTGAGCAACTGACTCCATTGCGCGAGTTGTTTTTCCGTGCCGCCGCCCGCGATGTTACCGCGCAAAACCGAGGCGTAGCTGAGGAAACCAAGGCGCGGATCCGCGCTGAAAATCTTCATGAGCCCCGCGCTGATCGTGACCGAGCACAGCCACACGAGCGGCAGCAGCGTCGCCCAGATGTAGCGCGCCTTGCCCATCTTGATGAGCACCGTGGTGCCGAGCGAAAGCGCGAGCACGGCGAGGAGCTGGTTGGCCACGCCGAAAATCGGCCAGAGGGAATTGATGCCGCCGAGCGGATCGACGACGCCCTGATAAAGGAACCAGCCCCACGCGCCGACGAAGAGAATGCTCGCGAGCCATGCGCTCGCGCGCGAGGTCGTGCGGCCAAGCGGTTTCCACGCCATGCCGAGCAGGTCTTGCACGAGAAAACGCCCGACGCGCGTGCCCGCATCCACGGTCGTGAGGATGAAGAGCGCCTCGAACATGATCGCAAAGTGATACCAGATTTGCTTCGCGGTCTTGCTTTCGTAAACGCGCGAGAGCATCTCCGCCATGCCGACGGCAAAGGTCGGCGCGCCGCCCGCGCGTCCGATCATGCTGTGCTCGCCGACATCCTCCGCGAGCTTTGCCATCTGCGCCTCGGTGACGGGATAGCCGAGCTCGGTGACCTTTGCGACGACGGCGGCGGGCTCGCCCTTCATGTTGATCGCGAAATATTCGCCCGGATGCATCGTGCACGCCGCGATGAGCGCCATCACGCCGACAAGCATCTCGGTGATCATCGCGCCGTAGCCGATCACGCGGATGTCCTTTTCGCGCGCGATGAGTTTTGGCGTCGTGCCCGAGGCGATGAGCGAGTGGAAACCCGACACCGCCGCGCACGCGATCGTGATGAAGCAGAACGGAAACACCGGCCCCGCGAAAACCGGCCCGCTGCCGTCGATGAACTTCGTGAGCGCCGGCATCTGGAGCGACGGCGCGATGATGACGATCACGACCGCGAGCAACCCGACCACGCCAATCTTCATGAACGTGCTCAGATAGTCGCGCGGCGCGAGCAGCAGCCAGACCGGAAGCACGCTCGCGAGCAGGCCGTAACCCATGATCCACCACGCGAGCGTCGTGCTCTTGAGAAGGAAAAGCGATTCGAGCGGACTGCCGTGCAAAAACTTTCCGCCGACCACCGCGGCAATCAGCCCGACCACGCCGAACGCGCTCACAAGCCCGATGCGCCCCGGCGTCCAGAAACGCAGCGCGCAGCCCATGAGCATCGCGAGCGGCATCGTCGCGGCGATCGTGAAAAGCCCCCACGGACTTTCGGCGAGAGCGTTGACCACCACGAGCGAAAGCACGGCGATGATGATCACCATGATTGAGACGATGCTCACAAGCGCCAGCAGTCCGGCAAACGGCCCCGTCTCGTCGCGAATCATCTGTCCGACTGTTTTTCCGCCACGACGGATGGAGCAGAAAAGAATCACGCTGTCGTGCACCGCCCCGCCAAGCGTCGCGCCGATGAGCATCCAGAGAAGCCCGGGCATGTAGCCGAATTGCGCCGCGAGCACGGGGCCGACAAGCGGACCCGGCCCCGCGATGGCCGCGAAGTGATGCCCGAAGACAACCCAGCGGTTCGTCTTCACGTAATCTCGCCCGTCCTCGCGCGTCACGGCGGGCGTGGCGCGCATGTCGTCGGTCGTGAGCACCTTCGCCATGAGCCACGCCGAATGAAAACGATACGCCACGGCGAACACGCAAACCGAAGCGACCACGATCCAGAGCGCGCTGATGCTTTCACCGCGTGAAAACGCGAGTATGCCGAGCGAGGCGACGCCAATGGCGACAATCGCGCACCACATCAGGATGCGGAGCGGTTTGGGAAAACGACGGAAGGCGGAAACAGGGGCTGTTGTGCTCATGTGTGGTGAAAAAATGGAGAAAAAAACCGCGCCCCGACAAGCCATAATCCACGTATCGCTTGCCATTTATTGAAGTCAGTCGAACTTCGAAAACGCACCGCGCACGCAGCCTGCGCCGAACAAAACGAGCGCCGCTACGACCCAACAAAAAAAGTCACCGGAGCGGCAGTTCCCGTTGCGTCGCCGCGCCGTCGCGTGAGCCGTAAAAGGGCACAAATCCATGCAAAATCGGACATTGTCTTTTGCGCTGTTTCCCCTACCAATTGGCCGCATCAAAGCCTCTCCAAACCACACAACCCCTGCCACCTATTCTATCGCCTAGCTCACCCGCCGCCCGGTTGCGCGACCTCCGCCCGCCACTTTCAAAATACGAGCCTCAAGAAGCAATGCCCGCCCTCATTTGATCTCCGATGAACAATGGAAAAATCAACATCTCTCGGATCGACCCGTTTTCGCACCTCTTTAGGTAAGATTAAAAATATAATTAAATGAAAATAATTATGAAACACATGGCATCAATTCCTTTGCGTAAGTTATCGCTGGCTGCCTTGGTGGCGTTAATGTTAATGCAATCAGGATGCTCTGAAATATTTGGGGTTCGTGTGACGGGAACGGCAAATGACCTGCAGTTTACTTTTTATAAATATAACAAGCCTGAGAAAAAGATTAAATATCATATAACTGATATAATGGTTAAAAAAATGAAAGATGAGAACGACTGGCCAGGAAGTGATTTTTTTTTGGTCCATAGAGTGTGATGTGAAAACAAAAATCGTAAGATACGGCATTTGCGGCAATATCACTAAAGTTCATACTGAAGCAAAGCAACTAACTGATGGACTGTATGTGGTCTCAATGCGCGGATTAGGGATGGCGCAAGGATTCGCAAGTGCGCGATTTATTATTAAAGATGGTATTTGTTACGAGCCAAATTGACATCCGGTGCGCCAAGGTGTTGGGAGCCGAAGACAACCAATGACCCGAGAAAAACTTGCTCAGAGAAGGTGGTGTTTTGTCAATTTTAGGACAGCGGCAAAAGACGTAATCCGCGATTGCCCCGAAATCGCACACAGAGGCTGGAGATTCTGAACCGTAGATGGACACAGATGCTCGCAGATGTCGGAGCCGTTCGGGAGGCATGGGCGCCAGCCCATGTTCGGAAAACACGGGCGAGTCGCCCGTGCCACGCAATCCCCCCATGGCGTTTTAATTAAAATCACAGCCATTTCTTGCGGCTTTTAAGCTCACACGGAGACGCAGAGACGCGGAGGATTACAAGCGATTTTCGGCGTCTCCGCGTGAAAACAAACCAACTGCGCTTCACTTCACCTTAAAATGTGTCAAAGGCCAGTTCCCCTCCCCGGCGCGAGATATATTCTCACCGCGTGGCAGCAGCGGCGTTTTTCACGCTCGTGAGAACCTCGTCCACCGTCCACGCATTGCCGCGCCAGATTTCGACGACTTTTCCATCGGGGCCGATCAGCGCCGTGGTGAGCGTGTGGTCCAGCGTGACGCCGTTGTGTTCGCGATACACGGCGAAGGCCTTCACGAGCGCGTCGATCTCGGCTTTGCTTCCGGTCGCGAAATTCCACGATTCCGGCTTCGCGCCAACCGCCTCGCCATAGGCCTTGAGGATGTCCGGTTTGTCGAACTCCGGGTCGAGCGTGATGGAGAGCAGGCGCGTCTTTGCGAGCGTTTCGGGCGGCAGCCCCTTCGGCGCGGCGGCCTGGAGCTGGTTGAATTTGCGCGAGATCGCCGGGCAGAACTCCGGCGACGGGCAGCGCGTGAAAATAAAGGTGACGACCGTAAAGCGCCCCTGAAGATCACTCGTCGAAAACGGTTTTCCGCGCTCGTCGAGCAGCGAAAATGCCGGCACCGCGTCGCCCTCGCGCAGTCGCGCGGAGCGCCCGCGATTTTTCGGCGGAGCCGGCGGCTCGGCGCGCCCGGTCACGAAGAATGACTCGGCCAGAAACTCCGTGCCCTTCACCCGCAGCCGGAAGCGCACGCGATCGTTCACCTTCACGCCCGCGGCCTCCTTGGGAGACGACGGCGTGAACGCCATCGTCATCGCCGCCATGTAGCCGGGGATTTCGTCATGCGCGATCAGCAGATCCCCGTCGTCCAGCCGGGCGCGGACGATGCCCGTGACGTCGAACACGCGCTCGGCTTCATTTTCTTGCGCGGCAAACACCGCGCCGCATCCGCACAGCAACGCAAACAGTGAAAATCCTTTCAAAATAAAAAAAGCGATTCGGGAGGACATGCTCCCGCGAGTATGGCAAGCCCGCAGCGCGTCCGCCTTGACATGGATCAACATGCCCGCGTGTGCCGCGCGCCGCGGTTTCAATGCAGGGACGCGGCTGCAAGTGCGCTCCACTTGATGCATATCAAGGCATCCTGTTTCGCGCCGTCCTAAAATCGATGCGTTCATGAAAAACATCACCCATTACTTCCTCCGTCATATTTCCATCGCGGCATCCGCCGCGCTCCTGTTGTTTCTCACGGGTTGCGGACCTTCCGGCAATGCCGGAAAAACCAGTTCCGGGAAAACCGCCTCCGCCCCCGCGCCCGCCACAGGCCGCGCGATTGAAGTCACCGCCAATGATACGATGAAATTCAGCCTCACGGAAATCCGCGCCAAACCCGGAGAGGCCCTGTCGATCACGCTCAAGAACGTCGGCACCATGCCGAAGTTTTCCATGGGCCACAATTTCATCGTGCTCGGCCTTGGGCTCGATGCGACGACCTTCATCAATGATGCCGCGCAGGCCGTGAAGACCGACTACGTGCCCGTAAAATACAAATCCCGCATCCTCGCCAGCACCAAGCTGCTCGGCCCCGGCGAAAGCGACACGATCACCTTCAAGGCTCCCGCGAGCCCCGGACGCTACCCGTTCGTCTGCTCGTTCCCCGGCCACTTCCAGGTCGGCATGAAGGGCGATCTCATCGTCGAATAATCGCTCCTCCGCATCCTTTTTCCATTCCTTTTGCTCCTATGAAAACATCCCTCCCCCGCCTCATGCTCCAATCCGCCCCGGCCGCCCTTGCAACCGCGCTGGCCGCGGTATTCCTCCTCGCAGGTTGCAATCCCCCCGGCTCCACATCCACGGGAGCCGCAAAAGCCGGCTCCGCCAGCTCGCCCGCCGCCCGCACCTGGGTTGCGCCCGGCGAGATGGACGAATATTATCTCTTCTATTCCGGCGGCCACTCCGGGCAGGTTTTTGTCGCCGGCCTCCCCTCGATGCGCCACATCTCGACCATCCCCGTCTTCGCTCCGTATCCAGGCACCGGATACGGTTTCGACGAGGAGACCAAGCAGATGCTCGGCGACTTCACCTGGGGCGACGTCCACCATCCCGGCCTCTCGCAGAGCAACGGCCTTTATGACGGGCGCTGGCTCTTCGTGAACGACAATGCCAACAACCGCGTCGCCCGCATCAACCTGCGCGACTTCAAGACGCACCAGATCCTCGGCCCCATTCCCAACTCCAGCGGCAACCACGGCTCGTCCTTCGTCACCGAAAACACCGAATACGTGCTCGTCGCCACACGCTTCTCCGTCCCGCTTCCGAAAGGCCGTTATGCCGATCCCACCAGCTACGAGAAAGAATTCAACGGCATGGTCAGCGGCATCAAGGTCGATCCGAAGGACGGTAAGATGAGCGTCGGCTGGCAGATCCTCACGCCGCCCTTCAACTGGGATCTCGGCTCCACCGGCAAAGGGCCGAGCAGCGGCTGGGCTTTCTGGACTTCCTACAACACCGAGATGGCGTACGAAACCCTCGAAGCCACCTCCACCCAGCGCGACCGCGACTACGCCGCCATCGTCAACTGGCGCGCCGCCGAGGCCGCCGTCCGCGAAGGCCGCGCCTCGCTCCTTTCCGGAGTGCCCGTCATTGATCCGGCAAAGGTTCCCGGCGTGCTCTATTTCCTGCCGGTTCCGAAGTCGCCGCACGGCATCGACACCGATCCCTCCGGACGCTGGATCGCCGCCTCCGGAAAGCTCCAGCCGGTGACCTCGGTTTTCGATTTCGAAAAAATCCAGGCCGCCATTGCCAAAAAGGAATTCGACGGCGAATTCCGCGGCGTGCCCGTCATCCGCTACGAATCCGTGCTCGAAGGCGAGGTTCCCGTGGGTCTCGGCCCCCTTCACACGCAGTATGACGGCAAGGGCAACGCCTACACTTCGCTCTATGTCGAATCCGCCGTCGCCAAGTGGAAACTCCCTCCCTGGAGCGACGCCGAGCGCGCCGACCTCAACCGCGTCGTGCTCGACAAGATCGACGTCCACTACAACATCGGCCACCTCGTCATCGGCGCCAGCGACACGCGCGAGCCTTACGGAAAATACCTCGTCGCGATGAACAAGCTCTCCAAAGGCCGCCACATTTCCGTCGGTCCCTCGCAGCCCGAATCGAGCCAGCTCATCGACATCAGCGGCAAGAAAATGGAAATGCTTTACGAGGCGTTCACCGAACCCGAGCCGCATTTTGCCCAGATTCTCAAGGCCGACGCCATCAAGCCCATCGAGGTTTATCCCAAGGCCGAGAGCACGCATCCGCACGCCATTTGGGAGGCGAAGGACGCCTCGATCAACCGCAGCGGCAACACCGTCGAGGTGAAGATGGTGGCCATTCGCAGCCGCTTCATTCCGGATCGCATCGATGTCAACGAAGGCGACGAACTCATCATCCACGTCACCAACATCGAGCAGACCACCGACATGATCCACGGCCTCGCCATAGTGGAGCAGAACACCAACATCATCATCGATCCCGGCGAGACAAAGACGCTCCGGCTCAAAGTGAAAGGCCCCGGTGTGTTTCCCTTCTACTGCACAAACTTCTGCTCCGCCCTCCACCAGGAGATGCAGGGCTATCTCACCGTAAAGCCGAAGTCGTGAACCGGCGGGAAACCTTCCCCGCCGGCGCGTCCGCCGCTTCCGCCAGCCAGCCGCCATGATTAAAAATCTTCTCGTCCGCGAACACCGTTTCCTTCACCGCCCCTTGAGCCTCGCCTCAAGGCTGATCCTCCTTGCGGCGGCGGCGGCGCTGGTGGCCGCGGTGTTTCTTCCGCTCTGGAAGATTCACCTCGTGGCCCCGCAATACCGCGAAGGGCTGGCCCTGAACATCTATGCGCACAAGCTCGTGGGCGGCAACGGCGGCCAGGATTTGCACGAGATCAACACGCTCAACCACTACATCGGCATGAAGCCCATCGCCCAGGCCGATTTCGTGGAAATGACATGGCTGCCCTTCGCGCTCGGGGCCTTCGCGTTGCTTGCGCTTCGCGCGGTGTTCATCGGACGCATGCAAAGCCTCGTCGATCTCGTCGTGCTCTTCGTCTACTTCACGACCTTCTCGCTCATTAACTTTTATGTGCGCCTCTACAATTACGGGCATGAACTCGACCCGCGCGCTCCCATGACGATCGAGCCTTTCATGCCCGTGATGTTCGGCAGCCAGAAAATCGCCAACTTCATCCAGACCAGTCTTCCCCAATCCGGCGCCTTGTGCCTCGGGCTTGTACCCCTGCTGATCGTTTTCGCCATGTGGTGCTCGCGCCACGAGACGCTGCCGGAGCAATGAGCCTTTCCCGCCTTCACCTGTTCCTCATCGCGCTCGCGCTTGCCTCCGGACCGGCTTATTCCTCCTCCGGCACGACAACGCCGACACCCGGCGACGCGCTTCGCGAGCGCATTCGCGCCGCCGCGCCCGGCGACACCATCCTCGTCGCGCCCGGCGATTATGACGGGCCTTTTGTCTTGGAAAAACCCCTGCGCCTGCTCGCCGTGACCCCGGATTCCGGAACCGCCGGGGCCGTCATTCTTCGCGGGGACCGCCGCACCCATGTGGTGGCCATCCGCGCCCCCGATGTGGAGCTGGCCGGTTTCACCATCCGCGGTTCCGGACGCGACCTCTCCTCCGACCACGCCGCCGTCCACATCACCGGACCGCGCGCCTTCATCCACGGCAACCGCGTCATCGACAGCCTTCACGGCATCTACGTGCGCAAGGCCGGAAGCTGCCGCATCGAGGACAATGTCATCCTTGGCGACGGCGCCCCCGTCGCCGCCGCCGGAAGCATTGACCCGCTCTCCAAAAGCCTGAAACCCGCCGAATCCGAACTCTGCGAAATCGAAGCCATCCAGGACCGGCGCGGCAACGGCATCCACCTGTGGAACTCCGTCGGGCACCTCATCAGCGGCAACACCATCACCGGGACGCGCGACGGCATTTACTTTTCCTTCACCGACGAAACGCTGGTGCGCCGCAACACCATCACCGGCGTGCGCTACGGCCTGCACTACATGTATTCGGACGACAATCGTTTCGAGGAAAACACATTCTCGGACAATGCCGCCGGCTCCGCCCTCATGTATTCAAAGCACCTCGTGCTGCGCGCGAATCGCTTCACCGGCAACCGCAACCACCGCGCTTACGGCCTGCTTCTCCAGTCCGTGGACGACACCGTCGTCGAGGAAAACCTGATCGCGGGCAACACGCTCGGGTTTTTCATGGAGAATTCCAACAACAACACCATTCGTTCCAACCGCATTCTCAACAACTACGTGGGCCTCCGCGTGAGCGACAGCACCCGTGACACCGTGTTTTCGGAAAACACGTTTTCCCGCAACATCCATCCCGTCGAGACCAGCGGGCGCAATGTCGCCAACGCTTGGGCCGCGAAAGGCCGCGGCAACCGCTGGGAAGGCTCCCTCGCGCTGGACCTGAACCGCGACGGCATCGCCGACCTTCCGCATCGCGAGCCCGATCTCTTCGGCCCGTGGCGTCGCAACTTTCCCGCCATCGGCCTCCTTTCTGCCAGCCCCGGCGAACGGCTTCTCCGCCTCGTCCACAGCCGCCTCGCCATCCCGGGCATCAGCGGCATCACCGATCCCGCCCCGCTCACCACCGCCGCGCCATGATCCAGACGATTGGACTCGCAAAATCCTTCGGCTCGCGCCGCGTGCTTCGCGGTCTCGATTTCACCGCCGCACCCGGCGCCATCACGCTCCTCATAGGCGCGAACGGCGCGGGCAAAACCACCACGCTCCGCATCCTTGCGGGCCTGAGCGCGCCCGACGCGGGCTCCACGCTCATCGCAGGCCACGATCTGCAACGCGCCCGGCGCCACGCCCTCGCCTCCCTTTCCTGGCTGCCGCAATCGCCCAGCTTTCACCCGCGTCTCACCGTTGCGCAAGTCGCCGCGTTTCATGCCCGCCTGCGCGGACGCCCGCTCAGCGCCGTGCCCGACGCGCTCAATGACTGGGGACTTGCCCGATTCCTGGACATGCCCACGCGAAAACTCTCCGGTGGTCTCCGCCAGCGCCTCGCGCTCGCAGTCTTCGCGCTTGCGGACACACCCGTGCTCCTGCTCGACGAGCCGGGCCTGCATCTCGACCCCGAATGGCGCGAGATACTTCAGGACTTTCTCACAATCCAGGCCCGGCGCGGCCGCACCATTCTCATGGCCACGCACCTGCTCGGCGAATGGGAGGGCCGCGTTGACCGCTGTGTGTTGCTCTCCGAAGGACGCTCCGCCGGCGAAGTGCCGCCCGACGAGCTCCGCCGGCGGTTCCAGGACTTTCACCATTCGTCTCCGCCGCCGGCCCAACTTGTTTCCGCGACTGCCTGAATCCGTTTGCCATGACGCCCGCCTCGCCTCCGTTTCCCGCATTCCTCCAAGTCGCCCGCGCCGCCGCCGGACGCGAATGGCTCAGCCACCGGCTCAACCGTTTTCTTCATGCGCATCTGCTGCTGGTGCTCATCGCCGGACTGCTCCCGCTTCTGACACCGGAGGACGCGCTCGCGCGCGGCGCGGCGTGGTGGCTGTTGAACGCGATGCTCTACGCGCTTTCGCTTTCCGTGTTTCTGCTCGGGCTCAGTTCCGCGCAGGCCGAGTCCGACGAATTCCCCTGGCTCCTGAGCCAGCCCGCGGGCATCGGCCCTTGGCTCGCTGGCAAGGCCGCCATGCTCTCCCTCATCGCGGCGGCCTCCGCCGGGGTGCTCGCCCTGCCAACCACGCTGGCCGGCGGCGGCTCGCCCGAGCTTTTTCTCACGGTCGCTGGAGCCGCGGGCGTAAGCGTCGTCTGCGCGCTGGCGGGGCTTGCGCTTGGGTTTTGGATACGCGACAGTGTGCGCGGACTGATTGCTGCGCTGGCCGCGTGGATGGCTTTGCTTTTCGGCGCCGACCTCCTGCTGCTCGCGCTGGCCGGGGCGCCGTTCATTCAAAACAATCCCGACCTCTGGGTGCTGCCGCTCATGCTCAACCCGCTCGACGCCTTTCGCGTCACCGTGCTCTTTGCCGTGGAGCGCGCCGCGTTCAGCGGCCTCCAGGATGGCGGGCTCGCCGGCTGGTGGGTGAAACACGCCGCGGAATGGTTCGCCGTCCTTGCCGCCGGCTGGACTGCGCTCACCCTGGCCGCCGCGTGGCTCGGAGCCCGGCGGCGGCTGGACAATTGAGACGACGCGGCGGATGAGCTTCAAAGTAATGTCAAAATAACGCGCGCGGCGGGGGGAAACCGTGGAGGTGCTTGCGCCGGCATGGGAATATCGCAAAACGATATTTCATGAAATTCTCCCCCGGCGATGAGAGCGCGCTCGGCAAGGCCGATTACGAGTTGCTTGCGGAATTCCGTTATGCGCTGCGCAAATTTCTGGGCTTCAGCAAAGAGGCGGCGACCAGCCACGGCCTCACTCCGCAGCAATACCAGGCGCTGCTCTCCATCCAGGGATTTCCCGGAAAGGACTGGGTGACCGTCGGAGAGCTCGCCGAGCAAATGCAAATCGCCCATCACAGCGCCGTTGGGCTCGCGGATCGCATGGAGACGCTCCGGCTCGTGCGGCGCTCGCCATCGAAGGAAGACCGCCGGCGCGTCCACATCTCGCTCACGGCGCGGGGGCTGGGAACCTTGGAAAAACTTTACCGCATCCATCGCGCCGAGCTGCAATCAACCGGCCCGCAACTTGCCCGGCTGCTCCACCGCGCGGCGATGCAAATGCCGGAAGGCGCATGATTCCCATGAAACTGAAATTGCATACCTACCGTTACGGAGAAGCCGCCGGCCTGCCCGGGCTCTCCATCGGCGTGGCCCGGTTTCCGCCCAGAAGCGTGCGCCATGAGGATTACGCGGCGCGTGGTTACTTTGATGTCTGGCTTCCCCTTCTGTCGCCAAGCCGGGAACTCGTGGCCGCCTACCGCAAAGGGCGCATCGACTACCGGACATTTGCCTCGCGCTATCGCAAGGAAATGAAAGCGAGCGCGCCCACACAGGCCATCCGCCTGCTCGCCGCGCAGGCTGCGCGCATGCGCATCAACCTCGGATGCTTCTGCGAGGACGCCTGCCGCTGCCACCGCACGGCGCTCGCCGCACTGATCGAGCAAGCCGCATCCGAGCTGCCCGTCCGCCCATCGCCGGCGGCTCCCGCGCGCGAGCTTTCGAGCCCGGCCTGCTCCATGCCGGAAATCGAGGACTGATGACCTCGCCGGACCAGTCTCCCTTTCGAATATGAACAACGCGCCGACACCCGTCCCTTCTACACCCGCCAATCCGCATCGCCTGACCGCATTGATCGCCACGCTCAGGCAGAGCCGGATGTTCGCCGCCCTGCCTCCGGCCAACCTTGCCGCCGTGGCGGAAGGCTGCTCCATCAAAACACTGCAAAAGGGCGAAATCCTGTTTCGCGAAGGAGAAAAAGCCGACGGCTTTTTTGTCCTCCAAAGCGGGCGCATCAGCATCTCCCGGCTCACGCCCGACGGACGCGAGCAGATCCTTTGGGTGTTCAGCCCTCCGGACAGTTTCGCCGAGATCGTGCTCGCCAGCGCGGAGCGTTATCCCGCCAACGCCATGGCGCTGGAAGCCTCGCAGGTGATCCGCGTCGGCAAGAATCATTTTCGCGACCTGATCCGCCAGGACCCCGAACTGGCGCTGCACATGCTCGCCTCGATGAGCATGCACTTGAAACAGCTCATGCAATCGCTCCACGGGCTCAAGGGGTTTCAGGTGGAAAGCCGGCTCGCGGCGTGGCTCCTTGAAAACAGCCCCAAGGCCGGGCCGGTGTCGTTCGTCCTGCCCGTCAGCAAAAAAGTCCTCGCCGGACAGCTCGGCGTCACCAGCGAAACCCTCTCGCGCACCTTTGCCCGTTTCCGGCAGGATGGCATCATCCGCGTCGAGGGCACCACGCTGCACCTGCTCGACCGCGGCGCGCTCGAAGCCCGCGCCAGCGGACAGGCATGAGCCGGGCCGGCAAAATCATATTTTCCATGAAACAAAAAACCTCCGCCACCCAATCGCGCAAAACCGCCCGCGCCGCCAACACGCCCTCCGGCGCCGAACGCCAGTTCTCCTCCATCGTTCACGATGGGGCCGACCGCGCGCCCAATCGCTCGCTGCTTCGTGCCGTGGGATTCACCGATCCCGATTTTCGCAAAACCGTCGTCGGCGTGGCCTCCACCTGGTCGATGCTCACGCCGTGCAACATGCACATCAACACGCTCGCCGAATACGCCGAGCAGGGCGTCAACGAGGCCGGCGGCAAGGGCATCATTTTCGGCACCATCACGATCGCCGACGGCATCAGCATGGGCACGCCCGGCATGCGCTACTCGCTCGTCTCGCGCGAGGTGATCGCGGACTCCATCGAAACCGTGGTCGGCGGCGAGGGTTTTGACGGCGTCGTCGCCATTGGCGGCTGCGACAAAAACATGCCCGGATGCGTCATGGCGATGGCGCGCCTCAACCGGCCCTCCGTCTTCGTTTACGGCGGCACGATTCTCCCCGGCATCCATCCCGAAACAAAAAAGGACCTCGACATCGTCTCGGTTTTCGAGGCCGTCGGGCAGCACGCCGCGGGCAAAATCGACGTCCCCGCGCTCAAGACAATCGAAGAGTGTTCCATCCCCGGCCCCGGATCCTGCGGCGGCATGTATACGGCCAACACGATGGCCAGCGCAATCGAGGCGCTCGGCCTTTCGCTCCCGAACTCATCCGGGCAGATTGCCATCTCCGGCGAAAAGCAGCAGGACTGCCGCCGCGCCGGCGCCGCCGTCGTGGAGCTTGCCAAAAAGGGCATCCTCCCGCGTCACATCCTCACGAAAAAAGCCTTTGAAAACGCCATCACCGTCGTGATCGCGCTCGGCGGCTCGACCAACGCCGTCCTGCACCTGCTCGCCATCGCGCACACGGCGGGCGTCAAGCTCGGCATCGACGATTTCACACGCATCGGCAAACGCGTGCCCGTGCTCGCCGACCTCAAGCCATCCGGCAAATACGGCATGGTGCACCTCACGCGCATCGGCGGCCTGCCCCCGCTCATGAAGGAGCTGCTCGACCGCGGCCTCATCCACGGCGACTGCCTCACCGTCACCGGAAAAACCGTCGCGGAAAACCTGAAGGACGTAAAACCCTATCCGAAGGATCAGGACGTGGTGCGGCCCTTTGACCAGCCCATCAAGCCCGACAGCCATCTGCGCATCCTCTACGGCAATCTCGCCTCCGGCGGCTCCGTGGCAAAAATCTCCGGCAAGGAAGGTCTCACGTTTTCGGGCCGCGCCATCGTGTTCGAAGGCGAGGAGGCCGCGCTTGCCGCGATTCTCGACGGACGCGTGCGCTCCGGCCACGTCGTCGTCATCCGCAACGAAGGCCCGGTCGGCGGCCCCGGAATGCGCGAGATGCTCGCGCCGACCAGCGCCATCATGGGCCGCGGCCTCGGCAAGGAGGTCGCGCTCATCACCGACGGACGTTTCTCGGGCGGCTCGCACGGATTTGTCGTCGGCCACATCACGCCGGAAGCGGCGATTGGCGGCGTCATCGGCATCGTCAAAAACGGCGACCCGATCACCATCGACGCGGTGAAAAACGAAATCACGCTCAGCATCCCCGCCCGCGAAATCGCCGCGCGCACGAAGGCGCGGAAACCGCGCAAACCCTACGCCACGCAAGGCGTGCTCGCCAAGTATGCCAAGCTGGTCAGCACGGCCAGCGAAGGCGCGGTGACCGACAAGCATTTGTCGTCCGTCGTGCCCGCGCACGAAATCGCGCGCACAGGCGGCAAACGGAAGCGCTGAGTCCCGAAACGTCTTCAAAATACGCGTGCGACAAGGGGCGGCGTCCCCGCCGCCCGACGCGCACACCGTGCGCGCCCTTCCGTATAGTAGAAGCGACGGTTTCCGCATAGCTGTCCGAAACATGGGGATGAGAGCTTAGAGATGGCATAGGATATGGCTGGCCTTGCGTGGGTCGCCTCCGCACCACATTACGATTTGCTCGATAAGCAGGCTGTCGAGCGCCATCTCAAATTGCATCTTCGCGTATTTGGCCAGCGGCACCGCGTTAAGCTTTTTGTAGGCGAGCACCAGGATCGCCGTAATCATCGTCATGTAGAGCATCACCTGCATGCCGTTTTGATTGCGCCAGACCAAGTGCCCAAAGTTGAGGTGTTGTTTGAGAAACTTGAAAAACACCTCGATATCCCACCGTCTCCGGTAAATCGCCGCGATCTTTTGCGCGCTTTGGCCCATCAGATTGGTTACAAAGACGAACTTTTTTCCGTCCTCACGCTGCGCGCTGATGATTCGATAGCGTCTTTTGGTGCGGTAGTTTTTGCCGTGCAGGTATGCGGTGCAGTCGCGCAGGATTCTCAGGCGCCCGTCTTTTCGCGCGGCTGGCACTTTGCGCGGCTCGATGCCGGTGGCGCTTAGCTTGGGGTTCAATCGCGATACGAAGTATTTTCCTTGTTCGCTCAACGCGTCGAAACACCGGCGCGAACTGATGCCCCGGTCGAACACGCTGATTTTCCCGGCCAGTTCCGGGGTCTGCGCGATGAGTCCGCCCATCGCCAGATCGTCGCTCTTGTAGGACAGCTATGTGGTCTCCGTCGCCGCCCCCTGCGCACGATTCCGAAACAATCGCGAATCACGTCTTTTGCCGCTCTCCTAAAATTGACAAAACACCACCTTCGGTTTGTTCGAGCAGGTCGTAGAGCACTCCCCAGTTCCAGCACGCTTCCATGGCCACCTTGCTCGGGCCTCCGAGCGCCTTGAAGTATCCCGCGAAGGCCTCCGGCGCGTTCGCGCCTATGCGCTCTTGCGGCCTTGCGCGTCGAGCGTGCACGCCACAGAGTAACGTTTGTGATAGTCGATTCCTGTGTAATACATGACAACCCAAGTCTAGTCTGCTTAACCGCGGATTGCGACTTTGCTGCTCATGTTACCTAAGGTCGTTGCCAGCTCTCTGAGAGGAAGATTATAGAATATAGAATCGCTCATATTTTCACCGAACGTCAGAGGCGAGACACCGGCTTGTTCGGCTTTTTGCTGTCAAGTTCAGCGATAACAGATCTCACACGTTTAAGTCCTTCGTCTGGATTTGCGTAGACGCCTTCACACCTGAGGATTTTGCCATCATGGCTTATTACTACCCATAGACAGTTCTCTAATGGATCGTCCGAAGGTATTAATTCTCTTACAGAATCAGATGTCGATGGCAATAAAGCTGACACGAAATGGTCATCCACTAATCTCTTCGTAGTGAAGTAATTTAGAAAGCAACCCAAAGAATAGTAAAGTTCGCTTTTGGTGGGATGAGAATCATCATAAATGACTAAAAATAGGGGTCTTTTGGATTTTTGAGCTACATGCTTTGCCGAACGTAGTTCTGTGAATGGTTCATTTATGAAAAAGGGCTGCCTTCCTGATTGAGTGGCTCCAAAGGTTTGTTTTTTCGAAATGGTTCTACTGTCCGGTGTATTACTTTCAGGCGATAGCCTTCTAGTATGAAGATTTACTTGTGCATTGCGGCGGAATAAGCGAAGAAATGCATTTCTAGGTGCTTCAAAAGCAAATAAAATACCGACAAGGGCTAAGAATATTCCTATGAACTCAAGCATCTGTGATAGGCTGAAATGGGAAAAAGGGATTCAGACAAACGTCAAAGGTGAGGCACCCGCTTCAGCGAGTTGCCTCCACCGCCTTGTTCGGCTTGTTTTGTGATTTGTTTTTCTCTTCCGGTTAAAGCTCCTGCCCGCCTAAGCGCGATCAAATAATCAGGGGGATTCTTCCCATATTTTGATGCGAGCCTAGATAAATACCCAAGCCACGCTTCTTCTGACTTGCGATCTTCATCGGTTGGGTCTTCCGGCATGTTCAGATCATACTCATCGTAGCGATAATCGAACTCTGCCCAATCATACAATGGCTCTCCCATATCATGCTCTTTATTCGGGTTGGCTCCTCGGGTCAAAAGGTGCTCGATTAGGTTAGCATCCTTCGCGATAACGCATGAAAAAAGAACTCCGCCTCCATCCTTGTCTGTATATTGAGGGTCGGCGCCTGCATCAAGTAGAGCTCTCACCATCATCAATCGCTTCTCTGGATCGTGCCAACTGTCGCATGCTTCCATGAGTGCAGAGTCTCCATATTCGTCGGTATGATTGGGATCGGCTCCAGCTGCTAAAAGTGCATTTATCGCAGAGACATTCTGCGATTTGATAGCGGATAAAAGCTGATTTTCGAGCGAGGACATTTTTATTTTGCCGAACGTCAGACGTGACAGCTACCGGAATTGGCTCCAGCGCCTTGTTAGGCATTTTCATGCTTGGCTAGAGATTCCATCGGATCCAATCGATGACAGTTTGTCCTACCGTATTGGTGACATACCAATCTTTGTTTGTCTGATCGATACGAGCGACGAAGAGCTTGTCGTTCGAGTCCATTAACGGCGTCAGAAGCGAATAGATCTGCGATGCGGTCTTATCCGTCTTCACTAGCCACGTGGATTCGAGCACGTGACACCAACCATCCGCGGTTTTAATTTTCTTGATCAAGGACGAATAGTCGCGGCCAGGCGCAACGAGGTCATAGGATATTAAGTGAATGCTCATAATTTTTGCCTAACAGTGTTATTGATCGAAACTCGGAGTTCCGGCTTTTGAGAGAGGAGAGCAGGGAGGGGTATTGGATTTAATCATGGATAAGTTTTTTATGATGAGGGTATAAGAAGTCAAGTGCAACTTGAGGCAAGTAACGATCCGCGTAGTGGTTTATCAATTTCAGGAGATCGGTAAAAGACGTGATCGGAGACTACCGCAGAGTCGCGCGCAGGGGCCGGAGGTTCTGGACCACAGATGCACGCAGATGCGGGAGGCGTTCGCGTGGCATGAAGTGCCGGGCATGTTCGGAAGACACGGGCGAGTCGCCCGTGCCACCCAACCCGTCCAAACCCCACGTATCGGTATTCCGCTGTATCGGTATTCCGCTGAAGGAAACCATAAGTTTCGGGGAGGGGCGCAGGGGAGGGGCGAACGCCCCTGCCCGCCCCGAAGCGAAGCGCAGGTGGATTGAGGCCGGCTTGGAAACGACTCGGCCTTGATCGACTTTGGCG
>JARKRC010000019.1 GCA_029974595.1 Ereboglobus sp. | reverse complement strand
GCCGCCCGACGAGGCGCAACAGCGCCTCGCCCTTTTTTGTCCTCGAATCATCGCCAAATCGTATTGCGCGATCAAACCGGCCAACCCGTGCGCGACTTTGTCGCGTCGGGCGGCGAGGACGCCGCCCCTCCTTGTCGCACGCGTTTTTGGATTAAAAATCCCGGGCCTTTCATTTTGCGTGAGAATTCATAAAACTCCGACTTCCGACATGCGCTACATTTCCACACGCGGACAAACTCCGGTACTCTCTTTTTCCGACGCCGTCGCCACCGGACTCGCCCCGGACGGCG
This sequence comes from Ereboglobus sp., assembly GCA_029974595.1. Lineage (GTDB taxonomy): Bacteria > Verrucomicrobiota > Verrucomicrobiia > Opitutales > Opitutaceae > Ereboglobus. The sequence continues at coordinate 22,863 of JARKRC010000019.1, read as the reverse complement.
GCCTGTTTTTGCCGGAGACCTTGCCGGCGTTTGATGCGGTGCAACTCGCGCGCTTCGACGCGCTGAAAAACGACTACGCCGCGCTCTGCCACGAATTCCTGCGCCACTTCGCCACCGATATTCCCGACGACACCCTGCGCGCCCTCATCGCGAAATCCTACTCGACGTTTTCCGTCCCCGAAATCGCGCCGCTCAGGCAACTCTCGCCGGACCTGTATGTCCTCGAGCTTTTCCACGGCCCCACGCTCGCGTTCAAGGATTTTGCGCTGCAAGTCCTCGGCAATCTCTACGAGTACCAATGCCGTGTGCGCGGCGAAACCATCAATGTCCTCGGCGCGACTTCCGGCGATACCGGGTCGGCGGCGATTCATGGGCTTCTGGGTAAACCGGGCACTGCGATCTTCATCCTTTATCCCGACGGGCGCACCTCGCCGCTGCAGGAACGCCAGATGGCCTGCACCGGCGCCAAAAACGTCTTCGCCCTCGCCATCGACGGCACGTTCGACGATGCGCAAGCAGCGCTGAAAGACGTTTTTGGCGACCAGGAATTTCGCACGCGTCATCATCTTTCCGCGGTCAATTCGATCAATCTCGCGCGCGTCCTTGCGCAATGCGTCTATTACCTGTCCGCCTGGCTGCGCCTTCCCGCGAACGTGCGTGCGACTGCCGACTTCGTCGTTCCCACCGGCAATTTTGGAAACGTCCTCGCCGGCTGGATGCTCCAAAAAATGGGCGTGCCCATGCGCGGATTCAGGGTCGCCACAAACCAGAATGACATTTTGTACCGCCTCTTCACGACGGGCGAATACAGCGTGAGCGGCGTCCGTCCGAGCCTCGCTCCGTCGATGGACATCCAGGTGTCGTCCAATTTCGAGCGCTTCCTCTATTACAGCCTCGGACGCGACGGCGCAAAAGTCCGCGAAGTCATGGGCGCGTTCAAGGCGACGGGGCGCTGCGTTTTCGAAAATTTCGACCGCGACACCTTCAGCGCCTCGCGCTGCGACGACGCGGAAATCCCCGCGATCATCAAACGCGTGTATCAGGATTTCAATTACATCATCGACCCGCACACGGCCTGCGGTTTCAAGGAGCTCGCCTCCGATCGTCCGAGCGTCGTGCTTGCCACGGCGAGCCCGGCGAAATTCCCCGACACGATCCGCGAGGCGACCGGCATCGAGCCGCTCGATCCGACGCTGGAAATCCTGAAATCGCGTCCGCTCGTGAAGCACAAGATCAAGGCTGCTCCCGCCGAGATCAAGGCATTCATCGAGGCCAACTGCCAGTCGTAGGGCAGACGGGAATAATTCACCACGGAGTCACGGAGGACACGGAGGTCGGAAAGAGGGGGCGGGGCAGAGGATGGAGGACAGAAGTCAGAGGTAGAAGAGGTATTTCGATTTGCGTCGAGTGGCACGGGCTGCCAGCCCGTGTTCCGAAGGCAGAAGACACGGGCAGGATGCCCGTGCCACCCGATCCGGCCAAAACCCACGGGCGGGTCGCTCATGCCACCCGACCCGAATCGCGCCACCGCGATCTCTGCCACTCCTTCTGCCCTCTGTGGTGAATCTTTCCGTGCTTCCGTGTTTCCGTGATTCAAAAAAACTCGGCTGATTCTTCCTCCACCCTCACGCCATCGTGTACGGCAGCGGATATTTTGAGGTCAGGGCGAGGACGCGTTTTTTCGATTCGGCGATCGCGATTGCTTCGCCGGGCGTGCCGATGGCTTTCAACACGAGATCGATGCAGGCGGCGATTTCGTCCATGTCGGCTTCGATCAGGCCTCGCGAGGTCACCGCCGCCGTGCCGAGACGGATGCCGGAGGCCTGGAAGGGAGAACGCGTTTCGTAGGGCACGGTGTTTTTATTGCAGGTGATATTGGCCAGATCGAGGGTCTCCTGCGCCTTCTTCGCGGTGAGCTCCGGGAGATTGGCGCGGAGATCGACGAGGAAGAGGTGGTTGTCCGTGCCGCCGGACACGATCTTGTAGCCGCGTTTTTCCATGGACGCGCAGAGGGCTTTGCAGTTTTTTGCGAGCTGCGTCGTGTAGGTCTTGAATTCGGGCTTGAGGCATTCGGCAAAACACACGGCTTTGGCGGCGATCACGTGCATGAGCGGGCCGCCCTGGCCGCCGGGGAACATGGCGGAGTCAATCGCCTTGGCGTGTTTTTCCTTGCAGAGAATCAGGCCGCCGCGCGGGCCGCGGAGCGTTTTGTGCGTGGTCGTGGTGACGAAATCGGCGTAGGGCACGGGCGAGGGATGCAGGCCCGTGGCGACGAGTCCGGCGATGTGCGCGATGTCCGCGAAGAGATACGCGCCGACGCTCGCGGCGATTTCCGACATGCGCTTGAAGTCGATGATGCGCGAGTAGGCGCTGGCGCCGACGGTGATCATTTTCGGCTGCTCGGCGGCGGCGATCTTGGCGAGCTCGTCGTAATCGATGAGGCCGTTGTCCTCGCGCACGCCGTATTGGACGAACTTGTAGAGTTTGCCGGAGAAATTGGCCGGGTTGCCGTGCGTGAGGTGTCCGCCGTGGCTGAGGTTCATGCCGAGGATTTTGTCGCCGGGCTGGAGCACGGAGGTGTAAACGGCGAAGTTGGCCTGGGAGCCGGAGTGCGGCTGGACGTTGGCGTGCTCGGCGCCGAAGAGTTTTTTGGCGCGGTCGATGGCGAGCTGCTCGACTTTGTCCACGTATTCGCAACCGCCATACCAGCGTTTGGCGGGATACCCTTCCGCGTATTTGTTGGTGAGCACGCTGCCTTGCGCTTCCATGACGGCGGGGACGACAAAGTTTTCCGAGGCGATGAGCTCGATGTGGCTTTGTTGGCGGCCGAGTTCGGACACGATGCAGGCGTGGATTTCAGAGTCGAGATTCTTGAGCGGTGTGGCGTTGAGCATGATGTGGCGGAAAAATAGTAAAAGATTCCCAAACGGAGCAGGCTGGCAAAGAAAAAATCCCATGCGTCAAAACGGCGGGCGCAATTTGGAATACGTGAACAGGGCGAAAAGGAATTGCTCCATTGGCTGCCGCGGCACTCCTTTGGCGTGTTTCTCCTCACGTATTCGTGTTTCGGATACCTCGGAGCCGGATCTCCGCGCTCCCTGCCTCAAACCGTCTTCATCAGGATGCGGGGGTTGCGGCCGCTTTCATCGTAGAGTTTGAGGCGGGTTTCGGGGAGTATGGTTTTGCCTGTTTCCTCAAAGCCCATCGCGGTTGTGAAGAAGGAGAAGCTCTGCGTGGAGAGGGCGACGACGGTTGTCGCGCCGCGTTCCTGCGCTTTCATGCAGGCGTAGTCCACGAGTTTGTGTCCGATGCCGCGGTTTTGATGGTTGGGCTGGACGTAGAGCGAGCCGATTTCGGCGAGGCCGGGCTTGTCGGGATAAAAATAGAGCGAGACGCAGCCGACGATGGTGTCGTCGATTTCGAAGAGGTAGAACTGGTCGATGTTTTTCTCGATGGCCTGTTGCGTGCGATGGATGAGTTCCTCGCGGCGGACGGCGCCGCGGGTGAGATTGTGGATGGCGCGCACATCACTGCGTTTGGCGCGGCGGATTTGCTGGTAGTCGTTTCCGTAAATGAGGGAGCCGACGCCTTCGTTGGAAAAGATTTCGTTGAGGAGGCTGTCGAAGGCGCGTCCGTCGAGGAGGTGCACGCGGGGGGTGCCGGTGTCGATGGCGCGAAGGGCGTTGACGGCCTTGCTGCGGACGTCGGGGGCGATGTGCTCGGGATTTTTTTCAAGGATGGTTTTGAGCGTGGCAGCGGGGATGTCGCGGCGGAGTTCACCTTTGATTTCGAGTCCGTGGACGGGGGCGAGGTAGAGGACTTTCGATGCGCGGAGGGCTTCGGCGAGCTCGGCGGCGAGGAGGTCGGAATTGATGCGGAGCGCCTTGCCATCGGGGCCGAAGCCGATGGGCGAGACGATGGGGGTGATGTTTTTTTCGATGAGGGTGGTGAGAAACTCGGTGTCGATCTGATCGACCTTGCCGGTGAACTGGTGATCGACGCCGCGGAGGATGCCGAGGGGAACGGCGCGGACGGCATTGGTGATGGCGCACTTGATGGCGTTTTGGGTGAGGCCTTCGAGGATGACGTGGGAGACTCGGGCGGAGGCGCGGATGGCGAGGTCGAGCGTGGCGGCGTCGGTGATGCCGGTGCCGATGACGTCGGTGATGGGGACATGGCGGATGGCGGAGAGGTCCTGCAGCTGGTGCCCGATGCCGTGGACGAGGACGACTTTGATGCCGAGGCTGCGGAGGACGGCGATGTCAACGAGGAGATTGCCAAAATTTTCGTCGGCGATGATGGAGCCGTCGAGGGCGATGACGAAGATGTGGTCTTTGAAGCGGGGAACGTATTTCAGGATGCCGCGGAGGTCCACGGGTTTGATGGTCGTGGCGATGGCGGAGGCATGGATGATGGAGCTGGTGCTGCTCATTTCAGGGATGATGTATTTGCTTTTGCCGGGCTGGCGTCAATTCGCGAGCATGGTCCAGCGGCGGGATTCGTCGCGCGCGGCGAGGGTGATGGTGTAGGTGCGTCCGGCTGAGAACGTGCCGCCGGGGATGGTGAGGAGGACGGTGGTTTCGCGAGTGCGGACGCGCAAATCGCCGTCGAGGTTGTCGAAGTTGGTTATGATGACGATGTCGTTGTCCTTGATATAAACGGAGGTGTCGGCGAGGAGTTTTTGGTCGTCGGGAAGCTGGCAGGTGTAGAGGATCTGACAAGGCTCTTTGGGAGCGACGGTCGCGGGGGCGGCGATTTTGTTGATGCTGTCGGGGATTTTGGGTTGGGGAGAGAGAATGCTGCCGACCTCGGCGGGGATGCCTGCGGGAGCGGGTGTGATGGAGGCGCGGAATTTGCTGATGGCTTCATCCATGATTGCAGGATCCGAGGGGCGTTCGGTGGTGGCGGCGATGAGTTTGTAGCCGGCGGTTTCGGCGCGCCGGACTTTGGCGGCGCGGGCTTGCGCCTCGGCCCAGGGTTCGTGGGTTTGTTTTGCGGTTTTGCGGTTTTCGAGGGTGGCGAGCGTAAAGATCGTGTAGGCGGCGAGGCAGATGACGGTTGCCAGGGCGACCCATTTCATGGGCCAGGGTTGTGGAGAAGGGGGCGGCATTTTGCAGGGCGGATGGGACGGGCGCGGCGGCTAGATTTGGTAGTCGTTGAGGTGGGAGTGGTCGGAGGGGAAGTTTTTCGGGGAGGCGGTGGCTTTGGATTCTTCGCGCTTTTTGTCGTAGAAGATGCGCACGTCGGCTGAGGCGGTTTGGAGGAGGTGAGAGGCGCGGAGGAGGGCTTTTTTTGTGCTGGCGGTGAGGTTCGCCTCGGCGGGGAAGACGTTTTCCCTGCCGATTTCCTTGATGGCGCCGCTGGAGACGAGGACGTTTTCGACGTCGGGGTTGATGCCGCTGATGATGAGGTGACGGCCGGTTTTGTGGATGAATTCGTGGAGCTGGAGGAGCGACATGACCGAGGTGGCGTCGAGGTGGCGCGCGTTTTTCATGCGGAGGATGACGACGCGGATGTTGCTGTCCGAGGACATGAGGCGGACTTGCTCCTGGAAGAGGTCGGCGGCCCCGAAGAAGAGTTCGCCTTCGACGTGCACGATGGAGATGGCGTCGTTGCGACGTTTTTCGCCTTCCTCGAGCTGGGTGAGCGCGCCGCCGTCGGTGAAGGTGTATTCGACGAGCGAGGGGGCGCTGGCCTTGCGGAGGAAGAGCGCGAGGGAGACGCCGATGCCGACGTAGATCGCGGTGTCGAGTTTGAGGAAAAGGCAGGAGAAAAGGGTGATGGCAAAAACGAGCGCGTCGGATCGGGTGGAGCGGAACGCGATGCGGATTTGCGCGGGGTTGATCATCTTGATGCCGACGCGGATGAGATGCGCGGCGAGGGCGGCCACGGGGATGTAGCCAAACGCGGGCGTGATGAAGAGCACAATGCCGAGAACGACCACGCTGCTGAGCATGGAGGACATTTGCGTGGCGGCGCCGCTTTGGTAGTTCACGGCGGAGCGGGCGAAGGAGGAGGAGCCGGGGACGCCGCTGAAGAGCGAGCAGGCGATGTTGGCCGCGCCCATGCCGGCGAGTTCCTGCCGGGGTTCGATTGACTGGCCGCTTTTGGCGGCGAGGCCCTTGGTGATCGAGGTGGCTTCGAGCATCCCGAGGATGGCGATGGCGACGCAGGTGCCGAAGAGCGAGGGCATCACGGAGAACTCGGCGCTGGAAAGGTGCAGTCCGGCGAAGGCGGGAAGATCGGCGGCGAGCTCGCCTTCGCCGCTGACGAGATTGAAGGGCACAATGTTCATTGTGCGCGCCAGAATCCAGCCGACGATTCCCATGGTGATGAGGCCGAAGAGCGCTTCGGGCCATTTGGGCCTGATGCGGTTCAAGAGTTCGAAGATGCCCCAGGTGCCGACGCCGATTCCCACGGCCCACCACGATGTCTGGCCTTGCGCGATGCCTTTGACAACGCCCCAGAGGTTGGCGCCAAAAGTGCCGCCTCGCGCGGCGGGCAATCCGAAGATGTGATGCAACTGGCTAGACACGAGGAGAAGCCCGATGCCGGTGCTGTAGGCGACAACGACGGCGAGCGAGATGAATCGCGTGACTTCGCCGAATTGGAACAGGCCGGCGAGGAATTGCAGCGCGCCGATCATGAAGGCCATCAGGACGGCAAGCTGAATGGAGGAAAGCTCAAGCCCGGGATTGGCGGCGGCGATGGTTGCGATGGTGGCCGCGGTGATCAGGCTGATGGAGCTCGTGGGGCCGAAGACGTGGTAGCGCGAGGTGAAAAAGAGCGAGCCGACAAAGCCGCCGATGACGACGGATGTGATGACGGGGCCGGGTGGAAGGCCGAGGATGAGCGCGAAGCCGATTGCCTGCGGAATGGAAACGAGCGTGAGGACCGCGCCTGCGAGGAGATCGCGCCGGAATTTGGCGAAGGAGTATTGGCGCAGTTCGCCGACAAACGGAAGGCGCAGTCGAAAAACCTTTGCGCCGTACGCCTGCGTGGCTTCGAGGAGTGATGTGTCGCTTGTGTCACTCATGCTGTGAAAAAAAGTAGGAAGGAAAAAGTAGGAAGTAAGAAGTGACAGCGGGTGAACGTGCGATGACGAGGCCGCTGGTTTCCTTCCGGCTGTTTGTTTTTTCTAATTCTTAATTCTTACTTTCTACTTTTTATTCACGCCTCGACGCCGAGTTTTTCGAGGATGCGTTGGAGATCGGCATTGCCTGCATACTCGATCACGATTTTGCCTTTTTTGGCGGTGTGGCGGATGGCGACGCGGGAGCCGAAATGGGAGGTGAGCTTGCGTTCGATGCTGGCAACCGCGGCGGCGTCGGCGGGCGGGACTTTGTTTTGCGCGGCGCCGGGTTTGCCGGTTGCGGCGGCGGCGTGCTTGTGCTTCTGCACGAGGAGCTCGGTGTCGCGGACGTTGAGCGCTTCCTCGATGACGCGGCGGGCGAGGAGGGCGCGTTGTGCGGCGTCCTCGACCCCGAGGAGCACCTTGGCGTGGCCGACGCTGAGGCGGTTGGTGGCGACGTAGCCTTGCAGTTCCGCATCGAGGCTGAGGAGCCGGAGGGCGTTGGCGATGGTGGGGCGTTTTTTGCCGACGCGGTCGGCGACGGTCTCGGGGGTGAGTTTGAAATCGCGGATGAGGCTGGCGTAGCCCTGCGCCTCGTCGATGGGGTTGAGGCCTTCGCGCTGGAGATTTTCGATGAGGCCGAGGACGGCGGCGGAGGTGTCGCTTGCGGTGGTGAGGCGGGCAGGGATGGTTTTGAGTTTGAGAAGCTGGAAGGCGCGCCAGCGGCGCTCACCTGCGATGAGTTCGTATTTGTCGCCGTGCTTGCGGACGACGATGGGCTGGAGGAGGCCTTCGGCGGCGATGCTGTCGGCGAGTTCCTGCAGCTCGGCGGGGGCGATGTCGTGGCGGGCTTGCGTGGGGCTGGGGATGATGCTGGCGACGGCGATTTCGATGAAGCCGGGCATGCCTTGGTAGGAGGCCGGCGTGGCAGGATGCCCGCCGTGCGGCGCGGGGGCGGAGGATTTGGCCGCCGGGGCGGGCGCGTCTTTTTTGGTGGCGTTGGCGATGAGTCCGCCGAGTCCGCGGCCTAGGCGTGATTTGGGTGCTGCCATGGTGTGGGTGGTTGCGTTGGTTGGATTGTGCGTGCGAAATGGAAATCAGTTGGCCGCCGGGGCAACGGGCGAGGCGGGGGCGGGCGGTGCGGGCTCCTTGCCGCCGGGAATGAAAAGGACTTGGCCGGGCATGAGGGCCTTGGGATTGGCGATGCGGTTGGCGTTTTCGATGTCTTTCATTTTTGCGCCGGTTTTTCTGGCTATCAAGCTGAGGCTGTCGCCGGGCTGCACGGTGTAGCTGATGCCTTCCTTCGGGTAGTTGTCGGAGAATGCGGGCGCGGTGGCAGAGGTGTTTCCGGAGCCGGTGTTGCCGACGGAACTGCGGGTGGCGTTCACACTTTTGGCCATGTCACGGAGGGCGTCGTTGGTTTGTTTGACGAGCTTGTCCATTTGTGTGCTGACGGTGCGGAGGATGTCGGCTTTGCTGGCGACGTTGGAGTCCTTGATGAGGCGGTTGAGGTCGGCGATGGCGTCGTGGAGTTGTTTGACGGTGGCGTAGCTTTGTTTGCCGGCGGCGGCGGTAGAGCGGGTGTCCGAGAGTTCGCGCTGGAGCGATTCGACGGAGAGCTGGAGTTCGCCAACGCGCTGGCGCAGGAGTTCGAGTTCCTGGCGCATGTTGGCGACTTCGACGTTGAGACTTTGGGCGCGCGCGAAGACGGTTGCGGAAATGGCGAGCGCGAGCAGCAGCGCCGCGCGGAGAAATTTGGTTCGCAAAATCATAATGGCGTGACTTTGCGAAAAATCGCGGAGGAAAACAAGCGGGGAGGTGAGGCGCGTTTTTTTAGTTTTTATGTGTGGGGGAAGGGGCGCCGCAAACCGCGTGCTTGTGCAGCGGCGGGCGGACGGGTAGGGGTGGGGAATGTCTTTGCGTGTCATTCTTATTGCGGCGCAGTCGCTGGACGGACGCATCACTTTCCATGATGCGAAGGGGGCGGCGTTTGTGTCGGCTGCGGACAAGCGGTATTTTCGCGAGGCGCTGCGGGGGTTTGATTGCAGCGTCATGGGAGCAGAGACGTTTCGTGTATCCGAAACGGCAATACGCGCGCGCAAGGACGACGGGCGGCTGCAAATCATCCTGACGCGCGACGCGGCAGCCGCGGCGAAGGGGAGCGTTCCGGGAGTCCTGGAATTCTCCGGGGAATCGCCGGAAGAAATCATCGCGAATCTGCGGGCGCGCGGGAAAAAGCGATGCGCCTTGCTGGGCGGCGGGCAGGCTTACGGGGCTTTTCTGTCGGCGGGCGCGGTGGATGAGATTTGGGTGACGCTGGAGCCGCGGATTTTTGGGGCGGGAGTGCCCTTGTCGGCGCAAGCAGTGAATGTGGCGTTGCGTTTGCTCGCCTGCGAGAAACTGGCGGCGGATACGCTTTTGTTGAAATACGAGGTGATCAAATGAGTGCGATGAAAAGCGAGGCGAACCTGAAAAAATCGAGATGTGGGAAATGGCGTCCGGTGGCGTATTGGACCGGATGGTTTTTGGCGTGGGTGCTCGGGATCATCGCAACGGGTGCGATCGTGGGCGCGATCACGTTTCCAATCGGCGGATTGTTCATCGACACGGGACGCACGGCGGGAGAGTTGGTCGTGATCGGAGCCCGGTTCCTGTCGTTTATCTTTATGATTTGGGCCCCGGCGGTGGCGCTCGTCATGTGCGTGATGAAGGCGTGGAAACGCAATGCGGCCCGTGAGCGGGCGCGTTCCGGGATGAACGCGGATGCGCAAACGTGAGCCGAGGCTTGACGCTTCGTGGTTAGCGGCGTGCGTTTGATTTTTTATGGAAGTCATTTTTCTAGGCACGGGCACGTCGCAGGGCGTTCCCATGATCGCGTGTGATTGCAAGGTCTGCACATCGGACGACCCGCGCGACAGCAGGACGCGGACGAGCGTGCATGTGATCATGGATGACCTGCACATTCAGGTGGATGCGGGGCCGGAATTCCGGATGCAGTGCTTGCGGGAAAAGATCAAGCGGCTGGATTTGTTCATTCTCACGCACGGGCATTCGGATCATGTCGCGGGGATGGATGATTTGCGGCGGTTCTGCGATTTGCTGGGCGGGGCAGCGCTGCCGGTTTATTCGACGGCGGAGGGCATGGCGCGGCTGGCCGTTATTTTTCCGTATGCAATCGGAGAGCGTCCGGTGGCCCCGGGATATGCGGCGTTCCGTTTGAACGAAATGCCGGTGAGCCCGGGGAAACTGGAACTGCCGCAGGGGACGATAGAGGCGGTGCTCCTGCCGCACGGGACGGTGCTGACGCTGGGGCTCGTTTTTACGGAGCGCGGCAGCGGGAAAAAATTTGTCTACTACACCGATTGCAAGACCGTGCCTCAGTCCGCCATCGATTTGGCGCGCGGCGCGGATGCGGTCGTGCTGGACGGATTGCGCCCGACACCGCATCCGTCGCACATGTCGATTGAGGAGGCTCTCATCGTGGCGCGGCAAATCGACGCGCCGCAGACCTATCTGACGCATCTGACGCACGTCGTCGGCCACGCGGAATGGACGGCGCGGATGCCGCTGAAGGTCGCGCTCGCTTACGACGGGTTGCGGCTGACGTTGTGAGGCACTTTTGCGATAAATAAGGCTTCCGCTGGAGCGAAAAATATCCGCTGCGATAGTGTAATCGCATTGTAAATATCATTTTAAAATCTGTCTTGCGAAGGTCTTGCCTTGAGCTTAATCTTATGTTTGTTAATAAAGATGAGTGATAAATGAAAATGCAGCATAAGCAACTGGTAAAAAGAAACAAGCCCAAGCGCTACTCGTGGCGAGTGTGCGGCGTTAAGAAATACGCGCCAGCATTTTTCCATTAAAAACAAAAGGAATCGCCCAAAAATTCCGAGCATTTTCACTTCCCGCGACAACCATGAAAACGAGCCGGCTGTGACGACTTGCCGCTGGCGCCCCAAATGATGAACACCAAATCATTTCTTTTGAAGGTCATCCCGATTCTCATCCCTGCCTTTGCGCCATTCGCGCATGTCGGGGAACCCGCAATCACAACATGGTGAAACACCCGTCAACACACGCCAAACGCGACCTTTACGGACTGCTCGGGCCGCTGCTCGACCTCGCCGAGCACGACGACAACGTGATCGGCACCATGGCCGGGGTGTTTCGCGCCGGAAACACGCGCTATGGAATCCCGCGATTCATGTTTGTAGGGCCGCGCGCGCCGCATGATCCGATCCGCCTGGGGCTTTTCGCCGGGATACATGGCGACGAGCCTGCGGGCTGCGAAGCGCTTGTGCGTTTTCTCGGGGAACTCTCGCGCACGCCTGCGCTCGCCGCCGGCTACGATCTTGTTGCTTATCCTGTGTGCAACCCGACCGGCTACGAGGACAACACGCGCGTTAATTCCGCCGGCCTCGATCTGAATCGCGAATTCTGGCGCGGTTCGTCGCAACCCGAGGTGCGCATCCTCGAACAGGAGCTGCGCACGCATCGCTTCGACGGCATCATCACGCTCCATGCGGACGATACCTGCGACGGCGTCTACGGCTATGCGCACGGACGCCTGCTCAACGAAGCCCTGCTTCAGCCGGCGCTCGACGCTGCGGAACCGCATTTGCCGCGCGACTCGCGCCTCCTTATCGACGGGTTCGAGGCCAAATCAGGCATTTTACGGGAGTGTTTCAAAGGCGTGCTTTCGCCGCCCGCCGGACAACAACCGCACCCCTTCGACATTATTTTCGAGACGCCCGCGCTTGCGCCACTCGAACAACAAACATCCGCATGCATTGCCGCCCTGCATGCGATCATCGACGAATACCGGCGCTTTATTGCTTATGCACAGAATCTTTGAAACGGAACGGAGCATGCACGCCACAAGAAGCGGCGATCTTGCCGCCGCTGTGTCGTCGCGCGTCGCGGCCACGCATCGGACGGGTGCCCGCCCTGTCTTCGGTTTGAACCGTTGCCAGAAGGAAAAGCGTCGATGTCGAAGCCGCGCACGCCCAATTGCTTGCACTGAAACTGCAGGCGGGCGGCATTGCCACGCTGCGGCTTTCGGCCATGTCTTCCAAGGCAACACGATCCAAAACCAGCGAAAAGCTGTGCATACGATTTTATAACATGATAAATTCACTTTTTATAAACATTTTAAGCGCTGCCTTTTTTACAGGATACGTTCAAATTACCCGTGCCGGGTAAATCGGCTCGCATCACAACTCTCCATATATCACTAATTTTCCACTAACCCATAAATCACATATATCTATGTCTAAGAAAATATATAACGACATCACTGAAACTATCGGCAACACGCCGCTCGTCCGTCTCAACCGGACCGCAGCCGCGCATGGCGCCGTCGCGGATATCGCTCTCAAGCTCGAATTCTTCAATCCGCTTTCCAGCGTCAAGGACCGCATCGGCTTCGCCATGATTGAAGACGCTCTCAAAAGCGGTCGCATCAACAAAGACACCGTTCTCATCGAGCCGACGTCGGGCAACACCGGCATTGCGCTTGCGTTTGTCGCTGCCGCAAAGGGCTTCAAGCTCGTCCTCACCATGCCGGAGACGATGTCGCTCGAACGCCGCAAGCTCCTGAAGGTGCTCGGTGCGCGGGTCGTGCTCACCGAAGGACCGAAGGGCATGAAAGGCGCAATCGCGAAGGCGGAGGAGCTCGCTTCCAAGATTCCGAACAGCGTCATTCTCCAGCAATTCGCCAACCCGTCGAATCCCGAAATCCACCGCAAGACCACAGCCGAGGAAATCTGGCGCGACACCGACGGCGCGGTTGATTTTGTCGTGTCGGGCATCGGCACCGGCGGCACCATAACCGGCGTCGGCGAAGTGCTCAAATCGCGCAAACCCGGCGTGAAGATCATCGCCGTCGAGCCCGACGCGTCGCCGGTTTTGTCAGGCGGCCAGCCCGGCCCGCACAAACTCCAGGGCTTGGGCGCCGGATTTATTCCCGCCGTGCTCAACACAAAAGTCTACGACGAGGTCATCCGCGTAAAGGACACCGACGCCGGTCCGGTCTCGAAGCAGGTGAACACGCTCGACGGCATTCCCGTCGGGATCTCGTCCGGCGCGGCGGTATGGGCGGCGATTCAAATCGCGAAACGTCCTGAAAACGCGGGCAAGCTCGTCGTTGCCATCATCCCCTCGTGCAGCGAACGTTATCTCTCCACGTGGCTCTTTGCCGACATCAGCGCCGAGTCCGACAACGTGGACGATTTGATTCCCGTCGGCGCGTAAGCAACCGGCTCTTGCGAAAGCAACATGCCAGAGGAGCGGCCTTGTTTCGGGCCGCTCCTTTGTTTTTTTGACGGGGCAGTGTTTGGACAACACGCGCGCGCCCTTTCATTGTTTCTCGGAAAAATCATCCCCGGCCCGATACTCTTCCAGCACCGACGCATCGGTTTCGGCGTCGCGTGCCGCGGCCAGAAGCGTCGATGCGCGCGCGGCTCCGGCGATTTGGAAAACCGCCCAGACGGCATGCGCGCGAACGAGTGGAGAATCGTGGGAGGCGAGGCGGACGAGTTGCGGCAGGCAGTCATTCGCGTGCGCGCCGAGATTTCCGGCGACGACACAGGCGTTGCGCAAAAGCCCGGCCAGTTTGACGCGCTTGATCGGGGTTTTGCGGAAATGCGCCGCGAAGCTCTCCGGCGTCAGCGCGAGCAAATCGGCCAGCGCGAGCCGCCGGATTTCCGGGCGCGCATCGAGCAGGATACTCCGGCTTGCCTGCGCAAAACGATTCCACGGGCAAACCTCCGCGCATATGTCGCAGCCATAGATGCGCGTGCCGATTTTTTTGCGAAGCTCCCTGGGAATGGCGCCCTTGTTTTCGATTGTCTGGTAGGAAATGCACAGGCGCGAATCGATCACGCCGGGGCGCACGATCGCGCCTGTCGGGCAGGCGTCGAGGCAGCGCGTGCATTTGCCGCAATAGTTGCGGGATGGCAGCGAATCGTCAGTCGGCAGCCTGGCGCGCACGAGAATGGCGGACAGGAAGAGCCAGCTGCCGTAATCGCGGGAAATGAGCATCGCGTTTTTTCCGATGAAACCGAGGCCGCCGCGCACGGCCCATGCGCGTTCGAGGACGGGACCGGTGTCCACGTAGTAACGATAATCGCCGGGGCCGAGCCCGAGTTTTTCCTCGATGAGGAGGCCGGCTTTTTCGAGCGCGGTTTTGATGGTGTCGTGATAATCCGAGTATTGCGCATAGCGCGCCCAGACTGGCCGCGCTTCGCCGGCGTCCGTTGCGGATTGGGCCGGCAGATAATTTATGCCGAGCACGATCATCGACTCGGCGCCGGGCAGCACGAGGCCGGGGGAGGCGCGTTTGTCGAAACCGCGCTCCATCCAGTGCATGTCGGCATGATGACCGGCGTCGAGCCATTCGCGGAGGGCGGCGGTTTCTGCTTCCGCCCGCTGGCTGTCCGCGGGAATGCTGACATAACGCACCTCGTCGAAGCCGAGCGCGCGCAGGCTGTCGCGCAACTCAAGAAACGGATTCATCGGATGCGGCGGCAGGCCCGCCGATCTTGTGGACCCGCAAAAAATCCGCCGCCTCGCGCTTATAGACGCGCATGGCGTGGGTGATGATGTCGGGGAGCGTGCGATTGTCGGTCAGCAAGAGCGTGCCCGCCTTCCGGTAGACCGGCTCGCGGGCGGCGTAGATTTCCTTCATGCGGGCGAGCGGGTCCTCGACATTCAGCAGCGGGCGGCTCCTGCTGTGCTGCGTGCGTTTGAGAATCGTTTCGAGGGATGCGTGGAGGCAGATGACGACGCCCTTGGACTGGAGCAGCTCGAGCATGCCGGGTTGCACGACCAGCCCGCCGCCGCATGCGACGACACAGCCTTGGGCGGGGTGTCCGGTTTCGATGAAGGCGCGCTCCATCGCGCGGAAGGCGGGTTCGCCTTGTTCCGCAAAAATCTCCGGGATCGGCTTGCCCTGCATGCGCTCGATCTCCGCGTCAACATCGTGCAATTTTGCGCCGATCCGGCATGCGATGGCGCGGCCCACGGTGGTTTTTCCCGTGCCCATGAAGCCGACCAGATAAAGATTAACAACCGGTGTCTGCATTTGCTGATGATGGCGCGCAGCGTGCGACTTGCGGCGGCGCTTTGCAAAACAAGAAATCGCGCGCGGCGGGGATGCGGCGACATCGCGGCCCCTTGGCAAGCGTGCTTCCTTGTGCATGTATTGCGCCGCATGAAAACCTCCGTTCCCGATTCATTCGCCCCGCACATAAACAGGATCGCAGCGCGCGCCGGCGAATGGCGGGACCTGCTGGCGCGCTGGTGCGAGATCAACTCGGGCTCGAAAAATCCCGGCGGCCTCGCGCTCATGCTGACGGCCTTGCGTCAGGCGTTCGGAGCGCTGCCGGGAGCGGCATGCGATGTCGTGCCCGCGGGCGCAGGCAATCCGGGGGCGCTGTGCGTGCGATGCCGCCAGGAGGCTCCGGCGCAGCTTTTGCTCAACGGCCATTACGACACGGTGTTTGGCCGCGAAAGCGCGTTTCAAAAATGCACGCAGATCAATGCGGAGACTTTGCGCGGGCCCGGCGTGATCGACATGAAGGGAGGCATCGTGATTTTGCTGGCGGCGTTGCAGGCCTTCGAGGCGACGGCGATGGCGCGCAACATCGGCTGGGAAATCCTGCTCACGCCCGACGAGGAAATCGGCTCGGAGGGCAGCGCGCCGCTGCTGGCGGAGGCGGCAAGGCGTTTTGATTTCGGGCTTATTTTCGAAACGGCTTTTGGACGGGACATCGTGCGCAGCCGCATGGGCACGGGCGTTTTCAAGCTGGCGGTGCGCGGTCGGGCCGCCCATGCGGGACGCGATTTTTCCAAGGGCCGCAACGCCATCGTGGCCCTGGCGCGCGCGATCGACGAAATCGATGCGATCAATCGCGAGTTCGACGGTGTGATCGCCAACGTTGGCGCCGTCGCCGGCGGCGGCGTGGTGAACATCGTGCCGGACATGGCGTCGTGTGAAATCAACCTGCGGGTGAATCGTGCGGAGGATGCGCCGCGTGTGGAAGCCTGCTTGCGCCACATCGCGGACCGCGTGGCGGAGGCCGACGGTTTTGGAGCCGAAGTGACGGGGCATTTTTCCGCGCCGCCCATGATGGCGACGCGCGAGAGCGAGGCCATGTTTGCGGGGTATCGCGAATGCGCCGCGATGCTGGGTATCGAGGTCGATTGGAAGCACAGCGGCGGCGGTTCCGACGGCAACAAACTTTCCGCGGCGGGCCTGCCGTTGCTCGACGGACTGGGCGCGATTGGCAGCGGCTTGCACAGCGATGCCGAGCAGGCGCACCTGCCGAGCCTCGTGACCCGCGCGCAGACGGCGGCCTTGTTTCTGATGCGACTGGCCGCGGGCGAGATTCGTCTTCCGCGGAAAGCGAAAGGCCGGTGACGCCCGGCCTTTCAACCGGCAGCCTCCATTTTGCGCTTCTCGGCGGGGCGGTTTTGGCGTGATGATCGGCGCGCATGTCTATCAACACACCCATTCCGGCCCAGACGCCGTCGCTCAAACTCAAGGTCAACGCCAAATCGCGCGCGCTTACGGGACACCCGTGGGTGTTTGTCAACGAGGTCGAGGCGCTCTTGCCCGCCGAATACGATGGGGAAGTCGTGGAGTGCCGCGACCGCGCCGGACGCCGCATCGGCTCGGGCATTTACAACAGCCGCTCGCAAATCTGCTGGCGCAAGCTCAACCGCGACCGCGTGGAGCTCGACGAGGCATATCTGCGCGATGCAATCACGCGTGCCATCGCCTGCCGCGACAAGACGGATGCGCAAACGGATAAAAACATCCGCCGTCTGATCTGGTCGGAGTCGGACGATCTGCCGGGTGTCGTGCTCGATCAATTTGGCGACACGCTCGTGTTGCAAATCCAGACGCTGGCGATGGAAAAGCGCCGCGATGTCATTGCGCGACTGCTGATGGACATCGTGAAGCCAGCGCCCGCGGAAATCATTTTCCGCGACGACGCGTCGATTCGCAGGCTCGAAGGCCTGCCGCAGACGACCGGCACATTTTCAGGGAAAACGTGGGAGCCCCGCTGGGTGAATATTGGCGGATTTGACTATTGGCTCGATTTGCTTGGAGGGCAGAAAACCGGGTTTTATCTGGATCAGCGCGAGCAGCATCCGCTCGTGGCGCGTTACGCCAGGGGGCGGCGTGTGCTCGACGCGTTTTGCAACCAGGGGCCGTTTGCGCTCCATTGCGCGCGCGCGGGGGCGGCGAGCGTGCTCGGCCTCGACAGCGCGGAGGATGCGATCGCTCAGGCGCGCCGCAACGCCGCGCGCAACGGCGTGAAGGCGGATTTTGAAACCGCGAATGTTTTCGACTTTTTCAACAGCGCCTCGCCGGAGCGGCGCGCGGAGACGTGGGATTTGATCGTGCTCGACCCGCCCCCGTTCGCGAAATCCAAGAGCGCGCTCGAGGGAGCGTTGCGCGGCTACAAGGAAATCAACCTGCGCGCGATGCAACGCCTCGCGCCCGGCGGCATACTGGCCACCTACACATGCTCGCACCACATGCACGATGCGGAACTGCGGCGCGTGCTGGCGGAGGCGGCGGCGGATGCGCGCAGGCGCGTGCGCGTGCTGGAGTTCTGCCATCAGCCGCCCGACCATCCGGTGCTCGTCACCATGCCGGAGAGCGAATACTTGCGGGGATATGTTTTGCGCGTCGAGTGAAGCAGGCTTGGCAGCCTGCGTGGAGTGAATCTACTGTCGCATCATGGATTTGTTAACCGCAGGCGTCATCTACTGCTTTGCCGTGGGAGTTTTTTTCATGGGCATGTGGCTGTTTTATGGACGGCGGGAATACGCGTTTTTCGAGCACGCGCGGCGGAAGGTCACGTTCCTTTGCTCGCGGTGCGACAAACTTTACGCGGGGCCGGCGGGCTCCGAGACGTGCCCGTGCCCGCGTTGCGCCCATGTGAACGCGCGCCTCAAATACTGACCGGTAAAAACAAACATCACGCGCCATGCGCCTGCTCATTTCCGATTCCCGGCGGCCCGCGATCCTTCACGTTCTGAACGTCGTGCTGGTGCTGTGCGCGCTGGTGGCGATTGCGCTTTTCGTGCTGGTAATCGGGTGGCCTCTCACCGCGCGGGAGCAGTGGATGGCGCATGTGTCCACCCGTATCGTGCTCGGGCTTTTTGTGCTTCAGGAGGGCGTGCGGCTGCTGATTCATCCGCACCGGCGCGAGCACGTGCGCCAGCGCAAACTCGAAATGGCGCTGGCGGTCGTCGTCTTGCTTGAGTCGGCGTTCAGCCATCTGGTCGACGGCTGGCTCATCCACTGGATTCCGGGCGCGCAGCCGGGGACGATCGGGTTGTTCGTGCTCGGGTTTTCGCAATGCACGCTGCTGGGCCTGCTCGGGCTGCGCGCATTGCGGCGGATTCCGCAGATCGGCGCGCGAAACCTGACGCCGGGCGGCGCGCTGCTTTTGAGTTTCGCGCTGTTCATGGCAATCGGCACGCTGCTGTTGAAAATGCCGAACGCGACGCCAACGGGAATTTCGTGGGTTGACGCGCTGTTCACGGCGACGAGCGCGGTGTGCGTGACCGGTCTGACGGTGGTGGACACGGCGGCGGATTTTACGCGGCACGGGCAGTTTGTCATCCTGTGCCTGGCGCAACTGGGCGGGTTGGGGATCATGACACTCACGTATTTTTTCGCGCATTTCCTGACGGGCGGCGTGTCGTTCAGGAACCGCATCGCGCTGCAGGATTTGTTGAGCGAGGAAAACCTCGGGCAGATCGGCATGATGGTGGGGCTCATTGTCGGATTCACGTTTTCGTTCGAGCTGGCGGGCGCCGCGGCGATTTATTTTTCAATGGACGGAGTCACGGCAATGTCGCAGGGGGAGCGTTTGTTTTTTTCGGTCTTCCACTCGGTGATGTCGTTTTGCAACGCGGGTTTTTCGACGGTGCCCGACGGCCTTGCGAACGCGACGCTGCGGGGAAATGTCGGACTGGTGTCGGTGGTCATGCTGCTCGTGACGGCGGGCGGCATCGGGTTTCCCGTCGTGAAAAATTTCTGGGAGTTCGCCGTGGCCGTGGTGCGGCGGCGCTTGGGGTTGCGCGTGGCGGTGCCGCCTCGACTGACGATCAACAGCCGCGTAGTGCTCGTCACGTCGCTGTGCCTGACGGCGGGCGGTGCGATGTTCATTTATGTGACGGAGTTCGTGATCAGCCACGGCGACACTGCGGGGTTGCCGGCGTGGTTTGCGGCCTTGTTTCACTCGGTGACGGCGCGCACCGGCGGGTTCAACATTTCCAGCACGCAACTGCTGGCGCCGGCGACGATGACGATCATCATGTGCCTGATGTTCATCGGAGGGAGCCCGGCGAGCACGGCGGGCGGCATCAAGACATCGACGCTTGCGGTCGCCGTGCTGGCGCTGCGGCGCGTGCTGCTCGGCCGCGCGGAGATCGAGGCGTTTGGGCGGCGCGTGGGCGACGACACGGCGAATCGCGCGCTCGCCGTCGTCCTGGTGGCCGTGGCGTTTGTGAGCGTGATGCTGGTGACGATATGCGCGCTGCATCCCGAGCTGCCGCAGGCCGAGGTGATGTTCGAGGTGGTGAGCGCCGCGAGCACCACGGGGCTTTCGCGAGGCATCGCGCCGCAGTTCGGCGACGCGGCGAAATGCGTGCTGGTACTGACGATGTTCGTGGGGCGCATCGGCGCGCTGATGGTGCTCGCGGCGTTCCTGCCGCGTCGCCCCAACAAAGGCTATCGTTTGCCGGAGGGGCGCATCGTAATTGCGTGAGAAAGTTGTCTGTCATCAAATCAAGGAGTCCAATTTTATGAAATGCTGCATCATAGGTCTTGGGGTTTTCGGAAAAAATCTGGCGCGCAACCTTGCGCAGCTCGGCGCGGACGTGCTCGCGATTGACCGTCGCGAGGACAATGTCGCGCAGATCAAGGACGAGGTGGGCGCGGCGGTGGTGATGGATTTCGACGATCCGGCTCCGCTGGCGCATTTTCCCATCGATGAAATGGACGCCGTGGTCATCGCGATCGGCGACGATTTCGAGCATTCCATGGCGTTGACCGTGAAATCGCAGGAGCTGGGCGCGAAGCGGATCGTGTGCCGCGTGCTTTCGCCGATGCACGAGCGGCTGCTGCGGCTGCTCAAGGCCGACAGGCTCGTGGTTCCCGAGGAGGTGGCCGCGCGCGGGCTGGCGCATTCACTGCTGATGCACGGCGTGCTCGACGGCTTTGACATGGGCAACGAGCATTCGATCATCGAGGCGGCCGTTCCGGCGGCGCTCGTGGGAAAATCGCTCACGGACACCGCGGAGGATTTCAAGCGCGCGGGCGTGCGCATCGTGACGATCAAGCGCATCGAGAAAGGCCTGTTCGACGCGCTGGTGAAAAGCCCGGACGTCCCCGTGAAGCGCCGCACGCTCGGCATCGTGACGATGGAGGAAATTTTCCAGGCCGATGATATTTTCGTGCTCTTCGGCCCCGAGAAAAACCTACGCTCGTTCCTGGAAACGTATTCGGGAGATTGATGCCAAAGCGGCGTGGCGCAGACGCGATTTGGCCGGCGTTCACTGCGGAGCCGGGGCTGCGAGGAATACGTCGCGAATCACGATGAGTATTTTCGGATCGGAGGCGATGCTCACCACGCCGTTCACCACAAATTGCACGCCCATGCACATGAGCAGGAGGCCCATGATCTGCGTCATGGCGGTGATTCCCGTCGGGCCGATGATGCCGTTCATGCGGACGGCAAGAAGCAACACCATGTAACAAACGAAGGCGACCACGACGATGCCGAGGATGATCGCCACATAATCGAGCCAGGAGGTGGCGAGCGAGGCGAAGCCGATGGTCACGCCGATCGAGCCGGGGCCGCTGAGAATCGGCATCGCGAGGGGCGAAAATGAAATGTCACTCTTGGCGAGCGCTTCCTGGTGATCGGTGTCGGCGCGCTTGGATTGGACAAGCTGGGGCGAGAGCATGCGCATGCCGATGCCTGCCACGACGATGCCGCCCGCGATGCGGAGCCCGGGAATCGAAATGCCGAAAAAATTCATCACGAACGAGCCGCACAGGAGCGTGCCGCTCAGGATCATGGTCACGTAAAGACAGGCTTTGCGCGCCTGCTCGATGCGGCGGGCCCTGGTGTCGCCCATTGTGATCGAGAGAAACGTGGGCGCTGCTGCGAGCGGATTTATGATGGGCAGGATGCCGATGATGGTGCCGAGGAATAACCCCCAGAGTTTAAATAAGTTTTCGTGCATGGGGCGTGTCGCGCTTGGTGTGAAATATGAAAAGGCGGATTCGGTTGCGGATGGTGGTTGATCAGAATTCCCAACGTTGAGGAAAGAGCCGGCGGTCGAGTTTGAGCAGCGGGTCGTAAACGGTCCGGACAAAGCCGCCTGAAATGGCGTATTCCGGGGCGCGCTTCCACGGCGGCGCGCCTTTCACCTCGGGAATCGAGGCCGGGCGCACCAGACAGGCGTAGCTGATGACGTAGGCGGCGGCGAGGAGGACGACGGTGAGGAGAAAATTTTTCACGATGTGGTTCGGTGTCGTCTTGGATGTAACGCGGGGGAGCTGGCGAGGGCAAACAATTTGGAGGAAGGTCAAAACGCGCAGGTTGTGTTTTTTTGGCGCGACTCCCATCCTGATCCGCTCAACCTTCCAACAAATCATGAATGATGCCTTGAAACCTCTTGTTTATCTGATCTTGGGCGCCGCGGGTTCCGGGCGTCGCGAGGTGCTGGCGGATGTCATCGCCGAGGGTCTCGACGCGGAGGATCGTCCGCTGGCGCTTCTTTCCGGGAGTGAGGCGGCGTGCGATGCGGATGCGAAGCTGGGTGGCAAGATTGCGCGCTGGCAATGGCATGATCGCGGCGGCGGCCCGGAGGGCATGGATGGACGCATCGAGACGGACGAATCCGGCATCGGCGGGTTCACGCACGTTTTTTTCGTGACCGATGGACGCCGGAATCCGGTGGACCAGATCGAAGCCTTCAAGGCTTGGATGGAGTCGTCCGGCGGCGAGCTGGCGCGCGTGGTGTGCGTGGTGAATTGCAAGCTCGCCGCGGAGCACCGCGAGTTGCTGGCATGGTATGAGGCCTGTATCCATTTTTCGGATATTGCGCTGCTGGCCCGTCGCGACGGGGTGCCCAACAAATGGGTTTCGGATTTCCAGGCGCGCTTCAAGGACAGGTTTTATCCGTGCCTGTTTGAGTTTGTGAGGGAGGGCAGGGTGAAAAATCCGCCGCTGGTCTTGGAACCCGAGGCGAGGCGCATGTCGCACTACTTTGACGAGCCGGATTACGAACTGGCCGGCGGCGGTGATATTGAGGAAGGCATTGACGACGAGGACGAGCCGTGCAAGGGCCAGCGCGACGAGGAGATCGAGGTCGTCGAGGAAGTTGACGAATACCTCGCGCGTCGAGCAGGCGGGCGCCGCGTGAAAGACATTCCGGACATCGCGAAGTTTTTGGGGTAGGGCGGCAGGGTCGGGTGGCATGGGCGAGTCGCCATAGCTTTATACACAAGTGCGGGAGATAAAAGCTGGAAGGCAGAGGGGTGAAAGTGCACAGAGAGGGGGGATGAGCGACTGGGTTGACGAAGAGTTTGAATCGGCGGATTTCGGGGACGCGCGGCTGTCGGACGGGCTGAAGAGGCTGGTGGAGAGGAAATGGAGCCGGCCGGAGGAGAGCCTGAGCGGGGCGGGGAGGGCGGAAGCGATGGCGGCGAGCCGGTTTTTGGGGAACGCGAAGGTGAGCGCGGAGAAGATCCT
>JARKRC010000018.1 GCA_029974595.1 Ereboglobus sp. | reverse complement strand
GGTGCTGAAGATTGCCAGCGCTCCGTCCGACCACGCTGTCGGCGTTCCATTCTGCGTCCATGCAACCGTCGCATCGTCCCATGCGCCGGCGCCTCCCTGCCAGTGCAGAAACGCAACGTCCGCGCTGCCGATGTTGATCTTAAGCGTGTTCGGCACCGAGAGCAGGTCCAGTTCGGTGCCCGCCGTCAGCGAAAAGTCCGAGCCGACGATGTCCCACCCAGCCAGATTGGCCTCGCCTGTGATGTTTGTGTAAGTCGCCAGCGTATAGGAGCCGGGGATCGAGATGATTTCCTTGCCGTCGCGCTGCAGATAAAACGTGCCCGATCCATCGAAGGCCAGCGCGCCCGCAACATCAAGAACATGCGTGCCCGTCAGCGAATACTGCCAGATCGCTCCGTCGGCGAAAGTGATGTTGCCAGCGGTTGCGAGCGGGGCGGCGCGCAGATCCAACGCGGCCCCGGAGAAGATGTTCACGTCGCCGCCAAGCGTGCCAGCGGCACTGCCGCCGAGCGAACCTTCGTGAATGTTCACGGCGCCTGTGTAAGCGGCGTTGTTTCCGGCAAGGATCAACTTGCCCGCGCCGCGTTTATCGATGGTGCCGCCAGAGGCTGCGGTGAAGGTGTTGGTCGCCGTCACCGTGAAGGCCTGCGTGTCGAGATTGAGGGTGCTGCTACCCAGACCGAGCACCGGCATGTTGAGGAAATCACCCGTGTTCGCCGCCGCGCGCAGCGTGCCGCCGTTCAGGACAAGCGCGACATTGCCCGCGCCGAATGCCAGCTGCCCGGTTTGCAAGACGCCGCCGTTGAGCACCAGCGTGCCCGTCGAAGCCGCGTCCGAGGCAATCGTCGTGACCCCTCCCACCGCCACGGTGCCGCCTGTTTCAAGATTGAGCACCCCGGTGCCGGTTCGTCCGACCATAAGATTGGAAGCGATGCCGAGCAGTCCATTGACATTCGCCGTGCCATTCGAGCTGGCAAGGTTGCCGATGTAGCCGTTTGCGCTGACAAGGACCGTGCCGGTTGACGCGATGTTCAAAACGCCGACGCCCGTGCCGGCATTCTGGCCGGCCACATAAAGATCGGTGCCAGCGCTGGCAAAACCGCCATCTTCAACAAAGACGGTGCCAGTGCCGGCATAGCCAATGGAAAGCAACTTGCCAGCCGCGAAGGTACCGCCGGAACCGATGTTGAGCACGCCGAACCCCGTGGCATAGGTGCCGACGTAGGCGCTGTCGGTGGTATAGGCGTAACCGTCAACGCGGCCATAGCCCTTGCCATTGGCTCCGATTTGGAAGGCGCTGACGCCGGTATAGGTCCCGCCCGTCTGGATGATGAGCGTGCCGGAGGAAGTGGCGGCAGCGGCATTGTTGGCCCCGCCGACGCGGAACCAACCGGCTGTCTGGTTGATGACGCCGCCGTTTTCGATGGTAAGAGCGCCCGTGGAGCTATCGGCAAAACCGACGGCAAAATTGCCGGCCGCAGTGAATTTTCCTGCAACATTGGAAACGCCTGTGGCGCTGCCCGTGCTGCCAATGTAAACGGTGGAGCCCACATTGACGGTGCCGGTGGAAGCGATGTCGAGATAAGCGGCGCCGAGCTGCCCAAGGGTGAGATAGCTCGACACATTGAGCAGGCCCGCGACGTAGGTGCTGCCAGTGGAATAGACGCCGGCGTTGTTGGTGCCGCCGGAGCCCGCGGCAAGGAAGTAGCCGCCCACGTTGACGGTGCCGGTGGGAAGGATGTTGAGATAGCCGTTGCTGACATTGCCGGCTGTCGGAGTGACGGTGGTATTGCGTCCAACAAGGAGATTGGTGGTGTTCGTCCAGAGGCCTGCGACATTGACGGTACCAAGTCCGCTATTGTGGCTGCCGATGGCGGAGTAGGTGCCTACGATAAGGTGTGCGCCTTCCTTAATGTTGAGGGTGCCGGTGCCTTGGTAGCCGACTTGAAAGGAGGTGGCCACATTCCAAGTCCCGGAAAGATCGACGATGCCGAGAGAGCCTGCGCCAGATCCGATGTGGACGTAGGAAGCGACGCCCAAATAGCCGTCGATGACGGCAGTGCCCCCGACAGGGCCAGTGGCGGTGTAATTGGCGTTGGAAATACTGTTGCCGCTACCGATGACAGCAAATGTGCCGACAGTGACGGTGCCGGTTTGCCCGATGTGGAGGTAGCCGGCACCGGAACGTCCAACTATCAAGTTACCGGCATTTTGCCAGAAACCGTCTACGATGGCGGTGCCAGAGGCGTTGGCCATATAGCCGGTGCCGGAAGCCATGCCCAAATGTCCCAAGCTGGTTTCCGTGCCGCTGAATATGACAGTGCCGGTCTGGGCAATTCTCAGCACGCCAGTGGAAGCCGCATCACCGGCAGCCTGACTTCCGGCGTAACCGACGCGGAAGTCGCCAGTGGTTGTGGTGACATTGAGCAGACCGTTGACGATGACTTCGCCGACATGGTTTGCAGCATTGGCAATGGTGAAGGAGCCGCCGACATTCCATATGCCATTAATGGTGGCGATGTCGATGGAAGGAGAGCCTGGTATCCCTGCGTTGCGGCCAAGGAAGGCATTGGCGGTATTGGTCAGGCTCGCACCTGCGGCGAGAAAAAAGGTGCCGGAGCCATAATTGCCGATATAGACGGTGCCGGCGCGAACGGTGCCGCCAGCGAGGATTGTGAGCGCTCCCACGCTGCCGAGACCATCACCCATGGAAAGCTCGCCAGCCGTGTTAACCCATGTGCCGGAAACAATGATGGCGGCATTGTCGCCGGCGGCGAAACCGATGTTGCTGTCCCTGACGGTGCCGGTGTCGGCAATGAAGAGCGTGCCGCTGGCGAGGTTGATGTTGTCACCGACAGCACGGGTGGCCAGAATGGTAAGCCCAGGGTCGGAATACCAGTTGTTATCAGTGAGCGCGCCGGTGCCGCCGCCCCAATACATCTCGGCGGCGGAGATACGGGGGGCGTGAACGATGAGGAGCATAAAGGCCGCCGCGGCGCCCGCGAGTTTGAGGATTGAGCGTGGTTTTTTGCAGGTGGTGTTCATGAGATTTGTTTTTTTCAGGGTTTTATGCGGTGGCGGGTTTGAAGTTCAGTATTTTTTAATAATTGCACGGAGGGATCAAAAAATGCGGGAAATGGAGGAAGGGGAGCAGGAATCAATATTTGGTTCGATGGTGAAAATACAAAGATTTTCATCAGAGGCCGTTGACTTTATAGAGGCGCCGGCAAGCGCAAATCCAAGCAGGGCGATCATGAAACGGAGGGGGGACTGTTTTTATCACGATGGATGTTTTGGATGAACTGGCTGCTGTTTGTCGAGATTGTGAGCAGGAGGGCTGGCAAAGAGGAGGCACGACCGCGGCAAATGTTAGTGGATGTCGTTCAAAGAGGGCTGATCCGGTTAAGCAATTTGGACAGTGTCCGTTAGAATTTTATGTTCAGAAATAATGATTAATTAAAGGAATTCATGCATGTTTTTTGATCAATGTCTCAAGCATTAATTTTAAGATGCAAAAAAACAATCCACAGCCTCCCCTGCTCCGCGTCATGGACAACGATGGGGAAAGCTGTTTTGAAAACCTCCGTTCAACCTTTCACGCTCTGCCGGTATTCGCGCGGCGAGACGCCCATGATTTTCCGGAAACAACGGCTGAAATAATAGGCGTCGCCAAATCCGGTCTCAACGGCCACCCGCGCCACGGTTTCGCGCGAGCTGTCGAGGATGCGGCAGGCTTTGCGGATTCGCTCGCGGATCAGAAAATCAATCGGGGCATATCCGGTCTGGCGGCGAAACAACGTGGAAAAATGCGGCACCGAAAGCCCCGCCGCCGTCGCGAGCTCCTCAAGCGTCCGGAGGCGGGCCGAGTCGGCGATCATGTCCTCGCGGACGGCGGCGGTGCGCTCCTCGGCGCTTCTGGCCGCGCCGGAACTCGTCATCAACTCCAGCATGGCGCAAAAAACACCGCGCAACGCCGCGCCCGCCGCCAGCAAATGCTGAAGCGAATAACCGGCCTCAAGCTGCGCATAGACTTTCTCCAGTCCGAGCGTGCCGGCGCTCCGCCGGCCCATGTGGAACTGTCCGATGGGCTCCTTCGCGGCCCAGCCCAGTTCCTTTTGCCACTCCGAAACCTCGCTGCCGCAAAAATGCGCCCAAAGGATTTTCCACGACTCCGCCCCCGATGATCCGTAGGCGTGCGGACGGTTTGCCGGAAGCCAGATTATGCCGCCCGCCTCGACTTGCACCGTGCGCCCCTGGCTTTTCACCCAACCGCGGCCTTGCAGGCAAAGGATCAGCACATGCGTCGATGCGCCCTGCGGACGCTCCACGCGATGCCCCTCCGCGCGCGGGTAATAACCGGCATCGGTCACCATGAGGTTTTTGAGAATCGGATTGCGCGCCGCGATGGCGCGCACCGGCAGGGGCACGACAAGCAAATGCTGTCCGGCAAAACCTTCGCGTCGCGTGCGGAACATGCCCGGAACAAAGCATCGGCGCTCCAGAACTGTCAAGCTCACGCCTCTGCTCCAATCTCATAGGATCATTCATTGATAAAAATCCGCCCACGCTTAACGAGAGGCAGAACCGCGGCAATTATTCCATAATATCGTCCATTATTACCCTTTATCAGTCCATTGCCCGGAAAAGGGAAACCGGCTATGTTTTCTAGCGAACTTTTCGATTCCAGTCACCACACCCGCTTCCTATGCCCTCCCCTCTTGCGTCTTCCCAGCATTCCCATGAAGTCGTCGTCCGGCGCGAACCCCTGGTCCTGCCCACCTACGAGCCGATGCCGCCGGACAAGAATCCGATGTTTCTGGAAAAACGCGTTTACCAAGGCAGCAGCGGGCGCGTTTATCCGCTGCCGTTCTACAATCGCATTTCCGAGGTGAAGCGCGACCGCGCGTGGGATTCCGTCACGATTGAAAACCAGTGGATAAAAGTCGTCATCCTGCCGGAGCTGGGCGGACGCATTTTCGCCGGGCAGGACAAGACCAACGGCTACGATTTTTTCTACCGCAACAACGTCATCAAGCCCGCGCTCGTGGCCTTGGCCGGCCCGTGGATTTCCGGCGGCGTCGAGTTCAACTGGCCGCAACACCACCGGCCTGCGACTTTCATGCCCGTCGATGTCGAAATCGAGGAGCATGATGACGGCAGCAAAACCGTCTGGCTCGGCGACCACGATCCGATGGAGCGCATGAAGGGCATGCACGGCGTCTGCCTGCATCCCGACCGCGCCATGATCGAGGTGAAAATGCGCGCCTTCAACCGCACGCCGCACGTGAAGACGTTTCATTGGTGGGCAAACGTGGCGACGCACGTGCACGAAGCCTACAAGGCGATTTTCCCCGAGGACGTGGACTATGTCGCCGACCATGCGCGGCGCGCGATGAGCCGCTTTCCCTTGTGCGAGGGCCGTTACTACGGCGTCGATTATGCCGCGCGCGCCCGGCATGGCGTGCCCGCCGCCGAGGTGCCCCCGCAATTCACGCCGCCGCACGCGCGCCCCGAAAAACACATTCCCGGCGTCCCGGATTATTCGCCCGCCGACCTGACGTGGTATGCAAATATCCCTGTCCCCACATCCTACATGTGCCTCGGCTCGGAGCAGGATTTTTCCGGCGGTTATGATTACTACAAACAGGCCGGCGTGATTCAGGTCGCCAACCATCACATCGCGCCGGGCAAAAAAATGTGGACGTGGGGCAATCACCCCTTCGGCTACGCATGGGATCGCAATCTCACCGACGCGGACGGCCCCTACATCGAACTCATGCTCGGCGTCTTCACCGACAACCAGCCGGATTTCACCTTCCTGCAACCCGGCGAGACGAAGGCATGGAGCGTTTACTGGTATCCGGTGCAAAAAATCGGCGCGGCCTGCGCAGCCAACGCAAACGCCGCCGCATCGCTGGCACTCGAAAAAAACACCGCCAACATCGGCGTCGCCGTCACGCAACCGCGCTCCCTCCGCGTCGAACTCTGGCGTGGCGCAAAACGCCTCCGCGATTGGAGCGCCGACGCCGCGCCCGACCGCCCCTTTCTCGCCAGCGCAAAACTGCCGGCCGGATGCGCCGCGAAGGAATTGAGCCTCGTCGTCACATCCGCCGACGGTTCCGAACTGCTCCGCTACGTTCCGCGCGGGGATGCAAAAAAGAAAATGCCGCCGCCCGCCTCGGAGCCGCCCGCGCCCGCCGACATCGCCGGCGCGGACGAACTCTACATCACCGGCCTGCACCTCTCGCAATACCGCCACGCCACGCGCAGCCCCGTGCCCTACTGGCAGGAGGCGCTGCGGCGTGATCCCGGCGACTCCCGCTGCAACACCGCGCTCGGCACATGGCATTTGAAGCGCGGCGAGTTTCTTGAAGCCGAGGACTATCTCCGCACCGCCATCGAACGCCAGACACGCCGCAATCCCAACCCCGCCGACGGCGAGGCGTTTTATCAACTCGGCCTCGCCCTGCGTTTCCAAAATCGCGATGAAGAAGCCCATGCCGCGTTCTACAAGGCGACGTGGAATCAGGCGTGGCAGCCCGCCGCTTTTCACGCGCTCGCCGAAATCGACGCGGCGAAAAAAGACTGGGCCGCGTCGCTCGAACACCTCGACTGCGCGCTCCGCCTGAACACCGACAATCTGCGCGCCCGCAACCTGCGCGCGCTTGTGCTGCGACAGCTCGGACGCGACGCGGACGCGCAGCACAGCCTCCGCGAAACGCTGAAACTCGACCCGCTCGATTGGTGGGCGCGCCATCTGGCCGGCGACGCGATTCGCTGCGACAACCACACGCGCCTCGACATCGCCATCGACTTCGCCTCCGCCGGATTTTTCGACGAAGCCGTCCGCCTGCTGGAAAATGCCGTGCCTGAAGCGTCGTCGGGCGCGACGCCGATGATTCACTATCACATGGCCGCGTGGCTGGAAAAAACGGGCCGCAAAAAAGACGCCCTCGCCGCCGCGAAACGCGCAGCAGCAGCCGCGCCGGATTATTGTTTTCCCGCGCGACTGGAGGACATCGCCATCCTCCGGCGCGCGCTCGAACGCGATCCGCGCGATGCCCGCGCCGCCTATTATCTCGGCAATCTTTTCTACGACCGCCGCCGTTACGCCGAGGCGATTGCGCTCTGGGAAAAAAGCGCGCGCATCGCGCCGGACTTTTCCATCGTGTGGCGCAATCTCGGCATCGCGTATTTTAATGTGCAAAACGCCCCCGCCAAGGCGCGCCGCGCCTACGAACAGGCGATAAAGGCAAACCCCTCCGACGCGCGCCTGATCCACGAACGCGACCAGCTCTGGAAACGCCTCGGCCTCTCCGCGAACGCGCGCCTGCGCGAACTCGAACGCCACCGCAATCTCGTCGCCGAACGCGACGACGCGACCATCGAACTGTGCGCGCTCTACAATCAAACCGGCCAGCCCGCGCGCGCGCTCGAAATCCTCCGCAGCCGGAAGTTCCAGCCGTGGGAAGGCGGCGAGGGCCAGGCGCTCGGCAGCCATGTGCGCACGCACCTCGCGCTCGGCAAGGCCGCCCTGCGCGCAGGCGACGCGGAGGGCGCGATTGCGGAGTTTTCCGCCGCGCTCAATCCGCCGGAAAATCTCAGCGAGACGCGCCACCTGCTCGCGAACCAAAGCGATGTCTGGTTCTGGCTCGGGGAGGCCCATGCCGCCGCGGGCCGGGACCGCGATGCAAAAACGTGGTGGCGTCGCGCCGCCGGTGCGCGCGGCGATTTTCAGGAGATGAGCGTGAAGACGTATTCGGAAATGACATATTTTTCCGCGCGCGCCCTCGAACGGCTCGGCAAACGCGCCGCCGCCAAAACGCTCTTCAGCGAACTCGCGGCCCACGCGCGCGACCTCGCGAAGCAACCGGCGAAGATCGATTATTTCGCGACCTCCCTGCCGACGATGCTTTTGTTTGATGACGATCTCACCGCGCGCCAGAAAACGGCGGCGCTGTTCTTGCAGGCGCAGGCCGCGCTCGGACTCGGACGCCCCGCCGCCGCGAAAAAGCTGCTCGCCGAGGTGCTCTGCCGCGACCCGAGCCACGCGGCGGCCTCCGACCTGAAAACCGAGTTGTAATCCTTCAATCCTCCACTCCGCCTTTCCCGCCATGAATACCGCCCCGATTGAAAAAAGTCCCGCAGCCGCCGGCGAATACCGCCCCGGTTATGTCTGGTTCATCTCGCTCGTCGCGGCCCTCGGAGGGCTGCTCTTCGGTTACGACTGGGTCGTCATCGGAGGCGCAAAGCCGTTCTACGAAAAATTCTTCCATCTCACCAATCCCGACGCGCAGGGCTGGGCGATGAGTTGCGCGCTGATCGGCTCGCTGTTCGGCGCGATGCTTTCGGGCATGGCGTGCGACCGCTGGGGACGGAAGCGCATGTTGATCGTCGCCGCGCTGCTGTTCGCGACATCGTCGCTGGGAACCGGGCTCGCGGGCAGCTTCGGCGTTTTCATCGCGTGGCGCATGGCCGGAGGCGCGGCCATCGGACTGGCGTCCAACATCTCCCCGCTCTACATCGCCGAGATCGCGCCGGCGCATCTGCGCGGACGCCTCGTGTCGCTCAACCAGTTCACGATTGTGACGGGCATTTTGCTCGCGCAGGTGGTCAACTGGCTCATCGCGCAGCCCGTGCCCGAGGGCGCGACGGCGCAGCAGATCCTCGAATCGTGGAACGGCCAGACCGGCTGGCGCTGGATGTTCGGCGTGACGGCGGTGCCGTCGGTGCTGTTCCTCGCGGGCGCGCTGCTTGTTCCGGAAAGCCCGCGCTGGCTGGCGAAGCAGGGGCGCGTTGACGACGCCCGCGCCGTGCTGGGCCGCATCGGGGGCAAGGCGGGCGGCGACGTTGCGCTCGCGGCGATTGTGCAGACGCTCGGCGGCGGCAAACGCGAGAAGATCGCATGGGGCGTGCTGCTCGAACCGCGGATGCGGCGGCTGCTCGGGCTGGGCATCGTGCTGGCCGTGTTTCAACAATGGTGCGGCATCAATGTCGTGTTCAATTACGCCGAGGAGATTTTTTCGGCGGCGGGTTATTCGGTCTCGGACATTCTGTTTAACATCGTGATCACCGGCTCGGTGAATGTCGTGTTCACGCTCGTCGCGCTCGGCACGGTGGACCGCATCGGGCGGCGTCCGCTCATGCTGTTCGGCTCGGCAAGCCTCGCGGTGATTTATGTGCTGCTCGGCGCGTCCTACGCGGCGCACACGCAGGGCGCGCATGTGCTCATCCTCGTGCTCGGCGCGATAGGCTGCTACGCGATGTCGCTCGCGCCGGTGACATGGGTTGTGATCTCCGAGATTTTCCCCAACCGCATCCGCGGCGTGGCGATGTCCATCGCGGTCGGTTTCCTGTGGATCGCGTGTTTTGTGCTCACGTTCACCTTCCCGATTTTGAACCGCGCGCTCGGGCCGTCCGGCACGTTCTGGATCTACGCCGGCGTGTGCGTGATCGGCTTCGCGTTCATGTTTTTCCGGCTGCCCGAAACGAAGGGCCGGACATTGGAGGAACTGGAAAACGATCCGAAGCGCTGACTCTTTCAACCTGAATCCCGTCATGAAACCAAAACTCATCGCCATGCTCACAGTCCTCACCCTCTCCCCGTTGGCCGCGCACGAGACGCTCGATCTCGGCGGGACATGGAAAGTGTCCCTCGATCCCCAAAACACCGGCGTGGAGCAACGCTGGTTCGCGCGCGAAATGACCGCGCCCATCACCCTCCCCGGCTCCGTGCAGGAGGCGCGCATGGGCGATCCCGTCACCGTCGATACCAAATGGGTCGGCGGCGTGCGCGACCGCTCCTATTTCACCGCAAATCGTTACGCGCCCTACCGGCAGCCGGGCAACATCAAGGTGCCGTTCTGGCTGCAACCCGAGACCTCCTACATCGGCGCCGCGTGGTATCAGCGCGAGATCGACGTACCCGCTTCGTGGACGGGCAAACGCGTGGTGCTTTCGCTGGAACGCCCTCACTGGAAAACCACGGTCTGGCTCGGCGAACGCGAACTCGGCTCGAACGACTCGCTCTCGACGCCGCACGCCTGCGAGCTCGGCGTCGCCGGGCGCGACCTCGCGATTGGAAAACACCGGCTCACCGTGCGCGTGGACAACACGCACAATCCCGACATCGGCGAAAACTCGCACAGCATATCCGATCACACACAGGGAAACTGGAATGGCATCGTAGGCCGCATGGAACTCATCGCAACCGCGACGGCATGGATCGAGGAGCTTCAGGTTTTCCCCGACACAGCCAAACGCGCCGTGGCCGTCAAAGGCCGCGTCGCGGGCATCCCCGGCGCGGCGATGCCCGAAACCGTGAGCCTCACACCCGGCGCAAACACAAAAGCGACGGTGGCAAAACTGGGGCGCGACGGCACGTTCGGCGCGACGCTCGCGCTCGCGGCGGACGCCGCGCTGTGGGATGAGTTCAACCCCGCGCTGCATCGCCTGACCGCTGAAATCGCAGGCGGCGAACGCCGCGAAGCGGTCTTCGGCCTGCGCGATTTCACCGCCGACGGACGCCAGCTCAAAATCAACGGCCGCCCCGTTTTTCTGCGCGGCACGCTCGATTGCGCCGCCTATCCCCGCACCGGACATCCGCCAATGGACATCGCGACCTGGGAGCACGTGCTCGGCATCATCAAGGCGCACGGGCTCAATCATGTGCGCTTCCATTCGTGGTGCCCGCCCGAGGCGGCCTTTGTCGCGGCGGACAAAATGGGCGTTTACCTGCAAGTCGAGGTCAACACATGGCCAAAGCATTCGGTCACGCTCGGCGACGGCCTGCCCGTCGATGACTGGATTGATCGCGAGACCGCGCGCATCCTCCGCGCCTACGGAAACCACCCGTCGTTTGTCATGCTTTGCGCGGGCAACGAGCCCGGCGGCCCGAAGCATCCGCAATGGCTCGCAGGCTGGCTCAACCGGCAGAAAAAAGCCGACTCGCGCCGACTCTACACCGCGGGCGCGGGCTGGCCTGAAATCCCGGAAAACGATTATCACGTCCCACCCGAGCCGCGCATTCACCGCTGGGGCGAGGGCCTGGGCTCGCGCATCAACGCGCGCGCTCCCGAAACCGTCACCGATTACAACGACTACATCCGCGCGCGCACCGCGCCCGTCGTTTCGCACGAAATCGGCCAGTGGTGCGCGTATCCGAACTTCGACGAGATCAAGAAATACACCGGCTACCTGAAGGCGAAAAACTTCGAGATTTTCCGCGAGAGCCTCGAAGCGCACGGCATGGCGGCGCAGGCGCATGACTTCCTCATCGCATCGGGAAAACTCCAGGCGCTTTGCTACAAGGAGGACATCGAATCGGCATTGCGCACGCCGCGGATGGGCGGCTTCCAGTTGCTCGGACTGAATGATTTTCCCGGACAGGGCACCGCGCTCGTCGGCGTCCTCGACGCGTTCTGGGAGGAAAAAGGCTACGTCTCGCCCGCCGAGTTCAGCCGCTTCTGCAACAGCACCGTGCCGCTCGCGCTGCTCGACAAACGCGTGTTCACCACCGGCGAACACCTCTCTGCGCGCGCAAAAATCGCCCACTACGGCGACAAACCCCTCGCGAATGCCACCGTCGCATGGCGGCTCGTCGCCGACGACGGCAGCGTCGCCGCAGCCGGCCAGCTCGCTTCGCAAAAACCCATCGCGCCCGGGCTCGGCGATCTCGGCCGCATCGACCTGCCTCTGGAAAAAGTGCCCGCGCCCGCGCGCTACAAACTCGCGCTGGAAGTCCGCGCAGGCGCGGCCGTGTTCACGAACGACTGGGACGTGTGGGTTTATCCGCAAGCAGAACAGGTCGCGAGCACCGTCCCGGACAACGTCATGCTCACGCAAAGTTTCAATGCCGCCGCGCAAAAAAAACTCGCTGAAGGCGGCGCCGTTGTGCTCGTGATCCCGCCCTCCAAGGTCGCGCCCGACGCAAAAAAGGGTCCCGTCGCGCTCGGCTTTTCGAGTATCTTCTGGAACACCTCGTGGACGCAGGGACAGGCGCCGCACACGCTCGGGATTCTGTGCGACCCGAAATCGCCCGCGCTCGCGGCCTTCCCGACCGACCCGTGGAGCAACTGGCAATGGTGGCATCCCATCACAAACGCCGCGCCCATGATTCTCGACGCCCTCCCGCGCGAACTCGCGCCGACCGTGCAGGTGATCGATGACTGGTTCACAAACCGCAAACTCGCGCTGGTCTTCGAGGCCCGCGTAGGCCGGGGCCGCCTGCTCGTCACGAGCATCGACATAACGGACGCCGTTCTCGATCCCGTGCGCCGCCAGCTTCGCGCGAGCCTGCTCGCCTACGCCGCCAGCCCCGCCTTCCAGCCGGCGGTCTCCATCACGAAGCAACAGTTGCAATCCCTGTTCGCGAAAAAGTAAGCGAGGATTCACAGCAAAGTCGCAAAGGGCGCAAAGGTCGGAAAAGGAGAAGTGGGCCGGAGACGAAGGGCTTTAACCGCGAATGGGCGCCAATAATCGGGAAGGCTCCGGCAGGGCGAGCGGGTTGAGTGGCATGGGCGACTCACCCATGCGGATCGGGTGGCACGGGCTTCCAGCCCGTGAGGCTTGGTGTTTTCGGATGCATGCCAAGGGCGTGCCATTCGTGAACCCGGGGTGAGCGCGCAGCGCACAACCCTGGGTCTCTTGCCATGTGGAAAAAGGCACCCTGTAGGGGGCCACAGATGTAATTTGCCAGATTGTGGCGCCCCTACAGGGCGCGTGCACCCAGACATTCAATACCCAAGGTCTCGCGCAACGCTCGACCGTTGGGCTGACGAGTGGCACGCCTTTGGCGTGCTCCGGCATCCAAACTCGTCTTTTATTCGCGGCCTTTCGCATCCATTCGCGGTTAAAAATTGGCCCATGCACACAGGCGAGTCGCCATAGCTTTATACACAAGTTCGGGAGATAAAAGCTGGAAGGCAGAGGGGTGAAAGTGCACAGAGATGGGGGATGAGCGAATGGGTTGACGAAGAGTTTGAATCGGCGGATTTCGGGGACGCGCGGCTGTCGGAAG
>JARKRC010000006.1 GCA_029974595.1 Ereboglobus sp. | reverse complement strand
GTCGCCTATGACCAAACCCGTTACCTGAGCGCCCTGGCCAAACGGGCCCGCCCCCGGATCGCCCCAGCCTGAAAATCCTTCAAAAAAAGACTTGCGCGGACCACCTCAGCTTTTGGGCTGCCAGCCCGTGCCACACGACCCTGTGTTACCCGACGGTCACGTTGCCGATGTAGGATTGGATGGGGCGGATGCCGACGTGTTTGTCCTTCAAGGCGCGGATGCCGTCGACGGCGGCTTGGGCGCTGGTGATGTTTGTCATGATGCACACGCTGTTCATCACGGCGGCGGCGCGGATTTTGTTTTCGTCCTGGCGCGGAATCATGCCGCTGGGCGTGTTGATCACGAGCTGGATCTGGCCGTTTTTGATCATGTCCACCGGGTTCGGACGACCTTCGTCGAGCTTGGCGAGCGGGTGTGCTTTGACGTTGTGGCCGGCGAGGTATTTTGCGGTGCCAAGCGTGCTGTAGATTTCGAAATCCATCGCGGCGAGTTCGCGGGCGAGGGCCAGCGCGCGGGGTTTGTCGGTGTCTTTTACAGAGAGGAAGACGTTGCCTTTGAGGGGGAGCCCGGGCTTGGCGGCGGCCTGCGCCTTGGCGTAGGCGATGCCGAGATCTTCGTCGAGGCCCATGACTTCGCCGGTGCTGCGCATTTCGGGCCCGAGCATGATCGTCGCGCCGGGGAAGCGGGCGAAGGGGAAGACGGATTCCTTCACGCACCAGTGGCGCGGGGTCTGCTCGCGGGTGAAGCCGAGGTCCTTGAGTTTCAGGCCGGTCATCACTTTGGCGGCGAGCTTGGCGAGCGGGATGCCGATGGCTTTGGCGACGAAGGGCACGGTGCGGCTGGCGCGGGGGTTGACTTCGAGGACGTAGAGGCGGTTGTCCTTGATGGCGTATTGCACGTTCATCAGGCCGACGACGTTAAGCTCGCGGGCGAGGGCGTGGGTGGCGGCGCGCACGGTCTGGAGCATGGCTTTGCCGAGGGTGTGCGGGGGCATGACCATCGAGGCGTCGCCGGAATGGACGCCGGCGTATTCGATGTGCTCCAACATGCCGCCGATGACGGAGGTCTCGCCATCGCTGATGCAATCGACATCGAGCTCGATGGCGTCTTCGAGGAACTGGTCGAT
The DNA here is from genome assembly GCA_029974595.1 of Ereboglobus sp. Lineage (GTDB taxonomy): Bacteria > Verrucomicrobiota > Verrucomicrobiia > Opitutales > Opitutaceae > Ereboglobus. The sequence continues at coordinate 7,555 of JARKRC010000006.1, read as the reverse complement.
GAGGACCGGCTTGCCGGGCATCACGGAGAAGGCTTCGCGGATGACGGCGTTGAATTCGTCCTCGTTGTAAACGATGAACATGCCGCGTCCGCCGAGGACGAAGGAGGGACGCAGGAGCACGGGGAAGCCGACTTCGCGGGCGAAGACGAGGGCCTGTGTTTCGTCGGTCGCGGTGCGGTTGGCGGGCTGGCGGAGGTTGAGTTTCTGGAGGATGGCGGCGAAGAGTTTGCGGTCCTCGGCGGCTTCGATGCTTTCGGGGGATGTGCCGATGATGTTCACGCCGGCGGCCTTGAGGGCGGTGGCGAGATTGAGCGGGGTTTGTCCGCCAAATTGCACGATGGCGCCTTCGCAGTTTTCCTGCTGGTAGACTTCGAGGACGTCTTCGAGCGTGAGGGGCTCAAAATAGAGGCGGTCGGAGGTGTCGTAATCGGTGGAGACGGTCTCGGGGTTGCTGTTGACCATGACGGTTTCGTAGCCGATTTCGCGCAGCGCGAAGCTGGCATGCACGCAACAGTAATCGAACTCGATACCCTGGCCGATGCGGTTGGGGCCGCCGCCGAGGATCATGATCTTCTTTTTGTCGGAGCGGATGATTTCGTTTTCGTCGCCGTAGCTCGAATAGTAATACGGCGTGACGGCCTCGAACTCGGCGGCGCAGGTGTCAACGAGCCGGTAGGTGGTGGCGATGCCGCGCGCCTTGCGTTCGGCGCGGAGGGTGTCGAGGTCGGTCTTGAAAATGTGCGCGAGCTGGGCGTCGGAGAAACCGGCCTGTTTGGCGCGGCGGAGGAGTTGCGTGGAAAGGGGCGCGTGCGTTGCACGCGTCGGGCGGCGGGACGCCGCCCCTCCTTGCGCAAGCGAGGCTTCGGTTGCTTTGAGTTCCTGCTCCAGCTCGAAGATTTCGCGGAGCTGGCGCAGGAACCACGGGTCGATTTTTGTGAGGTCGAAGATTTGCTGCTCGGTGTAGCCGGCGAGGAAGGCGTAGCGGATGTAGAAGATGCGTTCGCTATTGGGCACGGCAAGTTTTTGGCGGATGAGTTTGCCGTCGGGAATTTCGTCGTCGCCGAACTTGCCGCCGCCGCCGAAGCCGCGCGCGCCGATTTCGAGCGAGCGGAGGGCTTTTTGCAGGGACTCCTTGAACGTGCGTCCGATGGCCATCGCCTCGCCGACGGATTTCATGGCGGAGGTGAGCGCGGGGTCGGCTCCGGTGAATTTCTCGAAGGTGAAACGCGGGATTTTTGTGACGATATAGTCGATCGTCGGCTCGAAGCTGGCGGGGGTGACGCGGGTGATGTCGTTTTTGAGTTCGTCGAGCGTGTAGCCGACGGCGAGCTTGGCGGCGATTTTCGCGATGGGGAATCCGGTGGCCTTCGACGCGAGCGCGGAGGAGCGCGAGACGCGGGGGTTCATTTCGATGACGACCATACGACCCGTGGCGGGATCGACGGAGAACTGGATGTTGGAGCCGCCGGTCTCGACGCCGATCTCGCGAATGACGGCGAAGGAGGCGTCACGCATGGCTTGGTATTCCTTGTCGGTGAGCGTGAGGATGGGGGCGACGGTGATCGAGTCGCCGGTGTGCACGCCCATGGGATCGAAGTTTTCGATGGAACAGATGACGACACACTGGTCCTTGTTGTCGCGCATGACTTCCATCTCGAATTCCTTCCAGCCAAGGAGGCATTCCTCGACGAGGACTTCGTGGACGGGCGAGAGTTCGAGGCCGTTGGCGACGATGCGGTCAAACTCCTCCTTGTTGTAAGCGATGCCGCCTCCGCTGCCGCCGAGGGTGAACGACGGGCGGATGATGAGCGGGAAGGCGCGCAGTTCCTCGGCTGCGGCGCGGGCGTCGTCGAGGGTCTTGACTGTTTTCGAGCGGGCGACGTCGAGGCCGATTTTGAGCATGGCCTGCTTGAAGAGCTCGCGATCCTCGCCCTTGGCGATGGCGTCGGGTTTGGCACCGATCATTTCGACGCCGTATTTGTCGAGGATGCCGCGCTTGTGCAGCTCCATCGAGAGATTGAGCGCGGTTTGTCCGCCGAGGGTGGGGAGGAGCGCGCCGGGTTTTTCGGCGGCGATGATTTTTTCGAGGATCTCGACGGTGAGCGGTTCAATGTAGGTGACGTCGGCGAACTCGGGATCGGTCATGATGGTGGCCGGATTGGAGTTCACGAGCACGACCCGGTAGCCTTCCTCCTTGAGAGCCTTGCAGGCTTGGGTGCCGGAGTAATCGAACTCGCAGGCTTGGCCGATGATGATCGGGCCGGCTCCGATGATGAGGATGGTTTTGAGATCGGTGCGTTTTGGCATGGACGTAGTGAACGGGAAGGCTTGTCCCCGCAGTGTGGCCGCGCAAGTGCGAAACTCTTGTGCGTGCGCGATTAGAAACGGATGTTTTTTCCACGGCACGCGATATGAGAAAAATCAATGTGCAAAAACAAAGGCCTGCTTCAAGTTAACTCAAATTATTATCAAGCAACAATATAAATGGATATGAATTACCTCCGGCCTCCTTTGTGCCGGAACTCTGGCCGGGGAAGTTGTCTGTCGGAATTCGCGCCGGTGCGAGACTTGTTTGATCCTTGGTTTCGCGCCGGTCGCGATCTCACAACAATCCATAATCCATCATACTTATGAAACTTATCCATGCCGCGCTTCTTTCCCTGGGCGTTCTGGCTTTTGCCGGTTGCAGCCCCAAGTCCGACGCGATCCCCGCCACGCAGGAAGCTCCGAAATTCGAGAGCGCCGTTGCCAATGATTTCGTAAAATCCTACTCGGACGTCGCCAATGAACTCGCCGCCGCCTACAAGGCAAAAGACTATGCCAAAGCCGCCACCCTCGCTCCCAAAATGGCCGACGTGACCGGCAAAACCGCTGACGCGATCCAGAGCCTCCAGGCTCCCGACGCGCAAAAGCTCCAAGACTGGATCACCAAGGTGAGCCAGCAGCTCGCCGACGTCCAGCAAAAGCGATAAAATGACGCCCTGATTTAGCAGGGACGGACTAACGCGCACCCGGGGCTTGGGTGCGCGTTTTTTATGGAAACTACGATTTTGGCTTGATTTTGACCGATTGGTCAACAAAGTGGACGGCATGGGACGCACCAGCGATGCCGATCAACGTCTGATGGACGCCGCGCTCTCTCTCATTTGGGAGCAGAGCTACGGCGCCATTACGATTGATGACATTTGCCGGAAAGCCGATGTGAAGAAGGGGAGTTTTTATTATTTCTTCGACTCCAAGGCCGATCTGGCCGTGGCGGCCCTCGACCGCTACTGGAAGGAACAGAAGCCTTTGTGGGACAATCAATTTTCGGCGGTTTTTGCGCCGATGCAAAGGATTCGAAATCATTGTGATGCGGTGTATCGTCAGCAACGCGAAACCCAAAGGCGGACGGGACGTGTGCCGGGGTGCCCGTTCTGCACGATTGGCTCCGAAATTTGCAAGCAGGATGAGGCGATTCGCGCGGTGATTTGCGAAATCCTAGATAATAAAATAAAATATTGGGAATCAGCCATAAGTGATGCGCAACGCGAAGGCCTTCTCGGCGCCGGGGATGTTGCGGAAAAGGCCCGTTGCGCGGGTGCGTATTTCGAGGGCTTGATGGCGCAGGCGCGTTTGCACAATGATGCGGAAATGCTTGCGTCGCTTGGCGACAGGGTTTGCGAACACATTCTGGCGTGTTCGGAAAAACCCGCGAAGGCTGTCGCAAATACGGCTGATTCTCCGATAAATGCGGCGAAGACAGACAATTTTGATTCGACTTTATATTAATAGACAACCAGTCAACTATTTCTCTTCATGAGCCTATTACATACGCCGTTCTTCCTTAAATCAGTGACCTTGCGCAATCGCATTGGCATTTCGCCGATGTGCCAGTACAACGCGGCGGATGGCTTTGCGGCGGACTGGCATCTGGTGCATTACGGCGCGCGGGCGGCGGGCGGGGCGGGGTTGGTTATACTGGAGGCGACGGCGGTCGAGGCTCGGGGGCGCATCACGGCGGGCGATCTGGGGATTTGGAGCGATGCGCATGTCGAGCCGCTGGCGCGCGTCAACCGCTTCATAAAGGCGCAGGGCGCGGCGCCGGGGATGCAGATCGCGCACGCGGGGCGCAAGGGCTCGACCGCGCTTCCGTGGAAAGGCGGCGCGCACGTCGCCGCGAATGAGCCGGGCGGCTGGGAAATCATCGGACCGAGTCCGGTAGCCTTTGGCGCATCCCTTGGTCGCGTGCCGCGCGAGATGAGCCTGGAGGACATCCGCGCGGTGCAGGCGGCGTTTGTCGCGGCCGCGAAACGCGCGCTGGCGGCGGGCGTGGAGTGGCTGGAAGTGCACGCGGCGCACGGTTATCTCGCACACAGTTTTTATTCGCCGCTGAGCAACAGGCGCGCGGACAATTACGGCGGCGTATTCGAGAACCGGATACGTTTTCTCATGGAGACGGTCGCGGGCGTCCGCGCGGCGTGGCCCGGGACGCTGCCGCTGACCGCGCGCATTTCGGCGACCGACTGGGCGGACGCGCAGGGCGGCTGGACAGTCGAGGATTCCATCGACCTCGCGAAGCGGCTGAAGGCGGCGGGCGTCGACCTGATTGACACGAGCAGCGGCGGCTGCGCGCATGATGCGAAGATCCCGGCGGCCCCGGGTTATCAGGCGCCGTTTGCGGAGCGCATCCGGCGCGAGGCGGGCATCGCCACGGCGGCGGTCGGCTTGATCACGGGCGCGGCGCAGGCGGAGGAGATCGTGCGCGAGGGGCGCGCCGACATCGTGCTCATCGGGCGCGAGTCGCTGCGGGATCCGAACTGGCCGCAACGCGCGGCCCGCGAGCTGCGCGCCAACGCGAGGGCGCTTGTGCCGGAGCAATACGGGCGCGCGTGGTGAACCATCCGCCCTCCCAGCAACAAACCTGTTTCAAAATATTTTTCCGTTATGGCTACATCAGCAAATCCGATCACGGCGGCCCAGCTTTTGGGCGCGCTCAACTGGAGATACGCGACGAAGAAATTCGACACGTCCAAAAAAATTCCCGCCGAAACGTGGGCCGCGCTTGAGAAGGCGCTCGTGCTCTCGCCGTCGTCGTTCGGCATCCAGCCGTGGAGGTTTTTTGTCGTGAACGACCCGGCGGCGCGCGCGCGCCTGTCGGCGGCGTCATACGGCCAGACGCAGCCGGTGGACGCGTCGCATTTTGTCGTGTTTGCGGCGCGCAAAAACATCGGCGACGAGCACCTGGACAAATACGTCGAGCGCATGGCGCAGGTGCGCGGCGTCGCGAAGGAGACGCTGAAGCCCTTCCGCCAGGCGATGGGGAGCAATGTCGAGCAGCTCGCGAAGGCGGGCGTGCTGAATATTTCGCAGGCCCAGCAGCTTTTCATCGCGCTCGGCCAGTTCATGACCTCGGCGGCGCTGCTCGGTGTGGACACGTGCGCGCTCGGCGGCATCGACCGCGACAAATACGTGGAAATCCTCGGGCTCGATCCCGACAAATACATGGTCGTCGTGGCGTGCGCGGCGGGCTATCGGGCGGACGATGACAAATACGCCTCGATTCCCAAGGTGCGTTTCGAGGACGGCGATGTCGTGACGCACGTGTGAGCGCGCGCCTTTCGGCGCAGGCGTAGAAGCGCCGTCCGCCTGCTTGTTTTTTGGCGAGGCTTGCGCCTCGTCCGGCGGCCAGAGGCGCGCCGCTCCTTGTCGCACGCGTCTTTTTGCGGCAGCGGCTCGCTTACGCCGCCGTTTTTGACGCGGTCATCGTGAGCGTTTCCACGAATTTCTTCATCGCGGGCGTGAGCACGCGGCCCTTGCGATGGAGGATCGCGAGCGGGCGCGTGAATTCCTTGCCGGCGAATGGCACGACGGCGAGCGTGCCTTGCTTCGCTTCCTGCTGGACGGTTGCCTGGGGGACGATGGACACGCCGTGGTCGATTTCGACGGCGCGCTTCACGGTCTCGATATTGTCGAACTCCATCACGGGTTCGATTTCCATTTTTGAGTCGCGGAAAATCTGGTCGACGGCCTTGCGCGTCGGGATGTCGGGATCGAAGGCGATGAATTTCTGGCCGACGATGTCGTCGAGGGTGAGATCCTTGCGCCTGGCGAGCGCATGGCCCGGGTGGGTGATGAGGACGAGCCGGTCGTTGCGGAACGGCAGCATTTCAATCTGGCGCATCCGCACGGGGAACGCGACGAGGCCGAAGTCGACGGAGCTGTGCAGGATGTCCTCGTAAACGAGGTTTGAGCGGCGGTATTCGATGCGGACGTTGACCGAGGGATAGTCGTGCAGGAAGCGTTTGATGAACGGCGGGAGCTCGTGCAGCCCGATCGAGTAAATGGTCGAGATGCGGATGGTGCCGCTGATGATCTTTTTCATTTCCTGCAACTCGCTGAGGAGCTTGTCGTATTGGTGCAGGATTTCCTTCGATGTCTCGTAAATGCGCATCCCCTCGCGCGTAAGCTGGAACTGCTTCTGGCTGCGGTCGATGAGCAGCGTCTTGAAGTTGCGCTCCATGGAACGCGTCTGCTGGCTCACGGCGGACTGCGTGATGCTGTTGATCTTGGCGGCCTTGGAGAAACTTTTTGTTTCAACGAGGTCGGCAAAGACTTTGAAATTTTCCAGTTGCATGTTTCTCTAATGAAGGAGCGTGACTATAAACGCTGCTTATCACTGCGCAAACTATTAAAGATTTTTTTCACGGATGATTGCCTTCGAAGAGTTCAAATCGCGCGCGGACGCCCTGCGCGCCAGCATGGCCGGGGCCTGTCACGCCGCCGGACGCGACCCGGCGGATGTGCGGCTCCTCGCCGTCACAAAAACGCACGATGCCCGGGCCGCCGACTACGCCGCGCGCTACGGGCTCGGTCTCGTGGGTGAAAACCGCGTGCAGGAGGCCGCGGCGAAAAAACCGCTCGTCGCGCCCGAAACCGCCGCCGCGATGGCCGGAGGGAGATTGAAGTGGGAATTAATCGGCCATCTGCAAAGCAACAAGGCGCGCCTTGCCGCCGGGCTTTTTGACCGCGTGCAGAGCGTGGATGGCGAAAAGCTCCTGCGCCATCTTGACCGCGCCGCCGCCGAGCTCGGAAAAACGCTTCCCATTCTGCTCCAGATCAACGCCGGCAATGATCCCGCGAAATTCGGCGTCGAGCCTGCCGATGCGCCGCGCCTGCTCGACGCCGCGCTCGCGTGCGCGAACCTGCGTGTTGACGGTCTCATGGCCATTGCGCCCCTCGAAAGCGCGCGCGATGCCGCGGTGGCCGCGCGCACTTTTGAAAACCTGCGAACGATTCGCGACGATCTGGCCGCGACGCGTGGCGTGCCGCTTCGCGAGCTGTCGATGGGCATGAGCGGGGATTACGCCGCGGCCATTGCCGCCGGCAGCACGATCATTCGCGTGGGCACCGCGCTCTACGGCACGCGGACGGGTTGAGTGGCACGGGCGACTCGCCCGTGTGCCCCGAAGACACGGGCAGGATGCCCGTGCCACCCGATCCACATGGGCGAGACGCCATAGCTTTATACACAAGATGGAGAAGCTGGGCCGAAGCGTTCCCATGCCAGGGAGAG
>JARKRC010000055.1 GCA_029974595.1 Ereboglobus sp. | reverse complement strand
AGCTGTCCATCAAGCTTTTTGACCTGATGATTCACTTGTGTTTGTTCGGCCAGCTCGTCGAGCCATCCCGATGGTATCAACGCCAAGAGTTCGCGCACTTTCATGTCCGTTCAATAAATCACACATCTGACTGATTGCATGATCTTTTTATGTTTCGGACAGCTATGCGGTCCCCGTCGCGTCTACTCGCAACAGAAGGAACCGACAAAGTCTGCTGGAATTGGTGTAAAGCTTACATCCTGATTTAATCCTAATTTATCTAAAATTAGGATTTGACGGCTTCATCCTAATTTCATCCTAATTGATTCAAAATTAGGATATGAAGCTCCCTCAAATACCACCTAACTACCGAAATCTTCTTGAAAAAGCAGACTATTTTCAACACATACTGCTCTCCATAAATAAAATACAGGTCATTCAAAGAGATGACCGTTATTTGCATTGGAACGATCTTCGACGCCGTCCAGCTCCGGAAGGATTCACGCATGAGGAATGGTGGGTGGCGTTGAAATTGGGCAGAATGGCAAAGTTCCAGCGTATCCCGCTTTTGGATCGGGCTGGCAACAGCTTTGGCTTCGGCTTGCCTGATCAATTGATGGAACTCCTGCACGGCATTGATCGCGGGCTGGGTGCCTCTTTTGCCGTGCCGGAGGCAGTTCGGGAGCCTGCCTCGCGCAACCAGTATATCATATCGACACTTGCGCAGGAGGCCATCAGTTCCAGCCAGCTTGAGGGCGCGGCTACCACCCGCGAGGTCGCCCGGGAAATGCTGCGCAGCGGGCGTCCGCCCCGGGACAATAGCGAACGCATGATTCTCAACAATTACCGGACGATGAGCCATATCCGAGAGCTGGCGCACCAACCCGACTTGTTGCTGACTCCCGAGCTTGTTTTTGAGCTTCATCGTCTTGTGACGGACGGTACGCTGGAAAAGCCCAACGCCAGCGGTCGTTTGCGCTTGGAGGCCGAAAACGTGCGCGTCGAGGACATGGAAGGCACGGTTTATCACCAGCCGCCCCCCGCCGCGCAGCTTCCCGATAGGATTCGAATCATGTGCGATTTTGCGAATGGCCGGACGCCAGCCACGTTCATCCATCCGGTGATTCGCGCTATCCTCCTTCATTTCTGGCTCGCCTACGACCATCCGTTTGTGGACGGCAATGGCCGCACGGCGCGCGCCCTCTTTTACTGGGCGATGTTGCGCGCCAATTACCAGCTTTTTGAGTTTATCAGCATTTCGGAGATTCTGCTTCGTGCCCCGGCGCGTTATGCGATGGCGTTTCTCCACACTGAAACCGACGGGAACGACCTTACCTATTTCCTGCTGCATCAGGCCGGAGTCATCGAGGAGGCCGTGAAAAATCTGCATGGCTACATCGCAAGGAAGAAAGATCGCCTGGTTGAGGCGGCGCGCAGTCTCCGGGGGGCCGAGAACCTCAATCACCGCCAGCAGGCGCTTCTCGCTCACGCCCTGCGCGAGCCGCATACCCGATACAAAATCATTGCCCACCAGAACAGCCATCAGGTCTCGCACCAGACGGCGCGCGATGATCTTTTCGATCTCGTCAGGCGCGGCCTGCTTGCCGTTGAAAAAAATGGACGCAGCTACACCTTCCGGACGCCTCCGGATTTGGAGGGGCGGCTCGAAGCCGGGGCGCGCGCGTCGCTGCATGGCGTGTCAGCCGATGTGTTGCCCGAAGCCAGTCCGGCAACCCCGATCACTATTCCGGTGCGCTCGGTCAGCAGCAGCCGGCAGTAGCGGGCGTGGCGATTTTTTTGAGTTTTAATCCCACGCGGAGACGCGGAGAATGACAAGCGCTTCGCGGCTCCTTCGGCAACTGCCGGCGCAAAATTGACAAAAGATGACATCGGATCATCTGCTTTTTCTTTTGAGCGCTTCAATAATTTCACTGTAAATATATCCAATATTAAATTGGGATGCGGATGGATGATAATAATGGACAATAATGGTGCCGTCGATGACTTCCACTCCCCTCGCTTGGTTTTTCGGTGTGAATAATTTCATGTCGAGGGTCAAAGAATGATAAGTCACGGTTCCACAGCAAAAAATAATATCAGGAATTAGAAGTTTTAGCTGACGAGCTAAGTATCCGGAGTTTCTGACCGAATGCTTTCGTATAATAGCGTCAGAACTTCGCTTGGTCGAACCATCGGTCGAAGACTTCTTCACTTCGATTTGTGCGATTCGGGAGTAGGCGTTCTTTAGCTCGCTCTTAATGCTTCCATAATACGGAAATCTTTGAATTTTTTCTCCGGTCTCAGAAAAATGGAATATTCCGTAAGCGAGCTTAGAGATGTTTATGTTGAATTTAGCAGCATTCCAGCTCTCTGGCTCTCCAATTACTTTACAGATGTCGCATCCCAAATGCCCATATGTCTCTTTTGCGAGAAAGGCAATTTTAGGAGAAGTCGTTTCCCATAAGTCAATAGAAATGGGGCCGTCGCATGCGAATCCGTTTCCGGGACCTTCTATTTCGGTCGTGAATGCTTTGAACTCTCCGAGGAGGTTTAGATATTCTGTTTTGTTGAACATAATGCTTTGGTTTTGCCTGACGTTCAAGATGAGCCACGGCAGCTTGCGACCGTTAGCTCCGGCGGCTGGTTGGCCTCTTTCCAGCCGACCAGCTCTGATGAATCCGGAAACTCCGAGGGAAGATCGAAGTCTGCGAGCGCGTAGATCTCTACGCCCGCAAGCGTGTCATGCTTCGAGAATACAAAAACACCGAATCTCTTATCTTCCGAAACGAAGTCCCCGAAGGGGTGGAGAGGCGCGCCTGGCTCAGACGCTACGCCAGCGATCGCAAAATCGATACTGGCGCAGCCACAATCGCACATCCGAACAACGGTTGCAGATTCCAGCTGGTCGGAATACTTCTTCTTTTCTTCTTCGCTTACGTTGGCGTGTTCGATGAGCCAACGAGTAAACGAGCGCTCCTTGGCGGTGAGTGCCCGTGGGTGAAAAGCTCGTTTAGTAGCGTATGTCATCTTCCGACCAACGTCAAAGATCAGCTATGCAGGTAGATGGCGCGACTCGTGCTGCTCGGAGCACGAGTCGTGACATCTACCGGAATTGGCTGCATCGCCTTGTTAGGCTCCGTTTTCATTTCTGATAATTTCGAACTCCGAAGATAATCCAACAGCCTGCTGCTTATCGTCTAGGAGCCAAGCTCCGAAGTATTCTTTTCCGTCTAGTTCTTCCGCTTGAAGTATGATACACCGTTTTCTGGTGCCGGTCTCCCTATCTTCAAACCATCCGTAGCACGGGAGTATCATGTCGATCGGAGTGCCAACCCGCGCCCCATCTGTCTGAAGTAAGAAAACTGCTCGATTTGCTCGTGTGTCTTCCTCGGTCGCTAGACGACCGATTGTTGCTTCGAAGTCAGAAAGTGGTGGCCAACCGGATTTCATATTTCTGCCTAACGTCAAAGATCAGCCACGCAGGTAGATGGCGCAGAGCGTGCTTTAGCACGATCTGTGACATCTACCGGAGTTGGCTGCATCGCCTTGTTAGGCTCAGTATTCATTTTATTCTGATTGAAGTAGATCGTCCCGGCTTAGTGCCTCGAAGTTCAGTCAAATCGCTAGGAGAGATATTTAGGAGGGCCGCGATCTCATCAATGCGCCGATCGAATTTCGGGATGTCATCGTTCAGTTCTAGCGATTCACCATTTTCGTGAATCAACGAAAATACTTGGGCGCGGCCATTGGGAGTGGAAACGCAGGTCGCTTCGAACGAAATTACATCCGCCCATTTGAGTTCGGATTGCGCACCAAATTCGGGGTAGGTAATGCGCAACCCTTCGCTATCTATATCGAGCTTTGGTCGAGGACTCATAATTTCTGCCTAACAGTGTTATTGAGAGGAACTCGGAGTTCCGGTTTTGATGGTCGTGGTTACCGGCTGGGTTGTCAATGGTGAGTTTTCAGGAGTCATTGTTTGGAAGGGTATAATGTGAATTTTAGCTTGGGCTTTGCTGGTTCCGGTGTGCCATTTTAACCTCATGAATGCCGACAATAACGGAAGTGCAAAAGCAGAACTGGCGAGGGCGAATGCGCCGGTCTTGTTCTTTGGGTGGCGGGATTATTTAGCGGGGTTCGCGGCGGGGATGTCAGGTCAGGCGCTGATGATGAGGGGGCAGTCGAAGCAGGGGTGGCGCTGGACGCGGACTTCCTGCTGGAAGGCTTGGCGGAGCGTGGTCTCGGAAAGAACTGCGTAGGGCGCGCCGCAGGCTGCGACGTGTCCGTTGGAGAGGAGCGTGATGGTGTCGGCGTAGCGGGCGGCGAGATTGAGGTCGTGCAGGACGGCGAGGACGGTCGCTCCGCGTTCGCGGGTGAGGGCGCGGGCGATTTCCAAGACCTGATTCTGGTGGTGCAGGTCGAGGCTGCTGGTCGGCTCGTCGAGGAAGAGCAAGGGGGGCGGGGCGGGCTCGGCGGCATCGGAGGGGCGGGGGGCGGTGATTTGCGCGAGGACGCGGGCAAGGTGCACGCGCTGCTGCTCGCCGCCGGAAAGGGTGAGATAGTTGCGGTTTTCATAACCGGCAAGGCCGACGCGGCGCAGGCAGTCGAGCGCGATGGAAACATCCTCGCCGGTCTCGACTTGGTTGCGCTGGTGCGGGATGCGTCCGATGAGGACGACTTCGAGGGCGCGGTAATCGAAATGCAGCTCGGTGTGCTGCGCGAGCACGCCGCGACGGCGGGCGAGATGGCGCGCGCGGTGCCGCGAGAGCGGAAGCTGCCAGAGTTCGATCGTGCCGGAGGCGGGGTGGAGTTCGCCGGTGAGGAGTTTGAGGAGCGTGCTTTTGCCCGCGCCGTTGCGTCCGATGATGACGTGAAACTCGCCCGGGCGCAGTGTGATGTCCACGCCGGAGAGCAGGCTTTTGCGTCCGGCGTCCACGGTGAAGGAGAGGCCACGGGCGGTGAGCACAGAAGCGTTTTGCGAAGGGGCGGGGCTCATGGCGCGTTGAGTCCTTTCTTGCGGAGGAGGAGGTAGAGGAAGAAGGGCGCGCCGAGGGCGGAGGTGACGATGCCGATGGGCATTTCGAGCGGGCTGACGATGGTGCGGGCCGCGAGGTCGGCGAGTACGAGAAGAATCGCGCCGAGAAGCGCGGAGGCGGGAAGCAGGAGGCGGTGGTTGGGGCCGTGCCAGAGGCGTATGAGGTGCGGAACGACGAGGCCGACAAAGCCGATCATGCCCGTCATGGCGACGCTCGCGCCGACACCGAGGGCGACCATCGCGACGATGATCCACTTCGCGGTCTCGACAGAAATGCCGAGGTGGCGGGCGTTGGCTTCGCCGAGGAGGAGAGCGTTGAGCGTGCTGGCGAGAAACGGCATCACGCAAAGGCAGGCGAGGATGAGGGGCGCGGTGGCGATGACGGTCTGCCATGTCGCGCCGCCGAGCGAGCCGAGCAGCCAGAAGGTGATGGCGCGGAGCTGGTCCTCGTTGGAAAAATAAGTGAAGACGCCGGTGCCCGCGCCGCAGAGGGCGTTGATGGCGATGCCGGCGAGCAGCATGGTGGCGACATTGGCGCGGCCATCCTTGCGGGCGAGCGCGTAGATGATGCCGATGGCGGCGACGCTGCCGGTGAACGCGGCGGCGGGGAGCGTGTAGAGGCCGAGCGTTTTGAAGCCGAGCACGATGGAGGCGGAGACGGCGAGCGCCGCGCCGCTGGAAACCCCGAGCAGTCCGGGATCGGCGAGGGGATTGCGGAAGAGACCTTGGAGCGCCGCGCCGGAAACGGAGAGGGCCGCGCCGACGAGCACGCCGAGGAGGACGCGCGGCAGGCGGATGGCGTGGAGCACGGCGGCCTGCTGGTCGGTGAACGCGAAACCCGGATGCGCATCCGCGAGCGAGGCGGCGGAGAAGCCGAGCTTGTGCAGCAGAATGCCGATGACCTGAAGGGGCGCGATCTTGACCGCGCCGGTGCCGATGGAAACGAGCGTCGCGATGACGAGCAACGCGGCGAGGAGAAGCAGCACCGGCCAGCGTCGCGGGCGCGCGACGGCGGCGGTCGCGGGCGGGGCGGGTTTATGGATTGGCTCGGACGCGGCTGGCATTATCGGGCGTGCGGATAAAGTTCACGATGGAGCTTTTCAACGTGATCCATGAACCGCGGTCCGATCCAGCGAATATTGTTGTCGGTCGAAAAAATCCGCAGGTCGCGTCCGGCGGGCGTGAGCGAGACGCCGGGAAGGCTGCGGATGCCTTCGGGGCCCTTGACGGCGGCGAGGCTGCGTTCGAGCAGGATAAAAACATCGGGCGCGGCCTGCACGGTGGCCTCGGGCGTGAGGGGCTTGGTGCCCTCGGTGAAATCGGCGGCGTTGATGCCGCCCGCGAGTTCGATGAGCCAGTGCGAGCCGGTATTGCGTCCGTAGATGACGGCGTGGCCGGGGCCGTGCGTGTAGAGGAAAAAGACGCGGGCTTTCTTTTCAATCGAGGCGTTTTTCTCGCGCAACGCGGCGAGGCGGCGGTCGATGGCTTCGTTGAGTTTGACTGCCTCGGCCTGCTTGTCGAAGAGAGCCGCGATGGCGGTGATGCGGCGCTTGAGCCCTTCAAGGCCGTCCTGCGCGGAGCTTTCGAGCAGAAGCACGGGGATGCCCGCGCTGCGGAGCTGGTCGGTGCTGGAATACTGGAAGGTGTCGGCGGTGGTAATCACGAGATCGGGACCGGTGGCGATGATGCCCTCGATGTTGGGGCGGTAGGGATGCCCGAAATTGGCGAGGTCCTTGCGTTCGGGAAGGATTGTGAGGCCGGTGAGATCGACGCCGACGATGCGGTGCGCTTCGCCGAGCTCCGCAAGAATCTCGACGGTGGAGGTGTTGAGCGCGACGATGCGCACGGGGTTCTTGACCGACACGGTGTGTCCGTCGATTCCCGTCACGGCGGCGGCGTGGAGCGCCGGAGCGAGGAGCGAAAGGGAGAGGATTGCTTTGAGCGTATTCATGGAAAATGGAGGCGTGGCTCACTCGCCGAAGGCGATGCGGATGGCGTGGTTGATGGCGGGGACGCGGGAGCTGCCGTGGTTTTCGTTTTCAAAGACGTAGAGTCGCGTCTTGAGCCCGGCGGCGTTGAGGCTGGCGGCGAGTTCGCGGGCGTTGTCCACTTGGCGGCGTTCGCTCACCATCGCGGCGCGTTTGCGTTGATGATGATGGGGCAGGGGCGTCTGTTCGAGGTCGCCGACGGAGAGCACGAGCGCGGGGACGGCGCTCGCTTTCAGGAGCGCGGGAAAGGACGAGCGCAGAAAGGCGTCGCGCTCCGTAAGGATGTGGCGGTTGTTCCACCAGACGGACGGGCTGGCCGCGACGTAGCGCTGAAAAGCGGTGGGGCGGTTGAAGAGGACGTGCAGTGTGAAAAGGCCGCCGTAGGAATGGCCGAACAAGGTCTGGCGCTTCGCGTCGATGGGCAGTTCGGAAGCGAGGAGCGGCTTGAGTTCGTTTTCGATGAAATCGAGGAAGCGGTCGGCGCCGCCTTGGGGCGCGTCGGAGAAATCGCCGGTGTTGGAAAGGTCGGGGGCGGGCGGGGTGAAGTCGGAAACGCGCGGGTTTTTGTCGGCGTCGGTTTTTTTGTGGACGATGCCGACGACAATCCCCGGATGGATGCCGATCGCCGGGCCGTTCGTGCGCCATTGCTGCGCGAAGAGCGCGGCGGGCGCGAACGCCGTGTCCCCGTCGAGGAGATAGAGGATGGGAAAACCTGCCGCTGGCGGAGGTGTTTTCGGGACGGAAATGCAAATGCGATAATCGCGCCCGGTGCTGGCGGAGTGAATATCACGCTGGCGGGCTTCGATAAACGCGGGCGACGGTTCCCATACGCCGGCGGAGGCGGTTTGTGAAGACGCGATCACAGGCGTCACTGCCGCCAAGGCGGCGAGGAGGCGGATGGAGGGCAAGCGGGCAGGGAAATGGAACATGGGAAGCGATTTTGAAAAAGCGATAAAGACCCGCCGGGTGTTTTCCGGCGGGTCTTGACGCGGTCAATGAAGGATCAAATCGGGAAACGTCTTACCAAGCATAGTTGAGGTTAAGGGCGACATTGCGTCCGGAGCCATAATAGGCGACGGCGACGCCGGTGGCCGGCGTGTTGCCGTTGGCGACGTAGAGCTTGTCGGAGAGATTGGTGGCGCTCAGGCGCGCGCTGAGTCCGCGGAGCTTGGGGAATTGTTTCCCGAAGTCGTAGGTGATCGCGGCATCGTAGAGCGTGTAGCTGGGAATGAGCAGCGTGTTGGAAAGATCATACGTATCGCCGATGTAGCGGGTTCCCGCGCCGATGGTAAGGCCCTTGAGGATGGTGTTGTCGAAAGTGTAGGACAGCCACAGCGAGGCGGTGTGTCGCGCGACGCCGGGGAGCCTTTGGCCGGCCATGTCCGCACCGGCGGATGTGAGGCCCTTGGTCGTTTCAGCGTCGAGGTAGGTGTAGGCGCCAATCACATCGAAGCCCTTGAGCACCTCGGCGCGCGCTTCAAGCTCGAAGCCGCGCGTGCGGGCTTCGCCCGACTGGTAGGCTTTGACGGAGTTGTCGGTAAGGTCCTTGAA
Organism: Ereboglobus sp.; assembly: GCA_029974595.1. Lineage (GTDB taxonomy): Bacteria > Verrucomicrobiota > Verrucomicrobiia > Opitutales > Opitutaceae > Ereboglobus. The sequence goes on along the minus strand of JARKRC010000055.1, from coordinate 23,759 downwards.
GTAGGAGAGCTTGTTTTTCTCGTCGATCTGGAAGAGCGAAGCGGTGAAGAGCGCATTGAAGCCGGCGGGCTTGTATTTGAGGCCGGCTTCCCATTGTTGGGCCTCGGTCGGGTCCTTGAACTTGGCGCCGGTGGCGGGATTGGTCGTCGTGTAAGGGCCCGCGTCGAAGGAGGTGGTGTAGCTGATGTAGGGCGAGAGACCGTTGTCGAAGGCGTAGAGAAGGCCGGCGCGCCAGGTGGTGGATGTGGGCTTGGTGTCCACTTTGCTCGGGACGCCGGAGGCCTCGCCGTAGAAATCGATGTCGTAGATGTCGTGGCGCAGACCGACGGTTGCGTTCAGATTTCCCCAAACGGCCTGATCTTGCAGGTAGAAACCGGTCTGCGTTTCGGTGGAATCGTCGTAAGCCTGCACGGGCATGGTGTCGATCTGGGTCTGGGTGATGCCGGTGTAGACGGGATTGTAAATGCTGAAGGAGCCGGGGAAGGGGTTGAGCATTTTGCGCGTATGATCCCAGGCGGAGCGGTAAATATCGACGCCCGCAAGGAGCGTGTGCGCGAGCCTGCCTGTCGGGAATTTGCTTTGGAGGTGGGTGTCAACCGTCAGGTTTTTGCTTTCGCCGACGCCCCACATGGCGCGGCGGGCCACGACGCCGGTCGTGAAGTTGGCATCCGTTCCGCGAATCACGACGGACTTGTATTCGGTATCCAAATACAGGTAGCGCAGGTTCTGGCGAAGCGTGAAGGTTTCGTTGAATACATGCTGGAACTGGTAGCCGGCGGAGAACTGGCTGCGGTCGAATTCGTTCCAGTCGGGTTCGCCGAGGAAGGCCGAGCGCGAGAGCCGGAAGCCGTTGAGGCCGGGGACGAGCGTGCCGGTTTTCGGGAGGAACTGGAATGTCGCCCCGCCGGTGTCCTTTTGATACTGCGTGAGGAGCGTGAGCGAGGTGGCCTTGGTGATGTTCCACGTGAAGCTGGGCGCGACAAACACGCGCTTGAGATCGTCGGTATAGTCGATCTCGGTGTCGCCCTTGCGCACCAGGCCGGCGATGCGGAACCAGACCGGATCGGCGTCATTGCCGCCGCTCACGTCGAACGTGCCCTGGATGGTGTTGTAGCTGCCGTATTGCACGCCGACAGAATGCAGATTGCCGGGTGAGGGGCGCTTGCTGACGGCATTCACGATGCCGCCCGGCCCGACTTGTCCGTAAAGCACAGCGGAGGGGCCTTTCAAAACCTCGGCGCGTTCCAAGCCGAAAACGTCGAACTGAATGCCCGTCCACTGGCCTCCGCTCATGCTCCGCAAGCCGTCGAGGTAAATGTTGCTATTGCCGCCGCCGCCGAAGCCGGTCACGCTGTAACCGCGGATCGTCAACTGTTCCACGCGGCTGTCCATGCCGCCGGATTCAGGGCGCACGCCGGAGGTATAGCTGACAGCATCATTGAGGTTTTGCGCGCCACGGGCATCCAGTTCCGCGCGCGTGATGACGGACATGGATTGCGGCGTCTTGATGAGAGGTGTGTTGACCCTGGTGCCGAAAGTGCTGTCGGTGGCGATCTTCCGGGCGGTGACTTCCATGCTGGAAAGGATTACCAGCTCGTCTGACTGCGGGGCAGTCGCAGCCTGGCCGAATGCCGTCGGGCCCAAGCAGGGAAGAGCCGCCGCGCTGGATATGATTATGATACTCAATATTTTCTGGTGCATAGGTGATTGGTGATGAGATGGGCTGTTGATACGTATCTATTTAACCAACAAACGACTTAGCTAATCTAATAGACCGTATAACAACACGTCATCATGCCAACTACAGAGAAAGAGACTGAATCTCACGTCAATTGAATTTTAGTCTCAATTTCAGATAATATTCCCAAGTATCTATATATTAATGGTATAACCGGGCTGGGAAGCAGATTTTTGCGCCATCAGGACATTCTCAAAAATGTCGTGGTGATGTTTGTGGGCAGCCGGGTGGTTTGTTTTTAGACAGGATGAACAGGATTTACAGGATGCAAACCACGAAAAGGCTGGAGCCTTTGCCCAAAGGTGACCGAAGCAAACGAGAAGCACGCCTTTGGCGTGCTCGGGATTCACGTTACATCCGTCTTTTCAGATTTTTGGTGGAGCGGGCGTTTTGTTTCCAGCCCTGCGCTGGTTTTCATCCTGTGAATCCTGTTCATCCCGTCCAAAAACCGACCTGCGCAGAGCGGGCTGTATCACACCTTGCCGGCGTGCATTTCTTGAAGGATGGACGTGATGTAGGGGAGGAGTTGCTTCTTGCGGCTCACGATGCCAGGCAGTTCGAAAATCTCATTTTTCTCAAGGTGCGGATATGAAATGCGGTCGATGAAATTCTTGTCGCCGCGCACGAGCAGGACGGAGTTTTGCGAGTTAATGTCTGTCACCAGCAGGCACGCGAAGCTCAGGTCTTCCTTTTCGAGCAGTTCGCCGAGCGCGGCGCTGAGATCCTTCGAGTGTTTCCAGAAATTGCCGAAGCCGAGCTCCTCGACTTGCGAGACGGCGAAACGGGTTTCGTTTTCGTCGTAGATCTTCATGTCGGCACGGATCACGGTTCCGGGCGCGTTGGCGAGGATCACGGAGCCGGAGTCGAAGATTTCGTCGGCGAGCGCGCGCGGGTTCACGCCGGCGATTTCCGAGAGCCATGCGAGCATCGCGCGATCCTTGTCCGTCGTGGTCGGGCTGTTGAGGTGGAGCGTGTCGGTGATGATGCCGCTCATCATGAGGCCGGCGATGTCGGGCTCGGGCCGGAGGTTGTCGCGGTGGAAGAGGCTGGCGACAATCGTGCAGGTCGAGCCGACGGGTTCGTTGATGAAGAGGATTGGTTGCTGCGTATTGAGCGTGCCGATGCGGTGGTGGTCGATGACTTCGGTGATCGTGACTTCGTGGGCGCCGGGGACGGCCTGGCTCATTTCGTTGTGATCCACGAGCACGAGGCGGGTTTTCACGGGTTTGATGACGTCGGTCTTGGTGATGATGCCTTGGAGGTGGCCGCCGTCGCCGAGCACCATGTAGGCGGGGGTGTTTGAGGTGGCGACGCGGCGGCGCAATTCGCCGAGGGGCAGATCGGCGGAGACCGAGGAGAATTTACGGTCGATGAGCGGCTCGATGGTCGCCGCGGTGCGCACGACCCAGGCGGTCGTGGCGGAATCGTAGGGGCTGATGATCACGCTGACGTTGGCCTGCCGGGCTTGCTCGACGGCCTCGGCGTCGATGGGGAGATTGCCCGTGAGGATGAGCGCGCGCACGCCGATCTGGATGGAGCGCTGCTGGATATCCCAGCGGTCGCCGACGATGATGATGGTTTTCGCGATGGGGATGCTGCCTTGCTCCGTGCGTTTTCCGAAAGAGCGGATGTCCATCGCTCCGATGCGCACGTAGAGGTCTTCGAAGCGGTCGGGATCGTAGAGGTGCAGGACATTGGCGCTGAGGGCGCGGGTGACGTGCGAGAGGGTTGTCTCGACGCGGCGCATGTCGCGCGGCGAGCGGAGGCGCGGGGTGAAGTAACCGCCGAGCTGGAAAATGGAGATCGTTCCGAGGACGCGCGAGTCGCTGGTGGTGATGGGAAGCACGCGCACGTCGTGCTCGTCGATGAGTTCGAGGGCTTCGGCGCACGTGGCGTTTTCGGGGAGCGTGATGACATCGCGCACCATCACGTCGTGAACGCGCGGGGTGACGTCGCTGAGATAAAGCGGGAGCGGCGTGCGGAACTTGCGAAGAACGGTGTCGATGCGGGCGTTGGAGTTGCCGCAACGGGCGGGGATGTAGCCGTACTCGCCCCGGGTTTCCTTGTAGGCGGCGTAGGCTATGGCGGCGCAAACGGCGTCGGTGTCGGGATTGCGATGGCCGATCACATAAATGGGGGAGGCGGAGCCGTTATTGCCATTGGGGGGAGAGGAGGGCGCAGCGTCGGCGTTCACCGGAGAAACGGGTGGCGCGAAATGAGTGTCGGGAGAAGTCATTGGCAAGTCGGTCGTGTCAGATAAAAGTCGGGTCGATTTGTGTGGACACAGGCAATCAGCGCAAACGGCAATTGGAAATCAATAAATGCAAAGAGCTTAATCGGCCCATAAGGTTTTACGGGGTTTTGAATACAAAAAACGCTGCTCCTAAATAAGAGGAATCCAGATAGAATCGCGGCGGAATCCGGGAAAATACATATGGTATTGCAGTGCCGATACGCCTCCAGACTTTCTCAGGCTTTCGGGCTTTTGCCCGTGCGGCTCCGTTTACTGTAAGATAACGGGATCATACGCTTCTTACTGTAAAACTCCCCGAAACTGGATGACAAGGTGTGTTTGTGCTTCCGTGCCGTCATGCCCGATCCCCAACTTGGCCCAATTGCGAAAAATCCGTGCCCCCGTGTCACTGGATAACGCAAGCGCCAACCGCTTGGATGATTGGAAAAAAACTTGAACCCAAACAAACCATGAACACCCATAAAAAGCAAATATCCCGCTTGCGTTTAACCGCATTCGCCATCGGAGGCCTTGTCTTGTCCGGCTCGCTGGCCATGGCGCAAGCGGTTCGGCAAGACACGCCGGAAGCGACGGCGCCCAATGCGGCGCCAGTTCCAGTAACGACCCAGTCCGTGACACCTCCGCCGATCGATGACGACATCATCATGCTGTCGCCCTTCCAGGTGGATGCCTCCCGGGACAAAGGCTATTTTGCCGAGAACACGCTCGCCGGCAGCCGCATGAAAACCAACATATCGGACTTGGGCGCAGCCATCTCGGTCGTCACCAAGCAGCAAATGGAGGACACCGCCTCGCTCGATATAAACGATGTGTTCAGATACGAGGTGAACACCGAGGGCTCCAATACTTATACTCCTATCGTGGGCAATGCGCGTTCGGCCTCGGGATTTGCGGATACCATCGGCGGTAACAATGCAGGCAATACCGGCGGAACATCCACCAATGCCACCTCCAACCGCATGCGTGGATTGAGTGCCCCGAGCATGGGGATAAACTATTATATTGCGCTTTCGCAGGTGCCGTTTGACTCGTATAATACCGCATCCGTCGAGATCAACCGCGGTCCTAACTCATTCCTCTTTGGCATGGGCAATCCGTCGGGCATGGTCAACCAGAGCACCGCCCAGGCGTTGCTGAACAAAAACACCGCCCAAGTCTCGCTGCGCATCGATGATCGCGGCTCGAATCGCGCTTCGTTTAATTTCAACAAGTCGCTCATTAAAGACAAACTCGCGGTGTATGGCGCATTCTTGTATAATGATCAGCAGTTCGAGCGCAAACCGTCATATGATATGACCCGCCGCCAATATGGCGCCATCACTTACCGCCCGTTCAAGGGAACCGTGCTCCGCGCAAGCATCGAGGGTTATAATAATGACAATCGCCGCCCGAACTTCATGACGCCCAGGGATTTTGTTTCCGAATGGATTAAAGGCGGGAAGCCCTATTATGACGCCAAGAACGCGAGATTCGTCAAAGGCGACGGCACCATTGTCCCCTATACGACAAGTGTGAAATCACCGAATGCGGAGGCTCTGGTGGCGTATGCCCAGAGTGTTGGTGGAAGCGGTGTCATCGTTGAAAGAAATAGCGACGGCTCGCTCAAGAGCGCCAAGTATAATGGCATCGATCTCTTTACGTCGAACGCTATCACGAACCCGCTTTCCCCAATGTATATTCAAGGCATCGCCCCGTGGCTGCCCCGCCCCTTCCAGATGATTGATGGCGGCCAGAGCGTCGGCTTCTACGAGGCCACGGCAGATCGGCAAATTCCGTCATGGGGCACGCCGATGCCGGCCGTAGTGCCGTCCGAGGCGGATATATGGGCGAACCCCACTTGGGCCGCCGCCTATATCCAACAATACTCACGGTCCGCGGGAGGCGTCGATACCACTCTCAAAACATACATAGATCCGGGGGTTTCCAGCTCCAGCATCTACGATTGGTCCAGCATCAACACGCTTCAGATGAATTTTGGCAATGCCCGGAATACCAATTACAATCTTGAGCTTGAACAAGAGATCATTCCCCGGTTGTTGCACTTCGCCGGCGGCTGGTTCCGGCAGGATTATGACAGCGTGGCGAATTATACGGTGGCCCAGCTCGATTCCGCGACGCTCTATGTGGATACCAACCGGTATCTGCCAACCGGAGATGAAAATCCCTATTTCGGACAGGTTTTTCTGGAGGATATAGATCCCGACACGTGGGGATATGGCATCACCTCCGATCAATACAGAGGACAACTGGCCTTCACGCCTGATTTTACCAAAAACAAGGGGTGGACTCGCTGGCTGGGCCGGCATAATATCCTGGGTCTTGTTTCCCAGCAAAAGACCACAAGCACCACGATGCGCCAGCGCCTCATGTTCACTGATGCCGAGAATCGTGCCAAACTGCGGTATCTTCCGAATCCTGATTATGATGGCGGCGCATGGTCTTATGTCGACGGGCATGGAAGCCGTCTGAACAGGCGCGAGGATGGCCGTTCCATTGAACGTCTTTATTATCTTTCTTCCCCGGGCGATCCGGGAGGCAAAGCCACGCATTCCGCCGGCGCATGGAATGGCGCGACTTCCTACACGGGCGATATTGTTGGGTATAATTATGACACAAGCTCGTGGGAATCTTACAACATGACCCTTGGCTTGGCGACACACAGCGCCACGACAAAGAGGAGCCAGACCAAACTCACGTCATATGCCGTCGGCTCCACGAGCTATTTCTGGAACGACAGGATTATCGCCACGCTGGGCATTCGCCGGGATGAATATAAGGCCCGCGAATCCAACAGCGGCGGCTCCAGGGTATTGACCAGCGCGGAGAAATGGGTCGATGGACGTCTCCAAACCGAAACCTGGCTCGAAAACTACGGAAGGTGGACCGAGCTTGCCGGCACAACCAATACCGTGGGCTTCGTTGTCAAACCTTTCCAAGGGTGGAATGCCATTGAGAAAAGGGCAACGGACAATCTATTCTGGGAGTTCATCCGCGATTTCGGGGTGAGCTACAACAGGGCCAATGTATTCAATGCCCCATCGGGCAATGTTAATGACTTCTTCGGCAACCCGCTTCCCAAGGCAACCGGCGTCGGCAAGGATTACGGCGTGCAGTTCTCGCTTTTCAATCAAAAGCTCTTCGCCCGCGTATCCTGGTTTAATACAACAAGTGAAAACGCCTATGCAAACCCGGGCAATGCCATGACGCGCTTGTCGGAAAGAACCGACTTGGGATCTTTCCGGGCGTGGGCGGAAAGGATAGTGCTGCTCAACAAGTCGGATTGGGATCCCACCCAATATACGACCACGGATTGGGTCAATCATACACGGTCGATGTTTGCCAGCGACGCCGAGTTCCAGGCCGAGGTCGCCAAGGTTTGGGGCATGCCTTATGATTATTATTCAAGGGTCGGCACCGTTTCCGGAACTCAGGACCAGGAGGCCAAGGGCATGGAAATGCAGATGACATATAACCCGACCAGCAACTGGACCATGCGTCTCACCGTCGGCAAACAAAAGACAACCTATAATAACGTCCTCAAGGAGTTCTACGCATGGTATAATCATCGCAATGTGAATTGGGAAGGCGCGCGCGCCGCCGACTTCCTTGATGCGAACAAACAACAATATGCCGTATATCGTCCGCTTAATGCGTCAAATGATGTTGTCTTGACTGACTTCTGGAACAGTTCCGGTTACATTCCCGAATACGGGCCCGGCAATGCTTATAATTATCTAAATGCAAAAGACTATTACAATGGCGTGGTTCTTCCAGAAGTGTCCCTTGCGACCGATCTTCAGGGGCAAATGACACCCGGCCAGAGAAAATGGCGCGCCGCTTTTGTAACAAATTATACATTCACCCGCGGTGCCTTGAAAGGTTTTGCGGTTGGCGGCGGCGAGCGCTGGGAATCAAAGGCCATAATCGGCTATTATGGCAAGGCCAGCGGTGTCAGTGGCGTGCAGCTCGATCTCTCTGATACCACCCGTCCGATTTATGACAGCGCCAACTGGTATACGGACTTGTGGGTCAGCTATACCTGCAAGATATTCAATGACAAGGTGCGCATGAAGCTGCAATTGAACGTCACCGATGTCTTCCAAGATGGGGAGTTGCGTGTTGTTAAACGCGATTACCACGGCAGGGCCATCGCCTACCGCATCATGGATCCGCGCACGTTCATCCTCAGCGCTTCCTTTGACTTCTGACCAGACTGACGGTCTTGGTTCAGGTTGATCGAACACAGGCATCCCTGAAAAGGGATGCCTTTTTTATCGGATGGTTTTTTTGACGAGGTTGGACGCGGGCAGGATGCCTGCACAATCCGTCAGATTACCCGCGCGTGCTGCATGAGAGCAGGTTGGGGGGCGAGGGTGTTGTCGAAGCGCATTGCCACGAGTCGCAGGAGGGGCACGCCTGCCGGCGTCACTTCCAAGCCCGTCGGTGCCAGGCGCACGATGTCGTCGGCGATCAAATCCGCCATCGATGCGAGTTCGCTGGCGTAGGTTTGCTCGAAATCCACGCCCAATTCGGCGGACATCGCCGCGAAATTGATTCCGCGGTTGCACATGATGCGCATGATGATCGTGCGGCGGCGGCGGTCCTCCCCGTTGAGGCGCAGGGCGCGCGTGACCGGCAGGCGGCCTTCGGCGAGCAGCGAGTGGTAGGCGGGCAGATCCTTGGTGTTTTGCCAGTAGGTCGTGCCGGTTTGAGAGATCGAGGACATGCCGAACGCATACAGCGCGGCGCCGGAGCGCGTGCTGTAGCCTTGGAAATTGCGCTGGAGGGTGCCTTCGCGAAGGGCGATGGCGAGTTCGTCGCCGGGTTTTGCGAAGTGGTCGAGCCCGATGTCCACAAAACCGGCGGCGGTGAGCTGGTGGTGAGCGAGGGCGAACATTTCCAGTTTTTCCTCGGCCTCGGGAAGCTGTCCGCGGTCCTCAAAAATGCGCTGCGCGGGCTTGATCCAGGGGACGTGCGCGTAGCTGAAAACCGAGAGGCGGTCGGGGCAGAGTTCGAGCATGTCGTCGATCGTGCGGGCAAAGGAGGCGGCGGTTTGCAAAGGCAGCCCGTAGATAAGATCGACGTTGATCGAGGAAAAACCCTCTTCGCGCAGCCATGCGACGGCCTGGCGGTTCAGATCGTGCGGCTGGTAGCGGTGCACGGCGATCTGCACGCGGCGGTCGGTGTCCTGCACGCCGAGCGAGGCGCGCGTGGCGCCGAGTTCGCGCAGGGCGTGCACATGGTCGCGGGTAAACTTGCGCGGGTCGAGTTCGACGCTCACCTCGGCATGGGGCGCGTAGGAGAAATGAGCGCGCACGAGGCTGTTGAAGCGGCGCAGCTGTGTTGGCGTGAGAAAGGTGGGCGTGCCTCCGCCGAGGTGCAGTTGCCCGACTTTGCGGCGGGGATTGATCTTGCGCGCGACGAGCTCCATTTCGCGGGCGAGGTCGTCGAGGTAGGCGTCGGCGACGCCGTGGTCGCGCGTGATGATGGTCGTGCAGCCGCAATACCAGCAGCGCGATTCGCAGAAGGGGAGGTGAAAATAAAGCGAGAGCGGTTGCGGGGAGCCGCTGCCGTTTGAGGCCGGGGTGTTGTCCTCGATGATGGCGTCGCCGGCGTGCTGCGCGGCCATGTCTTCCGAGAATTTTGTCGCGGGCGGATATGAGGTGTAGCGCGGCGCCGCGACATGGGAATATTTGCGCACCAAGTCGAGATCGAATGCCGGCGGGGACTGGCATGCGGCGGCATCGGATGCGGCAGCGGAAGTTTTGATTGCTTGTCCCATTATGTGATCAGGTGGAGCGCGATGCATGGCGTGTTTTTCAGAAACGCCTTGTGTAGGTGTGGCAGTAGGGCTGCTTGCCGTTTTTGTTGTAGTATTGTTGATGGTAGTCCTCGGCTTTCCAGAAGGTGTCGGCCGGGGCGAGTTTCGTGGCGACGGCGAGGCCCTTGGTTGTCAGAATCTGGACGAGTTTTTCGGCGGCTTGTTTCTGCGTGTCGTCGAGGTAGAAAATCTGGCTGCGGTATTGCTCGCCGATGTCGGGGCCCTGACGGTCGATTTGCGTGGGGTCGTGAATCTCGAAGAAGAGGCGCGCGAGGGTTTCGTAATCGATCTGGAGCGGATCGTAAACGACTTCGATGGCTTCGATGTGGCCGGTTGTGCCGGAGCAGACTTGTTTGTAGGTCGGTTTTTTTGTGGTTCCGCCCATGTAGCCGACGGTGGTCGCGACGACGCCCGGGGCTTTTTCGAGGTAATACTGGACGCCCCAGAAACATCCGGCGGCGAAATAGGCTTTTTCCGTTTTCATTTCCGATGCGGGCACGAAATTGAGCGAGATGGAGTTGACGCAGTGGCGCGTGTTTTTCCGCGTGAAGCGTTCCCCGAAAAACACATGGCCGAGGTGACCGCCGCAGCGGCTGCAGGTGATTTCGGTGCGTTTGCCGTCGGCGTCGGGGCTTTGTTTCACGGCGCCGGGCACGGCGTCGTCGAAGCTGGGCCAGCCGCACTCGGAGGCGAATTTATCCGACGAGCGGAAGAGGATCGCGTTGCAGTGTTTGCAGGTGTAAACGCCTTTGCCGCTGAAGTAGCAGTATTTGCCGCTGAAGGGTTTCTCGGTGCCTTTTTGGAGGATGACGCGCGCCTCCTCGGGTGTGAGCGGGTTGGTTTTGACCGGCTGCTGTGCGTGGATGCTCATGGCTGAAAAAACGGACAGGATCCAAACGAGAGCGGAGGTTATCAAGGCAGGATGAAGCCTCCAGTTGAGCCGGCATTGCGCATATGAGAAAACCGCGCCCGGCCCAGCCGGGCCGGAGGCGCCGCTGTTTGTACGATCTGTCATTCCCCGATCAAATCACAAATACGGGAAAACGACAGCCGTTGTTCAGTCTCGCGTTTTGTTTACCGTATTTTTGAAGTTGTCATTCACACATGCGCCGTCTCGACCAAATTCTTGCCAGCCTCGGTTACTGCTCGCGGAGCGAGGCGCGCGCGTTTCTGAAAGCGCACGCGGTGACGTTGCGCGGCCCGGGCGCGGCGTTGCGCGACGTTTCGGAAAAAGTACGCGCGGCCGATGTGCTCGTGGACGGCGAGCCGCTGGATCATCCGGACGGGATTCTGGTCGTGCTCAACAAGCCGGCCGGGCTTGTGTGCTCGCACGATCCGCGGCGCGAGGGGCCGAATGTTTATTCACTGCTTCCCGAGCGCTGGCGGGCGCGCAATCCGCAGGTGACGAGCGTGGGGCGGCTCGACAAGGATACGAGCGGGCTGATTTTGCTGACGGACCGGACGGCGCTCGTGCACCGGCTCACGTCGCCGAAGCACAAGGTGCCGAAGGTTTACCGGGCGACCGTGGCGAGCCCGATCCCGCATGAGGCCGTGGCGCTGTTCGCCTCGGGCACGCTCGTGCTCGACGGGGAAAAAACGCCGTGCCTGCCGGCGCGGTTGCGTATCCTGAATCCGAATACGGCCGAGCTTGTGCTGACCGAAGGCCGGTATCACCAGGTCCGGCGGATGCTGGCGAGCCAGGGCTGCGAGGTGGTGGCGCTTCACCGCGAAAAGTTTGGCGAACTCGACCTGGAAGGGATTGCGCCGGGGACGTTTCGCGAGTTGCCAGCCGGCTTTTTCGACTGATTTCATCGCGCCGGGATTTTTTCCACGAACACACACGCACACATTATGTACGACTTTCCACTTACAGGGGCGCAGAGGAAAAAATTGCGCGGCATCGGGCAGACGCTCGAGCCGACGCTGAAGCTGGGCAAGGCGGGGCTCACACGGGAGTTTTTCCTGGAGTTGCAGCGCGCGCTCAACGAACACGAGCTGGTCAAGGTGCGGCTGCTTGAGAAGGATCGCGATGCGCGGGCTGTGTTGTGCGGGCGCATCGCGGACGAGGGGCGTTGCGTGTGCGTGGGCGCGGTGGGCGGCACGGCGCTGTTTTTCCGCAGGCAGGAAAACACGGCAAAGCGGCGCGTGGAGATTTGATCCGGAAAGGCGCTGGAGATCCGGCTGCCGCCGGCCGGAACAAAAAAAGACGACCCCGGGCGCGGGTCGTCTTTGCGGGTTGAAGAGGGATTGGCTGCGGCTCAGTTGTCGCCGTTGGTCTTGGCTTCGGCTGCGGGCTTCGCTTCTTTTTTCTTCGCGGATTTTTTGCCGGCGTCCTCGTCTTCGTCGTCGTCATCCTTGGCGGTGTCGGAGGAGGCTTTTTTGAATTCGCGAATGGACTGGCCGAGCCCCTTGGCAAGGCCGGGGAGTTTTGCGCCGCCGAAGAGCAGGAGCAACACGGCAAAGATAATGATCAGCTCGGGGGCGCCGAGACCGAAGATTGCGAGGATCGAACTGTGAACACTGTTCATTGTTGTTTTGGGTTAAAATGTTGCGGTTGGCTGGCGAGTAAAGGGCGAAAGGAGATTTTTATCCTCCGCCCTTGTGATTATTACGGCGCGATTACTTTTGGCCGAAGGGATTCTTGTATGAGCTTGGAATGCCGCCGGGAGGCACGAGAGGCTCGCCGGCTTTCTTGTCGCGGACAACCTGCTGGAGCAGGTTTTGCGCGTTGTCGATTTGCTCGGCGTCGAAGAAGCCGTGGAGCTGGCGGATGCGCGTCGGATGGCGCATTTTGCGCAGGGCCTTGGCTTCGATCTGGCGGATGCGTTCGCGGGTGACGCGGAATTGCTTGCCAACTTCCTCAAGGGTGCGGCTGTAGCCGTCGATAAGGCCAAAGCGCAGCGAGAGCACACGGCGCTCGCGTTCGGTGAGCGAGTCGAGGACGTCGATGATTTTGTCGCGGAGGAGCGAGAAGGCCGTCATGTCATACGGGTTCTCGGCGGATTTGTCCTCGATGAAATCGCCGAAGCTGGTGTCGTCACCGTCGCCGACGGGTGACTGGAGCGAGATGGGCTGCTGGGCCATCTTCATGATTTGCTGCACGCGCTCGACGGGGAGGCTCATTTCCTCGGCGACTTCCTCGGGGGTCGGTTCGTGCCCGAATTCCTGGAGGAGTTGTTTTTGCACCTGCATCACCTTGTTGAGCGTCTCGATCATGTGGACGGGGATGCGGATGGTGCGGGCCTGGTCGGCGATGGAGCGGGTGATGGCCTGGCGGATCCACCAAGTGGCGTAGGTGGAGAACTTGTAGCCGCGGCGGTATTCGAATTTCTCGACCGCTTTCATGAGGCCCATGTTGCCTTCCTGAATGAGGTCGAGGAAGGAGAGGCCGCGGTTTGTGTATTTTTTCGCGATGGAGATGACGAGGCGGAGGTTGGCCTCGACCATTTCGGTCTTGGCCTTGTGGGCTTCGCGAATGCGGGCGTTGGTCTGCTTCACGACTTCGAGGAGGCGGGCGGGGCTGATGCGCCATTCCTGCTCGATTTGTTTCAGGCGGGCGTTGACGGGCTTGATGTCGATGCCGGCGTCTTTTTTGTTTTTCGGATTCTTGGCGCGGTCGAGTTTGGCGTAGAGTTCCTCGATTTCGGCGAGGGCGGCTTTTTTCTGGTCGAGGTATTCCTCATAAACTTTGAGTTTGAAGAAGAATTTCGAGAAGTTGGCGCGGAGGGTGTTTTCGCGTTTTTTGTATTTGGTACCGACTTTCTTTTTCTCGGCTTCGCCCTTGACCTTTTGGAGTTCCTCCCAGCCCGCGGCGACGGATTCCTCGTTTTTGCGGGTGGTCTCGACGAGAGCGGGGAGGTTTTTGAAATAGGATTCGCGGCTTTCGATTTTCTTGTCGATGACGATGCGGTCGAAGCGTTCCTCGCGGGTGAGGAGCTTGTTTCCGAGGTCGGCGATGTAACGGCCGATGATGGCGGCTTCAAACAGGGTTTCCTGGGCCTTGAGCTCGGCGGTTTCGATGCGTTTGGAGATTTCGACCTCCTGTTCGCGGGTGAGCAGGGGCACCTGGCCCATCTGCTTGAGATACATGCGGACGGGGTCGTCGAGGATGTCGTTTTGCGAGGCGCGGGATTCCTCCTCCTCGGCGTCTTCCTTCTGCTGCTTGTATTCCTCGACCTGGTCGGCGTCGATGACTTCGATCTCAAGATTGCTGAGGATGCTGATGACGTTGTCGTATTCGTCCTGTCCTTCGTGGGTGTCGGGGAGCGCCTCGCTGATGTCCTCGGTGGTGAGATAACCTTGTTCCTTCGCCTGCCTGATGAGCGCGCGAATTTTTTCGTTTGAGTTGATATCCCCGGAGTGTTCGGAGGAGGAGGCTTCGACGCGTTCGATGGCTTCTTCGATGGCGTCGGAGTTTGCGTTTGCGGCGGCGTTTTTGTTCTTTGCTTTGCGCGGCATGGTGTAAAATTCGAGAAAAAAAGATCAGACAACGGCGGGGAGCGCGAATGGCTGCCGCAGTTGTCTTTGGATGTCTGTGCGTTGTTTGATTAGAGAAATTGCGTCGACATTACTGTCCGCCTGATGGGTTGAGAGAGCAAGTTCTATTTGCTGGAGACGAGGGAGAAGGGCGCGGTTGCGGAGGGCGGTGAGGGCTTGGCTGGCGATTTTGAGGGGATCATCGAGCTGGGACGTATCTTCGAGCAAAGCGCTGACTACTTCAATTTGGTTTTCGTTCTCGGGGATCTCTGTAAAATGATTGCGTCCGTTCCAGTCGTTTTGTTCAAAATGGCTTAGCACATTATTCAGTAATTCACCGGTGGCGTGCGTCTTGTCGATCCAATCATGGGGCAGGATATGCGAGATGGTTTTTGCCAGTAATTCAAAATCACGACAAATGAGAAGCAGATGATATTCAGAGGTAGCCTGTTGCTCCGCGATTGTCTTATGCTCCGTTGTCGGGCGTATTAATACATGATTGCGTCCGCGTTTGGCATAGTTTTGGAAATCATTTATAAGCGCGTTTTCAGGAACCCTGAACCTTGCCGCGACTTCGCGGCATAATTCATTGCGGGCAACTTCCGTGTCCGAATTCAAAATGATGTCGAAAATCATTCTGAGACTCTCGCTTTTTTGCTCGGCAGAGGCAGAGGCGGGGGCGGGGAGGATGCTGCGGCACGCGAAGGTCATGGCGCTGAGGGCGTGCTGCTTGAGTTCGGCGTAGGCTTCGAGGCCGCGTTTGTAAAAGAGGATGTCGGGGTCGATTTTTTCGGAGCCGGCGAGGGCGAGGAAACGGGTTTCAATGCCGGCCTTGATGGCGAGCGGGAGGTAGCGGAAGGCGGCGTTTTGCCCGGCGGAGTCGCCGTCGAAGAGGCATTCCACGACGGGATGATAGCGGCGCAGGAGAGTGAGTTGCGATTCGGTGATGGCGGTGCCTTGCGGGGCGATGGCGGTTTTGAGGCCGATGGACCAGCAACGGAGAGCGTCGAGCTGGCCCTCGACGAGGATGAAGGGGGGCGGGTTTTCCTTTGCGTTCTTCATGGTCTCGCGGGCGCGGTCGAGGTTGAAGAGGAGCTGGCCTTTTACGAAGATGGGCGTCTCGGATGAGTTGACGTATTTGGCTTCGCGCGCGGGATCGTCCTGCGGGGTAAGATCGGTCTGGCGGGCGGTGAACGCGACGACGCGGCCTTGGTGGTCGCGGATCGGAATCATGAGGCGGCCACGGAAGCGGTGCTTGACGTTGTGGAGATTGAGCGGGGCGTTTTCGTTGATGAAAAAAAGGCTGCAATGGCGGAAAGCCTCCTCCGAGAAACGTTCCTTGTAGAGACGGGCGAAGAGCGCGCTGCCGTCGGGGGCCGCGGCGCCGATTTTGAATTCGTCGGCGAGCTCGGGGGTGAAATGGCGTTTGTTTTTCCAGTAGTCGCGCATCCATTCGCCGGTGGTGTTCTGGGCGGAGACGGTTTTGAAAACCTGATGGAAATGGTCGGCGGCGATTTCGTGGATGGCGTAAAGCTCCTGTCGGAGGGAGCGTTCCTCGCGGGTGGGGCCGGCGCCTTCCTCGTATTCAATGGGGACATTGAAGCGGCGGCCAAGGGTTTCGATGGCTTCGTTGAAGTCGAGACCCTCGGTTTCGCGTACGAAAGAAATGATGTCACCGCTCTTGCCGCAGCCGAAGCACTTGTAGAAGCCCTTGTCGGGATCGACGTGAAAGGAGGGCGTTTTTTCGCTGTGAAAAGGGCACAGGCCCTTGAAGCGCGAGCCCGCGCGCTTGAGTGTCGCCACGCGCGACACCACGTCCACGATGTTCACGCGAAACTTAAGATCGCGCAGGCATGTGGGTTTGACGATGGGCATGGTGAATGAAAATGCGGAGTGCGGATTTCGGAACGCGGAACGGCGGAGTGCGAGCGGAAAAATCAGCGGGCGATGTTTGACGTGAATGAGGGGTGATAGTTACAGGAAGTTGCGTGCGGTTGCAAAAAAACTTTTCCCTCCCGGGCGGAATGTCGCGGTTTAACAATTATGGCATTTGCTGCCGTCTGTCTGCCGCTCTTTGGCGGAACGCCGATGCCGACGGAAATGCTTCGCTACGACAAGCCCGCGGCGAAGTGGGTCGAGGCGCTGGCGATCGGCAACGACCGCATGGCCGCGATGGGTTTCGGCGGCGTGTACGAAATACGGCCGGCAAAGTAGCGCAGATTTCCAAATTCACGCTGCGATGCGCGTAACAGGTTGTGCGATCTGACGGTCTGCCCAAAACGAACTCGCGCCTTCATCCGCGAGTTCGTTTTGTTTTCCCATGCTCTCCCGAACCCTTCTTGCCCTCGCTGCTTCCGCATTCGCCGCTGTCCCCGAGCTTCCCGCGCGCGCCGATGTTTTGAAAAAAATGCGCGTCGTGAACGACTACTTCATGGCGGAATGGCCCGACGTGGGAAAACCGATCGTCACCAACCGTTCGCGTCCCTCGAACATCTGGACGCGCGGCGTCTACTATGAAGGGCTCATGGAACTCTGGCGGTTCGAACGCGACCCGCGCCTGCTCGATTACGCCGTGCGCTGGGGCGAGGCACACAAATGGAGTCTGCGCAATTTCAAGCACCCGGGCGGCGGCACCACGCACAACGCCGACGACCAATGCGCCGGCCAGACCTACATCGAACTCTGGCAAATCGACCCGCGCCCCGAACGCATCCGCGACATCAAGGCCAATATCGACGCCATGCTCGCGCGTTCCCACAACACCGACTGGTGGTGGATCGACGCCCTGCAAATGGCGATGCCCGTTTACGCAAAACTCGGCGCAATCGTCAGCGAGCGCGAGGGAGCGGAGGCGGGGCAAAAGTATTTCGAAAAAATGCACGCGCTCTACCTGAACACAAAAAACGAGCAGGGCGGCGACGGCCTCTTCAATTCCGCCGACGGCCTCTGGTGGCGCGACGCGTCGTTTGTGCCGCCGCACAAAACGCCGAACGGAAAAAACTGCTACTGGTCGCGCGGCAACGGCTGGGTGGTTGTCGCGCTCACGCGTACGCTCGACGCGCTGCCCGGCACGCCCGCGACCGCCGCATACCGCGCCGAGTACACCGCCATGCTCAAGACGATGTGCGACGCATTGCGAAAAATTCAACGCGACGACGGTTTCTGGAATGCAAGCCTGGCTGATCCCGAACATTTCGGCGGCAAGGAAACCACGGGCACCGCGCTTTTCGTCGCGGGCATGGCCTGGGGTGTGCGCCACGGCGTGCTCAACCGCGCGACCTACGAGCCAGTCATCGCGCGCGCCTGGGCCGCGATGGCAAACGAGGCTGTGCACGCGAACGGGTTTCTCGGTTATGTGCAGGGCACGGGCAAGGAGCCGAAGGACGGCCAGCCCGTGACGTACGAGAGCAAGCCGGATTTCGAGGACTACGGCGCGGGGTGTTTCCTGCTCGCGGGCGCGGAGCTGTGCAAGTTGCTAAACCCGTAGGGACGCATGCAAGATGCGCTCCTACGGGTTGCGTTTTGCCATTTGAAATCCGCCGTCGCTCGCGTATCACTCGTCCGCATGAGCGAAAAAGCAACCGAGCCCACCGAGATCGAAAAACTGAAACGCACGATGGCGCGGTTGCGCGAGCCGGGCGGATGTCCTTGGGACCAGGAGCAGACACACGCGACGCTTGCGCGCTGCCTGATCGACGAAGTGAGTGAGCTGCTCGAAACAATCGACAAGGGCGACATGGATCACATGCGCGAGGAGCTGGGCGACGTGCTCATCCAGATCGTGTTTCACGCGCGGATCGCGGAGGAGCGCGGGTTGTTCAACTTTGAGGACGTGGCGCGCGACATCAACGAAAAGCTCGTCCGCCGCCACCCGCATGTCTTCGGCTCGGACAACGGCGGCGTGGACACATCGGACAAGGTCATCACGCAATGGGACCAGATCAAATTGCAGGAAAAGGCGGCGAAGGGTGTCGCGCCGGGGAAGGAAAAACTTTTCAAGGATCTGCCGCCGCGCCTTCCTGCGCTCATGTTTGCCGAGGCGGTTTGGAAACAGATCGAAAAGAAAAAGCTGCCGCACGATGGCGTCGTGGACGATGCAAAGGTGCGCGAGATCGCCTCGGGCCTCGATGACGCGGCGCTGGGCAGGATGCTTTTTGAAATCGCCGCGTCTGCGCGTCTGCGTGGGCTCGATCCGGAGGGCGCGCTGCGTTTGCACGCGATGGGGGTGATGGACGCGGTGGAGAAGAAAATGGCGTGAGTTTTTTTTTGAGACAGAATGAATAGAATCAACAAAATGAAATGCACTCGAAACCACGCGCGTTTTTTTGCCGATCCATCATTTTGCCCATTCTGTTCATTCTGTCCAAAAGGAGCGGCGCAAAATGAGCGAGGCGATTGAAATACCGGACGGCATCGTCCTCGGCTGGCTTGCGCCGTTTCTCGATTATCTGGCGAAAGAGCGGCGGTATTCGCGCTATACGGTGCGCAATTACAGGCAGGCGTTCGAGGATTTCTGGCGGTGGCTGGCGCGTTCGCAACTGGCGGCGGGCGACGGCACTTTTGCCGCGCTCACGCCGCGCGACATCCGCGATTTTGTCATCGAGGCGCAGGGGCGTTTCGATCGCAGGACGCTGCACAACCACGTCTCGGGGCTGCGCGCGTTTTATAAATACTGGCTGCGCCAGGGGCGGCTGAAGGCGAATCCGTTCACGGGCGTGCCGCTGCCGAAACTGGAGAAGCGGCTGCCGAAATTCCTGACCGAGGAGCAGATGCGGCGCCTGCTCGACGGGCCGATGAGACTGCTCGAAAACGAAGCCATCGACGCGTTCACGGCGTGGCGCGACCGGCTCGCGATGGAGCTGCTTTACGGCGGCGGCTTGCGCGTGAGCGAGGTGGTGGCGCTCACTTACGGGGATGTTGATTTTGAGAGCGGGGTGGCGCGCGTGCTGGGCAAGGGGAACAAGGAGCGGCTTTGTCCGCTGGGCCGCGTGGCGATGGAGGTGGCGCGACGGTTCCGCGATGATTTTGCGCCGGGAAAAACGCCGGGCTCGCCCGTGCTTGCGGGCAAAGGCGGCGGCCGCCTCACGGCGCGCGATGTGCAGGTGCTGCTGAAGCGTTATCTCGCGCTGGCGGATTTGCCGCTGGAGATTTCGCCGCACAAGCTGCGCCACAGCTACGCCACGCATCTGCTCAACGCGGGCGCGGATTTGCGGCTTGTGCAGGAGTTGCTGGGGCACGCGAGCCTGGGCACGACGCAGGTTTACACGCATGTGAGCGTGGCGCGTTTGCGCGACATCTACAAAAAAGCCCACCCCCGGGCGTGAGGGCGGGCTTGGGAAAAGCGGGGGCGGTTTTTTCAGGTCGGCGCGTCAGAAGCGCGTCATGATGCCGAAGCGCCAGCCGAGGCCGTTGTCCATTTTCACGCTGGCCTTGCGGCCGTTGAAAGACTGGCTGTATGAGCCGAGGCGCTCATAGGCCGCGCCGGCGTAAAAGCCGGTGCGCGTGCTGACCCACCACTCGAAATTAAAATCGGCGTAATAGCCACCGAGGTATTGCTGGTTGGTCTTGATGGTTTCCTGGGCAGTGCCGCTGGCGTCCTTGTTGGTGTTCACGCCGGTGGTGCTTTCGGGGAACATCACCACTTCGTCGTAGCGGAATTTCGAACCGATGTAGGCCGCCATGTATCCGGCGCTCACATACGCGGAGAAGCGTTTTCCTATCGGGATGCGCGCCATGGGGCCGACGCGCAGCATGTAATAAACACCCTTGACCTGCCAGAAGCCGTTGACGTGGCCCTCGGCGAACAGGCCGGAGTTATCTGAGTTTTCAGTGGAGTCGGGTGTCGTCTCGATGGCGCTGGAAGTTTCGCGCGTGCCATTGGCCACGCTTTCATCCGTGTCCGTGGTTTCAGTCTCGTCCGGCTTCATGGTATCGTAGGTGAAACCGCCCGCGCCCGTGCCCGTGTTGTTGAAGGTGGGGAATGAGGTGACGTTTTTATCCTGCAGTTCGCCTTTGGCGGGGATGCCCTGATAATCAGATCCGGTGGTGTAGATGTTGTAGATGTCCCGGATGTATGCGAGCTGGACGGCGACGCTTTGGCGGGTCTTGGCGTTGAACTCCGACATGGCGAAGCCGGCGGTGACGCCCCATTCGAAGCGTTTGAAGCGCTGGATGACGCGGCCCATCGTGAGTTCAATGCCGGGGTTTCGCGAGTCGCTTGCCTTGACGGTGCCTCCGTTTGTTCCCAAGGACGAATACGCACTCATGGCGACCTGGTCGTAGACGCCGTCATTTGCGCTGCTTCGGAACTGCGATGTACCGGAATACGACCAGTTGCGCGTCCGGGATGCGTCATAGGCCAGATAGTCGCCGGTGATGATGTATTTGCCGTCTTTCACGTAGGGATCGCCATTGCCATCCAAAAGGACTGTGTAGAAGTGGCCCTCGACGCCGGCGCCGCCGAGCATGGCATGATTCCAACTGATGGAGTTTGCCGAATCCTGCGCCGGGCGGACAATGGTGGAACTGCTGGCAGCGGTGGAATCCGCGAGAACTGTGCCGTCGTTGTAACCATTGGCGGCATGCCATTCCTGGGCGGTGTAGCGCGATTTGCCGAGGTCGCCGCTGAACGTGACGTTGGCGCCGCCGATCATGCGCACGCCGATGGAGAAGCTGTTCTTCATCGGACGGAGGTATTCGATGGGGGTGTTGGCGGCGTTGGTCTGGGCGTGTGCGAGCAGACCGGTGCTCACAAAAAGTGCAAAAACGAGGATGCGCTGGAGAATCGATTTCATGGAGACGAATTGCCTAGAAGTGTCGGCTTATTGGAAAGTTGCGAGCAAACTTTCTGCGTGGGTTGTAATTTGTTCGTGCAAAGTGGAGAAGGCTGCCGGCGGAGGAGGCAAGTGTGTTGATGACTGTCACGGGCGTCCGGTGTTCCAGAATAAACAGGCGCAAGCCGCGCATCGTTGAAAATGCGCGGCTTGGACGGACCGGAAAATATCCGATGATGTGAGCAAATCAGGCGGCCATGTAAGGGAGCTGCTTCGTGAGCGCGAGGATGGCCTCCCTGCCGTCCATGAGTTCGCCGATGGCGTCCCAGCGGCCGTTGACGAGCGCGTCGTGCGCGGTGTCGCGGAGCGTGGCGGGGACGCTCTGGCCGCCGAAGCGGATTTGCCGGCTGGCGACGTCGATCGTGATTTCGAGGTCCGGATCTTTTTCGATTGCGGCGGCGATTTTGGCGATGTCCTCGCGGGTCGCGCTCATGCAGGGCATGCCGAGCGTGGTGCTGTTGCCAAAGAAGATCTCGGCAAAGTTTTCCGCGATGACGGCCTTGAAGCCGTATTTCTGGATCGCCTGCGGGGCGTGCTCGCGGGAGCTGCCGCAGCCGAAATTCGCGCCGGAGAGGAGGATGGTCGCGCCGGCGTGGCGGGGATCGTTGAGCGGATGCGGCTTGTCGGTGCCGTCGGCGTTTTTGCGCACGTCGTAGAAAAGGAATTCGCCGAGGCCGTCGAAGCTGACGCACTTCATGAAGCGCGCGGGGATGATGCGATCGGTGTCGATGTCGTTGCCGGCGACGTAAACGCCGCGGCCGGTGACTTGGGTGATTTTTGCTAAGGCCATTTTGAAAAAGTAAGAAGTAAGAATTAAGAGTTAAGAAGTGAGGGTGTGACGCGGGAAAAGTGAGAAGTTCGGATGCAAGGCGGAATCTCGAAAGCGGGCCGCGTGCCGATGGGATTGGCGGACCCGTTTTCTTAATTCTTAAATCTTAATTCTTACTTTCCAGAAAAACCTCGCGGGCGTCGCTGACCTGGCCGGTGACGGCGGCGGCGGCGACCATGAGCGGGCTCATGAGAATGGTGCGACCCGTGGGGCTGCCCTGGCGGCCCTTGAAGTTGCGGTTGGAGGAGCTGGCGCAGAGCTGGTCGCCGACGAGCTTGTCGGGATTCATCGCGAGGCACATCGAGCAGCCGGCGTCGCGCCATTCGAAGCCCGCGTCGCGGAGCACCTTGTCAATGCCGAGCGACTGGCAGATCATGGCGACGCCTTGCGAGCCGGGCACGGCAATGGCTTTCACGCCGGGGGCGACTTTGCGGCCCTTGATGTATTTGGCGACTTCCATGAAGTCGGAGAGGCGTCCGTTGGTGCACGAGCCGAGGAAGGCGACGTTGATCTTCGTGCCCTTGATCGGCGCGCCGGGCTGGAGTTTCATGTAGGCGAGCGCTTCCTCGATGGAGGCTTTTTCGTCGGCTGCGGCGGCCTTGGCCGGATCGGGAATGTGCTCGGCGATGCTGATGCCCTGTCCGGGATTGATGCCCCAAGTGACAGTGGGGGCGATGTCGGCGGCGTCGATTTTGACAACGTCGTCGTAATGGCAGCCGGGCTCGGAGGCGAAGGATTTCCAGCGGGCGACGGCCTCCGTCCACGCGGCGCCCTTGGGCGAGTAGGGGCGGCCTTCGAGATACTTGAACGTGGTCTCGTCGGGGTTCACGTAGCCGACGCGCGCGCCGCCCTCGATGGACATGTTGCAGACGGTCATGCGCTCCTCCATCGTGAAGTTGTCGAACACGCTGCCGGCGTATTCGTAGGCGTAACCGGTGCCGCCGTTGACGCCGAGGGTGCGGATGATGTGGAGGATGACATCCTTCGCGTAAACACCGGGGCGGAGTTTTCCGTTGACCTCGATGCGGCGCACCTTGAGCGGCGAGAGCGCCATGGTTTGCGTCGCGAGGATGTCGCGGATTTGCGTGGTGCCGATGCCGAACGCGATCGCGCCGAACGCGCCGTGCGTGGAGGTGTGCGAGTCGCCGCAGGCGATCGTGGTGCCGGGCTGCGTGATGCCCTGCTCGGGACCGACGATGTGAACGATGCCCTGCTTGCCGGTCGAGCGTTCGAAGAAGGTGATGCCGAACTCGTTGCAGTTGGTGCGCAGCGCCTTGATCATGGCGTCGGCGAGCGGATCGGCGAACGGCTCGGAAATGCCGACATCGGTGGGGATGATGTGATCGACGGTCGCGAAGGTGCGGTGGGGCATGAGAACCTTGAGCTTGAGGTCGCGGAGCATGCCGAACGCCTGCGGGCTGGTGACCTCGTGGATGAGGTGCGTGCCGATGAGCAGTTGCGTCTGGCCGTTCGCCAGCTTGCGGACGGTGTGCATGTCCCAGACTTTTTGGAAGAGTGATTTGGCCATGTTGGAAAAGAGAAATGGTGAAACTGTAAGGGGAGGCAACATAGCAGGTTTGTGCGATAATAAAAAATACCCATTTTGCCTGCTGTGATGCCTGAGGGGTATCAGCGGAGAAAGAGCTTTTGCCGCGTTCGGGCTCTGAGAGCGGCGCTTGCGCAGGAAACGACGCGCGCGACAAGGAGGGGCGGCGTCCCGCCGCCCGACGCGACGCAGTCGCGCCCGGTTTGAAAATTCGAGGATCCAAAAGGGCGAGGCTTCGCCTCGTCGGGCGGCGGGACGCCGC
>JARKRC010000059.1 GCA_029974595.1 Ereboglobus sp. | reverse complement strand
GTATTCGGCTTTGCGAACCTTATCCAACGCCTCGCCGAGATGGCGCAGGATGTGGAACTTGTCGAACAGAATGGCGGCTTGCGGCGCGTGTGCCTGTGTCGATTTGCGGAACGGTTTCCACATGTCCATCACGACGAGCCTGATTTTCTCGCGGTTTTCCTCGCCGAGAAAGGCATAAAACCGATCCATGTCCGCTTCGGACCGGCCGTCGCCGCCGAACCAGATCGCTCGCCGTTTCTCGAGGTCACTCACCACGATGCGATAGGTGTGACGCTTCTTGATCGCTATTTCGTCGACCCCGATCACGCTCGGGCTGGGAGGTCCGGCGCGCGCCAGTTGCTCGCGCATGTATTCCTTCTCGAGTTCCTTCACCGTATGCCAATCGAGGTTCATGCGCCTGGCGACATCCCTGATCGGCATCGTTTTGCACAAGCCGCCGATCGACAATGCGAGGCGCTTCGTGAACTTCGTGTTCGACGCCAGAAAGTCGAGCCGCTCCTGCTTCACGCCGCAGGCCGCGCAATCGACGCGCCGCAACTCGTATTCGAGATAAACGCGCCGATCCCCGCTCGAGAGATCGCGCGCGAGACGCGTCTTGCGGCCGTAGAAGCTGAAATGGATCTTGCCGCACCCGCCGCACAAGGTTTTTTTTGGCTCCGCGTCAGCGTGATCACCAAAGCCATCGGATCGCGGTCATGCTGTTTGATCCGCGCACGAGTGCGAAACCCAGCCAAGCGATAGCCGTCGAGCAACGACGCCTTGGAGAGCGATTTTTCCATGCCGAAAACGTGACAGGTTTCAACGCCCCGTCAAACCTCGAAAAGTCCCTTGTTACCAAGCGCTTCTTCCATATCCGCTCTCGAATTCACCCACAAAATTCCGCGATGAGCCAATTTTTGCGAGAGCCGCCGCGGCCGTAGGAGCGGCGACGGCCGCCGTTCCCGCGCCGGCCCCGATCGCCGCAGCCGCCTCTGCCTTTGTCTCTGCATAGAGATCCTCGGCGGCTTTGACGATTTTGCCGCCTCGGACCCGCGCATCGTGCATCGCCGCCTTCAGCGCGGCTTTCGCGTCCGGGCGTGCGTCGCGCTATATGCGGGCCAAATAGCGCGACGCTCGCCGCGCCATCAAAGCGTCGACCGCCACGCGCGCCGTATCCCTCCGGGGAGGACCGTCTAGCATTGGTCGTGAGGCCAAGGTGTTGATTTCCACTGAGAGCTGACCCGGGTAGCACGGGTTTTTCCACCGAGAACTGACCCATGTTCGAACCTTTCCCCCCTCGGCCATCGTGGGGGAACGCGGAGTGATCGACATGGAGTTATTGAGCGTCATCCGACGCTGGCGATATCGGCAACATTTCTCGATCAGGGAGATCGCGCGACGCACGGGGCTGTCGCGGAACACGGTGCGCAAGCACCTTCGCTCGGACAGCGTTGAGCCGAAGTTCAAGATCCCTGACCGTCCGAGCAAGCTGGATCCCTATGCTGACAAGCTGGCGCAAATGTTGCGGCAGGAGGCGGCGCAGTCGCGCAAGCAGAAACGGACGATCAAGCAGTTGCACGCGGATTTGGCCGCCCTCGGCTACGACGGCTCGTATAACCGCGTGGCGGCCTTCGCGCGCGAGTGGAAAGCCGCGCGGCATCGGGAACAACAGACCTGTGGCCGCGGCTCTTTCGTGCCGCTAGCGTTTCTGCTGGTGATTCCGAGCGAAATCGCCCACCATTCCGAGATTAATTCGCCCGCGATTCCGATTTGAAATCGCCCACCATTCCGAAATGATCTCGCCCCCTGTTCCGAGATTTATTCGCTCGGG
>JARKRC010000054.1 GCA_029974595.1 Ereboglobus sp. | reverse complement strand
TACCAGCGCCTGCGCGCCCGCGGCAAACTCCCCAAAGTCGCCCTTTGCGCGGTCATGCGCAAACTCGCAGAACTGCTCAACCTCGCCTTAAAATATCCTGATTTTGTGCTTGTTCGCTGACACCGTTGCTTTGTGGTGAATCCTTCCGGCCAAAACTTCACGGGCTGGAAGCCCGTGCCACTCGATCCTTCGGCGAAGGGGCGGGGGATAGAGATTACTTTACGATTTCGACCGAGGAGACTTTGACCATCAGGGTCAGCTGGGCGGGGTTGGCTTGGTTCGAGGGGGAGAGGGTGAGCTGGTCGAGGCCGATGTAAGGGGAGCGTTTTTTGAGCTCCTCGTAGAACTTGATGACCGAGGCGTAGTCCGTGTTGCGGATCGTGATCTGGGCGCTGTTGATCGAGAATTGCGCGGTTCTTTCAGTGCGGGCGTCGCCGATGTTTTTGTTGGCGATGCCGGCGGCCGTGGCAATGGTGTCGAGTTCGGCTTGCAGGCGCACGGTGTCGAAGGTGCGCGAGGGGTCGAGCTGCTGGATCGCCGCCGTGGCGCGGGCCTGGATCGACTCGCGGGCGTCGAGGGTCAGCTTCTGCATTTTCAGGGTCTCGGTCGTGCTGCGGAAATCGCCGAGAAAGATCGAGCCGCGTCCGATGGCGGAGCTGAGCCACCAGAGGGCGGCGACAAGGACGAGGCCGAGGAGGAGAATTTTTTCGCGCGTCTGGCGGCTTAGAAAAAAGGTTTTCATTGGATGAGTTCCTCCGGGTGATTTTCAGCGGCGGGGGCTGGGTTCTTGGGGAGGTTGAGTTTTTGTCCGACGGAGAGGCGGCGCGGGTCGATGTCGGGGTTGGCGGCGAGGAGTTCCTGCGGGGAAATGCCGTTTTTTCTGGCTATGGCCCCGATGGTGTCGCCGGGGGCCGTTGTGTAGGAGGAGGCGGCGATTGTCGTGGGTTCGGCGGACGGGGCGGGTTGCCCTTGTTGCAGAGGGGGCGGTGGCGGCAGGTCGTCGGGGGGCGGTTGTTCCTGGTCGGTCTGTTGCTGGATTTGCTCGTGGATGCTGGGCGCGGCGACGGGCTGGACGGCGGGAGCGTGCTGGGGCTCGGCGTTTGCGGGGGCGGCGCCGGTGTCGCGGACGGCGGGCTTGGGTTTTTCGACGGGTGGCGGAGGGATGTTTTCGGAGGCAATGACGGTGCCGGGTTTGAAGGTGACGATGAGCGTGAAGGTGGTGGAGCCGTCGCGGATGCTGGAGTTGGTGACGTCGACTTTGGCGATGTTGGTTTGCGAGGCGAGGGCGGTGCGGAAGGCGTTGAAGTCGGAGGCGATGTTTGTCTTGGCCTGAATTTCAATGCTGTTGAGGCTGCGGGTGACGACGCGGGTGAAGAGGATCGAGTTGGGGAGCTTGGGGCGGAGCAGGTCGATCATTTCGAAGGGGAGGAGGCGCTTGGTGGAGAGATCCTCGATGCGGGTGGCAAGGGTGTTGGCGCGGTCGATTTCGGCGACGGGGCCGGCCTGGAGCCTCACTTGGAGGGCGCGTTTTTCCTGCCAGAATTTGCCGCCGAGGACGGCGATGTCGATGAGGGCGCAGAGGGTGAGGAGGCCGAGGCAGGCGAGGAAGACGCGCCAGAGCATGAGGTCGCGGCGGCGGGCGGCGTGGCGGGCGGCGAGCTCGGCTTTGTCGCGGACGTCGAGGGCGTCGAGTTGCGCGGTGGTGAAGGTGGTGGTTTGCGGGGTGGTCTGGGTGTTTTGAGAGGGGGCGGGGGGCGTGGCGAAGACGAGGGCGTTGTCGGCGCGGGCGGGCGGGGGGAGGGTGTCGAGGGCGGGGTATTCGTATTCGTAATGATGGATGGTGCCCGGGCTGGAGCGGAGGAGTTCGTTGCGAAGGGCGGCGCGGGCGGCGGAGAGTTGTTCGTCGGTGAGGGGCGGGGTGTCCTCGGCGGGTTGGGGGAGGGCGCGGGAGATGACGTGGTCGGGAACGCCGCTGTTGTCGGCCCAATGAATGGCGGTGATGGTGTCGGGGGTGTTGAGGATGACGGTGGTGGCGGGGCGGGCGGCGGGGTTGAGGAGGGTAACGAAGGCGGGGAGCACGGCGTCGGCGCCAGCCCAGGTTTCGACGCTGGCGGTGTTGAAGCGTTTGCGGTAGGCGGCGTAGGCGAGGGCGTGTTTCGCGCCGGGAAGCCAGTAGTGGCCGTAATACATTTGCGCGATGGGGAAGGGGGCGAGGGATTCGAGGGCAAGTTCGACTTGGGCGGCGACGTCATCGGGGGTCTTGGCGTCGGGCACGGGGATGGCGCGCACAAAAAATTGCGTGTCGGGGAGGAGGACAACGTGAGGGGGGGGAGTTTTTAGAAATTTGAGGGCCATGCAGAAATTCGGGCGCGGTTGCGCCGGCTGTGTGTTTTTTTGTATGAAAAGTGGATTTCAGGTAAATGGGAGGAAAATACTTGTGAACGGAGCGGGGCGGCTTGGCTAATCGAAAATCTATTGGGCGGCTTCGGTGATGACAGGGAGGGGCTCGGGGACTTGGTCGTTTTCGCGGATTTCGAGGAAGGTGTAAGGATAGTTCAGGTTTTTTTGCGTGGTGCCCGCGCCTGCGTTGGCGCGGGTGGTGACGTTGCTATTTGACGTGCGGGATGAGCCTTGGTTGCCCGGGGTGGTGGTGTTATTTGCGGAAGTGGCGCCTTGGCGGGTGGTAGCTCCGGTAGTGGCGCCGGGCTGCGCCGTCCAGGAGGAGGGGATCTTGGCGCCGTCGGTGCCGGGCATGGCGACGAGGGCGTTGAGGCGGTAGCTGGCCTGGCCTTGGCGGACGGTGATGATAATGCGGAGGGCGCTGATGGTGACGCCGAGTTGCGAGGCGGGGGTGCCGGCGCCGAGGAGGGTGTTGATCTCCTCTTTGTTTGCGAAGTAGCCGGGGAGGCCGGTGGCGGTCGGGCTTTCGGCGCCGCGGAGAAAGGTGGCGAGTTTTTCGTCGATGGCGGGATCGAGGTTGCCGAGCGCGCCGAGGATGTCGGGGGGGGCGGCGTTGATGTTGGAGGTTTTGAAATCGTAGAGGGAGAAGGTTTGCACGAAGCGTTTCCAGATTTCGTTCGGGCGGCCGGTTTCGTCGTAAAAGATGTCGCGGACGTATTCGATGGAGGCGAGTTCGTCGAAGGAGCGGAGGGTGCGCGCGGGCGGGGCGAAGGGGAGGTTGCCGCTGTCGTAGGATTCGGCGAGGGGAGCGCCGGCGGAGGCGGGGATGTAGTCGGGACGCATCCAGCCGAGGAGCGCGTCGGTGAGTTTGCCGGCGGTGGTTTCGTCGAATTCCCAGTATTTGAAAAGGGTGGCGAGGGTGGTGGCGCTGACGTTGGGGAGGGAGAGTTTGCCGCTTTCGTCCTCGAAGGCGACTTCGACGGTGAGCTCGGGGTTGAGGCCGATGTGGCGGATATCGTCGGCGTATTCGTAACCGGCGAAACCGAGCGGGTCATACCAGCCTTCGGCGGGGCTGCGGAGCGCGCCGAGGGCGGCGCGGTAATCTTCGAGGACGCCGAGTGTGGTTTCCATCGCGGAATAGGCTTCGAGGCGCATGCGCGAGGCGTCGGCCGCGCGGACTTCGACGAGAAGGTCGTTGGCGGCTTTTTCCATAAAAACGGTCAGCGCGAGAGCGGCGAAGGCCATCGTGATGAGAACCACGATGATGATCGAGGCGCGGCGGCGCCGGGGAAGGCGGCGAGCGGCGGAGGGATGTTGTGCGTGAAGGGGGGTCATGGGGTGAAGGGGCGGGAGAAGAGGTGGAAAATCACAAATTCCAATTTCCAAATCCCAAATAAATTACAAATCACAAACGGACAAATTACAAAGGGTGGGGTAAAGCCTCGTCGCATGGGCGGGCGACCCGAACCCACGGGCTGGCAGCCCGTGCCACCCGATCCGGGCAGGCTGGAAGCCTGCGCTACGGCGCTGA
Organism: Ereboglobus sp.; assembly: GCA_029974595.1. Classification (GTDB taxonomy): domain Bacteria; phylum Verrucomicrobiota; class Verrucomicrobiia; order Opitutales; family Opitutaceae; genus Ereboglobus. The sequence continues at coordinate 64,818 of JARKRC010000054.1, read as the reverse complement.
CGCGCTCCGGCGTGGGTTTGGTTTGGAATTTGGCCATTGGAATTTGTGGTTTATTTGGGATTTAGAAATTGGGATTTGGGATTTCCCGTTCGGGGTTTACAGCATGGGCTGTCCCTGCACGGGCGGGCCGGGGATGTCGATTATGGTTTCGGCGGTGTGGCCGGAATAGGCGAAGAGGATGCGCAGGCGTTGAGGGAGGAGACCTTGGTTGGAATTGTCTTTGCGGAGGACGGTTTCGTTTTTCCAAGTCTTGGTATCGGTGTCGTAATAATCGTAGGTCAGGCCGGTGACGAGGGGGCTGATGAGGGTTTCGCGCGGGGCATCGACGTCGAAATTGGTTTCGAGACGGGAATGCCAGAGGAGGAGGAGGCCCTGGCCTTCGCGGTAGGCGAGGGAGCAGACGACGTTGGGGAGGGCGCGGTCGGGCCAGACACAGAGGCGGCTGCCGTTGGGGAGTTCGTAGGTGATGCAGTTGTCGGCATTGCCGGTTTGATCGCGGACTTCCTGGATGGTGACGGGAGCTGTGGCGGTGGTGCCTTGCACGCCGCCGGAGCCTCCGGTGGGAGGAAGGGCGGCGGAGGCCAGTTCGCCTTCGAGGAAACGGGTGACGTTGCGGGTGTGGAGGTCGAAGAGGCGGATGTCGGTGTTGCGGCCCCAGAGTTCACCCATCGAGAAAATGAGCGTGGTCATGCCGACGATGAGCATCGAGGCGATGGCGAGGGCGATGAGGATTTCGACGAGCGTGAAGGCGCGGGCCTTGGATGTGTGTCGCGGCGTCATCGTTTCGGCGCGCCTCCTCCGCCGGTGGTTCCGCCGGGCCTGCCGCCGGAATTTTTGTTTATGGATGCGCCGCCGCCGCGTCCGGTGTTTGTGCTGCCGCCCGACGAGCCGCCGGAGACGCTGCCGCTGGAGGGGCCGAGTCCGGAGAGCGGCGAGGGTTGCTGGGCCTGCGTGATGCGGTCGCGGGCTTCGGCGCGGAGCGTGGCGGCGTCGGGAGAAAAGCCGGAGGTGTTTGCCCAAGTGGGACGGAGGACGCGGAAAACCTCGGTGACGGTTTCCTCCTTGTCCCCGGGATTGTCGCCGGCGCTGATCTCGCAGGTGAATGTGACTTGGAAGAGATTGGCAGTGGAGGTGGGTTCGATGATGGAAGTCCAGGTGATGTGCCGCCCGCTCGCGCCTTCGAGCTGGTCGCCTTTCTGGGCGGTTTCGAAATCGGCTTCGGCAAGGAGGGCGTTGCGGGCGAAACGGACGTCGAGGTTGCGCCTGGGGTTTTTCGCCATGGCGTCGTAGGCGTTGAGGATGTTCATATACGACGCGACGAGGACGACGCTCATCATGGCGCAGATGGCGAGCGCGATGAGGACTTCGACGACGGTGAAACCGCGGGTGTCGCATTTGCGGCCCTGGAAATCACGGCGCGCCGATTTTGGGTTCCAAGGGCGGTGGGTCATTGCGTGTTCTCCTTGGCTTCGAGCATTTGGGCGCATGTCCACGGATCGATGGCGAGGGTGTGGACGCTGGTTCCTATGCGGAATTGCACGCGGAAGGGTGTGCAGGTGCCGTCGCCATAGAATGTGACGTGGGGTATCGTTTGCGTCTCGACGAGTTCGCCGCCGACGAGGATGGAGCTGGCGCCTTTTTGCGTGGTCAGGAATTCGCAGACGACATCGCCCATTTTTTCAAAGGGGAAAAACTGCTGTCCGCCGTCGTCCCAGGTGGCGTTGAGGCTGGCGGGTGTGTCGGAGCCTTCGCCGGTGACGCCGGGTTCATAGACGAGGCGGACTTCGCGGCCTGAGAGGAGTGCCTGCCGACGCGAGGCGATGACGGCGTTCCAGAAGACTTCGTCGGGAGTGGCGGGTTTGTCATCGCCGAGGCGGGCGGCGCCAACGACAAACACGCCGGTCATCAGCCCGATGAGCGCGAGGACGAGCAGCACTTCCAGCAATGTGAAGGCTCGATGCCCGCGTTTGCGGCGCGGTGAATTCCAAATGCCGGCGCCCGCATCCCAAGGCGGGGAACATGGGCTGGCCGGGCGGATTTGGAGGCGGTTGTGTGTCGGCGACCCCACCGTTGTTGTTGGCGCGCGAGGTGCGGTTGCGGGGGCGGTTACTGGCCGATGGGCGTGGTGTCGTTGGACCAGTTGCCGATGTCGTCGGCGGTGCCGTCCTGTTTGTCGACGCCGACGGACCAGACATCGTAGCCGCCTTTGTTGTGCGCGCCGGGATAGGCGTAGCGGTAGGGGTTGCCCCAAGGATCGTTGAGGACGGATTTGCCGCCTTCGAGATAGGGGCCGCGCCAGCGCTCGGCTTTGTCGGCGGGGGCGACGATGAGGGCTTGGAGGCCCTCGGCGGTGGAGGGGAAATCGCCCATGTGCATGCGGTAGGATTGGAGGGGGACCTTGAGGCTGTTGGAGACAAACATGCGGGCGATGTCCTCCTTGGCGCCGCCGAAGATCTTGTCGAAGTTGGAGACGGCGAGGCCGATGATCATGCCGGCGATGGCGAGCACGACGAGGATTTCGATGAGCGTGAACGCGCGCGTGGCCTCGCGGGTGATGCGGCGAGCGTAGCGTGGCGTGGCGTGGAGAGCGAGGGGCTTTTGCATGATGTGTGTTGGTGAAAAAAGTTCGCGGCAAGATTGCAGGTGCGGAGAAAAATGGCGAGGCGGATGTTGCTGCGGGGCGGCGCGGTTGTCGAGCGCGCGGACGCCGGTTTTGAGTGGAATCTGCTGTGAGACGCTTCGCGGCGGGCAAAGGATACAAGCGAATGCGGCCCGCGCTAGCGGTTGCGAAGCTGGAGCTGGCTCGGCGGGACGCCGTGCACGGCGCGGAAGACGCGCGAAAAATGCAGCGCGTCGGGAAACCCCACGCGTTGCGCGGCCTCCTTGACGAGCGTGCCTCCGTCAACAAGCAGCTCGGCGGCGATGTTCATCTTGCGCCGCAGGAGATATTGGTAGGGGCTGATGCCCTGATGCCGCCGGAAAAGGCGGCAGATGCTCGATGCGTCGAGGCGCGCCTTTGCCGCGATCTCGGAGAGCGACATGAGGCTCTCGGCATGTCCGTCGATGATGGCTTTGCAACGGACAAAAGCCTCCTGCGGGCCGCGCTGCGCGGAGGCGCGCGGCCTGCGGGCAGCGGGTGCGAGCGCGCCGGCCATCTTGAGGCAGAGCAGTTCGAAAAGGACGTTGCAAATCTCGGCAGCGCGGCGTCCGGGGCGGCGGCCCTCGCGGATCAAATCCTCCAGCACGCTGCGGATTTCGCCCTGCGCGGCGAGCGTGCGGACGCGGTTGGGCGGCAGTCCGGCGCGGCGCAGGCGGGCGAGGGGAGCGCGACCGGAAAAGCACAGGAAGTATTTCACCAGCGGGCGCGCCGGGTCGGAGCGCATGGTGCAGCGGGTGTTTTTTTCGCAAACAAAAACACTGCCCGGCGAGATCGCGTGCCCGATGCCCCCGCCGAGGCGCACGCGGCCCGCGCCCTCGGTGATGAACTCGATCACGTGATACGCGAAGCCGGGGCGGTCGATGAGGTAATCGGGGTTGCAATGCTCAAGGCCGCCGAGCGCGACCAGCCGCGCGCGGCGTTGCGGGCGGAGGCTCGGATTGAGGAAAAAATAGCGCGAGCCCGGCTTGGAAACGTGCGGCGACAGAAGCGCGCCGGCGGCAACATGAGGGGCATTTGATCCGGATGGCATAATCGAAGACAATGTTTCCACATGTTCAAGCAGACAATCAAAAATGCGCCAATTTTGTCCATATCGATGCGCGTTATCTGCATGATGATAGACTGGCAATCTAGTATGTTTTTTGCCAATTCTATCTATCCTTTTTAATTCCATCCTCCCGATTCTGATGAAAACCCTCTTCCCCTTCCATCTTCGGCGATCTTCGTTTCCTTCTGCTAAAACCAAACCCATGAAACTACGCATCCTCCATTTCCTCATCACATTCCTCAAGACGTCATGCCCGCTATTGCTACCCGCATTGGCGGTGACGTTTTTGTTCTCGCCCCTTCCGCTCACGGCGAGGAACAGCGCCGGACCGTTCGATGGGATCGGTGTCAATATGAGCAACCTTCACCTGCTTTCCGAGGCTAGGACGCGTTCCATCAGTCCGGAAAACTTTACCGGGGAAAAAGGCGGCGGGGCAAAGGCCGATCCAGCCGACAAGGACAAGCCCAATACCGCCAACGCCCATCAGGCCGCGCGCGATCTTGGCAAGGGCTGGAAGGTCAATCCATTTGTCAGGATCAAATCCGGGCAGACTTTCACGCTTGCCGAAATCGATGGCCCGGGCGCCATCCAGCACATCTGGATGACGCCCACCGGCAACTGGCGTTTTTCGATCATCCGCATCTATTGGGATGATGAAACCGAGCCTTCGGTTGAATGCCCCGTGGGTGATTTTTTTGCAATGGGATGGGGCCAATATGCGCCGCTCTCCTCCCTGGCTGTGTGCGTGAACCCCGGTAGCGCTTTTAATTGTTACTGGACCATGCCATTTCGCAAAAAATGCCGCATTACCATGGAGAATCTGGATGCGTCGGAAATGCGGCTCTATTATCAAATTGATTACGCGCTCACGAAGGTGCCGGATGATGCTGCGTATTTTCACGCGCAATTTCGCCGCACAAATCCGAACATGACCTCCGACTACACAATCCTCGACGGCGTCAAGGGCCGGGGCCATTACGTCGGCGTCTACATGGCTTGGGGCGTGAACAACAACGGCTGGTGGGGCGAGGGTGAAATCAAATTTTTCATGGACGGCGACAAGGAGCATCCCACCATCTGTGGCACGGGAACCGAGGATTATTTCTGCGGCTCGTATAATTTTGAGAACAAGGCCGAGAAAAAATACGAGGTCTTCACCACGGCCTACGCCGGGCTTTCGCAGGTCATAAGGCCCGACGGCCTGTATAAATCGCAGCAGCGCTTCGGCCTGTATCGCTGGCACATCACCGATCCGGTGCGGTTCACGAAGGATTTGAAAATCACAATGCAAGACTTGGGCTGGCGCAGCGGACGGCGGTATCTGCCGCAAAAATCCGACATCGCCTCCGTGGCCTTCTGGTATCAAGTCGAGCCGCACACGCCGTTTCCGAAACTCCCCTCGAAGGACGAACTTGAAGTCAACTGAAACCCATACCCGCGCGAACGCCCATGCACGAGATCGAAGGCTTTGTTGAACCCGCCGCACTCGCGCCCTCGGTAAAGCTGACCGGCATCGGCAAATCCTTCGGCGCGCATCGTGTGCTCGATGATGTGTCGATGGATTTGTTTCCTGGCGAGGTGCATGTCCTCGCCGGTGAAAACGGCGCGGGCAAAAGCACGCTTATAAAAATCCTCGCCGGTATTCACACCGATTACGACGGCATGGTCATGGTCGGGGGCAAGCCCACGCGCTTCAACAATCCGCACGATGCCAGCCACAGCGGCATCTCCGTCATTCACCAGGAAATGTCGCTCGTTGAAAGCATGAGCGTAGCCGAGAATATTTTTCTCGGCCACGAGCCTTCGCGCGGCCCGCTCCTTGACCGATCGCAACTCACACGACGAGCGTTCGACCTGTGCGCGCAACTGGACCTCGCCTTCACTGCCGCCGATCTCGATCGCAACGTCGAGGAATTTTCCCTCGCCATCAAAAACCGTATCGAGATTGCCAAGGCGCTCAGCCTCGACGCGCGTGTGATCGTGATGGATGAACCCACCAGCGCGCTTAACTCCACCGAGGTCGAGCGGCTTTTTGTTCTCATCGAATCGCTCCGGGCGCGTGGTTGTGCCATCGTTTACATCTCGCACAAAATGGAGGAAATCTACCGGATTGCCGATCGCATCACCGTCCTGCGCGACGGCAGGCTCGTCGGCACCGCGCCAAGGGCCGGCTGTCCCCAGCCCGTGCTACTGCGCTGGATGATCGGACGCGATCTCGACGGCTTTGCTCCGCCGCGCGCCGCGCCTCCCGAATCGGCAGTGCCGGCGCTCAGTGTGAAGGATTTCACCGTGCCGCCCTCCTCGCCCGGACGTCCCCCTCGCGTGCATAAGGCAAGTTTCACTGTTCGCGCCGGCGAAATTGTCGGGCTTGCCGGGTTGCAAGGCTCGGGCGCGTCTGAATTATTGCAAGGGCTGTTCGGCGCCTACGGCCCCGTGTGCGAAGGCACAGTCTCCCTTGCCGGAAACGCCGCCTGCAAACCCGCCAGCCCGCATGACGCCATCGCCCGTGGCGTGGCGCTTCTGACAGGCGACCGCAAGGGCACCGGCCTCATTTTGGATTTGAGCGTGCAGGACAATCTCACGCTCGCCGCGCTTCCTCGCCTGTCAGATCACGGTTTGGTTGACAAAAAACGGGAGCGTAACATCGCGGTTAAAAACGTATCCGATTTCGGGATACGCGTTCACTCGATCGAACAACCCGTCTCCGCGCTCTCCGGCGGCAACCAGCAAAAAGTCGTCCTTGCCAAATGGATGAACACCGGCCCGCGCGTGCTCCTGATGGAGGAGCCGACCCGCGGTATCGATATCGGGGCCAAGCACGAAATCTACGAAATGATAAACGAATGGACGGCGCGGGGCGTTGCCATCCTCATGCTTTCGACCGAGATGCCGGAGGTGCTTCGCCTCTGTGATCGCATTCTCGTGATGCATCGCGGCGAAATCACCGCCGGGTTTTCACGCGCCGAGGCCGATCCCGAAAAGATTCTCGCCGTCGCCATGGGCGCTTCAACCGTCTGACAAACTTTCCCTGCATGAAACTTTTTCTCAGTTCCTGTTTTTCCAAACCGTGGGTTCGCGCCCTGTTTGCCCTTGTGCTTATTTTTGCCGTCGGCTGCATCTTTAATGCGGACGGGGCCTTTGGCCGCTGGAGCACGCACCGCGACATGCTGCGGCAGGTTTCCGTATATGGCATACTCGCGTGCGGTATGACGCTCGTCATCATCACCGGCGGCATCGATCTGGCCGTGGGCAGCGTGCTCGGGTTCAGCGCGGTTCTCTTCGCCATGCTTTCCATCCACCTTGGGCTGCCGCTTCTCGCCGTGCTGCCCATCGTGCTGGGCGCAGGTGTCGCATGCGGTCTTGTCTCCGGCACACTCGTCACCCGCTGGCGCTTCCAGCCTTTTGTCGCTACGCTCTCAATGATGGTTTTCGCGCGCGGACTGGCGAAATGGTTGTCGGGCGGGCAAAAAATTTCCAGCGCCGTGCAACAGCCCGACGGTTCTTATTCCTACGTGGATTTGCCGCCGATTTTTGACTGGCTGGACGCCCGTCTGCTCGGCGGAAACATCTCGGCGGTTACACTCGTGTTTATCGGTTGCCTCGTGATCACTTGGTTCGTGCTTTGCAAGCTGCGCTACGGACGCTACCTCTATGCGACCGGTGGCAACGAGGCCGCCGCCCGGCTTTCCGGCGTGCCCACTGTGGGCGCGCGTCTGCTCGCCTACGGAATGGGCGGTTTCTTCTCCGCGGTGGCGGGCATTTGCCAGACAGTGCAGGAGCGGCAGGGCGATCCCGAATCTGGCGTTTCGTATGAGCTCACGGCCATCGCAATCGCGGTCATTGGCGGAAACAGCCTGACAGGAGGACGCGGTGGCATTGGCCTGACCCTCATGGGCGCGCTCACCATCGGCTACCTTGAAAAAATCCTTAGTATAAACGCCGTTCCTGAATCGGGACGGCTCATGCTCACCGGTGTGATCATTATCGCCGCCGTCCTCCTGCAACGCCGCAAGGAAGCATGACAGGTCTTTCCTCCAAAAACACTTTTTAACAACCGGTTTCCATGAAAAAAACTATCACCATCCTCATCGTCCTCGCGGCCTCGATGATACCGTTCGTCGCAAACGCCGCCGCTCCCAAAAAAGGCAAGAAATATGTGATCGGCATGAGCCAGTGCAACCTTGGCGAGCCATGGCGCGTGCAAATGAACGCCGACATCAGAAAAGCCGCCGAGTCGCATCCGTCGCTCACTGTCATTTTCAAGGATGCGCAAAACGACACCCTCAAGCAACGCGCGCAAATCGAGGAGTTCATCAACGCCGATGTTGACCTGATCATCGTTTCCCCCAAGGAGGCCGCGCCGCTCACGCCTCCTGTCACCGCCGCGTTCCGTCAGGGCATTCCGGTGATCGTGCTCGACCGCCGCGTGCTCGGAAACAGGTTCACGCAGTTCATCGGCGCGGACAACAAACTCATCGGCAAAAATGCCGGCGAATGGATCGCCAGACACGCCGCCAATCTGTCGCGCGTCAAGCAGGGAGGCAAAGCGCGGATTGTCGAACTTAAGGGATTGATGACCTCAACACCCGCGCTGGACCGCCACTTGGGATTTCTTGCGGGAATAAAAGATGCGCCTGTTGAAATCATATTTGAGGCCGACACGAAGTGGCTCGAACCGGAGGCGCGCCGCGAGATGGAGTCGGCGCTGGCGGTGCATCGCGAGATTGACATTGTTTATGCGCACAACGACCCGGCGGCGCACGGCGCGTATCTGGCCGCAAAAGCGGCGGGGCGCGAGAAGGACATCGTTTTTGTGGGCATCGACGGTCTGATGCAGGAAGGCCAGGCATACGTGAGGCAGGGAGTCCTTCAGGCATCGTTTGAATATCCCACCGGCGGCGCTGAGGCGATTGAAAATGCGGTCAAAATCCTGGCCGGAGAAAAAGTGCCCAAGGAAATCACACTCAGCGGACGCTCGTTCACACAGGAGTAAGTCTGGCTACGAAGTCGCGAGACCAACATATCAAATTCGAAACACATTTTGCTAATTTTATCCATCCTTCTTAAACAAACCTCCCGATCCCTATGAAAAAATCCGCCTCATCCAAAAACAGGAAAACCGTCCTCCTCGTCGCCTCCGGCGATCTCCGGCAGTCTGCCAACGAAACCTGCTGGCCCGCGCAGGCCGCGATGGAAAAACAGCTAGCCGCCTGCCTTGCCAAACTCGGCTGCAAGCTCGTCCGCGCGCATCCCTACAAACCCGCCCTCAAGCACGGCTTCATCGCCTCGCAAAAGGAAGGCATGGAGATTTTCGCCAAGATCGACCCGAAGGCGCCGATCATCGTCGCCGAGGCGGTCTGGCAGTATTCACACCATGTGCTCCCCGGCCTGATCTCGCACCAGGGGCCGATCCTCACCGTCGCCAACTGGTCGGGCCAGTGGCCCGGCCTCGTCGGAATGCTCAATCTCAATGGCGGCCTCACCAAGGCCGGCAAAAAATATTCCACGCTCTGGAGCGAAAATTTCGACGACGATTATTTCCTTTCGCACCTCCGGGAATGGCTCGCGACCGACGTCACGAAGCACCGGACGAACCACGTCAAGGCGCTCGCAAAATGCGCCGTGCCCGCGAAGGCGAAAGCCCTCGCCAAAAAACTCGCCGCCGAATTCCGCGCCAAAAAAGCCATCATCGGCGTCTTCGACGAAGGCTGCATGGGCATGTATAACGCCATCATCCCCGACGAGCTTCTCTTCCCGGCCGGCATCTACAAGGAGCGCCTTTCGCAATCCGCCCTCTACTACGGCGCGACGCAAGTGAGCGACGCCGAGGCGCGCGACGTGTTCGAGTGGTATAAGAAAAAAGGCTTCACGTTCCACCTCGGCACGGACGAGGAAAACGAACTCACCGAAAATCAGGTGCTCTGGCAGTGCAAAATGTATGTCGCCGCCTGCCGCATCGCCGACGAGTTCGGCTGCGATGCCATCGGCATCCAATACCAGCAAGGACTCAAAGACCTCATGCCCGCCTCCGACCTCGTCGAGGGCACACTCAACAACTCCGACCGTCCGCCCGTCAAAAACGCTGCCGGAAAAGTCATTCGCGCCGGCGAGCCGATTCCGCATTTCAACGAGGTTGACGAGTGTGCCGGCATCGACGGCCTCATGACGTATCGCGTCCACAAGGCGCTCGGCCAGCCCGTGGAAAACACGCTGCACGATTTGCGCTGGGGCGACTGGGACGCGAGCGGCACGGTCAAGGACTACATCTGGGTGTGCCTCATTTCCGGCGCGGCTCCCGCGGAGCATCACATCGGCGGCTGGGCGGGCAGCGACGGACACCGGCAGAGCAAATGGTATTTCCGGCTCGGCGGTTCGACGTTGCGCGGCATTGCCAAGCCCGGCGAAATCGTTTGGAGCCGCGTCTTTGTCGAAGGCGGCAGGCTCAAGATGGACCTTGGCCGCGCCAAGGTCGTCGAGTTGCCCGCGGAAGAAACGCAGCGCCGCTGGGACGCCACCTCGAATGTATGGCCGATCATGCACGCCGTCACTTACGGCGTGAGCCGTGACCAGATGATGGGCCGCCACAAGGCGAACCACATCCAGGTGGCCTACGCCAAGAACGCGAAGGAAGCCGACCTCGCCATGTATGCCAAGGCCGCGCTCGCGGCGGAGCTGGGCATTCAGGTAAGCCTCTGCGGAACGAAGGCCGACGGAAAGGCGTTTTGAGTGCCGTTTCAGGACAAATGCCATCCGAAAATGATAAATTTTAGGATGGCAAAAATTTGTCTTGAGCCGGTGTCCCTTTTCCCTTCCGTTTTGCACCCCTTCCTTCGGGAAGCGTGAAATGGCAAGATAGCTCAGTTGGTAGAGCAGAGGACTGAAAATCCTCGTGTCCTCGGTTCGATTCCGAGTCTTGCCACCACTTTCAACCCCGGAAACGCCGCGCGTTTCCGGAGTTTTTTGTCAAAAAAAAAGAGACGGCTGAAACAGCCGCCTCTTTGCGTCGGATTGGAAGTTTTATCCGGTTGCGATCACTTTTTGAGCGTCGCGGGGTCGATGCGATCCACGACGATGTTGCGGAAGGAGATCGTCTTGCTGCCTTGCAGGCCGATGCGGCCTTCGCGGGCCATTTCAGCCATGGCTTTCTTGAATTTGTTCTTCGTGCCGTTCGGGTTTTTGCCGGCTTCCTTCCATTTGGCGAGGTCGTCGTTGACCAGACGCTCGCCGTCGAGGACGACTTGGATCTTCGGGCCTTGGACGGTGATGGTGAGGTGATGCCATTTGCCGGGTTCGATCTCGACGGCGCGGTTGGGCGCGAGGACATCGAAGATGCCGCCGGTGTTGTGCCTGTCGTTGGCGCGCTCGTTCTGGCTGATCTGCACCTCGATGGTGTTTTGTACCCAGGCGGCGGTGTCGCTGCAGCGCAGGAGGATGCCGCTGTCGGTTTTTTCCTCGCAGCGGAAATCGAGGTTCAGGGCGAAGTCGCCGTAGTTTTCTTTTGTCCAGATATTGTCGCCGCCCTTGGCGGTGAGGACGCCGTTCTTGTATTCCCAGGAGCCGGCTTTGAAGTCGGCGTTGGAGAGGTCTTTTGCGAAGAGGGGCTGGGGGGCGTCCCAGCGCTTGGCGTTGGAGGCGTTTTTGCCGGCCCATGTCTTGGAGGCGTCTTTCTCGGCGACGTAGCCGTAGGGGAGGACGCGGCCGGCGACGAGGTCGGCTTCCCCGGCGGCGACGGCGCGGGGAAACCAGTCGGCGCAGGCAGCGGTTTCGACGTCGAGTTGGGCTTGGGAAATATCCTGGGGGACTTTGTTTTCATATTCCATGTAGGCGATGCCCTTGAAGCCCTGGCGGCGGAGTTCGAGGACTTGGAGATGGGCGTCGCAGGCGCCGGTACCCCAAGGCATGTCCTTGGCGGCTTTCACGCCGCGTTCTGTAAGGTCCTTGAAGTGGAGGGCGAGGATGCGGCCTTTGTAGGTTTTGAGGAGTGCGATGGGGTCGTAGCCGGCGCGGACCATGTGGCCGGTGTCGGCATAGAGGCCGATGGTTTTCTCGGGATCGAGCGTGTCGAGTTCCTTGAATTTTTCCGGGGAGATGGTGGTGGCGGCGTGGTTGTGAAGGCCGACGGGAATGCCGTATTCCTTGGAGAGGGCGGCGAGTTTGGGAAGGATTTCGGGCCATTTGTCGAGGGGCGGCTCGGTGGCGATGTCGCGCAGGCCCATTTCCTTGGCGAAGGCGAAGATTTTGCGCCAGTCGTCCTCGCTCTTGCCGGTGACGACGCCGTAGCTGGTGAGGTTGAGGTTGCGCGCCTTGAAGAGGGCGCGAACCTCGGCCTTGGCGGCATCGCTCATGTTATGGCCGAATTTTTCATCGACCTTGGCGGAGATTTTTTGTCCGCCGTAGGCCTGGATGTTCTTGATTTTCATCGCGACGGCGCGGTCAAGCGTCTCGGCGAGCGTGATTTGGCGGAAGGTGTAGGCTTGGAGGCCGAGCTCGATGTCGGGCGCGGGCGCGGCGATGGCGAACGTGCCGGCGACAAGGGCGAGGGCTGCGATAAGGGTGTTTTTCATGATGCGCATGTAGGTTTAGTAAACGCGGTAGTTTTTATTGATGAGGATCTGGGCTTCGGGTGCGTTGGAGCAGACGCCGCGCGCGGCGTCCCAGTCGATGGCCTTGCCGGTGCGCAGCGCGAGGTTGCCGAGCGAGACGAATTCGGTGAGGCCGGCGGAATAATCCACGATGTTCGAGCCGGGTTTGGGGCCGCCTTGGATGGCGGTGATGAATTCGAGGTGCTGATTGGCCTTGGGCACGCGGGGGATCGTCTTTGCGGGGCGGTTGGTGAATTCTTTCATGCGTGACTCGGGGAGGAGCTTGACCGAGCCGCTGTAGTCGCTGTCGGAATACATGATGCCTTTGTCGCCGTAGTAGAGGGTGCCGCCTTGGGCGAGTTTGCCGTTGCCGAGTTCCTTGGGCGCGGCGGGTTTGCGGCCGCCGTCATACCAGACATACTTGATCGGGGGGAGCGAGCCGCGGGCGGGGATATCGTACGTGATTGTGGAGGCTGTCGGGCCGCAGACGGCGGAGCCGCCTTCCTGATCGGCGGTGACTTTGCAGCTGCCGCCGAGGTCAAGCGACCAGTAGGGGGCGTCCATGATGTGGCAGCCCATGTCGCCGAGCGCGCCGCAGCCGTAGTCCCAGAAGCCGCGCCAGTTGAAGGGGGCGATATTGGGGATGTATTCGCGTTTCGGCGCGACGCCGAGCCAGAGGTTCCAGTCGAGCGTGGCGGGGTTGCCTTTTTTTTCCTTGGTATCCTTGGCGGGCCAGGGAATGCCTTGCGGCCAGACGGGACGACCGGGCACGCCGGGGCGGTTGGTCCAGCTGTGGACTTCGCGCACGGTGCCGATGACGCCGGCTTCGATCCATTCCTTGATGAGGCGGGTGCCTTCGTTGGCGTGGCCTTGGTTGCCCATCTGGGTGACGACGCCGGCTTTCGCGGCGGCGGCTTTCAGGATGCGCGCTTCGCCGATGGTGTGGGTGAGGGGCTTTTCGACGTAAACGTGCTTGCCGCGTTCGATCGCCATGAGCGCGGCCGGAAAGTGCATGTGGTCGGGGGTGGAGACGAAGACGGCGTCGATCTTGTCGCTCATCTCGTCGAGCATCTGGCGGAAATCGGTGTAGCGCGCGGCGCCGGGATATTCGTAAAAGGCGCGGGAGGCGTGGGCGAAATGCACGTCGCAGAGGGCGACGATTTCAGCGCCGGCCTCGGCGAGGCCGGTCAGGTTGCTATAACCCCTGCCTCCGACGCCGATGCCGGCAATGCGGACTTTGCGAGTGGCGGGGACGAGGTTGGAATAGGGCGATTTCGAGCCGGCTGCAGCCCAGGCGCGCGAGATGAAGGGCGCGCCGAAGGCGGCTGCGGCGGTCGCCGCCGCCGCGGTTTTGATGAAGTGGCGTCGAGTCAGGTTACTGGATGTCATTGTCTTGGAATTCATGTTGTCGGATAAACTTATTCGGGTGTCTTGCGGGGAGATTATTTCTTCGGGGGCGGCGCGTAGGGCGGCGGCGGGAGGTCGGGAATGGGAGGGGGAGGCGGGAAGGAGAGTTCGCGCACCCAGATGTTGCGGAAGGCGACGAGGTCGCCGCCGTGGTTCTGGAGGGCGAGGGGGAGTTTGTCGGCGTGTTTTTTGTAGCTGGGCAGGCCGCGATACTCGGTGGGGCCGCGGAGGGCGGTGTTGTTCTGGACGAGCACGCCGTTGTGGAAGACGGTCAGGCGGGCGGGCGTGTCGAGGCTGCCGTCGTCCTTGAAGCGCGGGGCGATGAACACGATGTCATAGGTCTGCCATTCGCCGGGCGCGCGGGAGGCGTTTGCGAGCGGGGGGAATTGTTTGTAAATGGAGGCGGCCTGCCCGTTGCAATAGGTTTCGTTGTTATGGGAGTCGAGGACTTGCAGTTCATAAAGGTCCATGAAGAAAATACCGCTGTTGCCGCGGCCCTGGCCGGACTTTTTCACCACGGCGGGGGAGCGCCATTCGATGTGGAGCTGCACGTCGCCGAAAGAGGCCTTGGTGCGGAGGTTGCCGGTCTTGGGGGCGACGACCATGGCGCGCGATTCGGGTTCGAGGGTCCAGCGCGGAGTGGCGTTTTTCGGGTCGGTGGAGACCCAGGCGTCGAGGTTCGAGCCGTCGAAGAGCACGATGGCGTCGGACGGGATGCCGGTCGCGGCGGGCACGCTGACGACGGGCGGGACAGGCGTCCATTGCTCGGTCAGCTCAGGCTTCGGGAGCGGAGGGCGCGTCTCGGAGGCCGATTGCGCGTTAATGGCCGGTGTTGCGGCCAAAACGAACAGGAGAGAGGGGAGGATCGTTTTCATGGAGAATTGAGCGGCTAAAATAAGAAAGCCTCTTGTGTGCGCTTCTATTCACTTCGCGTCGAGCAGGAATCTTGCGGCATGCCAAAAAACATGGGTTTCCACCGCGGGTGCGATTCAGGCGTTTTGCAGTTCGTAGCTCAGGATGCCGAGCGCGCAGGTGGCGGCGGTTTCGCAGCGGAGCACGAGCGGGCCGAGCGTCACGGGGACGATTCCGGAATCGGCGGCGGCGCGCATCTCGGCGGGCGAGAAATCGCCTTCCGGGCCGATGAGCCAGAGCACGTTTTTCGGGAGGCCGCCGCCGTGCGTGTCACGATAGGCGGCGAGGACGGTTTTGAGGGAACGCGCGCCGTCGTGCAGGCTGGCGATGAGGCAGAGGTCGTAGCCGGCGTCCGCGCTCGCGCGCATGAAGGCGGTCGCATTTTGCACGGGGAGGATTTCGGGGAGCCAGGGGTTGCCGCATTGCTTGGCGGCTTCCAGCGCGGCGGTGTGCCATTTGTCCGCTTTTTTGTCCCCGCGGCCCGGATCGAGGTGGACCTGGGTGCGCTCGCTTTCGAGGGGGACGATGCGCGCGGCGCCGATTTCAGTGGCCTTGCGCACGATGGCGTCCATCGCGGGGCCTTTGGGCAGCGCTTGCGCGAGCGTGATGCGGCAGGGCAGGGGAGCGGCCTGGCGCGCGGAGATGACCTTGAGGACGGCGGCGTTTTTTGAGTCGCGCACGAGTTCGCACATCCATTCGCGGCCGTGTCCGTCGAAGGCGACCACGGGCGCGCCGCGACGGGCGCGGTTCACGACGACGAGGTGGTGCGACTCGTCGGCTTGGAGCGTGATTTCGGCGGCGTTCGCGGCGTCGGCGGGTGTCGGGCAATGGGAGCGGAAATCGGGCACGGTGGAATTAAGAATTAAGATTTAAGAATTAAGAAGTAGAAAACGACGTTGTTTGGAAACACCGGCGCCTGCACTTTCTGACTTCTTAATTCTTAAATCTTAATTCTTAATTCCGTCCATGGACTCAAGCTGGCTACATCCGCGCGACGAACTCGTTGAAACGATGCGGCGCATTTATCGTTTCAAGATGACCACCACTTCCGGCGGCAATCTTTCGATTCGGGACGCCGACGGGAGCCTGTGGATCACGCCTTCCCGCGTGGACAAAGGGCGTCTTCAGGCGGCGGACATCGTGTGCGTCCGCCCGGACGGCACGCGCGAGGGGCTGCACCCGCCGTCATCGGAGTTTCCTTTTCACCGCGAAATCTACCGCCGCCGCCCGGACATCAAGGCCATCGTGCACGCGCATCCGGGCGCGCTCGTGGCGTTCAGCATCTGCCGCCGGATTCCCGATACGCGCGCGCAGGTTCTCGCGCACACGATTTGCGGGAAGGTCGCGTATGCGGCGTATGCGTGCCCGGGCAGCGAGGAACTCGGGCGCAACATCGCGGAGACCTTTGCGGGCGGCGCCGATTGCGTGATGCTGGAAAACCACGGCGTCGTCATCGGCGGACGCGATTTGAAGGATGCGTTCCAGCGTTTCGAGACGCTCGAATACGTCGCGCAGACGCTCGCCAAGGCCGCCGCGCTCGGCAAAATCTCCACGCTTTCCGACGCGCAACTCGTCGAACGCGTCCTGCCCGACCTCGCCGAGCTTCCCCATGCCGGGCCTACGAGCCGCGAAAAGGAACTGCGCACGCAAATCTGCGATTTTGTGCACCGCTCCTACGAACTGCGCCTGCTTACGAGCACGGTCGGCGCGTTTTCGGCGCGCCTCGCCGGGGATGAGTTTCTCATCACGCCGCGCCGTCGCGACCGCCTCGAACTCGAACCGTCCGGCATGGTTCGCGCCACAAAGGACGCCTGCGAGGCCGGCAAACGCCCCAGCCGCACGGCGCTTTTGCACGCGCTCATTTACCGGCAGAATCCCGATGTCGGCGCGATCATCAACGCCCAGCCCTCGCATGCCAGCGCGTTTTGCATGACCGGCGCCGAGTTGAGCGCGCGCACGATTCCGGAGAGTTTTATCATGCTCAACGACGTGCCGCGCCTGAAGCACGCATGCGTCGTCGCCGACGCCGCGCAAATCGCCTCGCATGTTTCCCTGGCGAAACGCCCCGTGATCCTCATCGAAAACGAAGGCGCGCTCGTCGTCGGCAAAAACGTGCTCGACGCCTTTGACCGCCTCGAAGTGCTGGAGGCGACGAGCGAGGCGCTTTTCCTGAGCCGCCCGCTCGGCCCGCTTGTCCCCATGCCCGCCGCCGCGATCGACGAGCTGAAAAGAGTTTTTGGCGTCGAGTGACGTGCAAAAAATGACCGGTGCGAACACGCGGTGAATAATTCGGGCCATGATTTGTTTGCCATTCAGCGTTCCGCGCTTCGGAATCCGCATTCCGATGAATCCGCGACTACCACTTCGTTGCTGGGCAGAGATCGATCTCGCTGCGCTTGAACGCAATCTGCGTCTTATCCGCGCGTCGCTGCCTCCGTATATGCGTTATGCGGCAGTTGTGAAAGCGGATGCCTACGGGCACGGGTTGCAGCAGGCCGCCGCGCGCCTCATGCACGCGGGCGCCGACCTCTTCGCCGTCGCCAATCTCGCCGAGGCCGCCGCGCTTCGCGAGATCGGTCCCGGCTGGCCGATTTTGCTGCTCTCCCCGCTGCTGCCCGAGGAGGATCAATATTTGGTCGAATACGATTTGATCGCGACCGTCTCGACGAGCGACGAAGTGCGCCGTTTTGATGCGGTCGGGCGCGCTGCGGGCAGGCACGTCAACGTCCACCTGAAAATCGACACCGGCATGGGACGCGCCGGCGTGTGGCACGAGCACGCGGAGAAACTTTGCGCGGAGATTCTCACGTCGCCGAACATCAAGCTTGCGGGCGTGTTCACCCATTTTGCGAGTCCGGACGAAGACCCCGTGTTCACGGCGGAGCAGCGCCGCCGTTTTCTCAAGGCGCTCGCGTGCTCTCCGAAGCTCGATCTTTCGCAACTCTTCATTCACGCCGACAACAGCGCCGGCCTCGACACGCTCGAAGCCGCCGGACCGTTCAACGCCGTGCGCATCGGCCTGCTGCAATTCGGCATCGTGCCGCGTCCCGGCGTGGGATTGCTCGCGCACGTGCGCACCGAGCCCGTGTTCAGTTTCAAGACGCGCGTCGGCATCGTGAAACGACTCCCCGCCGGCACCGGCATCAGCTACGGCAGCACGCACAGGCTGCGCCGCGACAGCACGATCGCCGTGCTCACGGCGGGCTACGGCGACGGCATCCCGCGCGCCGTGAGCAACCGCGCGCACGTCCTCGTGCACGGCGTCCGCTGCCCGGTGCTCGGGCGCGTGACGATGGACCAGACCATAATCGACATAACCGACATTCCCGCGCCGGAAAAGGTCGCGAGTGGCGACGAATGCGTGATCGTGGGCCGGCAGCAGGGCGCGGAGATCACGATCGCCGAGTTCAGCCAGAAAGCCGACACGATCCCGTGGGAAACCCTGTGCTCCGTGACCAAACGCGTGCCGCGCATCTACCGTACGGCGCTGGGGGTGTGATTGCATGGATGATTTTGCAAAAGACGGCCTCATATCGAGATTGTCATTTAAATATTATAGAATCATGAGGAGCCTGGCCTTTGGATGGTTGCGCAGGATTTTTATAAGATGCATATGCGGGGCTGCGGTGCGATTGAGCTGGAAATGCGCGGGGGAAGAATGCTGATAAGAATATGATGCTTCGCGGGAAACGCCGGGGCGGGGCGGCCCGCCCGGCATTTGAAGTTATTTTTGTATGATGAAAACCCAAAAGAATAAAAAACCTCCGGTGGTGTTGCATGATTGGTATTTTTCCGGACATCACGTGATGTATATGAGATTGTATATTCAGGTCCTGGCCGAGCTGGGCGTGTCGGTCCTCGCGTTTTGCCGTGATGTATCGGTGTACGAGGACTTGAGGGAGCGTTATACAAATGCAGAAACGGGGGTGATTGTCGCCTTGCGGCCCTTGCGGAGGGCAAAATACGGGTCTCCGTGGCCGAAACCTTTGCGCTCATTGCTGAACCATTGCGTCATGATGAGCGATTTTCGAAAGGGCATAGAGGAGTGTCCGGGCATATTTGGGCGCCCGCCGGGCTTGTTGTTTTTCAATTGTATATATTATTGGAACGGCGGGCGGTACGAGCGTTTTGCGAGCAAGTGCGACTTTCCTTACTCCGGACTTTTGCTGCACCGGTTTCCGGAGAATGAAACGCCGCGGACAAAAAAGGTGCGAGAGTTTCTGCACCGGCCCGGTGTGAAGGCGTATGCCGTGCTGGACGAAACATTGGCAACGCCGCAGGAAGGCGCTCCCGGGCGGGCAATACTGTTTCCCGATCTGACCGCAGAGGTCTGCGATCCGGCGCATCCGGTGATCGGCGAGCTCCGGGCTTTTGCGAAGGGGCGCCCGCTTGTGCTGGCGATAGGGCATTTGCAGGGGACCAAGGGCGTGGCCTCTCTTGCGCGGGCGGCCATGTCCCCGGAGTGCGCGCACATTGCTTTTGCGTTTGTGGGCGAGATGAGCAGGTCGAAATTTTCCGAAGAGGAGCTCTTGGCGCTCGATACGGCGAAGGCAACCGCCCGCAACTGTTATTTCAGGGATGGGTACATCGTGGACGACGGTGATTATAATGCCTATGTGTATGCCTGCGACATCCTGTTTGCGGCGTATCGCGATTTTCCACACAGCAGCAATACGCTGACCAAGGCGGCGGTGCTGGAGAGGCCGCTTATCGTGAGCGATGGACATATCATGGCTGCGAGGACGAGGGAGTACCGTCTGGGGGAGGTGATCGCGCAGGACGATGTGGCCGGGATCGCAAATGCGATCAAACGGATTGTGGGCGCGAAGCCCTCGTGGAGCGAGGCTGCAAGGCCGAGGTGGAAAGAATATAAAGATAGGCATTCATTCCAGGCGTTGAAGAAATCTTTTACAAAATTATTGAACGCCTATGATATTATCTGACCGATTCTCGGGCGCGTTACGATGAACCAGAGCATAATCAACATAACTGACATCCCCGCGCCGGAAAAAGTCGCGAGCGGCGACGAATGCGTGATCGTGGGCCGGCAGCAGGGCGCGGAGATCACGATCGCCGGGTCCTGCCAGTTGGCCGGCACGACTCTCTGGGAGATGCTGTGCCTGGTCACGAAACGCGTGGAGCGCGATTACCGCGAGGTTCGCGGCGTGTGAGGGCCGGGAACAAGAAAGGCAAACGAGGATCGAAAGATGGATAAATTCAAATGACCAACTTGAGAACGAGCGTCTTGATCAATTGCTACAACTACGAAAAATATGTCGCCGATGCGATACGGAGCGCGCTGAACCAGACGCGCCCGGTCGATGAGATCATCGTGGTGGACGACGGTTCCTCGGATGCTTCGCTCGCGCGCATCAGGGAGGCGGCGGAAGGCGCTCGAAACATCGTTGTAGTCACGAAGACAAACGAGGGGCAGCTCTCGGCGTTCAATGCGGGATTCGAGAATGCCACGGGCGACGTTTTGTTCTTTCTCGACGCGGACGATGTCTACGACGCGGACCATGTGGAGCGAGCCTGCCGTGTTTATGAGGAGAACCCGCAGGTTGACCAGGTGTGGACGGGATTCCGGAGATTCGGCGTGCAGAACGGCGAGTATCGTTCGTGCGCGAGATCGGTTTATTTTGGCCGCACGGTCGCGCTGGCGTGCATGGGCCAGAAATACATAGGCGGAGTCACGAGCACGGTGTCGGTCAGGCGCGGCGTGGCGGCGCGTGTATTTCCGGTCGGCCGGGAATTTTATGCGAAATGGCGGACGCGGGCCGACGACTGGCTGTCGCATGGGATGGCGGTGGCGGGCAGCCGCAAATATTATCTCGACGCGGTGACGGTGAACTACCGCATTCACGGCTCGAACAACTATGCGCGCAAAAAACAAAGCGATGACAAAAAGGAGGAATACATGAAATTCAGGTCCGCCATGTACGGGCATGTGCGCGAGATCACGGGCGTGCCGGAAAATGTGGATGCGTTGCTGGTCTCTGAATTCCGGCAGCATGACCGTCCGCCCGCCGCTTTTTTCCGCATGTACATGAAGGCGGTCTGGAAACACAAGGACGCGTTGACGGCGGGGCGCATGCTCTCGTTGTGGCGCGGGTTGATGGCGCATTATCTGTTTCCAAAATCCGGAGGGCGCGCGTCATGAGCCCCGGCGGCGCGGACAGCGACGGACGCGTGCGGATCGTGCACTTTGTGACCGGCGGCGGCTCGGGCGCCACGCGCGTCGTCGTGGACTTGGCGCTGGGGCAGCAGGCGGGCGGCGTGTTCAGGCCGCTGGTGCTGTTCAGGAAAAAAAAGAATCCGCTGCCGGAGTCGGTCGCGCGGCAGTTGCGCGAAGGCGGCGTGGAGTTCCGGTTTGTCCGCAATTGCTGGCCGAAGTGGTGCACGGTTTCGCAACTGGAGCGCGTGTGCCGTGAATACGCGCCGCGGATTTTTGTGGCGCATGGCAACAGCGAGCATTTGTGGGGGCGCAAGGGGGCGATCGCCGCAGGCGTCCCGCGCATCGTGCACGTGGAGCACAATATCGAAAAATACAGGCTGTGGCGGCGCTGGCAGGTGGCGCGGCTCGCGGCGCGCACGGACTTGACGGTGTGCGTGTCCAATGCGGTGGCGGATCACGTGCGCGCGCTCGGGATCGGGTCGGCAAATGTGCGCGTTGTGCTCAATGGCAGTGACATCGCGCGCTACGCGAGCGGCGGGCGGGTGCCCCTGGCGCAACGCGGGCAGGACGTGGTGATGGCGGCGCGTTTTGCGCGGCAGAAGGATCATGCGACACTCGTGCGCGCCGCTCGGCTGCTGGCCGACGAAGGCTGGACGGGGACGCTTGTGCTGGCGGGCGGTGGCAAGGCGTCGCACCGCCGCGCGTGCGAGAAACTGGTGTCGCGGCTGGGACTTGGAGAGCGCGTGCGTTTTGCGGGTTACGTGTCGGACGTGCCGGCGCTGTTGCGGTCGTGCCGCGTGTCGGTGCTATCGACATTTTATGAGGGTTTCGGGTTGTCGCTCTCGGAGGCGATGGCCGCAAATTGCGTCGCCGTGGCGAGCAACGTGGCTGGTGTGCGCGATGTGATCCGCGACGCGCAGACGGGTTTTTTGTTTCCGGTGGGCGATGCGCGCGCGCTGGCTGGTATTTTGAAGCGCGTGCTGGCCGGTGGCGAGGATGTGCAGCGAATCGCCGACAACGGTTGCGAGGATGCGCTTGCGCGTTTCACGATCGAGCGGATGGCGGGCGAGTATGATGCGCTGTTCAGGGAGCTCGCGTAGCGGCGCGGCAAATGGCGCGGGGGCGCAAAAAGGGCATTGGCAGGCGGGCGCGTTAGTGCTTGTTCATGGCCATGACCTTGCTGACGCAACAGGCGGTGAAACAGGTGATTTGTATAAAATGGGGGACTTTTTACGGCTCCGAATACGTGAACATTTTATACAGCATGGTCGCGCGCAATATCACCGGGGCGTTCCAGGTGTATTGCTTCACGGATGACGCGAAGGGGATTCGTCCGGAGGTGGCGTGCCTGCCGCTGCCGGAACTCGGCTGCGAGATTCCGCCGGACATTCCGGGCAAGTGGAAGAAGCAGGCGCTTTGGGGGCGGGAGCTTTTTGGACTCAAGGGCACGGTGCTTTTCATCGACCTCGACTCGATCATTGTCGGGAATATCGACGACTATTTCACGCATGGCGATCCGGGCGATGTGATCGCGGCGCGCAACTGGCTGAAACCGTGGGAAAAGATGGCGCAGACATCGGTGTTTCGCATCGAGATCGGGCGTCATGCCTACATGCTCGACAATCTGCGGGCTGATCCGGAGGGCGTTTCGCGAAAATACAAATGGGAGCAAAACTACGTGACGCATTGCGTGCGGGGCGGCTTCAAGACGTGGCCGGCGGAATGGACGCGGCATTTTCGCAAGCATTGCCTGCCGTCGTGGCCGCTGCGGTATTGGCGCGATCCGGTCCTGCCCGAGGGCGCGAAGATCATCGCATGTCCGGGCGGACCGAATCCCTCGGACTCGATGTATGGGCACTGGCGCAAGGGCGAGGAATATCGCGCGCCTTGGGCGCACATCGCCTACAAATGGAAACACCGGCGCGAGATGCCGAAATCGTTTTTGCGTGAAATCGCGTGTTACGTGCGCCCCTCGTCGTGGGTCGCGCAGCACTGGCGCGAGGATTGAGGCGGAGGGATTTTTATAGATCACGAAAACACGGAAGCACGGAACACAATCCATTGAGGTGAAGTGCGGATGGGTTGAGTGGCACGGGCTTCCAGCCCGTGCCACTCAAATAACTCTGTCGAAGCATTCGCGATTATTGGCGTCCATTCGCGGTTAAAAACCTCCCTCCTCTGATCCCCTTCCTCCTTTTCCGATCTTTGCGGCCTTGGCGCCTTTGCTGTGGCGTTTTTCAACGCCAGTGGTCGTTGATCCACGGGGTGGGGCGGCAATGGCGCAGGATTCCGTGGCCTTTGCCGATCACCGCTTCGTCGGGATTCGGCAATCCGTGGAAGACGACGATGCGGGCGCCTGCGGGGACTTTGGGAGCGAGAAAATAATTGAGGGGGAACTTTGGCATGCAGCCGTATTTGAAACTCACGCACCATTCCTTGGGCCAGTAGGTGAGTTTTCCCTGCTTGTGGATTTCGCGCGTGAGGTAGGCCTGCTCGTGACGCACTTCGCTTTTCACGCGGTCGATGTTGTGGATGAAATAATCGAGGATGTCGGGGTGCGCGCCGGCCTCGAAGCGATAGACGGAGGAGTTGCCCGTGATGCGCCAGGGTTTTTGCCAGTCATGGATGATGCAGAACTCGCCGGGGTGATCGAAGAAGCAATCGATCGAGCCGACGATGACGACATCGATGTCGAGGAAAAGGGTGGGGCCGGCGAGGTCGGCGAGCGGTTTGCTGAAGGTGGAAAGTTTGCGCCAGCCGCGCTCCTTGCCGGGTGGCAGGTTCATGGGGGGGAGGGGCTTGACTTCGATGCCGGGATTGAGGCCGGCGGTATTCTCAGTAAAACACACGAAGCGATGGGGGCGCGAGAGGTGGCGCTGCACCATCGAGTGGAGTTTGTTCACGAATTCGGGCCCGTATTTCACGCCCCACTTCATGCAGATTACGTTCACCATAATGCATGTCTCGATACGGGAGGCGCATCGTGTTGTAAAGGTGGAAGCGGCGTGCCGTCCGTCTCGCGCGGGGCGGGCGGCGTTTCGCTTTTATTTTTCCAGCGGCCCGCTGCTGGCGAGGGCGCGGGTTTCACGGTCGATTTCATCGGCGCGCTTGAGGCCGTAGGCGCTCGATTTGCCGGTGAACTTCACGCATATGCGATCCATCAGGATGTAGAGCACGGGAATCACGAAGAGCGTGATTATGGTCGCGAGCGTCAGGCCGCCGACGACCACGATGCCCATCGGGTTGCGGGTTTCGGCGCCGGCGCCCGTCGCAAACGCGATCGGCACCGCGCCGAGCACGGTGGCGATGGAGGTCATCAGGATGGGGCGGAAGCGGATCGTCGCCGACTGGAACGCGGCGGTGAACGCATCCCTGCCTTCGATTTGGAGCTGGTTCGCGAATTCGACAATCAGGATGCCGTTTTTCGCCACGAGGCCGATCAACATGATCAGGCCGAAGCGCGAGAAGAGGTTGTCGGTCATGGGCGTGCCGGCCCAGAAGCGCGTTGACCAGAGCACGAGGATGCCGCCGGCGATGGCGAGCACGACGCCGCTGAAGATCGTAGCCGGGTGTATCCACGACTCGAATTGCGCGGCGAGGATCAGGAAGGTGAAGAGGAGCGCGAGGCCGAAGAGGACGTAGGTGTCGGAGCCGCTTTCGATGTATTCGCGGGTCTCGCCGTCCCAAGCGATGGTGTAGCCGGCGGGGAGGATGTCCTTGCTTTTTGCCGTGAGGTAATCGACGGCGTCGCCGATGGTGAAGCCGGTATTGAGCTGCGAGGTGATGATAACCGAGCGCATGCGGTCGAAGTGGCGGTAGCTTTCGGCGACGGCGTTTTCCGTCCAGCTGACAAGGTTGCTGAGCTGGACGAGGTTTCCGTCGGTCGAGCGCACGTAGAGGCGGGCGAGATCGGAGGGCGTGGCGCGTTTTTCGTTTTCGACCTGCACCATCACGTAGTATTGCTGGTTGCCGCGCTGGAACTCCGTGACGCGGCGGCTGCCGAGGAGCGATTCGAGGGTGGAGGCGATTTCGCTGACACGCACGCGCAGGTCGGCGGCCTTGGCGCGGTCGATGCGCACCTGGAGTTGCGGTTTGGTGGGGGAGGGATCGACGCGGGGTTGCACGAATCTTCCGCTTTGCTGCATGTCGTGCACGAAGAGCGCGCCGAGGCGTTGGAGTTCGTCGAATTCGCTTCCGAGGAGCACCATGCGCACGCCGGAGCCGCCGCGCCCGCCGCCGAGCGAGCGGATGGCGCTGACCGTGGCCTGGCCGCCGGTGACTTCCTTGGCGAATTGCTGCCGGAGCTCGGCGCTGACTTCCTGGGTTTTGCGGGTGCGTTCTTCCCAAGGTTTCAGGGTGGCGTAAATCCATGCGCGTCCGCTGTCGCCGGTGCGGTGGTAAGTGCGGTCGATTTCGGGGACTTTCAGGATCATCTGCTCCATGTCGTAGGAGTAGAGGCGCAGGTATTCGGGGGTGGAGCCGACGGGCGCTATGAGGTTGGCTGTGAACACGCCGCGATCCTCGGCGGGCGTGAGTTCGCGCTGAAGTTGCGTGTAGAGCCAGAGACCGGCGGCGGTGAAGGCGAGCGCGCCGAGGAGGACGAGCGTCTTGGTTTTTGTCGCTATGCGCAGGAGGCGTTCGTAGCAGCCGTTGAACCAGACGAAGAAGGGTTCGGTTTTGTCGTAGAGCCAGCCGTGGCGCTGTTTGCCATCGATGGTTTTCGCGGGCTTGAGGAGCCGCGAGCAGAGCATGGGCGTGAGCGTGAGCGCGACGAAGGCCGACACGAGGACGGCGACGGCGAGCGTGATGCCAAACTCATAAAAGAGGCGCCCGGTCTGCCCGGATTGAAAGGCGACGGGCAGAAACACGGCCGCGAGCGTGAGGGTGGTGGCAATGACGGCGAAAGCGACCTGGCGCGTGCCGAAGATGGCGGCCTGGATGGGTTTCTCGCCTCCTTCCATGCGGCGGTAGATGTTTTCCAACACGACGATGGCATCGTCCACGACGAGGCCGACGGCGAGCACGAGGGCGAGCAGCGTGAGGATGTTGATCGAGAAGCCGAGGATGGCCATCACGCTGAAGGTGCCGATGATTGACACGGGGATTGCGACGAGCGGGACGAGTGTGGCGCGCGCGTTGCGCAGGAAGAGGAATATGATCAGGATGACGAGGCAGGCGGCTTCGATGAGGGTTTTGTAAACTTCGCGGACGGAGCGTTCGACGAAGGTGGAGTTGTCAAAAGCCACCTCGACATTGACGCCGGCGGGAAGGTCGGAGCGGACGAGGGGGATGACGGACTTCACGCCTTTGACGACGTCGAGGAGGTTGGCGTTGGGCTGGCGGACGACGGCGACGCTGACGGTGCGGTTGCCGTTGAAATACGTCTCGGAGCGGTAGTCCTCGGAGCCGAGTTCGACGCGTCCGATGTCGGAAAATTTCACCTGGTAATCGCCGCGCGTGACGAGGACCAGGTTTTCAAAATCGGAGACTTCCTCCATGCGGCCTTCCATGCGGACGGGGAACTCGCGGGCGCTGGATTCGATGCGCCCGCTGGGCACCTCGACGTTTTGCTGGCGCAGGGCGTTTTCAACGTCGGCGACCGTCAGCTGGTAGGCGGCGAGGCGGTCGGAGTCGATCCAAAGGCGCATCGCAAAGCGGGGGCCGCGCACGGTCACGGAACCGACGCCGGGCACAGTCTGGATGCGCTGGATGGCGAGGAGCTCGACGAGTTCCACGAGTTCAAGGCGCGAGTAGCGGTCGGAATTGAAGGAGAGGGTGATGACGGGGGTGGCGTCGGGGTCGGCCTTGGTGATGCGCGGTTCGTCGATGTCGGTGGGGAGGCGACGGCGGGCGCGGCTCATGCGGTCGCGGATGTCGTTGGCGGCTTCGTCGATGTTGCGGTTGAGGTTGAACTCGATGGTGATGCTTGAGCTTTCGTCCTGCGAGGAGGACTGGATGTTGCGGATGCCGTCGATGCTCGCGAGTTCCTTCTCGATGGGTTCGGTGATTTTTGTCTCAACGACCTCGGCGGAGGCGCCGCGGTAGGTGGTGTTGACGGAGATGACGGCGGTGTCGGTCATCGGATACTCGCGCACGGGGAGCCGCACGAAGCTGAGCACGCCGAGCAGGACGATGAAGATTGATGCGACGAGGCTGACGACGGGGCGCTTGATGGAGGTGTCGGAGAGAATCATTGGGTTTTAGAATTTTCGATTTTGGATTTTCGATTTTCGATTGGGAGCTGCCGCTCCGTTTTCGATTTCGGGCACGCGCAGTAGCGCGCAATCGGGAATCGAGAATCGAAAATCCCCTTCACTGTTCCCCGCCTCCGATCGCGAATTCCTTGCGCAGGGCGCGGGGCTCGACCTTGCCGTCTTGATAAAGAATCAGGGCGCCCACGCCGGATGCGACGACGCGGGTGTTTTCGTCGAAGGAGGCATTGGCGCCGGCGGCGGGCGTGATTTCAACGAGACCGCGCGTGCGCATGCCGAGATCGACGCCCACAAAGTCGGCGTAGTATTCCTTGCCGCGCTCGCGGACGGCGACGATTTGCGTGCCGCCGCCGGCGGTGACGAGGATGGAGCCTTCGGGAACAACGAGGACGTTTTTGTGGACGGAGAGTTCGAGCTCGATGTTGGCGAACATGCCCGGGCGGAAACCTTCGGGAACGTCGTTGAGGTAGCCTTTGACCTGGGTGGAGCGCGTGGCGCGGTCGATGATCGCGGAGGCGAAATAAACTTCGCCGGAGGTTTCGACTTCGCCGTTCGGGGTGCGGGCGCGCACTTTGAAGCGGGTGCCGGGTTTCACGCGGGAAACGAAGCGCTCGGGGACTTGGAATTCGATTTTGAAGCGGCTGAGGTCGTCGATCGTGGTGATGGCCGTGGCGGTCATCGAGACGTTGACAAAGTCGCCAGGCGACACGGTGCGCGCGCCGGCGACGCCGTCGAAGGGGGCTTTGATTTCCATCTTGGCGACGCGGACGCGGAGGTATTCGGCCTCGGCGACGGCGGCATCGTAGGCGGAGCGGGTCTGGTCTGCCTCGGCCTCGGAGATGAATTGTTGCGAGGTGAGGCTTTGGATGCGCTTGAGGTTCTGGGTGGCGAGGGCGAGCTTGGCCTCGGCTTGGGCGAGCTGGGCGCGCAGTTCGGAGTCGTCAACGCGGACGAGGAGCTGGCCCTTTTTCACTTGCTGGCCTTCCTCAAAGAGGACTTCCCGAATCTGCCCGGCGATTTCGGCGCGGATTTGCGCGGTTTCGTTGGGCGCGAGCGAGCCGACGAGGTTGAGGTTTTCGATGAGGTCGCGGCGCTGGATGTTGACGACCTCGACGGGTTGCACGCGGCCCCCGGCTCCGCCTTTGCCTCCTTTTTTCCCGTCTTTGCCGGGCTGGGTTTCGACGCTTGCGCCGCAGCCGGCGAGGGCGAGCGCGGAGGCGGCTGCAAGGCAGGGCAGGATTCTTTTTGTGAAAACGGAATGATCGTGAAGGGTCATTTTGAAAAACGGTTTGCAAACATTGCCGTCGCGCGCGCGTGCGGCGGCGCAAAACCGGAAGTTGGCGAACACACGACGGAGAAAAAAGGCCAAAGTTGCGCCATGCGTGAAAGAAAACAAGAGAGCATTTTTATTCAGGAGAAAAAACAGGAGAAATAGTTCTAGCGGCGGCGGGGGTGTTCGGGCATGTTGCGGCGTTTTCTGCCCATGAGCTTCACGCCTGCAACCCTGCCAAACGGAAAGCCCGTCAACGAACGCCTCACGCTGTTCGTGCTGGCAGCGGTGCAGTTCACGCACATCCTGGATTTCATGGTGATGCAGCCGCTCGGGACGCGGTTGATGGCGGTGTTTTCGATTTCCCCGGGGCAGTTCACGCGGCTCGTCGCGGTGTACGGGCTGGCGGCGGCGGTGACGGGTTTCCTGGCGGGATTCGTGCTCGACCGCATGAATCGCAAGCACGCGCTGCTGGTGCTTTACGGCGGGTTCGGGCTGTCCACGCTGTGTTGCGCGCTGGCGCCGACGTACTGGGCGCTGCTCGCGGCGCGTTGCGCGGCGGGGGCGTTTGGCGGGGTGGCGAGCTCGGTCGTGGTCGCGATGGTCGGCGACATCATCCCGCCGGAGCGGCGCGGGCGCGCGATGAGTATCGTGGGAGCGGCGTTCCCGCTGGCATCGATTTTCGGGATTCCGCTCGGGCTCAAACTCACGGACATGTTTGAATGGCACGCGCCGTTTGTGCTGCTGGTGGGATTGAGCGCGATCGTGTTTGCGGTCGGCGCGAAAAACCTGCCGTCGATCCGGGCGTTTGCGCCCTCGGCCAATCCGTGGAAGCAGATGAGCGGGATCATGGCGCATCCGGTTCACCTGCGTTGTTTCGTGCTCACGACGGTGCTCGTGTTTGGCGGCGCGTCGGTGATTCCGCTCATGGCGCCGGCGATGGTGGCCAACGCGGGCATTCCCGAGGACAGGCTGTTTCTCATCTACCTGTGCGGCGGCGCGCTGACGTTTTTGACGACGCCGCTCATCGGGCGCTGGACGGATCGTTACAACAAGGTGCGGCTGATCGGCCTGTTCTCGTGCGGGGCGACCTTCGCGGCGCTCCTGATCACGAACCTGCCGCGCGTGCCGCTGGCGGTCGCGCTGCTGGCGGCGACGTTTTTCATGGCATCGATGTCGTCGCGTTTCGGCCCGACGATGGCGATGATCGCCAATGCGGTCGAGGCGCGCTATCGCGGCGGATTCATGAGCGTGAACGCCGCCGTCCAGCAGGCGGCGGGCGGGCTGGCGACGATCACGGCGGGGCTGCTCGTGTCGGGCGATCCGGCGACGGGGCGGCTCGTCGGGTATTCGTATGTCGGCATCATGTCGGCGCTTTTCATGGGTCTCACCTATTTGCTTGCGCGGCGACTGGCCGCGGCGGCGCCTTGGGCCGCGCAACCTGGCCCGCACCGCCCCGTGGTGATGGCGTCGGGCACGTTGATGAACCGCCTCGCGAGCAATGCCGAAGCGGAGTCGGCGGACAAGTCCGGCCCGAAGTGACGCGGGGGCGCGGGTCGCGTGGCACGGGCTTCCAGCCCGTGGGTTCGGGTGCCATGGGCATCCTGCCCATGTTGATTGCTAGACACTGAACACGGGCAGGATGTCCGTGCCACTCAATCCTTACTCACTCACATACCCTCCGCGCGTCCTCGCTGCCTTCGCCTCCACGCGCGCTTGCTACAGCGCGGGCTGCGCGTAAGGTCTGCGCTTTTTACATGTCCACGCGGCACGCAAATACAAATCCACATCGTCCCGAAATCCTCGCGCCGGCGGGCGATTGGGATTGCGTGCGCGCCGCTGTCGAAAACGGGGCCGATGCGGTTTACTTCGGGCTGGAGCGTTTCAACGCCCGCATGCGCGCGAAAAACTTCACCCAGGCTGACCTGCCCGCGCTGATGGAGTTTCTGCACAAGCGCGGCGTGCGCGGCTACGTGACATTCAACACGCTCGTGTTTGCCAACGAAATCGACGACGCGCGCGATTACGTCCGCGCGATCATCGCCGCCGGGGCCGATGCGGCCATTGTCCAGGACGTCGGCGTTTGCCGGCTCATTCGCGAAATCTCGCCCGATTTTCCGATCCACGCGTCCACGCAAATGACGGTCACAAGCGCAGCGGGTGTCGAATTTGCGCGCGAGCTCGGCGCGGAGCTTGTCGTGCTCGCCCGCGAAAACACGCTCGCCGACATCGAGGCGATCCAGGCCGCGCAGCACGCGCTCGCCGCATCAGGCAAAATCCCTGCGCCGATTCCCCTGGAGGTTTTTGTGCACGGCGCGCTTTGCGTGGCGTATTCCGGCCAGTGTCTCACGAGCGAATCGCTCGGCGGGCGCTCCGCGAACCGCGGCGAGTGCGCGCAGGCATGCCGCCTGCCTTACGAATTGATTTGCGACGATCACAAGGTCGCTCTTGGCGACCGCCGCTACCTGCTCAGCCCGCAGGATCTCGCGGGCATCGAGGTGCTGCCGGAGCTTGTGCGCCTCGGCGTCGCGTCCCTTAAAATCGAGGGCCGCCTCAAATCGCCCGAATACGTGGCGAGCATCACGCGCGTTTATCGCAAGGCGCTCGATCAGGCGCTGGAGGGCGCGGAAATCGCCAAGACGCGCTACGAGCTCGAAATGACTTTTTCGCGCGGTCTGGGCGCCGGATGGTTTCGCGGCATCGACAACCAGCGCCTCGTCCATGCGCGTTTCGGCACGAAGCGCGGCGTGTTTCTCGGCGAGATTTCCCGCGTGCAAAACGAAAGCGTCACGCTCCGCCTCGCCGCTCCGCTCAAGCCCGGCGACGGCGTTGTCTTCGACGCCGGCACGCCCGAAATCCGCGAGGAAGGCGGCCGCGTTTACCAGGTGGACATGCGTGGCGGCGACCCGACGCTGCGCTTCGGGCACGGCGACATCAATTTCAACCGCGTCCGCCCCGGGCAGCTTCTCTGGAAAACGAACGACCCCGCGCTCGACCGCGAGCTGCGCGCCACTTACGAGGGCGAAAAAATCCGCCACACGCGCCCCGTCGACATCGAGGTGCACGGCCACGCGGGCGCGCCGCTCACGCTTATTCTCAACGACCGCGCAGGCCACGTCGTGCGGCTCGACTCCGCCGTCGCGCTTGCCGCCGCGCAAACGCAGCCGCTCACCGAGGCGCGTTTGCGCGACCAGCTCGGACGCCTCGGCGGCACGCCCTACAGCCTCGGCGCGCTCGTCTCGCGACTCGAAGGCGGCGTGATGCTGCCGATGAGCGAACTCAACCGCCTGCGCCGCGACGCCGTCGGGCAGCTCACCTTGCTTCGCGCCGCGCCGAAACGCTGGACGATGCGCGACGCGGTTCCGCGGCCCGCGCCCTCGAAAAATGTGGAGAGTGAAATTGAAAAGCCCGCGTTGCCCGATCCCGAAATCATTCCCGTCGTTCGCAGCCTCGCCCAGCTCGATGCCGCGCTCACCGTCCCGGGTCTCTCGACGTTCTATTGCGAGTTCGAAAATCCGAAACATTACCGCGACGCCGTCGCGCGTTTTCGCGAGCAGCGTTCCGATGATTCCACGATATGGGTCGCGCCGCCGCGCATCAGCAAGCCGGGCGAGGAGTGGATTCTCAACCAGGTCCGCTCTTGCAATGCCGACGGCTATCTCGTGCGCAACGCCTGGCATCTTTGTCATTTCGCGGCTGATCGCAAACGCGGCGATTTTTCGCTCAATGTCGCCAACCAGCTCGCGGCCGCGCATTTTCTCTCCCGTTATGGCTTGGAGCGCATCACGGCCTCCTACGATCTCAACATCGCGCAACTCGAGGCGCTTCTCGCCGCCGAGCCGCGCCTGGCCGCGTCCTACGACATCACGATTCACCAGCACATGCCGATGTTTCACATGGAGCATTGCGTGTTTTGCGCGTTTCTCTCGACCGGAAAGGACTATCACGATTGCGGACGCCCCTGTGAGAAGCACCAGGTTCGCCTGCGCGACAGGGTGGGGGCGGAGTTTCCGTTGAAAGCCGATGCCGGCTGTCGCAACACCGTTTTCAACAACCGTGCCCAGACCGGCGCCGAATACGTCGCGCGCATGATCGCGCTCGGCGCGCGCCATTTCCGTGTGGAGTTCGTGACCGAAACTGCCGCCGAAGTCGCGCGCACGCTTGCGCGTTACCGGCAACTCCTGCGGGGAGAAATCGACGGCGCGGCCCTCTGGCGCGAGCTGAAGCTGCTCAACCAGCTCGGCGTCACCCGGGGCCAGATGGAAGCCGCCCCGCAGATCATCCAGCGCAAGGGATGATCCGAAAACAGCGGCACAAAAGATCGGTTCGGCGGGGGCGCTTCAACCTACTTTGCGTTTTCAGGGGCGGGCGAAAATTCCACGATGATCTCCGTCGATGCGCCCGCTTTCATGGGCACGCGGCACGCGAGCATTGCAAAACCCTCGTTTTGTTTTTCGAAGGCGGTTGCCGGGCGCGCGGATTCGTTTTCCCACACGGCATTTGCGGGCGAGACGATTCGCGCCCGCATGGTTTTCCCATTTTTGAGGAGACGGGCCTTGTTTCCGCTGACCTTGATTTTCGCATCGGTCATCACAGCCCAGCGCGCTGTGTCACCGTCTTGCGATGCCACGATTTCATCGCGCACGCGCACGAGGCCGTCCGCGCTTACACTGATGCTGCGCGAAACGCGCGCGGCTTGTTGGCGATACGCATCCGAGAGATCGACTGTCGCGAGGCTTTCGTTTTCATCCTCGGAGAATCCGGTGATCGGCGCGCGGCAGGGTGTGCGTTGGTTTTGGCCGTTGATCGTGATGACATTGTGGCTCAGTGAGCCGAGGCGGAAGTATTCCCACCGTTTGCCGCCTTCGCGCATGTCGAAGTAATCAGGCAGATCGTAATCGTCCACGCCGAGGTCTGCGACCCAGCGTGTGCCGGGCGTGTCGAGCACGAACGATCCGGCGTCGAGGTGCGCGTGGTTGTTGGGCATGCCCGCGCCTTTGAGCCCGACATACACTCCGGAGTCCCTGCCCGATAGAAACGTCGTGTCGGTCGCCCCGCGAAACAGCGCGGATCGTGTTTTTTCGGATGTGGCATCGGGCAGGTTGGCGGGTGGATACCAGACGATCTCGAGCGCATAAAAACGATTTGAATAGACCAGATCGGCGTTGGGCAGATTGCCCAGCATGAGTTCCTGCCGGTCGAGTTTTCCAGGATGCGAGGCGTTCGCCTTGTTCGCGGCGGCGTCGAGTTTGGAAAAGTGTTCGGAAAGCAAATGTTTCTCAAATACCGCCAGCGCATTTTTTCCATGGCGTCGCGCGAGCCAGAAGAGCGCCGGCGAGGAGCCTGGCTCGGCGCCGGAGTCGGCATAGTTGAACATCGCGCCGCTCGTGCCGATGGAGCGCATGAAAAAATCTCCCGTGCGGTCGAGCCCGCGCGCGGCAGACAGGCCGCCGTCCCCGCCAAGCGCGGTCTCGAGCGAATCGAGAAGCATCACGAGATAGGTGGTGCCATATTTCCAATACCCCGGCCCTTCATACCACGCGCCGTCGGGCGCGTAGAGCGAGAGTGCCTTCATGATGCTGTTTTCCATGAGGCCGAGAAATTCGCGTGCGATTGCGGGCTCGTCCTCCGCGATGGCAAGCGCGGCGAGCACCATGCCGCCGTTGCACACGGGGTTCCAGTTGTTGACCTTTGCGGCCTGGCGCGCGTGCGCGGCGCGTCCGGGCTGGAGACCTTTTTCGATCATCACGCGGCGCAAAAAGGCGCGCTCCTCCGGCGCCAGCCAGTCGTGCAGCCAATCGTAGCCGATGGCAAACGCGGCGCAGAGTTCCGCGGTGTCGAGGAAATGGCTTGGGTTCCAGTCGGGAAACGCGGCGGCGGCGCGCATTTCGGTGAGCGCGCGCCGCGCATAACGCTCGTCCCCAAACCATCGATACGCGAACGAAAGGGTGGCAACTTTTCCCAAACACGCGCGGCTTTGGGCGAGCAAGCGCGGGCCGACTTTCTGGTAACTCACCGGCGGCTCCGCGAGCGCCCAGTCCGCCCCGAGGCGCAGATGCGCGATCATCGTTTTCAAAAACGGATCGTCCTTTGCCCGTTCGCGCAAGGCCGCCTCGCGTCCGGAGGTCAGCATCAGGCGCGGGTGCGCCGCGCGCAAGGTATCGATATTCAACGCGGTGTTTGCCGCGCCGGCATGCGAATCCTGGATGCTGATAAATAACGCGAAGAGGAATGCGGCGATCGGGGCGAGGGCGCGGGTTGTGTGCATGACGCCACTCAAGCAAGTTTCCGAAAAACAAAAAAGACTTGATTACTCTCACATCAGAGTAAACACCCTCCGGACGACTTTTGTTTATTGCCCCGGCTTATTTTACCATGCCATTGCGACCCACGATCAAGGACATCGGCCTGCGCGCCGGCGTGCACCACACGACGGTTTCGCTGGCGTTGCGCAACCACCCCAGCATACCCGAGCACACGCGCGCCCGCATTCGCGCCGTCGCCGACGAAATCGGCTACCGGCCCGATCCGATGCTCGCGGCGTTGATGCAATACCGGCGATCCATGCACGCGAGCAAACAGCGGCCGGTCGCGCTTTGGCTCACCAACTACGCCACGCGGCACCAGTGGCGCAAAACGCGCGTCTTCGAGGAGTATTTCAACGGCGCGCGCGAACGGGCCGATCAACTCGGCTTCCGGTTGGAGGAGTTCTGGCTGCGCGAAAACAACATGTCCGCCACGCGCGCGCGGCAGATTTTCAAGGCGCGCGGCATCACGGCGCTCCTCCTCGCTCCGCAGCAGCAATACGGCGTTTCGCTTGAGCTTGATTGGGACGAAGTTTCCGCGGTGGCGCTTGGCTACACGCTGGCGCGTCCGCAATTGAACATCGTCACGAGCCATCACTTCGCATCGATGCGCCTGCTCATGCAAAAACTCTTCGCGCTCGGATATCGGCGCCCCGGGCTCGCGTTCGCAAACATCGTCGATCAACGCGTGCAGCGCGGCTGGATGGGCGGCTATCTGGTCGCACAACTTGAACTGCCTGCGGCCAACCGCCTGGCGCCCTTCCTGTTCGGCAGTCTTTCGGAGGCCGGACTCGCGAGGTGGATCAAACGCACGCGCCCGGACGTAATCATCTCAGCCATTACGCAAACCGACCAGGTGTGGGATGTCCTGGCGCGTCTCAAAATACGCGTTCCCGAGGACATGGGTTTCGCCTTTGCCTCGCTGCACGACCTGGGCGACAAACGTTCCGGCATTTCTGAAATTCCCCGTGTGATAGGCGCGACCGCGATGGATCAGCTCAGCGCCATGTGCCAGCGCAACGAGCGCGGGATTCCGGCGAACCCACTCCGCACCCTCATCGAAGGCGTGTGGCAGCCGGGCAACACGCTGCGGCGGCAGTGAGGTTTTTTTGCGCCGAATCGGATTTACTCTCAAATCAGAGTAAATCCGGTATTTCGCCGGGCGCCTACCTTGTTGATAGTGTCTCCATGCCTGCCGCAACGGCGGGCAAAATCGCTTCCCTCGATCTCATCCCCTCGCACCACCCACCTGCCATGAATGACAAAACCCGCATCCTTGCGCTACTGCTTGCCGCCGCACTCGCGGTTCCGCTTGCCGCGCAAAACGCTCCCGCTCCCGCCACTTCGGCGGCCACGCAAAATGACGAAATCGTCGAAATGGACACCTTTGTCGTGAAGGCGCTCACCGACGAACGCAACCGCTCCATCGAAACCAAGCGCGCCACCGTCGGCATCGGCGATTTTATGTCCACCGACCGGCTCGGCCAGTTTGTCGACAGCAACATCGGCAGCGTCGTCGAACGCCTCCCCGGCGTCTACACCTCCGGCGCGGGCCAAAGCGGCGGCGACGGCATCTCGGTGCGCGGACTCGGCGGCGGCTTCAACTCGCTCCAAGTTGACGGCGACCGCCTCCCCTCCAACCAAGGCGGCACGCGCGGTGTTTCCATCGACAACATCCCCGCCGAACTCATCGGCGCCATCGAAATCCTCAAGGCTCCCACGCCCGAAAAAGAAGCCGACTCCATTGGCGGTCTCGTCAACGTCGGCACAAAATCCGGCCTCGACCTCAAACGCCGTCTTATTTCTGCGCGCGCGTCGTACGGCTTCGATGATTATGGCAGCGGCGACCAATATCGCGCATCGATCAGCTACAGCGACCGTTTCGCAAAAAAGATAGGCATATTTTTCTCGCTCAGCTATTCGGAAAGCGAACGCCTTCGCGACGAAATCCGCTCCGATCCCGCCGACTACTTTTTCTCCCAACTCGCCACCAACGACGCCACTCTCCCGAAAATCTCGGCGGCCAATTCCCAAAACTATTTCACGCCCGGACGCATCGACTACCGCCGTACCACGCAGAAGCAGGACACGCTCGGCGCAAACCTGAACCTCGACTGGCAAGTGCGCCCCGACTGGCGCGTCAGCCTCCGCACCTTCTACACGCAATTTGACGAAAAGCGCCCGCAGATTCGCAACCTCTGGCGCTTCGACCGCTCCGCCGCCGGCAACGTCAACGGCGCCGCCACCATGAGCCGCTACTACGTTTACCACGACGACACCGACGGCACCTTCTACTACGGCCCCAACCAGCGCATCCAACGCCGCGTCATGGATCAGGACGAGACCGAGAAAAATCTCCGCCTCCAGCTCGAAAGCGTGCACCGCTGGACCGATTCCGTCCTCGATTACTCTGTCAGCTACGGCCAGTCGAAACGCGACCTCGCCGCCGACATGTATAATTTTCTCGCCGACCGCATTCAGATGCGCGTCAACTTCAGCGACGCCTACGATCCCCAGCTCGGCCTCATCCCGAAAGATTCACCCTACTACAGCACGTCGGTAAAACCGCTCGTGCCCGACTTCAACGACCCCGCGATCTACTCCGCCGGCGGCACCAACGGCAACTTCAACGTCGAAAACCGCCGCGCCGAAACGATCGACGCCAAGGATCAACTTTACGCCTATGCCGTGAACTACAAAAAAATGCTCACCGAAAACACCACCGTCAAAATCGGCGCCAAATATCGCAAGCAGGACAAAGTCAACGACCGCAATTACGTCATCGGGCCCGCGCCTTTCGCTTACAGCGGCACCGCCACGCAATTTGCCGCCCAAAACGGCTTCTTCGACGGGCGCGCCGACCTCGGCCTCTATCCCACCTACGACAGCCTTTACGCACAAAATCCCCAGAGGCCCGCCGAATACATCGCCGGCATCCTCGGCGGCGCCACGCCTCCCTCCGACTCCGTGCGCGACAGCACCATTCTCGACATCGGCGCGCGCGAAGAAGTCGCCGCCCTCTATGCCCAGGCCTCGTGGCGCAAGGACCGCTTCGCCATTCTCGGCGGCGTCCGTTGGGAGAACACCTCCGCCCGTTACTCCGGCTACTCCGCCGATGTCACGGGTGTGGCCTCCATCGACGGCATCCGCCCCGTCGCCACCAAACACGATTACAACGATTTCTACCCGAGCGTGCACTTGAGCTACCAACTCACCAGCCAGCTCCTCGCCCGCCTCTCGATGGGACGCACCCTCGCCCGTCCCGAGTTCAAAGACATCTCGCCGTCCTCCTACGCCACCAAGCGCGCCGATTCCGACGCAAGCAACACCTACATCACCGTGCAGGAAGGCAACGCCGGCCTCAAACCCACCCAATCCACCAACATCGACCTGAGCCTCGAATATTACTTCAAGGATGGCGGCATGGCTTCCGTTGCAGGCTTCTACAAGCACATGAAAAACTGGGTGTACCAAACCACCTACATCGCCGATCCCGCGCTCTTCCCCCAATACGCCTCCGTCGCCAACCTCCGCTCCGTCGAGGTCAATTCCACGCTCAACGGCGACACTGCCGACGTCTACGGCGTGGAACTCAACCTGCAAAAAGCAATCGGCTGGGGCTTCTCCGTCGGTGCCAACGCCACCTGGCTCACCTTCGACGTCAACGAGGCGCAAACCGGCCTCGACCGCGTTCCCGGCCAAACCAGCCGGCTTCTGCGCCTCTCGCTCGATTACGAAAGCAAACGCCTCCTCGCCCGCCTGGCGATCGTGGATGACGGTGTCGTGCTCGACACCAAGTATTCCTATTCCGATCCCGCCGCGATTGCCTTTTTCCGCAGCCTCGGCGCCGGCATCATGACCAAGGCCGGCAACGGCGGCGATGTGATCAACGTCGGCCTCTACGACAAAGGCGGCACCCGCCTCCAATCAACGGTCGAATACATGGTCACCAAAAACATCCGCCTTTTTGCGCAGATGAACAACATGCTCCGCAAAAACTCGCAATCGCTCCTCGAAAACAACGACCGCTTCGTCGAGAAAAACGAATACCGTTCCTGGACCATGATCCTCGGCGTGAAAGTGAACCTCTGAAAAACTTTGGAGTGCGATGGCAGAGGGTGAAGCCCGGCGCCGCCGCTTTGAGCGATTCGCGAAGTCACTCTGCGCACGAAAGCGGCGCCGCCGCTTTGCCCTGCCACCGCGCTCCAAAAACACGCCATGCACCGCCGCCTCTTTTTTTCACTCGCATTTGCATTCGCTCTCAACGCCGCTTGCGCCGCGGATTTTGCCGCCTTCATCACCGCCACGCGCGACCGCCTCACTGCCGAAAACGGCGCCGAAGCCTACGCCCGCGCCACGCCCGCCGAAATCTTTGCCAGACTCACCGCCGCCGAACGCGATACGCTTGCCACCGGCTTCGTGCGCTTCGAACTCTCCGCGCCCGCCATGGTGCACGTCATCATCCCTGCCGTCAAAAACGACGATCCATTCTGGCTCCGCGCAAACGGCTTCACCCGCTCCGGCGCCGACGACTGGACCATCGGCGGCGGCACCTACGAAACGTGGTCGCGCCACTACAACGCGGGTCTTGTCGGACTCGGCGCGCCTTCACTCTCCGCCGAACCCGACGTGTATTCCGTCGTCATCACACCCGGCGCAACAGCGGCACCCGACAGGCCCGCGCCGCAAATCACCAACCTCGCCCCCGTCTCTCTCAAAATCGCAAAGGTCACTCCCAACGCCGTCTTTTATGCCGACAGCGGACGCCGTGCCGAAAAAATTCCCGCGCGCTTTCACGGAGCCACGCTGATCCGTTGTCCCAACAATCGCAAACAGGACGCGCGCCTCTTCCGCGTTTACCGCCTCACTGGGAATCCCTCCACACCGCGTCCCGACCAAATCATGCTCACCTGGACGGGCGACTCCTCCGCCACGCAAACCATCCGCTGGCGCACCAGCACCACCATTACGCGCGGCCACGTCACATATGCGACGGGAACGTTTTCCACATCAACCGCCGAATCGCTCGTCACCGTTCTTTCCACGCCCGATGTCGCCAACGACCCCGTCGAGCACCTCCACACCGTCGCGCTCCGCGACCTCGCGCCCGCGACGACCTACACCTACACAATCAACGACGATCAACAAACACGCGCCGCGTTCACAACCGCTCCCGCGCAACCGCAACCCTTCTCGTTCCTCTACCTCGGCGACGCGCAAAACGGTTTCAAAGATTGGGGCAGACTCGTCCGTTGCGCCATCGCCGCCCGTCCCGCCGCCGCCTTCTGCCTCATGGCCGGCGATCAGGTGAACCGCGGCGAAGAACGCGACAACTGGGACGCCTTTTTCGCCCAGGCCGCGACGATCTTCAATCGCATCCCCCTCGCGCCCGCGCCCGGCAACCACGAATACCACGGCGGCGCGCCCCGCCTCTACTCGCGCCTCTTCGCCACGCGCGCCAACGGCCCCGAAACCATCGGCCCCGGCCTCGCGTATTCCTTTCATTACGCCGGCGCGCTTTTCGTCGTCCTCGACGGAAACACCGGCGTGAAAAAACAAGCCCCCTGGCTTGAGCAACAACTCCGCGACACCTCCGCCCGCTGGAAGTTTGTCATGTATCACCAGCCTGCCTACGCCGCGCGCCCCGGACGTTTTTATCCCGAAATCAACGAACACTGGGTGCCGCTTTTCGACAAATACCACGTCGATGTCGCGTTCCAGGGCCACGACCATTCCTACCTCCGCACGCCCCCGATGCGCGGCGGAAAACCCGCCGCCAGCGCACGCGAAGGCACCATCTACATTATCAGCGTCTCCGGCACGAAATTCTACCCGCAAGGTCCGCATCTCTACACGCTCGTCGGCTTTCAGGACACGCCCACCTGGCAGATTGTGGACCTCGACCCCGTGCAAAACCGCCTTCGCTATCGCGCCTGCGACGCTGCGGGAAAACTTCGCGACGAGTTCAGCATCGAAAAATAAACCGCAACCATTGACATGACCCCTTCCGAAAAAATCTTTGCAGCCCTCATCATTGGGGCCTTTTCATTCGGCGTCGTGCGCGCCGCCGGCTCGTCCGCGGCTGAACCCGCCCCTGCCGGCATCGTGCGCATCATGGAGCGCGTCGCCGACTGGCAGCTGGCCAATCCCATCGGTTTCGACATCTACTCCCAGCGTCCCGGAGACAAACGCCAGCAACTTACCCGCGTTGGCTGGAACGGCGCCATCCTCCGCAGCCTCACACGAGGCGCTCCAGAGCAATCCTCCCCGCTTCCCGCCGCCTGGCTGCAACTCGCGCGCGCCGAACGCGACGACATCACCTTCTGTGCGCTCCCCGACGCGGCGAGAAACGCGTGGCTCGACAAAACCGGTTGCGCTCCTGCCGATATTACGCGCATCCAAATGCTCGACGGCTCCACGCGTGGGTGGGAGATGGGCGCTCTCTACCACGGACTCCTCGCGCTCGATACTGTTTCGACAAACAAAACCTATCGCGCCGCGCTCCGTGCCATCGGCGAAGCCAACGACTGGCGGCTTGGCGAACGCGTATATCACGCCGACGACCACATAGTCGGTTACGCATGGCTCGCCTTCTACGAAGAAACTCGCGCCCCGCTGATCATCACCGGCGTGCAATCGCGTTTCGATTGGATTATGAGCCACCCCGACGCGCAACCCATGACAATCAAATCCGGCCAGCAACGATGGACTTGGTGCGACGCGCTCTTCATGGCGCCTCCCGTCTGGGCGCGCCTCGCCCGCATGACTGGCGACCGCGCCTATCTCGATTACATGGATCGCGAATGGTGGGCCGTGGCCGCGCACCTTTACGCCTCCGACGAGCATCTCTTTTTTCGCGATGCGACTTTCTTTGACCGCCGCGAAGCCAACGGCGCGAAAATCTTCTGGAGCCGGGGCAATGGCTGGGTGCTGGCCGCGCTTGCCCGCGTGCTCGACGAAATGCCCGCGGATTATCCGACACGCCAGAAATACATCGCGCTTTATCGCGACATGGCCGCGCGCATCGCAGCGCTCCAACCCGCCGACGGACTCTGGCGCTCCAGCCTGCTCGATCCCGCCGCGTATCCGGGACCGGAAGTCAGCAGCTCGGCGTTTTTTTGTTACGCGTTTGCGTGGGGCATTAATCGCGGGCACCTCGACCGCGCCAGATACGCGCCACTCGTTTTGAAAACATGGAACGCGCTCGTCGCGTGCGTGCAGCCCGACGGACACCTCGGCTTCA
The DNA here is from genome assembly GCA_029974595.1 of Ereboglobus sp. Lineage (GTDB taxonomy): Bacteria > Verrucomicrobiota > Verrucomicrobiia > Opitutales > Opitutaceae > Ereboglobus. Next base: position 23,005 of record JARKRC010000054.1, on the reverse strand, counting down.
TCCAACAACCCGGCGCAGCGCCTGGCAACGCCGGCGCGGATTCAACCGCGCCTTATGGCGTGGGCGCGTTCCTGCTCGCCGGAGCGGAAGTTCACAAGCTGGTCTCCGCGCCGGCGCACGCTAAACCAGCAAATCCCCGTATTCCGCCGCGTGCCGCTCGATGAATTTCGCCACATACGAGCATTCCGGCACGACGCGCCTCCCTTGCGAACGCGCATCGGCCAGCGCGGCGCGCACCAGCGCTTCCGCGACGCCTTTCCCGCGCATCTCCGGCGGCACAAAGGTATGCGTGAGAATCATCCGGGCTTCGCCCGCGCCGCTGTCCAGCGCATACTCGGCGACCGCGAGCGCTGCGACTCCCGGCATCGCGCATTCATAGCGCGAGGCGGACGCATTATGACGCACTTCTGGAATATTTTCGTTCATGCTCAAAATCTGGACCCGATTGTCTTTTGCGTCAACTGGCGCGCGGCTCATGGAAAAAAACAGGATCAAATCCTAGAAAAGAGTTTGACACTTGAAGCCAATCGCGAGGTATTCGCCCCCTTTCATTTCTGGCTTCCTAGCTCAATGGTAGAGCAGTTGACTCTTAATCAATTGGTTCGGGGTTCGAGTCCCCGGGGAGCCACCAAGTTCTTTTTTGCATGTCTGAATAACACCCGCACGGGCGCATCAATGCGCCAAGCGCACTGTCATCCGGACGAATGCCTCGTTCTTTCCCACTCCAGCAGGTTACAAGTGACGCAGAAGCCGGACAATGGTTTCTCACGAACCACATTTTTTTCGTGCCGACGTAGCTCAACGGTAGAGCACCTGTTTTGTAAACAGGCGGTTGCGGGTTCGAATCCCATCGTCGGCTCCAGTTTGAAAACACGGCGGCAAAACCGCCGCTCTTGCAGATGCGTTGCCTTGGACCGCTTCATGTTTTTCCTCCTCGATTTTCCAGGCGGATCAACTGCCCGATGGTGTAATGGTAGCACAGCAGATTCTGACTCTGCTTGTCTAGGTTCGAGTCCTAGTCGGGCAGCCAGCTCTGGATGAGCGCCTTGCGCATGATGCAGCAAAAAATCGAAAGAAGAACGTTGACTAGGAAAGCAGCAGCCGAACAAGTTTCCCGCCAAATTACGTCAATTCATTCACCAAAACTTAACCAATCATCACCCTCCATCACCCTCCCCGGAAAACGGACATCCCTCACCGGGCCTTCCTCAAACTGTCAGATGGATCAAAACTAGAACCCTGTAACATCCTGCCGCTTTTTTTAACCAAAACATTAAGCAAAACATTAAGAAAACCCGATCAACCGCGTTGTCTAACAGGTCCCGCAAAAGCCCAAAAAAAAACTCAATTTTTCCCTTAACTCTCACTCCCAAACGAAATCAACAATACTATGATCACTGCAGTCCTCAGTTCACCGCTAGCGTTCTTCAAGCTCATGAATCTCGGGCCCATGGAGCTCTTCATCCATGGCGGTCCCATCATGTGGCCCATCCTCATAACCTCGTTTGTCGGCGTCACCGTCGCCATCGAGCGCGTGATCTTCCTCGTGCGCTCGGCGCTCAGCCGCCAGCCGCACGTCGTCGAGACCATGTATAAGAAGATTCAGGACGGTGATTATGAGGCGGCCAAGCAGCTCGGCGCCAAGGCCAAGGATCCCATTGCCAAGGCCATCACGGCGGCCCTCACTGTTCCTCCTCACGCGATGTTCAGCGCCTTCACCCGCGAGGCCAACGACCAGCTCAAGAAGTATCAGCAAGGCGGCGCGGTTCTCGACACCGTCATCACGGCGGCCCCCTACCTCGGCCTTCTCGGCACGATCACGGGCATGATGGAAACCTTCGGCGCCCTCGGCCAGGGCGACATCAGCCAGGCCTCCAGCAAGATCACCGGCGGCGTGGCCGAGGCGCTCATCGCCACCATGTGCGGTCTGGCCATCGCCATCATGGGCCTCGTCCCCTACAATGTTCTCAATTCGAGCATCGAGCAGATCAAGCACGACATGGCCGACGCTTCGAACTTCCTGACCATTTACTATAAGACGGACAAGGTTCACGCTTGATGATTCAGGCGTAAGATTTCGTTTGAAGCCGCCCGGCCCCGCGCTTGGCGGCTTTGAAAAAACATAACAACCAGTAACATCGAACTTTTATACCACTATGGCAGGCGGCGGCGGCTCACATTCAGGCGACGGTCCAAAAAAAGCGCGCATTGAGATCATTCCTCTCATTGACGTTATCTTCTTTCTGCTCGCCACCTTCATCCTGTTCACCCTTTCGCTGAACAAGTCCAACGGTTTGAGCGTGCTCCTGCCCAAGGTCGAAAACAGCGTGCCTCGCGACCCCACGAACACGGTCACCATTTCCATCACCGACAACAACGAAATCGGCTGGGAAAAGGATCCGATCTCCCTCGAGGAATTCGTCAACCGCATCCACAACTACTCCCTGCAGGTCGGCCCTGAAAACGCCCGCATCCTCATCAACGGCGACGAAAACGCCAACTACTCCTCCGCCCGCTACGTCATCGACCAGATCAAGCGCACCGGCATCCAGAAAATCATGATCGAGACGCGCATCACCCCTGAGCATGAGCGCCAGGGCCGGTAATATAACCACTTTAACAAACAATACCCATGGCTGATAAATCCGCAGGCACACCCTTTGACACCGATGTCAAAAAGAAGGCGCGCATTGAGATCATTCCTCTCATTGACGTTATCTTCTTTCTGCTCGCCACCTTCGTGCTGTTTAGCCTTTCGCTGAACAGAATTCAGTCCATGGAGACCAAGCTGCCGGTGTCCGGAGAACCGGGGCCAAAAACCTCTGAACCTCTCATCCTTCAAGTTTCAGATGGATCGACTGTTTATATTAATCGGGAGCCTTCTGACATAAATGACGTTTACGCGCGTGTGCTTCACTATAAAGAGACCACAAATGCCTCTGGTGAGACTCCTCGTGTCCTCATCAGTGGCGATGATCGCGCCAAATATGGCACTCTAATCAGGGCGCTCGATCTCACCAAAGCCGCAGGAGTCACTGAAATCTCCTTCGAAACCAATTACCGTGCCTCTGGCAAATAACAACCACCACGCATAAAACATGAGACGCGATTTGATTATAGGCTTGATACTTTCCATCGGCATCCATGGCGGGTTGGGCTATGGCGAAAAAGCCTATGGCTGGCTTTTCGGCCCCCCTACAAAGAAAGCCGTCCAGCAGGCCTCTGCTGTGGATGTTGAAATCTGGCAGGCGCCGGAAATCCCTCCTGTGCCACCCGATCCCACGGAAGCAGCTGAAGAACAATCCGTTGACGTGGCGACCATCGCGCCACCCAGTCTCATGGATATTCCCGGCAACGTCACCGTTGACTCTTTCACGCAAACAATGGCTCCTCCGCCTCCTCCCTCGCTCGGACGTCCCGACGGTGGCACGATGACCATTCCGAAAGGACCTCCCGGCGGCGGTGTCAGGAGCAACATGGGCCAGATTTTTGATATCAGGGATCTCGATCAACAACCAAGAGCCCGCGGCATGCGTGAAGCGCCGCAGTATCCCCACGAGATGAAGCGCCAGGGTATCAGCGGCGAAGTCACGTTGCAGTTCCTCGTCGATTCCCGGGGCGATGTCCACGACGTTACCGTCGTCAAATCATCCCACCGCGAGTTTGAATCTCCCGCAATCGCAGCTGTTCAGAAATGGAAATTCCACGCCGGTAGAAAAGGCGGCAAGGCGGTCACCACCCGCATGCAAATCCCCATCGCTTTCAATCTGAACGACGAATAATAATCCTCGCCCGCCCATGTCCCTTATCAGACGCACACTTTTTTCCTCTCTGGCCCAAATCAGCGCTCTTTTGGTGGCAATTGTCATTCCTGTTTCCCTCGCGGCTCAGGAAGCGCCCAAAAAAGAATTCAGCGACAAGGTTGCCGAAAGCCTCCAAGCCATTGGCATTAAACTCACAGGCCAGCCGGGCCAGCCCCCCGATTACGACGGCGCGATCCAAGATATCAATGCGCTCCTTGCGCAAGTCAAACCGGAGAGCTACGACACCGCATACCTCTCGCAGATGAAGGCGCAGGCCTACATCGGTAAGCAGGATTATGCCGCAAGCCTTCCGGTTTTGGAGACGGTATACCGCCTTTCCAAGGCCTACGGTTTCTTTGACAAGACGCAGGAATTGGGAATTCTCTGGATGCTCGCCCAGCTTTATGTGCAAGACGCCAGTTTGGAAAAGAATACGGAACTCCAGAAACTGAAGTTCGCAAAAGCGCTTTCGACAGTCCGCGACTGGCTGAAGGAAACCCCCAAACCCACCTTCGATGCCTATTACTTTGCCGCCAGCATTCTTTATCAGCAAGCCACTGGCAGCGGCGCGGCCAAGGAACCTGACAAAAAGCTCCTGAAAGAAGCCGCGATTGAATGCGAACACGCGCTCACGACCATTCTCAAGCCTCGCGATCAAATCTATCAACTCTTGGTTGCCATTTCCCAAGCCTCCAATGATCAGGAAACCGCATCCAAATATCTCGAACTCATGGTGGCGGCGAATCCCAAGAGCTCCAATTACTGGACGATGCTCCTTTCCACTTATCTGACCGCTGCGGACACCATGCCTGAAGGCTCGTTCTTGCGCAATGACGCTTATGCCAAGGCTGTCTACACCATCGAGCGCGCCCAGAAGAACGGTTTCATGACCGGCCCGCAGGATTACCAGCGTTTGTTTGCCTGCTATTTTAACTCCGGGCAATATGAAGGATCCGTTGATGTTCTTGAAGACGGGCTCCGCACCGGAAAAATGGAAGCCGACCAGAGAAACTGGGAACTCCTCTCCTCTTGCTATTTGCAGCTCAACCAAACCCAGAAAGCCATCGACACCCTGATCGAAGCATCCAAGAGGTTTCCGGACAAGGGCGATATAGACATGCAGATCGGCTATCTGTACTATGGTAACGAGCAATATCGCAAGGCGCTTGATTACATGAAGATCGCCCGCGACAAAGGCGTTGCCGAAAACAGAAAGGCATCCCTTCTCTTCTTCATCGGCTACCTGCATTTCGAACTCAAGGAACTGGACGAAGCCCTTGCCTCGGTCATCCAATCCTTGGAAATCGATCCCAAGAGCCAGAATGCCAAGGACGTGAAACAAGCCATCACCGAGGCCATTGCCATGCGAGATCGCAATCTGAAGAAAGACCAGCCGGCCGAAAAACAAGCGGACAAAGGCAAACCGGAGCAGCCTGCCACCACGCAGGCCGCTCCCGCGCAACCTTCAAAGTAACCATTATATTCAGACCATGAAAAAACTTTACTTCATAGTCCCGATTATCGGCGCCATCATTTTCTTCTTCTTCTATTCCGCTGTCAAAGACGACATCAAGCTCCAGGAACAAGCGCATAAAAAGAAGCAGCTTGAAGAGCAGGCCGAACGCGTCCGAATGGACGTTGAGAACCGGAAAAAAGCATTCCAGATGGCTCTAGACGAGGCCAATCGCCGCATTGCCGAAATCGAAGCCAAGAAAAAAGAAGAGGCGCGCAAAGCCGAGGAAACGGAAGCCGCCAAGGATGCCCGCGACCTTGCCTACCGTGAACGTGAGCGCCAGTACAAGCGCCTTGTTGAATTGACCGACAGCCGCATCGTAGCCAACGAGCAAGTGGCCCGCGTCAAGGAGCAACTCGAACTTCAGGCGATTCAGGCCGCTTACCTCGAAAAAACCGTCAAGGAAGTCGTCGAAAACAAAATGAACTACGAACGCGCCCTGAATAAGATGGACGCTGCCGAAAAGGCAGCCGCCATGGCGAGAGAGGCTGAAAGAGCTGCCAAGAGAGGTTAATCTACACATCAAATACCAACGATGAAAAAACTTTATTTCATTATTCCCGCGATTTTGGCTTTCATCTTTCTTTATTTCTACCTGAGCGAAAGAAAGGCAATTGAGATCAGCGTCGCGGCACAAAAGGCGCGCTTGGAGCAGGAAGCCGAAATACGCAGGCAGGAGGAACTGGCAAAGCAGGATCGCGCCCGCAAGGAAGCCGTCATCCAAGCCGAGCAACGCGCCAAGGAACGCGAACAAAAGCGGCTTGAGGAAGAAGCCCAAAAAGAGGCCCTGCAAACCGCCAACAGCGATCGCGAAAAAGCCCTTCAGGAACGCGAGCGCATGTATAAGCAATCAATCAAATCCCAGGACGATCTCGCAGCGGCGAAGGACCAGCTGGCGCGTGCGCGTGAGCGGGTCAGATTGCAGCAAGTCCAGATCGATCACATCAAGGCTTCCGCAAAAGAGGCTGCGGCCAAGAGATCCATCTATCAGGACGCACTGGACAAGTTGGAAATCGCCGAAAGAGCCGCCGCAGCCGAAGCCGCGCGCCTCGCGGCAACCGCCAAAAAAAGCTAATTTTAAAAACCACACATCATATGAATCGCTTACTCTACATCATTGCCCCCATTGTGCTAATGGCCGCCTTTATCTTCCTCTATGCGAGCAGCAAAAAGGAACTTGCCGAGAAGCAGAGGCAGGAGGAAGTCGCCGCCGCCGAGAAAAAGGCCGCCGAAGACAAGGCAAAGGAGGAACTCCGCAAGCAAAACGAGGAAAGAGCCCGGATAGCAGATGAAAAACGCCGCCAGGAAGACGCGGCCAAGGAGCTCAAAAAGAAGGAAGATTACGAAGCCAGCCTCAAGAAAATCCGTGACGAAGAGGCCACCTACGTTGCCGACCTTAACAAATACAAGCAGCAGATTGCCGACCTCGAAAAAGAACTTGGCGCCCTCCGCGCTGAAAAGGAAAAGCTCAGCCGCCAGTCAATTGACATGAGCAAATCGATTGCCGCCGCGTATATCGAGCGCCAGAACGCCGAGATGGAAGTGCAGCGCTACGCCGCCATGGTCGCCCGCCGTGCCAACGAAAGCGCGCTCGCCAAGCTCCCCGCGACGCCTGCGCCCGCCCAGTAATCGCACAAAACAAGAGCATTCCCGCAAGCCGCCGAATTCCTCGGCGGCTTTTTCTTTTTCGCCCGTTTTCATCACGAACACTGCCGCGCCGTTTTCATGTTGAAAAATCGGCATGGGCCAAAAAAGCTTCGCACTTTGCCCAACCCTTTCCTTTTCTCGACACATGGGATTTTTTGACCGCTTCATATCCAAGAAGAACGACACCGCGCCCGCCCCCGCAGCCGCCGTCGGCAAATCCGTCGCTCCCGAGCCCGTGCACCCCGTCCCCGCTGCCCCCGCTCCCGTTGAAAGCACGCCTGCCCTCACAATCAAATCCCAGCTTCTCGCCGCCAACGCCAAACTGCAGGCCCGCGACCTCCCCGCCGCCATGGCCATTTATGAGGAGCTCCTCCGCGTCGCAGGCGACCGCGCCGATGTCCTCGTGACAATCTCCGCCGACCTCGGCACCGCCGGCCACATTCCGCAAATCGTCGAACTCGTCGCGCCCCGTTACGATGCCGAGCGTCACGGCCCGGCCACCGGCATCAACCTCCTCCAGGCCTATCTCGCCACCCACAACACCACCGCCGCGCAGCACCTTCTCGACATCCTCTTCGCGCTCCAGCACCCCGAACTCGAAGAACGCCTCTACGGTTTTTCCAACGCCCTCGCCGAACTCATCGAAGCCGAAAGACGCGGCGAGCTTTCCCCGCCCGGCGCCAGCGCCCCCGACGGCAAACCCGCCGCCGAGCCCAAGACAATCAACCTTTGCAGTATTTCCCGTCCCATCTGGTCTTACGGCATCGAAAACGTTCCCGGCGTCGTGCCTCCGCCGAAACAAAACCCGCGCTTCCGCCGCATCGCCTTCGGGCAAATCTCCATCCTCGGCATCGAACCCTCCGAGGCCATTGGAAAATCAAAACAGCCCGAGGACGAACTCTCCCGCTTCACCCGCGGCTTTCCCCTCTGGCTCTCGGAAACGTTTTATTACAGCCCGGATTACAATCCCATCGCCGCCCTCGCGCTCATGGCCAAGGATCATTACGCCATTTTTCCCGTCGAGTGGAGCAAGAGCAACATCGAGCAGCTCGTCGCGAGCAGCCCCGACGGCCTCGACTATGTGTTCACCGGCGCCCTCCGGCAAAAAGACGGCGCGACTGAAATCCTCGTGCGTCTCTGGGAAGTGAAAAAACTCCGCGAACGAAAACAATTTCGCGCCGCTTGGACGGCGGCCACGGCCGACGCCGAGATCGCCAAGCTCCACGAACAAATCTGCCTCTTCATGGAGTGGCGGGAGGAGCCGGGCGCCCCTGCCTGCACCCCGCCCGCCAGCGCCTACGCCTGGTGCCAGACCTTGGGAGCTTCGCTCAGCTTTTTCCTCGCCGAAAAAGACGCCCTCCCGCTCTCGCACGTCACGGCTCCCTCCGACGCCCTCGCGCAAGCCGCTGGTCACGCCGCCAATTCCGAACGCGAAACCTTCGCCTACCTCACGCTCGCCGCCCGCGCCCAACACCTCGGCCTCTCCGACTCTCTTCCCGCCACTCCGCCCGCCCTTGCCTCCACCCCGCTCACCGCCCAAGCCAAACAGGCCTTGGAATCGTAACCTCGCCGCGATGAACATGGCCATCCGTGGTCATTCGCTTCAATTTCGACAGGCACTCCGCCTTGGATCAACGGCGCAAAAAGACGCTCCGCCTTCTTTTCATTCCTTCGTGCCCGTTGCGCCTTTGTTGTGAACCAAAAAATCAAACTTCGCGCGCGGGGCGCATGGCGAGCCGGATGATTTCCGCATCGAAGTAGTTGCTGCCCAAACCGGCGTCGATCGTGAGTGTTGAGCCATTGATGCCGCTGCTTCGGGGGCTGAGGAGATACACGGCGGCGTCGGCGACTTCCTGCGTGGCGAGGTTGCGTTTGCGGTGGGTGAGTTTTTCCGCGTAGAGATAGCTTTCGATGTAGCCGGGGATGCCCGCGGAGGCGCTTGTCTTGAGCGGGCCCGCGCCGACGACGTTGAAACGCACGTCGCGCGTGGCGGCATCGGCGGAAAAGGATTTCGCAAGGAAACGCGAGGCGGATTCGAGCGCGGCCTTGATCGGGCCCATGTAGCCGTAGTTGTCGGGCGTGACGAGGAGCGAGGAAATGCCAATCGCCACCACCGCCGCGTCGCGCGCGAGGAGCGGCTTGAAGGCGCGTGCGATCTCGACGAGCGAAAAGGCCGAGATCGTCGTGGCCTGGAGGAAATCGGCGCGCTTGGTTTCGTGGAAGGGCTTGAAACCCTCGGAGTAATTGGCAAAGGCGATGGAGTGGACGATCCCATGGATGGCGGAATGACCGGCGGCGGCGATTTCGGTGGCGAGGCGCGCGGGGGCGTCTTCCTGTTCGACGTCGCAAATGAAGACGGGTTTGCCGGCGAGCAGGGTTTCGAGGGATTTTTTGCGGGCTTCGGAGCGGACGCTGTAAAGGACGCGGGTGCCCTGTTCCTCAAGCGTGCGGGCGATGTGCCACGCGACGCTTTTGCGGTTGGCCACGCCGAAAACGAGGAATGTTTTTCCGGCGATGTTGAGGAAATCGGTACTCATTTTTCGGCCCTTAGGTTTCCAGTCATTCAGGCTTTTGCCGCCTGTCCTTCGGGCGTTTTCCACGCGACGGAGAAATCGACGGTGAGGACGCGGGTGCCATCGGATTTTTTGATTGCGCCGCTCATCATGGTGAAGCCGCCGAGTGTCTCCTTTTTTGTCACGTCGATAACGATGGTGTCGCCGGGATAGACGGGATTGCGGAAGCGCACGTCGTTGATTTTGGCGAGGAGGGGCACGCCTTCGCCGGGTTTGGCCCCGGCGGCAGCGGCCTGGCGGGCGAGGTAACACGCGCCGGTTTGGAAAACGGCTTCGCACAGGAGCACGCCGGGCGTGATGGGCGCGTCGGGGTAGTGGCCGCGATAAAAGTCCTCGTCGGCGCGCCATGCGCGGCGTGCGGTGATGCCGTCGGCGGTTTCGGCGACGATTTCGTCGACAAACAAAAACGGCGGGCGATGCGGGATGAGATCGGTGACGGCGGAGGATGCGGGCGGCATGGCGATGCGTATGTATGTGTGTGTATATGCGTGATCGGAAAATGCGCGATTCGCAAACACATCGCCCGCGCGCTATTCGCGCAAGATTGGAAATCGGCGCGGCATGACTGCGGAGGAGCGAGGGCGGGCGGGAAATTGCGATTGGCCGCAAGATCGGAATCGGAGGGGGGGGGGGAGAGTGCGCGCGAGCGAGGTTCGGAGATCAGAGGTTCAGAGATCGGAGGCTCGGAGGTCAGGGAATAAACGTCCGCGAAGCGGGCAAATATGAATAACCGTGGGTGAGGAGCGCAGCGACGCAACCCACGGAATCGCGGTGTCGAGATGTCGTCCCTGACAAGGGGCGAACTTGTCTTCGGGACGGGCGAGTTCGCCCCTTGTCAGGGACGATGTCATTTTTTGGGTTTCCGTGGGTTACGCCCCCAAAGGGCTTCACCCACGGTTATTGATATTCAGTCCCTGCGGGACTGGTTGCCACGTTTTGCGAAGTCGCCACGTTTCGCGAAGCAAGAATCCATTCTTTCCCAAATGGGCAAAGTCGCCTAGAAAAGTTGCCTTCATTTTTCGCAATCCTTGAAAACACCGCAAAACATACAGCTCATCGGCCGCGAGGTCGCCATCGTTTGGGACGACGGCAGCGAGTCGTATTTGCCGTTTGAAAAGCTGCGCGCCGCCTCGCCCAGCGCCGAGACGCGCGGCGAGCGCGACATCCTCGGCAACCAATACGGCGGCGATGGGCCGAGGGCGTTTCCGGGCGTGACGGTCGTCGCTTGGGAGCGCGTGGGCAACTACGCGATCCGCTTCGATTTCAGCGACGGACATCGCACGGGCATTTACAGTTACGATTATTTGTCAGAGTTGGCTCGCCAATCGTGACGCGAAACGCTTTTTTGATTTTCGATTTTGGATTCTCGATTTCCGATTAGAGTTTCCGCGGCGTGAACGCATTCGCAATCGCGCGGTAGCGCGCAATCGAAAATCGAGAATCCAAAATCGAAAATTTCTCACATGAACTACCCAGCACGCACCAACACGCAGGAAATTGAACTCGGCTCGACGTTTCAGCCGAAATTTGGCGCCGACGGTCTGATTCCGTGCATTACGCAGGACATCGCCACCGGCCAGGTTCTCATGTTCGCCTTCATGAACGCCGAGTCGTTTGCGCACACGCTCAGGACGCGCAAGGCCACTTACTGGAGCCGTTCGCGCAACAAACTGTGGGTGAAGGGCGAGGAGTCCGGCAATGTGCAATGGGTGAAGGAAATCTACACCGATTGCGACCAGGATGTCGTGCTCATCAAGGTCGAGCAAACCGGCGCCGCCAACGCTTCCTGCCACAACGGTTTCAAGAGCTGCTTCTACCGCAAATTCGCCGATCTCGACGCCGCCGCAACCGGCTCCGATTTCAAACTCACCACCATCGCCGAGCGCCTCTTCGATCCCGCGACGGTGTATAAGAAAAAGTGAGAAGTAGAAATTAGGAATTAGGAAGTGGGCGCTCCCGCGCCAAATATCGGCTCAAGCCTGTCTTCCACTTCCTAATTTCTACTTCTTACTTCCTGCTTTCCCTCAATGCCTGCCACTTGGGATATCCTCAAAGTCATTTCGGACCCGACCCGCGTCCGGTTGCTCGCGCTGTTGATGCGCGAGGAGCTGGCTGTCGCGGAATTGCAGGACATCCTCGGCATGGCGCAATCACGCATCTCGTCGCAGCTCGCGATTCTCCGGCAGGCCGGACTGGTGGGCGACCGGCGCGAGGGGAAAAAATCCTTCTACTCGTTCAACGCGCACATCGCGGAGGCCGCGCCCGCGCAAGCCGCGCTTGTCCGCTCCGCGTGCGACGCGGCGGCAACCGACCTCGCGCTTGCTGAGGATCGCGAAAACCTCGACCGCGTGCTCGCGCGCCGCCGCGAACAATCCGAGGCGTATTTCAACCTCATCGCGGGCAAGCTCGGCAAAAACCATTGTCCCGGGCGTTCGTGGGAAGCCATCGGCCACCTCGCGCTCCGGCTTGCGCCCGCGATCACGATTGCCGATCTCGGGGCAGGGGAGGGCCTGATTTCGCAGCTTCTCGCACGCCGCGCCGAACGCGTCTGGTGCATCGACAATTCCCCGCGCATGGTCGAGGTCGGCACCGAGCTCGCGCAGCGCAACAACCTCGCCAATCTCGCCTACAAACTCGGTGACATCGAGGACGTGCCGCTCTCCGACGCCTCCGTCGATCTCGCGATACTCAGCCAGGCGCTCCATCACGCGCAGCACCCGCAGAAGGCGGTCGGCGAAGCCCACCGCATCCTTCGCCCCGGCGGACGCCTTCTCGTGCTCGACCTGAAGGCGCACGCCTTTGAAAAGGCGCGCGAACTCTATTCCGACATCTGGCTCGGTTTTCAGGAAAACGTGCTGCACGGCTTTTTGAAAAAAGCCGGCTTCCAGCAGGTCGAGGTGTCCGTCGTCGCCCGCGAGCCGATGGAACCGTTTTTCGAAACGCTTCTCGCCTGCGGAACGAAAGCATGACGCCGCTCAATCGTCCCTCAGCGTCCGCTTCGCCCCTTCCGGTGAGAAACGCAATTTCGCGGGAATCTTGTCGTGGCGCGAAAACAACTCCTCGACCGTCCGAGATTGCCCACTCGCGTCCGTCGCGATGAAACGCACTTTCACGGAGAGCGGGTTCAGGAAAAATCCCGTTTGCGAGCCGTTCACCAGCACCCGGCACGGCGTTTTTGCGACCGGCTGCCCGCTGATCACCACTTGCGCGCCTGCCGGTTCGGATTCTATGCGCATCTCGTAATCCGATGCTTTTTTCCGGCCGTTCCGCAAATCAACAACTGCGTTTGCATCATTCGCGCCCCGGACATTTTTTGCCGCAAGCCCCGCTGTGTTTTGTTTGCGGAGCGTCCCGTTTTTGGAATTGCCCGCGCATCCGGCGGGCAGCGCGACCAGCAGCAGCCCGGCGGCAAGCGCAACGGCGATTCTGACTCCGGAAAAATTCATGCGAAAACAAAAAGTCCCATCGCTGTTTTGACCGTGTCCAGTCGCGCGGTTCCGCCCGCCCGCCGGTGGCGCGCGTTAATTTTCCAAAAAAACAGCGGCATTTTGGGGCAAAACCAACTTGCGTGATTGTTTCCGCGGGAAACAATCACGCCTTTATCCAGTCTCCAGACATTTCGTTTTCCACGCACACTCATCCACGATACATTTACGTTTATGATTACCGGCCCCGTTTGGTCCAAAAAACTCCGCGAAGAAATTGCCAAAGCCGTCATCGGTCAGGACGCCGTCATTGAGCGCCTCCTCGTCGCCTTGCTCGCCAACGGCCACGTGCTCCTCGAAGGCATGCCCGGCCTTGCGAAAACCCTCCTTGTCAAATCGCTCGGCACCGCGCTCGGCGTGCAATTCGAGCGCATCCAGTTCACCCCCGATCTTCTCCCCAGCGATGTCGTCGGCACGATGGTCTTCCAGCCGAAGACGGGCGAGTTCACCTCGCATCGCGGCCCCATTTTCGCGAACCTCGTCCTTGCTGACGAAATCAATCGCGCTCCCGCCAAGGTCCAGAGCGCCCTCCTCGAAGCCATGCAGGAACGCCAGGTCACCATCGGCGGACGCACGCATCCGCTCCCGAAGCCGTTTTTCGTGATGGCCACGCAAAACCCCGTCGAGCAGGAAGGCACCTATCCGCTCCCCGAGGCGCAGACCGACCGCTTCCTCTTCAAGCTCATCGTCGATTATCCCAACAACGACGAGGAATCCCAAATGATGCAGCGCTGGGGCCAGGTCACGAGGCAGCCCGAGCTGCTCCCCGTTTCCAGCGGCGAAGAGCTCCTCGCGCTCCGGGCCGAGGTTGACAAAGTCCACATCGCCCCCGCCATGCAGGGCTACATACTCGCGCTTGTCCGCGCCACCCGCGCCCTCGCCGCCGATCCCGCCACGCACCTCGATCCCAACGCGAAACGCCACCTCTCCTTTGGCGCCTCGCCCCGCGCCTCGCTCGCCCTCTACCAGGCCAGCCGCGCCCTCGCCTGGCTGCGCGGGCAGGATTTCGTGAGCCCCTCGCTCGTGCAAGACATCGCGACCGACGTCCTCCGCCACCGCATGGGCCTCACCTATGAGGCCGAGGCCGACAACATCACCACGGACAAAGTCGTCGCGATGGTCCTCGACAAGACACCGGTGCCGAAAATCTAGGTATTTTCGATTTTCGATTCCCGATTTTCGATTGCGCGCTACTGCGCGGAAATGAATGCGAAAGCGGAGCGGTAGCTCCCAATCGAAAATCGAGAATCAAAAATCAAAAATTCAAAAATGCCCGACTCCAGCATCACGCCCAACGCGCTCCTTCCGGGAATCTCCAACCCGCTCGCGCTCCTGCGCAAGCTGGAGTGGCGCGTGCGCAACGCCGTCGAGACCACGCTCGGCGGCATCTACCGCTCCGCCTTTCGCGGACGCGGCATGGAGTTCGACCAGGTCGTGCGCTACGAATTCGGCGACGACATCCGCGACATCGACTGGAACGTCACCGCGCGCCTCGGCGAACCCTACCGCAAAAAATTCGTCGAGGAACGCGAGGTCACGCTCATCGTCGTTTTTGAGGACACGCCGAGCCTCCAATTCGGCTCCGCCGGCATCTCGAAACGCGAGGCGCTCCTCGAACTTGCCGGACTCGTCATGCTCCTCGGCGCGGTCAACCGCGACCGCGTCGGCGTCATCCACGCCACGCCGCGCGGCTACACGCTCCGCGAGCCGGTGCGCGGACGCGGCCCCATCATGCACGCCGCTGCCGAGCTTTTCGGGCAACCCGCGCCGGATATCACTGACGGCGCCGTTTCTGAAATCCTGCATCCCGGAGCTCAAGCCACTGCCACCGCCATTCCCTGGCGTCTGCTCTCCCGCTCCGCGCCCAAGCACAGCATCATGATCTGGCTCGGCGACTTCGCCCCGCGTCCCGCGCCCGACGGCTGGCCCGTCTTTCAGCGCCGTTACCAGACGATGGGTTTCCGCATCGACGACCCGTGGGAGCGCGAACTCCCCGCCGGCGAGGCCTTCGCCGCCTACGATCCTGTGAGCGGACGCCTCGTGAACATCGGCGGCACTTCCGCCGAACGCGCCGCGCACGCCCGCTGGCGCGAAGCCCGCGACACCGCGTGGCGCTCGCTTTTTCCCGACCAATTCAGCCGCCTCCATGTCGGCACCGACGACAACCGCCTTGACGCCCTCGTCCGCTTTTTCCACCGCCGCATGGCCGCGCGCTGACGCGCGCGGAAATCCCAATTCCCAATGACCAAATTCCAGAACAAACGCTCAGAACGCCGCGTGCGACAAGGAACGCGTGCGACAAGGAGCGGCGGCGTCCCGCCGCCGGACGAGGCAGTGCCTCGCCCTCTGGAATTTGGCGCCACCGCCGATGTTTAACTCCCCCTACATCTTCAAAGACCCGCTCTGGTTTTTCGCGCTGCTGATCATTCCCGCGATCATCTTCCTGCGTTCGCGCCGCACCGTCTCGGTCCTCATCGTTCCCTTTGCCTCGTCGTGGCATCGCGTGTCGCTTACCGGCCCCTCGCGCATCCCGGCAATCCTCGCCGCGCTCGGCCTCACGCTCGTCATCGCCGGCCTCGCCCGCCCGCAAAAAGTCGAGGACAGGCGCGAAGTCCGCACGCAAGGCTACGACCTCATCCTCGCCATCGATCTTTCCACCTCGATGCTTTCCGAGGATTTCACCGAAGGCAGCACGCCCGTCAACCGCCTCCAGGCCATCAAGCCCGTGATCCAGGCTTTCATCAACGACCGCCCCAGCGATCGCATCGGCGTCGTTCTCTTTGCCGGACGCGCCTACACGCTTGCCCCGCTCACCTTCGACCACGACTGGCTTGCGCGCCAGGTCGAGCAAATCAAAATCGGACTCGTCGAGGACGGCACCGCGATCGGCGACGGGCTCGGCGTTGCGCTCACGCGGCTCGAACAATCCGAGCGCACCGAGGACGGCCAAAAACGCCAGGGCGCGTTCGTAATCCTTCTCACCGACGGCGCCAACAATCGCGGCACGCTTACCCCGCAGCAAGCCACCGCCATCGCCAAGGAGCGCCACGTCCCCGTTTACACCATCGGCGCGGGCAAGGAAGGCTGGGTGCCGGTTCCCGTTTTCGACAACAACGGCAACCGCATCGGCGCGCGCCGTGCCATCAGCGATCTCGATGAGGAAACCCTCCGCACCATCGCCCGCGAAACTGGCGGCAACTATTTCCGGGCCCGCGACAACAGCACCATCAAGTCCGCCTTTGCCGCGATCGACCGCGCCAAGAAAATCGAATTTCAGGCCAAGTCATATCTCGTCACCACCGAATACTTTTTCTGGTTCGCCGCGCCCGGGGCCGTGCTGCTCCTGCTCGCCGCGCTTGCCGTCCGGACCGCGCGCCGCAACCCGCAACCCGCAATCAGCAACCCGCAATGAGTTTTCACTGGCCGCAGCTCCTCTGGCTCCTCGCAATCCCCGCGCTCCTCATGCTCGTGGAGATCATCGGGCGCGTGCGCGTCATTGCCGTCCGCCCGAAAATCCTTCGCGCCAATGCCGGCCCGCGCACACTCCAGCTTGTTTCCGAAAATCGAAAGTCGAAAATCGAAAGTCGAAAATCGAAAATCCTCCTCTGCCTCGGCCTCGCGTTCGCCACCGTCGCCATCGCTCGCCCGCAATGGGGCCGCATCGAGGAACCCGTTTTCGACCAGTCCCGCGAAATTCTCATCGCCCTAGACCTCTCGCGTTCGATGAACGCAACCGACATAAAACCCACGCGCCTCGACCGCGCCCGCCTCCTCGTCAGCGGACTCCTCTCAAGACTCAAGGGCGAGCGCGTCGGCCTTGTCGTTTTCGCCGGCACCGCGTTTCTCCAAAGCCCGCTCAGTTCCGATTACGAAATCCTCCGCGATTTCCTCCCGCTCCTCAACTCCGACTACCTCCCGCAAGGTGGCACCGACTACACGATGCTCCTCAACACCGCGCTCAGCTCCTTCGGTCAGAGCGACAACGCCGACCGCTTCCTCATCATCCTCAGCGACGGCGAGGCCAACGACACGACGTGGCGCTCCCTCATCGGAAAATTGAAGGAGCGCAACATCCGCGTCATCGCCCTCGGGGTCGGCACCGAGGCCGGCTCGATCATGTCCGACGGGAAAGGCGGCCTCATCAAGGACGAGCGCGGCGCGGTCGTCCTCTCGCGCCTCGAACCCAAGACGCTCCAGGAACTCGCCGGCTCCACCAACGGCGTCTATGCCGACGCCAGCGCCTGGGTCGATCTCGCCGATCTCGTTGACAAAACCGTCGCCACCGGACGCAAGGGCGAGTTCCGCGAGGAAAACCGCGTGCGCCTCGCCGAGCGTTTCCAGTGGCCGCTCGCCGCCGCGCTCGCATTCCTCTGCCTCAGCTACTTTTTCGAATTTCCCGTGCGTCCCAAAAATCGCGCCATCCGCCTCGCGAAGGGAGGAGTGAAAAAATGAGAAATCCAACCAAACCTGTCTCCGCCAAGCCGAAATGTCTTTGCTCCTTTGGCGTTTTTCTGTGCCAGGGCTTGGCGGTTTTATTCCTCGCGACATCGCTCCGCGCCATCGACGTCGTCCAACCGACCGCACCCGCCGAACCTGCCGCGTCCGTCGAGGATCTTGCAAAACCGCTCGGCGAACTCGTCGGAAAACTCGCCGCCCTCGAAACGCTCGCGCCGCGCGACCTCGCCGACTTTGCCACCGAAACCATCGCCTACAGCCAGGCCGTGCAGGGCGCGAAGCAGCAAGTATCCGAAAAACCGATACACGACGCCCTCGCTGGCGTCGCGCAAGGCCGCAAGCTCGACGCCAAGGCCGCCGACTGGGACGACCTTCAGTCCCGCCTCGAAAAGTTCCTCGAAAAACCCGAGCAGCAAAAACAAGACCAGCAGCAGCAGGACAAAAACCAGAAGGACGACCAGAAGCAGGATCAGCAAAAAGATCAGCAGAAGAATCAGCAGGATCAGCAAAACCAGTCCGGCGACAAACAAGACCAGCAGCAGCAAAATAAATCCGGCGAAAACAAGGATCAGCAACAGCAGCAGCAAGGCCAGGATCAAAAAAACCAGCAGGGCGGCGAACAACAATCGCAGCAGCAGGACGGACAAAAAGACGGCAAAACTGACGACATGCGCGAGCAAAGCGCGAAGCCGCAAAAGGAGTCCGCCTTCGGCGACATGAGGAAAAAAGAGGATGAAAAGAAAGACGACGCCTCGCAGCAAAACGCCGGAGAGCAGCCGCCGCAGGAACAACAGCAACCGCAGCCCCAGCCCGCCGACATGCAGCAAATCGGCGGAGCCGACGGCAAGCAGCAGCAACCTGTTGATTCGAGCATGATCATGCCCCTCCGCCAGCTCGACCAGGTGCGCGACAAGGATGCCCCCGCTGTTCTCTTCCAACGCATGCAAGCCGCCCAATCCGGCACGATGCAAATCCCCGCCGACGCCCAAAAACCGAAAGGGAAGGACTGGTGATGACGAACATCTCAATCACCCGTGAAGAACGCTTGCGCAAGGAGGGGCGACGTCCCGTCGCCCGACACGCGCAACGCGCGTGCCCGCTCCAATTGCCGCATTCAAATTTCTTCAAGAACAACCTCAAAAGCGGCGAGGCTTGCAGCCTCGTCCGGCGGCGGGACGCCGCCGCTCCTTGCGCACGCGCCACTCGCTCACTTTCCGTCATGCCATTTTCCGTCATGTCACGTTTCACAGTATTCGTTTTCCTCTTCACGCTGATCGTCACGACCTCTCACGCCCAATCCGTGCGTTGGGAACCCTCGAACGGCAGTCTCGCCAAGGGGCAGGTTACCAAAATCCAACTCGTGTTTACAAATTGTCAGCCGGAAGGCACCGGCACACTCCCAGCCGTGCCTGGACTTGAGCTCCGACCGACCAAGGGCCGCTCGCAAAGCTTCAGCACCGTCAACGGCCGCACCACCAAAACCGTTTCTATTGGTATCGATGTCCAGCCTAGCACCGACCAGCACATCGTCATCCCCGCATTCAAAATCAACACGGACAAGGGCGAACTGACCGTGGCTTCCGCTAGCTTCGACATCGGGGACGCTACCGTGCTGGGCGATCAGAACAGACATCTTCCCTTGGATCAAATTGCCACTGCCAAACTCACGGCTCCCGCAGCTGTCTGGGCTGGCGAGGTTTTCCCTCTCGCTTTCACTATCACCGCTGACAAACGCTTCATCCACGCACTCGGTAATGAAATACCCGATTGGGACGCGCTTCCGCTCAACATCGAACCGTGGCCCAAACATCAAGTTACTGAAACCATCCAGAGTGGAGAACTCTGGGTAAACATCATTTATAATACCCGCGCCGTTGTGCGCACGTCTGGTAAGGTTACATTAAATCCCGCCACGCAAATCGTGCACATAGACAGCAAGCGTCCAGTGGATGCCTCTGTCGCCACCATTGCCGGGAGCATGACGCAAAGGCAACAATTCCTCATTACCAGCGACCAGCCGACGATCACTGTCAAAACTCTCCCTGGCGGTGCGTCCAAAAGTTTTTCCGGAGCCGTGGGGCAATTCAAACTTGAGTCAAAAATTGTTCCAGAAAACGCAATCGTCGGCGAGCCCATCACGTGGACGCTCACGCTTTCGGGAACGGGAAATTGGCCTGACATCCACTTGCTCCCACCGCGCTTTGCGCCCAAAGATTTTCGTGCCAGCTTGCCGCAAGCCAAACGCACGCCGAAAAGTGAAGCTTCTCTCTACAACGTCACGCTCTCCGAGAGGGTTGTGCTTGTTCCAACCAAATTCGGCCCCAGCACATTCGACCCCATTGAATGGAGCTACTTTGACCCTGTGGAAGATCGCTACGTGACCATCACCACGCCAGCCACCACAATCGAAGTTAGCCCCGCCGACGCCCAAAAACCGAAAGGCAAGGACTGGTGATGACGAACATCCTGATCAACTGCAATGAACGCGTGCGCAAGGAGGGGCGACGTCCCGTCGCCCGACACGCGCAACGCGCGTGCCCGCCCCTGCAATCGCCGGATTCAAACCCCTTCAAAAACAATCTCAAAAGCGGCGAGGCTTGCAGCCTCGTCCGGCGGCGGGACGCCGCCGCTCCTTGCGCACGCGCCACTCGCTCATTTTCCGTCATGTCATTTTCCGTCATGTCACGTTTCACAGTATTCGTTTTCCTCTTCACGCTGATCGTTACTACCTCTCACGCCCAATCCGTCCGTTGGGAGCCCGACGGAGGCAGCCTCGCAAAGGGTCAGGTTACGCAGCTCCAACTCGTGTTCGACAACTGTCAGCCGCAGGGCAACGCCCCGCTTCCCGCCGTGCCCGGTCTCGAACTCCAGCCCAGCGGCAGAAACTCGCAAAACTTCAACAGCGTCAACGGCCGCACCACCGTCAGCATTTCCTTTGGCATCAACGCCCGTCCCACCACCGATCAGCGCGTCACCATTCCGGCCTTTGAAATCAACACCGACAAGGGTCGCCTTACCGTGGCTTCGGTCAGCTTCGATGTCGGCGCCGCCACCGTGCAGGGCGGCGCGCTCACGCTCGATCAGGTCGCAAGCTCCAAGCTCATCGCGCCGCAAACCGTCTGGGCCGGCGAGGTGTTCCCGATCACCTATCGCATCACCGCGCTCAAGCGTTTCCTCACCTCGCTGGG
Source organism: Ereboglobus sp. (assembly GCA_029974595.1). Taxonomy (GTDB): domain Bacteria; phylum Verrucomicrobiota; class Verrucomicrobiia; order Opitutales; family Opitutaceae; genus Ereboglobus. Next base: position 2,341 of record JARKRC010000054.1, on the reverse strand, counting down.
CAGTGAACACCCCGAGTGGGAATCGCTTCCCCTCAACCCCGAGCCGTGGCCCAAGCATCAGGTTTCCGAGGAACTCAAAAACGGCGAGCCTTGGATAAATGTCATCTACAACACCCGCGCCATCGCGCGCGCTCCCGGCGACATCACGCTAAATCCCGCCAAGCAAGTCGTCGTTCTCGTGACCGGGCGCTCAACCGGCATGGACGCCTTTTTCGGAATGCAGCAACAGGAGCAATTCGCCATCACCAGCGACCAGCCGAAAATCACCGTGAAACCACTCCCCGCAGGCGCGCCCGCCAGCTTCGCCGGGGCGGTCGGACAGTTTAAGCTCGAATCAAAAGTCGTCCCCGACAACGCTGCCGTCGGCGAGCCGATTACGTGGACGCTCACGCTTTCCGGAACCGGCAACTGGCCCGACATCCAGTCGCTCCCGCCGCGCTCGGTGTCGAAGGATTTCCACGCCATCCAGCCGCAGGTCAAGCGCACGCCCGAGGGCGAAAACGCGCTCTTCGGCGCGACGCTTTCCGAGGATGTCGTGCTCGTTCCGACAAAGCCCGGCTCCTACACCTTCGGCCCCGTCGAGTGGACGTATTTTGATCCCGCGCAAGGCCGCTACGTGACCGTCACCGCGCCCGCGACGAAGATCGACGTGGCTCCCGCCGCCAACGCCGCCGCGCCCATCTTCACCGGCACCGGCGTGCCTGCCGCCGCTCCGGTCGCGGAGACGCCCGGCCTCGCCGCAGCGCCGAAACCGCCCGCCGACATCCCCGGCGATCCGCTCCCCGCCGCCGAGCCCGCGCCAGTTCCGCTTCCGCGCGCCAGACTCGTCATGTGGCTCCTGTGCGCCGGTCTCTGGCCCCTGTTGCTCTGGCTCGCGCTCGCGTTCCGCCGCGCCCGCCGCACCGATCCGGGCCGTCCGCAGCGCGAAGCCCGCGCGCGCCTCCAGAAAATCCTCGCGCAAATCGACGAAACGCCCGCTTCCGATCACGCGCGCCTCGCCTCGCTCCTCCAAGCATGGCAGCGCGAAACCGCCATCCTCTGGAAAATTCCGCAGGTCGTGCCTTCCGCCTCGCTTTTCCTGAACGCGAAAGACACGCAGGCCGGCGCGGTCTGGTCGGCGCTCTGGTCCGACAGCGAACGCTCGCTCTACCGCTCCGGCTCGCCGCTTCCGCCCGACTGGAGCGCGCGCGCCCACGATGCGCTGGCCGCGAAGCGCGTCCGCCGCTTCAATCCGCTCTCACTCTTTGCCCCGCGAAACCTGTTCCCGCTCGCCGTCGCGCTGTTCGTTTCGCTTTTCACGTTTCAAATCGCGCTGCATGGTCTGGAAAAAACCGCCGATCCCCACGCCGCTTACAAGGCTGGCGATTTCAAGACGGCCGAAACCATCTGGCGCAAACAAACCGCCGACGCCCCGACCGACTGGACGGCGCGGCACAATCTCTCGCTCGCCCTCGCGCAGCAGGACCGCTGGGCCGAGGCGGGCGCGCAGGCCGTCGCCGCGTTTGTGCAGCATCCGGGCGAGCCCGAGGTTTTGCGCAATGTGCTCCTGACGCTCAGCCGCGCGGGTTACACGCCGAGCGCGGTCGCCGAGGTCACGCGCCCCGGTCCCGCGCGCGAGGTCGCGCTCCGCTATTCGCCCGCGCAATGGCAGTGCGCGCTTGGCGTCTCGGTGGGGCTGGCCGCGCTCGCCTTCGCCTTTGTGCTCCTGGGTGTTTACGGACGCCGCCGCATATTGTTTGTGACTCTCGCCGCCGTCGCCTTTGGCTGCGCGGCGCTCGGCGCGACGGTTTCGCTGCTCAGCCTGCACGCCTACGGCGCGGCAAAAAACGAAAACGCCGTGCTCGTTTGGAAGGCGGGTTCGCTGCGCTCGATTCCCACGGTCGCCGACACCGCGCAAAAAACCACGCCGCTCGCCGCGGGCACGGTCGCCGTCGCCGATAAAACATTCCCCGGCTGGGTGCGCCTTGTTTTCGAGGACGGCCAGACCGGCTGGGTGCCCGTTGAAGATACCGTGAGCCTTTGGAAATAGGGTCGCGCGGACGATTGCGTGAAAATCGAAAAACCACGCGTGCGACAAGGAGGGGCGGCGTCCTCGCCGCCCGACGAGGCGAAGCCTCGCAAAAAAAACGAGACGGAAAACAAACAGGCAAAAAATAAACAAGTGACGGTCTCCGCATAGCTGTCCGAAACATAAAAAGCGCATGCAATCAGTCAGATGTGTGATTTATTGAACGGACATGAAAGTGCGCGAACTCTTGGCGTTGATACCATCGGGATGGCTCGACGAGCTGGCCGAACAAACACAAGTGAATCATCAGGTCAAAAAGCTTGATGGACAGCT
>JARKRC010000026.1 GCA_029974595.1 Ereboglobus sp. | reverse complement strand
AGCGCCGCCCGCTCAAACCCCGTCCTCAAGTTCTTTTACCAGCGCCTGCGCGCCCGCGGCAAACTCCCCAAAGTCGCCCTTTGCGCCGTCATGCGCAAACTCGCAGAACTGCTCAACCTCGCCTTAAAATATCCTGATTTTGTGCTTGTTCGCTGACACCGTTGCTTCGTGGTGAATAAAAAAAGAAACTACCCCTCTCCGCCATACTTCACCCCGGCGATTTCCAGCCACCTGTCCAGCGCAGCGGCGTTTCCCAGCGTATCGGCCCAGCTCATCTCGTCCGCCTCGCGTTTTCCCGCGCGGACGCACCGCGCCACGGTGTCGGCTTCCAGCGTGTATTCGCCCGCCTGATGCGGAATCAGAATTTCCTCCGCCGCCGTCGCGCTCGCGCGATGCAACCGCAAACGCGCCGCCCTGCCCTCATTGCGCGAGGGCGTCCAAGGCTCGACAACATGCAGCCAGCCCTTCGTCCCGTAAATGCGCGCCGTGTTTTCCTGTTGCACGCCCACGGAACACGACACCTGCGCGATCAGACCGGTCTCAAATCGCAACGTCGCCGCCGTCCACACATCCACGCCCGTCTGCGGATGTGTCACACCGGCGCCACTCATCTCCACCGGATCGAGAAACGGCTTTCCCGCCGCCACGCCCGCCACGAGCCGCGAAAATGAAACGGGATAACACCCCACGTCCAGAATCCCGCCGCCGCCGAGTTCGTTTTTCCACGAACGCGATTCGGGATCAAACGGCTTGTTGTAGCCAAACGCCGCCTGCACGACGCGAATCTCACCCAGCGCGCCGCCGCGAATGATCTCCGCGACTTTGGCCGTCTGCGGATGGCAGCGGTACATGAACGCCTCCATCAAAAACACGCCATGCTCGCGCGCCGCCGCCACCATGCGCGCGGCCTCGCCGCGATTCATGCCGATGGGCTTTTCGCACAAAATATGTTTTCCCGCCCGCGCCGCCTTGAGCGTCCACTCAAGATGCATCGGGTGCGGCGTCGCGATGTAAACCGCATCCACCTCCGCGTCCGCCAGCAACGCCTCGTAACTCGCGTGCGCATGGGGAATGTTGTGCCTCTGCGCAAACGCCCGCGCGCGCTCCGCGCCACGGCTCCCGACCGCGACCAGCCGCCCGTTCCCCGAAACCGCGACGCCCGCGGCGAATTTCTCCGCAATGCGCCCCGTCGCCAGAATCCCCCATCGAAGAAGTTGATCGCTCATGCGCACCAAGGTTTTCCCGACGCGCAAAAACGCAAGCCTTCGCCGTCCGCATTTTTTCCGTGCCCGCCGCGCCAAACTCGTTTTTCTCGCATCCACAAACATGCTCTACGATTTCGACACGGTTCACCCGCGCCAAGGCACGGACTCGCAAAAGTGGCAGAAATATGCCGGCTCCGACATTCTCCCCATGTGGGTTGCCGACATGGATTTTCACACCTCGCCCGCCATCATCGAGGCGCTCCGGCGCCGCGTCGCCCACGGCATCTTCGGCTACGCCCGCCCCACTCCGTCCGAAACCACCGCCGTCGTCGAAGCCATGCAGACACGCTATGGCTGGAGCATTTCCCCCGACTGGCTCGTGTGGCTCCCCGGACTCGTCTGCGGCCTCAACGTCACCTCTCAAGCCTTCGCCGCGCCCGGCGAACAAGTCCTCTGCAACACACCCGTCTATCCGCCATTCATGAGCGCCGCGACCAACTCGGGCCGCGAATCGCTCGCCGTCCCGCTCGCGCTCAACACCGCCGTGCGCCGCTGGGAAATCGACTTCGACGCGATGGAACGTGCCGTGGCCGACAACGGACGCGCAAAACTCTTCTTCCTCTGCAACCCGCACAATCCGGTCGCCCGCGTTTTTCAGCGCGACGAATTGCTGAAACTCGCCGAATTCTGCCTGCGCCACAAAATCATCCTCTGCTCCGACGAAATCCACTGCGACCTGATCCTCGACCCCGCGCTCCCGCACATCCCCGCCGCCACGCTCTCCGCCGAGATCGCCGCAAACACCGTCACCCTCATGGCGCCGAGCAAGACCTACAACATCCCCGGCCTTGGCACCTCGTTCGCGATCATCAGCAATCCGAAACTCCGCGCGACCTTCGTCCGCGCCACCGCCGGCATCGTCGCCGAGGTCAACACGCTCGGTTACGCCGCCTGCGCCGCCGCCTATCGCGACAGCGAACCGTGGCGTCAGGCGCTCCTCGACTACCTGCGCGGCAATCGCGACCGCATCGCCGATTTTGTCGCCCGCGAACTGCCCGGCGTCATCATCGACGGCGTGCACGAGGCCACCTATCTCGCATGGCTCAACGTCGGCGCGCTCAAGTTCGCCGACCCGGTCGCGCATTTCGAAAAACACGGCGTGGGCCTGAGCGACGGTGTCTTTTTCGGCGCTCCGCGCGGCACGCACGTCCGCCTCAACTTCGGCTGCCCCCGCGCAACGTTGGACGAGGGTCTCCGCCGCATAAAAAACGCTCTCTCGTAAAACGCCGCGTGCGATAAGGGGCAAAACAAGGAGCGGCGGCGTCCCGCCGCCGGACGAGGCGAAGCCTCGCCTGAAAGACATTCGAATGATTTAAAAGGCACGACTTCGTCGTGTCCGGCGGCTGGAAAGCCGCCGCTCCTTGTCGCACGCGTTCTTCTCTCGCACGCACGCCCCTTCACCCCTCGCTCCGACAACACACCTCACCGATTCATCGCCGACGGGCGGCCTTGCCGCAACGCCCGCATCATGTCATCGTATATCCAGCGGTAAGTCCGCTCCATGCCGTCGCGGAGACGCGTCGAGGGCTCCCAGCCGAACAGCGATTTGATGAGCGTGTTGTCGCTGTTGCGCCCGTTCACACCCTTTGGAGCCGAGGGATTGTATTTTCGCGCGAGCTTAACCCCGGCGATTTCCTCCACGATACTCACAAGCTGGTTTATCGACACGAGTTCCGAGCTGCCGATGTTGAGCGGTTCGGCGCAATCACCGCTCATCAGCATGAGCGTGCCTTTTATACAATCGTCTATATACGTAAAACTGCGCGTCTGGCTGCCGTCGCCCCAGATTTCTATTTCGAGTTCGTTGGCGAGCACGGCCTCTATCACCTTGCGGCACATCGCGGCGGGCGCTTTTTCGCGGCCTCCGTCATACGTGCCCTGCGGCCCGTAGATATTGTGATAACGGGCCACGTGCGTCGCCACACCGAAGTCCTCATGAAAATGCCGGCACATGCGCTCGCCAAAAAGTTTTTCCCACCCGTAGCCATCCTCCGGCATCGCCGGATACGCGTCGGCCTCGGCGAGCGGCACGACATCCGCGCTCATCTGCTTCGCGGCATTATACACACAGGCCGACGATGCGAAAAAATACCGCTCCACCCCGGCATCACGCGCGGCCACAAGCAGATGCGTGTTGATCAAAACGCTCAGCATGCACAGCGCCTTGTTGTTTTCTATAAAACCCATCCCGCCCATGTCGGCGGCAAAATTATACACCTCGTCATAACCGCGAACCGCCTCGGCGCAGGCCTCGCGCCGCTGCAAATCCAGCGTCCGTGACTCCGCGCCGGCATGCAACTGGCACCAATTTTCGAGCGGCTTCCTATCCACGGCTCCCACGCGATGCCCCTGTCCGAGCAACGCCCCGACCATGTGTCCGCCGATAAAGCCGCCCGCGCCGCAGACCAGTATTTTTTTCATATATAAATGTTTATTTGCCGCCGCCGGATTCTTCAAGCGGATATCTTTTTATGCCGGACAACTGGAGCGTGATCCTGAACAGGAACAGCGGGTTGTTTATCAAATACCGCCGCCACAAACGGCGCGGCTCCATGCGCAGGCGGAACAGCCACTCCATCCCGCACCGCTGCACCCAGCGCGGAGCCTGGCGCAAACGCCCGGTGTGAAAATCGAACGCCGCGCCCACCCCGATCATGACCGTGGCATCCCATTCCGGCAAATAACGCGCCATGAAACGCTCCTGTTTCGGCGTGCCGAGACCGACCCACACGATGTCCGGTTTTGCCGCGCGAATCGCGTCCGCCAGCGCACGCTCATCGTCCGGCGTTGGCGCGCGAAACGGCGGGCAATGCGTCCCGACGATTTTCACGCCGGGAAAGCGCGCCTCCATTTTCCCCTTCAACATATCCGCCACGCCCTCCGCTCCGCCGCAGAGAAAATGCGTAATGCCGCCGCCGCGGCTAAAAACCTCCAGCATCAAATCCGGCCCGTAAACACGCCCCACGTCGCCGCCCGCATGATATTTTGCGAGCCAAGCCAGCGGCATCCCGTCGGTCGTGTTCAAGAACGCGCCGTTCAGGATGCGCCTGAATCCGGGATCCCGCCGCGCCTCCGAAATCCCGTGCACGCCGGTGACGCACACGTAGCCCTTGCGCCCGCCCCTTGCGGCGTCGATCACGGCGTCCGCCGCAGCACGCAGATTCATCGCGCTGACACCGACACCGAGGACGTTGAACTTTGGGGGCGTTTCCACAGCCAGTCGAAAAAGCGGAAATCTCCGCGGCGCGCAAGTAGAAGCAAACGGGCACGCGCCCTCGCACGGCGCACACTTTTCCCCTTTCCACTCCGCTCCCTTCACTCTTCACTCGCGGGCACTTCCATGCGCATCGGCCTCGCACAAATCAACACCACCGTCGGCGACCTCGCCGGCAATCGCGCCAAAATCCTCGACGCCTACCGCAGCCTCGTCGCGCAAAGCGCGGAACTCGTGGTCTTCCCCGAACTCGCCGTCACCGGCTACCCGCCGCGCGACCTCCTTTTCAAACGCAGTTTCGTGCCCGACAACGAGGATTCGATCAACGAAATCGCGGTGCAAATCGGCCCCGTGCCCGCGCTCATCGGCTTTGTCGAAACGAATCCCTCCGCCGAGGGTCGCCGCTTTTTCAACGCCGCCGCCTTCTGCCACAATGGCGAAATCACCGCCATCGCCCGCAAATCGCTCCTGCCCACCTACGACGTTTTCGACGAGGACCGCTACTTCGAAGCCGCCGGCGCCCCGCGTGTCATCCAGCACAACGGCCTGCGCATCGGCGTGACGATCTGCGAGGACATCTGGAAAAATCCGCTCATCGAAACCAGCCGCCTTCACCGCACCAATCCCGTCGCCGCGCTCGCCGCGCAGAACATCGACCTCGCGATCAATCTCTCCGCCAGCCCGTGGCACCACTCCAAGGGCCACATCCGCGAGCAGCTCGTCACCGACGCCGCCCGCGCCCTCCGCTGCCCGCTCGTCTACGTGAACGCCATCGGCGGCAACGACGAACTCATTTTCGACGGACAATCATTGGTCGCCGATGCGAATGGAAACGTGATCTCACGCCTCGCCGCATTCGCGGAGGAAATGCGGAATGTGGAATGCGGATTGCGGAATGACCAAGCCGCCAATCCCGATTCCGACCAGCCGCCCGCCCCGACGCTTGCGTCCGCCATTCCGCATTCCGCATTCCGCATTCCGATCCGAGCGAAGCGAGGATCCACGCCGCGCTCGTCCTCGGCCTGCGCGACTACGCCCGCAAATGCGGGTTCAAGCGCGCCCTCGTCGCGCTCTCGGGCGGCATCGACTCCGCGCTCGTCGCCGTGCTGGCCGTCGAAGCGCTCGGCGCGGAAAATGTCATCGGCGTTTCGCTCCCCTCGGCAATTTCTTCGCAACACTCGCGCGACGACGCGCGCATCCTCGCGCAAAACCTCGGCATCCGCTTCGAGGCGATCTCCATTGCCGAAGCCGTCGCCGCCTGCGAAACCGCGCTCGCGCCCGTCTTCGCCGGACGCCCCCGCGATGTCACCGAGGAAAACATACAGGCGCGCGTCCGCGGCGTCCTCATGATGGCGCTCTCGAACAAATTCGGCGCGCTCCTCCTCACCACCGGAAACAAAAGCGAAATCGCCGTCGGCTATTGCACGCTTTACGGCGACATGTGCGGCGGTCTCGCCGTGATTTCCGACGTGCTCAAAACCGAGGTTTACGCCCTTTCGCGCTGGATCAACCGCGACCGCGAGATCATCCCGCAAAACACCATCGACAAAGTCCCCAGCGCCGAGCTCCGTCCCGGCCAGACCGACCAGGACAGCCTGCCGCCGTATGACGTGCTGGACGCGCTCATACGAGGCTATGTCGAGGAAGGCGAAAGCCGCCGCGAACTGATCGCGCGCGGTTTCGACGCCGCCGTGGTGAACGACATCGTTCGCAAGATCGACCTCAACGAATACAAGCGCAAGCAAGCCGCGCCGGGCCTGAAAATCACCCCCCTCGCCTTCGGCGTGGGACGCCGAATCCCCATCGTGCAAAAATACGTGAGCTGAGCCTGGTTCAGATTCACCACAAAGCAACGGTGTCAGCGAACAAGCACAAAATCAGGATATTTTAAGGCGAGGTTGAGCAGTTCTGCGAGTTTGCGCATGACGGCGCAAAGGGCGACTTTGGGGAGTTTGCCGCGGGCGCGCAGGCGCTGGTA
>JARKRC010000025.1 GCA_029974595.1 Ereboglobus sp. | reverse complement strand
AGCGCCGCCCGCTCAAACCCCGTCCTCAAGTTCTTTTACCAGCGCCTGCGCGCCCGCGGCAAACTCCCCAAAGTCGCCCTTTGCGCCGTCATGCGCAAACTCGCAGAACTGCTCAACCTCGCCTTAAAATATCCTGATTTTATGCTTGTTCGCTGACACCGTTGCTTCGTGGTGAACCCTTCTATATTCTCCGCTGCCTTCTGATCCGCAGGGCGAGCAAGCCAGCGATCAATACGAAGACGGGGACTGATGTCGCTCCGCCGCCGCCTCCGCTGCTGCCGCCGGAGTTGTTGTTTCCGCCGTCATTGCCGCCGCCGGTGGATTGGTCCTTCGTGGTGAATTACGCGGTGACGGCGGCGGCTTTGGCAGCGTCCAACGCCGCCTTTTCCGCGAGCACGGTGCGGTGGCAGAAGTCGCCGAAGAACTCGCCTTCGTGACGCTCGGCGGCGTAGCGGCGGATGATCGGCGTGAGCTGGGCGACAGCTTCGTCGATTGTCAGGGATTGCGCGTGGAGCGTGTTCAGGCGCGAGCCGGTGTATTCGGCTCCCAAATACAGGGCGTATTTGCCGGGGGCTTTGCCGACGAGGGCGATTTCCCCGAGATAAGGGCGCGCGCAGCCGTTGGGGCAGCCGGTGACGCGGATGCTCACGGGGTCGTCGTGCAGGCCGGCGTCGGCGAAGACGGGTTCGAGCTTGGAGAGGATTTCGGGCAGGGCGCGCTCGCTTTCCGCGAGGGCGAGGCCGCAGGTGGGGAGCGCGACGCACGAGAGCGCGTTGAGACGGAGGCCGGTTTGCGCGGCGGTGTTGTTGAGGCCGTGTTTTTCGAGAATGGCTTCGATGGCGGGGCGCTGCGCGTCGGTGATGCCGGAGATGCTCAGGTTTTGCGACGGGGTGAGGCGGAAGTCGCCGGTGTGGATCTGCGCGATTTCGCGGAGCGCTTCGCGCATCGCGCCCTTGATGCGGCCCGAGAGGATGAAGAGCATGTGATACCAGGTGCCGTCGGCTGCGCGCTGCCAGCCGTAGTCGTCGGCAATGGTGGTGAACTTGTAGGGGCGGGCGGGGGCGAGGGAGAAGCCGGCGCGGCGTTCGATCTCGGCCTTGATGAAAGCGAGGCCGTGCGTCTCAATGGTGTATTTGAAGCGGGCGCGCTTGCGGTTGGAACGGTCGCCGTAGTCGCGTTGCGTGGTGATGGTGGCGAAGGCAAGCTGGTTGACCTGATCGGGCGTGATGAAGCCGACGATGTCGCCGAGGCGCGGGAAGGTTTCGGCGTTGCCGTGGCTCATGCCCATGCCGCCGCCAATGGCGACGTTGAAGCCGGCGAGTTCGTTGTTTTCGACGATGGCGATGAGGCCTATGTCCTGCGAAAAGACGTCGGTGTCGTTTGAGGGCGGGACGGCGAAGCCGATCTTGAATTTTCGCGGCAGGTAGGTGGGGCCGTACATCGGCTCGTGATCGTTTTTCGCCTCCTGCTCGCCGCCGGCCGCGAGTTCGTCCTCGATCCAGATTTCGTGATAGGCGCGGGTTTTGGGAAGGGCGAATTCGCTGAGGGCCCTGGCGATCTCGTAAACGCGCTGGTGGACGGCGGAGCGTTCGGGATTGGCCGGGGCCATGACGTTGCGGTTCACGTCGCCGCACGCGGCGATGGAGTCGAGCCACACGGAATGGAGGCCGCGGATGAGTTTCTTGAGGTTGCCCTTGGCGACGCCGTGGAATTGGAAGGTCTGGCGCGTGGTGAGGCGGAGCGTGCCGTTGGCGACTTCGTCGCCCATGCGGTCGATGAGGAGGTATTGCTGCGGGGTGCAGCGTCCGCCGGGGAGCCGCACGCGGAGCATGAAGCCGTAGGCTTTTTCCTGCTTGAGGCGGGCGCGTTCCTTGCGCAGGTCGCGGTCGTCCTGGATATAGAGCCCGTGGAATTTGGTGAGCTGGGAACTCGCGTCGCTGACGGTGGCGGTCGATGTGTCGGCGATTTCGCGGGCGATATTGCCACGGAGAAAATTCGATCCGGCCTTGAGGATTTCGTTGGCGCTGGGTGGTTTTGCTGCGGCGGGTGCGGGTTCCGGATTGCTGGCGATGTTACTCATGAAAAGGAAAAAACGAGCAAGCAATCTACACGCGATGCCGGGCACCGCAAGTAATAAGAGGTTAGTTTAGATAATTATAGAAGATAATGGGCCAATTTACGTGCAAATTATTGCATATCAGTTTTTAGAATGATGTAAATAGATCGATAATAATGTTGGATGCGATGGTTTGAAGGAGTGTGCCCTGCGTCCTGCGACAATGGCTTCAGGCTGCATATTGCGCCAAAAAGGACCTGAGGGCCTGTGATCCGCCTCACAGGGGGTCACCCAGCGCAATCGCGAGTTGCCGCTCCAGCGCGTGAATCCGTTTTTGTTTCGACAGTCTGTTGTATAAATTGGAAAGGCTGCACAGTTTTATGCCGTTCTTGTCGCCCGCGCCGTCGATGATGACGAATTTCATTTTGTCGTTCTGCGCGTCGTAGGAATAGACTAGGTTTTCCATGCGCAAATCACCCACAACCACATTGCTGGCCATGAGAGCCTCGCAAAACTCGGCAAAGGCGGCGCGGGCCTCCGTATCGAATTTTCCCGCTTGCACGAGCTGCCTGAGATTGGGCGCGTAATTTCCATCCCTGCCGCGTTCGGCCTTGCTTACTGACGCGAGTCCCATGTCCGTTTCGAGAAATCCGTAAAACCGTTGCATGAAGGGCGGGAGCCTTTCGGTTGCGGCATAGGCCGCGACATGCTCGACCGCTTCGCGAACGGAATCATTGTAATGTTTGAAGCGTCGGAAATGACGCCGCCAGAATGGCAGGCCGGCATGATTTTCATAGCGGGCCTCGGGACGCGGCACCTTTAGCACGAGCTGGTCAATGTAAGGATGCGCATACACGAGCCGCCGTCCGCCGCGCGCTATGGGGACGTGTTGTTTTAATCTTACAAAACCGCTTCCGTTGGGAAGCAGTCTCGGCGGGGCGGCTGCTCCTGAAACGGTTGTTGTTTTGGTGATTTGCATCGTGCCCTCCAAAAGTCGGAAATCGCATGAGCGGCAAAAGCGGCGTGGGCGGGCGCGTCTTCAAATCGCCTGCCTTTCGCGAAAGAGGCGGGCCTGGCGGCGCGAGAGATCCACTTTCTTGCCGTTGCCGAGCGTCACCATGAGGCTGCCGCTGAACCAGGGCTCGACGGCGGCGACATGGCGGAGATTGATGAGTTGCGCGCGATTTGCGCGGAAAAAGAGCGACGCCGGCAAACGCGCCTCAAGCGCGCTGAGCGAGCGTTTCACGACCGCGGTGCCCCTGCCGCCTTCGAGCCAGAGCACCGTGTGCGAGCCGATGGATTCCGCGCCGACGATGCTCTCCACCGAGACGAACGCGAGATGGTCGCCGTCGCCCACCAGTATGCGGTCGCCGGGTGCAAACGGCTGCGCGGAATCATCCGCAGGAGTCCTCGCGGCGGGATCGACGCCGTGCTCGTCCGGCACGAGGCGCTGGATGGTGGAGGCGAGGCGCGCGGGCGAAATGGGCTTGAGCAGGTAATCCTTCGCGGCGAACTCAAACGCGCGCAAGGCGTGCTCGTCGTATGCCGTTGTAAAGATCACGCGCGGCGCATTTTCGCCGAGCGACACGAGCAGGTCGAAGCCGGTTTCCTCGGGCATCTGTATGTCCAGAAAGATGAGCGAAGGTTTGTGTTGCGCAATGAGCCGGCGGGCCTCGGCGGCGTTTGCGGCCTCGCCTGCGATTTCGATTTCCGGATGCGCGCGGAGCAGGTCGCGCAGCTCGGCGCGCGCGAGGCGTTCGTCGTCGATGATGAGCGTTTTGATCATGATGAAAGGAGCGGGTCGGGCGGCGGGGCGGTTTCGCGCCCGGCGGTGTTCGCCACCGGTGTTTCGAAGGGCACAATGGCCTCGGCGACAACGAATCCGCCGCTTTCGGTCACGGCAAGCGAGGCGCGTTCCCCGTAAAGCAGGCGCAGGCGCTCGCGAATGTTGCGCAAGCCGGTGCCGGTGGTCCCCGTGACTTTCGCTGCGCCGGGCCGGAGGCGGCCCTGGTTGGTCACGCGCAGGTGAAGGCGGGGCGCGGCGTCCGGGGCGGGGTGGGGCGGAGGCGGCGCGACGGTGATTTCGCAGGTCACGACGATACCCTGGCCGCTCTGGCTGAGGCCGTGTTTTACCGCGTTCTCGACGAGCGTCTGCACCAGCATCGGCGGTATGTTCGCGCCGAGCGCCTCGGGTGTAATTGTTTTTTGGATACGAAGGCGGTTTTCGTGCCGCAGGTGTTCGAGCGCGAGATAGTCGTTCACGAAGTCGATTTCGGCGGAGAGCCGGATGACCGGATGCGCCGAGAGGGTGAGCGAGTGGCGCATCATGTCGGCGAGATGCGTGACGGCCGAGCGCGCCGTGGCGGGCTCGCGCTGGATGAGCGCGCGCAGGGTGTTCAGGCTGTTGAAAAGAAAATGCGAGTTGATCTGGCCCTTGAGCGCCATGAGCTGCGCCTCGCGCGTGGCGGCGAGCAGGCGCGCACGCTCGGTTTCGAGCAGGCGGCTTTTCGCCTGATAATAATAGGCGCTGTAAAGGCCGCCCCAGATTGCGAGCCCGATGCATGCGCCCAGCCAGTGCCCGATCACGAGCACGGGCAGGCTGAGCTGCGCGAAACGCGGATCGGGGGCGGTTTGGTAGACGAGCAAATTCAGCGGAAGCGAGATCGCGGTCACGATGGCCGCGCCCAGCAGGCAGGCGGCGAAACCGCGGCGTCTCGCGGTGCCCGGATTGTTGAACCAGTTCCGGCGGCGTCCAATCGTCCAGAGCGCGTGCGAGCAAAGCGCCATGAGCGCGATTTCGAATGTTTTGAGCAGGGCGATATACGGTCTGATTTCCGCCCGGGATGCGTCCCACAAAAACGAGGCAAGGCCGATCACCCAGAAAAATCCCCAGATGCAGAGCTGAAAACGGATATAGTCGCGCCGCGCCGTCGAGTCGAATGCCGGCGCCGCGGAGGATGGATTTTCAGATGCGGATGAATCTTGGAAAACGTTCATGGCAGGGATGCGCGTGGATGTTTTTCGCCAGCCGGGCAAGGCATGCAAAGATGATCGCGCGGGTTCGGATTGCCACGTCAAAAAACTCCCCGGATTTTATGGTCCGGGGAGCGTCGGTCAGAATTTCACCGAGCAATTGATGCCGACGATCGCCATGTCCCGCTCGCGCAGGTCTTTCACATCATCGACGTGCATCCATTTTCCCGAAATGCCTACGGAGACATTTTGGTTGATCGCGTAGTCAACGCCGAGCGATGCGCCGCAGGCAAATGCCGTGCGGTTCGAATTGCTGATGCCGGGACGTCCCTTGCTCTTTTCAAACATCGCGCCCGCAAACACACCGGGGCGCACGAGGACGCATTTCGAAAGCGGCAGCAGGTATTGATAGCCCGTCGTGAGCGGCATGAATTTCATCTTGCCGGGCCCCCTGTCGTAATCCGCCTCGAAATAAGCCAGGTCGAGACCGAGCATGTGGTTCTTGTGGAGGATGACTCCTCCCGACAGCGCGCCGCCGAAGGAATCATCCACGCCGCTGTTGCCCGGCACATAGATCACGGAAGGCTCGACAAAGCCCGCGACCATGCGTTCGGGCGCATGGGCGACCGAGGCCGGGGTGGGGACGGATGAATATTGGGCGGAGGCCGGGCCGGCCAGCGCGAGCGCCAGAATTGAGAGTGCAATTTGTTTTTTCATATATGCGGTTTCTATTGATTGCCCCGCCCGGGCGGCCCAAGCACGCCCCCCCGGGCGAGGCAGGTTATGATGTTGTTTGTTTTATCCTGCATCGGGTCAGGCTGGATTGCCGCCCGATGCCGGCAAACAAACACCCGCGCGCCGCATGGCCGCGACAAAGGGTTCGCGAACGGTCGCGTGCCGCCGCCGAGCGGCCCGCGCCGCCAATAAGCGGGCGTCCCGCTCCCGCGCCGTCTCGCGCGCTGAAATCTTCTCGCCCGCGTTGTCCGATCCCGCTCAACTTTCACCATGCACATCTTCAGGAAAATCGCCCGCATCGCCACCTTCGTTGTCCTTCCCTTCGCGCTCGCCGCCACCAACGCCCGCGCGTGGGATTATGAAGGCCACCGCGCCATCAATCTCACCGCGCTCGACTCGCTCCCCGTCGATGCGCCGGCCTTCCTCCGCACCGCCGAGGCGCGCGAGCGCATCGGCTTCCTCGCGGGCGAGCCCGACCGCTGGCGCAACTCCTACGACCCGTCCATCCGCCACATCAACCAGATCGAACATTTCTTCGATATCGAAGACCTCGATCCGCTCGGCATGACGTTCAGCGGGCTGAGCCAGTTCCGCTACATTTTTGTCAGTGATCTCACCCGCGCGCGCGACGCCCGCGCCGACCAGCTCCCGAAAATCGATCCCGCCAAAAACAAGGACGGCACGCGCGCCTATCCCGGCTTTCTCCCGTGGGCCATCGCCGAAAATTACGGCAAGCTCAAATCCGGTTTCTCCTATCTCAAAGCCTACGAAGAGCACGGCGGCACGCCCGAGGAAATCGCTCAAGCCAAGGCCAACATCCTCTACGTCATGGGCACCATGGGCCACTATGTCGGCGATGCCTGCCAGCCCCTCCACGTCACAAAACATTTCAACGGCTGGGTCGGCGACAATCCCAACGGTTACACCCGCGCGCGCACCATCCACAGCTGGATCGACAGCGGCTTCTTCAACAAAACCGGCGGCATCGACGCCACCATGATCGTCGAACGCGCCAAACCCGCCGCACGCCTTTCCACCGTCGCCAGCGATCCCGCCGGACGCGACCCGATTTTCGTGCACGTCCTCGCTTACATGGAAGCCCAGCTCCCGAAGGTCGAGCAGGTTTACGTCTTTGAAAAAGAGGGCAAACTCAACCCCGACCAGCCCCAGTCAAAAGAGGGCCGCGCCTTCCTCGAAAGCCAGCTCCTCGCCGGCGCCAAAATGCTCGGCGATCTCTGGCGCACCGCCTACGAGGAGGCCGGCCCCGACAAGTTCCTCATCGCCCAGCTCGAAGCACGCAAAGCCGGAGGCCGGAAAGCGGAATAAAAAAACCGTCGCTACGTCCTCCGTCTCCTGCCCGCCATGGATCTCACGCGCATCACACAGCAAATCCGCTTCATCACTGAAGCCGACAAGCTCAAGGAAATCTTCCGCCAGACCATTTGCACGCAAAGCCGCCGCGCTGAAAACGACGCCGAGCACTCCTGGCACCTCGCGCTCCTCGTCGTGATTCTCGCCGAGCACAGCAACGTCCCCGGCATCGATCTCCTCCGCGTCCTCAAAATGGTCATCATCCACGACCTCGTGGAAATCGACGCGGGCGACACTTTTGCCTACGACACCGCCCGCATGGCTGACCAGCACGAACGCGAAGCGCGCGCCGCCGACCGCATTTTCGGCCTGCTGCCCGCGCCGCAAAACGCCGAATATCGCGCCCTCTGGGACGAGTTCGAAGCACGCGGGACGTCCGAATCGAAATTCGCCGCCGCCGTCGATCGTTTCCAGCCGATGCTCCTCAACTGCCTCACCGAGGGCGCGGCGTGGAAAAAACACGGCATCACGAGCGACCGCGTCATTGCGCGCAACAAACACATCGCCGAAGGCTCGGCCACGCTCTGGGCTTACGCCGAGAAAATGATCACCGACGCCATTGCCGCCGGCCACCTCGCGAAATAGCGCGCCGTCGCGACTGCCCGCGCCGGTGTTGACGGCGTGTTTTCGATGCGCTTGAAGGCTTCACATGTCCAACGTCCCCCCTGGTCCTCCGCTTCCGGCGCGCACCAGAAACTTTTTCGCGGGCGCGCAGACTGTCGCAAAAAAACTGGACACCCCCTTCGCGTGGAAAATGCAAATCGACCCCGGGGTCGACCACGACGACCGCCTGATGTCCGTCGCCGCCGCCGAGCTGATTGTCGCCGACATGGATCGTGTGGCATGGGCGAGACGCCATAGCTTTATACACAAGATGGAGAAGCTGGGCCGAAGCGTTCCCATGCCAGGGAGAGGTCGCAGAGGCGGGTCATGCCGATCCACATGGCCTTGATGCCGGGGGGCGCATCGTTT
>JARKRC010000072.1 GCA_029974595.1 Ereboglobus sp. | reverse complement strand
TACCAGCGCCTGCGCGCCCGCGGCAAACTCCCCAAAGTCGCCCTTTGCGCGGTCATGCGCAAACTCGCAGAACTGCTCAACCTCGCCTTAAAATATCCTGATTTTGTGCTTGTTCGCTGACACCGTTGCTTTGTGGTGAATAAAAAAAGGGTGTTACATCGGCAGCGTGAACGAGCAGGTGTAGAGACGGCCGAGGGGGGAGCCGCCGCGGTAGCCGTAGAGCGTGTCGGCATAGAGCGGGTCTTCGTCGAAACAGTTCACAATGCCGACGCCCACGCGGAGGCGTTTGCCGAATTTTCCGATGATCGGTTTTTGGAATTGGTAGCTGAGGTCGAAGTTTACCGTCGTGTAGGAGGCGTTGTCGGAGCCGTCGGCGGGCGCGATGATGCGCGCGCCGGTGTGGTTCACGCGCACCACGGTGTTCCAACCCCGGTGGCTCCATGAGGCCTGGCCCTGGAATGTCCAGTCGGGCGGGCCGCCGTTGCGATAGATGTAGTCAACGCCCGGATACGCCTGATAGGTCGATTCGAAAACGCGGGTGGCGTAGGCGCGGAGCAGGATGCGCCCGTATTGCTGCGAGGGCACGCGGTATTCGAGGGAAAGATTCATGTCGCGGGTCTCGGATTCACCGGTGTTGCCCGGGGTGGTGTCGATCGCGGTGATGCGGCCCGGAAGGCCGAGCGCGACATCCTCCGGAGTGGGCGTGTCGCGGATGACGCGGCCGGGGAACGAGGCTTCGTTGTTGATGATTTCCTGCGCGCTGAAGCCGCTTTGGTAGATGCGGTGGCGGAGGCGGATGTTGTGCGTGGCGGTGAATCGGAGGCCCCTCGCGAAGTGCGGTTCGAAGGTGAAGCCGCAGGTCTTGGTTTCGTTTTTCGAGGTCACGGCGTCGATGGAGCCGCGTTTGAACACGGTGACGTCGGTGACGGTTTCGTCGTCACGGCCGCGGTCGATGAAGGTCTCGGTGACGAGCGATTCGGAGCCCGCGATGTGGGCCGTGGCGGGCGTGTTTTCGTAAACCGCATAACGCGCGCGCAGGAGCAGGGAGCGCGCGGGCGACCATACGACGCCGCCCGCGTAGCTGCGTTGCCGGCTGTCGTCGCTGCGGATGTTTTGCCAGTAGGAGGTTTGTGTTTCGAAGCGGCGGAGCAGGGGAACGCTGTTTGTTTTTCCAAAGATCGGGATGTTGAGCGCGGCCGAGCCGGCGCCCGAGTCGATGACTTGGTGTGTCCGCGGGGGATTGTCCGCTGAGGGATGCGTGTTTTCGCGGTCGCGCCTTTGGTTGTAATAACTGCCGGCAAGGGAGAGACGGAGCGGACCGCCGGGGAGGATCGCGAGGGGGCCGTTTGCGGCGGCATTAAAACGGGCGACGTTGCTGATGTCCTGACGCGAGCGGTGGACGGTGAGGGCGGGGTAGAGGTGCGCGTTGACGGGGCCGGCGGAGGGATCGCCGAAGGGATTGAAGCGCAGGGCGGGATCGGCGGCGGTGAGTGAGGCGGTGAATTTGTCCTTGTCGAGGTCGGTGGCGTGGGTGCGCGATTTATTGCGCTGGTAGCCGGAGCTGGCGTTCCAGTTCCACGCCTTGGTGTATCCGCCGGGCAGCACCGTGGTGTCGCCGATGCGGCCGTTGGCCTTGAGCCCGAACTGCATGTTGTAGGTGCGGGTGTTTTGGATCGTGGGGCCGAACTCGGTGTGGACGAGGCCGACCTGGATGTCCTGCCCGAAGGGGTTGTAGGCGGCGGGGACGAGCGTCGCGGCGGACGCGGTGCTGACGGGCGGCTGGCCGATACGGTCAACTTTCGACGTGGAATAGTTTCCGCTGAGGCTGATGCGGAACCGGTCGCCGTCCTTGTAGGTCACGGCGGCGTTCGTGCTGTAGCTCGTTGCGGGGGCGATGATCATGCGATACGCGGAGGTGTTGAAACGGCGCTGGGCGTAGGCATTGGGCGAGAGCGCGGTGTCGCCCGCGATGAATTGCGAGGGCGTGAGGGAGAGGCCGTCCTGGTTTTCGGGGACGAGGGCGGAGGCGACGGGATTGCCCTCGTTGTCGAGGAGGCCGTTGAGATTGCCGGTGACGGCCTGCACGACGGCGGGGGTACCCCAGGCGAGGCGCATGTCGGTGCCGCCCCACGGGGTGTGATCCTGATTGCGCGAATATTCGCGGGAGCTGGCGAGGAGTTCGTTTGTCTTCGTCATGCCGCCGCCGAAAAAGTAGCTCCATCTGCCGCGCGTGCGGTTGATGGAAAATTTTGTGTTTTGCTGAAAGCCGCCTCCGGCAAATGCGCCGCGGATGCGCTCGCCGATTTCACCGCCGACGTAGGATTTTTTGAGGATGATGTTAACGACCTTGCCCTGCGCGTAGGCGCCGAGTTCGGGGATGGAGCCGAAGAGGCTGACTTGCACGCGCTCGATCATGTCGAGCGGGATGGAAGCCGGGTCGATGTGCGCGGGCTGGCCGTCGATCAATATGAGGACTTCGTCGCCGTCCTCGCCGGGCGGCAGGTCATCCAGAAAATCCTGCACGCTGAACGCGCCCGAGTCGCTGATCTGCGCAGTGTCGTAGGTCTGGACAGGCTGCGGCCCCTCGGTGGTGACACCGCCTTCGCGCGAGGCTTTCACCGTAAACGTGTCGAGTTTCACGGTCTTGTCGTCGGTGACCGGGGTGGATGTCGTGCCGGTCGAGTTTTCGGTGGTTTCCGTCGATGTGCTCGCAGGCGCGGATTTGGCAGCCTGCCCAAAACAAGGCGCGGCGATGAAGAGGAGTCCCGGCAATAGAATTCTGGCTATGGAAGAAAACCGTGCGGACGGACGGGAGAGGGTTTTGGCAGGCAAAAGGAACACGACAGTGAGTATTTTTGGAATGAAGAATGAAAGGGATGAGGCCCGGCGAGACGGTGTTTTCGCGGGAAAGTTGCTATTGATTTACGCAGAAACCAAAAGTGACTGCAAGAACCGGATCGGGATGATATTTGTAATATTTATTCAGTAAGGCGGAAATGATCATTTCCGACGCCAAACCAGTCGCGCGCAAAATATCAAACCCGCATCCCAGGCAGGGACGCAGGCATGGTTTCGAGGTTGAAGGCCGGCGGCCCGCAACCTGCGATGCCACGGGTTCGGAGGCGCGCGCTACTTCGCGCCTTTTCGGAAAAGGCCGATGACGAAGAGCAGGACAATGGCGCCGATCAGGGCGTAGATGATGGCATCGACCACAGGCGAGATGCCGATCGCTATTTTGAAAACGCTGCCGAAGAGCCAGCCGCCGACAAGCGAGCCGAGGATGCCGACGATGATGTTGCCGAGCAGGCCGAAGCCCGCGCCGCGCATGATGAGTCCGGCCAGCCAGCCGGCGATCGCGCCGACAATGAGGAATACAATGAAGGAAGTTATATCCATAGCGCATCCAATGAACGCAGAATAATCGCAAAAGCAACATTTGCCGTTATTTTGCAATAGGCTTTGCGCGGCACGAATCTGGATGGTGATTCAGTAGTATTCATTTGACCCTGGCGCCGTCCTTGATCGGGAATCGATGGAGCTTTATCCAAGCGCCCTCAATGCCCGCTTTATAATATCAACACACATCGCTCCCTTGTTATGATGTTATTCAGAAAATCATATCGAATCCTCCTCGCTCTCATCTTTGCGCCTGTCATGGCAATGGCGGCTGGCTCCGGCTCGGAGAAAGCCCTGCCCGAGCCGTTCATGGAGCGTCTCCTGCCCGCCCCGAAAGACGGCGGGTTTCAACGCGATGACATGTGGATATGGGACGGCTCGGTGATTCAGGGCGAGGACGGCCTGTGGCATATGTTTGCCTCGATGTGGCCGAAGACGCTCCCGTTTTCCCCGAACTGGGTGACCAATTCGCGCGTGGTCCGGGCGGTCGCCAAGCGGCCCGAAGGCCCTTACACGTATGTGGAGGATGTGCTGCCGCCGCGCGAAGGCGGTTTTTGGGACGGAAAAATGACCCACAATCCCACCATCCAGCGCGTGAACGGCACCTATTTGTTGTTTTACAACGGCTCGACTTACGATGCGCCGATTCCCACCGGGCCGGTGCCCGAGGCGGTTCGCCGGCAGGCCGCGGGCAACCAGCGTGTCGGCCTCGCCATCGCATCGTCGCCCGCCGGTCCGTGGACGCGGATGGACAAGCCGCTCATCGAGGCGAAGCCCGGGACATGGGAGGAAGGCTCCGTGACGACCAATCCCGCCGCATGGGTGGAGTCGGACGGCTCGATCCTGCTGCTCTATAAATCGAAACGCTTCCGTTATGGCGCGGCGCGCTCGAAGCATTTTCTCGGCCCCTACGTGCGCCTCACCGAAAAACCGATTCATTGGGACAGGGACGGGCAGGCGGCGTTTTATGAAGACGCGTATGTCTGGAAGGAGCACGGCGTGTATCAAATGATATTTTGCGACATGAAGGGGCTTGTCTCGGGCGAGAACCATGCGGGCGGCCACGCCTTTTCATACGACGGGGCGGAATGGACGCTCGCTCCGCAGCCCAAGGCCTACTCGCGCACAGTCCGCTGGGAGGACGGCAGCGAAACCGTGCAAGGCTCGCTCGAACGCCCGCAGTTGATTATTCAGGACGGCCATCCCACGCATGTCATCTTCGCCACCGCAGACGGCCCCGGCGGCTGGAAGCGGGCAAGCAAAACATGGAGCCTGGTCATTCCGCTCAAGAAGCCGGAGGTCGGAAGAGCAGATGACAGAGGACGGAAACGGCAGGGCTTGTTCGCTTGGAGGATTTGGACAGGAAGCCGCGTGCGATAGCGCAGCCAAAGGCTGAATATATTGAAGTCTGGCAGAAATCACGCATTGAGCCTAAGGCCACCGTTTCGTTTACGATTCAAGAAGACGGCAGCGTCACCGATGCCGCTGTTGTAAATGCGACGCGAGCAGAAGCAGGCGCTGCGGCAGTTGCATCCGTGAAGATGTGGAAGTTTGAACCGCCCACATATCAAGGACTCCCGGCAAAAGTCTTTTTGAAGGTTATGGTTTCTTTCGGTTTTGAGGATACAACGTTCATCATGCCAGAAAGCGGCAAGCCATGATGCTTTTTACGACATAAGCCATTGCAAAATAAAAAGAACATGGTCTCCTTCTGGTGATAATAATATGACCAGAATCACCCCATTCCCAAACTCCACTCATGCTGCACTGGGCGCGGCTTAATAATACTATTATCCATGAAAAAGACTCTCGTGCTTTTGTTTACTCTGACGCTCGCCAACGCCAGTCTGTGCAGCGAGCCGCCTCCTCACGCGAAGGCGATTGTCGCGGCTGCTATTTCTGCCGGACTGCTTACGCCTCGCGATTTCACGTCAAAGGTTCTCTCACCAGAGGAGCTTCAGACGCTAAAACGCGACATTAAGAAGCAAAATTGGATTGCGGATATTCCCGGCCTCGAATCGGCGCTTCTCAGCAATTATCCCGCCGAGATTGGCCGGCAGGAAAAGCCCGGCTTCGGCTTGTGGGTTCACTATTCGGGAGAGACGGTCATGCTCTTGCGCGCCTCCGTTCCCCTCGTGAATGGCGACCAGCGGGAGCAGAAAGCGATGATCGAGACGATGCTTGCGGCCACTGAAGCGCTCGCTGGACGCGATAGCGGTGTCAGGCGATGGCTGGATGCGGAGTGGCAGCGCTCATGGGAAATCAGCGCCAAGCTTTTCGAGCAGGAGTCTATAGACCGCAGCGAGATTATCAGAAAAAAGGAGTTCGGGCCTTTTCTTGTTACAGTCTGGGGTGTTGTGCCTGACATCATCTTTTTGAATTGCGTGAGAAGGAAACCCTGAGAAAGAGCGGACGACCCGAAGGAATAGTTTGTCAATTTTTAGGGGCGAAAAAGTCGTGACCGGAAACGTCTGCTCCAAGTGTCGGATTTGCGGGCACGATTGACGGGATGGTTTGTTTTTTATCCCGGACACCATGCGGATTTCTCTTCCAAACCGGCCTCACGCAACGACGCGACGACGCAACGGGAGCTGCCGCTCCGCTGTGTTTTCGTTGCGCCGTTGCGTCGTTGCGTGAGCCATAAAAGACCCAGAACACGGGCTGGCAGCCCGTGCCACTCGACCCTTCCAAACCCACGGGCGAGTCGCCCGTGCCCCCCGATCGGTTGGCAATTCCTTCCTTCAACTTCATCTTCAATCTTAATCTCTTTTCCGTCCTCCGTGTCTTCCGTGACTCCGTGGTGAATAAAAAGAGAACGAAACGAAGCAAAGCCTCACGCGCCGGGGGCGAGGCCGCGTTCGCTTTGCTCGACGAACTTGAAGATGCGTTGGAACTCGTCGGTTCCGGCGTTTTCGTGCGAGGCGAGTTTTTCCATTGCCTGCGTGCGGTTGAAACCGTGGCGGAAGAGGATGCGGTAAATCTGTTTCACGCGCTCGACCTGCGCGGGCGTGAAGCCTTTGCGTTCGAGGCCGACTTTGTTGATCGTGCGGATCACGGCGGGGCTGCCTTCGGCGATCATCCAGGGGGCGATGTCCTGGACGATCTTGGCGTAGCCGCCGGGCATCGAATACGCGCCGATGCGGCAGAATTGGTGCACGCCGGCGTTGGCTCCGAAGACGACGTGATCCTCGACGATCACATGCCCCGCGGCCCCAGCGTAGCTGCTCATGATGATGTTGTTTCCGAAGACGCAGTCGTGGGCGATGTGGCAGTAGCAGAGGATGAGGTTGTCGTTGCCGAGAATGGTGAAATCGCCGTCGTTGGTCGCGGCGTGGATGGTCGCGAATTCGCGGAGCACGTTGCGGTCGCCGATGCGCACGCCGGGGTTTCCGCCCTTGTATTTGAGGTCTTGCGTCTTGGCGCCGATGCAGGCGTAGGGAAACAGATCGCAGTTTTTGCCGAGGTGCGTGTTGCCTTCGACGGTGGCGTGGTGTTGCACCCGCGTGCCGTCGCCGATGCGGACTTGCGCGCCGATGTAGGCAAAGGGGCCGATTTCAACGTCGGCGCCGAGTTGCGCGCCCGGTTCGACGACTGCCAGTGGGTGAATTTTGGATGCCATGTGAGGAAATTAAGAATTAAGATTTAAGAATTAAGAAACGGGGCACTGCGTGCCCAACAGCGCGCGGCTTCGCCGTGCGGGAATGAAGCGATGATGTGACATACATGGGCTTGGCCTTCTTAATTCTTAAATCTTAATTCTTACTTTTCCTCACTCTGCTCCGATCGCGCCGGTTTCGGAATCGACGAGGGTGAACATGAGCTCGGCGGAGGAGACGACGTTGCCGCCGACGGTGCAGGTGGCCTCGGCGACGGCGAGTTTGTTGGCGCGGATTTTGGTGAGTTTGGCGTTGATGGTGAGCTGGTCGCCGGGGCGCACGGGGCGGCGGAATTTGATTTTATCGGCGCTCATGAAGAAGGGGGTGCGCCCGTCAGCGTTGATGCCGCGCAGGAGCAGGAGGCCCGAGGCCTGCGCCATGGCTTCGAGCTGGAGGACGCCGGGCATGAGGGGCTCGCCGGGGTAGTGGCCTTGGAAGAAGGGTTCGTTGATGGTGACGTTTTTGATGGCGACGAGTTCGTTGTCGCCGATGAATTCGATGACGCGGTCAACCATGACAAAGGGATACCGGTGGGGTATCATTTCGAGGATGCGCTTGATGTCGAGCGAGGTCTCGTTGGCGCGGACGGTGTCGACGCGCGCGGGTTTCTTTTTGGCGGGGGTCTTTTTGCGTTCCTGGAGT
This sequence comes from Ereboglobus sp., assembly GCA_029974595.1. Taxonomy (GTDB): domain Bacteria; phylum Verrucomicrobiota; class Verrucomicrobiia; order Opitutales; family Opitutaceae; genus Ereboglobus. The sequence goes on along the minus strand of JARKRC010000072.1, from coordinate 87,280 downwards.
TTTTCGTAAAGGGCCTTGGTGAGGTCGGCGTTGATGGCGTGGCCGGGGCGCGTGGCGATGATATGGGCTTTGAGCGGGGTGCCGAGGAGGGTGATGTCGCCGATGATGTCGAGGATCTTGTGGCGGACAAACTCATCGTTGAAGCGCAGGCCCTCCTTGGAGATGATCTTGTCGCCCTTGATGACGACGGCGCAGTCGAGCGTGCCGCCTTTGATTTTGCCGAGTTTGAGGAGTTCCTCGATGTCTTCGTAGATGGTGAAGGTGCGGGCGGCGGCGATCTGCGACATGTAGGTGTCGGGATCGATGACGATGGAGAGGTGCTGGGTGTGGATGCCGCGGTCGTCGGCGGAGGTGCAGGAGATTTTGAGCTCGTTGGCGGGCAGGGCGATGATGGTGGAGTTGCCGCGCGTGACGGATACGGGGGCGTCGAGGGTGAAGTATTCGCGGTCCTTGTCCTGCTCGACGGGCTCGGCCTGCAGGATCATGTTCACGAAAGGGCGCGCGGAGCCATCCATGATGGGGGGCTCGGAGGCGTTGATTTCGATGAGGACGTTGTCGATGCCGCAGCCGTTGAGGGCGGAAAGGATGTGCTCGACGGTGTGGAGTTTGGCGTGGCCGGACTGGATGGTGGTGGCGCGTACGAGATCGGTGATTTGGTCAACGCGGGGGCAGAGCGCGGGGCTGCCGGGCAGGTCGATGCGTTTGAATACGATGCCGTGGCCGGCGGGGGCCGGGCGCATGGTCATGGTGACTTCTTCGCCTGTGTGGAGCGCCTTGCCTTGAATGGTGACTTCCCGGGTGAGGGTGCGTTGTTTCATGGATTCTTGGAAACTTGGTGGAACGTTTTAGAGGCGAGGAAGTTTTGGGATATGCGGGGTTTGGGCAAGCGCGGATATGGGCGGCGGGCGTGCGGCCCGCTCTTTTACGGGAGCTTTCATATATCTGCAACTTTCCGGGACTTTTGTTTTCATACTGTCACAGGCCCGCGGGTGTTGCAGGGTGCAATCAACGGGATATTTTTTCCAAACAATGATAAAACCGCACGTTTTTCGCAATTATTCCGGATGTATTCTGGCGGCGTTTTTATCATGCGCCTTTTGTGGCAGCGCGCAGGCGCAGACGTTTTCGGCGCCGGGCAAATCCGCGTCGTCGGTGCCGTCGTCATCGGCGGGCGCGCCGGTGGATTTTCCAGAGCTTGGCCCCGGCGATTTCGGCGCGACGGACGGCGGGGCGTATGCGGTTTCGATTCCGTTCGCGACAGGGGCGATGTCGCAGCTCGCGCAACAATCCGCGATGATCGTCGCGAGCCCCGGCGCCGACACGAGCCCGGACGGCACGGTGATCTCGGCCACGCGTTCGAGCCTCACGAAAAACGCGAACGCGTGGACGCCGGTCATGGGCGAGTTTCACTACTCGCGCTATCCGGCGCGGGAGTGGCGCGGGGAGCTTCTCAAGATGAAGGCGGGCGGCGTGGACATCGTCGCCACGTATGTTTTCTGGATCCACCACGAGGAGATCGAAGGGCGTTTCGACTGGAGCGGCGACCGCGATTTGCGGCGCTTCGTGCAGACGTGCGCCGAGGCCGGCATGCAGGTGATGGTGCGGCTCGGCCCGTGGTGCCACGGCGAGGCGCGCAACGGCGGCCTGCCGGACTGGCTCGTGGCGAGCGGCTGCCGCCTGCGCTCCGACGATCCGCGCTACATGGACAAGGCGCGCATCCTCTACGCCGAAATCGGCGCGCAGCTTCGCGGCCTCCTTTGGAAGGACGGGGGGCCGGTGATCGGCGCGCAGTTGGAAAACGAATATCGCGGCCCGGCGGAGCATCTGCTCGCGCTCAAAAAAATGGCGATCGATGCCGGCATCGTCGTTCCGCTTTACACGCGCACCGGCTGGCCCGCGCTCACGTCGCCGATGCCGCCGGGCGAAATCGTGCCGCTTTACGGCGTGTATGCGGAGGGCTTTTGGGATCGCGAAACCACGCCGATGCCGGGCAACTACTGGACGGGCTTCCGTTTCACGACACTGCGCGTTGACAGCAACATCGCCAGCGAGGCGCTCGGGCGCGCCAATGTCGCCGACGATCCCGACGTGGCCGCGTATCCGTATCTCACCTGCGAGATCGGCGGCGGCATGATGAGTTCGTATCACCGGCGCATTTTGGTCGATCCGCGCGACATCGAATCGACCACGCTCGTGAAGCTCGGCTCCGGCAGCGTCCAGCCCGGTTATTACATGTATCACGGCGGCGTGAATCCCGACAGCGCGACCGGCATCACGCTCCAGGAAAACCAATCGACGCGCTTCACAAACTGGAACGACCTGCCCGAAAAAAACTACGACTTCCAAGCGCCCCTCGGCGCCGCCGGGCAGGTGCGTCCGCATTATCACCTGCTGCGCCTCCAGCACTTGTTCATGCACGATTTCGGCTACCTGCTTCCGGGAATGCCCACGGTGCTTCCCGCGCACCGCCCCGACGGCAAGGACGACAACCGCACGCTCCGCTGGGCGCTGCGCTCCAACGGCCGCTCGGGTTTCATTTTCGTCAACAACTACCAGCGGCTCCAGCCCATGCCGGTCCATCGCGGCGTGCAATTCGCGCTCAACCTGCCGCCGGTCGAATCCGTTTCGCCGCTCCCGAGCAGCGCCGGCCTCTCGCGCGACTCCGGCATCACCGGCGCGACACCCGATGCCGGACGCCGTGCCGCCGTCGCCCAGGCCGCCAGCAAGCGCATGGTGCCGGTGACGCCCGTCGATATTCCGGCGGACATCGCGTTCATCTGGCCGTTCAACCTCGACCTCGGCAACGGCGCGATCCTCGCCTACGCGACCGCGCAACTGCTCTGCTACGCCGACACGCCCGACGAGAAGGAGCGCGTTTACTTTTTTTCCGAAATCCCCGGCATCGCGCCCGAACTCGCGTTCAGCGACCTCACCGTGCGCGGCGTCAGCAACGCCTCCGGACGCCAGCGCAAGGGCGACGGCCTTGTGCGCATCACCAACCTGAAAACCGGCCACTCGCCCGCGATTTCCCTCCGCGCGCATGACGGCAGGGCGATCAGCATCGTGATCCTCTCCCGCGCCGATTCGCTCAACCTCTACAAACTCGCGTGGGGCGACGACGACCGCGTGTTCCTTTCAAAACACCCCATCACCATCGACAGCGCCACCGAGACGCTCCGCGTCCACGCGCCCACGCCCGACCCGGTGGACGTGCTCGTGTATCCCAAACCCGACCCCAACGCCAAGGGCGCGAAAAAAGGAAGCCGCTTCGCGCGCGGCCTGCTCGCATTCCTGACCGGCATCGACATGGGCGAGGGCATTTTTGCAAAAATCACCGTGCCCGGCGCGCCGAATCCCGCGCTTGCAAAAGTCGCCGCGCCCCGCGCCGAAAAAATCCGCGCCGTCGGCCCGCCGCGCGAGATTCCCCTTGGCAAAGCGCCCAAGCCCGTGCCCGCCGCGCCCGTCGCCGCTGATTTCGCCTCCGCCGCCGCGTGGAGAATCACGGTCCCCGCCGGTGTGTGGAAAAATGACGCCTGGCCGGTTTTGCGCATCCACTACACCGGCGACGTCGCGCGCGTGCTGCTCGGCGGAAAAGTGATCCTCGACGATTTCTACAACGGCCTCCCGCTCGACATGCCCCTCGCGCGTTTCGCCGAGGAACTCGACGCAGGCGCGCCGCTCTCCATCGAGATTCTGCCGCTGCGCAAGGACGCCCCGATCCTGCTCCCCGACAGCGCGCGCCCGCACTTCGTCGCGCGCCCCGCCGTCGCCGATCTGAACAAACTCGAAATCCTCCACACCTTCACCCACACGCTCACCCCCGCGGCGAGTGACGGAACGAATGAGAAGAGTGAAGAGTGAAAATAGGCCGGAGGACGGAAGAGGGAAGGCGATCGCTTACATTATTCGCGTTCTGTGGCAAAATTGGCAAAACACCACTTCGCGTCGTTCGCATTACCTGCCCTCGCTGCGACGGCGGCGATGAAGACGAAAAAAACCGTTCCGAATGCCGGAACGCTCATGATTGGCCGAGAAATACAATCCGCATAAGGACCGGCCACCCCGCCCGTATCAATCGGGCTTGTTCAACAAGAGTCGTGTTGTCGGCTTCGCGACAACACAACTCTCAGGGTTAGCCTCTTTCTTTATTTGGCGCGGAGCCTATCCCAGAGAAAGTTCAGTGCTTGCATGCACACCAATGCAGGCGTCGGACGGTCACAATATGGGAAATCACTATAAATCTCCCACACTGAATTTTTCATTTCGTAAACGCGCACATCAAACTTACTTGTGGCTGGACCTATGGATTCTTGTGGTTCGATGCGGAAAATGTGGTCTTTTGTGACTACTTCTAATGCATCGCCAACTTTATATGCTTCGGTGAAAACATCAGAATGATGTTCAAGGAAGTAGCGGGCTGCGTCTTGTGGAGTTAATACATCTTCGGATTTCATATATGATTATTTTAGGCTAACGTCATGATGAGCCAAGCAATCGCATAGCTCCATCTACTTGTTGGGCTCATTATTTCTTTAGTTCTTTAATCAAAAGTTCTTCGAATAACGAAATTGGCCTAACCGCTTTTGTGAGAAACCCACGCTCTTCCTTAGGTAGTGTAATTGCCGATGCCAAGAATGCACGCCTGCTCCAAGGAGTCAGTCCAGGAAACTTATCTTTCATCTCTCTCAAGACAGCCGATGAACCATGCGCACCCAAAATCAAGATAATCTCACGCTGCACATCTGGGGAAAATCGCGACTGAACCGAAACTAATCGGCCAAGGTGATTCAGTTTGATGTTTCTATGAAATAACGATAGTATAGAAATTTGAAGGAAATCATTGGCTCGGACAATTGGATGCTCAAGCATTTCAAATAAATCGCCCCCTAGGCTTTTCCAGTCTCCTTTATAATTCGGCGCAGCCGAAATAAAATAATGGGCAATATCCGGTAGTGCCGGTAGTAGTCTTTCAAACCACTCTACAATAACCTCAATCGCGCCTGGGTGCCCGATCTGGGATATACGCCGCAGAAACCATCGTAATCGAGGGAAATCAATATCGGAGTTTCTAGTGTATGCTCGTATAACCCCTTCGATCAAAGCATCCGGAATGGACAAGAGGTCAGCAGGGGAAAGCGTAGTAATTGGAACAGTCACGTATGGACTCCTCCTAGTGTATCGATTGATAACGGTGAGCACACTGGCCTCTTCTGATGTGAGGGGCCGGTCATCTACCATGGATCGAGCATGAGTAATAAACGATTGAGAATCGAAGAGCGTTGTCTTCGTTCGATTTATGGTCAATCGTTGCTGTTGATCCAGAATTTCGGCTATCTTAAACAGGGTGCTCCTCGCATTAATCTCCGAATCTGCGAAAAATATAATATCATCCACAAATCTACAATGATCAATGCCGTGATCTCTAATACTCTGATCGATTGGGATCATGGACGCCTCAGCTAGCATATGCGAAGCATATGGGCCAACTGGAATACCTCTACTAATTTTTGCTGTAAGAAATCCCAGTAATCTATTCACGTATTTAACTGCATATGGAGGCCAGCCACACTCATTCAATTGATTCTCGATTACGTGATGGTATATTTGATTGTAGAAATCAGTAACATCAAGATAACCTACATGCGCACATTCGGAGGCCTTTTTGAGGCATCTTTCCCAGAAGGAAGTCCAGTCTGCAGAAGGTGAAAATAGTCGACCATCGGTTTGGGGTGAAAATCGATAGCTAAATGCAACCTGATCTGCCTGAGATAGTCGTTTACTTTCGATTAAGTGACCAAATTCTAGCATTAGAGATGTGAGGGCAATGCTATCAAAGGGGTCAAACTGAGTCGCGACTCGTAAAGAGAAGTCGTCTTTGGGAACCACGAAGCGCCTGGACGCACCAAATTCGATAGAATTGATATCCTTTGTAGTTGATAACGTAACAAATTCGGCCGCATGCCTTGCGATGATATCGATCTCGGGTTGTCTAGGAAACAAGTCGGTATCACCGAGCAATGTATGGCTGTTTAAAGCTGCGTTTACGGTAGTCGGCGAAAGTTTGCTCATATGCTGTTTTTATTCTGCCCAACGTCAAAGATGAACCACGCCACTACCTGGCACGGTCCGTGCCAGGTAGTGGCGTTGGCTCTGGCGCCTTGTTGGGCCTTTCAAATGATTCTCTCAACATCGCGTTTCCCCTCGATATAATCAAAGCCTGCCGCTTCACGTGAAAAGTCATTCTCGATCTGGATCCAGCGATCTCGCAGTGAGGTGAGCATAAACGGCGTGAGCTTCTCGCTATTCGATCTAAACTCTTCGAGCTCCTTGATGAGGAACCCAAGTGACCACTGCAGCGCCGACAACCTCAAAACATCAGGGTAAGAGCAGTGCTCGTGAACCTTCTCCTCGATCTGCTTCGCGACGGCCTGCACTGCGAGTGCTTTCCCATAGAACCTCGATATATTTGTGAGATTCCTGGCCTCGTCTGCATGAAGGAACTGCTCGCTTGAGTTAGGAAAGAAGTGCCACGGTGGACGAGAGCGGACTAGTAGCTCCTGCAGACGTTCGAGCTTTCTCTTAACAGCGTCTTCCGCCGACCACTCATCAAACCGGTGCTTGGCAAAGAGTGCGACAAGGCCCAACAGAAAAGCCAACCCAGGGCCGATTGCGGGCCCGTAATCTTTGAGTAACGATTTGAGGTCTTCGCTCATACTTTGCTCAACATTTAAGATGAGCCACGCAGAACCACAATCATTAATTTGCAGGGTTATCGTTTATCCACGTTGGCTCTGGCTACTGGTTAGGTAATATGAGCGCAGGCGAGTCGAAAACCATGGGGATTCGAACATATTCCAGACGTTATGAGTTACTATACCGGAATCGATTATCACAAACATTATTCGGTGGCCTGCACGGTTGACGGGCAAGGCCGCATCATCCGCGAAGCGCGGATCAACGCCAACGCCCCGGAAGCCTTCGAGGCGTACGTCAAGGCGCTGGGCGCCCCGTGCAAGGTGGTCATGGAGGCGTGTTGGAACTGGGGCGCGCTCTACGATCTGCTCGAGGGGATCGAGGGCGTGGAGGACGTGGCGCTCTCGAACCCGGCGAAGAACCGCATCATCGCCGAGTCGATGAACAAGAACGACAAAGTCGACGCGCACGCCCTTGCGACGCTGTTGCGAGGCAATTTCATCAGCCGCGTGCATGTGCCCGCCCCGGCCGTGCGCGCGAGGAAAAATCTGCTGCGCCAGCGCCTCTGGCTCACGCGGCTGCGCACGATGACGCGCAACCGCATCCACAGCCTCATCGACCGGCACCCCCGGGTCGAGCGGCCCGTCTTCACGGACCTGTTCGGCAAACGCGGGCTCTCGTGGCTCAACCGCATAAAACTGCCCGCGGGCGAACGCGCCGTGCTCGACGACGAACTGCAACTGCACGCGCTGCTGCAAACGCAGGTCAAGACCATGGAGGAACGCATCGGCAAGGCGCTCGGCTCCAACCGCGTTGCGCGGCGCCTCCAAACGCTGCCCGGGGTGGGCGGCGTGCTCGCGCCCCTCATCGCCCTGGAGATCGACAAGCCCGAGCGCTTCGAAACCGCGGACAAACTCTGCGCCTACGCCGGCCTGGTGCCCACCACCCACGCCTCCGGCGGCAAGATCACGCACGGCGACATTTTGCCCTTCTGCAACAAATGGCTGCGCTGGGCCTTCGTGGAAGCCGCATGGACCGCTGTCGCCTGCTCCGACTATTTTGGCCGTTTCTACAAACGCCACCGCGCGCGCGGCAAACTGCCCAACAACGCGATCATAATAACCGCCCGGCGCATGGCGAAAATCGCCTGGCAAATGCTCCATGAAAAACGCGATTACATGCCCGCGCCGCCCCCAGGCAAAACACTTTCCCCGGCCGCTCCTGAAGAGAGCTGATGAGGTGAAACACACACGCATCTTTGGTTAGGATGGAGGGCCGGGGATCAAACCATTACGCTGCGCGGGGCCGAAACATGCCCGCCGCTTAGAGAAGTGTGATCACAGGATCTGTTGATCCCCCCGCGACATCCCGCCCAGGCCATCGGACCCGCCTTGATTACATCTACAATGCGGGGCGCTCATTGCCGCCCCCGCTCCCCCGGCTAGGGGCAACAAACCCAAAGAATGCATATTTTATAATCACCTTTCCCCTCTATGTAATCGCCTCACTTGACTTCATCTCTCAGAGAAGCCTCTTTCTTCTTTCGAAAAATGATTAAGTGCATCAGAAACGAGCTGACGACAATAGTGACGCTTCACTGGACTGTCTGTTTCTGTAATATCCTCCATCAACGTGATGCTGTTATGAAATAAAAATTTTGAGGCATTGTCTTGGGGTAAATGGGCCAAAAATTTGGGAACTGGATGATGCTGGGTGCTTAGTATAATACTCAGCGACTTACCCATCTGCTGAGCGCGATAAATCATGCTTCCCCAGAATACATGAGCCTTTGATATATTCGCATACTTAAACTCATCAAATGACATGCGTATCCCCTTATGAGTCAATAAATCATATATCGTCTCCAGTTCTTCTTCTCTTGGAATAAAGGCCGCAGGCTTAATCGCATCATGACTTTTATAGGCCTCATACACAATTCCGCCAAACGCCTTCCCGATGCACAGGACATGCTCATCACTAGTATTTTGGCTGGATGCAAATATTCCCATGGAAAAGCCAAACACCTCATATGAAAATGCGCATCTAAGTCTGTCTTCATCGGAATCTATGAATTGGCATAAAAACCTATATTTCCAAAGCTGGTTTTCTTGGTAATCAATGAGCAAATCAGTGAATTTCTTAACGAATATCGGTGGCACCGACGGAAACTCACCTTTGAGCTTCCAGCCTTCATAAAGGCCTTTCAATACTTTGAACATATTGTGTAACTTTCTTTTAGGCTAACGTTAAAGATGAGCCACGACACTCGATGGCGCGATGCGTGCGCAAGCACGCGGCGTGACAGCGAGGGGCGTTGGCTCTGGCGTCTGGTTCGGCTCTTTCTTCATTTCATCGCCGGCGGAGGAATATCCACCGACGCAGATTTTGCTATCGCATCCATCTCTTGGACGATCACTTCGTAGTCGTGCCTACTCTTCATTTTCGCCCAATCCGCGCGAAGCTTATCGATTTCCTTTTGGCTGATACTTGGAGTGAGGATGGTCAAACGATGAGAGAATGACGTGTTCAGCTTCAGATCCGCGCTGTATCTGAAAACCGTGAAGCCTCCAACTAATGCCATGAACACAATCGCAACCGGGAAAGCGACAAATAGCCTTCTGAGTCGCTTCTCGTGCGCCGAAAGTTGATTCTTAAGCGCGTCGATCGACTCTTCTTCGATCTCTTCCTTGGCGGCCTTCAGCTTCCGATAGGTGAAAATAAGCATGCCGAAAGCCGTCACATAAAAACCGAGCAAGAGCGAAAAGCCAAAAGTGCCTAAGTCCACAACCACCCAATTCCGTGGCCCGAGTGCCGCCGTCTGGTAGAGGTGATTCGAGAGCTTGTCAGAAATGGCGCTGCCCGTGCTTGTAAGCCACCCCCAGCCAAGATTAAGTGATGGCTGAACGATAATCAGAAATAGCGTCGACGAAACGAGTGCGATGACGATTTCTTTGCGACTTTCTTTGTCCATATTTTGTTTTGCCGAACAGTATTATTAAGCTGCACTGAGTGCAGCATGAGTGGAGTTTTGGAAAGGGGTGATTCTGGGCATAATATGATGACCAGAAGATCATGTTCCTTTTATTTCGCAATGGTTTATGTTGTAAAAATGCTCGGAGCCCGTTTTTTCGGGCGATTCCATGGCTGCCTTGCAGGGGCCAAATGCTGCACTGGGCCAAGCTTCAACTCAAAGGTCGCTTCCACGGTGGCAGGCGGTATTCCTGTCGATCTGTCTTCTGACCTCCGATCTCTGTCTTTTTCCGTCCTCCGTGTCCTCCGAGTCTCCGTGGTGAAATAAAAAAGCGAGATTCAAGGCATTGCATTTATTTGAGACGTGATCTCGAAAAGAGGTTGACGTTTGTAAAAGCGAGATGTTGAGATTCTGTATCAAGTAAATCGTCGGAATGAATCGATGATTTCATAAATAGCAGAACAGCAATAGAAAACAAACAGACAACGATGCCGATTCCTCTTTCAATCTACTACGCAACGATGACGGGCAATTCCGAGGCGCTCGCCATGAAGGCCATGGACCGCGCCCTTAACGAGGGGTGGACGGCTTGCGCGCACAATCTCTCCGAGTGCTCGCCCAACGACTTGAAGGCGGGCGACGAAGGCGGGAATGGCGGGCGATACGCATTGTTCATCGTGAGCACTTGGGGCGAGGGCGAGCCGCCGGATGACGCGTCGCCTTTTTTCAACGAGCTGGATGCCGACTCCGCGCCGAGGCTGGACGGGTTGAGCTATGCGGTGCTCGGTCTCGGCGACAGCAGTTACGAGCAATACAACGCCTGCGCGCGCAAACTCGACGAACGCCTTGCGGCGCTGGGCGCTGAACGTGTGCACGAGCGCATCGAGGCCGATTACAATTTCGAGGACACGTTTGAGGAATGGGTGCGGCGCGTATTTCCGTTGCTCGACGGTTTGCGCGACGCGCGCAGCGAAGCGCCGGCGCAGTAATGTTTGGCCGGCGCTGTGTTTTTGAAGTACGTCCAAAATGTGAACGTAGCATCGGCATCGCGCACGCAAATCGGCGCCGGCTCAAAATTCCGGGATGACGAGAAACTGCCGGAGAAAAACGAAAGCCATTAAAACTTTGTCGCAATCGCGCCGCGTTCTTCCGCGGCAAACGAGATCTCTTTCATCACCTCTCCGGGCGGGGCGATGCGCGCGGTGATTTTGATTTTTGCCCCGGGGACATGTGGCGCGAACTCGTAATCCATCACGACCTCCCTGGCGCTCGTGATGCGTGAGCGCACTTTCACGCTCAGGGTGCCGTGATTCGTGGGCATGTCGCGCAGATCGATCTCCCGCCCCTCGGCAAACCATGCGCAGGGCGCCGTGGCGAAAAGCATCAGGCCGCCGTCCGTCTCGGTGACGAGCGCGTGGCGCACGAGCGAAAGCGCCGCGCCGGCGACCGAGCCGAGCGGCTCGGTAAACGAGATTTGCCCGTCGAGATAGCGGTTCGCATCATACATGCCAAAACTCCACGGGGCTTCGCGTGTGAGTTTTTCAAAGGCGGCGCGTTGCAGCCGGTGCGGGAACAGTCCGGCGACTTCGGGAATGGTGTGTCCGTTCCGGCTGGAGCCGTGAAGCATGAAGCCCTGCAGGCTCGCAAGCGCCTGGTGGCGGCGCGCGGGGTTGCGCGTGGCTTCATCGATGAGCCAGCCGATGTAACCGCTCATATAGGCCGCATCGAGGCCCGCATAAAAACGCGGAAGCCCGGCCCAGTGTCCGCCGTGGCGGGCGGCGTATTCAAAAATGGATGCGTTCGGCTCAGCGGGATTTTTCGGATCGCGAAAGCCGAGTTCGAGAAACGACGGCGCGAAGAGGCTCCAGTAGTTGCCGTAGCGCGTGGCGGTGATTTCCGGATGCGGGCCCTCGTTTTTTCCGCCGAGCGAGGGAATCGCAATGGCAAATGGAACGAAGGCGGGCGTGGAGTCTTTGATTGTGACTTCGCGGAACGCGCTGGCGATGCGTTCGCGAAACTCGGCGGCTTGCGCGGCGAGGCGTTTGCTTTCGGCGGCGAGTTCGGGCGTGCCGAGGTCGTGGAAAATCGCGGCAGTGGCGTCAAGGCCGCGCCAGCAGGCGGCGGAGGCGTAGAGGCTCGTGGCGGGATCGCGCACGTCTCCGCCGTAGATGTGCGGCGGGAGCAGGCCGCGCATGAGCGGAGCGCGCGTGTCGTTTGCGGGATGACGCACGCGCCCGGTCCATTGCGCGCAATCGAGCATCGCGGGTGCGATGCGCGCGAGCCAGTCGCGGTCGCGCGAGAGGCGCGCGACCGTGGCGGCGGCAAGGGGCGCGATGCCGTTGCGCGACTGGTGGTGGACGTTGGTTTTGTCGAGGTTGTCGGGGCGGAGCATGATTTCGACCTGTCGCCGGGCCTCGTCGAAACGGCCCCACTGCGCCTGCGAAATCGCGGGCCACGCTTCCTCTATGCCGAAATAGTATTGATAAAAATATGCGCCGTAGCTGAGGCGTTCCGCGACGGGTTTGTCATCCTGCGCGTAGCGGACGCGCGTGATCGTCCCGACCTGGCTGCGCCAGATGTCGATGCGCTCCATCCATTGCGGATCGGGGAGGCGGACTTGCGCGCCGAGCGCGAGGTGCCGCGTCCACTTGGCGATGAAGGATTTTTCGGCGGCGGCGAAGGCTTCTTTCGCAGCGCAGGCGGGCGACGGCGCCTGTGGCGTGACGATTTGGACAAGGCCGTCGGCGGGCAGCGGAAAGACGAGGAGTTTTTCGAGCGGGCCGAGCGGTTCGAGCGTGAAGGGTTGCGCGGCGGAGAGGAGGATGTTGCCGTCGGCGTCGAGGAGGGCGCGGTCTTTTTGCGTGATGCGCGGCGCGAGCGAAAAGAAGAGCGCGGGGGTGCGGGGGTGTTCGGTGTTGTCCCAGTGGTGGCAGTTGGGGCGGACGCCTGTGCCGAGCGCGAGGCGCGCGCCGGGCGGGGCGTTGCGGATTTCGAAGCGGACGAAGATCTGCGGGGCATCGTGCGTTCCGGCGCGGTGCGAGAAGAGCGTTTGGCGGATGATTGCGCCAGCGTGCGTCCATTCGAGCGTGAGTTGCGGGAGAGTGCGTCCGTCGGCGGTTTTCAGGAACGAGGCGCGGGCGGAGAGCGGTGCGGGACGGATGAGGGTGTCGCCGACGAGGAGCGCGGGGGCGAACCAGTGGTCTTCCTTGGCGTCGCCGCGGAGGCGCGGGTCGCGGGTGGGCCAGGTGGTAATCCACTGGCCGTTTTGCCAGGCGAAGCCGGGATTCGCGTCGTTGGCGCTGGCGAGGAGGATTTTTTGAAAATCGAGCGGCCAGGCGGCGGCTTCGAGTTCGCTCCACGAGATTTCGCGCGGCGTGTTGTCGGGAATGACCGGATCATCGAGGCGGGCGCGTTGCGCGGCGACTTCGGCGTCGGTGAGATTTATGGCGCGGACATGCGCGGGGAGCGCGCTGGCGAACGCGCCCGTTTCGACGAGTGTGCAGCGGGGGAGTTCAGCGAGCGCGGCGGGATTGGCGAGAATGACCTGATCCCAAAAGGAATCACGTGTTGCGGCGGTTTCAAATGCGAGCGGCGTTCCGGGTGCCACGGCGCCGCCGGGAAGCTGCATGGTGTCGATCCAGAGTTGCTGGAACGGTGCGACGAGGACGGAGCGTGCGGGCGCCGGCGCGGGCGGCACAGTCTTGCCGTCGGGCGTGATGATGCGGTGCGGCGTGTAGGCGTGGTTGCCGAAACGGAGAAAATACAGCGTGCCGTCGGCGGGCGCGGGAAACACGGGCGAAGGTTTGCCTTTTTCCGGAATAATGGGCGTGAGCCATTCGAGCGGGCGAAGGTTGGCGATGGGCGCATTGGCGTCGATGGCCTTTTTCAAATCCACGAGCGCCTTTACGTGATAGTCGGGGATGCGACCGGTACGGTCAGGCGGGACGTTGAGCAGGAGGTTTCCCCCGGCAGCCCGGGTTTGGCGATAGCAGGAAAGGAGCTCGGCGGTGGAGCGGGGGCGGTCGCCCTCCTTCCAGAACCAGAATTGGCTGATCGTCTGGCAATGCTCGTAACCGAGTTCGTAGGTTTTGCCCTGCCATGTTTGAGCCGGGGCAAACCAGCCGGGCTGGATGGGCGCGAGCTCGGTGTTGAGAATGTCCGTCGGCCAGGCAGCCTGGAAGTTACCGATGGTGATGGGGCCGGTGGGTTTGGCGGTGCCGTGATTGAAGAGCACGACGGTGTCGCGGCGATTTTCTTTGATGAGGTCGTAGAGAGCCCGGCGCTGGGCGAGGCTGGCGCTGCGCGGTATGTCGATCCAGTAGTATCCGATTTCCGGATACTTTTGCATGAGCTCGGTGAGTTGCGCGCTGACGAACTGGAAAAAGTCGGCGGGTAGCTCCCCGGCGCGCCATTGTTTTTCGACAGGAGTGGAGTTGTTGCGCGGGTCGAGGAGGCAGTAGTAAAGGGCGGGCGTGATGTTGTATTTTTTGCACGCGGCGCCGAAGGCGGCGACGATGTCGGTTTTCTCGGCGCCGGAGGCGACGTCGTAGTCGTATTCCTTGCCGTGAAAGCGGACTTTGCTGTCCCACAGGCAGAAGCCGGAGGTGTGTTTCGCGGTGAGGACGGCGTAACGCATGCCGGCGTCGCGCGCGGTTCGAATCCATTGGTCAACATCGAGCGCGGACGGGGCGTAGGTGGAGGCCGGCACGTCGCCGGGTTCGTATTCCTGGCTGGTGAAGGTGTTCATGCTGTAATGGATGAACATGCCAAACCCGAGCTCCCGCCAGCGGCTGATCGCGGTGTCGTTGTCTGGTGATGCGGGAGCTGCGAATGCGAGCGCGAGGTTTGCGACGGCGACGGTGGTGAGAAGCGCGAGCGGGGATTTTTTCATGGAGAATTGTGGTTATGGGTGAGGCCGGGCCGCACGGTGATTAATAATTTTGCGATGATTCGCACGGATGGGCCATTGGCGCAGCGGAATCTCCGGGTGGTTTCTTCCAACAAAAACGGGAGAGGCGCGGCGGCCTCTCCCGTGCGGCGGATGATTGCTCCAAGATAATATTCGTTTGTTTAGAAATCGAACGAGTTGGTGAGCGTCCAGCGGTTCGGCTGCGGGATGCGGGCCGAGGCGATGGTGCCGTCGGGTTGCGTGGCGACAGGGATGAGGTCTTTGCTGCCGAAGATATCGCGGATGTTGAGCTGCACGGACCAATAAACTTTGCCGCCGAGAATCTTGCGGCCATAGCGGAACCAGACGTCATAGTTGGTTTCGCTCGGGCCGTAGATGGGCTTGTCGCGGTTAACAACCCAGACATCGCCAACACTGGTTGTCACCATCTTGGGCTGGTATCCTATGCAGATTTTATCCTGCCAGCGAACGGCGCCGCCGACAGAGAAGCCTTTCAGCCAGCCCTGCTGAAAATCGTAATTGGTGACAAAGTTGGCGCGCCACTTGCGAAGTTCGTTTACGTTGGTGTTGTCGTTGGCTGCAAAGCCCAGGTATGGGATGTAAATGTTCTTCATGCCTTGCGTGCCGTTGGTGGTGCTGAAGTTCCCGTAGTGAGTGACGTCTTCAAAACCGTCCACTTCCCGCATGTTTTTTGCGATGATGCCGTTGCCGTCGGTCCAGAGAGGCAGATTTTTGGCGACGAATGCATCCATGTCGCTGCCGACATTGCTGCGCCTGGCTTTTTGCAAAGCGACATTGAGAATCATGCGCCAATTTTTAACCGGATTGTAGGTGACTTCGCCTTCCCAGCCCGTGGATTCGACATCCGCGATATTTCTGACATTGGGCGGACGGGTGCCGGCGACCCAGCTTTTGCTGGCATTTTGATAAAGCCCCCATGCCCTGACGAGTTCCTGGTCAACAAGCGGATTGGCGAGCCATTCTTCCGGCGTGCGCGCATTGAACCAGTTTGTGCGTGCGGTCGCTTCAGCGGTTGTGAGCGAAGGATTCAAGACGGTTGGTTGCGAGGTCCAACTGGCGCGCGGTTGCAGATAGCGTGGGTCGTCGGGTTCGAAGCCGAACCATTTGTTGATTACCCATTCGGGAGTGTAAGATTGTCTCAGCCCGTTGAGGAAGCGGGTGAAATCATTGCCATACCAATAATCGTTAACGACCCATGTGGTGTCATTCTTCATGGCCGTTTTGTAATTATTGAGGCGGATGCTGAGTTTGTTATGCATAAGGGCGATGCGGATGCCGGCATCGCGCGTCGTGCCTTGGGGCGGATCAAAAACATTGCCATAAGGATCGGCGCCCACGCCGGATGGCTTGAAGTTTTTCGAGCGATTATAGAACACGCTGATATCAGTGCCGCGAGGGAGCCATTTTTTCACGAACTCGGGCGCATGGCCGACAACGCTCCAGCTCAGCGAGGTTTTTTCAAAGACTGGAATGCTCGTGTTCGCAGGCATCACCCAGTCGGGGGAGTAGGGGAGCACCTGGCCGGTCGGGGCCTTGATGGCTGCGCCGGAGTTGTATTGTTTGTACTGGTCGTGCCGCCAGCCGAGCATCCCCACGAGTTTGTCATTCAAGAGATAGGATTGCCAGATGAAGGCCCAGCTCCTGGTGTCGCTTTTGGTTTTGCTGGCGCTGTTGTAAAGTTTGTCGATGTCATCGCGGTAGTTGTAGAGCGTCGGGGAGATGGTCACCCATTGGTTGGTGTTGCCATCCCAGTATTGGCTGGTGGCGTTGCGCGCCGGGTTTTGGACGGCCTTAATGTTGCCGATATGGGCGCCGGCGGGCGAGGAAAGGTGCGCGATTGAGTCGCCCAGGTAACGCACCACGCCGTAACTCATGTAGGTGCCGACGGGCGTGGTCAGGTAGGGGTTGATGTCCTCATGATTATAGGCGTATCCGCCAAAGCCGCGGGAAAATGTCTCCTGTTTCTGGCGGCTTAGCAGGCCGGTGAAAATGTGGCGTCCCAGATGACGCGTCCAGCCGGAGTTCTGGCGAAAATCAAGCTCGCCAAACACTGTCGCACGGTAGGCCTCCTTGTCATTTTCGCCTTCGCTGCCGCCGGAGTCGGAAGCGACGTAAGGGCGTCCGTAGTTTGGGTTGGGCGTGCCGTCAAAGTTGGTCTGCATCATGTCCACCAGAATGGTGGCGCCTTCCGAATAGAAAGGTTGATAACTGGCGCGATCAAAGTTTTGGCGGTCATAAACGAGTTCCACGCCAAGTTTGTTTTTGAAGAAGGTCTGGCGCATGACGGCGTTGAAGGCGTCGAAGTCCGCCTTTTCCCATTTGTTCGGGCCGTCAAGGAGCTGGTTGTAGAAATCATAAACAGAGGAATCCATGATTTCCTGCTGACGCCAGAGACCAGTGAGCGGGACCGTATTGGCAGGCAATCCGTTGGCGGCGAAAAAGCGCTGGTTGCCGATGAAGTTATTGAATGCGCCCGCGCTTGCCCATGATGTGGGGCCCCAGACATTCAGGTCGGTGCCACTGGCGTTTTTATATCCGGCAGGCCTGGAAAGCGCCTGTGCGTCGGAGTGCGGGTCTTCAAAAATGGAGCCAAGCGTTCCGGCGTTCATCCAGCGTCCGGGCCAGGTGAGATAGGCGGGATAGAGCGCGGCGTTGGTGCGCACGGCATTGCTGGTCGGGCCGTCGTAGGACCATTTATTGAGCGCTTCAGGATCGAACCACATCGTAAGGCCATCCTGCGGAGGCGTCACGCGCGGACGGTTGGAGTTCTGCTTGCCTTTCTCGTAGCTGAGTTGGATTTGGGTGAATCCGTTCTTGAAAAGACTTTTTTCCCAGTCCGCGGCGGCAAAAAGGCGCTTGTCCTGCTCATAGGCGGGTTGTTGCTGGTAGTAGCGTTTGTCAGCGAGGCCGACGACGCGCACGGCGAGTTGCTTCTCGATGAGAGGTTGATTGAAATCAAAAACGCCGCGATATGAATCGTAGCTGCCGATGCTGCCTTGAACGCGGTATTTCCGGACGCGGGGATCGGCGGTCTTGAGTTGATTGTTAATGATGCCGGCAGGGGAACCGAGCCCGTAGAGAATGGCATTGGCGCCGCGCGAAATATCCACGCGCTCCGTGTTGTAAGCATCCATCGGGATGCTTGTGGCGAAAAAGTCGCGCATGAGGTCGGCCGAAGAGACGCCACGCACACGGGTGGCCTGGCTGGGCGAATCGAAAATTTCCGTGTTGCTGGATGCCGCGACGGTGAGCGTCACGCCTGACGTGTTGCCGCCAATGCCACCGACTTCCGCGCTGGTGGCATATACAAGCACATCCTTCGCATTGACCGAGCCGGTGTCGTCCATGAATTGCGCGGTGATGACTCCGATTGCCGCGCCGACATCCTTTAATTCCGTTCGCAAGCGCGTGCCTGCGAGCGTGTCAACGGCTGCGTAGCCATTGTCTTTGTGGCTGGAAACGACGAAGGGCGTCATCAAGACGACATCCTCGTCGGGCGCGGGAGCGTTGGCGGCGCGGGCGGTTTCAACCGGGACCGGTTTTTCGGGTGTGGTGGGGACGCCGGGTGCGGCGACTTGCTGGGCGCGGAGGCCCGGGAACGATGACAGCGCGAGCAGGGCAAGCGCGGCGGTTATTAGCGGAGGCAGGGATTTCGGTCGGATTTTCATGGTATTGGGATTTGTGATGGAGGCTGTTCCATAGGGGGCGCGCTTCACACAAAGTTTGCAGAGTTGAGAGAGGGATTTGACGACCCCAAAATATCAATAAACGGGATAAATCTAAATGAGTTTGCCCGTGCGCCATTTTAGATTTATTGCCTGCTCCCGGGGTTTGTCCGGGAGCGCCTGTGAACGGGACTTTGCCTTGCCGGTTGCGATCATTCGTCCATCAAAAATTGTCCGAATGCCAATGCCGCCGGCGGACGCCACCAGAGAATGGAGGGCTTGGTGTTTTCGGGGCGATCAACATCCACCCAGCCGATGTTCAGGCGGAATGTTTTTTCACCGGCGGGCAAGGGCAGCGCGAATTGCGCAACCATGCCGCTGCTTTCCCCGCGCGGCTGGCAAATTGTGTTTTTTGTCTTTGTGCCAACAACGGCTTCGGCGGTCGTCGTGCTGCCGGAAGTTTGCAGGACGACGATGATTTTGTCCTGCAACGCGGCGGGATCGGCTGCGGTGACGAGTTTGTCGTCTGTTGTCTCCACGGCCACGTGGAGCACGCCGCCGTGTTGCTGCACGGCGAAGCGGAAGACGCCGTCCTGCGGGCCGTGCCAGTCCCAGCTCTCCTTGATGAACATGGGGCGGGTGACTGTCGTGAAAAGCCCGAGCGCCCAGTTTTCCGAATCCAATCTGCCGTCGAGCGCGACAGGCCCGGCGGCGCGCGGAACGCTGTGTATCCAATCAACCAATACAGGGCGGCCGGCGCGGATCGCCGCGGGACCGTGCTGCATGTCATAGGCCCCGGTCAGCGTGATGGAGGGGGCGGTTTCGTTGAACGCGTGGACGGAGAGAGCTCCGCCCTCCTTTGCATGCGCGACGAGCGGGACTGTTTTGGTTTCGCCGGGTTGCACAGTGGCGTTGAATGTGTCCGGCTCGAAGCGCAGTCCCGCTTGTGGCGCGAGGGCGCCGGTCACGCGCAAGGGGGAGGGCTCGGGATTGCGCAGTGTCACAGGGATTTCGAGGCGGGAAAATATTTCCGAATCGAGCACGATGGGGGGCGATGTCGAGCCAGCTGCCGTCGCGCAGGGCGGCGGCGCGGCCCTCGTATTGCTCGGTGAGCACTCCGGCGGGCATCGTGCGGCCGCCATCGACGGCGTGGTTTAATATTTCGGGACGCTCGCCGGGCCTGAGCGTGACAGTTGTGACGTGGTCAAACTCGCCAACGCCCTCGCCGCGCAGCCCGCTGTCGCCGCCCGATGTCGCGAGCACGTAGTGCTCCATGCCGCGGCGTTTCGCGCTGATGTAATGATGCAGGTGGCCGGTAAAAACAGTGTAGCTGCGCCCGCGCAAGGCGTCGGCGACTTGCTCGAAGCCGTTTTGATTTTTTTCGAGCCAGAGCGGGCGGTGAAAAAACACAAACGTCCAGCGTACGTCCGCGTTGTCGGCGATGGCCTTGCGCGCGAAGGCGATTTGCTCCACGCCGAAGCCGCCGCCGTTCACATCCTCGCTGTCAAGTATGAGGAAAAGCGCGTTTTTCCTCACGAACGCATAGTGCGCCCACGCCTCGCGCATTTTCGGGTTGCTGATGTCGTGGTTGCCGACGACGGCGTGGAAGGGCACCTTGAAGTTTTTGACGATCGCCTCGAGTTCGTCCCACTGCGCGGTCCAGACGGCGGGCGTCTGCGTGTAGCCGTCGATGAGGTCGCCGACGGACATGACAAACTCGGGGTTGAGCGAGTTGATTTTCTCGACGGCGCGCTCGAACACGCCGGGGCGCATGCCGCCGGTGCGGTCGCAAATGATGGCGAAGCGAAGCGTGTCGTCTTCGGAAGCGCCGGACGCGCGGACGGACGAGGGCGCGAGAAGCGCGAAAACAATGATGAGAAAAAGAGGACGCATGTTCATTGCCTTTCCAAAATCACTGCCGCGTGGCGCGGGAATTCCGGGGTGCGCAGGCGGAGCGTGCCGCCGGTGTGCGTGAGAGCCGCCGTCGAGGCGGGGCCGCCTTCGGTCATGTTCCACCAAGTGGCGCGCCACTCGCCGGCGGGAATGTTTTCAAGGAGCACATCTCCCGCCGCGCCGGGCGCGCGGTTTGCGGCTTCGGCAAAAATGTTTGCGCGGTGCCACACATAGAGCAGCACGGTTTGCGCGCCGGGCGCGCGCAGGCCGCAGGCTGCGAGGGCCGGTTGCGCGCCGGTGAGGTCGATCGTGCCGAGGCGGAAAGTGGCGACGCGCCCGGTCTTTGCGTCGCCCGTGTTTTCGAGAGTGAGCGTGTGTTTGCCGGCGGGGGCGGCGAAGGTGATTTGTTGCGGCAGGAGCGTCGGCGATGCGGGGCGCCGGCCCCAGGTGATTTCGTGAACGCTTTTGCCGTCGAGCAGAATGCGCATGGAGCCGCCCTCGTAACCGAGGTCGGTGAGCGCAAGTGTCATCGGCGTGTCCGCGTCCGTGGTTTTTGTGAAATGGATGTCGAAAGTGTGTCGCAGGCCGAGCGCGAGGTAGCGCGGGTCGGCGGTATAATAACGCGGAATGTCGGAGAGGGTGATGTCGTCGCGTCCGTCGTCGGGAATGGTGACGGATGTCGCGGCGGTGATGGCCCAGGAGTGTCCGGCGGTGATGATGCGGGGGACGGTGGCATCGCACACGACGGCGGGCGTGAAGGCGGTCATTGTTGCATTGCGTTCGGGAAGGCGCGCGGCGGCGATGTAGCTGCTGATGGCGCGCATCTCGCCGAGGCGGGGCGTGCCGAGGAGTTTTTCCCACGACCATGTTTGCCCGGGATATGCGCCGTTGCCTGCGAAGAGCGAGGGCCACACGAGAGGGGCCAGGGTTT
The DNA here is from genome assembly GCA_029974595.1 of Ereboglobus sp. Lineage (GTDB taxonomy): Bacteria > Verrucomicrobiota > Verrucomicrobiia > Opitutales > Opitutaceae > Ereboglobus. Next base: position 66,197 of record JARKRC010000072.1, on the reverse strand, counting down.
CGCCGGAGGCTTTTTGCGCGTCAGTGACGGGGATGTGGTCCTCGCCAATCTCGCCGTAAAAAATCGGACGCACTGGCATGACGGGGGCACAGGCGAAACGGCGCGTGTGGGCCTGCATGTTGACGGCGTAGAGGTGCGGCTGGAGAAAATCCATTTGCGCGTGCACGGAGCTGCGCAGGTCATCGTGACTCGTGGTGACGAGGTGCTGGTAAACGTCATTGGCGCGGATGAACGCGGCCATGTCGGCATGCCACGCGCCAAGGATGTCGTCGCGGCCCTGCGCCGCGGGCGCGGTCCAGTGGACTTCGTTGAAAAGCTCCCACGCGAGAATCGCGGGCGAGTGGCCGTAGCGCGCGATGATGTAGCGGTATTTGGCCTTTGTGTGGCGAATGGCGTCGGGCGAGGTGAAAAAATCCCCCGGCGCGTCGAGGAAGCCCCCGTTGGCTTTGTTCCATGGATTGATGTCCCAGTTGGAATTGTTGGTGAGGCTGTACTGGCCGTGGTGCTGGAGCACCATCTGGAGATGCACGCCGTGTTTTTCGGCGAGGGCAATGACTTCGTCCCAATTGCGCGCGGGCTCGGCGTCAACATTGCCGGGCCTGGGCGAAGGGCGCCCCGCATGTTCGGGAAGCCAGTCGAGGTTCATCATGTCCCAATGCGCCATCCAAATGCGCGTCCAGTTCAAGCCGGCGCTTTGCAGCTCGGAAAAGATTTTTTTCCACGGCAGCCCGCCGGTGCTCCAGCCGACGTTCATGCCAAACGGATAATAGGGACGTCCGTCGGCAAAGGCAAAACCGCGGGCGTTGCGCGGATCGATCCCGACGACATCGGCGGCAGGCGAAAGGTTTTCGCGCGTAACGGTGATGGCGTCGGGGCCTTGCGCAACGAACTTTAGGGCCTTGGGCCCGGACGTCCCGTCTTCGTGATACTCAAGGATCGGGCCGAATTTCCATTTGCCGAGAAGCGAGGGGCGCACGCGGATTTTCCACGTGGCGTCTTCGTAGTGGAAAGCCGGATACACGGCGCTGGTGCCGTCGGGCGCGGTGATGCGGGCGCGGATGTCGCGCAGGAGCGGAGCGTCTGCGCGCGCGCCGCTCCCGGACAGCGCGACGGTGAACTCGATGAAGTCGGCGCGAAGCGCAAGCGCCGCAAAGAACAGCGCCAGGAGGCCGAGTGTCTTTTGAAGGATGCTCATAGTGTCACGGTGAAGTCGTGTTCGGGCGTGGTGATCCAGCGGTCATACCACGGCGAATAGGTTTTGATCTCCACGGTTTTCCCGTCGGCGGCGAAACGCATCAGGCGCATGAAACCTCCGCCGCCGTGGCCGCGGTCCGGCTTCACGCCACCCTGGTAGTTGGCAAGAATCTGGTGCACGGTGCGCCCGTTTTTATCGGGCGAGGCGAGGTAGCCGGCGCCGTTGTTGAGAACGTGCCCGCTGAGGACGAAACGGATGTTGGCGTGGCGCGAGATGAACTTGTCCCACATTTCCTGCCCGTCGTTGACGCCGCCGTTTTTTGCGAAGCCGTATTCGTGCGGGTTCCACTTTTGCGAGCGGCCATGCCTCGACCAGTCGTAGCGGGCGCCGTCGGAATACATGTAGGCGTGCGTGACGACAATCGTGTCGAGCGCCGCGTTTTCGGCGACGATTTTATCCGCCCATTTCAGCACGCCGTCGCGCGGGCCGAACTCCAGCGAGAGGAGAAGTTTTTCACCGTGCGGCGTCTTGAAACGGTGCCAGCTGTTCTCGAGTTTTTGTTTTTCGTAGAGGCCGAACCCGGCGCTGTTGCGGTAGTGGCGGTCGGTGATGTATTCGTTGAGCAACGTGAAGCGGCTGGACGTGTCGCCCCAGGGGCCGAGATCGTGGTTGCCGGGGAGCAGGCTGAACGGGATACCGTGCTTGAAGAGGATGTCGTGCGCGTTTTTTGCGACGAGCCATTCGGGGTGCGTGTTGCAATGGACAATGTCGCCCTCGTGCGCGACGAAACAGAGATTGAGGCGCTCCTTGTTGGCGGCGAGCCACGCGGTCTGGCGCGGATAAACCTCCTGGCACTCGACGGAATAAATCTGCGTGTCGGGAAGAACGGCGAGCGTCCATCCGCCGTCGTCGGTGAACGACGGCGGGAGCGGAGTGCCGGCGGGAAGCCCGGCGACGGGCGCGGGCGTTTTCCAATTTTCCGGACCGGATGTGCGGGCGTAGGAATCGGCGGCGGCGGGCCGGGCTCCGGCGTTCCGGGAAGCGGCGGCACGAATGAGTGCGGGAGCGGCGGCGGCGGTGGCGGCGAGTTTGATGAACTGCTTGCGATTCATGATGGGAAAATGATGACGGCGACGGGGCGTTTTAGCGAGTCAGGTGTCGCTCAATCGCATGGGCGAGCTGCGGCGCGGCGAGCCGGCAATCCTTCGGCGCGATGTGCGCGGCGCGGACGAGCGGTTTGATGATGCGGTAGGGGACGGCGATTTCGTAGGCACGGTCGCGCTCAATGCGCGCGGAGACAGGGCGCGGATGCAGGCTTTGCCATTCGCCGCCGGGAGCGGGCGCGCCGAGCCTGGCGTCGAGCGCGAGGAGTTCCGCGCCGGTCATGCGCATGACGGCGATGCGCTCATAATAAAAAAGATTAACGATGTCGGAGACGCGCGTAACGCCGGATGTGACGGACTTCGCGCCGAGCGGAAGCATGTCGCCCGCAACGGCAAAATCGGCGCCGGTGGCGCGGCGCGCGCATTCGGCAATGGCGCATGCGAGCGCGGTTTGTCCTTCGAGCGCCGCGGGGAGCGGCGGGGATTTTTCGCGGGCGGCGGCGGAGTGCCAGTTCCAGCGACTATCGAAGGTACGGGTGGCGGTGAGCTGTCCGCCGGTCGCGCTCGTGATGACGAGGTCGAACGCATTGAAATATGAGGCGGCGAGCGCGGGCGCGACGGCTCCGGGCGCATAGCCCGCGGCGTCTGTCGAGGCGACCCAGTAAATGAGGCGCGCGGGCGAAAGCGGGTTGCAGTGTGTGAGCGCGAGGGTCTGGCGCGCGGCGGGGAATGCGAGGCCGTCGCTGCAGATGATGCTTTGCGCGGCGGTGTCGAGGCGCACGGGGAGTTTTTCGGCGAGGCGGGCGACGAGCGCGTTTTGCACGGCGTCTCCGATGAGGACGAGATGGCAGCGGTCGATGTCGGCATCGGTCACATCGGTGTCGGCCTTGGTATTGAGGCGTCCGTAAAGATTCTGGTGATGCGGGACGCCGTCGTCCTTGGATTTTTCGCCGGAATCAAGCGCCCACGAAGGATTGGGGCTTTTGCTCGCGGCGATTGCGGCGGCGCGCATGGCTTTGTTGGCGGCTGCATCGCCGCGCGTGCCATAGACGATGAGGAGCGGCGTGCCATCGTAAAGTTGCGCGGCGCCGCCGGGAGTGTGGGACGGAAGGGCGAGAGTTTCAGTCGAGGCAGGAGCAGACGTCCATGCGTTCGATTCGTCTTTTGAGAGTGTGAGCGCTTCGGGGATTGTCCCGGAGAGCGTGAGCATGGATTTGCCGTCGATGATTATTTCAAGCGGTTGCCCGCGGTCGGCGGGCGAGGCGGCGAGGTCGAGGCGCAGGGCGTTGATGTTTTCGAGCGTGACGTGGAGGCGGTTGCCCGCGGCGGCATTGATGATGAAGCGCGCGGGACGCGGGGCGTCGCCCCATTGGATGATTTCGGCCCACCATGCGCGGCGCGCGCCGCCGTCGAGCGCCGTGTGGTCGAGGCGTGTGATTGCGCGCGAAGCGGGCAGGCGGCATGTGTCGCGCCACGCATGGGCGCGGCGGTTGCCTTCGGCGTAGTTCCATGCGGCGTGGCCGAGGCCGTCGGTTTCGTCAAAAATGTTTTGGCCGCCCGCGTCTCGCAGCGCGTTGTGCGTGGCGAGGTTTTCGATGATGGGCACAACGTAGTCGTCGCGGCTGTGCGTGGCATAGAGCGGAATGGCGAGCAGGTTGCGCTCGGGCTGCTGCATGAAATTGGCGCATTGCGTGAATGCTGACGCAAAGCGGTGCGGATGGCGCGCGGCGATGCGAAGCGCGCCCTGGCCGCCCATGCTTGCGCCGCCGATGTGGACGCGCGCGGGATCGACCGGCCAGTGAGCGAGCACGTAATCTAGGACGCCGAGCACGTCGGCTTCGGAGAGCGCGTGATACCAGCCGCCGCGGGCGCGACCGAGCACGGCGACTTCGAAGCCGCCGCTGGCGCGCGCGGTCCAGCCCGCAGTGTTTTCACTGTGGCTCTGGCTGTAACCGTGCAGGCTGAGCGCGAGCGGCCGCCGGTCGGGATTTGTCTCGGGAAGATCGGCGGGGATGTTGATGCGAAAGGGCTGCCCGGAACCGTCGGCTGCGGATTCGTAGGCCCATTCCTGCGGGCCGCGAAGCTCGGAGAGAATGTTGGGATTTCCGGCGATGCTCGCAGTCCAATCGGCGAGGCGATGCAGTTTTTCGACGGCGTTTTTGCTGCGCGGGCCTTCGCGCGCGGCGGTTTGCCCGGCGTCGGCGCGGAGATATTTCAACCAGCCGCGATAAGCCGAAAGTTCCGGACGGGCGAGGAGCGCATCGACGCTTTCCGAGGTGGCTGCGAGCGTGGGCGCGCTGCCGTGTGCTGGTGGCGGCGCGGCAATTGCGAACGCGCTTCCCGCCGCAAAGACAATGAGGGCGAGGGTGATTTGCCGGAAGAGCAGTCGGAGGTTCATAAAATGGAAACGCAGCCGCTGCTTGTTGACCGCGGCTGCGCGTTTGCGGGCGCGAAACCTATGCGCCGGCGGCGAGGATGTTTTCGACGATTTCGCCGGCGTCGCAGAAACAGAGCGCGGAGACGGTGTCGGCGGCGCCGTAGTAAATCGCCAGGCGGCCCGTGGGCGCGTCACAGAGACAGCCGACCGGGAAGCACACGCCGGGGACGAGCCCCGCGAGTTCGTAGGGCGCCTCGGCTGTGAGGATGGATTCCTTCATGCGCGCGCGGAGCATCCACGGTTTTTCGAGATCGAGCAGCGCCGCGCCCATCGAATAGACGAAGCCGTTGCAGGTGTTGATGACGCCGTGGTAGAAGAGCAGCCAGCCTTCGTTTGTCTCGATGGGCGACGGGCCCGCGCCGATTTTGGTGCCCTGCCACCATTCGTCGCCCTTGCTCATGATGTGGCGGTGTCTGCCCCAATAGGTCATGTCGGGCGACTCGCTATAAAAAATGTCGCCGAAGGGCGTGTGACCGGTGTCGCTGGGACGCGAGAGCATGGCAAACTTGCCGTTGATCTTGCGCGGGAAGAGGACGCCGTTGCGGTTGTAGGGGAGGAAGGCGTTTTCGAGTTGGTGAAACTTTTTGAAATCCTTCGTGGTGGCGACGCCGATGGTCGGGCCGTGATAGCCGTTGCACCAGGTGACGTAGTAGGTGCCGTCGATGGGCGTGACGCGCGGGTCGTAGGCGTATTCGTGGCGCGTGATTTCAGGGTCTTTGTTGACGAAGTCGATGCGCTTGGGATTGAAAGTCCAGTTGATGCCGTCGGCGCTGTGCCCGACGTGGAGGTGCGGCATGCGGTCCATGCCTTCGGTGCGGAAGACGCCGGCGAACCTGCCTTTGAAGGGCACGACGGCGCTGTTGTAGATGCCGGTGACGCGCGGGAGCGGGCGGCGTCCGATGACCGGGTTGGCGTCGTAGCGCCAGACGAGGTCTTCGTTGCCGGCGGGGCGCGGCTGCCAGGGAATGTTGGGAAGGGCGGGTGCCTTGATGGTTAGTTTCATGGAGAAATCGATGTTTGCAAAATTGAGAGACGAAGATGCGCGGCGCAGGGCCGGAGGCGGATGCGGGCGAGGGTTGATGCGACTGCGCATGCTGCAAATAACACGCGCATCCTGCCATGCGCGCAGCGTGGCGTCGATTTGATCGAGCCGTTTGCGTTTTAGATGCTTTGCCAGCCTGTCCGGATGTGCACCGGGTCAGTTTGTCGCGACGGTTTTGAGGCGCATGTGGTCGCGGTATGCGCCCGGCGACATGCCGGTGAATCGCTTGAAGACCACACTCATGTAGGCGATGTGCTCGAAGCCGGCCAGGTCGGCGATGACCTTGAGCGGGTAGTCGGTTTCGAAAAGGAGCTCCTTGATTTTTGCGACTTGCGTGCGGCGGATTTCCACTTGCGGGGAGCGTCCGAAGCAGCGGCGGAAACGTTTTTCCAATTGGCTGCGCGAGGCCGACACATGCTTGAGCACTTCGTCAACCGTGAGTCCGCGGCACGCCTGCTGCCGGATGAGGCTGAGCGCGGCGGCGACATGGCGGTCCTCGATCGCGAGGATGTCGGTCGAGAGGCGCGTTATCACGCCGATGGGGTCGATGCGCGCGTCCATGTTGTCGATTTTTTCGCCGGCGATGAGGAGCGAGAGCGTGTGCGCGGCCTGGTAGCCGGATTGCTCGGCGTTTGATGCGATGCTGGAGAGCGGGGGCGAGGCGAGCTCGCAGCGGCGCCTGTCGTTGTTGGCGCCGAGCACGGCGACCTCCTCGGGCACAAGCAGGCCGGCGGCTTTGGCGGCGTGCGTGACTTGCAGGGCGCGGAGGTCGTTGCACGCCATCACGCCGACGGGCTTGGGTAGCGCGAGCAGCCATTTTGTGAGCGCGCGGGTTTGTTCCGCGTCCCACGCCGGAGTGAGCTTGCCGGGATAACCGACATCGAACACCGCGGCGTTGTGCCCGGCAAGGTTGACGGCCTCGACAAAACCGTCGCGCCGTTCGCACGCCCAGCCTTCGTTGCGGAATCCGCAAAACGCAAAATACCTGTGTCCGCGTTCCAAAAAATGCTCGCCGCCCAGATGGCCGATGGCGCGGTTGTCGGGGCGGATTTTGGGGATGCCCCCGATGGGCGGGGTGTCGTTGAGATCGACCAGCGGAATGCGCAGCTTGCGGCAGCGTGCGACGAAGCCCGGCGTGGCGTGGCGGCTGATAACGCCGTTCCATTTGTTCTGGCGAAGCCATTTGGCATCGGATTCCGCGCGCGCCTGATCGTCCAAAAACATGTCCCATGCGTTGTGCAGGCGCACATAGCGGGCAATGCCGTCAAGCATGAGCGCGCTTTCCTCGAAGCGCGTGAAAAAGACGAGCAGGATCTTCGGCGTCATTGTTGCGCAAAATGCGGCTTGCGTCTTCCGGCGCAAGCAAGTTGTGGAGAGCGTGCCCGCGCGGGGAACATCGGCTTTGGGAACAGGCAAACAATCTAAACAAGGTGATTCGGGAAATAATGGTTCCGACGAAGAAGGCTTGTTAAAATGCTAATCAATTCGTTAATCGGGCAATCGGCGCGCAAAACACAAAGCGCCCGGATCCCGGACACATTTTTTCCCCGATATCATGCCTTCACTCTTCGGCTCATCAGCCCGGAATATAAACAAAGACTACGTCATCGCCGCCGCCGATCGCGTGCCCGCGCGCCAGAAAATCGGCTACGGACTCGGCACGTTCATCGACATGTGGGGCCACTGGCTTTACCCGAACATCGCGCTCCAAGTGTTTGTGTTCCACATGGGCGTGGCGCCGACGCTCGTGGGCATCGCGCTCTTCCTGAACCGCGCGATCGATGCGTTTTCCGATCCGTTCTTCGGCTGGCTCTCGGACAACACGCGCACGCGCATCGGACGCCGCCGCCCCTTCATGTATGCGGGCGCGGTGCTCGCAGGCATCGGACTGCCCTTTCTGCTCGCGGTCACGATGGGCTGGGGGGACACGTTTGGCGTTTCGAATTATTTCTGGTTCATGCTGCTCTCGTCGGCGATTTATCTGCCGATGGTGAGTTGTTTCAACATGCCCTACCAAAGCCTGGGCAATGAAATGACGCCCGACTACCATGAGCGCACGTCGCTTTTTTCCTATAAAAACATCATCCAGAAACTGCCCGAGGCGGGCTTGTTTTTCGCGGGCCTGTTTTTCACCCGGAGCGCGTGGATTGGCGCGACGCCCGAAAACGCGCTTTCACGCTTGAAATCGCTCTTCACTTCCTTCGATGCGTGGAAAGACGCGCCCGGCGGCGTGCAACCGAACATCCTGCTCGGCTCGCAAATGTTTCTGATCATCTGCGGTGCGATCGTCGTGGTGATGGGCCTCTCGTGCGCCGCGCTGGTCCGCGAACGCTACTACAACAAACTGATAGCGACGAACACGGAGAAGATCCCGTTTTTTGAAACGATCCGAAAGACCTTCGCGTGCCGTCCGTTTCGCATCCAGCTGGTGATTCAAGTGGCGTATCAAATGGGCCTGAGCGTGGTCAACGCGCTGGGCGTGACGCTGACCGTATTTTACGTGAGCGCGGGCAACCAGTCCGAAGGCAACACCTACAATTTCAAGATGGGCCTCGCCTACATGTTCGTGGGGCTGCTCGGCGTTCCCGTGTTCGCGGCCATTTCGCGCCGGCTCGGCAAACGCCACAGCATGGTGTGCGTGTTCGTGATGGGAATCGCGGTGTTTGTCTCGACGTGGTGGCTCTACACGCCGCACGTGAAATGGCTGCAAATCCTCGCATCGGGGCTCATCTCGTTTTGCAGCGCGGGTTTCTGGATGATGATAGCGTCCATCGGCGCGGATGTGATTGACTACGACGAGTTGCAAACGGGAAAACGGCGCGAGGGCGCGTTTGCATCATGCGGCTCGTGGGTGATGAAAGTCGGCATGGCGCTCGGCGCGCTCGTCTCGACATCGGTTTTGGACTGGGTCGGATTCGACAAGAATCTGGGCGGCAACCAAACCCCCGGCACGATGCTCTTGATACGCATCCTGCTGGCCGCCGTGCCAATCACGGGCCTGCTTGTCGGATTGTTCGCCCTTGCGAAGTTTCCGCTGACGCAAGCGAAGGCAATGGAAATCCGCACCCGGCTCGAAGCACGACGGGGCAAAGTCTGAAACACAACGGGAATCCTGTTGCATTGCCGGCGCCAGGCACGGGCACGCGGCGACGGCTTCCTTGGCCCTTTCCGATGCGCATTTAGCGCGGCGGGAATTCGAAATCGGCTTTTTTCCTGTCCTTGGAGAGGACGAGGTAGGCGTTGAAACGGCTGCCGCGCTTGGAGACGAAACCTTCGATGAGGTTGCTTTTGCCGTCGGCGAGGAGCTGCTGGATTTCGGCGAGGGGAATTTCCTTTTCGCAGATTTTCTTTTTGCACTCGAAGACCACGCGCGGCTCGTCGTTCGCGCCGGGCTTGGCGACGAGGTAGCTGCCGGCGGTTTCGTAGAGCGTGCCGTTTTCGTGGGCCTTGCTGTCGGAGATTTTTTTCGCCTTGGCGAGGTCGGGCGCGGCCTTGGCCTTGCGTTCGACGGGTTTGCCGTCCTTGCCGACTTTCGGGGCGCGGGGCGGGAATTCCCATGCGATTTTCGCGCCTTTGCGCAGGAGGAAGGCGTCGAAGGGGCGGCCTTTTTTCGAGGTGAATCCGCGGATGAGGTCGGTTTTGCCTTCGGTGACGAGTTTTATGGCTTGCGCGGGCTCAATGGGCTTCTGGCACATGAGGCGTCCGACGCTGAAGGTCTGCTCGTAACCGCCCGCGACTTTTTCGTTTCGTTTGCGGAGGATGTAGTTTGTCGGCGCTTCGCAGAGTTCCTCGCCGGTTTTTGGATCGGTCCAGACGGGCGTGAGGGCGGTGAGATCGATTTTGTTGCCGAAATCGAGATCGACCTTTTTCTGGCCGTCGATTTTCGGGTCGTCGATGATGCGGAGCTTGGAGGGGAAGCGGTTGCCGGTGCGCGGGGAAACGAAGCCGTCGAGCGGGCCGATTTCGCCGTTGGCGACGAGCCGGCGGACCTCGTCTTTCTCGATCTTGCGGCCAGTAATGACCTTGTAGATGACAAGGGCACCGTCCTGCGATTTGTAGGCGCGCAGGGTTTCCTTCATCGGCTGGTTGTCGGTCGGGGAAATGATGTCGGTGATGCGCGCGGTGGATTCGTCCTCCTCGAAGTTTTTCGTGCGATCGACGATGCCTTTGGTGACATCGACGATTTCCTGCATGAATTTTTCGCGGGTGAAGTTGTTGTGCTCCATGAGGCGGAGCTTGTATTCCCACTCGCCGGTCATGTCGGGCTTGGTGAGGGCTTCGGCGCCGACGGCGGAGAGGAATTCGAGAAGGCCCTCGGCCTTGGGCGTGGGGATGAGTTCGCGCTGACGCTCGCCGCCGCGTTCCATGTATTTCTGGTAAATGAGGCCGTCGATGGTTTCGGCGCGGGTGGCGGGAGTGCCGAGGCCGCGTTCTTTCATGGCGTCGGCCATGTCCTCGTCGTCAACGAGTTTGCCGGCGCCTTCCATCGCGGAGAGAAGCGTGGCTTCGGTGTAGCGAGGGGGCGGCTTGGTGGTTTCGGCGTGGAGTTTGGTGTCGAGGGTTTTGGCCTGGTTGTTGTCGGAGGGGGTGAGGGCGGGAAGGGCGGCGGATTTTTTGGCGGCTTCGCCGTTTCGCGGGGTTTCGCGTCCCTGATTTTCTTCGTTGTCGATGGCGGTTTTGCCGTAAACGGCGAGCCAGCCCGCGTTGGTGAGGACCTTGCCCTCGGTTTTGAACTGGTGCTTTTGCGCGATGGTGCTGATGCGGGTGGTGACGTCGTATTCGGCGGCGGGATAGAACACGGCGACGAAGCGGCGGGCGATCATGTCGAAGACTTTCGCCTCCGTGTCGTCGAGGTTTTTGTATTCGGAGCCGGTGGGGATGATGGCGAAGTGGTCGGAGATTTGCGCGTTGTTGAAGATGCGTTTGTTGGGGCGCACATAACCTTCGGAGAGAGCTTTTTGGGCGTGAGGGGCCAGGTCGCCTTCGAGGGCCTGGAGGGTGGCTTTGCAGGTGGGGATGTAGTCCTCGGGAAGCGCGCGCGAGTCGGTGCGGGGGTAGGTGATCATCTTGTGCTTCTCGTAGAGCGCCTGCGCGATCTGGAGCGTCCGGCGCGCGGAGAGACCGAGGCGGTTGTTGGCTTCGCGCTGGAGGGTGGTGAGGTCGTAGAGGCGGGGAGCGACTTGCGTGGCGGCTTTTTTCTCCTCGGTGACGGCGGCGGGCGGGTTGCCCTGGCAGCCGGCGAGAACGGCGTCGGCGTCGGCCTTGTCCCAAATGCGGTCGATGCGGTCGTGCTCGTCGTTTTCGGCCTTCTTGAAGTTGGGGCGTTGGAAGACGCCTTCGTAGGCGCCGTTGGCGACGGCGAAGGTGGCGGTGATGCGCCAGTAGTTGCGGGGGATGAAATTGCGTATTTCCAGTTCGCGGGTGACGACGAGGGCGAGGGTGGGGGTTTGCACGCGGCCGACGCTGGCGACGTTGCCGGCGCGGGAGCCGAACATGCGCTTGGTGATGGCGCGGGTGCCGTTGATGCCGATGAGCCAGTCGGATTCGGAGCGGCAGCGGGCGGCGTCGGCGAGGCCGGCCATTTGCGCGGAGGTGCGGAGGCGCGTTTCCTCGAAGGCGTCGCGGATGCCTCCAGGGGTCATGGTTTGCATCCAGGCGCGGCGGACGGGGAGCTTGGATTTCGCAAGCTGATATATGTAAGTGAAGATGAGCTCACCTTCGCGCCCGGCGTCGCAGGCGTTGATGACTTCGTCGATATCTTTGCGCGCGAGGAGTTTCTTGAGCTGGCCGAAGCGATCCTTGGTGTCGCCTATGGGCTTGAGGTCGAATTGATTGGGAATGATGGGGAGGGTTTCGAGGCGCCAGAAGCCGTATTTCTTTTTGTCAATGTCTTCGGGCATCAGGAGTTCGACGAGGTGTCCGATGGCGGATGCGATGACGTAGCGGTCGTTTTCGTAGTGATCGCCTTTTTTGGGGACTTTGCCAAGGGCTCGCGCAAGATCGGCTGCGACGGAGGGCTTTTCGGCGATGATGAGTGACTTCATAATGTTTTACGGGGCGAGCGGGTAAGGGGGCGTCGCGTGAATTTCAAGGCTTTGTTTTTTTCAGCCTGTAAAAACAGCGGGGGAAAATGAAAGACAAAGGCATTGGAAACCAAATAGTTGTAAAAATAAAAAATGCCGGTCTTTTTGACCGGCGCCGTGTGTGTCACGGAAATAGAGCGGACGCCGCTTAGAGATGAGGCTGGAGTTTGGCGGTGAAACCGGCCTTGGACTGCATGCCGACGAGGGTGTCGACGAGTTTGCCGTCTTTGAAAACAAGGAAGGTCGGGATGGCGCGAACATTGTATTCGGCTGCGACGGCGCCGTGATCGTCGACGTTGAGCTTGGCGATGGTGATTTTACCGGCGAGGTCCTTGGCGAGTTCGTCGAGGATGGGAGCCATGGCTTTGCAAGGGCCGCACCAGGGAGCCCAGAGGTCAACGAGGACGGTGCCCGAGGCGATGGCGGTTTTGAAGGTGTCGGTGGTAAGATCGGCGATATTGGCGGACATGATGGGAAAGTAGGAAGTATGAATTAGAAATTAGGAAGTGCGGAATAAGAGATGACTTGAGAATATGGAATGCGTCAAGGGCATGGATGGCGGGAGCTTGGACTTTCTAATTTCTAATTCCTAATTTCTACTTTTTTAACGTGGCGTGGCTTTGTGGAGGATTTCGGCGAGTTCGACGCGTTCGACTTGGGAGAGGTGTTTGCCGCGTTTCTTGAGTTCCTCGAAGGTTTTGACGACGGTTTCGGTCATGCGGGCGTGGGTTTGTTCGGAGCCGCCGAGGATGGCGAATTGCTCGCTGGTGGTGATGCGCTTGTGTCCGTCGTTGTTATCGAGTCCAAGACCAAGGAGCACGGATGCGCCGGCGGGTTTTTTTGCGGATTTTTTGATGGCGGGCGCGGCGGGCTTGTCCTTTTTCGCGACGGGTTTTGCGGGTTTGCGCTTGGATGGGCGGCGTTTTGGCGATTTGTCGTTGGAGGACGGCTGGGTCACGGGGAAGAGGGTGGTCGCGGCGCGGGCGGGCGCAAGGTTTTGTTGAATGCGGAATTTCGACATAAACCGGCTTAAGTCGATTTATGTCGAGGTAGAATCAGGCGGCTGGCGCGTCGAACTCCGACGTAAGCTCCCCGGCGGGCGGATTTTCGGGCTCGTCCTCGACGGCGGTGCAGAGGATGTCGGCGTAGGCCTCGTCCTGCTGGATGCGGAGTTTGCGCAGGCGGGTGAGTTCGAGGACGGCGATGAAAGTGGCGACGAGGGTGCGGAGCGTGGTTTTGCCGGGGAAGAGGCTTGAGAAGATGAAGGATTTTGCGGTCTTGATGCGTTCGAGGATGTGTTCCATCTGGTCGGCGACGGTGACTTGCTCGTCCTTGATTTCGCCGACGACGAGTTTTTCGGCGAGGCGGCGCAGGATGATGTTGAAGGCGTTCCAGAGTTCGATGCGATCGACGTTCTTGAGGGGGCGTTCGTTTTCCGAGGGGGCGTCGGATTGGACGAGGCGGGGGAGCTTGTCGTGGTTGAACGTGGCGAGGTTTTGGAGTTCCTGCGCGGCTTCCTTGAACTTTTTATATTGGAGGAGCTGGTGGACGAGTTCGTAGCGCGGGTCGATGGCGTCGTCGTCGGTGGCGTTGGGATCGACGGCGTGCTGGCCCTTGGGCAGGAGCATGCGGCTCTTGATCTCCATGAGCGTGGCGGCCATGACGAAAAAATCGCCCGCGATTTCGAGGTCGAGTTCTTTGAGGGATTTGAGGACGGCAATATACTGACGCGTGACCGATTCGATGGGGATGTCGTAGATGTCGATCTCGTTTTTCCGGATGAGGAAAAGGAGGAGATCGAGCGGGCCCTCGAAGGCCGGGAGCTTTATGCGATAGTCGGTTTCTGGAAGCACGGGCGCAAATGCTTGGCCGCGCGACGAATCGGGCAAGTGGAAAAATGGAGGCGCGGTCGGGCCGGGTGTTTTTATTGGGCCTTGCGCGGCTCGAAGGGGATGAAATCGCCGAAGGTCAAAAGCAGGGGATAATCTTTCACCGGGATGTTGTTGAGCGTCCAGCCGTCGCTGTTTTTGAACTTCGATTTGACCAGCATTTTGCCCGGAATTTCGTAAACGTCGCCGGTCATCAGATCGACCAGTCGCACGGGCTGCGGGAGCTTGGCGAATATCATCGTGGTTGTGCTCTCGAAACTCGTCGTCAGCAGATCGGTGGCGTTCCAGTAAAGAAAACCCCGCGCGCCGTTTGCCTTTTTCAAGCCGAGGGTTTGCAACGGGGAATCGGCAAACCCGGCTTCCATGCCGTAGGCGCTTTCGCCGGGGATGATTTGCAGCGGGAGGACGCCCGTGGTGACGTCGGATGCGAAGGCGGCGCAGAGGTTTTGCAGCGCGTAGTAGGCGGGCTTGGGCGTGTATTCGCCCGTAGAGCGGCCGTCGGCGTCGAAGTCCGCGCCGAGGACGCCGAAATAGCCGTAGTCGAGATACGAGGCTTTTTCGCCGACCTTGCCGTCGAGCGCTTCGATCATGTCAACCGTGGAAAAATAAGAGGCGAACTCGACGTCGAACGAAAGATCGGCGACGAGGTGCCGGAGGAGCAGCTTGGCCTGGTTCTGCGGAGTCCAGGCGCGGAAACGCAGCGCGCCGCGGCCGTCGGGGCGCGATTGCGTGCCGGATTCGCCCTGCACGATCCTGATGCCGGGATTGTAGGAGCGCACGAGCGCCTTCATCGCCTCGTAACGGTGCGCGTAGCCGAGCTCCGTGAGCGCGTAATAGTGATACGTGAATATGTCGAGGTGGGCGGCCATGCCGGTTTCGAGGGCGGCGGCCATGAAGGGGATGTGCGCGAGCGCGCCGGACGTGACGCCGCCGGCGACTTGCGCCGCGGGGTCGGCGGCGCGGATGGCCTTGGAGGTGGCGATGACAAACTCTCCGTATTCGGTCGGATTGACGCCGTGTTTCCAGCAGTTGGCCGCGGTGGGCTCGTTCCAGATTTCGTAGAGCGGGATGCGGCCCTTGAAATGCCGCACCGTGGCGGTGACATACGCGGCCCACGCACGGCGCTCTTCCTCCGTCTTGATGGGCGGAACACCGACGGCGCCGTAGTATTTTTTGGCCTCGGGACTGTAAAGTTCGTTGCCGTAGCAGAGGTTGAGCCACGGGGTCATGCCGCGCTTGATGAGATTGTCCACGATGGCGTCGAGCCACGCGAAATCGTATTGGCCGCGGACTTTTTCCGTGCGCTGCCAGCCGGATTGGATGCGCACCCATTTGACGCCGAGCGCGCCGACTTTGTCATAGGCTTTTTCGGGATCGAAAACATTGCGGTCGAGTTTTTCAAAGCCGATGCCGAGGCGCGGACTGACGCCCTCGGATGAGGGGCGCGCGATGATTTTCCCGACGGGTTTCAGCGTCGCGGGCGGTTCCTTGGGCGCGGCGAAGGCGGGACACGAAAGCGCCGCGCCGAGGAGGGCCAGCGTGACGGCGAGCTTTGTTTTGGTTAGGGTTTTCATTTTTTGAAAAAAGGCGCGGAACTGGAAATGGGGACTTTGCCTCACGGGTCGAGCGGGTCGATGCCGGACTGGCGGCAGAGCGCGAGCGGGATGACGCATTCGAGTTCGAGCGGGCCGGAGGAAGAGATTATTTTGAAGGGAACGAAACCGCACTCCCTCTGGCAGGCGCGGGCAAAGCGTTCCGATTTCACATAGACCATGTGTCTCGGGGTGGAGAGCACGGTCACGGGTTTTCCCTCCGGGGCGCCGAAGGCGTGGAGCAGGCGGCCGGCGTTGCGGAAATTGGTCGTGGTGTGGCGCGCGTGCGGATCGATGATGATGGCGTTTTCCGGGATGCCGTGCTCGCCCATCAGGACGCGCTTCATTTCAAGCCCCTCGTAGTAAAGCGTGCCGGCGGGCCAGACGCGTCCGCCGGAGAGAATGAGAAACGGCGCGGAGCCGGCGTGGAAACGGCGTGCGACGGTGTGGAGCTGCGCGCGGGTTGACGGGCTGAAAGGCACGCCGTCGATTTGCGGACCGTGTCCGAGCACGAGGATGGCGGAGCGGGGCCACGCGTTCCAGTCGAGCGTGGCGGCGCGGCGGAAGGCGGCGGCGTTTTCACCTTCGTGCAGCGGCTCGAAATGGGCGGCGTAATCGCGCATGTGCGATTGCAGGAGCAGGGTCGCGAGGCGCAGCGAGGGTTGGAAAAACAGTCTTTTTGCGGACGGGTCGTCCTGGACGATGGAGAGGAGGTCGAAGTTGTTCAGCGTGTGGTAGGGGTCGTCCGGGCTGTAGGCGAGCGCGTCGATCTTGTGGTAATACGGGCGCTGGCCGAGGCCGTAGGTTTTTATGACGTGGTTGGCATTGCGGGCGGCATCGCTCCACGCAAGGGCGAGGAGGTCGGGGCCGGAGAGTTTGTCGTGGACTGCGAAGAGACCGGTGAGGCGGAGTTTTTCGCGGACGGCGGAGGCGAGGGCTGGCGTGGTGTCGTGGAGCGCGCGCAGGGTGTCGCCGATGGTTTTGATTTCGGCGTCGGTCCAGAGCAGGGCGTTGAGGTTTGCGTCCATCGCGGCTTTTTCCGCCGCGTCGGCTGCCTTTTTTCTTTCCTCGCGCGAAAGCTTGGCCGCGTTGTCCACGGGCGCCACTGCGGGCGGGAGAAGGAGCGCGGACTTGGCGCGGGTGATTTCGGCGAGCGCGGGATCGGACGCGAGGGCTTTTTCGATCGCGGGATCGCGTTCGAGGAGCGATAGCAGGAGGAAGATTTTGTCCTGGAGCGGATTTTCCCAGACGACGGGCGCGGGTGCGGCGGAAGCGGAGCCGCCGGAAACGACAAGGGCGAGGGCGAAGGCGATGATGCAGAGCTTGGAGTTCATGGGAGAAACAGAGAAGATTATTGCGCTCATTGCAACGTCAGCGCGTCGCGGCGGAAGGTGCGCAGGCGGGCGAAACCGACGGCGAGCGCGCCGATCACATACAACGCGGCCAGCGCGGCGAATCCGCGCGAGAGGCCGGAGCCGTCCTTATACAGGTCGTTCATGCGGCCAAGCGCCCAAGGCGTGAGCGAGCCGATGAGAAACGCGATCATCGTCATCACCGAGACGGCGGTGGCGCGGAAGCGCGGGGGAATCACGTCGAAGAGCGAGGCGTGGGTGTTGCACTCGTAGAGGCCGCGAAAGACGCCGAAGAGTCCCATCGCCACGCACGCGGCGACGAGGCCGGGCGCGAGCGCCATCCACAGGATCGCGGGCGCGCCGAGGAGCATTGCGACGGCCTGCAACTCCAGCCGCGCGGTCGGGCGCACCTTGGCGCGCCAGTCGGAAAACGCGCCGCCGGCGAGCACCCCGGCCAGCGCGCCGATGTGGTGGAAACTCATCGCGTAGCCGCCCGCCAGCGCCAGCGAACCGAGGGCGAATTTCTCGTTGAGGAACGCGGGAGCCCAGACGACATAGGCGTTGTTCACGCAGACAATCGCGACGAACCCGCAGGTGAGCAGCGCCGCCGTGCGCACGCGGAAGAGCATGAGGAACGACTGGAGGAGCGTTGGCTCGGGGGCCGCGTGCGCGCCGGTTGCCGGCGGCGGCGTGTCGGGTGTGTCGCGCAGGCGCAGCATGAAGACGAGGCCGAGAATGATGCCGCAGCCGCCGAACACATAGAACGCCGAACGCCAGCCCCAACAGTCGGCGATCCAGCCGCCGAGAAAACCGCTTGTGATCACGCCGATGTAAAGCGCGGCTTGATGCACGGACATAGCGATGCTGCGCGTCGAGAGATGGAACTTTGCGATCAGCGAGTAGGCCGCCGGCGCGTAAAACGACTCGCCGCCCGCGGTCGCCACGCTGCGCAATGCCACCAGCGCCACCACTCCGCCGGCAAAGCCGGTGAACAGTGTCGCCGCGCTCCAGCCGATGAGGCAGAACGTGATGACGCGTGTCTTCCTGAAATGGTCGCCGGCATAGCCCGCGAAGGGCATCATCACGGCGAGCGTGAAAAACAGCACCGAACCGACGAGCCCGATCTGTTCATTCGTGAGCAGCAAGTCCGCGCGGATCTGCTCCAGCACCACGCCGAAAATCGCGCGGTCGCCTTGATGGAAGAAAAAAGCCAGGCAGAGCAGCGCGAGCAGCTCCCATTTGTAATGCGGGCCCAGCGGTTTTTGCGGTTTCATGTTTCGAGTTCCTCCGGAACGAGCTGGATGGTGCAGCCGCCGTCAACGACGAGCCGTGCGCCGGTGATGTTGCGGGCGCGCTCCGATGCGAGAAACAGCACCGAGTCGGCAATGTCGCCGCCGGTGGCTTCGCGTCCGAGCGGGACGTTGGCGCGCCGCCGCTCGGCGACGCCGGGCGCGAGGCTGTCCCAGCGATTGGTGCGGATGTAGCCCGGCACGACGGTATTCACGCGAATGCCGAGGGCCGCAAGTTCAAGCGCCATCGCGCGGGTGAGCGCCTCGATGCCGCCCTTGGTGGCGATGTAGGCGCTGCGGCTGCGGATGGCGCGCGCGGCGGTGTTCGAGCCGAGGTTCACAATCGCGCCGCCGCCCTGCGCGACCATCATGCGCGCGGCTTCCTGCGAGCAATAAAACGTGCCGAGGAGATTGACGCCAATGACGTTTTCCAGAACCGCCGGCGGCATGTCGAGAAACGCATGGCCGATGGCGTGCTGCACGGCGTTGTTGACGAGGACATCGATGCCCCCCCATTCCGCGCGGATGCGCGCAAACATGGCGGCGATGGCGTCGCGGCTGGCGAGATCGGCGGGCATGGCGGCGACCTCGCCGCCGGTGGCCGCGCAGAGTTCGGCGGCGGCTTTTTCGGTGGCGGCGGGATCGATGTCGTTGATCGCGACGCGCGCGCCCGCGGCGGCGAAGGCGCGCGCGATGGCAAAGCCGGAGTTGGACGCCGCGCCCGTGACGAGCACGTATTTGTCTTTGAAGTTCATGATGGAAGCGGGAGGGTCAGGCGGTTTTGCCGTTGTCGAAATAGGAGGCGGCGTCGGCGGGGCGAATGTCGGTGAGCGCGCCGGTGTAGTGGCGGAGGTTGCGCGGCTGGTAGGGATGGCGCGCGATGGCGTCGAGATTCAGGTCGATGCCGAGGCCGGGGCCGTCGGGGATGAGCATCGCGCCGTCCTCGAAACCGACGCGCTCGGTGCTGATTTCGCGGCGGTGCGGCACGTCGTCGGACATGGTTTCGAGCAGGAAAAAATTCGGCGTGCAGGCGGCGAGCTGGAGCGTGGCGGCGTTGGCGACGGGGCCGGAGGGATTGTGCGGACAGATGGCGATGTGGTGCGTCTCGGCCATCGCGGCGATTTTGCGCAGCTCGCCGATGCCGCCCGCATGACTCACGTCGGGCTGGATGTAATCGGCGCAGCCGAGCTGGAGGAAATTGCGAAAATCCCAGCGGCTGTAAATGCGCTCGCCTGCGGCGATGGGCACGCGGACGCGGCGTTTGACCTCGGCGAGCGCGTCGGGATTGTCGGGCGGCACGGGCTCCTCGAACCACGTGATGTCAAACTCCTCCAGGCGGCGCGCGATGCGGATGGCGGTGGGCACATTGAAGCGTCCGTGTCCCTCGATGAGGATGTCCACCTCGGGGCCGACGGCCTCGACGACCGCGCGCACGCAGGCGATGGCGTCGTCGAGCTCGCGTTTGCCGATGTTCATGTAAGCAGAGCCGAAGGGGTCCCACTTCAATCCGCGAAAACCGCGGGCCACGGCGGCGCGCGCTTTTTCGGCGAACTCGTCGGGACGTTTGGCGGGGGCGAACCAGCCGTTGGCGTAGCAAGGCACGCGATCTCGCACGCGCCCGCCGAGGAGCTGCCAGACGGGGACGCCCAGCGCCTTGCCCTTGATGTCCCAGAGCGCCATTTCGACCGCGGAGAGCGCGCTCATGAGCACGGGGCCGCCGCGCCAGTAGGCGTCGCGGTAGGTGTCGTGCCAGAATGCCTCGATGTCGAAGGGATCGCGGCCGACAAGATAGCGCTCCAGCTCGCGGCAGGCTTGCGCGACTGTCAGCTCGCGATATTCAAGCGTGGCCTCGCCGACGCCGTGCAAACCGTCGTCGGTGAGCACGCGCACGAAAACCCAGTTCGTGCGCCAGGCGTGGCAAATGTGTGTTTCAATGGCGGTGACTTTCATGGAGGGGAAATGGCGGTTTTATACACGCACGTGTGGCGGTAGGTTTCTCCGGGGCGAAGGATCGGGGAGGGAAAATGGGCGTGGTTCGGGCTGTCGGGGAAGAGCTGCGTTTCGAGGCAGAGGGCGGAGCGGCGTCCGTAGGTTTTGCCGTGTTTGCCGCGAAAGCTGTCGTCGAGATTGTCGGCGCAATAGAGCTGGAGGCCGGGCTGGTCGGTGCGGACTTCGAGGACGCGGCCTGTTTCGGGGCCGATGGCGCGCGCGGCAAGGAAGAGGCCGTCGTCGCCCGGCGCGACGGCGGGCGTCGCGGGGCGGTCGAGGACGAAGTTCAGGCCCTTGCGTTCGCCGATGGGCGCGAGCCGGCGGAAATCGAACGGCGTGCCGGCGACCGGGGCGATTTCGCCGGTGGGGATGTGCGCGGCATCGGTGGGCGTGCAATGGCTGGCGCGGATTTCGAGCAGGTGGCCGCCGATGTCGCCGCCGCCCGCGCCGTGGAGGTTGAAGAACGAGTGGTTGGTGAGGTTGACGATGGTGGGTTTGTCAGTCACGGCCTCGTAGGTGATTGTGAGCGCGTTGTCGTCAGTGAGCGCATAAACCATTTTCACGCGAAGATTGCCGGGGAAACCTTGGTCGCCGTCGGGGGAGAGGAGGGTGAGTTCGAGTGTGCGCGGGTCGGGCTGGCGGGCGTCCCAGACGACGGCGTGAAAACCCTTCGGGCCACCGTGGAGGGAGTTGGGGCCGTTGTTGGGCGGGATGTTGTATTCGATGCCGTCGAGCGTGAACCGGCCCCGGGCGATGCGGTTGGCGTAGCGGCCGATGGTCGCGCCGAAGTAGGGTTCCTTTGAGTCGATGTAATCCTGCAGATTGTCGTAGCCGAGCACGATGTCGGCGAGGTTTCCGTCGCGGTCGGGGGCGAGCCAGGAAACGATGCGCCCGCCGTAGTTTGTCACGCGGATTTCCACGCAGCCCCGGTTCGCGAGAACGAACAGGCCCGTTTGTTTGCCGTCAACGACGCGCTCGAAGCGGGCGGGCAGCGGACCGGCTTCGGCGGGTGTGTCTGGGTTGGCGCGGGCGGTCATGGCGGGGCGCGGGAGGCCGGTTATTTGGCGGATTCGAAAAGGAGCACGGCGAGGGCGTGCTGCGGTAGCGAGACGCGGACTTCGGTGGCCGAGACGCGGGTGACCTCGGGCGAGCCGACGCCATCGTGACTGGCGAAGCGGAGGCCGGCGGGGACGGTGATGGTGGTCTTGGCCGAGTTACTGGTGCTTTGGGTGACGACGACGGCGAAGGCTTTGTTGCTCGTGGCGGAGTTGTCCGTGCCGCGTTTGAACGAACGAGCTTGAACCTCCGGGTTGGAATTGGTGAAGCCGTCGGTGTCGGTGTAAAGGCCTTCGAGAAGGATGTCGGCCTGACGCTGGCGAAGGGCGTTTATTTTCGCGAGGTAGCCTTGATAATGGGGCGTCTCGGCGATGGTGCGGCGGCAGCGGTAGATTTCCACGTCGGAGCGGATTCCGAGGAGGACCGCGCGGTTGACGCGGGGCTCGATGTTGGAGTCGTCGCGGATTTCGCGGTCGGAGAGAATGATTTCAGGGAACGTGTAGCGGAAGAATTCCAGAAATCCGTGGGGGCCGATGGAGCCGGTGAAGAGGGAGTGAACGTAGTCGGCGTGCTGGCCGCCGACATCGCTGATGATCTCGACGCCGAGCCCGAGGTTGGGATTGAGGGTGCGCAGGTGGTCGCGCAGGCGGCGGATGATGTCGGCCTTGGCGGCGATGGAGCCGACCCAGTGCGGCGGATGGTTGTGCGCGGGATTGGAGCAGGGCGGCTCCTCCATGCCCATCTGGTCGAGGAAGAGGGAGTGGCAGCCGTAGGCGGCGGCGAGGTCGGCTTGGGCGCGGAGGTGGTCGAACCAGATGGAGGACGAGGGGCAGGCAAGGGCGAAGTAGCGTCCGACAAAAAGTTTGGCGAAATTGCCCGGGCCGGTGAACGTGTAGCGGTCAAGGACTTCGTTGCCGAAGGGATCGAGGATGAGCGGGTCGGCGCCGTGGGCCTTGTAGTAATCGCTGACGCGGTCAATGAGGCGGCCGTTGGTGTAGAGGATGACGTGGCCGCCGTTTTTGTTGAAGTGATTGATGCCGTCGAGCATTTCGCGCTCGGTGCCGAGCTTCGGGTTCGGGGTGTAGTCGGGGTAGTGGTTGTCATGGCCGCCCTTTTGCCAGCCGAACATGAAGAAGGTGTTGATGCCCGCGGCGGCGCCGTCGGCGTGGATCTGCGGGATGTCGGCGTAGCGGTAGTGGATTTCGCCGTGCTGGTGGCGGAGGATGACGCGCTGCCAGCCGTTCATGCGGCGGATCCACTCCGGCACGGTTTTGGCGGCGGCGACGGGCGTGCCGTCGGGGTTTTTGCGGAACCACGTGTCGGCCCAGCGGCGGTATTTTTTGGCCACGACATGCCAGTCGCCGGAATAGGGGGCGGTGACGAATTCGCCCTCGGTCCATGTGGTGCCGGCGACGATGCCGGGGAAGCGGACGAAACCGGCTTCGAGTTTGGCGGAGGGTTTGTCGAAAACGCCCATGGAAGTGCCGGGGACTTTTTCGACGGGATACATGCGGAACTGGTGGAGCGTGGTTTCAAAGCGGGTCGAGTGGCAGCCGAAGTAGAGCCCCTGCCGCTCGCCGACGAAGGCAAAGCAGTTGGCGGAAGCGGCGTGGAACGAGGGGTAGGAAAGATGCAGGACGCGGAAGAGGTGGTCGGAGCCCTTGTAGGCGGTGAACTGGTCGGCGACTTTTTTGCGCGGATTGGCGTGGAGTTCGCCGCCCTGCTTGGACCAGAGGAGCTTTTGTCCGGGGTCGAGGTTAAGATCGCCGACGAGCGGGAAATGGCATTCGCGGACGGCGACCTTTGCGCCGGGCGCGGTGCTGTTTGTGATGCTGATGGTCCAGCGGATTTCGTCACTGGCGGTGGCGTCATCGGGAAGCGTGGCGGTGACTTCGACGCTGATGGGGAGCGGCTCGGGCGTGATGTCGAGGCCGTTCTTGCGGATGCGGGTGAGCGAGGGCCAGACCATGCGAAGGGCCGGGCCGGCGGGAGTGGCGATCTTGGAGATGCGAGGCCCGACCGCGCTGTCGTTGGGGGTGACCTCGATGTCGAGTTCGTCGTCCTCCTGAAGATAAATGCGCCAGAGCTGGCCGGCGGAACGGAGGTATTCGACGCCCTTGCCTTGGTCGGCGATCCGGTTTTTCAGGGAAACGATGCGACCGCTGTCATCGATTTCGAGGCGGAGCTTCTGGCTTTCCAAAACGTGCGCGGCGGCGGCGCTGGGTGCGCCGACGATGGCAACGGTGACGAAGCAGAGGATCAAGGCGGCGAGGCGGCGGAGGTCGGTTTTGGCGTTCATGGCGGGGAAGATTCGATGCCGGTTGGTTCGGTTCATTTTATTGGCTTCTGTTTTTCCGCGGCGGCGACGCGGGTTTGATACAGCGAGGCGGCGGTGGCGCGCACGGCGGCGATGGTTTCGGCGTAGGGCGTGTCGCAAATATCCACCAACCCGGTCTGGAAGTTTTCACCGTCGAAGCGTCCGGTCGTGGGCTGGTCGTAAAATTGAAACCAGTGCGTGCCGACGATGGACGGATGCCGGAGCGCGCTGGCGACATACTCGCGGTAGGCGGTGGCGCGGGCGGCCTGGTCGGCCACGGGGACGAGCGACGGATCAAAAAGGCCGCGGTCGGGCGCGCCGAAGTGAAATTCGCCGATCAGCACGGGCAGGTCCACGCCCGGCGCGAGGCGGAAAACGTCGAGGGTGGGCGCGTAGATATTTTCGCTGATCACGTCGCAATGCCGCGCGGCGATGCGCGTGACGAACCAGGTAGGATGCGAGAAGCGCGCGCCGAGGTAGAGGTGATGGGGCGAGGTGGCCTTGAGCGCGGCGCGGCAGCCGCTGAAATACTCGTCGATGAAACGGTCGCTCAGCATCTCCAGGTCGGCCTTCGCGGCGGGGATCCCGCGATCGGGCGTCGTTGTGGCCGCGAGCAGCGCATCCCAATCCGTGTGCGCCGTGCCCCAGGCAGCGTTGAGGGCGACGATGCCGTCGTATTTTTTGCGCAGGATTTCGACGAAGGCGCGCTTGGCCGGTTGCGTCGGCGGCGAGGCGAGCACGACCTCGGCGGTGTGGCAGGTGTCGCCCCATTTCAGCTCGTTGTCCACGAAGAAGCCAAGGCACCACGGGTCGTTCAGCGAGTCCTTCAACTCGGTGCGCAGGACGTGGTCCATGTGCCGCCGCCAGGCCGGGTCGAAGGGATCGGGCAGCTTGCCCCAGTTGCCGTCGGACGCCTCGACACGGAACTCGGTTCCGCCCATCGGCGCGGAATAGACGATGGCGGTGTAGGGCGTTTTCCGCCGCAGATAAACGGCGGGGTCGGAAGAATTGGCAATGGTGTTCAGTCCCCAGCTATCCAGCCGCCGCATCGCGCGATCCTCAAATTCCGTCGTCCAATCCCCGCCGTATTTGCGAAAGAGGTTTGCTTCGAGAAAATCATACACGGCGTGCGTGCCTTTTCCGAAATAGTAGCCCCGCGTCGAGGGCGCCTCGGTGTCGTAAAAGCGGCCGAGTGGCGAGTCCTTCGGCGGCAGCCGGAACAAGTGTTCGCGATCCGGCAGCGGGGTGCCGCGGTAAACGCCGCCGACGCGCTGGCGCGTGGCCACGCGCACCACGCCATGCGACCAGAAGAGCCGCCCGTCGGGGTCGATCATCCACCACTGGCCGTCGATTTTTTCCACGCGGAAAAACCCCGTGGCGCGGCGTTGCGGACCGCCGGCCCAGCCGCCGTAGCAGTTCCAGTCCTGCGGGCGTGCGTGCGCGGCGAGATTGGCGTCCTCGGCCTCGCGGCGGGCGGCAAAGTCGTCCGCCGAGTTGATTTTTCCGGGCCATGAGCGATGCGCGTATTGGCCGAACTCATCCACCAGTGGAAACACGCGCGATTCCGGCCAGTCTCGCCACGGTTCGGGCACGCCGCGGGCCTGGACGGGACCGACGGCAATGGCGGCGCCGGCGGCGGCGCTCGTGAAACGGAGGGAAACTTGCGCGATGCCCGCGCCGTCCATGAAACCGTGGCGCGCGAAGTCGGCGGGGGCGGCTTGCATGGAAAGGAAGCGCGCAGCGAGCGGGCCGGGATTTTTTGTGCCGAGCGGCACCGCCAGCCACACCGTCGAGCCGTCCCCGGGCAGCGCCGCCCGCGCGCGGTAGGTCCGGGGATGCGCTTTGACCGGACCGTCGAGCGAGGCGGTGTCGCGGATTTCGAGCATCACGGCCACCGGCGCCGGGCCGGGATTGCGAAGCGGCACGGCGATTTCGGCGAACGCACCCAAGTCCCAAACGCCGCCCGGCGCGCGCAGGACGAGGGCGCCGGCGTTTTCCTTTTTTGCCGTTAGCCGAAGCCAGCCGGGCGCCGCGGCGTCGGGCGCGGCGGTGGCGGTGGTTGCCGCGTCGGAGTCCGGCCAGCGTTCCCACGAAACGATTATACGCGGGGGCTGAGATGGCGTTTGCGCGGCGCGCAGCGAAAGGGTTGCCACCAAGGCGGCAGCCAGCGCAAACGCGGCGGCGGGGAAGCGAAAACGGCGGGAACTCTCAAGCATGGTGGTGATACTACCGGCGCGGGCATGGCTGGCAAATGGCCAAATAGGCCAGCGTATTTCTATTTTAGGCCATTGACCTTGCCCGGCGAAACGTTTGCCTCCGGAACATGGCCGGTAGTCGAAGGATGTCCCGCGCCCGGCGGAAACCGGGTGAACCGCTGCACGTCGCTGTCTGCATCGACACCCGCGACGGCCCCGGACGCGAACGCCTGCTGGGTTGTTATCAATATGCGCTGGAGCGAAACTGGCGGCTCTATCTGATGCGTCAGGACAACGAGGATGAAATTGCCAGGCTGGCGGACATCGATCTCGACGGCGCGATTTTTTATGACCGGTCGCGCCAGTTGCAGGAGGCGGTGAAAAACAAGGGCGTGGTTTGCGTGGAGACAAGCGCCCGGCACCTGCCGCTGGCCGACGCCGCCGTGTTCGTGGACGACGCGGCGCTGGTGCGCATGGCGGTCGGCCACCTGCGTGCCGTCGGTTTTGAGCACCTCGGATATTGCGGACTCGCCGGCAGCCATCCCTCGTCCGACCGCGCGGCAAACCTCATAAAGCAGGCGGGGCCCGGCAGCCTCACATTCGAGGACCGCCGGCGCGATGGCCAGATGGATATTGAGGATTTGATACAATGGCTGCGCGCGCTGCCGAAACCCATCGGCGTGCTGGCCTATGATGACAAAATGGCCGAACGCGTGCTCGCGGCGTGCCGCTGGGCCGAAATCCGTGTGCCGGACGAAGTCGGGGTGATCGGAATCGGTGATGACGAATTGATCTGCGAGGTGACCCTGCCGCGCCTTTCCAGCGTGGCCCTGCCGGCGCGCAAAATCGGCCGTGCAGCGGCGGAAACACTGGAACGGCTGCTGTCCGGAAAGCCGGCGGAGCAACGGTGGCGGCGGGTGGCGCCGCTCGAAGTGGTCAGCCGCGCCTCGACAGACCGGCTGCCGCCGGCGCGTCCGGCGGTGCTCAAGGCGGTTGATTTCATGCGCGCGGAATGCCACCGGCCGGCCGGCACCGATCAGGTGGCCGCCGCCGTGGGGCTGCCGCGGCGCACGCTTGACCGGGTGTTCCACGCCGATTTGGGGCGGACCGTGCACGATTTTTTTGTCGAGCTGCGCCTGCAAAACGCGAAGCGCCTGCTGCGGCAAACCGAATTGTCCCTCGACGCCATTTCGCAGAGCTGCGGCTATTCGTCCCTGTCCGCATTCATGCGGATGTTCGCGGCCTGCACGGGCAAGTCGCCGCGCGAATATCGCGAAGATTACAAGCGTGAGCGCAGGGCGTGAGTATATAATTATCATGTGGGGAGTTGCCGACTTGTGACTTGAACCTTGGCTGGAGACCGATGCATAATCATACCATGGAAAAATCAGTCCGGGTTTTGATCTGCCTGTTGTTCGCAAGCGCATTGAGCCTTGCAGCCGCGCCTTCATTCACGCCGCTACCCTTGGGGAAAGGCGCCAATACCGCGTTCGCCGACAAAGAGGCGGATGACCGGCTAGGCGGATGGATTGACTTGGGCGGCAATGATTTGAGCGTTATCAAGTCCGGGCGGCTGAAAGTCTCGGGAATACCCTTCGACATCCTGAGTGATAAGGCGACGCGTGGAAAATCCTGCATCGTGCTGGGCGGCCCCATGCGGCCTTACCTGCCGGCGAATGCCGAAATCCCAGTGGCCGGGAAACAGGGAGCGATGCTGTATCTGCTGCACGGCGCGGCATGGTGCCCTCCCGCCAAGGCGTTGAAGGTGACGGGACTGCTGACGGTGGAGTATGCGGACGGCTCGACAAAAGAATGGCGCGTGCGCTTCGGGCGCGATGTGGCCGATTGGGCAAAACCCAACGCCTACAAAAACGCCGCCCGCGTCTGGACGGCCTACAACTCCAACACCCAAGTGTCGCTCTTCGCGAGCAAGTTCAAACTCGAGCCCAAGCCCGTCAAATCCGTCCGCTTCGCGGCTCGCGAAAGCGCGTGGATGGTGGTCGCCGTCACCCTCGGCGACGACGTGAAGATTTCCGGCATCAAGCCCGACCTGAAACTCGACAAAACCTATGTCGCGCCGACGCTCGAAAAACCGCTCGCCGCGTTTGACCCGAACGCGGTCCCTAAAAACGTGATTCTCATCATCGGTGACGGCATGGGGCCGGGCGCGTTGCAGTTGACCTCGCTCTATCAGCACAAGGCGGAGGGCCGCCTTGTCATGGAACAGCTTCCCGTCGATACCCGCTGCGCCACGGTGTCGCTGGGAGACCGGGTTACGGACTCCGCCGCGTCCGCCACGGCGCTCGCCGCCGGCATCAAGACGAAAAATTCCCGGCTGGGCATGACCGAGGACAAACAAGTCGTCATCTCCGTCCCCGAGGCCGCCTTCAGGCAAAAGGGCAAGTCGGTCGCGCTCATTACGTCGGACGCGATCAACGACGCCACGCCCGCCGGCTTCTACGCGCATGTGCCGGCGCGAAACTACTACGAGGAAATCGCCGCTTCCGCGGCTGCCTCCGGGTATGACATCCTCATCGGCGGAGTGAAAGGAAAGCCTTGGTTCCTCGGCAAGGGGACGGGGGACGGCAAGCGCGAGGATGGCAGGAACCTCATCAAGGAGATGACTTCCGCCGGCTATGTGTGCATCGAAAGCCAGGCGGCCTTCGAGCAGGCGCCCGCCGGCAAACGCGTCATCGGTTTCATGCCCGCCGGCACGCTGGATTCCGAGACTTGCCTGGGCGACCTGACAAAGACGGCGCTCGCCCGGCTTGCCCGGAATGACAAGGGCTTCTTCATGATGGTGGAATGCGCCATCACGGACAAGGGCGGCCACGGCAACGATCCCGAGTTGAGCGTGCGGGGCACGCTCCAGGTGGACTGGGCGGTCAAGGCCGCGCTCGAATTCGCAAGCGCGCGCGGGGACACGCTCGTCATGGTCACCGCCGACCACGAGACCGGCGCGCTGAGCGCCAAAATAAACGCCGGCGGAAAACTCGTCATATCGTATGACACGACCAGCCACACCGACATTCCCGTGCGCTTCCTCGCCTACGGCCCCGGCTCCGCCAGGTTCGATCGCCCGCTCATCGACAACACCGATGTTGGCCGGATCATCGGCAAACTCTGGGGCCTCGACCTTTCCGCGCAGAAATAAAAACCGCGCCGCGCGAACTCCGCTCTCACAATCCCATGAAAAACAAAATCCGCATTCGTCCACTCCTCGCCTCCCTGTCCGCGCTCGCCTTGGTGGTGTCCGGCGCTCTGGCATTCTCCGGCTGCACGACGCCCGAACTTTCGGCCATTCCGTCGAGCACCGCCACGCAACCCGAGCCGCGCACTGAAAAATGGGTCAAGCGTCACGAGGGTTTTGTCGAGACTGCGAAAAACTCGCCCGACTGCCAGGTGCTCTTCATCGGCGACTCGATCACCGACGGCTGGCGCAACGAGAAAAAAGGCGCGCTCGAAATCTGGGAGAAAAATTTCGGCCAGTATAAACCCGTCAACCTCGGCATCAGCGGCGACCGCACGCAGCATGTGCTCTGGCGCCTGCAAAACGGCGAACTTGGCGTAATGAAACCGAAGGCCGTCGTGCTCATGATCGGCACGAACAACACCGGGTTTGAAAAGGACAAGACGACCCCGCGCAACACGCCCGCCGAAACCGCGAATGGCGTGACGGCCATCGTCTCCCACCTGCGCAAAAATCTTCCCAATTCAAAGATTCTCCTGCTGGCCGTTTTCCCGCGCGGCGAGAAACCGGATCATCCGCAGCGCATTCAGGTCAACGAAATCAATGCGATCATCAAGAATCTGGCCGACGGAAAGAACATCGTCTTTCTGGACATCGGCGGGAAATTCCTGGACGCGGATGGCACGCTCCCGAAGGACGTGATGCCCGACTTCCTGCACCCGAATGCCAAAGGCTACCAGATCTGGGCCGACGCGATTCGCGAACCGCTGGCGAAACTGGTGAAGTAAGCCGCGAGATGGCGCGCAAGGGAAGGGGCGCGGACTTCGCGCCCTTCACTTTTCACCCTTCTCATTTCCCCTTTTCGCTTCCCTTCGCTTTCACGTCTTCCTCGACGACTTTGGCTTCGCCGACCTCCACCGTGCCCTTGCGCAGTTTTCCGGCGAGCGTGGTGCTGGGGCCGTCCTGGCCGAAGAAATCCGCGCCCGTTTCGAGAAGCGCGGGGATTGACTGGGCGAGCGTGGCGCTCGCGTTGGGCACGCTGAGCCTGGCGCGCCACAGGATGGTGCGTTTTCGCTTGGGATCGCCGAGGTCGAACGAGGCGTAATCATACGCGCCGATGAGGAGGAAGTGCCGGCCCTCGGTGATGTCGGGAAGATTGTAGTTGCGGTCGAAGCTGCCCGGGGTGAGGTCGTCGTTTTTCGTGGCGACGATGCGGAGCATCTGGCCGGTGTTGAGCTGGACTGGCGGCGCGTCGGGATCGCCCATGTCGATCTCGTCGGGATTGATGCTGCCCCATGCGTAGATGATGACGAGCGTGGGCGGCGGCGTTTTCTCGCCGGCCTGGCGGAAGTTTTGTTTTTCGAGGGCGGTGACAATCAGCGGCTCGACCTCATTGCGCACCGGCATGGGCGCTTCACCCGCGTAAACGGCTCCGAGTTCGAGCGCGCCCACGGTGCCGAGCACGTAGTATTGCGGTTTCTCAGGCGTGGGCGGCCTGTATTTTTCGCCGGCTTTGGTGCGGTCGGCGGCAACGGTCACATCGGGCGGTCCGTCCATCATGCCCACGCACGACGTGAGGGCGAGACAGAGAACCAACGCGGGGAGCGGAAACAAAAAGGAGAGGGCGCTGGATTTTTGCATATGGTGCTCCGGCGGAAGGGGAGCGTGCTTGTTCGAAATAGTCATGACGGCTGCCAGACGTCAAGGTTGCGCCGTCGCGAACGCGCGGATCGTCGATGAGCGATCTCTTTTGGCCGCGCCCCTGCGCCTCACTTCAGCAGCTGCACTTTCGCGCGTGTGCCGATTTTTTCGAACTCCAGGAAAAAACTCCCCAGAATCCCCGGCTTCACGCGCACCTTTTTGATGCGCGGGTCGGGAGCGCACACATACGTGCCATCGATCACCTTCCAGCGCTGGCCGTTTGCCAGCGTGAAAATCGTGCCCTTTTCAAAGCCCGCAAACGTGCCGGCCAGCTCGGTGTCCATGGTGTTGTATTCGATCTCGGTGCCCGGATCGATTTTCACCTTCTGCTTTTTTGGTTTTGGCGCCGGAGCAGGGGCGGAAGTGGCGGCGGGAGCAGGCGCGGGCGGCGTTTGCGCATCAGCGGCCTTGTATTTGCCGGCTGCGTAAACCTTGACCAGCTCGTCGAGCCGCGCCCGCTCGGCATCGGACAGTTTTTCCAGCCCCGCGGCCTCGTAGTCGGCCTTGCCGAGGGCGTCCGAAAATCCCGGCCCGGCGCGAACGGCCGCGACGCCTGAAACAAGCAGGAAAACCGCCGCGCAAGCCGCCGTCATTTTGCCCGCGCGGGATTGCGACCGGAAAGGATATGGGTGAAACATGGATTGATTTCATGTTCCGCTTCGTCTCCCGTCGCAAACGTTTTTGCGTTCGCAAAAAAACGCCGCATGTGGCGATTCCTCCCTTGCAAACGCGCGCTGGCAGGCTCTCTCTCTTTTTTCCACAACTGACCTCAGCAATGATTGGCCGTCTCTCACAACTCCTGGACCCTTCCCGCATCATGCTCTCCATCCAGAGCACGCGGAGAACTGTCGCGATCAACGAAGTTGCGCGACTCCTCGACGGCCACCCGAACGTCACCAATTTCCAGGGTTTCTACAACGAGCTGCTCGCGCGCGAACGCCTCGACACCACCTGTCTCGGCAACGCAATCGCCATCCCCCACGCCCGCACCGAGCACGTCCAGAAAATCGTCCTTGCCGTCGGGCGCAGCGCCCAGGGCGTCATGTTCGAAAACTGCAACCAGATCGTGAAACTCATGTTCGTGCTCGGCACCCCGAAAACCAATCCCGGCACCTATCTCGCCATCGTGAGCGCCCTTTGCCGCCTCCTCAAGGAACCCGCCAACCGCGAGGCTTTCATGGCGGCGCCCACGCCCGAAGCCTTCGTGCAAGCCGTCGTCGCCGCCGAGGAAAAACTGCTCGGCGCCGTCGCGCATTGAGCTTCGCCGCATCCGGTCATATTTTCGCGCCGTGTCAGAACAGCCTGCAAAAAATCCGCCTCCGTCCGAACACGAGCACGGCCCCGCGCACAACCAGCCCGCGACCGCCGAACGCCCCGACTGGGTTCCCGACAATGCCGGCGCCGCCTTCGCGACCTGGGTCGTCGAGGGCGTGAAAAAAGAAGGCGAGTTCGCCTCCCCCGCGCAATCCGCCCCGCCGCCCCGCCGCCGCCGGCTTTCCACCGACGACTACGTCGCCGGTATCCAAAAACGGGATACGGCCATCCTCGCGCGCGCCATCACGCTCATCGAAAGCTCCGCCGCCGCGCACCAGGAGCAGGCCCAGCAGCTCCTTGCCCGCATTCTTCCCGACACCGGCAAGTCCATGCGCGTCGGCATCACCGGCATCCCCGGCGCCGGCAAAAGCACCGCCATCGAGGCGCTCGGCACGCACCTCTGCGGCCTCGGCCACCGCGTCGCCGTCCTCGCCGTCGATCCCTCCAGCACCGTGCACGGCGGCAGCATCCTCGGCGACAAGGTGCGCATGGAAAAACTCTCCCGCCAGCCCGGCGCGTTCATCCGCCCCTCGCCCTCAAGCGGCTCGCTCGGCGGCGTCGCCCGCAAGAGCCGCGAAACCATGCTCCTCTGCGAGGCCGCCGGCTACGACATCATCATCGTCGAGACCGTCGGCGTCGGCCAGAGCGAGGTCACCGTGCGCTCGATGGTCGATTGTTTCCTTCTGCTCTCCATCGCGGGCGCGGGCGACGAAGTGCAGGGCATCAAAAAAGGCATCATGGAGCTCGCCGACATCATGGTCGTGAACAAGGCCGACGGTGATAATAAAATCCGCGCGATGGCCGCCCGCGCCGAACTCGAACGCGTGCTCCACTACCTGCGCCCCGCGACCGAGGGCTGGACCACGCCCGCGCTCACCGCCTCCGCCGTCACCGGCGACGGCATCGCGAAAGTCTGGGAAACCGTGCTCGCCTTTTTCGACGCATGCCGGACCAGCGGAATCCTCGCCGAGCGCCGACGGAAGCAGGCCATCGAGTGGACGCATTCGCTCATCCGCGAAGCCCTGCTCGCCGATTTCTACCACGACCCCGCCGTGAACGCCCGCCTTCCGCACATCGAGCAAGCCGTCGCCAACGGCCAGAAACCCTCGCTCGCCGCCGCCCGCGAATTGCTCGCGCTCTGGAAAAAATAAAAAACCGCCCGATTCGCTCCTTTTCGGCTCCTTTTTCAAAGAATCCCGAATATTAACCGACATCCTTGAGTTCGCGCACCGATTACAAACAACAAACCCATGAAACAAATCCTGACCATATTGTTATTCTGCGCGCTTGTCTGCCAGTTTGGATGCGTCAGCCGCGAACTAAAACGCAAAGCCGCCGAGGGCGACAAAGTAGCGCAGAACGATCTTGGTCATATATATGAGACTACTTTAAGTTACGATTTTTTTCGTTCCCCTGGAAGCCAATACTACAGCGACTACGACAGTGCGGTGAAGTGGTATCGCATGTCTGCCGAGCAAGGATATGCCACAGCACAAAACAATCTCGGACGCATGTATCGAGATGGCGTGGGTGGGACTAAAAATTATGACGAGGCGCTGAAGTGGTTTCGCAAAGCCGCCGAACAGGGAAATGCAGCAGCCCAGAACAATCTCGGTGTCATGTATCAACAAGGCCAAGGCGTGTCTCAAAATTATGACGAAGCAATGAAGTGGTATCGCATGGCCGCTGAACAGGGACACGCGGCTGCACAGCTCAATCTCGGCAATATGTATCAACAAGGCCGGGGCGTGCCTCAAGATTATGCCGAGGCGTTAAAGTGGCTTCGCATGGCCGCCGATCAAGGAAACGAAGACGCAAAAAAAAGAATCAATGAAACAAATGAAAGAATTAACGAAAGAAATGAATTTGAAGCAAAGATTGTAATTGCCAGACAAGGAGACCCAATTGCGCAAAACAGGGTGGGAGTCATGTATTTCAATGGCACTGGTGTGGCTCAAAACTATGTCGAGGCAATGAGTTGGTTTTTCGAGGCTGCCGAACAAGGATACGTATGGGCGCAAAGCAATCTTGCCAAAAGTTATAGGAATGGGGATGGCACCACCAAAGATGAGGTGGAGGCGCTGGCTTGGTTCTATGTGGCCAACAGTCATCCTGAAAAAAGCACGGTTTCAGATCTTGGTGACAACATAGCCAGCCTTGAGAGAAGGGTTGGCGCCGACGGAAGACTGGCGGCGCAGCAACGCGCCAAGGAGCTTTCCGCAATGTTGAAGCCGAAGGAATGAAATCCAAGGTGGCCGGGGGGGAAGCCCGCCGGTTTGCCCGCATGTTCATGCAGCTTTTTTCCCTTTTCACCCGCCGCGCTTCGCCCTTCACTCGGCGTTCCTCTTTTTGAAGGCGCAACCCTTCGCACTCTTTCAACCAACATCCGACAACCACACACACATCCATCATGGCACTCGAAACCAATCTTCTCGCAAAAGCAGCCAACCAGGCCCGCGGCCTCTCCATCGACGCCGTCCACAAATGCTCGTCCGGGCACCTCGGCCTTCCCCTCGGCTGCGCTGAAATCGGAGCCGTCCTCTACGGAAACATCCTCCAGCACAACCCCGCCGACCCCAAATGGCTCAACCGCGACCGCTTCGTGCTCTCCGGCGGCCACGGCTCCATGTTCCTCTATTCCTGGCTCCACATGAGCGGCTACGACCTTCCGCTCGACGAGGTCAAAAACTTCCGCCAGCTCCACAGCAAGACCCCCGGCCACCCCGAGTTCCACGAAACCCCCGGCGTCGAGGCCACCACCGGCCCCCTCGGCCAGGGCATCGCCAACGCCGTCGGCTACGCCCTCTCCGGCAAAATGGCCGAGGCGCGTTTCAACACCCCCGAGCACGTCATTTTCGACAACCACGTCATCACCCTCGCCGGCGACGGCTGCATGCAGGAAGGCGTCGCGATGGAAGCCGTCTCCTTCGCCGGTTTCCAAGGGCTCGACAACCTCATCCTCATCTACGACTCGAATGATGTCACCCTCGACGCCATGGCCGACAAGTCGCAGAACGAAAACACCGCCGCCCGCTTCAAGGCCATCGGCTGGGACGTCATTACGCTCACCGCAGGTCACGACATCGCCGCCATCCACAAGGCCCTCAACAAAGCCAAGAAAGCAAAAACCGGCAAACCGCAGCTCATCATCGCCAAGACGATCATCGGCAAAGGCATCGCCGAGGTCGAGGGTACCTCAAAGGGCCACGGCGAAGGCGGCGCCAAGTTCTCCGACGCCGCCCGCGCCGGCCTCGGCCTTCCCGCCGATCAGCATTTTTATGTGAGCGACGATGTTCGCGCCTATTTCGAAAACCAGAAAAAACGCCTCGTCCGCGCCTACAACAAATGGGGCAAGACCTACAAGGCCTGGCGCGAAGCCAACCCCGACAAAGCCGCGCTCCTCGACTCGCGCTCCGCGCCCGTCAGCGCCGCGCATCTCCTCGAAAAAATCCCGGCCTTCGCCGCCGATGCGAAGCTCGCCACCCGCGCCGCCGGCAAGGACATCCTCCAGCCCGTCGCCGCCGAGCTTCCCCTTTTCATCTCCGGCAGCGCCGATCTCTACGGCTCCACGCTTAACTACATCGCCTCCTCGACCGATTTCGACAAGGCGAACCGCGCCGGTCGCAACATCCGCTACGGCATCCGCGAGCATGCGATGGCCGCCATCAACAACGGCATCGCTTACGACGGCATCTTCCGCACCTCCTGCGCGACCTTCCTCGTCTTTGCCGACTACTCGCGCCCCGCGATGCGCGTCGCCGCGCTCGCCAAGCTCCCCATCACCTACATCTACACGCACGACTCCGTCGGCGTCGGCGAGGACGGCCCCACGCACCAGCCCGTGGAAACCGTCTCCGGCCTCCGTGTCATTCCGAACCTCGACGTGATCCGCCCCGCCGATCCCGAGGAAACCGCCGGCGCCTTTGCCGCCGCGCTCGAACGCGAGGACGGCCCCACGCTCCTCGCGCTCACCCGCCAGGCGGTGCCCATGCTCAACGACATCCCGCCGCACATCCGCCGCGCCGGCGTCCTGAAAGGCGGCTACGTCGCCATCCAGGAAACCGCGCCGCTCACGCACATCCTCCTCGCCGCCGGCAGCGAGGTGCAGCACGCCGTCGCCGCCGCGAAGATTCTCGGCCCCGGCGTCCGCGTCGTCTCGATGCCGAGCTTCAAGCGTTTCAACGAGCAGCCGCAGGAATATCGCGACGCGATCCTCCCGCCCGCCTGCCGCAAGCGCGTCTCGATCGAGGCCGGCGTCACGCCGCTCTGGCGCGAATACGTCGGACTCGACGGCATCGCGCTCGGCATCGACCGCTTCGGCATCAGCGCTCCGGGCGGCACCGTGATGAAGGAACTCGGCATCACCGCCGATGCCGTCGTCGCCGCCGCGCAGTCCTTGTAAGCGGTCCACTTTGAAGCACGCGCGAAAAAGGCGCGTGCGACAAGGAGGGGCGGCGTCCCGCCGCCCGACGCGCACAACGTGCGCGCCCTTCCGCGCGAAAGTGGAAGCGCGACGAAAAACACAACGGAGCGGCAGCTCCCGTTGCCTCGCCGCGTCGTTGCGTGAACCTCTTTCCGCTCGCTACCACGTGTCTTTATAAATCGCGGAAACGCGGAAGCATGGAAAAGGACGCAATCGTCGAGTTTGCCGCGCCAGCGCCGTAGCGCAGGCTTCCAGCCTGCTTGCCGGAATAGAGGCTGGGAGCCTGCGCCACGAAAGGCATTCGCTGTCTTACGCTAAATTGCAGGTAATCTTTATGACATGTCCGCGCTTTGAAAGCGGCGAGAATCGCCGCACTCCAAAGGCTTGCGACCTTCGTTCACACGAGCCTTGAAATTGACAAAAACGACCTCGGGTCATCTGTTGCTTTCGGGTCATCTGTTGCTTCATTTTTCATTCAGGCGAACATTCACTTCGGTCCAAATACGGGCAAGTCCGATATTCGCTGTTTTAATAGCGTCAGCCGACCAAGTGGCTCCTTCTCTCCAATAGCGGCTCTTTAAATCTAAACGCTGCGCAATCTGGTTATCATATTTACGAAGACGCACAGACACTCCACACCAGAGATCGGCTACCTCCCATTCACGTTCTCTATCTCGCGGATGCGAACCTAAAAATGCATAATAAGCCTCAGTGGCATGATAAGCCTTTGAAAGTGCGAGCAGCGCTTCTTCCTGATCTCGTGTGCGATCGCGTTTGTCACGCGGAAACATAGAGACAACCTGAAGAACTAATGAAAATGCACTTGTCCAAAAAGATACGACCTCATAGCTCATGTGATTTTATCCTCGTGCCGGGAAGCTGGCTGCATCGCTTGGGCTCCGTTTTCATGATCTGTTTCTTTGGATTTTTCATTTTCGGACGGTGCAGAAATATAAACCAATAGAAATAACAAACCCATGAATGGTATGAGATAAATGAAAATCATGTAAGGTGAAAATCCTGCGTCTCTAGCTCTCTTTATGTGTGCGCAAAGCAAGATCCATCCACCGATAATAAAAATAACTATAGCTAAAGCGTCGTTACCGCTGTCTGTCCCGAGTTTGAAGGAAAATGCGCAACAAATAGTTAGTATCGTGAATATGGATCTGGAAATTTTTCCGTAGGGTGAAAAAAGAATCGAAGCTATTCGAACTCCAGTAGTCGTTATTGCATATCCTCGTTCGGCCTTCAGTAGTTGTTCGGCGCGAAATTTTAAATAATTTGCTTTGGCTTTCTTTTCATCGCCTTCGGAAAAGGCAATGGCCTTCACCCAAATGCCTTGAGATACTTGCTGCGTCTGGAGCTCTTGGAGCGCGATATTATATGCGTCCTCTTCAGTCATGGTATTTTACATAATAGTGTTATTGAGCAGAACTGGAAGTTCCGGTTCTGATGGTGGGTCATCTTTTGCTCCCTCTTTGCGAGCGACCTTTCGCTGCCGTGCGCAGCGTAAGAAGCTATGCCGATTGTCGGAATGAAGAGGGTGACGGCTTGGGATATTTTGGAGGGCATGAGGAAAGGTTTTAATCGATAACACGCTGATTTCGTAGCGTGTTTCACTGGAAGTCAAGACGCTATTTTTGTAGCGTGAGCTCGATTGAAACTCTCAGCATAAACCTCCGCTGCCTCCGCCTGCACCTCGGCATTACCCAGGAAATCCTATCGGAGCGGGCCGGCCTTGCATACCGTCACTATCAGGATATCGAAGCGGGACGCCGCCCAGGGCTTCAGCTCGCAACGGTTGACCGTCTCGCCGCAGCCTTGGGTGAAAAAACGCATCATCTCTTGGAAGCGAATCGTTACACGCAACCTGCCATCAAGCGTGCCAGAAATCCGAGAAAAATAGTCCATTGAGCCGCGCTGCGGGATTCGGTTTGGGTGCGTCCCCGCCGCCGGACGAGGCGAAGCCTCGCCAAAAAAAACAAACCGCAAAACAAACAAGCGGCGGAAACCGTCGCTTCGACCCGTGTAGCAACCAAAACGTGATCTGACAAAGTGAGGCGAGTGGCGGGAGATCGGGAAAAATTGTCAGGTTAGTTTGATGCGGTTGCAGAGTGTGGCGTATTTCGGGCTGCTCAGCACACGCGTATAGTCTCGATCCCGAGCAACCGTCCCAGTTTGTCGATCTTGGCGCTGATATGCCCCACTCCGATCGCGCAGTGGTGCGCGGGGCCGTGCGAGTTCCAGCGATTGACAAACTCGCGTGCGCCGCAACTGAAGCGATAACGGCTGTTCGTGTTTCCGATCTCCAAAACCGGCCCCGGCACCGATTCCGCCTCGGCGCATAACAGGCGCAGTTTTCCGTCGCGCGTCTCCACCACCGAAAGCAGCGTCACCGGCCCGTGGCGCACCGCCATCTCGACCGACACGCCGCGCCCGACCTTGCCGTGATACACCTTGAGCGGGCGCACTTTTGTTTTGCCCTGCGCGATTTTGATGTGCCCCGGCCCGTCGTGTCCCATGAGCACCACGTCGTCCGCAAAATCCATCGCGTAATACTCGGTGAACGAGCCGCCCGCGCCGAACAGGTCCATGATTTTCATGGCTTGCGCGTTTTTCACCTCATACTCGCCCGCGACCGGAACGCCGCGCCCCGTGAGCAACGATGTCCCGAGGATGATCGAGCTGATCGCCGCCTCGCAATCGGCCACGCCGCTGCCCATGTGGTAATACGCCATCGAGCCGAGCCGGCGCGCCGCCACGAGCCGGTCGAGCGCGACCGAGGTGCGCGCCGCTTCCAACAGATCGTCCTCGCCGCAATCGGGCTGCACGTCAAACACCTCGCGAAACTCGGCCACGCGCGCGGCGATGTCCGCGCCGGCCACCGCGCGCCGCAACGCCACCAGCTCCTCGACTTCGAGCATCTCGATATGCGTGCCAAACGTCGCGCACTGCAACGTCACGTCCGAGTAAATATCGAGCATGCCGCCATAATAATGCCCCATCAGGCCGAGCCGGTTGTTCGCCATGCCCGCCGCCACGCGCGCCGCCTCGACCCACGCGTCGATCTCGTCCCAGCACACCGGGTCGTTGTCGAGCACGCCCGTGATTTGATGAAAACGGATGCCGGCGCGGTTGAAGACATTTGCGATCTCCGGCACCGGGCATGCCGCGCAATGCGCGAGCCAGTCCCCCGTCATGCGCGTGCGGTCGCCGAGCTTGTTGAATGTCGCGTAATCAATTGCCGGCTCCGGCGCGAGATTGAGCACGATCACCGGCACCTTCGCGCGCTGCACAACCGGCAGCACCGTCGAAGACAGCGCGTAGGTGGTGACATGCAGGAAAATCAAATCGACCTCCGCCCGCCTCAGCTCCGAACCCGCCGTGCGCGCGCGGTCGGGATTGTCAACAAGCCCGACATTGACGACCTCGACGCCGGGCCGCGCCAGCTTTTGCGCCACGCGCGCCAGATAACCTTCGAGCCGCTCCTTGAGCCCGGCGAACTGCGGCCAATACGTATCGAGCCCAATGCCAAAAAGGCCGATGCGCAAACCGCCTGGGCCGGTGTCGGAGGAAACCGCGGGAATATTTGAGGAAGTCATAAGCAAAAGACGGGACGGGAGTTTTTTCGAGATGCAAAACGGGCAGCGATTCCGACCTTGCCCCGCCGAAAACGAAATCGCAATGCCGATCATGCTCCAAGCCCGCCAAAAAACGGAAAGAGGCCCGGACTTTCGTCCGGGCCTCATGGGTTCTACCTAAGAAAACAAGCGCTTATCGCGAAGCGCCGCGGCTGGAGCCACGGCCGTATTCGATCACACTCAAGGTCAGGAGCGTCAAAACGACGCCATAACCGAGAATGCCGGACACCTTTACGATATCGCTGACGGGAGCAGCGAGGATCGCGACGGCGACCAGCACTGCGGCCACGAGAGCGGCGTAGAGCGAGCGGTTGTTTTTCATGTTATTTGCTTTCTATTTCAGGTTAATCCGCCCCGAAGTGGAGCGGGGAGGCCATTACAGTATCATGTAAAAACAATAGGTGAAATAATTAGTTTCTATCGACATCATAGATAAAAACGATAGAAACGGCGCAACTTTTCTTGATCTTATGGAAGTCCATCAACTGCGCTACTTTGTCGCCGTGGCCGAAACCGGCAACTTCACCCGTGCCGCCGAACGCTGCCACGTATCCCAACCTTCTTTAAGCCAGCAAATTATAAATTTGGAAAACGAGCTTGGGCACAAGCTCTTCCACCGGCTTGGCCGCAAGGCGGTCCTCACCGAAAGCGGCGAACTCTTCATCGAACGCGCCCGCCGGGTTCTCAGCGAAATCGAGATCGCCGCCCGCGAAATCAAGGACACCCCGGCCATGGAACGGCGCATCACCGTCGGCGCGATTCCCACGGTGATGCCTTATCTCATGACGAGCATCATTGAGCAAGTCCGTCAAAAGCACCCCAATCTCGTGATCCACGCCCGCGAGGATTTTCGCACCGCGCTCGTCAAATCCATCGTCGAAGGCGAGCTCGACCTGGCGCTTGTTTCCCTGCCTGTCACTGACACCCGCGTTTCCTTGGAACCTCTTTTTACCGAGCAACTTCTACTCGCCGTCCCAAAGGCTCATCCCCTCGCGACGCAACCCATCGTGCTCGGCGAAGACCTCCGCGACGAAACCTTTGTCCTGCTCGGCCATTCCAGTGCCCTTGCCGCGCAAATCCAGCGCTTTTGCGGCGCGCACAATTTCGATCCGCAGATCGGCTTTCGCTGCTCGCAAATCGCAACGGTCAAGTCCTTTGTATCGATGGGTCTCGGCATTTCGATCCTTCCCCAAGGCACCCGTGCTCCCGAGGACGAAGGCCACATCGTCTATCGCCGTCTCAGTGGACGCGCCCCGACCCGGCAAATCGCCCTTGCCCGCCATCTCCAGCGCTACCAAAGCCGCGGCGCTTCCCTTTTCCTCGAAGTCTTGCGCGAAAACGTCCGCCCCCTCGCTGCCACATCTGCATGATGGCCCGAAAAGCAAGTCGCGTCCGTCAAGTTCAGCAAAAAAGCAAATGGTATCACACTACGTTTTACGCTACGCCATCCGCGACACCGATGGAATTACAATCTACGCGTCGACTATCGAAACAGGACGATCAATCCATCCGTTGCGAAAAGATAGGCCCCTCGCCGAAACGGGCGCGGAGAGCAGCAAAGCGTTTCTGATAAGTCGGTGCAATATGGTTGCGCATGGCCTGCTCGGCCCACTCGGGATTTCCACTCTCCAGCGCGCTGACTAGGCCGAGATGGTCGTGCGGCTCGATTTTCCAAAGCTGCGGCGCGATGTTCGCCAGCACCACATCGACAAAATGATGAAACTCCAGCAGCGCTTGCAGGCGCGGGCTGCGCGAGATCTGGATGACGCGCTTGTGGAAACCAACATGGCACTTGAGGAACTCCGTCACACCGCCCGGATTGATCGGCTGGCTGAGCCGCTGTGCGATTTCCCTCAGCTCGCCGATCTCGGCGGCGGTGATTCGCGCCACCGCCCGCCGCGCCGCCAGCGCCTCTAGCACACCGCGGATTTCGACCATTTCCTCTATTTCCAGCACAGTATAGACACGACAGAACATGCCGAGCCCCTGTTGGCGTACCAGTAGCCCCTCGTTTTCCAACGCGCTGAGCGCCTCCCTCAAGGGCGCCGTAGTCGTCTCCAGCCGCTTGGCGAGCTGGCGTTGGTCAAGGCGCGTGCCGGCCGCGATCTCGCCGCTTAGAATGAGATCCAGCAATTTTTGCTTCACCCGGTCGGCGGTGACAGGCAGGCGCGACCCTGCCTCGCTGTTGGAGACGGCAAACGTGGTGCCCGGCGCAAAGGAAGAGGAAGTGGAGTCGC
The DNA here is from genome assembly GCA_029974595.1 of Ereboglobus sp. GTDB lineage: Bacteria > Verrucomicrobiota > Verrucomicrobiia > Opitutales > Opitutaceae > Ereboglobus. Next base: position 24,152 of record JARKRC010000072.1, on the reverse strand, counting down.
TCATGTTCAAAGTTATGGCAAACATCGCAAAACTACACATGCCCCATCTCTCACATAAAGCGAAAAGTACACTTTTTGAAAAAAATCCTTTCAATTATCGAAAAAGGATATTGACACGTTATAACAACGTACGTTTCCTTTGGCGAAACACCCATTATCTCGTAATTTTCCGTCCCGTCCATTTTGACCTCAAGCGCACCTGCAAATGATCGAGCACTCTGTCCAATCACGCCCCATCACCGTTCCCGTGCGGACGTTTGCGTCTAGAGTCGTCCTCTTCGGTGACTCTCATATCCCCTCCCAGCTCTTTCGCCAGCGGTGCCTCCGTGTGCTCCCCTTATGCCTTTTAGTTATGGAGTGCGGAAGCTTGCGGCCGCTTTGGACTGCGGAGCTTGCCTTGCCGCCGCCGGATGGCGGCACTGCGAATTTCCCCTCCATTTCTTCGAGTGGGCCGACCCGCCGTGGCGGTGCCTTCAGCCGCTCTAACAATACCAGCCTCGGAATCACCAACGCCCTCATTGAGGGACTCAGCAGCGTGTTCAGCGCGGTCAAACGCAAGTCCCGCAGCTTCCCCTCCATAGACGATCTCATCGCCATGCTTTACTTCCAATCGGCCAATCGCCCGTTTCCCGTCTCCTTTTCAAAATAGCGAAAAAACCATTTTGTTAACTCATCCATCCGAACACACTCCAATGAAAACAATATCCAAATTACCCGCTTTGTTCTTAGCCTGTGCAATGAGCTTTTCAGCATCTTATGCCGCCGTTGAAAGCATTTATGCAAATTTCTCCGGTGAATGGGATTCCGATATTTGGGCAAGCAAGTATGCCGCCAGCGCCGAGAAAGGACTTCGCCCGCGGGGGGACCATTTCGTATGGGTGGCTTCCCGTAGTGCTAGGATGGCAACTATACTTACGCTATCCAATAAATCCGTTTCTGCAGAAGCCGTTGCAATCAATACCGAAGGAGGTGTTTTCGAAATCCAAGGCAAGGATACGGTGCTTAATGTTAACTTCCTTATAGCTGCCCGCCTCAAGTGCCGCGGCACCGTTCGAATCAAGGATGGCACGGTTAATGTGGCTAATACCCTTTCTGCCGGGGGTCATGTTGCAACGGAGAACGCCAATGGAACGATTGAGCAGAGCGGCGGCGTGGTGAATGTCACCGGCCACGCTGGTTTGGTTTTGGCAAACGGCGCTAACTCCACAGGGGTCTATGTTCTCAGTGGCGGTACGCTCAATGTTTTGGGCACGGGGCCAAATCAATGCATTCGAACTACGGGAAAGGGTTCCTTTGTGTGGACGGGAGGCACCTTGAATACTTCGCGAACCAAGCTGAGCCTTGCCAATACGGCTTCAGGCAACCTTAGCCCGGGTGGTGACGGCAAAGTGGGTGTGACGCAAATTTCCATGGCTGGCAATCCTCCGCCTACCGGACTTGTTTATGAACAAGGGAGCAATGCGCGAATGACCGTCGATGTTGCCAATACCAAGAGCCATGACGTGCTTGACTGGAGAGACACCGATGGAAACTCCAGCGTGGTACTCAACGCAGGGAGCGGCCTTTGGATCAATATGCTCGGGGGGGCCTCGCTTGGTGTCGGCGACGTCATCATACCGATCAAGGCAAATAAACTTACACTGAAGGGCGACCTAAAGATTTACTATAATGGAAAACCTACGAAAGCCATTGCATATGAAGTCAAAACGAATTCAGCAGGGCACAAGGAGCTTCAACTCACCGTTGAAAAGGCGCTTTGATGCCAGCAGTCATTCTTATGTATTCACATCGTTATTTTCCTTGGATTCAGCACGGGGATGGGTTTCTCCAACCCTCCAATCAAACTGCTATAAGTTGCTTCCTGGGTAATTCGGTATTCGTCTGCTGGATCGTCGTTGAATTTGAAGCAAGCTCCCGTGGGTTCCAAGCCACTCCTATCACCACCTCATGACGCCGAGCATTGCAGTTTTTGGTGAAATTCTTTGGGATATCCTTCCCCAAGGCAATCGCATAGGCGGTGCGCCGGCAAATCTTGCTATGCACGTGCATGACGGCGGGTTCGAGACACGGTTAATCTCTGCGGTAGGCACCGATGATTTTGGCTGGGGAATTCGGCAAACGCTATCGAAGCGGGAGTTTTATCAACAGTTCATCAACATAGATTCCGCCCATCCTACCGGAACAGTCGATGTGATTGTCAACACGCATGGTGCGGCAAAGTATCATATCCACAAGGATGTTGCTTGGGATTATATTCCTTGTTTGCCGCAAGCCCTCGATTACGTGCATCGTGTGGATGCATTTTGTTTTGGCACGCTCGCGCAGCGCTCGACAGTATCCCGGGAGACGTTGCAAACTTTTCTGAATAATGTTCGTCGAGACAGTATCCGTCTGTTGGATATCAATCTCCGCAAGCCCTTTTTTAGCGAGGAGGTGATCAAGAACTCTCTGTATTATGCGACACATCTTAAGTTGAATAACGAGGAGCTGTCGGAAATCGCCTTGGTTCATGGTGTTGGATTCGACGAGGAGTCGCTGGCGATTAATGTTCTTTTTGATCAGTATCCGCTGCTCAACACCATTCTCCTAACGTATGGCCCCAAGGGAGCTGACGTCATCACACGAGACGAGCAATTTCACATTCCTGCACCTGATGTACATCGGATTGTGGATACAGTCGGGGCAGGGGACGCTTTCACTGCGGGATATCTCATGGCCATTCTCAAGGGGAAATCCCCTCTTGGAGCCGCCGCTGCTGCCAGTCAACTTGCTGCGCGAGTCTGCGGTGTGGCAGGGGCATGGCTTCCTCAGACGGAAAAATTTTACGTATAATGAACAATAAGAAATTTCATATTCGTTGTGATATGGAAGGAGTCACTGGTGTTACCGCGATGCCGCAGGTAACTCCAAATGATCCTGAATACCCGCAGGCCCGTGAATGGTTCATGGCGGAGCTTCTTGCCCTGATTGAGGGGCTTCGGACTGGCGGAGCGGAAGATATTTCCATTTTTGACGAACATTGGTTTGGACGTAATATTGATCTAGCGCGAATTCCGAAGGGCATCCGTGTGTATTATGGAAAACCTCCCTATCTTGATGATGATGCCCAAGGCGTCGACAAGGATACGGATGCATTGATCCTTCAAGGATTTCATTCGATGGAAAGTTCAGGTTACACGCTCGCACATACCTACGAGCCTGATTTTAGGGCAATTTATATCAATGGCCATCATGTCGGGGAAATTGGGGTTGAAGCGGCGATCGCGGGTGACCTTGGTGTTCCTCTCGGTCTGATCATTGGTGACAGTGCCGGTAACGCGGAAGCAAGAAAGCTTATTCCTGATGTGGCTACGGTGGACAGCAAAAAGTCTTCCAAGGTGTTTTTTGCCGCTGAGTGTTATCCGCTGGTGGAGGTCACCGAGGTCATTCGCAATTCCGCCATCAAGCTTGTCAAGCGGCCGGCGCAATCAACGCCCCTCAAGTTCACGGGGCCCGTAGAACTCAAGTGTGTTTTCAAAGAGACTCCATACCTAAAGGCGCTTCACAAGCTAGCGCCGGACAATTTTGCCAGTGATGACACCTTTATTCTCAATGCCGACACTGTTCTGAGTGCCTGGGCTCGGTATTGGCAGCTCAAACTCAAAGCCCAGACGACATTTAAATGAATCGCAAATGAACATGCAATCACCAGAAATTTTGCTCAAAAAAGCACTTGAAATCCGCTCCCCCGCGATCGGCTGCTGGATACAAACCAATGCGCCCAGCGCGGCCGAAATCATGGCCAATGCAGGTTTTTCCTGGCTCGGCCTCGACTGCGAACATACCTCTGCCGATATCAAGACGGTCGAGGAAGTCGCCCGTGCGCTCCATGGGAGAAACACCGCTCTTCTCGTGCGTGTAAGTTCTGCGGACGCCTTGGAGATCCGTCGCAGTCTCGATGTCGGCGCACATGGAGTGATCGTTCCTTTGATTGATACTCCCGAGCAGGCGCGAGCGGCCGTGGCTGCCGCGAAATATCCGCCGGAAGGCTGTCGGGGCTTCTGCTTTGCTCGTATGAACAACTGGGGGGTGGATTTTGAAAACTATGCGCACAGGGCAAACGCCACAACTATAGTCATCGCAATGATTGAGTCGAGGAAAGGCGTCGAGGCCATTGATGAGATTCTTGCGGTTCCCGGTCTTGATGGCGTGTTCATTGGTCCCTATGATCTGAGTGGATCCTACGGGGTTCCAGGGCAGACGAGGCATCCGATAGTCAACGGGGCGGGAGATCGCATCCTTGCGGCCTGTGAAAAGCATCAAAAGGCTGCGGGCTGCCATCTAGTTCGCACTGATCCGGCGCAGATCCAACAGGCGCTGGAGAAGGGCTTCACCTTTGTCTGCCTTGATGCGGATATCATCCTCATCGACCGCGGTGCCCGGGAGGTTCTTAAGAGCGCCCGCAGCACCATCGCCAAAAGCACTTTTAAATAAACTATGAACGAGCCCATTTCCAGTTATGCACGCATTGGCATTGTCCATCACCTTCTGTATTTCAGATGCACGGTGGATCCTGTCTATCACGCCGAGACACTGGAGACCTTCGTCAAACGTCCTGACATGGAGACTTTTGACTGCTGTCTTCCCTACGGCACCGAATATCGGCAACGCCTTGTCAAGGCGGTCCGGGAGAGTGGGAAGCAACATATTGCTTTTGCCACGCATCTTTTTCCTTTGAGAAAGCTTTCCTTCGCCTCTCCCAATTACGCGGAGCAAGCGCAATGCCGCTTGATCGTGTCCGACTTGATAAGCCAGGCAGCGGAGATAGGCGCCACGGGGTTCATTTTCGCCTCGGGTGGTCCACCCTACGCACAAGGAAAGCAGGAGCATTTTGAGGCATTTTATGATTTCTGCTGCTGGCTTTGCGATCAGCTTGCACCCCATGGGATCACTGCGCTCTTGGAGCCATTTGACTTTGATGTGGACAAGGCCTACCTCTTCGGTCCGCTCGACAAGAACATTGAACTTGTCAATCGTGTGCGCAAAACGCGCCCCAATATTGGCATTGAGCTCGATATCGCTCACCTGCCCATTATGCGCGAGGAGATTGTTGATTCCATTCGTCGCTGTGGAGCACTGATTCAGCGTGTGCACTTCGGCAACTGTTTGCTTCGTGACAAATCCGATCCCTTCTATGGCGACATGCATCCGCCGATAGGCTATCGCAACGGAGAGATCGATGTCTACCAACTTGTTGATGCCATCCGTGCGCTCCTTGAAGTCGGCTTCCTTAACAAAGAGAGTCGGGGCGACTTGATCCTTGAATTCAATCCCTTTCCCGGAAAAACCGAGGAAGAAAGTGTTCAAGACAATCTCAATCGCCTCCAGAAAGCATGGGCATTGGCCTGAGCGCCAGTGCCTTTAATTCCTTTTATTACATTTTTCCTAACCCAATAACCAAAAATCCACCATGAACAATACCCTCAAATCATCGCGTCTGTTATTTACAGCGTTTTGTGTCCTCCTAGCAGCCCAGGCGCAAGCCCAGCGACAAGTTGCTGACAACAGTAGCCTCTCCTCCGACTCGGCTCCTCCGGCAGAAACAAAAGATGTTGCGCTTGCAGACAATGAGGTGGTTATATTATCTCCCTTTGAGGTCCAGTCATCCCGCGACGTCGGTTTCGTTGCGGCCAGTTCTCTTGCCGGTGGTCGTTTAGCCGGAGATCTCAAGGACACCGCCGCAGCCTATTCTGTGCTGACTCGCGAGTTTATCAATGCTTTGCAAATTGCCAATCTCGAGGAAGCCAATCAATGGACTGTTAATGTAAGTTCCGCCCAAGACGACGGGAACAATGACCTTATTGCTAGAGGTGTTAATTTTAACTCCCGGGGAATCAGTGCAGGATCTCAATACAGGGACTTTTTCCCCAGCTCCTTCCGTCCGGATTCTTATAATATCGAACGTTTCGATTATGCTCGCGGGCCGAATGCCATTCTTTTTGGCCCGGGAGGCATCGGGGGAACCAGCAATGTGGTATCCAAGCAGGCAATGCTCAAGAAGTATGCGTCAAGGGTGGCGTTTCAGTATGACTCCGAGGACTCAAAGCGAGTTACGGGCGATTTCAATGTTCCCGTCGGTAATAAACTGGCCTTGCGTTTAAATACCCTGTGGCAGGACCAAAATGGCTGGAGGCAGAATGAATTCGATAAGCGCGAGGCCATTGATTTGCGGCTTATGTGGCAGCCAACCAGAACGCTCAGCTTCACGGGACATGCGGAGTGGGGGAAGATTGAGCGCAATGTCGCCTTGATCACCATTACTGATATGCTAACCGGCTGGAATGGTGTGCACTATCAGGCGGATCGCGCCAACACATCGAGACCAAATTACTCGGGTTCCGGTGTCAGCGCCACCCCTCTATATCAATTTGTTTCAGCCCCGGGGATCACCGGAAGCGTGGATGTTTTCAATGATTACAACCAACTGTCAACCCGCGGTTCCGGACAGTCCAGCACTATTTATGTCGGCGGCCACCTGCAGGGAACGACCGCATTAAACATTGCCAACTACGGACTGCTCAATGCACTTAATGTTCCCGATTGGGATACTCGTTTCTATAGTATCTATAATTCACCCCTGGCATCGTCGCCGGAGCTGAGTCAGACGGAGAAGGACCAGTTGGCCGCGACACAGGAATTTGTGCGAAAACTGGAGAGAAATCGCTCGGATTTTTCCACCGCGCTTGATGCCGCGAATGTTTTTCAGGACCATCGCGCCTTCACCTTTTCGGGGAAGTGGGAGCCGGTCCGGGGCCGTCTTTTCTTTGAGGCGGGAGGCGATTATCTTTGGCAGAAATGGACAAATGAGCTGACTGCGCGCACTTACATGAGCCAGATATATCTGGATCTCTCCCAGACCACGGTGGATGGCTCGCCCAATCCCGGATTTCTGACGCCTTTCAGCCAAAGCTACAGGCAGGAATCGGTGACGGAAACGGAAAGCAAATCGTTCCGGGTTGCAGGAGCTTACCTTCTCAAAAACACCAAGGTGGGCAATTTCACTTTCGGCATCAATGGCGGCGGCAACATTCAGGACTCGGAGAATTCCGCCCATATATATGCCTTGGTGGCGGATGATCCGGGTATTTATGACGATGGTAGAATGTGGAGCACCACCAGCACGACTAAAATTTCGGGAGTCAGCATGGATCCGCGCATTTTTTATCGTTATTACTGGCTTTATAATACCCCGGGCAACCGTCCGATATCAGAGCCGTATACGGTTAATCCCAACGATGCCGCGACGATTACGATCGCCGGGGCGGAGCATGACTTCTCGCCCGACTGGGTGGTGGACCCCTTTCGCCTGAGCGCGATTTCTCGGGGCAAGCTTGAGAACTATTATATCAACGAAACCCTGCTGTGGGATCTCTTCAACAAAAAGCTGAATATTCTGGCTGCGATGCGTTATGATAAATATAAGTCAGTTATACGCACACCCAATCCGACCATAGGACATGCCGCTTATATTGGATGGGATGGGAAAACCATTAATTACCGGCCTGATGCGCCGAGCAATTATGCAGAGCTTACCGCTGATGAGCAGGCGCTTTATTCGGCGCCGGCTGTAAATATCGATGAAACCACGTACGCTTTTGGTGCGGTTTATCACATCACGGACTGGTTGAGCGTTTTTGGCGACTATGGAACCAGTTTCAATACAAATGGAGGCGGATATGATATTAATTATCAAGTTTTTGCGCCTCGTGTTTCCGATGGAGGAGACTTGGGAATTCGCTTGAATCCTTGGAAAGGAAAGGCCGTTATCAATATCAGTGCTTATCGAGGGGTTGAGAAAAACCAGAAGATCGCGAACAATCTGGGACTTTCCTATGCAATGAATACCGTAATTAATCAGGTTCTTAATTTAGATCCCGCTGCGAATTTCGGACTCACAAAGGTTCCGCAAGCATACAGTGACCGGCGAGACCTTGAGAATCAGGGTATCGAAATTGAGTTGACGGGCAATCTGCGGAAGGGATGGCGGATGACCTTTAATTATGCCATCCCGGAGGCGGTTCAAAAAAATGCCTTCGCCGATACCCGGGCGTATTTGAATCGCAACATGGCCACGCTAAGAGACGTGGCCGTGTCGACCGGTGGTGTTTCTATTGACGCCAATAATTATGCCACCGCCGTTACCGACACTCAAATAAACAGGGATGCCGCTTCCGGATGGAACAACATCCAGGCATTTATGGGATCAGCGATCAGCGGTGAACAGAAAGTGACACGTCTTCCCAACTACATCCTGAATTTCTACACGGATTATACTTTCCAGCGCGGTTTTTTGCGATACCTCACGATCGGCGGGGGAGCTCAGACCCGCGGTCGCGAGATCATAGGTAATCGTGGCTCAGATACCATTGAGGATGCGGAAGGCAATGTAATTGATGATCCCAATGCGGGGCCGACTGATTATCTTTATGCCAGTTCCTATTGCACGGCGACGCTCGCATTGACTTATCGCATTCGTCTGACGCGAAAACTCTGGCTCGATCTTCAAGCGAGGGTGACCAATCTTTTTGATTACGACAAACCCCGTTATTTCAGCACCATCCAGCGTGCCCCCGATGGAGATATTACCAGCAAGGCACGGGTGGCCACACCCTATGGGTTCTACTACATTCAGCCGAGAACCTATACATTTACGGCAACCATGAGATTTTAGGCAATTAGGTGATGGGGTATGTTCTATCATGAAAAAAATAATAGCATTTTTCTGCTTAGCCATCACACTGGACGTCTTCCTATGCCCGCTTTATTCGGCTGGGAAAAAAGCACCGTTTAAAATATTATATATTAACGATACGACGAATATAGAGGCATGTACAGCGCCCTTTCATCCCAAGGGCGCCCCTTTTAGTATCGAGGCCTTGCATGGATCGATAGGGGAGGCAGTGAAGGCGGGAGCGGATGTGTGCATGCTGTCGCCTGGATTTACCTGGGTCCCCTTGTGGAACAGCACGGTCTACCCTCCGAGGGAGCATATCCGTTGGTGGCAGGAAACCTTCAAGCGTCCCATCAGCAGCTTGGGGAAATTCATTCTCGAAGGTGGCGACATCGTGAGGGAATACGTGGATTATTGCAAGGCGAACAATACTCCTGCGTTCCTATCCATCCGTATAAACGATTTTCATCATGTCGAGGATCTTGATGCGCAGGAAGGGGCAAGGCTGCATCCGGTTTCATGGATGGCGATCGACTGTTTTCGACGGGATCATCCGGAATGGCGATTGCTGGCAACCAATCCGGCGCCTCCGAGGGGGCATAAGGTGGCTGGCAAGCGCGAATTTAATGTGTTGAACTGGGCTATTCCGCAGGTTCGCGAACGCATGCTGATGTTTATAAGAGAACTCTGCGAGAATTACGATCTCGATGGACTTGAATTGGATTGCATGCGCTACTTTCGCCTCTTCCCGGACACGCTCTCGACGGAACGTCGCGCAGAAATCATGACATCGTTTGTCGGCGAAGTGAGGAAAATATTGGATAGAACGGCATCTGAAGGAAAGCATCGTTGGTTGTGTGTGCGTGTTTCCTCCACGTTGATCGGTCAGGCTGGAGTAGGGATAGATTTGCCAAGGTTGTCCAAGGTGGGGCTGGACATGGCCAACCTTTCCCAGAATTACTATACAGTCCAGAACGACTTGGATCTGGTGCAGATTCGCCAGATGAACCCCGATCTCGCGCTATATCAGGAGATGAACCATGTCACCTATGTAGGTGCGGATCCGAATCGAGCCAGTAGCGGAGATAGTAGTTTCTACCGCCGCACGACCGACGAGCAGTTTTATACCACTGCGCATCTGGGCTATGCTTCAGGCTTGGATGGATTTAGTTTGGCTAATTTTGCCTATTATCGCGAGGCTGGAAATAAACCTGAACGCGGGCCATTTAATGAGCCGCCGTTCCATATCATAAATAATTTAAAGAATAAGATGTTCATTGCTTCGCAACCGCAGCATTATTTTCTGACGGATTGCTGGCGTACTCCCTACGGAAATCACGTTCAACTCCCCTTGAACATGACGCCCGGACGCACTTTGAATTTCAACATGCTCATGGTTGCACCTCTTCAGGGGTGGAAAAAGACAGCCAGACTGAGGGCTCAGAGTCTCAAGGACATGGGCGATGTTCAGTTTGCAGTGGAGTGCAACGGGCAAAAGCTCGTGCGCAGCGAGGACATATCCGAGCCCTATCCGAATCCCTATCCCCCCTTGCTGGGCACTATAAAAACGCTGCGCGCATGGGATGTTCCCCCGGGCCTTCTGAAGACGGGGAGAAACAAGTTTACGATACAAAATCTTTCCCGAAGCACCGGCGTGGTATTGTTTTTTATAGACGTGGCGGTGGAGTAGGTGAATTGGAGAGTTTCTAAAAACCAGCACCCATGCCCCAAACAAGCATATTCAAAAGAGGACATCAACAATGAACATCAATAATAACACCATCATCAAACGACTCGCCGCCATGCTCGCCATCGGCTGTTTGCTCCTGCTCGCATCGCCGGCCGTGTCGGCGGCAAACAGAACTGTTAACTCCGGCACGGTTATCGAATCCGGATCAACGTATGAAAGCATATCGACGGCGGCGGCTCTGGCTGTCAGTAACAATTTGACCTACTACAGCGGCACCAACCTCACCCTGAACTCCACCGACACCAACAGGCAGGGCATCCTTGTTCAAACTGGAGGGGTCGCGTTCCTCACCGGTGGTTCCATCACCACCACGGGGACGGCTGCCTTGGGGGCTTTTTCAAGCAGCGCCGCGCTCACTCTTGACAATGTGGATATCAGCACCAGTGGCTCGGCAGCCAATGGCGTGCGTGTCTCCTACGAAGGAGGAACCTTGACCATGAACGGCGGCACCATCGCCACCACGGGGAGGGATGCCATTGGGGCTTTCGCAACAGCCACCGGTGCGCTTACCTTGAACAATGTGGTTATTAACACTGAAGGTGTGAACGCTTATGGGGTACAAACCCAGACCGCTTCAATCTTGACCATGACTGGCGGCACCATCACCACCACGGGGACGGGCGCTGCGGGAGTTTATGCATTGGGTGCCTCTGCAATGACTCTGAGCGATGTTGCTATTAACACTGGAGGCGCGAGTAACTATGGCATGCGTGTTCAGGGTGCCGCGACCGTGTCCATGAGCGGCGGCACCATTGTCACCACTGGCTCGGCGACTGTTGGGGTTTACTCATCGGATGCCGGCACTACAATCATCTTGAACGATGTGCATGTCCGGACCGAAGGCGCGGGTGCCTCCTATGGCATGAGAACAAACACCTTGGGAAGCCTGTCCATGACCGGCGGCGCCATCATCACCGCGGGTGCCGGAGCTGCGGGGATTTATGTATCGGCTACCTCTAAGACGACTCTGACTGATGTGTCCATCACCACTGGAGGTCTGGCCGCCTATGGTGTGCAAGCCCTCACTTCCTCGACTGTGACAGTGACTGGTGGCAGCGTCGCCACCACCGGCTCGGCGGCACATGCGATTACGTCAGACAATCTTGGCTCCGCAGTCACCGTGGACAATGCGCATGTCCAGACTGAAGGCATGAACGCCTACGGCGTGCGTGCCAACGCCTTGGGAAGCCTGTCCATGACCGGTGGTGCCATCACCACCACGGGAACGGGTGGTGTGGGGGCTTATGCGTCGGGCACTGCTAGGATGGCACTAAGCGATGTGTCTATTACCACCACCGGGGCCTCGAACGCCTTTGGCGTGCGTGCCACCTCTTCCTCGACCGTGACAATAACCGGCGGCACCATTAACACCACCAATGCGGGTGCCACGGGAATTTATGCCGACACTGCCTCTGTGATGACTTTGAGCAATGTGTCCATTAACACTGAACTCGGGAGCGCCTTTGGCGTGCGTGTCCTCTCGTCTTCGACCGTGACAGTGACCGGCGGCACCATCACCACCAAGGGCTACGCGGGGCAGGGGGTTGTCGCGGAGAATGCCGGTGCCAGGGTCATCTTGGACGATGTATATATTAAGACCACTGGCAATGCCAGCAACGGTTTGCGATTGTTGAATGGCGCCAGTTTGAGCGGCACTGATCTCGACATCCACACCACGGGCCTCAATGAGGCCGCCGTGATGCTGCTCAACGGTGGCACGGCCAGCATTACCGGCCTCACCATCCAGACCGTGGGCAGTGCGGCCCCCGGCATTTCCATCAGTGGCAGTACCGGTCCGTCGCACTATTTGCAAGTGGTCTCGGGAACCGTGCGCACTGCCGGTGTGGGCTCATACGGTGTCAATATTGTCAGGGGTGCGGCATTCTCCGGCACCGCGGTGTTTGACAATGTGAGCATCACCTCGGAAAACGCCGACGGCATCCGCATCTCGCCGGTAGGGGATCCTGCCACCTTCACGGGCACCTCTTGGGAGCTGGTGTTAAGAAATGGCAGCACCGTCACTGGAACACAGAGCGCACTGGCTGTGACGGGTTCCTTGAGTAGTGACGCAGCATCACCGTTCACTGTAAAAGTGGGTTTGGCAGACCGTTCCGCGCTGATTGGCGACGTGACCGTCAACGACATCACAATCCTCAGGCTCGATCTCACGGGCACCTCCACCATTCAAGGCGATGTCGTCCAAAACGGCAGCGCCGTCGTGAACGCCACTCTCTCCAATGGGTCGACTGGCGTCGGAGGCTTCACCGGAGAGAGTCTCACAATCGACGGCCTTAGCGCATGGACTTTCACCAAAGCCAGCAACATCAAGAACGGCAGTAACGCTGGTATTCTCAACATCGGCGACCAGAATGTTGAATTCACCAATCTCACCAATACCGGCACCGTCGTGATCAATGTGAACACTGACACCGGCTCGCACGGCTCGCTGATCGTGGCCACCGCCAGCGGCAGCGGTGCCGTTCACATCGAAACTAGTGGCGGTGGCGGCGAAAATCCCAAGACCGTCCTACCCGGCGTGGTCGTCGGCGCCGGCACCGAAAACTGGACTTGGGACCCGATAGAATGGGGCCTGAAAGAAGTCCAGGTTACTCCCAACGCCGACGGCAGCCTGAGCATTATCCAAACAGGCGAAAGCCCGATGGGCGTCGTGTTAAAGAGCAGCGTCGCGATCCAGCAGGCGATGTGGTTTGCGCAGCAGGATTCTTTGTTGAAACGGTTCGGTGATCTCAGGGTGGAGGCGGCTTCCAGCCGTGTTTCAGACAAGAGTCGGGATGTCACTTCGGCCCTCTGGCTGCGCGCCTACGGGCAAAAACTCAACGTTGACAGCGATATCGCCGGGCGCGCCTACGGCCAGCTCTCCTATGGCGCGGATGTCGGTGCCGACAAGGCATGGGCGCTCGACAACGACGGCACGCTCTTCGCGGGCATATACATCGGCACCGCTGTCAGCGACATTGATTATGAAACCGCCGGCGCCGACGCCGAACTCACCAGCACCCACGGCGGGGTGTATCTGACATGGTTGCGCCAAAATGGATTCTATATGGACGCCGCGATAAAAGTTGCGAACATCGACAGCACGCTGAAAACCCCGAATGAAGACACCGCCGACTATGGTAATTTGAACGCTGGGTTGACCTTTGAAATCGGAAAAAAGTATCGGATAAGCAGCGATTGGTTCGCAGACTCGTCGCTACAAGTGGGTTATCTGCATATATTCGCGAAAAATTATACAACGACTGGAAAGCAAACAACCACCGCAATCACCGCGAAAGACATGGACGCCTTCCAAGTGCGCCTGACACAGCGTTTCGGCAAAACCATTCGCTTGGCCGGTGGCGGTGTGCTGCAACCCTATATGAAATTTGGACGCTCGCTTTTGGATGGCAACGGTGGCGAAATCAGCGACGGCCATTCAGCCATCCGCGCCAACGTGGACGGCGAACGCTGGGAAATTGGCGCCGGCATGGCATGGCGGGTGGGCAGGTTCGCACTGCTCCTCGATTATGAGGCCAGCTACGGCAGGAAATACGCGCAGCCTTGGGGTTTGACAGCAGCGTATGCTTACCGGTTTTAGACGGAATGCTAATGACTGATGCGAGGTATCTAAAAATCTACAGAAGGCGATCAAGAGAACAAGGGAACTAAATAAACCATCAATTTGGCCATTTCATAATTGATTGTAATTAAATTAATAACAAAAATACTAAATTTCATGCCCTCCTTATTTTTCTTGGCGCCTTCTGCTTCAAGCATGTCTATTTATACGTTACAAAAAAGGTGTCATTTTTTAGTCCATTTCAATCAATTAGTATCTCATGAATAGCCTTAATATCAAACTCCTGCAAAATTCCCGTATGTTGGGATTCCTTTGCTCTATTCTTACACTCCTGATTCTCCCACATGGCTTTTCGGCCAGTCAACCCTATGAAATAAAACCCGGCGACCATGTTCTCTTCTATGGAGACAGCATTACCGAGCAGCGCCTCTACACATCCTTTGTTGAGACTTACACGATCACGCGCTTTCCCACACTCAACGCCATCTTCACCAACTCTGGCTGGGGAGGCGACCGCGTTACCGGAGGCTATGGCGGGAATATCACAACTCGCCTAAACCGCGACCTTTATCCCTTTAATCCAAATGTCGTCACCATCATGCTGGGAATGAATGATGGCCGGAACAGGGCCTTTGAGCAGGAAACCTATGACACCTACGCGAATGGCTTGGCAAGCATCGTCAAGGATATCCGTAGTAAACTCCCCGGCGCACGCATCACACTCATCGAGCCCTCCCCCTACGATGATTACACAAGGGAACCAAGGTTTCCGGGCGGCTACAATGCAGTGCTGTTGAAGTATGGCGAGTATGTGCGAAACCTCGCGAAAGAAAACGGCCTCCTCTGTGCCGACCTAAACGCTCCCGTTGTTCTGGGCCTTAAAAGAGCCTATCTACTCGATCCCAAAGGGGCGCAGGATATCATTCGTGATCGCATCCACCCCCAGCCCGGGGGGCACCTTCTCATGGCGGCGGAACTGCTCAAAGCCTGGAACGCTCCCGCAATAGTCACCTATGTTGAAATCGATGCCTCGGCGCCTTCCGCCAAGGCCGCCAATACCAAGCTCAGCGGCCTCAAATTCTATAAGGATGGTCTTGTCAAGTGGACGCAGCTGGATGCGGCGCTGCCCTTTCCGATCGACTTCAGGGAGGCCACCATTGCACTCGCCATAAAGGTTTCCGACTTTATACAAACACTAAACCAGCAACTGCTCATAGTCAAAAATCTGAAAGAGGATTATTATGAGCTGATCATTGATGAGGTCTCAATCGGAGTTTACAAAAAAGAGAATTTTGACAAAGGGATCAACCTTGCCATTGAGAACACTCCTATGCTTGAGCAAGCGCAGAAAGTGCATAATCTCACAGTCCTCCGCAACAATGTTCGACGCCAAAATTGGAGAAATATCGAAGTCCCCAATAAAGATGCCAAAAACATCGACGAAGTCGTCCGCGATCTTCGCACTGGAGAACTTGCCCTTGTCAAACTCCAGCAAGAACTTGCCCGGCCCCTTCCGCGCCACTATACGCTCCGTCCCTCCTCAGCTGAGGCAGCCTTGGGCCGCTCGATTCTGGGACCGGAACAACCTCCGGTTCCGCAAGGGTATAATCCTGAAAATCTGGCGCTAAAAAAAACCTGCGAAACCACGGATTTAAATAGAAGCTCCACAGCATGGGGGGCCACCACTTCGCTTACGGACGGTAGTTGGGAGGCCAAAGCAGGAAGTACTTTTTGCACGGGAAACGGCCGGGATTTTCCCAAGCATGTGACCATCGACCTGCAAACAACGCAAACCCTTGGCTGCATCATTGCAGGGGTGCCTCCCTTTGGCTCTACCAGAACGATTATCGTTTCATTGAGTATGAATGGGAAAAAATTCAACACAGTGGGTGAATATGTTTTTTCGCAGGCAAAGGAAGAAAAACGCACCTTCATCTTTCGCCCTCAGGAGGCGCGCTATATCCGCCTCACCTATGCCGACAAATATGAGGAACGTGTCGGTTACTACGATCCTCAATTCATGTTCACCACCGAAGTGGAAGCCTACACTCCTGTCAAATAATATAGCTAAAAGGAAAGAGAGAAAATCCTTGGTGTATTATAACAATGTAATCCGAAAGAACCAAGCTAATTTTCCTCCCAAAAAAACACTCTAACATACCAAATTATATGACTCAAATGAAAACTAACTTCATCGTGTTGTGTTTTAGCATGCTGTCGCTATCAATTTCGGCCGGAAATAATCCTGTGACTCCTTTGATTTACATAGGTGCAAAGAACAATGTCCCATGGAATGCTGCAACAATGTCGCCTGATTTTGAAGAGCCTATCGAAATATCGGCGTTCACAACCGATCCAGTTTTGACTCGGGTTGCCTTTTTTAGCGATCAGAAATACACAGACAAAAGGCTACTCGGATGGGGAACCAAACTTCCGGCATACATGGATGGGCGGGAGTTCTACATGCTGCGTTCAGATCGTGAACACACTTTTCATTGCACGAAAAGTGGAGACATTATCGGCGTAGCTTTTGCCAGCGACAAGGCTGCTGTTAAGGCCATGAAAAAGCAAGGATTTGCCGAACGAGATACATTGGAAGTATCAGAGATCTTTGACAAATTCCCCGACCGTAATTTGTCAATAATGACACGTTCCATTAAAGCCGGTGAAAGGATTGTCATGCCCAAGTTTACACTCCTCGCAGGCATTGCAGTAGAAAACACCGCAACAGGTGAAGTACTCTACAATAACATTGTAATCCCCAGACAGTGGCCCCCACAACGTGAAGTCCGCCCTGATAATCCGCAACCGGTTCCGTATCTGAAGAATCGTCCCGATGTAGTGCCCATAGATATCGGACGACAATTGTTCGTGGATGATTTCCTTATTGAAAATACAACACTTACCCGGGAATTCCACTATCCGGAAAAATATGAGGGAAATCCTGTGCTCAAACCGGAAACGGAATTGGAAAAAAAGTCCCGCTATGGTGATCGCCCGGTTGCGGCTCCTCTTGGCGGCTCAATCTGGTGGAGCCATGAAAAGCAGGTTTATGAAATCTGGTATGAAGCCGGACATGTCACCAATCTGGCCTACGCGACAAGTAAAGATGGACTGAAATGGGAACGACCTGTTCTTGATATATTTCCGGGCACAAATAAAATTATTGAGCAAGAGCCGGACTCTTGGAGCGTAGTGTTGGATTACTGGGAAACAAATCCTCAGGAACGCTACAAGATGCTACTCCGCGGGCCAAACGAAAACACTCGCCGAGTACGCGCCTATACATCACCAGATGGGATTCACTGGGATGATCGCGGATGGGGTGGCTACGCCGGTGACCGTGTAACTTTTTTCTACAATCCATTCCGCAAAAAATGGGTTTACTCCCTTCGCTGGTATCTGCCTGATCTCAAGCTTGGACGCTCACGTGGTTATTTGGAAGCTGATGATTTCCTCCTCGGTTCCAAATGGACTCCGACCGCACCAGTGTTTTGGGCATCCACCGACAAGCTAGATAAACATTTTGATGATGGCATCCCTGAAAACGACAACCAATCGGTGGAGCTATACAACATGGATACCTGTGCTTATGAAAGTATCCTCATCTCGTTCTTCCAACTTTTCTATGGTCCCGAAAACGCATACTGGGCCGAACGTGGAATCGGAAAGCTTACGGCATTAAACTTCGCCTACAGCCGTGATGGATTCCATTGGGATCGTCCGGATCGCACCCTAGCAATCAAATCCACCCAGAAATACGGCGACTGGGATTGCGGCTATGTGCAGAGTGTCGGAAACCTAATGGCAATACGCGGGGACAAGCTGCTGATTTATTATACAGGTTTTGCCGGTGATACCTCGCGCCCGTGGGACCCCAAAGCCGAAGGTGGCATACTAAACTCTGCCATGCATGACAACGGCGCCATGGGCGTGGCCTTTTTGCGACGTGATGGCTTTGCATCAATGAATACGCCTGATGAAGGTATACTCACAACGCGTCCCGTAGTGTTTACAGGCAAAAACCTATTCGTAAATGTCAATGCAGACAAAGGTGAACTGGTTGCTCAGGTTGCTGATATGGACGGAAAGCCCATCGCTCCCTTTACCTTTGAGAACAGCGAAAGTATTAGAAATAACACTACGATCGCTCAAATGAAATGGAAAGGCGGCAGCGATCTTTCTGTGCTTGCGAACAAGCCGGTACGTTTTGAATTTAAGCTGGAAAAAGGAAAACTCTATGCGTTCTGGGTTAGTCGAGATGAAAGCGGCCGCAGTGACGGTTATGTTGCTGGAGGGGGACCGGGGTTTACCTCCAATATAGATACTCGCGGTAAAAAGGCCTACGAAGCAGATGCTGATTTTTCGAAACAGCTCAAACCATAGTATGAAAACAGAAATTTCCAATGCCTGATGTAAGGTTAGTGAATTCCTGAATACACATTTATAATTATAAGAAGGTGGAGATTTCCTGTTAATATAGATCAACTGCCAGCCCCAAACTTTATCATGAATCAAATTACATCCATTGCTAAAAAACGCGGTTTTTTTCGCTGGAGCATCTGCGCGATGCTTTTCTTCGCGCTCACCATCAATTATCTGGATCGCTTTGTTCTTGGAATTCTATCGCCGGAGTTGATTAAGACGTTTGGCTGGACCCCCGCACAATATACTGACATCGTTTTCTGTTTTGAAATTGCCTATGCCATCGGATTGGCGAGTTTTGGCCGCCTTCTCGATTGGCTGGGAACACGTAAAGGGTTCATTCTGGCAGTGACCACATGGAGCCTTGCTGCGATGGGGCACGCCGTCATGAGTACACTGGGAGGCTTTGGATTCATGCGTTTTCTCCTTGGACTTGGTGAATCCGGCGTATTTCCGGCCGCTGTTAAAACCACAGCAGAGTGGTTCCCTCGCAAAGAACGCGCGCTTGTCGCAGGTATTTTCAATGCCGGAAGTAATGTCGGCGCCATCACAGCACCCTTGTTGGTGCCTTGGTTATTTGTATTATTTGGATGGCAGTTTGCATTTATTGTTACAGGAGCTGTAGGCTTTATTTGGTTGGCCGCATGGCTTATATTATATCAAACACCCGCTAAGTCCCGCTTTCTCTCCATAGAAGAACGTGCTTATATCGAAAGCGACCCGCCTGAACCTGTTGCCAGTAAAATCCCATGGCTTGTACTACTCAAGCTACGTCAAACCTGGGCATTTATTTTGGCAAAATTTATGACGGATGCTGCTTGGCGGTGGTATTTCTATCTCCTCCCATTGTTCTTTAATCAAAAGTTCAATCTCTCAATTACAGAATTTGGGTTACACTTTGTCGTCATCTATGTAATAGCAGATTTAGGAAGTATCGGCGGAGGTTACATTTCTACCTTTTTACTTGGAAGAGGAATGTCGGTTAATGCCTCACGAAAGATTGCTTTGTTAATTTGCTCACTGTGCACCGTTCCGGTCGCCTTTGCCGGTATAGTCAGCCATGAGTGGGTGGCCGTAGGACTGGTTGCACTCGCGGCGGCTGCACACCAAGGGTTCTCTTCCAACATTTTCACTACCGTTTCAGATATGTTCCCCAAGAGTGCAGTAGCATCAGTTGTTGGACTTGGCGGAACCGCGGGAGCCTTCGGTGCGATGTCATTACTCGCTATCACCAGATTTCTTTTTCAGCAAGCAGGAGATGGAGACAATACCGGAGTATATCGGACTCTCTTTATTATCGCGGGCTCATGCTATCTCATATCATTACTGCTCTTCCACCTCCTCTCTCCAAAACTAAAACCCGTTTCACCCGAACAAGTAAAATGAGAATTCAGGTTTGAATGTATCAAATATCTATTTCGGCTTTTTTATAACGATCATGAACCATCCCATTCCCTTCTTTAAAAAAAGGACGCTCCTTAGCGTTGGTGCCGCACTCTCTTTGACCCTCCCATCAGCTTTAGCCATGTCTCCACAATTTGTTATTTCAATCAATGATCAAACAAGCTTTTATGCGAAAGAAGCGATGTTTGTTCGTCCGATGCCCCGGCCAGGATGTATTTCAATACTGGATATCTCGGCAAACCCAACACGAATATGGCACGCAGAAAATGTTCCTTGCAGTGTTGTCGGCCCTCCATCAGAAGCTGCTATCAGCAAAGATGGACGTGAGATCTTAGTTGCTTCAGCTATGAGAGCCGATCCCCGGAAACCGGGCCAATTGAGCCAAGATTCTCGCATTACCCGCTTACGCTTGACAGAGCGGGGATTGGAACGGCTCGGCGAGATTGACGCCGGTATACAACCATCCGGTATTCGCATATCCAATAATGGCGGTCAGGCCTGGGTAGCCTTGCGCGGTGAAGGAGCCATTGCATTAATTTCTTTAAGCGCAGAGGGAATGAAAATTGAAAAGAAATGGGCTGTGGCCTCGCCGGAAGATTCGATTGCCGACATTGCAATTTCGCCGGACGAAACCACTGCCTTTGCAACGCTGCACGAAGCACATACGATGCTGGTTTTCGATGTAAATACAAAAGGAGAACTTTCATTACGCCAGCGTATAAAAATGCCGATGCGCCCCTACCACATTGCATTTTTTCCAGACGGGCAACGTATACTCGTAAGCTGTACGATCGGCGCCGATGTCATCAGTCTTCTCGAGAAGAGCGCGACTGGAGAATGGGCTATTCGCGATAATGTTCCCGCAGGACGCATCCCAGAAGGCGTATTTATTTCACCTGACGGGCGTTGGGTCGCAGCGACATGTTTCGATGGTGCCAATATTTGCAATCCGCAAAATCCATGGTTTGGTCGCCCCGCACGACTTTACATCTATTCTGTGCAGGAAGATGGAAGCTTAAGGCAAACCCAAGCATTGAAATTGGACGGGGTTCCGCAAGGAGCAGCTTTTTCGAGTGACTCAAAGCAGATTTTTGCAACTCAATTTGGACCGGGAAATCTGGCAGTTTTTAGCTTCGATGGAAAGGAATGGGTTTCAACAGGAGATGTTCTCGAACTTCCCGGCCAGCCTGCCGCCTTGATATCCGCAAGAAATTAAAAGAAACAACTGGCAAAGATTCTGAATTCCCCAGTTCGGCTCGCATTGCATGCACGGAAACCTAATAATGTTATTAAAAAATATAATTTACGTCCTTGTAAATCAAACCTCCAGCAATGAACATATCAAAAAATACAGTCTCCATTAAGATCAAATTTAGCTTGGCATGCATAACGGTATTATTTGTGGCCGCGCTTGCGGGCCGCGCCGCCAGTATATATGATGACAAGGCGTCATGGGACGCCGCTGTGCAAGCCGCCGGTTTGCGACCAACCTCCCCGCCCTTTGTATTTTATACTCCCGCCGATGCCTATGCCTCCAATCCTAATGCATTGATCATCGGCGATTCCATTTCTATCGGTTATACGGCCGAGGCGCGCTCCCTCATTTACCAGCTGATGAATGTTTACCGTGTTCCCGCCAACGCACAGAACACGACCTTCACGCTTGAAAATATCGACACCTGGATCAAACCACCCAAGGGGAAAACGTGGGCAGTCATTTACTGTAACTGGGGACTTCATGATCTGACCAGCAAGGGGCCAGATCTGGATGGCTATGAGAAGAATCTGAGAATACTTATAGACAAGCTGCGGGCGACAGGGGCAAAAGTCGTCTTCGCCACCACCACGCCGATTCCGCAAGAAGGCAGCGCTGGACGAAAACCAGGCGCCGAACTGCCTTACAATGCAAAGGCTCTCGATGTCATGCGCCAGAAAGGAGTCCTTGTCAGCGATCTCTACAACTTTGTGAAGCCAATCCTTAATATTACCCAGAGGCCCAGCGACGTGCATTATAGCTCATTGGGTTATTCGATGCTCGCCCAGCCGGTCGCTCGCGCCATTTTGGCCGCCCAGCGCGGAAGCCCCCACGATACTTATCTGCAACCAAAATAATGCCATGAACCATAGAGGCTCGGGCGCGTTCGACATGGATTTCGCCCTTATTTTCGGACGGGCGAAGCCGGGGATTGCTCCGTCCGCCAATCTTGTTGCGTGAGAACCGCATGGATTTTTTCAAAAAATACCAAGCCCAGCAATCGCCAGCATGAACCAAGTCATAGAAGGTCAGCAACGCGAGCGCATGCATACTGGAGCTAATAGCCACCGGCATCGCTTTTTTTGCAACTATCAACACTTATGAACATTCGAAAACTGCTCCTTGCCGCGTTCGCGTACAGCCTCCTGTCCGGCGGACTCGCCGTCGGCGAAATCAACGTCATCCCCCGTCCTGCGCAAATCGTACGCAACATCGCCAGCGGAAGTATTCCGCTGGGCACCTCGCATGTCATCGTGTGCACCGATGCCGCCCTTGGTCGCGTATATGCAGACACGCTTTTCGAGTGGACTGGGCTACGGCTTGCTGTCCATCCGACTGCAGCGACTGCGACGGATCGCCCGGTGATCGTGGTTGATTCCGCATCACGTGCAGCAGACACGCACGTCTCCCACCCAGAGGGCTACGCGCTGGAAGTCGCGGCAGACGGCAGCGTGCGCATCGAGGCATCCGCGCGCGCGGGAGCATTTTACGCATTGCAAACCCTCGTGCAACTCATCGCGCAAGACGCCGCTCTGCCGGTCGTGAGCATCCACGACTCGCCTCGTTTCAAGTGGCGTGGTATGCACCTCGACGAGGGGCGGCATTTTTTCGGGCCGGTTGCGGTAAAGCGGATGATCGATTCGATGGCCTTGTATAAATTAAACATCCTGCACTGGCATCTCACTGAGGATCAAGGCTGGCGTATTGAAATAAAAAAATACCCCAAGCTCACGCAAATCGGATCGTGGCGTGCCAACTCTCCCACGCCCGGTGACCGGAACAAACCCGATGGCGTGCCATACGGCGGTTATTATACGCAGGATGAAATCCGCGAAATCGTTGCCTACGCCCGCCAGCGCGGCATCACTATCATCCCTGAAATCGAGATCCCCGGCCACGCTGCCGCCGCTATCGCTTCCTACCCGGAACTCGGCAACACCGATATCGAGAGCTACGCCCCCAAAGTCATGGAAAGATGGGGCGTCCATCCCTACACTTTCGCGCCCAAGGAGAAAACCTTCCGCTTCTTGCAGGATGTTTTCGACGAGGTTTGCGCGTTGTTTCCCGACTCCCCTTATATACACATCGGCGGCGATGAGGCCCCCAAAAAACAATGGGAAAAGTCTGCCTTCGCGCAGAAAGTCATCCGCGAGAACAACCTGAAGGACGAGATGGAACTGCAATCGTGGTTCCTTGCTCGCATCGAAAAACACATCAACGCCCGCGGACGCCGTATTATCGGCTGGGACGAAATCCAAGAGGGCGGACTGTCGCCAACTGCTACCATGATGGTCTGGCGCAACTGGAAATGGGCGCTGCTCGCTTTGGAAAAAGGCAACGACATCATCATGACGCCGACCTCCCATTGTTATCTGGACTATGCCGAGTCCATCGAGAGTCTCCCGGACGATCCGTATTACGAGCATGTTGACAATAATCTCACCAAACGCACGCCACGACAGGTGCCGCTGGAGAAAATTTATCAACTGGAGCCCGTTCCGGAAGGCACGCCGCCCGATCGCGAAAAACAAGTGATTGGTTGCCAGGCTAACCTCTGGAGCGAGTATCTCTTCGATTGGAATCGGGCCGAATACAATCTGTATCCGCGTCTCTTCGCTATGGCGGAAGTCGCTTGGAGTCCGAAGGCCGCGCGTGACTGGAATTCTTTCCAACAACGTCTCCCCTCCGCCCTCCGCCACCTCGACCAAATCAAGGCCAACTACCGCCGTCCTGACGGCCTCCCCGCTCGGGCCAGATGATCGACCAAGATTATGGGAAATGGGAAAGTAAAGATCCTCGGAGATCCGGGGTATCACAGAAAGGGGCTTTGCCCCGATGACAACGAGCGGCATTCATCCCCGTAGCAAGCTACGGGAAATTGAGCCGTTTGGGATTACCCTTGTATTGAAGACAGAGAGAGCAAGTGGAGGAAGCAGATCAGTTGTTAAGGTTTTCGAAGTCAACCGGAGAGAGGTTTCCGATTGAGGAGTGACGGCGACGCAGGTTGTAGAAGGCTTCGATCCATTCG
>JARKRC010000012.1 GCA_029974595.1 Ereboglobus sp. | reverse complement strand
GGACGCAAAAACGATGCGCCCCCCGGCATCAAGGCCATGTGGATCGGCATGACCCGCCTCTGCGACCTCTCCCTGGCATGGGAACGCTTCGGCCCAGCTTCTCCATCTTGTGTATAAAGCTATGGCGTCTCGCCCGTGTGGATCGGGTGGCACGGGCATCCTGCCCGTGTCTTCGGGGCACACGGGCGAGTCGCCCGTGCCACCCGATCCTCCCAAACCCACGGGCGGGTCACCCGTGCCACCCGATCCCCGCCTTTTGTAATTTGTGGATTGGGATTTGGGATTTCTCCCCACGGGCACATCAACCGCGCAACTGGCCGTTGCCTTCGACGAGGAACTTGTAGCTGCAAAGCTCGCGCAGGCCCATCGGGCCGCGGGCGTGGAGGCGGTCGGTGCTGATGCCGATCTCGGCGCCAAAGCCGAACTCGAAACCGTCGTTGAAACGCGTGGAGGTGTTCCAGAAAACGGCGGCGCTGTCCACGCCGGCGAGGAAGCGGCGGGCCGCCGATTCGTCCTGCGTGATGATCGCATCGCTGTGCGCGGAGCTGTCGCGGTTGATCACGGCGATGGCGGCGTCCACGGAATCGACGACGCGCACGGCCATGATGCAATCGAGGAACTCCGTGCGGTAGTCGGCGTCGGTCGCGGCGGTGTGCGGGATGCCTTCGCGCGCGAGGATGGCGGCGCTTTCGGGGTCGCAGCGGAGAGCGACTTTTTTGTCAGCGAGCGCGCGGGCGACGCGCGGGAGGAGCGTCGCGGCGGCGGCGCGGTGCACGAGGAGCTGCTCGGCGGAATTGCACGCGGCAGGGCGGTTGGTCTTCGCGTTGACGGTGACGGTTTCCGCGAGGCCGGCATCGGCGGCGTCGTCGAGATAGACGAAGCACACGCCGTTGTAGTGCTTGAGCACGGGCACGGTGGCGTTTTCGGTGACGAAGCGGATGAGCGACTCGCCACCGCGCGGGATGATGCAGTGCACGTATTGGTCGAGCTTGAGGAGGGTGTTGAGCGCGGCGCGGTCGGTCGTAGGGATGAGCTGCACGGCGTCGGCGGGCAAGCCGGCGTGGCGGAGCGCGTCGGGGATGAGCGCGGCAAAGGCGGTGTTGGTGTGGAAGATTTCCCTGCCGCCGCGGAGGATCGAGGCGTTGCCGCTTTTCAGGCAGAGGATGGCGCAGTCGATGGTGACGTTGGGGCGCGCCTCGTAGATGATGCCGATCACGCCGATGGGCACGCGCACGCGGCGGATGCGCAGGCCGTTCGGACGTGTGGCATCCTCCAAAACTTCGCCCACGGGATCGGGCAGCGAGGCGACCTGGCGCACGCTTTCCACGAGCAGCGCGATGCGCGTAGGTGTGAGCGTGAGGCGGTCGATCTGCGCGGCGGCGAGGCCGTTGGATTTCGCCTCGGCGAGGTCACGGGCATTGGCTTGGAGCAGCGCGGCCTCCGACGCGGCGATCAACTCGGCAAGACGTGTGAGCGCGGCGTTTTTCGCCGCGGACGGCGCGACCGCGAGCGCAAGGGACGCGGCGCGGGCGCGTTGTGCGATGCTGGTGACGAGTTGTGCGAGATCGGCTGACATGTGAGAATGAATGGCCGCACAGGTTACGCGCCGGGTGCGCGAATGCAAGAGCCGCGAAATACCGGAATGCGGCACTTGCTCCGGCAGGCTGGACGACTTTGATATGCTTTTTTTCATGAGCACAACAGCATCCGCAGATTCCGCCGCCCCGATTCCCGTCACCGTCCTCACGGGCTTCCTCGGCGCGGGCAAGACCACTCTCCTGAACCGCATCCTCACCGAGCAGCACGGGAAAAAACTCGCCGTCATCGAAAACGAATTCGGCGAGGTCGGCGTGGACAACCAGATTGTCGTCCAAACCGACGAGGAGCTTTTCGAGATGAACAACGGCTGCATCTGCTGCTCGGTTCGCGGCGACCTGATCCGCATCCTCACGCGCCTGATGAAACGCAAGGACCGGCTCGACGGCATCATCATCGAAACCACGGGCCTCGCCGATCCCGGCCCGGTGGCGCAGACGTTTTTCACCGACGACGAAATGCGCTCGCGCTTCCGCCTCGACGCCATCGTCACCGTCGTGGATACCGCGCACATCCTGCGCCACATCGACGACTCGCCCGAGGCGAAAAAACAAATCGCCTTCGCCGACGTGCTCATCCTCAACAAAACCGACCTCGTCGCGCCCGCCGAGCTGGACGCGCTCGAAAAACGCATCCGCGCCATGAATGCCGCCGCGCGCGTCTGCCGCGCGAAAAACTGCGACGTGCCGCTCGACGCGGTGATCAACATCGCCGGCTTCGATCCGGCGCGCGCGCTGTCCGTCGATCCGAAATTTCTGGAGCCGAGCTATCCCTTCGAATGGGCCGGCGCCTACAAGCTGCCCGCCGGCACGCACACGCTCGAAATCGGCCACTGCCATTGCCACGACCACGAACACGGCGCGCATGAGCACGACGGACACGGCCACGATGAGGACGGCGGTCATCACCACCACCATCACGGCAATCCGGGCGAACTCGACATCGTCGTGACGCCCGTGAAATCACTCACCGAGTCCGACATCCAACACGCCATCGACACGACCATGCTCACATTTTCCGATTGGGAAAACGTCGTGCACGAAGGCGGCGCGTTTGCGCCGGGCGACACGCTCCAGCGCCTCCATCTCGGCGAGGGCGGGCACGCGCACTTCAAGTTCACTGTCGCGAATCCCGGCTATTATCTCGTCTTCGAAGGCTGCGGCGAGCATCCGCTCCACATTTATCCCGAAGGCGCGGGCGAGGACGACAACGCGCGCCCCGAATGGCAGCGCGATTTCGAGCACACGCACTCGCACGAGGACGATGTTTCGTCGGTCGGCATCAACACGCCCGGCGACCTCGACGGCCAGCGCCTCAACGCGTGGATCAGTGACCTGCTCCGCACAAAGGGCAACGACATCTACCGCATGAAAGGCGTGCTCAGCGTGAAAGGCTCGCCGCGCCGCCTCGTCTTCCAGGGCGTGCACATGCTTTTCGACGCCAAGATGGACCGCGAGTGGAAGGCCGGCGAGACACGCACGAACACGCTCGTCTTCATCGGCAAAAACCTCGACCGCGCCGCGCTCAACGAGAGCTTCAACAAGTGCCTGGCCTGACCCGCGCCGCCGCTTATTTCACGATCATCTCCAGCGGAAGCCGCGCGTAAATGCCCTTCGGGTCGTTGAACTGGTTCAACACTCCAAGCTCTGCGCGCAATCTCGACACGACGCCGTCAATCGCGCCCTTCGCGCCCGCGCCCAGGCGCGACTCCGACTGGTCGGGCACGATCTCGCCGAACATGTGCGCAAGCACCTCGGCGAGCTCCTTCTTGCGTGGAAACTCGCGCACACGATAGCCGTCGCCCAGCCCGGCCTTTTCCGCCGCATGCAAAATCGCCGCGTCCAGCCCGCCGATCTCATCGACGAGCCCGAGCTTGAGCGCCTCCGCGCCCGACCACACGCGGCCCTGCGCGATTTCGTGCACGCGCTCCCTCGGCAGATTGCGCGACTCCGCGACCTTGCCGACAAACTCTTCGTAAATCCAGTCCACCATGCGCTGGTATATTTCCATCTCATCGGGACTCTTCGGGCGCGCGATCGTCATCGTGTCGGCAAACCTGCCCGTCTTCACGCTGTCGAAAGTCACGCCCACGCTGCCGGCCAGTTTTTGCACGTCGAACTGCATTCCGAACACGCCGATCGAACCGGTGATCGTGCCCGGCTCCGCAAAAATCCTGTCCGCATACGTCGCGATCCAATAACCGCCCGACGCCGCATACGCGCCCATCGAGACGATCACCGGCTTCTCCTTTCTTGCCAGCCGGATCTCGCGCTGGATGTGTTCCGCGGCCGTGGCCGAGCCGCCCGGGCTGTTCACGCGCAGCACGATCGCCTTCACGCTGTCGTCTTGCCGCAGCCTGCGAAGCTGCCGCGCAAAACGTGCCCCGCCGACCTCGGCCAAACTGCCGTCGCCATCCACGATCACGCCCTCGGCATACACGATCGCCACCGTGCCCCTGCCGCCCGCCATCCGGGTTTCCGGCGGCAGCGCCGGGCCCGTTCCGCGCGGCAGCACAAGCGCATACTCGGGCAGGCTCACCTGCTTGAACGGCTCCGACGAGCCCTGCCGGCCCGTGCGCGTTTTCAAATCCTCGATCACCTCATCGCGATACGCCAGGCGCGTGACGAGTTTTTTCCGCAAGGCCACCTCGGGCCGGATCAAACCCTCCGCGTCCACAAGCGCCTGCAATTCCCGCGCGCGCAAGCCGCGCCCCGCCGCGATGTCGTTGCGCAAATCGCCCCACAGATCGTCGAGCAGTTTTTGCATCTGCTCGCGGCTCTCCGGGCTCATGTCGGCGCGTGTGAACGGCTCGATGGCCGATTTGTATTTGCCCACGCGCGTCACCTGCACGCCCACGCCGAACTTCTCCAGCGCGCCCGCATAATACATCGGCTGGCTCGCCAGTCCCGGCATGACAACCAGCCCGTATGGATCAAGCGCCAGCTCGTCCGCCAGCGACGCCACGAACATCTCCCGCACCGTCGGCGAGTCGAGATACGCGATCACCGGCTTCCTCGCCGCGCGCACCTGTTCGAGCGCCTCGCGAATCTCGCGCAGCGCCGCGTAACCCGTGCCATAACCCGACGGCTGGAACCGCCCGCACAAAAACACGCCCGCGATCCGGCCGTCCTCCGCCGCCGCCTTCAACGCGCCCGTCACCTGCCGCAGTTGCAACTGCCGCGGCTCGTCGCCGCCGCCCGCCAGCGCCTCCATCAGCGCGCCCGGGTTGAGCTGCTCCGGCGCGTCCGTCACGTTCACCGACATGTCGAACACCAGATACGCGCCCTTCTCCACCGTCGGCTGGCGTTTCTCGCCGCCGCCCATCAAAACCGCCAGGGCCACAAAAAAAACAAACAGGCAAAACAACGAGCCGACCGAAAAAACCACCAAGGCAGCCAGCGCCCCCAAAAGCGATGTGAGGAAATTTTTCATGATTAAAAAAAGTGCCTTCACCGTAGCGCATTTGCAACCCCTCGCCAGCGAAAAGGAAACCCGTCCGCAAGGCGCATTCGCCAGCCGCCGCCCACGAACGCATCACAGCGCCCAAAGCCCGATCACGCCCAAAACGATCAGCACCGCGATCACCGCCAGCGCCTTTTTTTCGAGGGATGTAAGTTTGAAAAGCATCGTTGTCGCGCAGCAAAACAACCCCGCCGCCCCGCCGCGACGATAATTTTTTGCTAAACATCGCCGGCCGCGCTTCAAAATACCCCCAAAAACAGGAACTCCGCGTCAAACAACAGCACCGTTTCAAACCAAAGAAACTCAAACAACGAACATCCGCACCACCATGAAAAACGCACTCCTCCGCATACCGGCGCTCCTGACCGCCCTCCTCGCCCTCAATGCCACCGCCTTCGCCGCCTCAGCCGAAATCGGCAAAGCCGCCCCGGATTTCACCGCACAGGACATCCAAGGCAAGCAGGTCAAACTCTCCGATTACAAAGGCAAAATCGTGGTTCTCGAATGGGTGAACCCCGAATGCCCCTTCGTGAAGGATCACTATGCCAGCGGCAACATCCCCGCGCTCCAGAAAAGTGCGGCAGACGAAGGCGTCATCTGGCTCTCTATCAACTCCGCCGCGCCCGACAAACAGGGCGATTACGCGCCTGAGAAAGTCGCCTCATGGACAAAATCCAAAAACGCCGCGCCCGCCGCCTACATTCGCGACAGCGATGGCGTCATCGGCAAACTCTACGGCGCAAAAACGACACCGCACATGTTCGTAATCGACGCCGAAGGCACGCTCGCCTATCAGGGCGCAATCGACAGCGTCCGCTCCGCCGGCAAACCCGACCGCTCCAAGGCCACCAACTACGTAACCGCCGCCATCGCCTCCCTCAAAAGCGGCTCCCCCGTCGAAAAAAGCTCCACCGCCCCCTACGGCTGCGGTGTAAAATACTGAGGCACTGGACAGCAAGTGCGACACCTCCGGGCCGCCCTATTTCGGCGGCCCGCGCGTGTCGCTCGCTCCGCCAATCGTCGCTTTCAGGATAAAATCTTCTTGCCCCGTCCCCTCTCACCCCAGATAAATCACCCCTTGCGTTAGTGGAAGTCCGTCGGTTGCGGATTCCCACCATGACTGGTCCGGCACTCCGTCGGATTGGAACGGTGCCACCGGCAAACGCCCGCGATGTTGCGAAACACAGCGAGCGCCAGCGGGTCGCACGGACGCCCCTGAAAAGGCGCCCCTACAGTCGTGCAGTTCAACATAAACCACACAATGGCAACAAAAACAGAAATCATCACCGAATACAAAACACACGAGAAGGACACCGGCTCTTCCGAAGTCCAGATCGCGTTGCTCTCCGCTCGCATCAATCACCTGACCGAGCACCTCCGCACGCATCGCAAAGACTTCCACAGCCGCCGCGGCCTTCTCCAGATGGCCAGCCGCCGCCGCAAACTCCTCGACTACTTGAAGCGCACCGATCTGCCCAAGTATAACGAGATGCTGCAAAAGCTCAGCCTCCGTCGCTAACGCCTTTCGAAGCACACGGGCGACCCGATCCGCGGGTCGCCCGTTGTCCAAACGACACTCGCGCCAAGATTCCGGGACATTTCCGCTTGCCTCCTCCGCCACACGAACGGCGGCAAACGGAAATCTCTCGAATCCCAAACGAGGATGCAAAAGAAGGCTGATTATCAGCCAACCACAACCCGCCAGTTTCACTCTCGCCGCGCTCGCAAACCGCTTGCGCAGTCCCGCTGGCACAACCCAAAAACCACATCCGACGCGATCTGCCGCATCCGGCTTCTCCGTCAATCGTAAATCGTAATTCTAAAATCGTAAATCATTACAATAAAAACACATATCATGAATCAAAAACACACCGTCACCATTCCCGAATACGGCATCACATTTGGCACCGGCTCCCTCGCCCACCTCGCCAACGGCGCCGTCACCGTCCAGGTCGGCGAGACCACGCTCTTCGTCTCCGCCACCGCCGCCGAAAACATCAAGCCCGGTCAGGACTTCTTCCCCCTCACCGTCGATTATCGCGAAAAATATTCCGCCGCCGGACGTTTCCCCGGAGGCTATTTCAAACGCGAAGGCCGCCCCTCCGAAAAGGAAATCCTCACCTCGCGCCTCTGCGACCGCCCCTGTCGTCCCCTCTTCCCCGCCGGCTTCCTCAATGAAGTCCAGGTCATCGGCCTCCTCCTCTCCGCCGACCAGATCAACGACTCCGACATCTCCATGGTCAACGGCGCCAGCGCCGCCCTCGCCATTTCCGACATTCCCTGGGCCGGCCCCATCGCCGCCGTCCGCGTTGCCCAGATCGACGGCCAGTTCGTCGCCAACCCCACCATCGAGCAAATGTATTCCTCCGACCTCGACCTCATCTACGTCGGCACCGAAAAAGACATGCTCATGATCGAAGGCTCCGCCGCGCAGCTCCCCGAAGACCGCTTCATCGAAGCCCTCGAGTTCGCGCACAAGGCCATCCAGCCCATCGTCGCAGGCATCAAGCAACTCGTCGCCATCGCCGGCAAACCCAAGCGCCAGTTCCCCCTCGTCACCGCCAAACCCGAAGCCCGCGCCATCATTGAGCGCGTCGCCGGCCCCAAGATCGTTGACGCCATTTTCGGCAAGGAAAAACAAGTCCGCTCCGCCAACGTCTCCGCCCTCAAGGAAGAGTGCAAGGCCGCCCTCACCGCCGAGCTCGGCGAAGGCAACTTTGCCGACCACGACATCGGCATCGTCTTCGAAGACCTCCAATACACCGCCTACCGCAAGGCCGTCCTCGACCGTGGCGTGCGCGCCGACGGACGCGACGCCACCTCGCTCCGCGCCATCACCGCCGAGGCCGGCGTCCTCCCCCGCGTCCACGGCTCGGCCATGTTCAAGCGCGGCGACACCCAGACCATCGTCACCACGACCCTCGGCCCCACCAAGGAAGCCCAGGAACTCGACGCCCTCACCGGCGGCGCCAAGAGCAAGTCCTTCATCCTCCATTACAACTTCCCCCCCTACTCCGTCGGCGAAACCGGCCGCTTCGGCTCGCCCGGCCGCCGCGAAGTCGGTCACGGCGCCCTCGCGGAACGCTCCCTCGTCCCCGTCCTCCCTCCCGAGGACATCTTCCCATATAGCATCCGCGTCGTCTCCGACATCATGGCCTCCAACGGCTCCACCTCGATGGCCTCCATCTGCGGCGGCTGTCTTTCGCTCATGGACGCCGGCGTGCCCATCATCGCCCCCGTCGCCGGCATCTCCTGCGGCCTCATGACCGACAATGCCGAGGACGGCTCCATCTCCAAATGGGTCACCGTCACCGACATCCTCGGCGAGGAAGACCACTTCGGCGACATGGACTTCAAGCTCGCCGGCACCACCACCGGCATCACCGGCTTCCAGCTCGACCTCAAGATCAACGGCCTGCCCTTTGAGATCGCTAAGAAAGCCATCTACCAAGCCCGCGACGCCCGCATTGAAATCCTGAAAATCATGCTCGGCTCGATCCCCGCGCCCCGCGCCCAGCTCAGCGCCTACGCACCCCGCATCCAGACCATCCAGATCGATCCCGACAACATCGGCCTCCTCATCGGCCCGGGCGGCAAGACCATCCGCCGTATTGTCGAGACCACCGGCGCGCAAATCGACATCGCCGAGGACGATTCCGGCAAGGTGTTCATCTACTCGAACAACGCCGACTCGATGGCCCGCGCCATCCAGGAAATCGACGTCCTCTGTGGCGGCGGCGCGCAAATCGAGGTTGGCAAACTCTACCGCGGCGTCGTCAAGGGCACGAAAGAGTTCGGTGCCTTCGTCGAATGCCTCCCCGGCAAGGAAGGCCTCTGCCACATCAGCGAACTCGCCGACTTCCGCGTCCGTCGCACCGAGGACGTCTGCAAGGTTGGCGACGAAATGTGGGTCAAGTGCATCGGCATCGACGAAAAATCCGGCAAGGTCCGCCTCAGCCGCAAAGCCGCGATGAAGGAGATGGAAGCCCAGCAGCAGCCCGAATCCGGCAACGCCGCCCCCGCCGCCGACGCTCCGGCCAGCTAAGCGCGTAACGCGTAAAGTTCATCCACTTAAAACGGAGTTCTCAAAAGGGACTCCGTTTTTTTATTTACCATGCCATGCACAGCGCCTGATGACGTCTCTTTCACAAAACCTCGACAGCCTGATGTTTTTCGGTTTTATATATCAAAGCATAACTCCAATCTCCCATGGCTATTCCGGCATTTCATCACTTTTTTCATCCCGTCTTAGTTCTCGCCACCAAAGGTCCGATTGAGAGACGTACCGCAACCGAGAAAATCATCAAACAATACAAATTCACGCCCGAGGAAATAAACCATCGCCTCCCAAGCGGCTCGCAAACAATTCGGAATCGCGTCGGGTGGGCGATGACTTTTCTCACCAAGGCAGGCCTGATCGGGAAGGTCGCGCCAAAAACTTATCAAGCCACACCTGCAGGCCACGAATTTTTAAAATCACACCCAACTGAAATCGCGCGCGGCGAACTTAATAAGATCCCAGGCTTTAATAAAGCATGGGAAAATGGAAGAGCCCGCCGCAAAGCGCGTATCATCAAAACAGAAAACGAGAAATCCGCCTCCGAGGAAACCATTAGCTTATCAAATTCAACACCCGACGAAATTATCGACCGCGAAGTCGAGACACTTCGCGGCATTTTATGCGATCGCCTTTTGAAGGCCATTCTCGATCAAACACCTGAATTCTTTGAGAAACTCGTGCTGGATGTGCTCATTGCCATGGGCTACGGCGGCTCGAAAGAGGCGGCGGCGGCGCATCTCGGCAAAAGCGGCGACGAGGGCATAGATGGTCGAATCAACCAAGACGCGCTTGGCCTCGACCAAATCATGGTTCAGGCAAAACGCTATCAACCCGACAACATCATCGGACGCCCGGCCGTCCAAGCCTTCATCGGCTCACTCGCCGGCCAAGGTGTCTCAAAAGGGATTTTTATTACAACAAGCAGCTTTGCTGATACGGCAAAAGAGTTTGTGCTGCGCGGATCGTCCACGAAGATCGTCTTGGTCGATGGCGAGATGCTGATAGATTTCATGATCCGCCATCGTATCGGCGTTCATGTCGCGCGAACCTGCGAGATTTACGAACTGGATCAAAATTATTTTGACGAAGGGGAATAATTCGCAGCGATGCAGAGCAAGTGTTGATTTTGGAGATTACACATACTCCCAGCAACCACACTTCCAAACACACAGTTTGTTTTTGGACAGAATGAATAGAATTAACAAAATGGCTTCTCCTTCATTCTGTTAATTTTGTTCATTCTGTCCAAATCATCAGATCGTTACTTTGCGAGGATTTTATCGAGGATCACCAAGCGTCCCGCACTTCGTCACGGAAGATTTTTCCGGCGTTCCGAGCTTTTTTATATCTCACCCAACGACGCGACGACGCAACGGGAGCTGCCGCTCCAATCGGAGGATTCGTTGCGCCGTGGCGTCGTTGCGTGAGTCCTTTTCCGGTCCGATGCCGCGAGTTTTTTGAAATCACGAAAACACGGAAGCACGGAAGAATAAACCTGCACCGATTTGCGTCCATTCGTGTTCATTGGCGGTTCACTATTCCTTGGAACGCACAAACAGTGGCGCGAGCGGGTCGGGTGGCACGGGCTGGCAGCCCAAAAGCTGAGGTGGTCCGCGCAAGTCTTTTTTTGAAGGATTTTCAGGCTGGGGCGATCCGGGGGCGGGCCCGTTTGGCCAGGGCGCTCAGGTAACGGGTTTGGTCATAGGCGACGCCATCGTT
>JARKRC010000011.1 GCA_029974595.1 Ereboglobus sp. | reverse complement strand
GCCCCTGCCCGCCCCGAAGCGAAGCGCAGGTGGATTGAGGCCGGCTTGGAAACGACTCGGCCTTGATCGACTTTGGCGTCAATTTGCCGACCGGCCGCAGGACGACTGGACCACACATTCCCGAGAGGAATACAGCCCAAGCGTTCGCCTGCGGCCGGAAGGCATCGGGAGCGGCCATGCATACTCAGCTACCGGCGTCACCGACGCCTCATTCGATACGACCTGCAGCCCGCCTCCACAAACCAAAAAAACACACACCATGAACACCACCGACTATGCGGCCCTCGTGGCCTTGGACTGGGGAGACAGGACACATGCGTTCGCCTGCCAAAAGACCGGCGCGGACGGCATCGAGCAGGGAGTGATCGAGGCGACGCCCGAGGCGTTGCACGCCTGGCTCGAAACGTTGCGCGAGCGTTGCGCGGGCCGGCCGGTCGCGCTGGCCGTGGAGGCCGGGCGCAACGCGTTGTTGCACGCCCTGCTCGAGCACGACTGGCTGACGATCTATCCGGTGCATCCGGCCACCAGCGCGCGTTTCCGCCGCGCCTTCACCCCCTCGGGGGCCAAGGACGACGGCCCGGACGCCTTGGTCGTCCTCACCGTGCTGCGCCAGCATCGTGATCGGCTCAGCGCCCTGACGCGGGACACGCCGGTGACGCGCGAGTTGGCCACGCTGGTCGCCGCCCGGCGCGGCGCGGTGGATGCGCGCACCCGGCTGGTCAATCAGCTCACCGGCTTGCTCAAGCGCTACTTCCCCCAAGCGCTCACGCTGGCCGGGGGCGACCTGGCCGCGCCGCTGGCCCTGGCGTTTTTGCGGCGCTTCCCCGAACTGGCCGACGTGCAAAAGGCCGGCGCGGCCCGCCTGCGGACGTTTTATGCCAAACGCAACGTGCGCTCGGAAAAACGCATCGCCGAGCGAGTGGCCTTGCTGGGGCGCGCACGGGCTTTGAGCAACGATCGGGCGGTGATCGGACCGGCCAGGCTGGAGTTGTCCAGGCTGCTGGATCTGCTGGAGGTGGAGGCCCGGCACATCGCGAAGATGGACGAACGCATCGCCGAGGTGTTCGCCGCGCACCCCAAGGCGGAGGTGTTTGCCTCGCTGCCGGGCGCCGGCCCCGCGCTGGCCCCGCGTCTGCTGACGGCCTTCGGTGATGTGGCACAACGCTACCCCAATGCCCAGGCCATGCAAAAATACGCGGGCCTGGCGCCGGTGCGCGAAAAGAGCCAGAATCGCATATGGGTGCATTGGCGGTGGAGCGCCCCGAAGTTCGTGCGCCAAAGCTTCGTGGAATGGGCCGGCCAGACCGTGGCGCATTGCGCGTGGGCCGGGGAGTTTTACCGCAGGCAAAAGACTTTCGGCAAAGGCCATCACGCGATCCTGCGCGCCCTCGCCTTCAAATGGCTTCGCATCCTCTGGTGCTGCTGGAACGATGGCGTCGCCTATGACCAAACCCGTTACCTGAGCGCCCTGGCCAAACGGGCCCGCCCCCGGATCGCCCCAGCCTGAAAATCCTTCAAAAAAAGACTTGCGCGGACCACCTCAGCTTTTGGGCTGCCAGCCCGTGCTACTTTCACAAACGCTCCAAGAGCAGTTCGAGGATGCGCTTGGTGGACTTCGGGATGACGGTGCCGGGGCCGAAGATGGCCTAGCGCCGTTTTTGAGGAGGAAGTCGTAGTCCTGCGCGGGGATCACGCCGCCGCAGATGGGCATTCCAGAATGTCTTTTTTTTCTATTGGTATTCAATTTGTTGCATAGACAAAAGTGTTTTTGCCTCGCATCAATGGCAGGAATTGTTGAATATTGAACCACTAAAGGCTCAATATGGAACAAATAATCCGAAATCATCTGCTTTCTGAAATTTCGAGACGGCTTAAAAATTCTCCCGTCGTTGCCATTTTGGGCGCGCGGCAGGTTGGCAAGACAACCCTTGCGCGCCAATTGATTGAAAAACAGGACGTGCCTGTCACCTATTTTGATTTAGAGCGCGCATCAGATAGGGACGCTTTGTCTGGAAGAGCACAGGAGCTCCTCGATCAACTTGAGGGGCTGGTGATCATCGACGAGGTGCAGCGTCTTCCGGTGTTGTTCGAATTGCTGCGGCCTTTGTGCGACCGGCCAAACCGGACGACCCGGTTTTTGCTTCTCGGCAGCGCATCGTGGGATTTGGTGCGCGGTGTGTCGGAATCACTGGCCGGGCGCGTGCAGTTTGTGGATGTCAGCGGATTTTCGATTGCGGAGGTCGGGGGCGGGCAGATGTCGCGTTTGTGGATGCGCGGCGGGTTTCCGCAGGCGTATTGTGCCGCAACCGACGACGACGCGCGCGAATGGCACGAGGATTTTGCGCGAACGTTTTTGGAGCGCGATATTCCCAGTCTGGGTTTCCGTGTGGCACCGGAGACGCTGCGCCGTTTCTGGACGATGCTGGCGCACTATCACGGGCAGACGTGGAATGCGTCGCGCCTGGCGGTGTCTCTTGGCAGCAAACGCAGCACGGTTGAAAATTACCGCGATTTGCTGGCGGGAACTTATATCGTGCGCGTGCTGCCGCCGTGGTTTGAGAACGTGGGCAAACGTCTCGTGAAATCGCCGAAAGTTTATCTGCGGGACAGTGGCATTTTGCATGGTCTGCTCCAAATCGGCAACATGGTGGAGCTGGCAAGTCATCCGGCATACGGCGCGAGTTGGGCGGGATTTGCGCTTGAGCAGACGCTCATCGCACACAGCGGGCGCGACGCGTATTTTTATGCGACGCAGCGCGGCGCGGAGCTGGATTTGCTGCTGTTGCGAAAGGGCAAGCGCTGGGGTTTTGAGTTCAAGTGCGCCGACGCACCGCGCACGACGAAATCAATGCACGTGGCACTGGAGGATTTGAAACTGGAACATCTATGGGTGGTGTATCCGGGGACGTTGCGCTACGGGTTGACGGATAAGATCACGGCGCTGCCGTTGCGGGAAATCGGCGGGGTGGTGTTTGGGTGATGGGCGAGGTGGCGGATTGGGCTGGGTGAACTTGTGACGACTCGTTTCGTTGGGTTGCTTCCCTACTTGAAAAATTGACAAAACACCGCCTCCGGTCGTCTGCCGCTTCTCCAACTACTATCAAATTCGTCCCGGGGCTGGCGGAGATGGCGCTTGGCCCATGAGAGCCACCCCACACTGATTCTCTGTGATTTTTAAACAACGTGAATTTGAAAAAGTATGAATGTAACAATGGTGCACGGTTAGCACCAAATCTTGAAGCTCATTATCATTCTCCAGTGGTTCGATTTTCAGGCCAAAACGAATCGCCTTATCCATGTCTATATGTCGATCATGAACTTTATTGCTTTTATTATGCTCGTTTAGGTAGTTGACTATCCGCTTGGCTTTAGATGCAGCCTTTGACTTTGGCATCCCAAAGAACATTACATTTTTCAGCCGATCACGGACAATTTCATTAGCTAATTTAATAGCATTTCGGCACTCGCCCAAAAGAGTTGGATGATACTTGCCAATAATAACCTGCCATAGCGAGATGGCTGCTGGATCGCTTTTTATCCACTGAAGCGCGTCTTCAAATTCCTTGATGACTCCATGTGCTGGCACACCGTTGATCTGCGGATCAATCGGACCAATGCTTGATTGTTTGCCCATGTGGATTTTCTTGCATGAACAGGCAATCATAGTTCCGGCTGACATGGCAATTTGAGGCACAAAGGCCTCAATATCACCGTTAAACATTTTATGGAGATAATTAATTAGAGACTCCGTCGCCGCCATGCCTCCACCAGGCGTGTGCAGCAGGAGATCCAGTCCTTTTTTACGATCCAATCCATGCATAACGGCCATGAATGCATTCATGTCATCATCATTGATTGATGATTGATGAGCGTGTTGGGCACCTGGCTTTTGAAGCCACCCAGAATAATACGCAATTATATTGCGTCCACGCTTCTCTGCAAGCTTTGCAATATACTTACGTCGCACCGAATCCAAAGGGGACGGATCGGTTGCTTGGGTTGTTTGAATTTCCGTAAGAACTTGGCCCCAATGAGGCATAAATTATGCTCCAGATTTGGTGCTGGCTGAGTAATGGGTTGGAACGTCTTTCAAAAAACTCAATTTCTGGAATTCACCAAATTCACCGAAAATAGATCCGGGGGCAGTTGGCTCAGGGAGCTGTATGTCAGGAAAAAATAAATGATAGCTTTCTTTGATTTCCTCATCAGTCATCTCAAGAACATTTTTGGTAGGAAGAGCAGAGATTGTGCAAGATGTATTCATGGGAGTCTGCAGAAAAAACCATATCATTGAAGGATATGGGAGTTTTTGGCATGTGAAACATCAGCAAATGTGTGGAATCTTGGTCGCCATGCAAGGGTTTTCATGAGTTTTTCTAATTTTTTATGGATTCCATCATGCAGTCAGAGATGCTGAATATTGATTTAAGGACGAGCACACAGGTGAGCTTAAATCAACAGATAAAATACTCATATATTTCTAAGTAAATTACTTAAAACAAAAACACAGCCTTTCCAAATCGTGTTTTTTGAAAGGTTGATGGTTAATGATGAGCGCGAGCCGGGAGGCCCGCGCTGCTGGGTCGGAAAAGCAGCGGGGACCGCCGCTTCTACTTTTTCTTACAGGCGTTCCAAGAGCAGTTCGAGTATCTTCTTGGTGCTCTTCGGAATTACCGTGCCGGGGCCGAAGATGGCGCTGGCGCCGTTTTTGAGGAGGAAGTCGTAGTCTTGCGCGGGGATCACGCCGCCGCAGATGACGAGGATGTCTTCGCGTCCGCGTTTTTTGAGCTCGGCCACGAGTTGCGGGAGGAGGGTTTTGTGGCCTGCGGCGAGACTGCTCATCGCGACGACGTGGACGTCGTTTTCGACGGCTTGCTGGGCGGTCTCCTCCGGTGTCTGGAAGAGGGCGCCGATGTCCACGTCGAAGCCGAGGTCGGCCATGGCCGTTGCGACGACTTTGGCGCCGCGGTCGTGGCCGTCCTGGCCGAGCTTGGCGACGAGGATGCGGGGGCGGCGGCCTTCCTTTTCCTCAAACTTTTTGACGAGGGTGCGGACTTCGTTGATGACGGGTTCTTCTCCGTAGGCCATGCGATAGACTCCTGAGATGCTGCGGATGGTGGCTTGGTAGCGTCCGAATTTCGATTCGAGGGCGCTGCTGATTTCGCCGAGGCTGGCGCGGGCCTTGGCCGCCTCGACTGCGAGTTCGAGGAGGTTGCCCTTGCCAGTGGCGGCGCATTCGGTGAGCGCGGCAAGGCAGGCTTGCACCTTGGCGTTGTCGCGCGCGGCGCGCATTTCATTGAGGCGCTTAATTTGCGACTCGCGGACTGCGGTGTTGTCAACTTCGAGGATTTCGAGGGGGTCTTCCTTTTCGAGGCGGTATTTGTTGAGGCCGACGATGGTTTCCTTGCCGGAGTCGATCTTGGCCTGACGGCGGGCGGCGGCTTCCTCGATGCGGAGCTTGGGAAGGCCGGCTTCGATGGCCTTGGTCATGCCGCCCATCGACTCGACTTCCTCGATGTGCTTCCAGGCTTTTTCGGTGAGCTCGCGGGTGAGCGCCTCGACGTAGTAGGAGCCGGCAAAGGGATCGACGACGTTGCAAATACCGGTCTCGTTCTGGAGGAAGAGCTGGGTGTTGCGGGCGATGCGCGCGGAGAAGTCGGTGGGCAGCGCGATGGCTTCGTCGAGGGCGTTGGTGTGGAGGGACTGGGTGTGGCCGAGCGCGGCGGTGATGGCTTCGAGGCAGGTGCGACCGACGTTGTTGAAGGGATCCTGCTCGGTGAGCGACCAGCCGGAGGTCTGCGAGTGGGTGCGGAGGGCGCGGGACTTGTTGGTCTTCGGGTTGAATTGCGAGGTGATGCGGTCCCAGAGGGTGCGGGCGGCGCGCATTTTCGCGATTTCCATGAACATGTTTTTGCCGATGGCCCAGAAGAAGGAGAGGCGGGGCGCGAAGGCGTCGATCGGGATGCCGGCCTTGACGCCGGTGCGGATGTAGTCGAGTCCGTCGGCGAGGGTGTAGGCGAGTTCGAGGTCGTTGGTCGCGCCGGCTTCCTGCATGTGGTAGCCGGAGATGGAGATGGAGTTGAACTTGGGCATGTTCTTCGAGGTGTATTCGAAGATGTCCGCGATGATCTTCATCGAGGGCGTGGGGGGGTAGATGTAGGTGTTGCGCACCATGAACTCCTTGAGGATGTCGTTCTGGATGGTGCCGGAGAGCTGCTCCAATTTGACGCCTTGTTCGAGGGCGGCGCAGATGTAGAAGGCCATGACGGGCAGCACCGCGCCGTTCATGGTCATGGAGACGGAGACCTTGTCGAGCGGGATGCCGCCGAAGAGGGTCTGCATGTCGAGGACGGAGTCGATGGCGACACCGGCCTTGCCCACGTCGCCGACGACGCGGGGGTGGTCGGAGTCGTAGCCGCGGTGGGTGGCGAGGTCGAACGCGACGGAGAGGCCTTGCTGACCGGCGGCGATGTTGCGGCGGTAAAAGGCGTTGGATTCCTCGGCGGTAGAGAATCCGGCGTATTGGCGGACGGTCCAGGGTTTGGCGACATACATGGTGGCGTAGGGTCCGCGCGTGAAGGGCGGAAGGCCGGGCATGGTGTCAACCGTGGCGCTGCCGGCGAGGTCGGCGGCGGTGTAGTTGGCCTTGACGGGGATTTGCTCGTCGGTGAGTTCGACCGTTTCGGCGGCGGGGGCGGCGTCGCTGACGGGGAGCTTGATGTCGTCGTAGGCGAGTGTGGCGAAATCAGGAGTGAGTGTGGCGTTCATTTTGCTGTTTTTTATTTAATTAAAGTGATGGCGTGGGTGGCAGGTGGGTGGATTTACGATTTACGATTTACGAATTACGATTTACGATTGAAGGACTTCGGCTTCGGAAAGTTTTCGTGGTTTTCTGAGGCTGTGGTCGGGATGGTTTGGTCAATCGTAATTCGTAAATCGTAATTCGTAATTTTATATCAGCAGCCGATCGATTTTTGGATGGCGGCCAACATGCCGCGGACGTTGGCGCGGATGTGGATGAAGTCGTCGAAGCCGGCGGCTTTGTAGGCGGCGGCGAGGGTTTCGTCGGCCGGGAGGCCGGCGAGGATGACTTTCAGCTCGGGTTTGGCGGCTTTCACGGCTTTCGCGAAGGCCGGGGCGAGCTCCGGGTAGGTGTCGTCCGTCGAGCAGAGAACCGCGGCAGGCGCGCCCGAGGCGACGGCGGCCTTGGCTGCGGCCTCGGCGGTCTCGAAGGTTTCCTTGCCGAGCATTTCGAATCCACCGGCGCTGAAGAAGCCGGCGCTGAAATCGGCGCGGGCCTTGTGCTGGAGGACAGGACCCATCTTCGCGAGGAAGATTTTCGGGCGCGCGCCGTGCTTTTTCGCGTAGGCGTCGGCGGCGGTGCGGAGGGCTTCGTAACCCTCGGAGCCGCGCGTGCTGGCGACGGGGACGATGGTGGCCTCGGGTGTCGCGTCGGGATGGATCGCGACGAGGAGCTGGCCGAGGGTCGCGCCGTTGATGGCGGCTTCGGCGCAGGTTTTCGGAAGCGCGGGGATGGCGGCGGGACGGCGGGCCTTGATCGCGGCAGCGCGGGCGGCGGCAAACTCGGGCGTGCTGGTCGGGCGCGCAGGCGGCGTCTTTTCCTTGAGGTTCGGGAAGAGGTTGGTGCCGATGAGGCCGATGCGGCGCTTGTCGAGGCCGTCGGATTTATCCTTGGCAACGGCGGCGACGGCGGCTTGGAGCGTGCCGGCGCGGAGGGCGGCGGTGAAGCCGCCTTGTTTTTCGATGCCCTGGAAGGCGGCCCAGGCTTTGCGGGCGAGTTCGTCGGTGAGTTTTTCGATATAGAAGGAGCCGCCGGCGGGGTCGTTCGGGGCGGTCATGTGGAACTCCTCGGCGAGGAGCGTGTGGATGTTGCGCGAGATGCGGCGCGAGAAGTCGTCGGGCGCGCCCATGACTTCGTCGTAGGGGGCGATGTGGAGCGAATCGACGCCGCCGAGAACCGCCGAGAGCGCCTCGGTGGTGACGCGGAGCATGTTCACGTTGATGTCGAGGATGGTCTTGTTCCAGCGGCCCGTGCGGGCGTGGATTTTCGGAAGGGCGGCGGCGGCATCGAGGCCGTAAGCGGCGGCGAGGCGGGCGACGAGGCTGCGGAAAGCGCGGAACTTCGCGATCTCCATGAAGAATTGCGGGCCGACGGCGAAGGTGACGCGGGCCTTGGCGAAGACTTGCGCGGCGGTGAGGCCGCGTTTCGTGAGCTCGCGGACGTATTCGACGAGGGCGGCGAGCGTGTGGGCGAGGTCCTGCGCGGCGTTGCCGCCGGCGTTGAGCCAGAGGGCGGCGTCGATGCCGATGGTGCTGAGGCTGGGGGCGTTTTCGGAGGCCGAGGCCGTCCATGCGGCGAGATCGTCGAGCGCGGAAGCGAGGGAAATCGGGAGCGTGCCGCGCGCGGCGTATTCGCCGAGCGGATCGGCGGTGAGCGAGCCGGTGACGTTTTTCCGGTCGATGCCGCGCTTTTTGCAGAGGGCGGCGAAAAGGGAGGCGACGGGCAGCGCGGTGGCGCCGGCGCGGATGTGGATGGGGAGCGCGGTGAGCTCGACGTTGTTGAGCGCGGCGGCGAAATCGGTCAGGTCGCTGATGGAAAGGCCGCAGCAACCGACTTCGGAAGCGGGCGCGGCGTCGGCGTCCTTGGCGGCGCGGCTGGCGCAGTCGAGCGTGATGGCGACGGCATTCTGGCCGCGATTGAGATCGCCGAGGAGGGCAGCGTTAAAATCGACAGGCTCGGAGAGCGCGATTTCCTGCGCAAACTCCCATGTGGCATTGTAGTAGCCCTTCGCGAGCGAACCGCGGGCGGCGGCCAGATCCTGCGCGGGGAGCGCGGCGGTGTCGAGACGCGTGTAGAGCGGTTGGAGCGCAATCCCTTCCGGCGTCTTTGTGACGAGCTTTTTCTCGAAGGGCACGCCCTTGAGTTCGGCTTCGACCGTCTTGCGCCATGTCTCATAGGAGGC
This sequence comes from Ereboglobus sp., assembly GCA_029974595.1. Lineage (GTDB taxonomy): Bacteria > Verrucomicrobiota > Verrucomicrobiia > Opitutales > Opitutaceae > Ereboglobus. Next base: position 56,737 of record JARKRC010000011.1, on the reverse strand, counting down.
GCGGACGGCGTCGAGGGATTCAGGTGACTGCGATGCGTTGGTTGTGCTGCTCATGTGGAAAAAACGGGCGGAATGGATGAGAAAATCAGGAACGAAATCCTCTGTCGTTATTAGAAATGCTATTAGAAAATTGGTCGAAAAGAGTGAACGTTATTAAAAAATTGGATAAAGAAACAGTCAAAAAATTCCGCAAACCGTTAAAAACGCCACCTCGCGGTTGTTGGGGCGGTTGCGAAGGCATCGGGGCATGGATATATTCCCTTTTCGCCATGTCGTTCCGCAGATTTTGCCAAGGGAGGCATGTCCTTCGCCAATCAATGCGCAGCGAGCCCATGTCCCTTAAAGATACGTTATGCGCTTTGTGCTCGATTATCAGGAAAACTTTATATTTACAGCGCGTCGGAACTTTCCCAATTTACTCAATTTTTCCAACATGATTACCAATATCGACCATCTGGGAATCGCAGTCAGCTCAATCGATGCCACGTTGAGCTATTATGAAAAGGCGCTCGGCTTGAAATGCGCGCATCGTGAGGAAGTCCCCTCGCAGAAAGTGCGCACCGCATTCATCCCTTGCGGGCAAGTCAACATCGAGCTCTTGGAGCCCACCTCCCCGGATAGTCCGATCGCCAAATTTCTGGAGAAAAATCCCAATGGCGGCATCCATCACATCGCCTTTGCAACCAACGATATAACCGGTCAGCTTGCCCAGGCCGGCGGCGCGGGCATCAAGCTCATCAACGAAGTCCCGGTTGAAGGCGCGCACGAAAAACTCGTCGCGTTCCTCCATCCCAAATTCACCTACGGCGTCCTCACCGAGTTCTGCATGGGCAAACCCGGCGCCGCCCACCACTGAGAGGAAGTAAGAATTAAGAGTTGAGAATCAAGAAGCAGGAACCGGCGCACACTCACCCTCACGCGCTCGCGGCACTTCTTCCAAACTTGACCCTTAATGCTTAACAACTCACCTAACTTCTTAATCCTTAAATCTTAATTCTTAATTTTTCACCATGCCAATATCCCCTAAATTGCTCGAAGAACTCGCAGAGAAACGCAAAGTCGCCCTCTCCGGCGGCGGCCCGGAAAAACTCGCGGAGCGCAAGAAAAAAGGCCTCCACACGGCACGCGAACGCCTCGAATCCTTTTTTGACGACGGCCAGTTCCTCGAACTCGGCCTCCACGTCGAACACTCCTGCGCCGACTTTGGCATGGCTGACAAGCACATGGCCGGCGACGGCGTCATCACCGGCATCGGCTACGTCGGCGGACGCCCCGTAGCCGTCTTCGCGCAAGACTTCACCGTCGGCGGCGGCGCGGTTGGGCGCATGCACGCCAAGAAAATCTGCGACCTTCTCGACTACGCCAAGCAGTCCGGCATGCCCGTCATCGGCATCAACGACTCCGGCGGCGCCCGCATTCAGGAAGGCGACGAAGCCCTCTCCGGCTACGGCCAGATCTTCTTCCGCAACACCCTCCTCTCCGGCGTCGTCCCGCAAATCTCCGTGATCGCCGGCCCCTGCGCGGGTGGCGCGGCCTACTCCCCCGCCCTCACCGACTTCATCATCATGGCGAAAAACGGCGCGCAAATGTTCATCTGCGGCCCCGAAGTCATCAAAGCCGCCACCGGCCAGACCGTCACCATGGACGACGTCGGCAGCGCCATCACCCACGCCTCCGTTTCCGGCAATATCCATTTCGTCGCCGACAGCGGCGTCGAAGCCCTCCAGATCGCCAAGAAACTCCACTCCTTCCTCCCCTCCAACAACGTCATGGACCCGCCGCACCACCTCAACGTGCCGCTCGACCTGACCCCCGATCCGGTTCTCAACGACATCGTGCCCGCCGAGGGCAAGGAAGCCTTCGACGTCAAGCAAGTCATCAACCGCCTCGTGGACGAAGCCGACTTCCTCGAAGTTCAGCGCGAGTTTGCCCGCAACATGGTCGTCGGCTTTGGCCGCGTCCAAGGCATCGTCGTCGGCATCATTGCCAACCAGCCCAACTTCAAGGCCGGCACCATCGACATCGACGCCTCCGACAAAGCCGCGCGCTTCATCCGCTTCTGCAACATCTTCAACATCCCCCTCGTCACCCTCGTTGACACCGGCGGCTTCCTCCCCGGCATCCAGCAGGAACGCGGCGGCATCATCCGCCACGGCGCGAAAATGCTCTTCGCCTACTCCGCGGCCACCGTTCCGAAGATCACCGTCATCATGCGCAAAGCCTACGGCGGCGCCTACATCGCCATGTGCTCCAAGGACCTCGGCGCCGACATGGTCTTCGCCTGGCCCACCGCCGAAATCGCCGTCATGGGCGCGGCCGGCGCCGCGAACATCCTCTTCAAGAAGGAAATCGCCGCCGCGGGAGACAAGGAGGCCCAGGCGGCCAAGGCAGCCGAACTCGCCGCCGAATACCGCGCCCGGTTCGCCGCCCCCTACAAAGCCGCCAGCAAAGCCTTTATCACCGACGTCATCGAGCCCGCCGAAACCCGCGGCAAAATTGCGATGGCCCTCCGCGCGACCCTCAGCAAACGCGAGACACGCCCGCCCAAAAAACACGGCAACATCCCGCTCTAAAAACGAACGGTTAGCCACTTAACTACGTCACACACTCGTAACAGCGCGCCGACGAAAGCCCCGCTTCCGCCCGGCGCGCTCCAAAAACGAAATCATGATCAACCTGCCCATCCTCTTCGCGCAAGCCACCGCACAGAACGCCGCCGGAGACTCCGGTAACAAATGGCTCGTCCTCGCGATCATTCTCTCATGCGTCGCGATCTTCATCGCCCTCATCGCGCTCTTCGGACGAATCCTCGCGGCCACGCATCCCGACGAGAAAAAGAAGCCCGCTCCGGCCCCGGTGCAAGTCGCGACTCCCGCGCCCGTCGTTGCGGATGTCCCGAACGCCGGCACCGGCACCCCCTCGGAACATGTGCTCGCCGTCATCGCCGCCGCCGTCGCCACCGTCTGCGGCCCCAAGGCCCGCATCGCCGGACTCCAAACTGCTAAGCCGCCCTCCGTCGAAGCCCTCATGCAAATGTGGTCACTCGAAGGCCGCCGGCAAATCTACACCTCGCACAACCCGCGCCGCTAAACACCGGCAACCCGCGACACACTCACACAAATCAAACACCCATTTAGCCAAAAAACACTACCTATGAAAAAACTCCGCGTAACCGTTGAAGGCAAAGCATACGACGTCCTCGTCGAAATCATGGACGGAGGCGCCGCTCCCGCCGCCGCTCCTGCCCCAGTGCAAAGCGCTCCCCTTTCCGCGCCCATCCCCGCGCCTGCGCCCGCGCCGGCTCCCAAACCCGCCGCTCCCGCCGTCGCCGGCGCGAACGACATCGCCAGCCCCCTCGCCGGCAAAGTCGTCTCCATCGACGTCAAAGTCGGCCAGCAAGTCGAGGAAGGCACGCAGGTCGCCACCATCGAAGCCATGAAGATGAACACCTACATCTACGCTCCGAAAACCGGCGCCATCGCCTCGATCCACACCCAGGTCGGCGACGGCATTGAGGAAGGCGCCCTCATCATCAAATACGCCTGAGCCGGACACGATAAAATCTCCCGCCAAAGCCCGCCGTCACAACACCCGGCGGGCTTTTTCACACAACCCGCCCGCGCCAACGTAAAAAATTCTGCATTGCCAGACGGCCCCCGGGCACTTTTGCTCCCGTACTCTGTCGCATAGCACCGACCAGAAATCCAAACGACCATCAATTATGGACACCTCCATGCACCAAAACACCAAGACTGCCAAACACAGCCTTTTGACCACACTTGCCCTCTCCCTCGCCCTCGTCGCCACCACCAGCGCAGTGCACGGAGCCGGTTTTGCCATTTACGAAAACGACGCCCGCAGCTTCGCTATGGGCAACGCCAACGTCGGACGCAGCGATGACGCCGCCGCCCTCTACACCAATCCCGCCGGCATCACCCAGCTCCCCGGCTTCCAGATCAAGGCCGGCATCAGCCTGATCCAGCCCAGCGTCGACGTCACCACGACCGATCTCTACAGCGGCCAATCGACGAAGTATTCGATGAACGACTACACCTCCGTCATCCCGCACCTCTACAGCACCTACCGCATCACCGACGATATCGCTGTCGGCCTCGGCGTCTTCGTGCCCTACGGCCTCAAGAGCGACTTCCAGAAAGACCCGCACAGCTGGGCTGGCGCTTACAACAACTACATGACCGAGATCAAGACCGTCGAGATCGCCCCCACCTTTGCCTACCGCATCGTTCACGATCAAAGCTGGGCCAAGCAAATCTCCGTCGCCGTCGGTCTCGCCATACTGCACTCCGACATCGACCTCCGCCGCCAAACCCGCACAGGTGGTGGCGCAACACCTGACACCTTTACCTACACCCCCTTGATCCTCCAAGGCAACGGCTGGGATTACGGCTACAACCTCGCCCTCCAATGGGAAGTCAATGATCAGGTCTCCTTCGGTATCGTCTATCGCTCCGGCTTCAAACTCGAATACAACCGTGCCACCGCCGAATACGTCGGCATTGAAAAAGCCAAGGCCTCCGGCGAAATCGACCTGCCCGACTCCTGGACATTCGGCGTGAACTACTCGCCCGTCGCTCCCCTCAACATCGGCGTCCAGGCCACCCGCACCAACTGGTCTTCCTACGATGAACTCACCATCGCGACACGCGGTTTCACCAACGGCGCCATGAATTGGACGCGCACCTCCGAAAAGCAATGGAAGGACGTCTGGCGCTACAGCGTCGGCGCTGAATACCAGGTCAACAACGCCCTCGCCCTTCGCGGCGGCTTTGTCATCGACAAGGATCCCGTCAACACAAACTACGCCGACTTCATGGTCCCTTCCAATGACCGCCAGATTTTCAGCCTCGGCCTTGGCTGGACCATCAACAAAACCATCACTCTCGACTTTGCCTATGCCTACCTGAAAATCAGGAGCAGCAATATCGCCGCCCGCCCCGCCGAAGGCATCTTCACCAACGCCTTCGTGAACACCGGCCACGCCAACATCTTCTCGGCCAGCGCCAACTTCCGCTTCTAAGCAAAGCGCCTTGATAAAAACTTAAACCATACGCAAAAGCGACGCCCGGGCGGGCGTCGCTTTTTGTTTTTTGAAATCCCCCCTTGCGCTTTCCCCAAACCCCGCTAATTCGTGCATGGCAACCATGACTGCGAACAACAAAGTTGCCAACAACACCGCCAACGCGATCGACGCCGATTTTTACCTGCCCGCGGACGCCTTTTTCCAAGCCAACCGCCCGCTCGCCCTCACCTTCGACGACGTCTCGCTCGCCACCCGTTACTCCGAAATCCTCCCCCGCGACACCGACATGGCCACGAGCGTCTCCGACACGCTCCGCCTCCAAATCCCCATCATCTCGTCGGACATGGACACCGTCACCGAATCGCGCATGGCCATTGCCATGGCCCTCAACGGCGGCCTCGGTCTCATCCACTACAACATGCCCGCCAAGGATCAGGTCCGCGAAGTCGCCCGCGTCAAACGCCACATCCACGGCTTCCTCCAGGATCCCATCACCATCCGCCCCGACACCCTCATCGGCGACCTCCTCGCCAAGATTGAGCAAAAAACCTTCTCCTTTTCCACCTTCCCCGTCACCGACGAAAACGGCGTTCTCCTCGGCCTCGTCTCCGGCAACGTCGTCAAGGATCGCTACAAGACGAAAAAAATCGCCGACGTGATGACACCGCGCGCCAACCTCATCACCGAACACATCAACGCCGTGGCCAAGGACCCCATCAAGGCCGCCGACGCCTTTTTCACCCGCCACATCGGCATCAACAAAATGCTCGTCATCGACGACGCCGGCAAACTCCGCGGCATGGTCACCAGCCGCGACGTCGAAAGCATCACCGCCGAGGCCAAATCGCAGCGCAAGCCCGCTCGCGACGCCAATTTCCGCCTCGTTGTCGGCGCCGCCATCGGCCCCGTCCGCAAACCCGACGGCTCCCTCGACCGCGAAAAAATCATCGCTCACGTCTCCGCCCTCGTCGCCGAAAACGTCGATGCCATCGCCGTCTCCACCGCGCACGGCCACACCGCCGGCGTGGGCGACATGGTGCGCCTCGTCCGCGACGCCTTCCCCGCCCTCACCATCATCGCCGGCAACGTCACCAGCGGCTCCGGCGTCGCCTACCTCGCCGACTGCGGCGCCAGCGCGATCAAGGTCGGCCAGGGCCCTGGCTCCATCTGCACCACCCGCATCGTCGCCGGCGTCGGCATTCCGCAGCTCACCGCGCTCTACGTCGCCTCGAAAAGCGCCGCGGCCAAAGGCGTCCGCATCATCGCCGACGGCGGCATCACCAAATCCGGCGACATCGTGAAAGCCCTCACGCTCGCCGACACTGTGATCTTGGGCGGCCTCCTCGCCGGCTGTCGCGAAGCCCCCGGTGAAATCATGGAAATCAACGGCAAATTCTACAAACAATACCGCGGCATGGGCAGCCTCGCCGCGATGAAAGCCGGCAGCGCCGCGCGTTACGGTCACGACAAAAACGACACCACGCGCAAACTCACCGCCGAGGGCATCGAGGCGCTCAAGGAAGTTTCCGGCAGCGCCGACGACCTTCTGGGCAATCTCATCGGCGGCATCCAAAGCGGCATGGGCTACCTCGGCGCGAAAACCCTCGCCGACCTCCGCGCCAACGCCCGCTACATGCGCGTGAGCCCCGCCGGCCAGAAAGAAGCCGCCCCGCACGACGTGATCGAGGTCTCGACGCGCAAACAATAAGGCGTCCCCGCGCCGATTTAAATCGGCATAAGTCGATTTAAGTCGATTTAAGTCGCCACTTCCGCAACGCCACGCCTGTCAGCGATTTTGCCGCCGCCTGCTCGATCTCGCTGCGCGCGCCCGCGAACACCACCTCGCCGCCCGCAGCCCCGCCGCCCGGCCCCAAATCCACGATCCAATCGGCGAGGTTGATCACGTCGAGATTGTGCTCGATCACGATCACCGTGTTGCCCGCGTCGCGCAATTTGAAGAGCAAATCCATCAGGTTCTGGATGTCCGCCCAATGCAGGCCGGTCGTCGGCTCGTCCAAAATATACAGCGTGTCGCCCTGCTGGCGCTTGCTCAATTCCAGCGACAGTTTTATGCGCTGCGCCTCGCCTCCCGAAAGCGTCACCGCCGACTGGCCGAGCGTCAGGTAACCCAGCCCGACCGCGTTCAGCGTCTCCAGCTTTTCCATGATGCGCGGGATGTTTCGGAACAGCGCCATCGCCTCGCGCACCGTCATGTCGAGCACGTCGGCGATGGATTTTCCGTGAAACAAAATCTCCAGCGTCTCTCGGTTGAACCGCCGCCCGCCGCAGCTCGGACACGGCGCATAGGCGTCCGCCATGAATTGCATGTCGAGCTTGATCACACCGTCGCCCTGGCAGCGCTCGCAACGTCCGCCGCGCACATTGAATGAAAACCGGCTCGCCTTGTAACCGCGCACCTTCGCGAGCGGCACTTGCGCAAACAAATCCCGCAGCGCGTCGAGCAGCTTCGTGTAGGTCGCCGGATTCGAGCGCGGGCTCCGCCCGATCGGCTCCTGGTCAACCTGCACCAGCTTTTCAAATGTATCCAGATTTTCGATACCCCTGTGTTTTCCAGGAAACAGCTTTGTGACCCCGTTCAGTTTCCGGCCCGCGGCAATGGCGAGGATGTCGTTCACGAGCGTGCTTTTTCCCGAGCCCGAGACGCCCGTCACGCACGTCAGCAGCCCCACCGGAAACGCCGCGTCGATGTTGCGCAAATTATGCTCGCTCGCGCCGCGCACCGTGAGCCACGCGCCCGGCCCTCCCGCGGGCGTTTTCGTTTTTGCGTCCTTCTCGACAAAGCGCTTCCGCGCCAGATACGGCCCCGTGCGCGATACGCGCTCCGGTTGCGCGGCGCACTCCGCCGGCGTGCCTTGAAACAAAATCCGCCCGCCCTCGACGCCCGCCTCGGGACCGAGTTCGATGATCTCGTCGGCGATGCGCATCGTCTCCTCGTCGTGCTCGACCACGAGCACCGTGTTGCCGCGATCGCGCAGCTCGCGCAGTTGGGCGAGCAGCCGCTCGTTGTCCGCCGGATGCAACCCGATGCTCGGCTCGTCCAGCACATAGATGACGCCCATCAACCCCATGCCAAGCTGCGTCGCCAGCCGCACGCGCTGCGCCTCGCCGCCCGAAAGCGTGTCATAATCGCGGTTGAGCGTCAGGTAGCCCAGCCCCGTTTGCACGAGAAAATGCAGCCGCTGCTCGATACCCGTCACAATTTCGCGCAACGCCTCATTGCCCGCGAGCGCAGCACACAAGTCGCGCGCCACCGCGTGCGCCGTGGCGACATCGAGCGACAGGAATTGGGGAAAGGAAAATGCGGAATGCGGATTGCGGAATGCGGAATTGGGCGGCTGCGCCGCCAAGTCCGCGCCGCTCCGCGGCGCATCTACGGAGCGCACTTTGCGCGCAGTGCCGCCGCCGGAGGCAGCTAATTCCGCATTCCGCACTCCGCATTCCGCATTCACCAAGACCGCCGCGCTGCGCGCATTCAGACGCCCGCCGTGGCACTCGGGGCAATCCCCGCTCACCATGAACGTCGTCAGCCGCGCGCGGAATCCGTCGCTGTCCGTGCCGCGCCAGCTTTCCTCCAAATCGGCGACCACGCCGGGAAACGGCATCGCCTTGGGTTCGCGCATGCGCTTCAGCTTGAACGCAAACAACCGCTCGCCCGCGCCGAACAAAATTACGCGCCGCGTTTCCTCCGGCAAATCTTTCCACGGTTTCTCGGCGTCGAAGGGCAGTTGTTCCGCGAGTTGTTTCAGCAGCGCGTTGTGCTTGATGATCAGGTTTTTTCCGCCGATGCGCCACGGCTTGATCGCGCCCTCGCGCACCGATTTTTCCGGATCGGGCACGATCAGCTCCGGCACGAAACGCATCTTTCGTCCGAGCCCGCCGCATGTCGGGCACGCGCCCTCGGTGTGATTAAACGAAAAATGCCTCGGCGTGAGCTTTTCGAAAACATCGCCGCAAATCTCGCACGCCAGCGACTGGCTCAGGTTGATCTCGCGCCATGCGCCCGCCGCATCGCCGCTTTTCTGCGCGAGCACAATCGCGCGATCGCGCCCCTCGCGAAACGCAAGCTCCAGCGAGTCCGCGAGACGGCTGCGCTGCTCCTCGCTCGCGACGAGGCGGTCCACGACAAGGTCCACCGCGATCTCCTTCGCGCCCGCCGGAATCAGGTGCGGATCGTCGAGCGTCTTGATTTCGCCGTCGAGCCGCACGCGCTGAAAACCGCGCTGTCGCAGCCTCGGCAGTTCCTCGCGCAGCACGCTCGGCTTTGCGCGCATGAGCGGCGCGAGCAGCATGATGCGCTCGCCCGCCGCGACCGCGAGCACGCGCGCGACATTGTCGTCGAGCGAACGCTGCCTCACACGCCCGCCGTCCTTCGGACAGATTTGCTCGCCGTGCAACGCCCACAGGAGCCGCGCGTAGTCGGCGATCTCCGTCACCGTCGCAATCGTGCTGCGCGGCGACCCGCCTCCCGTGCGCTGCTCGATGGCGAGCACCGGCGAGAGTCCATGGATGTAATCTACGTCGGGCCGCTTCAATTGTTCGAGCACCTGGCGCGCCTGCGTCGAAAGCGATTCCATGTATTTGCGGTAGCCCTCGGCGTAGATCGTGTCGAACGCCAGCGACGATTTTCCCGAGCCGCTCGGCCCGGTGATCACGACCAGTTTTCCCCTCGGAATACGCACCTCGATATTTTTGAGATTATGCTCGCGGGCCCCCTTGACGTGGATGTGTGTCGCTACGGCTTGCATGGACGGAAGCCGACAGAATCACAGAAGGCCGCTCTCCGTCAAAACATGTCCGCGCTTCCGCGCGCCGCGCATTTTATTGGTTGCCGCATCCGTCTTTGCGCACGACTTTTATTGCAGACCAGACCAGATAACAACATGGCCGATACAACGCCCACGCCCACGACTCCGGAACCCGACCGCATCTTTTCCCCGCGACAGCGCCGCGTGCTCGGCTTTTCGCTCACCCTCTTCGCCGCGACGCTCGCCGTCGCGCTCGTCATTTTTTTCCTGACGCTGCTCAGCCAGTTGCTCGGCATGTTTTCGGGCGTGCTCTGGCCGGTCGCCATCGCCGGCGTGCTCGCGCTCATCCTCCGTCCCGCGGTGGACGCGTTGCAGCGGCTCTTGCGCGGCAGGCGCCTCGTGTCGGTCATCGTGCTCTACGCGCTTTTTGTCATCGCGGTCTCCGTGCTCGCAGTCATCGCCATCCCGCCGCTCGCAGGGCAGTTGCTCGAATTGATCGCCTACGTTCCCAAGCTCTGGGCAAGCGCAACGGCCTATGTGCAAACGCACTATCCCGACTGGATGCAACTGCTCGAACGCCTCCGCGGAAACTCCGCCATCGCCGCCGTGATCGACAACGCGCACGAGGAACTCAATAAACTCCCGGCGCTCATCCTGCCCTCGCTCAAGGCGCTCAGCGCGGGCGTCTTTTCGACGATCAGCTTCACGATCCACTTCGCCGTTTTTCCGATCTACCTGTTTTTCTTCCTGCTCTCGCGCGCCGAGCCCACTTCGAAACTGGGCGCGCAGCTCACGTTTCTCAAGCCGGGCCTGCGCGACGATGTCGTTTTTCTCGTCAATGAATTCATCGCGATCATCGTCTCGTTTTTCCGCGGCCAGTTCATCATTGGCCTCATCATGGGCGTGCTCCTCGCAATCGGTTTCTGGTTCTTCGGCCTGCAGTTCGGCATCCTCATCGGGCTCGCGCTGGGCATCCTCAACATCATCCCCTACCTCGGCACGATCACGGGCATACTCATCACCTTGCCGCTCGCGTTTTTCCAGCCCGACGGCGGCCTGATCCTCATCCTCAAGCTCGCGGTTGTTTACATCGTGGTGCAGCTCCTGGAAGGATGGTTCCTCACCCCGAAAATCATGGGCGACCGCACCGGCCTGCATCCCGCCGTGATCATCTTCGCGATCTTTTTCTGGGGCACCGCGCTCGGCGGTATCATGGGCATGATCCTCGCGATACCGCTCACCGCGTTCTTCGTGACCTTCTGGCGCCTGCTGAAACGAAAATACTTCACGCACGGCGAAGAAATTAAGAATTAAGATTTAAGAAACCAAACCCGCACGCGTCATTCTAAAACCCACCGATTGCATCCGCATCTGTCTTCCACTTCTTAATTCTTAATTCCTACTTCCTACTTTCACCCATGTCCCGTCCACGTCCGCCAAGCCACTGCGCCATCTGCGGCGCCGAAATCTCGCCCAATGCGCGCGCGTGTCCCGAATGCGGCGCGGACGAGCGCACCGGCTGGCGCGAGCAGGATTACACGGACGGCCTCGACCTGCCCGATCCCGACGACACCGCCGAGGCACACGCGCGCTTTCTCCGCGAAATGGAGCCACGCCGTAGCCGCAACCGCTTCAAGCACGCGGCCATCGTGGTTGTAACCATCGGCATCGTCGCCGTGTTCCTCATATCGATGTTTCGGATGCGGTAAATGCGAAGGCCGGCCTCCGCGCGGCTGTCTTTCGCTCCGGCATATTCGCTACCGCCATGCCTTGGGAAATCCGCCAGCACAAACACGGCATCCACCTCCCGCAAATCGACTGGTGGCTCGACGCGCACAAGCCCGTGCCGCGCTCCTTCGTCTCGCACGCGCACTTCGACCACCTCGCCGCACACAACGAAATCCTCTGTACGCCCGCCACCGCGCGCCTCGCCCGCGCCCGGATGCGCGGACGCCGCATCGAGCATCTGCTGCCCTTCGGACGCACCGAGCAATTTACCGCCGACAGCTCCATCACGCTCCATCCCGCGGGCCACATCCACGGCTCCGCGCAATGCCTCATCGACCACGCGCAACACGGCACGCTCCTCTATACGGGCGACTTCAAGCTCCGCCCCGGACGCTCCGCCGAGCCCTGCGCCGCGCCGCATGCCGACACGCTTATCATGGAAACCACCTTCGGCAAACCCCGCTACGTGTTTCCCCCCGCCGAAAAAATCCTTGCCGACATCATCGCCTTCTGCCGCGACACGCTCGCCTCCGGCGCCACGCCCGTCCTCTACGGTTACAGCCTCGGCAAAAGCCAGGAAATCCTCAGCTGCCTCGCCGAGGCGCAGCTCCCCGTCATGCTCCACGAAAAAACCGCTCGCATGACCCGTGTCTACGAGAGCCTCGGCATCACATTCCCTCCGCACGCGCCCTTCGACCCCGATCCGCGCGCCCTCGCCGGCCACGTTGTCATCTGCCCGCCGCAATGGGAAAACTCCGCCTTCCTCAAAAAAATCCCCGCGCGCCGCACCGCGATGATCTCCGGCTGGGCCGTGGACCGCTCGACGCCTTACCGGATGCGCTGCGACACCGCGTTTCCGCTTTCCGACCACGCCGATTACAACGACCTGCTGCGTTTCGTCGAACTCGTCCGCCCCCGCCTCGTTTACACCACGCACGGCCACACCGCCGAGTTTGCGAGAACGCTGCGCGACAGGGGCATCGAAGCCTGGCCGCTCGACAAAAACACCCAGCTCGATCTTTCTCTTGGCTGATTGACAACGCATTTGCACATTTCTGCGTCAAACCAGACGCGCCTCTTGCACATTTCACCCGCCACTCAATCATACTTTCCCGGCATTCCCTATTCCCAACCCTGCAATCCATGAACCTTCCCGCCCGCCTCGCGCACGCCGTCCTCCTCCTCGCCATGATCCTCCCCGCCGCACACCCCGCCCGCGCCGAAGCCATCGCCCTCGGCAACGGCGAAAGCATGAAATTCCGCGTGAGCTGGGGCATCTTTCCCAAGGCCGGCGAAATCACCGTGAACGCCAGGACGGAAATGATCGGCGGTCTCCCCAACACCCGCGTCACCACCAAACTCGCGACCAGCGGCATCATCCGCACCCTCTACACCCTCGAAGCCGCCGGCGACTGCATCTTCGATGCTTTCGACGGACGCCTCCTCGCCATCACCACCAAATCCATCTCCGGCAAAAAACGCACCCACGCCATGGCCGTTTTTAACTACGCCGCCGGTTCCATCCGCTACGACGATTTTCTCAACCCCGCCAAAAACAGCACCCTCCCCATCCCCAAGTCCGACGCGATGGACCTCATCACCGCCCTCGTGCAAACCCGCGCCTGGACCGATATGAAACCCGGCGACACCCGCCCTATCACCGCCATCTTCGAAGACCACTTCTACGACCTCCTCGTCACCGCCGTCGGCTACGAAAAAGTCAAGACCCCCTGGGGCGAAGCCGACACCCTCATCCTCGCCCCCGCCCCCGCGCCCGGCTCCGCGCCCCAGGGCATGTTCAAAAAAGGCACCACCGTCCGCGTCTGGATTTCGCAGGATGCGCGCCGCCTTCCCGTGAAATTCCAACTCGGCCTCAAATACGGTACCGGCACCGCCCACATCACCGACTACACCCCGCCCGTCACGCCGGTCAGCGCGCCCATTGTGAATAAATAAAGGCACCGCGCGCTTGTCAGGATTCGTGCGATTTCCCATGCTATGGCCGCAGTCATTTTCAAGCCGGAATCCGCAAACTAGAATCACATGGCCCACGCCTCCACGATGCACGCGCACTCGCCCGGATCATACAGCATATCGCTGATGATCCACGGAGCCATCGTGGCCGCGATTTTGCTCTCGGCCTACGTTTTCAACGACACCCGCAAAAACACCGGCAACCAGATCATCGAACTCGTCGCCGGCCCCGGGGACAACTACATGGCGACCGAAGCCCCCGCCATCGGCAGTCCGGACGCCACCGGCGCGCCCGAAGTCTCCTTCACCCCGCCCGCCGTGCAATCGCGCCCTGCGGAACCCGTTGTCGAAGCCGTCGCGCCACCTCCGCAAAATCCCACCGTGCCCGTCACGCCACCCGACGCGCTCGTGATTCCATCCGCAAAAAAAACACCGGCGCCAAAAACCGCCCCGAAAGCCGACCGCCAATCCCAAGGCAAAAAAATGACGTGGGAGGAATTTCAAAAACAGAACGCCGGCAAAAACAAAAACATGCCCTCGGGCAAAGTGGCCGCCGGCAAACAAACCGGCGGCGGCAAATCCATTGTCGCCCCAAAAGTAGGCAAAGGCATTGCCGACGGCGTGCGCGGCGGCACGGGCAGCGCAGCCGGCGCGGGAGGCACCGCGCTCACCGCCGCCGAACGCGACCAGATGGAGGGCTATTTCGCCCTCCTTGCGCAGCGCATCCGCGAAGCCCAGGAAAAACCCGACGGCCTCAGCAGCGAACTCGTCGTGCGCATCGAATTTCAGGTTTTTGCCAACGGCAACATCGGCGCCGTGAAAGTCATTCGCAGCTCCGGTAACCGCGCTTTCGACGATTCCGTGCTCAAAGCCATCCGCACTGTGCGTCCCATCGGCGCCCGCCCCGACGGCAAAAGCGGCGCCAAAATCGCCGACTTCCGCATGCGCGAAGAAGATTAGTGACGCCCCCTCGCATGAGCCTCCAGGCTGCCATCAACTACGCACCGGCGCACCGGCCCCGCTTCATCGGCATATCCCTTCTGATTCACGGAGCCATTGCGGCTGCTGCCATTCTTTACACACTTTCCCTGAAAAACGCGCAGGAAAACCTGCGGGAAATAATCATCGACATCCAGACAGCCCCTCCGATTTCCGGCGAAAGCATCCCGACTGCGCTTGATACAGCCACATCCATCGCTCGGATACACTTTGACCCACCGCCTCAAATTGTTGTCTCCAAATCGCCCCGCCCGGCTGAAGCCATCCCCACCCGCCCGGCTGATCGGCGCATGACGATTGATCAATTCCGCGCAATCCACGGGCAGCCCACCTCCATCAGTTCGAAACCGCTCACGCAAATTGCCCCGCCCGTCACACGCCCCGCAAACGCCCGGCCAATCGACGCGCCAACCTTTCCAGCCGACACCCTTTCAACGGCGCAGACAACACCCGGCGCGCCGGCAAACGCCCATGTTCAAAACCAGATGGACGCCTATTTCGCAGACCTTGCGCAGCACATCCGCGAAGCTCAGGAAAAACCCGACGGCCTCAGCAGCGAACTCGTCGTGCGCATTGAGTTTCAGGTTTTCGCGAACGGCAACATCGGCGTGGTGAAAATCATCCGCAGCTCCGGCAACCGCGCTTTCGACGATTCCGTGCTCAAAGCCATCCGCGCCGTCCGCCCCATCGGTGCCCGCCCCGATGGCAAAAGCGACGCCAAAATCGCCGACTTCCGCATGAGAGAAGAGTGAAGTGTGAAAGGTGAAGTGTGAAAAATCGGAGCGCGCCCTCCACCCCTAAAGATTACCCGCAAAACGCCGCAACGAAAAACACGGCGGAGCGGCAGCTCCCGTTGCGTCGCCGCGCCGTTGCGTGAGTCTCCTTACGCGCAATGCCGTTTGTGTTTTATAAATCACGGAAACACGGAAGCACGAAAAGAGACGCAAGCGTCGGGTTTGTCGCGACAGCGCCGTAGCGCAGGCTTCCAGCCTGCTTCCGGAATGCAGGCTGGAAGCCTGCGCCACGAAAGGCATTCGCTGTCTCGCGCCAACTCGCCGGTAATCTTCAGCCCCGCCCGCTTTTGGCGCGCAAAGACTGTTCTGCCTTTTTCACACTTCACCTTTCACACTTCACTCTTCGCGGGTTGCCATCATAAATGATGGCAACCCGCATGCATCACGACACCACGACCACGCCCAAGGAAGCTCCCGTTTACATGGGTCTGCCGGACTACCGCGTCCTGCTTCCGCGTTTCTGGATCGCGCTCGTGCTCACCCTTCCGGTGCTTTTCCTCTCGATGGGCGAAATGGTCGCGCCGGCTTTTTTCCACAACCTCTTCGCAGACGCCCCTCGCCTTAACGGCTGGCTCCAGCTCGCGCTCACAAGCGTCATCTTTTTCTGGTGCGGCAAGTTCTTCATCCGCCGCTGGTGGCTCTCCATCGTCGAACGCGACACCAACATGTTCACGCTCACCGTCACCGGCACGAGCGCTGCCTATCTCTACAGCATCGCTGCGCTCCTCTTCGGCAACCACTTCCCGGCATCCATGCGCGGCGAGCACGGCATCCCCCTCTACTTCGAGTCCGCCGCCGTCATCACCACACTCGTCCTCTTCGGGCAAATCATCGAGCAGCGCGCCCACGCACGCACAGACGCCGCCATCCGCGCCCTCATGTCCCTCGCGCCGGCTACCGCCCGCCGCATTAACGCCGACGGCTCCGAGGAAGACGTGCTCATCGACGACATCCATCCTGGCGACATCATCCGCGTGCGACCCGGGGAAAAAATCGCCGTTGACGGCGAAATCCTCTCCGGCGCGAGCGCGATCGACGAATCCATGCTCACCGGCGAGCCCATCCCCGTTGACAAACGCCCCGGCGACCCCGTCTCCGCCGGCACGCTCAACAGCACCGGCGCCTTCACCTTCCGCTCCACACGCGTCGGCAGCGAGACGCTCCTCGCGCACATCATCCGCCTCGTCGAGGAAGCGCAGGAAAGCGAGCCGCCCATCGCGCGTCTCGCCGACCGCGTCTCCGCCATCTTCGTCCCCATCGTGCTCGGCATTTCCGCGCTCACCTTCGTTCTCTGGCTCGTCTGGGGCCCCGCCCCCGCCTTCCTGCACGCGCTCCTGAACGCCGTCGCCGTCCTCATCATCGCCTGTCCCTGCGCTCTCGGGCTCGCCACGCCCGTCGCGCTCGTCACCGGCATCGGACGCGGCGCGCAGGCCGGCGTGCTCGTAAAAAACGCAACCGCCCTCGAACGCCTCGCCCGCGCCCGCACCCTCGTCATCGACAAAACCGGCACCCTCACCGCCGGGCGTCCCGCGCTCACCGGCATCGCCATGGACCCCGGCTGCCCGCTCTCCGAAAACGATCTCCTGGCCCTTGCCGCCGGCGCCGAGGCCCACAGCGAGCACCCCCTCGCCCTCGCCGTGCTTGCCGCCGCCCGCGCGCGCAATCTCGCCGTACCCGACGCCGAAAACTTCACCGCGACGCCCGGCCTCGGCGTCTCCGCCACCGTATCCGGAAAACAAATACGAATCACCCGCGCCGACCGCAACGCGCCGCAGCGCGCCGACACCCTCGCCGCGCTCTCGATCGACGGCGCGCACGCCGCCACGCTCGCCTTCACCGACACGCTCAAGCCCACCACCCCAGCCGCCATCGCCGCGCTCCGCGACGCGGGCCTGCGCATCGTGATCGCCTCCGGCGACCGCCTCGCCGTCGTGAAAGCCGTCGCCGCGCAGCTCGCGCTCGACAACACCAACAGCGAACTCCACGCCGGCGCCACGCCCGCCGAAAAACAAACCCTCGTGCGCCGCCACCAGCAGGACGGCGGCATCGTCGCCTTCGCGGGCGACGGCCTCAACGACGCCCCCGCGCTTGCCGCCGCCGACGTCGGCATCGCGATGGGCGCCGGCACCGACGCCGCGATGGCGAGCGCCGGCATCGTCCTCGTGAAAGGCGACCTCCAAGGCATCGCAAAAGCCCTGCGCCTGAGCCGCGCCACGCTCCGCGCGATCAAGCAAAACCTCTTCTGGGCATTCTTCTACAACGCGCTCGGCATTCCGCTCGCCGCGGGGCTTTTTTATCCCTTCTTCGGATGGTCGCTCAATCCCATGTATGCCGGCGTCGCCATGTCCGTGAGCAGCCTGTGCGTCGTGCTGAACGCGCTCCGCCTGCGAAAACTGGATTTGTAATTCCCTGTTGATAAGCCCATCGGGAACCGCCGGACGCCGGACCTGTCACGAAAGTCATGAAACATTCCATTATCGCACTTTTGCTCGCAACAACGGCCTTCCTGCTCGGCGCATGCAGCACGGTTGACAGCCGCATCAAGGAAAAACAATCCGTGTTCAACTCGCTCGCGCCCGTTGACCAGGCGAATATCAAGCAAGGCATCGTCGCCGTCGATTACACGCCCGACATGGTTTACATGGCGATGGGCAAGCCCGACAGCGTGAAGACCCGCGCCACACAGAAAGGCGAGGCCGTCACATGGGTTTACAATCAATATTATCACGAATACATGGGCCGGCAGTTTGTAGGGTATCGCCGCGATGTGTATTACGATTCGCATGCAAAAGTCTGGCGCGTCTATTATACGCCCGTGAGCGAGGCCGTCTATCGCGACCGCGTGGACGAGATCGCCCGCGTCGTCTTCCGCAACGGCAAAGTCGAATCCATCGAGCAGGCGCAGTAATGCCGGCGGCAGTGAATCAGGGGAGCGGAGACCTACCCTCCAACGCGAGTGCCTATTCGCTGCGCAGCGTCGTGCTGGCGGCTGCCAGACCTTCACTCTGTGCAGTGAGCGTGATCGCCCCTTTTTCGCCGCGCTTGGCGCGCACGATCACGAGCGCGAGGCCATTGTAGGCTTTGCGTTCGCTGGACTGGAACGGCTCAAAACTCGTCGCGTCGCCATTGTCCACCGCGACGATTTCACCCGGACCCGTCAGCGAAAAACGAACAAGGTTTTTCGAACGCGGCACAAGCTGCCCGCCTTTGTCGGCTATCGTCACGGTGACGAACGAGAGATCGCTGCCGTCGGCGCGCAGCGTCGCGCGATCCGGCGCGAGCATGAGCTTCGCGGCTGCGTCCGCCGTGCGCATCGCCGCCACGGCCCAGGGCTTGCCGTTTTTGTATGTTTGCACGCGGAGCTCGCCCGGTTCGTAGCGAACATCGTCCCAGCGGAAGCGGTATTCGAACGCGGCGCGTTTTTTGCGGCCAAGCGGTTTGCCATTGAGAAAGAGCTCGGCCTCGTTGCCACTCGTGTAAACATGCACGGGCGTGATTTGTCCCATGCGGTCGGGCCAGTTCCAATGCGGCAGGATGTGTGCCATCGGAAAATCGGGACGCCAGCGCGATTGATAGAGATAGTAGCGATCCTTCGGAAACCCCGCGAGGTCGATGATCCCGAAATACGAACTGCGCGAGGGCACGCGGATTTTGCCCAGCGCGGCAAGTTCCTTCGCGGCGCGGGCGCGCTCGGCGGGATCGGAGTAGTTGAGGAGATTGGTGGAGTCGTTATTGTATGGCGAGGGTTCGCCAAGGTAGTCGAAGCCCGTCCAGACAAACTCACCAATCACGGCGGGCGCCTCGTCGTGCGCGCGCCACTCGGTGTCGGGCGTCGTAGCCCAGGGCGTCGCGTAAAGATCGTAGGAGCTGACTTGATAATCGGCGCGCCCGTCGAGTTTGTTGTCGGTGACCGGGAAAAAATATTCGCCGCGCGAACTGACGGTCGAGGCCGTCTCGGCGCCCATGAGCGGGATTTGCGGATGCGCGCGGCGGATCGCGGCATATTCCTGCGGCTTGTAATTGTAGCCGATTATATCGACGACGTTTTGGAATCCGTTGTAGGCGGCCTGAATGTTATTGAGCCCGGCGACGATGGGGCGCGTGCGGTCTTCCTCGCGCACGATGGCGGCCAGGTGCGCGGCGAGTTTCCAGCCGTCCGTTTCGTATTGCTCGCGGATTTCGTTGCCGATGCTCCACTGGATGACGCAAGGGTGATTGCGATCGCGGCGCACGAGGGCGCGAAGATCCTTTTCGTGCCAGTCGTCGAAGATGCGGCTGTAGTCGTCGCGCTTTTTCCCAATCGCCCAGCAGTCGAAAGGCTCGTCCATCACGAGGAAGCCCATGCGGTCGCAGAGTTCGAGAAGCTCGGGCGCGGGCGGATTATGCGAGGTGCGGATGGCGTTGCAGCCCATCGCCTGCAGGATTTCGAGCTGGCGTTCGAGCGCGCGCACATTGATCGCCGCGCCGAGCGCGCCAAGGTCGTGGTGCTGGCAAACGCCGCGAATGGGAATGTGTTCGCCGTTGAGAAAAAAGCCTTTGGTGGTGTGCGCGATGGTGCGTATGCCAAACGGCGTGAGCACGCGGTCAACCACCGCGCCCGTGACCGAGTTCGTGACAGTGGTCTCGGCAACGTAGCGGTTGCGCTTCGCCAGACTCCAGAGGCGCGGCGACGGAACGGAAACGGTGAGCGCATGATTTGCCTGACGCCCGGGCGGAACGAGAATTTTCGCCCGCGAGGGCGTGCCGGCGGCGCTGGTCGCACCAGCGACGGGTTCGCCGGTTGGCGCGCCGTTTTCATCGGCTGCGAAGATGCGGACCGCGATTTGTGTTTCCACGCGCGCAGCCGTCTTGTTGTCGAGCGTCACGGCGATATCCACAAGCGCGCGTTCCCCGGTAACGGACGGCGTCGTTACGAACACGCCCCATTGCGCGACGGCGACGGGCGCTGTTTTAAGAAGCCAGACATTGCGATAAATGCCGCTGCCGGGATACCAGCGCGATGATTCGCGCGGATTGTCGAGGCGGATGGCGAGGACGTTGTCGGCGTTTGCATCCGTTTTCAAAAAGGGCGTGAGATCGACGCGCCACGAGGAATATCCATAAGGCCAGCCGCCCACGAGGCGTCCGTTGAGCCAGACGACCGAGTAGGCCATCGCGCCGTCGATTTCAAGATGGAGGTGCGCGCCAGCGTTGACGATGTCAGCAGCGTCGGCCGCTGAAAGTTTGAAGTGTTTGCGATACCACGCAACGCCGGCCCAGGGAAGCTTGCCCGTTTCGCCGGGAAGCTCCTGCGCGAACGGTCCTTCGATGCCCCAATCGTGCGGAAGACTGAGCTTGCGCCAGCCGGAATCATCGAAATCAGCGCGCAGGCAGGCAATGTCGCCGCCGGGCTGCGCGCCGGGATTGGCGGCAGGACGCGGCATGCGTTCGGGCGCGCGATTGAGCAGATCGTCGCCGGTGGGGAGAACCCACTTGCGCACGCGTTCATAGCTGAGAACCTCGCCCGCCTGCAGCGGGTCGCCCTTCTGGAAAAGCCAGCCGTCGTTAAACGCAGTGCGTGTCCGGATCTGTGCGGGTGCGGCGAGCGTGGTCACAAACGCAATGAGGATTATGAGAAGAAAGCTTTTGCGCGGCATGTGGGGAAGCTAGCCGAAACACGGCGCAAAATGGAAACTTTTCCAGACAAATCAGACTGTTCGACGTTTTCGCGACACTGGCCCGCATCAAGCCATTTGCTCATCGATGAACTTGGGAGTGCCGAGATCCGCATTACTTTATGCAGTTTCTTGCTCCGCCTGATAAGTAGCACAATCACCGCGGCAACGCATCCGGAAGGCCGGATTTTGTGAATTGATTGATGTATCAAATATTTTAATTGACACATCAATCAATTCAGCCTTCGTTCCGCCCCATGCACCTCGCGCTTCTCATCCTCAAAACCGCCGGAAGCCTTCGCAAGGCGGCTGCCGACGTCCTCGGCGAACACGGTCTCTCGCCCGCCCAGTTCAACGTCCTCAACCTCCTTTCCGACCAGCCGGCGGGCATGTCCGCCGGCGCGCTCGCGGAGGAGCTTGTGGTTGATCCGTCGAATATCACCGGACTCCTCAAGCGCATGTCGCGCGACGGTTTTGTCTCCACCGCGCCCTCGCCCGAGGACGGACGGCGGCTCGTCGTAAAACTCACCGCAAAAGGCAGGGCGCGCTGGCAGAAGGCGCACACGGCCTACGCCGCCGAGCTTTCGCGCCTCGACGCCGCGCTCACGGAAAAGGGCGTGTCGGACGCCAGCCGCCGCGCCGCCATGAAAACCCTCGGCGCAATCGAAGACCACTGCGATGAGCTGCTCGATTAACCTCCTTGCCGGCTGGGTGTCGTTTCTTCTCGGCGCGGCCTCGGGCGCGTTGATCGGGCTGCGCTTTCACGGCGAGGACTGGCTCGGCGGCTACCAGTCGTTCCGCCGCCGCGTGCTGCGGCTCGGGCATATCGCGTTTTTCGGCCTCGGACTCATCAACATCCTTTTCGCGCTGAGCGCGCCGGGCGCGCCGTCGTCGCAATGGACATGGCTCGCCTCGGCATTGCTGGCCGGCGGCGCAGCGACGATGCCGCTCAACTGTTTTCTCACGGCGTGGCGCCCGGCATTCCGCCATGCGTTTTTCATTCCCGCGTCGCTGACCCTGTGCGGCATCGGCGCGTTTTTGCTGAACTGGATTTCCTGAATCGCGTTCCAAAAAACCCTCGTTTTTTCCCATGAAAATCGGATTCATCGCATTGAGCGGCGTGCGCGTCGCGGACGCCGAATTGATGAAGCTCGGCGTCAATCTTCCCGGCTTCGTCGAGCGCAGCAAGGTGATCGCCTCGCTGCCGAGCCTCGGCCTGCTCACCCTCGCGGGCATGACGCCCGCGCATCACGAAATCGCCTACGTGGAGGTGCCGGACATCGACGCGCCCGAAATCGCCGCGCGCCTGCCGGGACCGTTTGACGTCGTGGCGATTTCAAGTTTCACGGCGATGATAAAGGACGCCTACACACTCGCCGCGCGCTATCGGGCGCAGGGCGCGCGCGTGATCCTCGGCGGGCTGCATGTCACGCTTTGCCCCGACGAGGCGGCGGCGCACGCCGATGCGATTGTCGTCGGCGAGGGCGAGCCGGTGTGGCCGCGCGTGATCTCCGACCTGGAAAGCGGCGCGCTGAAACAGCGCTATCAGGCGGCGGAGCCGTTCGATCTCGCGCAGTCGCCGATGCCGCGTTTCGACCTGCTCGACATCACGCGCTACAACCGCCTCACGGTGCAGGCCACGCGCGGGTGCCCGTGGCATTGCGAATTCTGCGCGGCGTCGATGCGCCTCAACCCGCGCTACCGTGTCAAGCCGGTCGCGCGCGTGATGGCGGAAATCGCGCGCATCAAGAAATTGTGGCGCACGCCCTTCATCGAGTTCGCGGACGACAACACCTTTGCCGACAAACGTCACGGCCACGCGCTCATGGACGCGCTGTGCGACGCGAACGTGCGCTGGTTTACCGAGACCGACATTTCCGTGGCGCAGGACGACGCGCTGCTGCGCAAAATGAAACGCGCCGGTTGCGCGCAGATTCTCGTCGGGCTCGAAGACCCCGGCGACGGCGTCGAGGGCATCGAGCTGCGCGGAAACTGGAAGGCGCGCCAGCGCGGCGGCTATCTCGCCGCCATCCGCAAAATACAGGACGCGGGCATCACCGTGAACGGGTGCCTCGTGCTCGGCCTCGACACGCACACGCCGGAGTCCTTCGCGCGCCTGTGGGATTTCATTCGGGAAAGCGGTTTGTATGAAGTGCAGTTGACCGTGATGACGCCGTTTCCCGGCACGCCGCTCTACGAACGTCTGCGCGCGGCAGGCCGGCTGACCGAGCCGCACGCATGGGAAAAACGCACGCTCTTCGACGTGACTTTCCAGCCCGCGCGCATGTCGCCGCAGGAGTTGCGCACGGGATTGATCGACCTGGCGGGCAAGGTTTACAGCGCGGAGTTCACCGAGGAGAGGCGGCGCAATTTTTTCAAAAGACGCGCCGCGCTCGCGATGGCATGACGGGCCGCCGCGCCCCGCCCCGGTTTACTTGACCAGTTTTTTGTTCGGTTTGATGAGCAGCACAATCGCAGCCGACAGGACGCACACCGAGGCGAATGCGGTGAAGATTAGATTGATCGGCACGCCGTGGTCGCGCATCGCGCCAAAGCCCCAGTCGGCAAAACCGCCGCAACTGATGCTCACCAGATTCATGATGCCGTAGCCCGTCGCGCGCAGCTCGGGCCGCACGATCTGGCAGAGGATGGGCATGTTGTTCGTGTCGAAAAAGCCCCAGCCGATGCCGAACAACATCAGGAACCCAATCGCCACGACCAGCGCGCCCGCGTTGCCCACGCCGAAAAGCGCGGGAATGATGCAGCACATGCCAATCGCGCTCACATAAATGCGCCCGCGATCCGTGCGCCGCATCCAGCGGTCGGCCATGATGCCGCCGACAACCGCGCCGATCAGCGAGGCGATGTTCACAAAAAGCGCGGCGGACACGCCCGCCTTGCCCTGTCCGATGTCAAACTGCTGCTTCAAAATCGCGGGCATCCAGTCCTTGATGACCCAGCCGGCGAGCGCGGGCAGCGTGAAATAAAGCACCATCATTATGAAATATTTGTTGGTCACGAGTTCGACGAACGCATGTCCGGCGGAAGGTTTGTCGGCCTGCGCGACGCCTTCGTTGCGGGGCGCGTTTTTCAGCAGGAAGAAAAGCGGAATCGCATAGATCACGCCGACGATTCCCGCCGCGTCGAACGCGAAGCGCCAGCCGAGCGAAGGCGCATCCGCCACATAGCCGCTGAACCCGCCGATCATGACGCCGATATAGATCGCCATCTGGTGAATGCCCACGGCGCGCGAGCGCGTCGGCCCCGTGTGATAATCCGCGATCAGCGCGAGCGCCGCCGGAATATAAAACGCCTCGCTGATTCCCATGATGCCGCGGCTCCACATGAGCTGTTCAAACGTCTCCGCATGGCCGGTCGCCCACGTGACCGCCGACCAGACAAACAGGCTCAGCGTGATGACGTGCTTTTTGCTGAACCGGTCCGCGATGTAGCCGCCGAGCGGGCTGAGAAACGCGTAAGTCCATTTGAACACCGCCGGCAGCAACCCCCATTTCGCCTCGGTATCGAGGCCGGTGATGTCGTGCATCAGCGAATATTTCATGGCCGCGAGCATCTGGCGGTCCATGTAATTGAGAAGCGCGACCGGCGCGAGCAGCGCGAGCAAAATCCACGCGTAACGGATCACTGACTGGGTATTCGATGTGGTATTCACGGGAGACGTTTTGTTTGTTTTATGGAGTGGGTTTTGCGGGAGCGGGAGCCGACTTTTTGCATCAGCGCGCGATAGGCAAGGAAATCGACGTGCATGCGTTGAAACACCTTGTATTTGGCATCGTGATAACGCGCCACCGCGCCGCCCTCGGGCGCGATGATGGCATCGGCGGCGTTCATCCGGCCCATCGTGGCGGACACGTCGCCATCGCCGCGCGCCGCCGTGGCGCCAAGCACCGCCGCGCCGAGAAGCACCGCCTCCGGCTCGCGCGGAAGCACCAGCCGGCAGCCGGTGATGTTTGCGTGCTCGCGCATAAAAACGCGGTTTTTCGTGCCGCCGCCGCACGCGAAGAGCGAGTCGATGTGATAACCTTTGCGATTCATTTCCTCG
Organism: Ereboglobus sp.; assembly: GCA_029974595.1. Taxonomy (GTDB): domain Bacteria; phylum Verrucomicrobiota; class Verrucomicrobiia; order Opitutales; family Opitutaceae; genus Ereboglobus. Next base: position 31,718 of record JARKRC010000011.1, on the reverse strand, counting down.
ATGATGTGCCGCGTGCCGTGGGCGAGCGCCTGTATCGTGGCGAGGTAGAGCCGCGCGAGGTCGTCGGCGGTCGCGGAGAGCGCGAGACCGGAGATCGCGCCGCGCAGCGTCGGATTCGCGCGCGGCGAGCGGTTGCCATGAAAATCGGGCTGCACGTGCAAATCCCCCGTAAGCTCGGCGGCGTGCGCGACGCCTTCGGCTTTCGCGAGCGCATCCAGCCGGTCGTTGAGCACATCATAAATCGAGCGGCCCGATTTCGCCGCCTCCTTTTTCAAGGCGGGAAACGCCGCGTGCGTGAAAACAACATGGTCGATCAGCGCCCCCACCGCCGACTGGCCGCCCTCGGTGAGCCACAATCCGGGAATCATCGCCGAATGATACGGCCCCCAGATGCCGCGAATAAAACGCGGATCGCGCGAGACGGCCATGTGGCACGTCGATGTGCCGCCGATCAGCGCGAGACGGCGGTTGAGCAGCGCGGGCGTGATTTTTTCCTTCCCGATTTTTGCGCCGAGCATGCCGATGCCGCCCGCGTGCGCGTCGATTATGGAAACGCCGACCGGCGTGCCCGCGCGCAATCCCAGCTCGCGCGCCGCCTTCTGCGTAAGCCCCGCGCCAATCGCCTCGCCCATCGGACGAATCCGCGCGCCGATACGCGCAAAGCCGTCCGCCGCCAGATCGCCGAGTCCGATTTTTTCAAAGTAACCGCGATCCCAGCCCGCGCCGTCGGGACCCTTGTGTCCGAGATAAGTCCATTTGCACACGACGGAGCACAGCGAGCGCGTGTCATCGCCGGTCGCGCGCCAGGTGAGAAAATCCGGCAGGTCAAAAAAACGCGCGGCACGCTTCCACGCGGCGGGCAGGTTTTGTTTCAGCCAGAGCAGCTTCGGCGTCTGCATCTCGGGCGAAATCACACCGCCGACATAGCGCAGCACCGGATGCTTCGTGGCATTGATGCGCCCCGCCTCGGCGATGGCGCGGTGATCCATCCATACAATCACGTTTTGCTCATCGCGGCCCGTGGTGCTCAGCGAAACGGGTTTGCCCTCCACATCGACGGCGACGAGCGAGCACGTCGCGTCGAAACCAACGCCGCAAATCGCGCCGGCGGCGAGGCCCGCCTTTTGCAGGGCCGCGCGCGTCGCCGCGCAGCAGGCGCGCCAGATGTCATCGCCGGATTGCTCGACGTGGTCGGGCGCGGGTTTCCACATTTTTATGCGCCTGCTGGCCGAGGCGGCCATGCGCCCGTTTTCATCAAAAATCCCGGCCCGGGCGCTGCCCGTGCCGACATCGATGCCGAGGTAATATTTCATGTCAGTTTCAGTTAGTATGCGTGATTGAAATTGAAGCGGTGTCTGCACAGAAAAGCCGCCCGATTCAGCGGGTTTTTTCTAGTCCGCCGAGCCATGTGAGAAACTCGGCCTTCCATCCTGCGGTTTCATGCCCGGGCGTGCGGCCGAGCGAATAGCCGTGGCCGCCCGTTTTGTAGCTGACGAGCTTCGCCGGCACGCCGGCCTTTTCCAGCGCGGCGATGAGCCGAGTGCTGTTTTCAATCGGCACGGTTTTGTCGTCGCTCGCGTGTGTGATGAAGAACGGCGGCAAACCGGCGCGCGCCTGTTTTTCGAGTGAAAAGAAATCGACGCGCTCCTTCGCCGGATTCTGCCCGAGCAGGCGGTCGCGCGAGCCACGATGCGTGAAAGCGGGATCCATCGTAACCACCGGATAAAGCAACGCCACAAAATCGGGCCTCGAGCCATCCTCCGCCCTGCCGAGAATCCCCGCGCTGCCCGCGAGATGCCCTCCCGCCGAGGAGCCCATGATGCCGATGCGATCCGCGCGGACGCCCCATTCAGCAGCATGGGCGCGCGCGTAACGAATGGCATCCAGCGCATCCTGCTGGCTGAGCGGCATGCCGTCGCCGGTGGTTTCGGGTTTCGGCAAACGGTATTTCAAAACGACAATCGTGAATCCGAGCTCGCGAAAATAGCGGGCGATCCAGTGCCCCTCGCGATCGATGACGACACTCGAATACCCGCCCCCCGGACAAACGACAATCGCCGTGCCGTTGCCTTTTCCCGGCGCGGGACGATACACGGTCACCGTCGGAAAAACCGTGTTCTTATACATGCGGTTGAGACCGTGGTCATCGGGGGCATTGGTGCGAAAAACCAGCTCCTCCTGCAAAGGCTGCGCGGTTTTTTCATAGCGTGCTCCCGGACGGAGCGGGAACTCATCCGTCGTCTGCGCTGAAAGGACGGACGCGCCCAATGTGAAAATCACAAGGAGAAATGCCGGGAGAAACCGTGATTGTGCATTCATTGTTTGAGGAGTCTTTAGTAAACGAGATCGCGGAAGTTTTTCACGCGGTGAAAGGTGATGAGATTGCCGTCGTGCGCGCTCTTGGCCCGCTCGTCGCCGCTGCGTGAGAGAATGACCAGATCGTCGCCGTCAATATCCATCGATGCGTAATGCCGCGCCTGGCCGGGCGAATCGCCGGTGGTGACAAGTCCGGCAAAACACCAATCGACGAGATTTTTTGAGAAATGCAGCACGAGGCGGTGCCGTTCGTTGTTGGGCAGATTGTAGCGGTCGGCGGGCAGTTTTTCGGAACGCGTCATCGAGTCGGTCGCCTGCGAGCCGAGCAGCCAGTGGAGTTTTGTTTTTTCATCATAGGTTATATGAAAACGCATCTGTCCACCGGGCAGCGGAAGGAAGAGCATCTTCTTTCCGGAGGGAACGGTTTCGAGCATCGTCTGCATCGTGCCGTCGTCGCGCTCCACGACTTTTGCCAGCGCGCCGTAACCGGTCCCGCCGGTGTGCGCGCGCATGAGGATGTGAAATGTTTTTCCGGCGGGATCGAACCAGTAATGATCGGGATCGGTGATCTGCGCGACATTCGCTTCGAGCCAGCCGATGGGTGCCGAATCCCGCCTCGGCGCGGTGGTGTAACGACTCGGAAAAGCGGACGGAAAAAACGGCACGCCGAAATAATCCATTTCGGGATTGTTGGCCCGATACCCGGAAATCAGCTCCTTGAAGGGAAGCTCGCTGGAGAACGTCCAGCTCGCTCTTTTCGTGAGATCATCGGTCTCTTTTGCGCGCATGAGTATCGGCGCGAGCTCGCCCGGCGACCATGCCTTGATTTCGCTGCCGATGCGCTTTTCAATGGCGAGATAGACATTCCCCTTGGCGCGGATGAAATTGGAGGCGGTTTGGTGCCACGGGCCCTTTGCGATGTCGGCGGGCTTCGTCCACGTCGCGCCGCCGTCGTCGGAACGGATGATGCGCATCGTGCTCCCGGAGCCGATCATGTAAATCCTGCCGCCGGCGAGAATCAAACGCGCCTGTCCGATGCGCGGGACGATGGCGCGTTCATGCCAAGTGCGCCCGCCGTCGTCGGAGGTGAGGATGTGCATGCCCGCGCCGGGTGTTTTCTTGTCGGTTTTGCTGCTCTGCAAATAGCCGGCCACAAGACGGCCCGAATCGAGGCGGACAATCGTCGGATTATACAAAGGTATCGTCCGGGGCGCGGGGGACTCGCCCACAACGACATAATCCTGCGCAAGCGGACGCACCGGACCGCCGGACGCCGCAGCGGGGGCGGATGCGCATAATGTCAGGAACGCGGTGACTATTGAAATTATATGATATGGTTTCATGTATCAATTCCAGGATGGTGTTTTATGGCCGTTTTTCCGCCGCATGATGGATTCCATTTATTAAAAAAATCTGTTTCCACGATCCGCCCCGTCCCGCGACACGGCGGTTGAATGCAATGAGCCTGCCATCATTCGACCACACGGGCGATTCAGGAGGCCGGGCGGTCGGCGCGGTGAGCGCGCGCGCGCGTTTTTCCCACGGCACATCCGGAGCGGTATCGCAAATCATCACCGAGTTATCGCACACATAAAGGAGATGGCGTCCGTCGGGACTCCAGCGCACGCAGCTTTGTATCGACGAGCGATGCTCGGTTATCTGGCGCGTCCGGCCCGTTTCAGGACTGACAAGAAAAACCTGTATGACTCCGGCATCATCCTTGGCGAGGTATGCAATCTCCGATCCATCCGGCGACGAGCGCAGCCAATGGCGGGGCAGGAGCGAAACGCCCGGATGTTTGCGATCACCGGTAAACGTGAGCCGCCGCTGCCTTGTGCCTTCGGGGGGCGACGGCATGGTCTCAAGCGTGCCCTCAAGATATTCGCCGGCTGCGGGCTTGTTCAGGCGATCGGGAATATCCACGACAAACACCTCGGTAAACTCGCGACCATCCCGATCGACCAGCGTCCCGAGAAACGCGCGGGCGCGTGTTTGCCAGTGGCCGTCGGGGTGGCGATAGCCATTGCGCCCCACCCATGAGTCCTCAAACGCCTTTTTAATTTCATCCGAACCGGGCTTCGGATTTGGCGTCACCCTGACCACGACGACGGAAAACATGAGCCCGCTGGCATTGCCCTCCGCAGCATTCACTCGCACCGGGCCGCCGTGATAGGAGGCCACGCCAACCGTGCGAAGACTGATCGTTTTTCCCGCGCGCCGTCCGCTTTCCACGAGCACCTCGTCATCATAGGTAAAGCCAATCCACTCCCCGTCCGCGCTCCATTCGGGCCGGTGCGAGCCGCCGCGTAATGCGCCCGGAGTGAACGGCGCGGTGACGTCGCGCGCATCCAGCCTCGCCAGCGTGCGGCTGTCCTTCACGAGCGCGCATGTGCGCCGCCACAGTTCGTAGGGACGGGTTTCCGTCGCATCATCCAAGCCGCTCATCACAACCACGCTGCCGTCGCGCGGATTGAAACTCGCCGCGGCCACGCCCGGCCCCCACCGCCGGTTGTCCGCGTGCGCATAGACAACTTCCGTCCTCCCGGTCACAATATTTACTTTTGATATGGACGCCGTTGCCGCGACGCCGAGCGCATCATCGCGATGATCGTATAATATCCATTGGTCGTCGGGCGAGAAATTGTCATTATTATCCAGATCGTGATTCCACGAATCAAATGTGAGCTGGCGCTCGCCGCCCGCCTGCGCGCGCACGGCGCAGGCAACGCACAAACCGGCAATCAGGGTCCGCGCAAGCGTCCCCGCGAATTCGCGAAATGTTGGGATTCGTCCGCGCATTCTTATCTCCTTTTCGCAACAAGCTGATCCAGCTCATCCAGCCGGAAACGCACGCTCACGATCGAATGCTTTGCGGATCGTTTGCCGTCCCGCACATAAAGAACATCGCGAACATAAGTGACCGCCACGAACGTTCCGTCGGGGAGGAGTTCCAGCCCGGCATAACCGCAGTCGACGCCCTCAAAATTATTCAGGAGCTTGACGCGATATTGCCCGTTTCCGTTTTTGGCCAGGTCCTCATACGTTCCGATCCATGCCATGAAATGCCCGCGTGTCGGGCTTGCGAAATCCATGTCCCTGAAAACAATCACGAGCCTCCCGTCCGGCGCATATTTGGCCACATGCTTGTCTCCGGCGAGAACAGGCGGCAAGGCCCGCGCGGGCGTCCATGTTTCGCCTTCATCGTTTGAGAATATAATATAGGATTCGGAAACACCGCGCCGGAACCGGCTGTTATCCCGTATCAAAACCGCGATCTGGCTGCCATCCGGAGACCGGATCGCGCCGGGCTCGCAAAACTCGGCCACGGGATGATCGGCAACAAATTGCCTCTTGCTCCAGCTCAGGCCGCCGTCCGAGGAGAGCATTTTGTAGAGCTTCATATTGCGCCTGCCTTCGGGGCCCGAAAGATAATCCGAATGATGCAACGCCATGTAGCGGCCGTCCTTCAAACGCAACATGCACGAAGCCGCAACAATGGCATTATATTCCGCGCCTTCGCCGATGGGCGCAAGCGGGGTCCATGTCCTGCCATCGTCCTCGGATACGGACATCCGCACGGGAAGATCCTCCTTTTTATTTTCCGCCGAACCGGTGAGCACAATTAGCCGGGACTTCCCATCCGGGCCTTCCAGCCGGTGGATGCTCGGCGGGTTTTTCGACGTCTTCCAATTCTCGGGAACAGGCAGGCGGTCGCTCCACGTCAGGCCACCGTCATCGCTGCGCTTCAAAACCAGCGCGCCGACAGCATGACCTTTCGGATAAATGGCGTATATCGTTTTTCCGTCCGGCAGCAGCACCGTCGTGGGGTGCCCGAGATACTGCCCGTTCTCGCGATCCACCGAAACGATGCGCCCCTGATCGAGGGAAAGGTCGATCACGGGCACATGATAACCGCTGATCTCAAAAGCAGGGACGGGCCGGACGCCCGCGCCAGACACGGGAGCGGGTAAAAAAGGCTCGCTGCAAATCAATATGACTAAAAATGCACAAAATTGTTTTTTTATTATAAAACAGGGCATCTTGAGGTTTGTTTTAATCATATTGGTTTCAATAATTGTTATTATTCACAATTTCTTCGGATCGATCACGACATGCTTTATGCACTTTCTGTTGTAGGTGTAGGTCACATGCACGAGGCCGTCGGATGTCTGGATCACGGCGGGATAGGAGTAGCCGGAGCGGCAGGGTTCCGTGTCCAGATCCAGAATGCGATTCCACGAAAGCCCGTCATTTGAAAGCGCCACCGAAAGCGGATAACGGCTCCCCTTGCCCGGACTACCGGGATTGTGGGCCGTGGGATTATATACGATAAGCTGCCGCCCGTCGGAGAGCGTGAGGGCGTCCGTGCCGGAGTTGGGATTCGGCAATTCGGTCGCCACAGGCGCGCTCCACGTTTTCCCGTTGTCCTTCGACCATGTCATCGCCACGACGCCCTGCTTCGTGCGGCACAACGCCTGGAGGCCTCCGTTCGGATTGTCCGCCTTATGGAAGAGAACGCTGGGCTGGATCGCATCAAAAGACACCGCGCCTTTGCCGGGCTTCACGACCGTCCATGTTTTTCCCTGGTCTTGCGAATATTCAAAATGCACACGCCAGCCCTCCTTGCCGTGCTCGGTGCTCGATGCAGAAAGCCACGTGCCGTCGGACAGGACAACGGGCTTGTTTTTGACCGGCCCGTAAACGCCCTCAGGCAACCGGACGGGCTTGCTCCATGTGCGGCCGCCGTCTTTCGAAGTGATCATCATGCCCCACCATGACGCTGCGGAAGGACCGGCTTTATAGAACAGAATCAACGGAGCCCCGGGCTGCGGCGGCTGAAAGAGCACCGGGTTCCATGTCGGAAAACGCTTTCCGCCCTCCTGGATGCCGTTGGCGACATTGACTGCATTCGTCCATTTTCCGTTTTCAAAATGCGACACCCAGATGCACACGTCGGGATTTTTCTCCTTTGTGCCGCCAAACCACGCCGACACGAGATGTCCGGGCGAAACCTCCACAATCGTGGACGCATGGCTCTCTGGATAACTCGCATTTTGATTTATAAAGGTTGCGTGCAGTATTGATGGATGCGGATGAGCGGTATCCGCTTCCAACGGGAGCATCAAACCCAATGCCAGCGCCATCAGAAGCACGATTGTGCCGGCTTTATTTGACGTCATGCTCGCACGAGAGACGTTGTTCGTTGTGTTTTTTATCATATTGTCGATTGTGTTCATACTCTTGTTGTCTCTGCGGGAACCGCGTCGAGGCGTTCGAGTCCCCACTCCGCGAACGCCGCGCCCAGATCCCTAACAATACCGTTGTAGATTTCCCAGGACTTCGCTGATACAAGCGCCTTGGGAACGCCCACAGCCGCGCCGCGCGCCGCCATGCCGGCGGCGACATTCAAGGGAAATGTCAGCCTGTCCACGATGCCTCCCGCAAGTTTCACCCGTTCGAATGCAGGACTCGTTTCACCCGGAATACCCTCCCGGCATACATTATACAAATGCAACATGTATTCGGGAACGATATTGACCAGGCCGCCGATGCAGCCAACTGCACCGAGCCCGAACACCTCAGGCAAACGGGTGTCGGCGCCGGAAAAGACAACGAAGTCCTTTTCACGTCCCAGCTTGATCAGATCCTTATGATATGCGAATTCGCCGCCGCTTTGCTTGATTCCGGCCATGTTGGCCCGGTCGGCGAAAGCCGCCACGGTTTCCAGATTGATGCGGGCGCCGGTCAGCTCCGGGAAATTATATAAAAACACGGGCAGCTGGGAACAATCCGCCGCATGCAAAAAATGCTCGAGAATGTCATCCTGTGCGCCCGGGTAAAACCCCGGCGCCATGATGGCGACCGCGGGCAGGCGCAATTCGCGCGCAAAGCGGCCCAGCTCCGCGACAGCCCGCGGGCGTATGTCGCTTATATTGGCGATGACCGGCAGCGGGGCCGCCAGCTCCGCAACCGTCGCCAGCGCATCCTTGCGCTGATCGATGCTCATTTGCGGAAACTCGCCGGTGCTACCGAGGGCCAGCACGCCGTGGATGCCCTTCGATTTCAGCCAAGCAATGTTGGCGGCAAGCTCGCGTTTGAGCAAATTGCCATTCGAGTCGGAAGGCAGCCACAAGGCCGCGAGAATTCCTTTTTTTGGAACACTTGGAATCATTGTATTTTGATCTTGGAAGAAAATTGTTTGCTTATTTCGCGCGGGGATTTTTGAGCAGGTAAAAGAAGCCGTCCTCCGCGCCGACGAGCAGTTCCTCCACGCCGTCGCCATCCCAGTCTGCGGTCGTGGGCGATGTGCTGTGCCCGGCAAGTTTTTTACCGTCCACGGGGCCCATGTCTTGAAAAATCCATTCGCCCGGCTTCGTGGACACGTTTTTATAAAAATTGATATTAACGCTGTTGACGAGCAGATCCAGTTTCCCATCGCCGTCCCAATCCGTGAAATGAAACGTCCTCCGCCCGCTGCGCCCGGCCTCGCCGTAATTCATGCGCAATTCGCCGCCCCGGGGCCCGTCGGAGCGCGCCACGCCGCGGGAGTCGAACTCCGAATGACCCTTCATCTTGAAAATCCTTTTGCCGGGAAGAACATAATGTTTTCCGTCGCGAACCACATGTTTGAAGAAGGCCAGATATCCCTCGTGATCCGGGGCGACCAGGTCGGGAATACCATCGCCATCAATATCGATCATGTAAGCCGTGCAGCGCCACTGGAGAACCAGCTCGTCGGCCTCGGGGTTCCACCAATTCCACGCGGGTTTCGGAGCCGGGCCGTTCCACAACGCGCGCACGGGTTCCGGCGGGGCGAGTTTCGGCGCCGTGCGCGTGCCGATGTTTTTGCTCCATAGTATTTTTCCTATGATTGTATTTATCATGATGTCGGGCAGGCCGTCGCCGTCCCAGTCGGCCACATGTATATTGGTATAGCCCCACTTGCTTTCAGCCGGTCCTTGTATGGAACCGTTGTAGCCGGCCATGATCCGTATCGGCGCGCCGTTCGCCGCGAGCAATTCCGGCTCGGCCCATTTGACAGGGTTTCCACCCAGATTTTTAATAAACGCGAGCTCTCCTGCCGCGTTGCCGGTGACGATGTCAATCAAGCCGTCACCATCCCAATCGACCGCGGCCGGTGTCGTCAGCACGCCGAATTTCACGTGATCGGCCTCCTGGCGGAAAAAACGCGGAGGCGCGAATTCCGGCATGTTGCGCTCAAGCGTTTCACGGGGGCCGGAGCTCTGGGTTGTCTTGATTATATTGCCCGTGTTTTCGAGCCATGCCACGCGCCCGTCCTCCTGCGCGACAATCAGGTCGAGACGCCCGGTTTTGTTCCAGTCGTACGCCGTGACGACAATCATTTCCAGCGGCATCGTGATCGGAGCGCCTTTGAACGTGAGGCGTTTTCCCGCCGCGTATTCGGGTTTTTCCCGAGTGCCGATATTTTCGAAAAAGGTGAAGCCGTCCACAAATTCGCCGCAAATCAGGTCCAGCTTGCCGGTTCCGCGGAAATCGCCGAAAACAGGCGACGGCATGCCATAGACATCAACGTCGCGATTATCGGCGCGAAGACGAAACGGAGGTGCATATTTGGGTTTTTCGTTGGTGCCTATGTTCTTCATTATATAGACAAACCCGTGCAGCGGTCCATTTGTCCAGCGGCCGTTGGCATCAAAGGCGTTGTCCCAACCGTAATCGCTCCAATCGCCGACGCCGAGCACGAGATCCAGTTTGCCGTCCCCGTCGAAATCGACATAGCTCCACTGCTCGCCGCGAATGCGGCCCGATGTTTTGTGCACCGTTTTTGCAGTGAACGGCAGTTTTTTGCGCGCCTCGGTATTCACGCCCGATTTCAGAAAATCGGGGTATTCGAAACCGCCGCCCGTCACACGAAGCCCCGCGGGCGTGTTCGAGGGCGTGATGTCGTTGCTTCCAGGCCCGACAAACACCGCTTTCTTAAAAACCGGCATTCCTGTTTTCGGGTCTTTGCGCCCGGTGTTTTCAAAATAATACGTGCCTTTGTAAGGCGACGAGCCAGCGACAACATACAAATCGGGGCGGCCGTCGTTGTTGGCATCGTGGACAACCGGCCATCCCCAGAGACCGACGCCGAGGTCCGCGGTCAATCCGGGATTATTGTGGTCGATAAGCATGAGGCGCTCGGGCAGTTTCGCCGGCTGGGCGCATGTTATTCCACCAGCAAGCACCCCCAGGCAGAGCAGCATGGCGACGCAGGACAAAGGCGACGATATTTTATTATACATTTTCATGGTTTTGGCGTGAAAGGGCGCGTGTTTAGCGTTCAGAGATTAATTTAGGAATGGGAGACAGGTTTATGGAGCCGGAGAGGTCGCCCTCGGCAGTGGAGAGTTCCCACAGCAACGCCATTTCCGGGATGATGCCCTCGCGAATGAGTCCGCGATTGGATATCTGGCGGACTTCCCATTCCATGCGATCGGGATAAACGCGGAACACTCGATAGGCATTGGGCCACGCGACGAGCGACGGAGTTTCGAGACAGGTGATGCCGCGATAGGTGGAAAGCGCATTGTAGTGGTGATGTCCGCTCATTGCGGCCACCACATTGGGCGCGGCGGCGAGGAGGGCAATGAGGGCTTTGTTTCGCGCAGGTTCCTTGCCGAAGTCGTAACCGCTTGCATCCGACACCCCGCGCTGGCGGTAGAACTGAAAATGGGAAATGACAATGGTGGGCGAGACGGTGTCCTTGGCGAGGGTTTCGCGCAACCAGTCGATCATGCCGTCGCGGTAGGTGTTCTGGGCAGTTTTAACGGGCCTGTGGCCATGGATAGGGCCACTTTTGCCGCGCCAGTAGGCGCCATCCAGCACGATGAAGCGCAGTGGCGGACGGGTGAAAACATAGTCAGTGTCCTGAGGGCCGGAGGGAAAGAGATCAGGAATCAAGGCCGCAATGCTGGCACGCGAGCCGCGGTGGACGGTGTCATGATTGCCGAGGCAGGCATAAACCGGAAAGTTGGCGCGCTTGACAACATCGGCGAGGTCTTGGAGTTCCTTGCGGTACCCATTGGCGGTCAAGTCGCCAGCGATGATGGCGAAGGTTGCGTTCTCGCGCTTGAGCTGGCGGATCGCATCCTCCATTTCCCCGGCGGTGCGGCTGAAGAGCCTGGTTTTTTGCCACGGGGAGCTGCCAAAACCGCGCCCAACACCGATGTGTGTGTCGGCAAACAGCGCGAAAGCGTAGAGGGGTGCGGCGGCGGGACGTTCCTTGGCCCGCAATTCGAGTTGCGCAAAGGAGCCGCCGGGGCGGTTGTGTGGGCCGGCGATGGCGATGTAATGACGTCCCTTGGTCATGCGCCAGTTGGCGAGCGGAACGGAGACGGGCGGACGTTCGCCGCGAATATCCGGAGCGGGGCCGGGAGGAACAGAGCTGGCTGGTGTTTTCCAAGGCTCGGCTTTCACCGCCGGGGCGCCGATCACGGTATCGCCGGAAAGCACGGTAACGCGCAGGCCGGGACGCAGGTCGGCATCGGGTTCGAGCTGAAGAGATCCGGCAAGGGCGAGGTCATCCCCGGCGTCGATGGCGAAGACGAGCATCCCTTGGGCGGGAATGATGGTGGATGAGGTTTCGGGCAGAGTAGCTTCCGCACGGGCGGTGTCGGGCGCGAGGGCGGCGTTGCGGGCGTCGAGCACAAGAGTGCCGCCGGGCGCGAGCGAGGAGGCGCGTTTGTCCGCTGCAGCGTAGAGGGCATCCTTGAGCTTGGGCCAGACCTGGGAGGGTGTCTCGGGCAGGCCGGAGACCATTGTAACATCGTCGATCCAGCAGTCTCCGTAGACGCGGACATCAAACCTGGGATTGCGAAACTCCTTACGCCAGTCTCCCGCGTATACCATGCCGCTTATCCGGTTCCATTGGCCCGGCTTGATTTGGCCGGTGGTATTGGCGACGGTAAGCCGCTCGCCGGCATCGTCCTCCGCCGTGATAAAGAGTCTGACCTGTGTGTCAGGCCCGGTGTAAACCCAGAGGGAATATTCACAATTGGAGGAGGAGTCGAGCTGCCTGCCGAGATTGAAACTGAAAGTACCGTGTGAATCCTTCGTTTTTTTGTCGAGACGCAAGGAGGCGCGCCCGGAATGCGCGCGGGAAGTGTCGATGGAGGCGTCAAGGCGGTAGGTGTCGATATTTGGCGGCAAGCCTCTTTCGAAGCCGGCGTTAAGGAGGGTTTCCGCCGGGAGGACAGCGGGAGCAAAGGCCAGGAGACAGAAGGCGGAGAGCAGGGAGAGGAACGTGGTTTTCATGGTTTGGTGAGGATGGAAGGGTGAAAATGAGAGGGGCGGTCTTATCTTGGCGCATGTTCGATCAGGCCAAGCTCGCTTTTTTTGTAATAGTAGAGGCGGCCTGTCTCGCGTCCGACAATGAGGCAAGGTTCGCCGGCGATTTCGCCGACGGCGACGCCGATTTCGTGATGACCGAGAAAAATCGGCGCGCCCTTGTGCGAAATAAACGCGGGGTAGGCCATGACGGGGTTTTCATTGGTGCCGACATTTTTCAGGAACAACACCGCCGCACCGCGTCCGTGCCCGGACCAACCGTGAGGCAAGCCGTTGTTCTTGCCCGGCACGGACGATCCCGAGCCCGTGCCAATCAACAAGTCCACCACGCCGTCGCCGTCCCAATCGGTGAGAAGCAGCTTCAGCCGCCCGGTGGCCCCGGCGCTCATACATATGAACATCCCCAAGCAAGCCAGCATGACGACACTCGTTGACAGACACGAGATTGTTGTCGGGGTGATGTGGTGTTCCGGCTTCATGCTAATACACAAGTTCCCGGAAGTTTTTGACGCGGTGAAAGGTGATGATGTTGCCGTCGTGGGCGTTTCTTGCGCGGGCGTCACCGCTGCGGGAGAGGATGATGAGATCGTCGCCGTCGATGTCCATCGCCGCGTAGTGGCGCGCTTGCCCGGGTGTGCCGCCGATTGCCACCACGCCGGCGAAGCACCAGTCAACGAGGTTTTTCGAGAAGTGAAGAACGAGACGGTGGCGTTCGTTGTTGGGAAGGTTGTAACGATCGGGCGGGAGTTTTTCGACGCGTGTCATCGAGTCGGTGGATTGCGAGCTGAGCAACCAGTAGAGTTTTGTTTTTTCATCGTAGGTGATGTGAAAACGCATCTGACCGCCGGGCATGGGCAGAAAAAGCATGAGCTTCCCGGATGGCGCGGTCTCAAGCATCGTGGTCATGGTGCCGTCGTTATTCTCCACGACCTTCGCGAGCGCGGCATAGCCGGTGCCGCCGGTGTGCGCCCGCATGAGGATGTGGAATGTCCTGCCCTTCGGATCGAACCAGTAGTGATCCGGATCGGTGATCTGCGCGACATTGGCCTCGAGCCAGCCGATGGGCGCGCTATTGGCTTTCGTGCCGGGGAAGTTGGTGCGAGTGGGAAAATTCTGCGGATAAAACGGCACGCCAAACCCGTCGATTTGCAGCTTGTTTTCGCGGTAGCCCGGAATGGTGTCCTTGAATGCGAGACTGCTGGCGAAGGTCCAGCTATTGGGCTTGGTGAGATCGGATTTTTCGCGGGCGCGCATGAGGATGGGAGAAAGATCCCCGGGCACCCATGCGTTGATTTCCTTCTTCACGGCGCGCTCGATGACAAGGTAGATGTTGCCTTTGGCACGAATGAAATTCGCGGCGTGGTTGTGCCAGCCGGTCTCCTTCACCAACCGCACCGGTTCCGACCATGTGGCACCTTCGTCATCGGAGCGGATGATGCTCAGGTTGCTCGAGCCGAGGGCATACACGACACCGTCGGCGAGCAACAGGCGGGCTTGTCCGATGCGGCGCAGTGCGCGATGTTTCCAAGTGAGGCCGCCGTCGTCGGATGTGAGGAAGTGCATGCCCACGCCCTCGGTGTATTTCTTGTCGTGCTTGTTACTGAGTGAATATCCAGCCACGAGCCGCCCGGATGGCAGGCGCAGGATGGTGGGATTATAGAGCGGCAATTTTTGCGGGTTGGGCGACTCGGCGACAACGACGTGTTCCTGTGCCAGCGGACGGATCGGGCCGCCGGGCTGCCCGGCGGCAGTTGTGGCAAATGTACAAAGAGCGAGGAATGCCGTGATGAGTGGGTGTGGGTGTGGGTGTGGGTGTGGGTGTGGGTGTGGGTGTGGGTGTGGGTGTCGTTTCATGATTTTCCAAGAGTTATTAATATTATTCAATATACAAGGTCGCGGAAGTTCTTCACGCGGTGGAAGGTGATGATGTTTCCGTTGTGGGCACTCTTGGCGCGTTCGTCGCCACTGCGGGAAAGAATGACAAGATCGTCGCCGTCGATGTCCATGCTGGCGTAGTGGCGCGAGGTCTTTCCATTTTCGCCCGAGGTGGCGACCAGTCCGGCGAAGCACCAGTCAACGAGGTTTTTTGAAAAGTGCAGCACCAGGCGCTGGCGTTCGTTGAAAGCGAGATCGAAGCGGTCGGGCGGAAGTCTGTCGGCGCGGCGCATCGAATCGGTGGCCTGTGTGCCGAGCAGCCAGTAGAGTTTGGTCTTGGCGTCGTAGAGAATATGGAAACGCATCTGCCCGCCGGGCACGGGCAGGAAGAGCATGCGCTTGCCCGAGGGAGCGTCCTGCAACGACATGGTCATGGTGCCATCGTCGTTCTCCACGACCTTGGCCAGACACGCGAATCCCGTGCCGCCAGTGTGGGCGCGGGCGATGATGTGAAAGGTACGGCCTGACGGGTCATACCAGTAATGATCGGGGTCGAGGATTTGCACGACCCCCGGCTCGACCCAGCCGATGGGTGAAAAGCTGCGCCTCGGCGCGATTGGCCGCCGGTTGGGATAACTCTGTGGATAAAATGGGATCCCAAAATAATCTGTCTGCGGGTTGTTTTCGCGCACGCCCGGCAGCACATCGGCAAAGGTCAGGCGGCTGGAGATGGTCCAGTTTTGCGGTTTGGTGAGGTCTGATTTTTCCGGGGCGCGCAAGAGCACGAGCGCCTTTTCGGAGGCTGCCCAGGCATTTATAGTCCGGCCCTTTATCTCGTAGGCTATATAGACATTGCCCTTCGCGTGCCAGACATTCGCCGGGGTCTGCTGCCAGACCAGCTCTTTCCCGGTGATATTCACCGGGGCCGACCATGTCTCGCCGTCGTCATTGGAGCGTGAAATGGGCAGGCCGGCGCCGGTCGCCAGATAATATAGCGACCGCCCCGCCTTGAAAACGCGCCCCTGCGAACTGGACAGTTCAGCACGCTGTTTCCACGAGCGCCCGCCGTCGTCGGACGTGAGCAGGACCGAGCAACTCGGTTTTTTGCCCGGGTGCCATATTGTATAGGCGGCGACCAGGCGCCCCGAGTCCAGCCGCAGGATGGTCGGGGAATAGAGCGGCGTGGTCAGGGGGGCGTCGGATTCGCCCACTACGACAAAATCATTCGCCAGCGGGCGAATCGGCCCGGCGGAGACGGTGGAGAGAAGGCTCGCGAGGCAAAAAATGATACAGGCTGGGCGGCGCAGGATTTTCATGAAAGGAGGCTTTCTGTGTTCATCCGTGGTTTTCTTTTTTCCGAATATATTACCACGCGTAGCGCACGGTGCCGTGCGCGGTGTGGCGGCTGCGGTGGCTGGCGACTTCGAATTCGTAACCAATTCCGAATGAGAGCGAGCTGTTCACGATGCAGCGAAGGCCACCGCTGACAACGCGACTGCCGCGAACATAGTTGCCGGCGCGGATCGTGTAGGGCGCCTGGGTCGTGTCGGAAACGAAGCGCACGGTGACATCGTCGGATTTTTCGGAGATGTTCTGGCGCCACGCATAGCCGAGGTCGACAACGCAGGGCTGGCCCCAGGGCGTGGAAAATTTCCAACTGAGCTGCATCGAGACGCAGCTTTGCAGGAGGTCCCGGTCGATGTCCGGATAGGCGATCGCGCTGTCACCGCGCTCCTTGTAGCTGCCGAATTCGGCGTTCAGGTATTGCAGGCCGGCGGACGGTTTGAGGGTGATGGCCTGGAAGGGCTGGAAGACATAGCCGGCTTCAACGCCGCCGCCGAAGTAGTTGACTTTGCTGGTGCCGTCGCTGATGCCGCCGTCGGATTGATGGCGGGTGATGGAGGACTTCGACCATCCGGCCATGCCGTCGATGCCGAGGTAGAATTTGCCCCACTTGGCGGCGCCGTAGAGGCCGGCAAATTGCTGGTCGGAGTCGCTCCTGGCGTTGGCGTCGGTGTCCAGCGTACTGCCGGCAAAACCGCCGTAAACGCCCATCATGTATTTGCGGTTTTTGGATAGCGCGTCGAACCCGACAACCATGCCGAGGGTGTCCTCGGAGTGTCCGTATTGGTTGTCTGTCTCCTTGTAGTTGGCCGAGGAGGAGAAGCCGCTCATCCAGAGTCCGTTGATCTTGGATGCGCGATGCGCCTCGACGAGCGGGAGCAGGAAGTTCGCGCTCACGCGATTTTGGATGGCGGACATCGCTGCCATCATTGCGTCGAAGGTCATGGAAACCTGGATGGAGGGGTCGTAGGAGAGGGTGATGAGTTCGATGTCGTCGTTGTCGGTCGCGCGCCACTGGACCATTTTGTTCGGGCCTTTGTCGAGGACGATGGCGCCCTGGCGGAGGACGGTGCCGGTGCCATCCTCGATGAGGTCGTAGATGCCGTCGGGCACGCGCCCGGCGAAACCGAGCACCGCGCCGTCCTCAAGCGTGAGCACGCCGCCGCCGAGGTCGATCTTGGTCACGGCTGCGTTGAGTCCGTAGAGCAATCTTCCGCCCGGGGCCACGGTCATGTTCGCGATGCGAAGCGGGTTGGTGTGCGTGCCGTGCGCGTAGGAGACATACAATGCGGACGTGGGATCAATATACACATGCGAGGTGGTGCTGCCGAGGGCATGGATGCTCGCGGTCGGCAGCACGGTGGAGTTGATGAGATGAAACTCGGACAAGCGGTTGGCGGTGTTGCCGAAGATGAAATCGCTGTCGCGGATTGCCACGATGCCGCCGCCGGTGACGGCGAGGTCGAAGGTTCCAGTGGTGATGTTGTTGAATTCCAGTGACGCCGTGGGCGACGTGAAATTGACCGCGCCCGAGCCAAGCGCGGAGAAATTGTTTTTCACGATCAAGCGTCCGTCGTTGATGGAGGTGGTTCCGGTGCCGCGCGTGCTGATGCCGGAGAGCGTGAGTGTGCCGCTGCCAATTTTCGTGATGTTGCCGGCACCGGTGAGCGCGCCGGAAAACTCGGTCGCGGATGCATCCGCTGCCGCCAGCGTGAGATTCGCGCCGCCGAGATCGACCGTGCCGCCGCCGGAGAGATTGCGAAGTGTCTGGGCGTTGCCACCGGTCTCAAATGTCGCGCCGCTATCGATCTGGACGGATGCGCTGTCCTTGAAAATGTCGGCGCGGGCCGCGCGGGTGACGCCCGTCGCAAGCGTGGTGATCCCTGTGTATGAGTTGCTGCCGGAGAGGATGATGGTGCCGCTGGCCTGAACCAGCAGGCCTCCCGGGCCGCTGATACCGACGGTGAAGACATTGTCCACGCCGGGGGCGGAGTTATCGAGAATGAGCTGCTTGCCATCGCGAACGGAGATACCAGTGAGCGCGCTGCCGAGGTAAACGCCGTCGGAACCAGTGACCAGCGCGATGCCGTAGGTGGCGTCGGCGACGTTTTCCTTGATGATCGTGCTGCCGGGAACGTATTGCTCGATCACCGAGGTGATGGAGCTGGCGGCGGGATTGCCGTCTGTGCCGGTGAGCCTGAGCGTGCCCGCGCCGGTGATGGCGCCGGTAACCGCGATGACCAGCTCGCCTGTGGCGCTGCCGTTGTCGTGGTCGAGGATGTTGGTGGAGGGAGGAACCGCCGGATTGAACTGCGTGAGACCGCCATCGGCGCCCAAATCCATAATGACGTCGGTCACCGTGCCCGCGTCGCCGGTGTTGAGCGCGCCCACGGTGAGGATGCCGTCGGGCAAGAGTCCGTCGGTGGCGAGTTGGAGCGTGCCGCCGTCGAGGGCAAGCCCGCCGATAGTCATGTCGCCGGCGGTTTTGCTGATGAGGCTGCCCGCGCCAACACCGAGGGTCGCGGCGGCGAGTTGGGCGGCGGAGGCGGTGTTGAGCGTGAAGGAGGCGTCCTCGATGGCGAGGATGCCGGCGAAGCCGTTGGTCGAGCCGGCGCCGAGCGAGAGGACATCGGCGGTGCCGGTGAGCTTGATGGCGAGCGTGCCGTTGCCAGTGAGTTGATTGGCGAAGGTGTAGGCGCCGGAGGTTGGTTTCGAGAGGCTCAGGGTGCCTTCGTAGATTTTGAGGGCGATAGTGGTGGCGAGTTTGTCGGTTGCGATGGCGAGGGTGTCCGTGCCGGTTTTGGCAAGGGTGCCGCTGCCAGTAATGCTGGCGGAGCCGAGCGCGCCCGAGGAGGCGGCCACGAGCACGCCGCTTTGAAGCTCGATGCCGCCCTTGAAATCGTTCGTGCCGTCGGGCGCGAGTGTGAGCGTGCCGGTGCCTTCCATGACGAGCTTGCCGGTGGCGCCGGTGAGGGCGGTTCCCATGACGCTGGCTGCGTCCGCGGTGATGGAATATTCGCTAAAGGAGTAATTGCCGGTGCCGCTGACAATCATGTCTGAGACAGTGATGGCGGCAGCGAGCATGATGTCGCGCCGGTTGGTCGTGAGCGAGTCGTCAAAGACGACCGTGTCGCCGAGGATGAAGGGAATGGCGCCGGAGTCGCTTGCTTTTTTCCAATTGGTGCCGGAGAGGTTCCAGTTTCCGTCGGTCAATCCCGTCCAGATGACCCTGAGGCTCGTGCCGACGTCGAGTGTGAGCTGGAGCGTGGAGCCGCCGATGACATCCAAGTTCGCGATCTGGCGTCCCCCGCCTAAGGTCATGCCGTCGTATTTGACGACGGCATTTTCCAGCGAGATGATGTTGCCCAAGTTGTAGGTGCCGTTGATGAGGGCGCTGAGATTGATGGTGATGTCGGCGGCGGTGGCGCCGGAAAGGAACGCGATAGGGTTGGTGACGTTGAGGCTGGTGCTGGCGTTGCCGGTGTCGATGTTGAAGCCGAGGATCGAGCCAGCGTTGAGTTGGAGGGTGTTGACGGAAAGCGCGCCAGCCGCGACGGTGCCGGACTGGAGGATGCCGCCGGAGTTGAGCGCGACGGTGCCGGTGGCCGTGCCGAGGCCGCCGAAAATCGCGCCGCTTTCCACGGTGACGAGGCCGCCGAGCTTGGCGCTGGCAGTGTTGCCGAGCAGAAGCCTGCCAGCGGAAACGGTGATTGCGCGGGTGTTTGCCGTGTTGTCCGTGGTGAGAACCAGAGTGCCGGCTCCGGTCTTGGCAAAGCCGCCAGTGCCAAGCGCGAAGGTTCCGGCAAACGTGCTCGTCTCGCCGGTGTCGTTGAAGGCATTTATCTGGCCAGTCCCGTTTGCAAGCGTGCCCGCGCCGGAAAGGTTGCGGATGGTCTGGGTGGTCGCGCCGGCGTCGAACACGCCGCCCGCGCCTATGTTCAGCGCCGCGCTTGCGGCGAAGGCGTTATTCACACTTGCCGTGAGCGTGCCGCCGTTGACGAAGGTCGTGCCGGTGTAGGTGGATGCAGCGGAGAAACGCAGGGTGTCGGTGCCGAGTTTCGTGAGATTGCCGGAGCCGCTGATGACCGATGCGATGGTGGCGGTGCGCCCGCCGATCGCGCCGGTGTCGATAAAGGCGCCGCCTGTCTCGATCACCACTTTGCTTCGCTCGGTGTTGGCGAACCCGGAGATGAAGCCGCCGAGGTGATACTGGTTGTCATACATCGCGACGCTATCCGTGATGCCCTCGGCCAGCGCGGCGAGTGTGCCGCCGTTGAACACGAAAACCGCAGTGGTGTTTGCGTTGGCGCTTGGGGAGACTTGAATGCTGGTTGCGGCGAGCACGCCGCCGTTGAGGTTGATCGTACCGCCGGGTGAGTTGGCGGCATAGCCAAACATGACACCGCGGGCGGTGCCGGTGGTGCCGATCGCCCGGACAGTTCCGCTGTTCAGGTTGAAGATTGACGGCGCTCCGCCGGCCGCCGCCATCCCGCCAATATGCAACGCCGAGCGGATGCCGGCGGCATCGCTGTTGGTGTCATTCTTGTCCAGGTTCAGCACCGCTCCGTCAACATTCACGACCGCTTTGTCCAGCCACAGGCGGCTGGCGCTCATTTCCACCGACGAACCGATCAAGTTGAGCGTGGTTATGGACGCGTCGGCGATGTTGCCGACGGTGACGCGACCGTTCTTGTCGGTGTTGGAGATGGTCGCATTGCCCATGAAGTCGAAGGTGCCGCCGCCCGCGAACCTTACCGACGGGTTGGTCGAGTTGTTGCCATCGCTTGTAATCGTGATGCGGTTTACAGGGCTGTTGAAAGTCACGGTGCTCCCCGGGGTGGCCAGCATGGTAACGTAAGCGTATTTTCCGCCGGTGATTCCGAGTATCGTGCCCGCGGCATGGGTGGATTGTATTATATAATTTCCGGAAAAATTGAATGTGAAATAATATAGATCGGTGCTCGATATCGACGGCGCCTGAATGCTGTCGAGCGCAAGGGAAATCATATAAGGCGCGCCGCCCGCGGTGCCGCCAAAATACAAATCGGTATAGGTGGCAACCGAGCCGGCAGTGCCTGGAATCCATGTGTAGGGCGCCGACCCTGTCCACCAGTTCGCGGTGGAATCGTCCCACGTGCCCGCGCCGCCGGCATTCGTGGAGCTGGTGCCCAGCGGATCCCAATAAAGTTTTCCCAGCGGCGCGGCGGGCAGCGCCAGTGTCGTCGCGACTAGCAGCACGGCGGCCAACAGACGCGGACGCTTGGCGGAGGTATTGATAATTGGTGTTTTCATAGGATGTGCGGGTTGACTTGTGATTGTCGTTCTGTGGTTGTATAAAAATGGCGCTGTCGCGGCGCGGCCTACCAAGAGAAGCGGATGCTGCCGGTGAGTGTGTGGCGGTTGCGTCCGGCGGCGGTTTCGTAGTCGTAGGTGATGCCGAGGGTTGTCATCCTGCCGGCGGCGAGGCGCAGGCCGAGACCGACCATCTGGCCGCCGCGCGAGTAGCCGCCGCTGCGAACGGTTTGGGGCAGGTCGGGGCGCTCGACGAAGAAGATGATGATCTCGTCGTCGGCTTGGGCAAGGTTTTGCCGCCATCCATAGCTCAGGTCGAAGAGCGCGGGCCAACCCCACGGAGTCTTGAACTTCCAGCTTCCCT
Source organism: Ereboglobus sp. (assembly GCA_029974595.1). Lineage (GTDB taxonomy): Bacteria > Verrucomicrobiota > Verrucomicrobiia > Opitutales > Opitutaceae > Ereboglobus. The sequence continues at coordinate 10,216 of JARKRC010000011.1, read as the reverse complement.
GCAACGCGACGATGCTTTGGAGGATATCCTGGGTGATGTCGGGATACTGCACGGCGGAGGCGCCGTATTCGCGGTAGGCGTCGAAGGCCACATTCATGTAGTGCAGCCCGGCGGAGGGTTTCAGGGTGAATGTTTTCGAGGGAGTGAAGAGATAACCAAACTCAACACTGGCGCCATACCACATGGCGTCGCTGGCGCCACTGGTGGCGGAGCCGCCGGGATCGAAGCCGAGCGCGCGGGTGTTGTTGGATTGCGACCAACCGGCGGCGATGTCGGCCCCGGTGTAGAATTTGCCCCATTTGGCCGCGCCATAAACACCGAGGAACTGCTGGTCGGCGTCGGCCTTGGACTGCGTTCCCACGGAGTCGATCTTGCTGTTGGCAAAACCGCCGTAGAGCCCGACCATGCCCCGATGGTTGCGGCTGAGCCTGTCGTAGCCGACGATGAAGCCGTAGGTGTTTTCGGAGTGGCCGTATTGCTCGGAGGTGTCGTCGTATTCGGCGAAGGTGGCGAGGCCTTTCAGCCAGAGACTGTCGCGCGGGGCATTCCGCGCAGCCTCGGCGGAAAACGGGAGCAGGAAGCTTTCGCTGATCCGGCTGTAAATGGTGCTCATGGCGGCGCTCATAGCGTCAAAGGTCATGAGGATGTCCTTACGCGGGTCGGTGGTGAGCTTGGCGATGGCGAAGTCGCCGTCCGGAGTCATGATGAGCGAGACGCCTTTGTTCGGGCCGGCATAGACGTTGATTGCCTCGAGTTCGCTTTCGAACACGGTCGTGCCGGCCTGCAAAACCTCATAGATGCCATCGCTGACCACGCCGGCGAAACCGACAGACGATCCGTCCTTCAGAGTGAGCAAGCCGGTGGCGCCGAGGTTGAGGCGGTTGATGGAGCCGAATGCGCCGAACAGGAGCCGGCCCGTGCGTTCCACGGTCACATTCAGCGCGTTCATGGCGAGAGTCGCGCCAGGGTTGGTGGTGATGCTGAGCGTAGAATTCGGCCCCACGTTGACGCTCACGCCCGTGCTGCCGATGGCGTTGAAACTGCCGGCGGCGGTGACGGTGGAGTTGATGAGGTTGAGATTGCGGATGCGGGTCGCGCTGTTGCGAAACACCATCGAGCTGTCCACCACATCCACCGTCGCGGCGCTGGCCAGAATCGCAAGGCTGTATGTGCCGCTGACTATTCCGTTGAATTCGAGCGCGGCGTTGGCAGCGACGTTGATGGTGCCGCTGGTGCCGAGCGATTCCTTGCCGCGTGCCACGAGACGCCCCGCGTTCACGTTGGTGATGCTGAGCGCGCCGCGTGAATCGGCTGAGGAAAGGGTGAGCGTGCCCGAGCCGTTCTTGGTAAGCGTGCCCACGCCCGACAGCGCCGTGGTGAGGGCGGTATTGGATGCGGTATTTAGTATAAGTTCGCCGTTGGAAAGCTCCACTTTCCCGCTTCCCGTGAGCTGTTTGATATTCTGGACATGGCCGCCAAGGTCAAAGACCGCGCCCGCGGCGATGTCCACGGAGGCGCTGTCCCTGAAGATGTCCCTGGCTCCCGCCCGGGCGACGCCCGAGGCGATTAGCGTGGCTCCCGTATAGGTGTTGGCCCCGGCGATGATGGCGGTGCCAGTGGTCTGGATGATCACGCCGCCCGCGCCGCTGATCGCGGCGGACAGGGTTTTGTCGGCGGCCTGGTCGGGATTGAGGATGAGTTGTTTTCCTGAAAACACCTCGATGGATTGCAGCCCGATCCCGACATGGAGGCCGTCGGATTGGACGCCAGCTATGTAGCCATAGACACCGTCGGCCACTGGGGCGCCGTCCTGCATAATGACAGCCGGAAGATTGCCGACGATCGCATTGCCTGACAAATCGACGAGCTTGAACGAGCCCGCGCCATCAACGTGGGCGGCGTCAACCGCCTTGAATCCGCCCGAGGCCGCGTCCTGGTCGAACAGATTGCCGGGAGTCGGGGCGGGATTGTGCAATGTGCCGCTCACCGTGAGGATTGAGGGGTCGATCATGATGGTGATCGTCATGCCAGCCTCGCCAGTGTGGAGCGTGTCCACTGTGAGCACGCCGTCCACCGAATCGGCGGTCGTGGCCAGTTTGAACAAGCCTCCGTCGAAATGGATCCCGCTCATGGACATCGCGCCGGCGCCCTTGCTGACAAAGCTATTTTCGCCGATGGCGAGGGTGGCGTTGGCGAGTTGCGCGGCGGCGGCGGAATCGAGCGTGAAGGATGCGTCGCGTATGCCCAGTGTGCCGGCAAAACCGGAAGCCGCGCCGGCGCCGAGCGTGAGCGTGCCCGAAATGCCGGAAAGGCGGATGTCCAGCATGCCGGAACCGGTCAGCTCGTTTGACAGGGTGTAAGAGCCTGCGGCTGGTGGCACGAGACGGATGGCACCTTCGCCAATATGCAGCCCCGCGGTGGCGGCCAGCATAGAACCGTTTATATATAGAGTGCCTGAGCCGAATTTGCCGAGCGTGCCGCTGCCTGTGATGGCACCGGCCCATGTGGTGTTGTTGGAAAGCGTGTCAACCGCGATGAAATTGGCGCCAAGATCGAGGGCGTTGTTGACGGTGTGATTGGCAAGGTCGATCCGCAACACCGGCACCGACGAGGCGGACGCGCCGGCGGTGATTACTCCAGAGCCGAGCGCACCGGCATGGGCTACCGCGAGCGTGCCGCCTGCCAACGTGGTGGCGGCGTGGGTGTTAGCAGCGGCTAGGATCACGAGACCGTCGCCGGTTTTCGTGAGATTGCCGCCAGCGATGTTGCCGGACAACGTCGCCTCGGTCGTTGCCGTGGCATCGAGTGTGAGTGTTTTTCCTGCGGCGATGGCGATGGCGCCGGACGCGTCGAGCACAGCAGCGTCGAGGATGAGTGCGGCGTTATCGGTAACGTTGATATTATTCGAAGCAAGCGCGCCCGCCGAGACTGCGCGGATGGCGCCGGATTGCAGCTCAATGCCGCCCGCAAACTCGTTGACTCCGGAGTTTGCGAGGGTGAGCGTGCCGGTACCTTGCATGAGGAGACGGCCTTGGGTGCTGGCCAGATCGGGATTTGCCTCGCCCACAAGCGCCGCGCCGGAGAATGAGTAATTGCCGTTTCCAGTCACGGTCATGTCGGCCACGCGCATATAAGTGCCGGCGATGGTGATGTCGCGCTTGTCAGCGGCATCGGAGACGCTGTCAAACGTCATGCTGTCGCCATCGGCAAACGTGATCGGTGTCGAGCCGCCCGAGACTTTCCAGTTTGTGCCGGTGCGATTCCAAGCGGCACTCGCGCCACCCGTCCATGTGATGCGCTCGGCGGCGGAGAACGCGGCGTCGAGCACGAGATCGGAGCCGTCCACCCGCAAGGCCGCCGTCTGGCGCGGGCCGGCGGCGTCGCCGTTGATCAGGATGGACGCGCCGTTCAACGCCGCGATGTTGCCCAATGTGTAGGTGCCCGAGGCGAGCCGCTCGAAATTAAGCGTGATGCCGGAGGCTTGCGCGCCGCCAGCCAGCACGGGCGCCGAGGCGAGGCCGATGCGCGTGTTGATGTTGCCCGACGCCATGGTGAAATCAATGACCGAGCCTGCCGCGAGGCTCAGTGAGCCAAGCGAGAGCACCTCGCTCGTGGTCGCGCGAAAAGAGCCCACGCGAAGATGCGCGCCGGACGCCAGGGTGACGGCGGAGGCATTACCGGCGGCACCTTGTCCGCCAAATGTCATCCCCGCGCCGACGTTCACGGCGCCGGCGAGTTTGCCATTGGCGCCGAGCAGAAGAGTGCCTTCCGAAAAGGTGATCGTCGTCTCAGTGGCGGAGTTATCGCCGTCGAGGGTCAACATACCGGATCCCGTTTTTTCAAAGGCACCGGCGCCGGAGAATTTCCCCGCGAAAATGCTGTCCTCTTCGTTCACGGACACCACTTTTCCGGAAGCGGCGACGACAAGCGCGCCCGCCCCGGAAAGATTGCGAACGGTCTGGGTGGTCGCGCCAGCGTCGAACACGGCGCCTGCGCCGATGTCCAGCGCCGCGCTCGCGGCGAAGGCGTCGCTCACGCCTGCCACGAGCGTGCCGCCGTTGACGATTGTCGTACCGGTGTAAGTGTTCGCCGCGGCCAATACCAGTGTTTTCGTGCCGAGCTTCGTAAGATTACCGGAGCCGCCCATGATTGATGGTATCACCGCGACGCCATTGGTGCTGGCCGCTATGTTGCTTGTATCAATAAAAGCGCCGCCTTCCTTGATTATGACAGCATTGTTTGCCGCGGTCTTGAAGCCGTATATAAAATCATTCAGGTGCGATTGGGTCGCGTTGCCGCTGACGCTCAATGTGCCGCCGTTGAATACAAATAACGCCGTGACGGCGGCATTCGCAGTTGCGCTCACCATGATGTCCGTGGTGACAAGCAGGCCGCCGTTCAGGTTGAACGTGCCGCCACTGTAGCCGTTGGTGGTGGCATGGCCGAACAGGACGCCCGAGTTCCTGTCAGCCGCGGTCCATGTCGGGTTGGCGATGACGGTGCCGCTGTTCAAATTGAAAACCGAGGGGCGGTTGGTCGCTGACGCGGCAGCCGTGGCGCCGATCTGGATTGTGGAGCGGTTTGCCGTGTTAAGCGAATTGGCTAATGTTATATAAGCTCCGTCGACATTGAGCACGCCATTGTTCACAAAAATGCGCGAGCCAGTCGCGGATGAACCTAGCTTCATAAACATGGCCGTCGGCGCCTCGCTTGTGCCGCCAATGGTGATGCGCCCGTTGACCTGCCCCTGCGACAAACGCGCGGCGGCCTCGATTACGAACGTCCCGCCTCCATAAAAATTCAAACTGGGATTTGTCGAGTTGTTGCCATAAGAATTAAGTGTGATCGGATTGCCATTGCCGCCAAACGTGACGGTTGAGCCCGGCACGCTCACGAGATCCAAATAATTATAATAGCCTGCGGAGCCATCGCCGCTTCCTATCACCGTTCCGCCAGCCAGTCCGCTCTGGACGATGTAATCCCCCTGAAATCTCAATTTGGTGGCGTAAACAACGGTCGAGCTCGTGCCGTTCGGCCATCGCAGGTCGGCAAAATCAATGGTCACGGTGTAGGGAGACGCCTGTCCTGCCGCGCCAAATATCATTTCCACATATTTGGCCGTGCTGACGCCGGGAACCCATGCTTCCGGGGATGTGCCATTCCACCAGAATGCATCGGTCGAATTCCACGCGCCCGAGCCGCCCGTATCGGACGAATGCGTCCCCTGCGGATCCCAATATACCGTCTCCGTGGGCAACTGGCCTGCAAGGTGTGGCACGATGAAAAACGCCATGATAATGGCAAGGCACGGATTAATAATGCGGCAACGCAGTTTCATTGCGCGTTCGTAAATATGCAAAATTTCTTTTTTCATGATATTATATTATATAATCAATGATGGCTGTTTGCTCGCGATTCATTCTTCCGTTTAAAATCTTCCGTTCAACGCAACGGTCACGAAGGGGCCGTTGTAAGTGGTGCTGAGCCGGGCGCCGCTCACGTGGTGAACACGCCGCTGCGGTTCATCGAGGATGTTGCTGGCCGTCGCCGACAGGGTCGCAAAACGTCCCAGTTTTATTGAGGCGCCGACATTGAAAACGCTTCGTTTCAGCACACTTATCCGGCGCTGCGGATTCACATCATAGGTGGCAAGGTAGCGATCCATGCCGGACCATTGCACAAAGGCATAAAGCCGGTTCAGCTTGAAACTGAGCCTGATATTGGCGGTTCTGGGAATGAAACCGGTGAGCGCTTCGTTGCCTCCCGGGCCATAATCGCCCGAGGTCTTCAGCCAGGTGCAGTTGGCCGAAAGCGCAAGCCCGCTGAAGTAACTCGGCAGGAAAGTGAACTGCTGTTCCCACGCGACTTCCAAGCCCCGCACCTGTCCTGTCCCGCCGTTGTTAAATCGAAAGAATTCATATTCGGGATAGAGTTCCGTATATTCAATATAATCATAAAGGCCCAATATCATGCCGTTGGCATCCATGTCCGCGTCCGTCAGTTGCTGCCCATACATGAAGTCCCTCAGTTTCTTTTGGAAAAATCCGATGGTGAACATGCCCAGCGGCTTGTAATATTGCTCGAACGACACGTCGATGGAGGTGGCGTATTGCGGCTTGAGGGTGGGGTTGCCGAAGGTGACGCGCAGAGCGTCGGTATTGTCCGACGCGCCCGGCAGGATGTTGCTGAGCGTCGGGCGCCCCATCGCCGTGGACCAACTGGCGCGCAGGATGGTGTTTTCAGCAAGGGCGTAGCGCAAATGCACGGAGGGAAAATAATTGGTGTAGGATGTGGCTCCGTGCACAAGGCCGAATTCCTCGGCGATGCGCCGCTGGGCGGACTCGGGCGTCACCCAGCCTTGCGCATCAGGCACGTTCATTTCGGGCCGGTTTCTCTGTTTCACCCAAGCGCTGGTCTTGACGTCCGTTGTTTCCATGCGCACCCCGGTGACGACTCCAAGGCGTCCAATGTGAGCCTGGGCTTGGATAAACGCAGCCCACGAGGTCTCCTCCGCGGACTTTATGCCCTCCATGAGATTGGATGCCTCTGTGTAGGCGTTCACACGCCAAAGACGCGGATCGTTTCTAATTGAACGCTCGGCGGCCTTGATGTCGAAGACGGGGATGTCGCCAATATCCAACCGGGGATCCTTGCGCGCCCACGTCTCGAAAAGGGCAAAGTTGTCGTCGTTCAATCCCGTGAGCGAATTGGTCCCGCGCACCCCGTCCTCGCCGACATAGTAGAATGTCGTGGTGTGGCGATTTTCGTCATACTGGTTGCGCGCGGCGACACCGCCGGTGCTCAGCCTCACGGGCAGGCCCAGCAACGTTACGGTGCGGGCCACGTTGATATCAACCGAGCCCAGTTCGTTTTTCGAGTGGCCGTGGCTTCCCGAGGCGTTGCCGTAGGTGTAGCTGTTGATGTCATAAATATCCTGGCCATCGGTCTGCGTGAACTCTGGGAACACCTCCGATTGCCGGCGATCGAGGGTCCAGCCAATATTATATACATAGGCGTTGACACTGCTGATCATCATGCCGTCGTAATCCACCCCTCCACCGCCGACCTTGCGGATGGCGCGCGAGTAGTTGATGTTGTAATCAATCTCCCACGCCCCCAGGCGATGGTTGCCGGCGAACCGAAGCGAGTTGGTCATGTCTGCGGCGATGAAAGTCGTCGAGTAAGAGCGGAAATAGGTGCGGTTGTTGGTCGCCGCGTTGACCTTGGTGAAATCCAGCGTGGAATCGTGGGTGATGTAGCCGGCGCTTGTGGTCGAGGCGCCAAAAGAATGGTTTAGCGGATTCAGATAGGCATAGGCGATTATGTTGAAATGATCGGGATTGTCGAAGTTCTGGTCCTGCTTCTTCCACTCGTAGCTGAACGTGAAGCGCGAGTGGCGCGAAAGTTTGTAATCAAGGCGCATGCTGCCCACCGTGAGCTGGCGATCCTGCATGTTATTGTAGCGTTGGTAACTGGTGCTGAAGCGCGGGGTGCTGGCATCGGGGTTGTTCACGTCGAGATAAGTGTAGGGCTGGACGCGCTGGGTGCCGTTTTCAAGGTAGGAAAAATTCAACACGACACCCAGGTTGCGCTTCTCCCCGAGAACGTCGAACAGGCCGCGGTATCCGAACGTGAGGTTGGGCATGAAGGGCGGCGTGGCACGACGGGTGCTGTAGTCAAAGAACCCCGGCCACCATTTGCCGCCCACGCGATAAGTGAATTCATGGCCGGGCCGCCTCATGGTCAGGCCTGACTTAGTTTTAAAATTGATGCGACCGCTGATCGAGTCGGCAGGCTGGTCGGGGCGGTTGGCCTTGGTGACCTCGATCTCGTCATAGCCGCTGGCGACGATATTGGTGAAGATAGGGCTGCGATTCATGCCGAGGCCGGAAGCGATAGCCCCGCCGTCAGCGGTAACGGCGTTCATCTCGCCGCTCATGCCGCGGATGGTGGGGCGGTCGCTGTTGCCCTCCGCCGACGGCAACGCGTAGATGCCAGGCATGCGAATGAGTATCTCGGCGGGGTTGTCGTTGACGAGCATTCCGAGCGCGTCGGTCGCGATGACATTGGTGAGATTGTCGGCGTTTTTCTGGCGGGCTTGCGAAGCGGCGTTGCCCTCGCGCTCCTCCGACACCACGAATCTCTCAAGCAGGACGACATCATCATCGACCAACTCGGCGGATAACTCGGTGGTCCGCCCGGCGGTAATAGTGACTGTGTATATGCCGTCCGCCAGACCGACATAGGAAACCTTCACGGAATGCTCGCCCGCCGGCACGCCGGCAAACACCACTGCGCCGAATTCGTTGGTGTTTTCGACCCGGTTTGTGCCGTGAATCTCAACCCGGGCCTTTTGCAGATACTCGTTGGTTCTCTGATTACTGACATTGACGAGGAGGGTACCGGCGGATTGCGCAAAACCGGAAGGATATGCGGCGGGAAACAAGCCGATAACGATGACCAGGCACAGGCGGCGGAGATGTGTAAATGAAGGAATACGTGGCATGGGAGGCATTATTGTTGAAAAACATCAGTGGATTGCAGAAGGGAACACGCAGTGTGTCCGCTCATGACAAAGGTTGAAATTTGTTTTGCTGAATCGCTTTAGCATCGCAACTGAAGGTTAAAATGACCGAATTGAGTTAGGAAAAGCATAAGCAGGGAAAGTTGGGGAAGATGGGAAGAAGGAAGGGCTGGATGGGTACGCTTTTTTGAAAACTGCACGATTTGGCTAAAATGATTTAGCATTCGTCAAGCTTTTTTTCGTTTTTTTTGGCAAAATTTGCGTGCCCAATCGGCAAACCAGCCAAACCGCCGATTGCGACCCCCAGAAGCCAGGGCAAAAATATTATCGACTTCCCCGTTTGCTAAACTTTCATTTTAGCAAAATCCATTTTCTGATACACTATGAAAACAAGTGAGAACCGGCCAGCCGTCACCATTCATGAAATCGCGCAACATCTGGGCGTGTCGTCGGCCGCGGTATCCTCCGTGTTGTCGAACCGCCAAGTCGAGCGGCGTATCTCCGACGCCACGGCAAAGCGCATACGCGAAGCAATCCAGAAACTCGGCTACGTGCCCAACATGGCCGGGCGCCGCCTGCGTTCACATCGTCCTGCCACACGGGAGTTCAATCTCGCCATCCTCACCTCGTTCGAGGCTCCGCTGCCGCTCGTCGCACAGGCGTTGCATACCCTCCAAGCCGAGGCGGACGCGCGCTCGACGCAACACACGCGCCACGCCATCGCCATCGAGATGTTCCATGCCGGACGCCTTTCCGAAAAACCGGGGCTGCTCGACGCGGATCGCTACCATGGCGTCATCATCACCAACACGCTCCCCGCCGATGATGCATTTCTCGCCAAGGCCAGGCTCCCCTTCCCCGCCGTCGTGCTTGGCCGCCGCATTCCCGGTTATTTCTGCGTGCTGGAGGTGCCCGATTTCGTGGGACGCCGCTCGGCGGAAGTCCTGCTGGACGCGGGCTGCAAGAACCCCGCGGTCATTCACGGCCAATTGCTCACACAGGCGACCTCGGAGCGTGTGTCCGCGTTTCAACGGACGATCAGGGCGCGCCGCAAACAACCGCCCGCCATCATCGTGAGCGAGGGTCTGCAACCACACAACGCCATCGTCGCGCTCGACGAATTCTTCGCAGGCGGCGGCAGGTGCGACGGACTCTTTGCCGTGACAGACAGCCTCGCGGTGGGAGCGTATCGCGTGTTCCAGCAACGTAATCTGTCCATTCCCGGCGACGTGGCAGTGGTCGGTGTCGGCGATCATGAACTGGCGGAGTTTTTCACGCCGCCGCTTTCCACGCTCGCCGGCGCAAATGACGCCATGGTGTCCGAGGCGGTTCCACTGCTCTTCCACCAGCTTGAAGGTTCCAGCGACCGCCCCCGCGAAATCCTGGTTGTTCCGCCTGTCTATTTGCGCGAGTCCACGCAAAGGAGGCATTAGAAAGTAGGGCATTTCAAATAGAACGGTGATCTCATGCAAGACGACGGCGTTTTATAAATCACGGAAACACAGAAGAGATCAAAATGTAGAAGATAGAAGTCGGAGGAGAGACGCGAGCGGGTCGTGTGGCACGGGCTGGCAGCCCAAAAGCTGAGGTGGTCCGCGCAAGTCTTTTTTTGAAGGATTTTCAGGCTGGGGCGATCCGGGGGCGGGCCCGTTTGGCCAGGGCGCTCAGGTAACGGGTTTGGTCATAGGCGAC
>JARKRC010000007.1 GCA_029974595.1 Ereboglobus sp. | reverse complement strand
TTAGTGGTCTTTCTGTGATTTGTTGTTTTTTCGGCTCATTGTTTTTTTTTGAATGGGCTCGTGTCTCGATGGGTCGTTTGCATTGGTTTTGAATGCTTTAATCTTAATACTTTCTTTTTCATTTTGTTATGATTTTTTGTTAACATATCTCGGATTGACCCCTTTTGCTGCCCCGGGTTGTCCCCATATCCCGTTCGATTAGCTTCTAGTATTTCGTCCAGAGGAATTTTTTCGGTCGATATCCAACCGGAGTCCCCATTAAGTCTAATTGGAGATTCTTTATCAATATTTAGCCAAAATGTGATTTTAAAATCTTTCCATTTTTTTGGATTTTTTTCGGTAGCAACCCGCTTCATTCCATCAGCTAAATCGCAGATAGAGAATCGTTCGCTTGACCATGTTTGTCCAGGGCTTAATAGAGACCACTTGCTGGGTGGTTTATTAAACAACTCCGATATTTTGAGATTTGATGAGTAGGCCTCCCCCAAATAAATATATTTATTGTTTCTATCGCGAATCACTATTCGCGCTCCATATGGAGCTATTCCCCATTGAGGTGGAATGAATGTCGACTCGTCAAATTCAACGGATTTTTTCGTATTAGACTTAAGCACTATTCGATAGTGCAGCGGATTAGGAGCAACCTCTACCGAGATAAGCACATCTTTGGGAAACGCTGAGTTCATATATAATAATGCCAAAAATGCAAAGCAGGGTAATCTATACATTAGCGTCTTCATTTCACTCTCCTGTAGTATTGGGGTGCTATGTTGCGATAAAGGGTCTCCTTGGGGGCGGTATCAATCCTTGACCCATTTGAAAAAATCTCACTTCCGGCGGCAGCAGTTATATTACCGTCACCAACATATCTTCCAGAGTGGACAGCTACGCCTTTGTCCCAATAAACAGCAATGTCGCAAGCAAGGGGGTCGCCAGTTACTTTTGTTAATAACTTTGAGTTTGCAAGCAAACTCGTCATGTCAACGGGATTTATCCAAAGCAGGCCATCAGCTATAGAGTATCCATGACAATTAGTGTCATTTGCGATATTCGTGCTCAGATTCATGTATGCTATCACGCGAATACCGTCTTTTGTCGTCAAATACCCTGTAAGAAATTTAGATTCTGGGTTGTCTTTATCAAACGCTTTCCCCGTAACTTTAAATAGCAAATTATTTTTTTCATCGCGTTTAAATATATCAACCGGACTCTTTGTTCTGTGCGCGGTTGATTGGGAAGTCGTGGTTGCAGACGAATTAGATGCTGGGCCTCCAGAAAACTCTACGCTGTTTGGGCCGATGAACACGTAGATGCTTCCATCTTTTGTGCGGGCAAAGACGAGGGTGTCGCCATTGAACACGACCTGGTCCCCGCTTTCCATGGTGACGAGGGTGATGCTCCCGCTCGTTTCTATCCTCTTCATCAAATACTTAAAATTGCTATCATGAAGATCGAAGGAATCATTGATGGTTTGCGTATAATTCCAGTAGCCGCCGTTCCTGTTGATATACAGGTTCATATCCCAGTAATCGGCGTGGCCCGGGTACGTGTCGTCGGGCTCCTCGCCTTCACTGGGCGAGTTTACCTCGGGATTGTGGCTGAGGTAGCCGTCGAGCGCGAGGCGGTATGCCTCGCCCTGCGGGCAGGGGCAATTAACGACGACTCGTGTGGACGGGTCCGTGATGCCCGCAAAATCCAGGTTCTCGGGGCAGGTGCATACGGTGGGTGCCGCCATGCGCCGAGGCGCGGGGGACGAGGGGTATTGGCGCACGGGCAGATAGGCTATGACGGGGGCGACTCCATACGAGCCCGTCACGGCGTCGCCCGCCCCGGAGCCTATCGTGTTTATATAACGCCCGAGCCGCGCGGAGTAATACACGGAGCCTGCGTTTGCCAGGCCGGTCTCCCAATCCATCCAGCCGCCTTTCCATGCGAAGGGATTTTTCTTCGCATATTCGCCCTGGGCGCGCAGGAGGTTTCCATTGGGGTCGTATTCGTAGGTGGCGATCAGTGTGTTGCTGTCGGCGCGCACGATGCCGGTGACGCTGCCCGTGAAGTCATGCACGGGCAGATAGGTCTGCGGGGTGGAGGCTGTGCGGTCGTGGATCATGAGCAGTTCGCCCGTCGCGCCCCACGCAAAGGTGCGCAGGATTTTATGCGTGCCGGCGTCGATCTCGGCGATGAGGGCGGAGCCGTTGTAAACATAACGGTGGTGATAGCGTTCCTGCCACTGGCCGTCGATCTTTTCCTGCACGCGTTTTCCGACGCGGCGGTTCAGATAATCGTAGGTGAAGTTTATCAGGAGCGGGCGCGGGCCGCCGGTGTGCGCGAGGAGCGCGGGGATGAGCGCATCCTTGGTCTGCATGGCGACGAGGCGGTTTTCGGCGTCGTAGGCATAGGTCCACTGGCCGTCGGATGTGAGGTTGCCGTCGGCGTCGTAGGTGAATGCCTCTTTTTTCGGGGGCATGAAAAAGGCCAGCGGCACGGTTTTTATGATGTTGTCGTCTCCCGGGGCGGGGGAAGGTTTGCCCAAATACACATTGGCATTGATGCGTCCGGCCTCGCTGTCGGTCGCGGCATCGACGGAGAGTTCGATGCTCCAAAAACGTCCGGCGTAGGCACCGGGGCGCACGGTGCTCAGGCCTTCGTCGCTGCGGGCGGCAACGCGCACATCGGTATCGGCGACGCCGGAGACGTGGATGCTCTTGTTTTCCTTCTGGGTGACCAGCCCGAGGGCGTTGACGGTTTCAGCCTGCCGGAGGCTCTCGTCGTTGTTCGCGGCGGTGGCGGTGCGGTTGCCGGCGTTGTCATATTCGAAGGTGTATTGGCATCCGGGCATCGGGCGGCTTTCCGATGCGCCGGCCGCGCCCATATACGAGCGGGCGGCGGTCAACTGGCCGCGCAGGTTGTAGGTGTAGCTTCGGTGAATGGGCTCGCCGTAGCCTGCGGTCAAGGCCGAGCCGGATTGCTGCAACGTGGACAGGCGGCCCATCGTGTCGTAGGTGGCGTCGGCCGCGACCAGGGGAGCGGACCCGCCGGAGGCGAAGCCGGCGGCCACGCGCGTCGGGGAATCCCAATAGGCATCGGCGTAGCTGATGGTGCGTGTCAGGCCGGTTTGCATTTCCGAAGCCTGATGCAGGAGCGCGGGCTGCTGCGCCATCCATGCATACTGGAAGGCGCGCTGGCCGCCGCCGGTGGCCGTGGGGTCGGCGACTTCGATTTTGCCCGTCATGCCATTGCCGAGGAACCAATAGGCGGCGGATGCTTCGATAGCTTCGGCGGAGTTTACCAGCGCGGTGGTTTTGAGACGGCCCGCGAGCGGGGCGTAGGCGCTCCCGTAGGGGTGCGGCGCGCCGGTGTCGTAGGCATACGCGAGGCGGCGCAGGCCGGTGGCGGCGTCCTGATAATACGCGGGAAGGGTCTCCGCGAGCAGGCGCCCGGTTTCGTCATCGGCATAGGCAAAGGCGCGCGTGCCGAGCGCGTCGGTGACGGAGGAAAGCCGGCCGGTGGCGTCGTAGGCGTAGGCGAGCGCGGGCGTGCCGTCGTTGTAGGTCTTGCCGGTCAATTCGCCGGTCATGGGATCGTAGGCATAGGAGACGGTCAGGGGCGTGGCGGCGTCCGCGAGTTTGCGGCTGCGGGCGAGCGCGGTGATGCGCCCGGTTTCATCGTAGGAATAGCTGATTGCGTGGCCCAACGCATCGGTGGCTTTTTTCACCAGGGCAAAGTCGGAAACGTATTCAAAGGAGGTGACGTTTTTGTTGCCGGCGTCGTCGGGCAGGGTCTCGGTGACCTCGCCGCGCCAGGTGGTTTGCTTGGTGAGGCGTCCGAGGGCGTCGTATTCATAGGCGACGGGAACTGCTCCCGTGCCGAAGCGCGCGGTCGGCTGGCCGCGGTCGTTGTAGGTGGCAAAAATGGCCGCGCCGGCGGCGTCGGTGGTCTGGCTGATATTGCCGGCGGCATCGTATTCATAAGCGGCGATGAGGGTGTGGGTCTCGTCGGCAAACTGCGTCCTTTGCACGCGCCCGGTCACGGGATCGTAAACGGTTTCGACGGGGGTTTTCCCCGGGCGATGCGTGCGGATGGAGCGTCCGAGTGAATCATAATCGTAGGAGACAAACTGCCCCGATGCATCGCGGCTGTCCACGAGCAGGCCGTTATAGGTGCGAGAGACGGCGTGGATGTTGGAGCCGGGGGCGATGGTGGTATATGTGGCGAGGGCGCTTGCACGGTTGGTCGAGGTGGTTTGCACGGTTTTGTTGCCGTGGGCGTCGAGGGTTTCAACGTGGGAGGCCAGCGAGGGCGCAAGGCCGGTGAGTCGCGTGCGGGTGTGGCTGCGGAGCGTGCTGGAATCCCCGGCGAGGTAGCGGCTTTTCAGCTCGCTCCAGAGAGTTCCGTCCTCATCCACGATGCGGTGTTCAAATTCGATCATGCGGTCGCCGCAGGCGGCGTCGAGTGATGCGGGCGGTTCCGGCTCGTATTCGTCGATCTCCCTGATGCCCAGCAAGAGGCCCTGCCTGAGCAGGGCGCTGCCCGAATCGTATTCGTAGAGCGTGGGCGCGAGGCCGGGGGTGTCCGTGCGGACGAGCCGTCCGAGATGGTCGTAGGTATAGGTTGTCGTGTTCGTGCCTCCGCTGCCGTCCATTTTTGGGGTTTCGGCACGGACCAAGCGCCCGGCCTGATCGTAGGTGTTTATGGTTTTTGCGTTGGAGGTTGCGGAGCCGGCCCGAGTCTCGACTGAGCGGAAGCCTTGGGAGGCATCGACACCGTAACTATAGTGAACGCCGACGATGGCGGTGCCCGTTTCGCTTTTGATCTGGCCGTCGAGGAACGCTTCCACCGTGCGCGTGGCGCCGCCGGGATAGGTGATGGTGTGCGTGCGCGTGCCGTAGGCAATGGTGGTGGTATCGCCGCCGGGGGCGGTCTGGCTGACGGGCCGTCCGGTGGGGTCGTAGGCAAAGGTTTCCTGCAAGGACAGGCCGTTGTCATCGGTGGTTGTGCGGCTGATGATGTCGCCGGCGGCGTTGTAGGTGTAGTCGGTGGCGATGTGACCTTGGGCGGCGATGGAGCCGCTGGTGATTGCCGGCGCGCCGGATTTGGTGACGCGCGCCACGCGCATGGCCGCATCGGGGGCGTAGGTGTATTCAATGCCGTCGGCGCCTTTCTCACGGGTCTTGAAGCCGGCCGCCCAGGTGGCTTCGTAAATGGGGGTGCTATATGGGGGATCATTGAGCACGGGCGCGTAAAGCGCATCGATACGGGAAAGCTGGCCGGAATCGGTATGGGTGTGCTTTTCCCCGCCAAGGAACTTAAAGGCGGCGCCGGGATTGCCGGGGCTGCCGCCCGCGTAGATATAATTTTCCTTGAGGACGATGCGTCCGTTTTTCTTGTAGGTGATGGTTTTTGTCGAGCGCCCGGGTATGAGATAGATGCTTTCCGCGTCGTATCCCTGAATGTTGTCGAGCGACGCCGGCGAAACCAAAACCAACCCCTCCCCGGGATTTGCCATGCCTTGGTAGGCGATTTCCTGCATCATCGCGCCATTGTTGTCCGGGGTGAAGATTTCGCCGGTTTCCTCGTAGGTCACGCGCCGGTGAACATAGACTGTCTTGGAGCCATCCGGCTGTTTCGAGGAATAAGGCAGGCCGTCAAAGACACCGAGGCCATCTTCGTGGCCGGTTTGAAAACGCGTGACTTCCGAGACCAGCGGGAAGCTGTCCTCGCGGGTCCACGTTTGGGTTACCTGCTTCCAAAGCCTGGCCTGCCCGGATGTGCCGGACATGACGGAAACGGTCGGGAACGAATGGGTGATTGTCTGACCGGAAACCGTGTTCTGTGCGATTGACTCGACTCTGGAAGCAAGGAACTGCTCGACGCCATTCCAGTCGGCGGCGTAATTGTACATGATGCTGTGGCCCAACTCGATCATGGTATCGTCGTCATACTCCGGAGGCGGAGTGTCGAGCCACGCCCGGGTTTCGCTCCTGAGGCGTCCGTAGCCGCCCGCGCCTTGCTCATGGTAATCGTATTTAACCCAGTTTCCATCGGGATACATGATGGTCTTGACCTGCGTGAAACTGCCGGGGCTCTCCGGATCGTCGTAATATGCATAGCGGGTCGTCAGGGCGGCGCCATCAGGGTCTTCGATCACCTCGGCCAGGGTGCCGTGCTCGGGGTCTGGGAGCGTATCGTTCCAGGAAAATTTCTTGTAGATGCGCTTGGTCTTGCGCGCGACATTGCCCGCGGCGTCCTTGATTGTGGTGATCTCCGATCTTTCGCCGTTGGGCCCGTTGGGGCCCGGCTCGACGGTTTCGACAATCTGCTCGTTGGCGATGGTTTTCATCCAAGTGCCGCCCTGCCGGGTGATGTGCGATGTCTGCACATTGGAGCCAGCCTCGCTGGTGACTTCCAACTCGTCCAGCGAGGGACCGGTTCGTTTTACGGTGTGCCGGATGTAATAGTTCGAGCCGGGCTTGATCGCCCTTATCCCGGAAGCGTCGGCCGTGCCCATTGCCGGCAGCGGATAAAAGTCGGCCGTGAACCCAATAACGTGATTGCCGGAATCGAGCACATCGTTGAGGTCCACGAACACTTCCGGGGCGATGACTTGCCGCAGCCAGAGCTGGGCGTCGTGAATCATGACAACCTGGCGTTCCACTTCGCGAGACCCGATGCTGCCGCGGTTGATGGAGTCGCCCGAAAGTTCCGCGCGCATGACCAGCGCCCCGGCGAGGGTTCCGTTGTAAAGGCGGCCAAGGTTCACGCCCCAGGACAGCTTGTCGCCGAGTTTCACGCTGCCTCCCGTGCCGGGGTTGCCTCCGGTGTTGGTCGAGCGAAGCTCAAGTTGATAGACTTCCGTGAACGGCTCGGATGGGTCGCCATTGAAGCGCTGGATTTGGCTCTGCGGCAGGTTGTCCAGCCACACGTGATAACCGGCCGGCGGCAGGATGTTCAGCACGAGCGACTGCATTTGCTCCGCGTCAACCAAGAGCTGGTAATTGACACTGGGTTCAAGGAAAACAATGCCGTCGATATTGCCGCCGGAGCCAGGCGAGACGTAGCCTTCCGCCAATGCGATCTGGCAGCTGCCGGCGCCAGCCGGCGCGCCATTAAACGTGCCCTGCAACATCACGCGGACGGCCGAGGCGGACACGGAGGAGGCGAACACGAGCGCAAACAAGAGCAGGCAGGCCGCCCGGACGGGCCGGGATATCCGGGCGCGGATGTTTGCAGCGGGGCCGGCCTTGGCGGAGGGCGCATCACCGCGGGTGTCGATATGGGGAAAAATCATGGCGGGGCGGGGTTATTTATTAACGTGTTCGATGTGTTTCACGGCGGCCTTTGCCTGCTTTCGCGCGGCGTCTTTTTCGCTCGCGGTGCGGTAGTGTTGCAGCGCTGCGGTTTGATTGCCGTTATAGCGCTCTGCTATCTTGCCGAGGTAATAGTGGCATCGAGCGGAGGAGGCCGTGCTCATCGTGCTTTCGCTTTCGAGCGCCAGCAGCAGCCAGGCCTTCGCCTCGGCGGCAAGCATAAGGGCTTGTTCGGTGTCGCGCAATTCCCGCGCCTTGCCGGCGGCGGCATACAAGATCATGCCTCGCTGTATTTGGCCCAAGGGATGGTCTGCCGGATAGGCGAAGTAGGCATCCGGCAGGTCGCTGCCCGTCGCGATCTCCGTCTTGGTTTTGGGAGCGGCCGCGTGTTGCTTCGATTGAGGTGCCGGCGCGCCTGCGCGTCTCAGCGATCCGCCGGAGACCAAGGACGCAAGCAATTCCTTCTGGGTGGGTTTTGCTGGCGTTGCCACGGCCGTCGTTTCCAAGCCGGAGGAAGGCAGTGTGCCTGTTGATGCTTCCGCGCTCGAATGGCTTGCCCCGGAGGCGGGCGCGCCGTCGGCAGGCAAAATGGAATACGTCGTAAACGTGACGGACTTGCCCAATGCCGAGGCCATGATGCTGCTTTGCACATTCGGCTGCTCGGGCTGGCGGTGCCACACCTGCGCGATGCCGTCGGCATCCGTGAGGATTTGCACACTGGCGGCCCCGTCGATGCCGGGCGTCCTCGCAAGCCATCCGCCGCCTGCGACCAATGAAAAATCCACCGGCACGTTTATCAGCGGCTCGGGCCCGCTCTCCTTCCACGTGCCCACTTCGAGCGACGCAGGCGTCCATTGCCCGGCCGGCGCCTGCTGCCCGTCGCCTGCCAGTTTGAATACAATGATGTCATCACTGCCGGACGTCGCGGCGGAGGGTTCCTGCGCTGTTTTTGCCGCCGTTTGATATGCCGGTGATGCGGCGTCATCCGTTGCGCCCGGCTGCCCGTTGCCGCCGGAGGCATCCGCGGCATAAAGGATGCCGGCTGCGAGAAACAACGATGTGATTATTGGCTGTATTTTAATGGTCATTGGGGTTCCTCGTTTATATAAAAATTGCTGGTCGTTTTTCATAAGCTCTGCGCGTTTGCTTGTATCATTGCGCCGGTGTATAAACATCGGCTTCAATATCCCCGGTGTCCGCTCTGGTCGCGGCATCCGGATTGAATCCCAGGTCATTGTGCAAACGCTCTTCGGCGCTCGCGCTATCCTTCACGGTAAACATCACATCGCGGGTGACGGCATTGTAGTTTCCGGTTTCGGGGGTGGATACCCTTATTGTGTAAGTTCCGGACGGCAGCACCAGCGAGGGCGCAAGCACGGTTCCATCCGGCGTGTTTCCATTCCCTCCGGCGATTATCGTGTAAGTGGCGGACGGGGCCGCCGCGTCCGGGTTGTGCGGATTGATCGCGCGAGCGGTGAGGTGCGTGGTTGCGGTGAGCGGCGTGGCAGGCAACAATGTTATCGCCACGCAATCGACAAGCGCGGGGGTTGTTTTCCCGACCGTGAGCGTCCGATCCGCGCCCGGTCCCCACGCGCCTGACGTCTCGTGGCCGTTGGCATGAATCATCCACCCGCCGGCCGCTGACGGGGCAAAAGTGCCGGAGAGGGTCGAGGTGCTGCCGCTTGCGGCGCGGCTCATCCATGCCGCGGCTTGCGAGTAATCTGCGGACGCACCCGGCTCGGTGATCCATATGCCATGCCATTGGAGGTTCTGCGCCGGTGCCGAGATGGCGCTTGTGATGGTCACGCTCTGACCGTATTCAATCGAGGGCTCGTCCAACACGGCGGTCACGCTCATGGGCGGCGCAACCACACTCAGGATGGCATTGGTTGATGGCGCTCCGAACCATTCCACACCGTCCTGAACCATGCGCCATTGGAAATTGTAGTTTCCCGGCGTGGAAGGTGCGGTGATGCTGAATGTAAATGTCTTCGTCTCCCCGGGCTGCACCGGCGTGCCGCCTACGCTTATCCGGTCGAGGCCCCATGTTGTATTGTCCTGCGGGTTCTGGCTGCCGAGGCTGTAGGGATGGGACGGGTTGTTGTCCCAAGTGGTATTCCCGGTATTTTGCATGGTCACGGAGACGGCGGCCGTTTCCCCCGGCAGCATGGTTGCAGGAACGTTGCCTGAGCCTGAAGGGATGAATACGGCGTCGTTGACGGGTTCTGGCGCCGGTTCGCCTGGGCCATAGAGCTCAATTTCGCCGATGATTTGATATTTCCTTTGGTTTGGCCGGTCATTGATGAAGGAGAGCTTCACATGTCGCGCCTGGAAGTTCACATCCTCGTCAAAAAACAGCGCTCCGACAGCCGTCGGCTGCGGTATGCCTGAAATTGTTTTGGCCACCGTCCACGACACTCCGTCCGATGAATAGCTCACGGTCACCCGTGATGGCGTGTCTTGTTGGTAATTGATCTGCTCGCGACTGTATATTTTTATGTTGCTGACGGCCTGCTCCACGCCCAAATCGATTGCAATCCACCAGTCATTTTGCTGCCCGTATCCCGAATGAAATGTTTTGCTTTTGTTCTGGTCAAAAGCCCGCCAGGGAGGACCGTTTGAATCGCCTGTTGAATTGGATGTGACGGCATAGGGCGAGGGCGCGGTGTTGCCGGTCATCGGCGGAGTGAGCAGCACCGGCGTGGTGGCATTTAGCGTGGTGACATTGACCGGGACGCTAAAGGCAGACCTGTTGCCAGCCGCGTCCACGGCGCATACTGCGATGGCATGGGTCGTGGACGGCTGTAGTTGAAAAAGTGCATAAGACAGCTGATTGGTCGAGCCCTTAACAATGCCGTCGCAGAGAATCTCGTAGCCCGTCACTCCAACGTTGTCCGTGGATGGACTCCATGTGATGACCACTCCATTGCTTGCCGTCCAGCTTGCCACGACATTACCGGGCGTGGTGGGCGGCGTAGTATCGGCAGCGTCGATCACATTTATGGTGATGCGCTTGTTTGCCAGGCCGCCATACGGCCCGTCCGCATATCCCGGCCATCCGGAAATACCGTATTGCCGCGCGCCGGGATATGCCCCGGTAAACGCCTCTGCGTATATTGTATATGTTCCGGCGCCGGGTGGCGTCCATGTCACATTGCGCACGGACATGGTGGTTTCTTCCTCGGCTGCGAGCGTTGCCGTGTCGCCCGGAATCGGGAAAGACACGGGGCCGGGTGTATACAATTTTATGTTATGCTCGGAGAGCCAGCCGCTGGAAGCAGCGGCAGTGCTTGTCATCAAAATACGTGCTCCAAGAAGGACCGTCATGTTTCCACCGCCTGACGCACTGGTCTGTCCGCTTATCACCGAGGCCGCGATATTCAGGAAATCGGGAGGCTGGACCGGCGATTGCCCCCACTCCGTGACAACCAGGCTGGCAACTGCGCTTTGTGTGCATTCACCAAGCTCCACCTGTATCTCATCGCGCACATCAACCCAGAACTGCCAGGTGCCGTTTTGATCAATGGGGAATGTAAAGTCCTGGAAGTGCTCGTCCGACAATGTTTCCATGAAGGGTCCGTTGTAATTATACAAAGTCCCATCGGGCGCCTGGACAGTCATGCGCATGCCTGCGAGGTCGCCGTCGCCATCATAAGCGCCAAAGCGTATGTGCGCAGTAATGTTTTGAGGGCCATCATTCTGGATATATGCTTCATCAACCCAAGACCAAGGGGGGCTTCCGCTGGGCCTGACATCAACGCCAACATAATGGTGTGCGGATTCATAGTTTCCGCTGCCGTCATATGCCTCTCCGATGTATTCGATGATGTTTCCCTGAGTAAACTCCCTGTAAGTCCGGCTGGCTTCCAGTGTAAACAGCTCACCTACGTCAACATCCATGCCTGCTTGTCGCGATTCCGTGACTTGTCCACCGCCGACCCTGAGCAAAGACACCGTTGCTGTGTGGCCGAGATACGGGATGTCGATCTCTGCGCCAACCGCGACGGTATAATCACCGTCGTAATGGGCAATCCTCGGAGCGTGAATATAAAAACACTCAAGCGAAGCCTTCAATCCGAGTGCCAGCATCAAACACACAGCGATAAATAGTAAAAACCTGGCTTTCATTGGACACCTCCTTCATCGGCGAAAGTCCCTTGAATCGGATTTTTTGTTTTGTCCGACAATGCCTTGATTTTCTCCTCAAAATCTTCGCGTCCCCGCGTGTCCACCAGTTGGCCCTCGGCATCGACAATATAGACGGAGACGAGGCTCTGGATGTGCAATGCGGAGGCGATGGGGCCGCTCATGCCTCCCGCGTCGTAATACTGATCGCCCGGCAGTTGATATTTTTTGACGAACTGCTTTGCGCCATCGACGTCGGAGTCAACATTGACGCCAATCAGTCTTATTCCGGGAAGGTTATTGTAACGCTTGAAAAATCCGACGATGTCGGGCCGGCGGATCGACCATGTGTATATAATGACGGGATGACCTCTGTGCGCGTCGATATCAAGCCCTGTGATCCGAAGCGGTTTTCCCTCCATGTTTTTCTGCGCCAGAAGGGAGCGCGTGCCATTTTTGATTTTTTCGGGCGCATTGCCGTCGAGAAGGAGACTGGCGATTTCCCGGGCTTGCGCGGAGGGAAGGCTCCTGGCGGTGGCGAGCAGGTATCCATAACCGCGCGGATCGCCGGGAAACTCCTGCGCAAGCTCGCGGGCGTCCCGTGCGCGCAAAGCGCGCGCCTCGTCGATATTTTTGACTTCGACATGTCCCATGCGGATTTCCTTGGAGAGCGCGCTGATGTCGTAGCGGTCGGCGGCGGATATGGCGGGGCTTTTTATATAGTTGTCGATAGCGGCATCCTCGACGGGTTGCAGTTTTTGACCGCTGGCACCTTGCCGCCTAAGCATGGATGCGAGTTCGATTTTCCTCGCCTGGCCCGCGCGTGGATCGTCCTGAAACTCCTTCTGGAACGCCTGCGCGAGGATAATAATCCGCCCATAATCCGGAGCCGTGGCGCGGGCTGCTGGAGTGATGGCGGCCTTGTTCGCGGGAATCCTTGTTTTTAATTGCGCGGTGAGGCTGCTCCAAGCGGCATTGGCTGCTTCATTCAATGATTGGGCCGGGGGGTCTGCCTGCGCCAATGCGCAATTGCTGATGCATAGCAAGGCGAGGCACGATAGAATCGTTCGCATAGGGAAAGGGGAGACGGGAGACGTAGATTGCTACTTATTAAACGTAAGAGGGAAGGAAAACATCATTCTGAAAAACGGCACGGGGCTTGAGGGGCTCTGCCGGAAAATGCTTCATCCGCGGCGGCTGTGCTTCCAGACGGGGAATGCAGAGGGGCCGGACGAACGGATGCGATCAGTATTATACAATATGCTTTTGAAAAGCATAATTTTTTGAAAATTGATCAAATAAATAATATTCATATTATATATTAGATTATATTATTGAATCACATTGCCGGCGATGAGCCGCATACAAAATTTGAATAAATATCACCCATGTCGCACGAGGGTACTCGTGCGCTCCGGATATTTTTTAATTTTCAAGGCGAAACGATCGGGCCGATGCAAACCGGCAGATCGATGTTGTTTATTTTCGCGCGGGGGGATTGGTTGAGAAATTGACGGGAACCTGGACGCGGGTGATTACTTTTTTGCCGTTTTGCGTGGCCGGCTCGAAACGCCAGTGGGCGACGGCTTGCACGGCGGCATAACCAAAGGCGGGCTCGGTGGCGGCATTGAAGCGCGGGAGACGCACCTTGCCTTCGGTGTCTATAAGGAATGTGACGGTGGCTTCGCCGCCGGTTGCGCCCGGGGCGACAGCGAGGGGAAAGACGGGCGGACGTTGCGAGAGGGGTTTGAGCACTTGATCAAGTTTGGAGGCAGAGACGATTTTGTCCGATTTCTTCTTTTCCAAGGAAATCATATCGAGGTCGCTCTGGGTGAGACCATTGAGCCAGACCGCGTTGAATTCGAATTCCCTCTTGATGACGCTGTCGACGGGCTTGCCGTCGAGGGTGGCCGGGGTGAATTGATAGCGTTCGGCCGCGGCCACACTCGCCAGCCCGAACTCGAGGTGACTCGCCTCAATAACCTGCACATTCGTTACGCGTCCTTTTTTATCGATAAACATGGCAACGGTTGCCTTGCCCGCCGTCCGGGAGAGCGCGAGTTCGTAGGGATAAATCGGCTCTATGACATCGGTGATTTTTGGCGGCGTGTCGTAACGCAGGTTTTCTGGCATCCTGGCCTGGGTTCTTTTGGAGGGTTTGTCTATGGAATAGGCATCGCGGCCACTGCCGTCCAAGTTGAAGGTGATCGGGATCTGCATTTTTGTGGTGACCGGCTGGCCGTTTTTTATGCCGGGTTTGAATTTCCATTTACGGACGGCCTCTATGGCCGCGGCCTCAAAGCCGGGATTGTTGGATTTTACCACGAAGGGATTCTGCACGTCGCCTTTTTGGTTAACTTCAAAGGAAACGGTCACTTCCCCGATCAGGCCGCTTCTTTTCATTGAATAAGGATAGATGGGAGGCACTCGCTTGATGGAAATGGGGGGTATTGACAATAAAGCCGATGCTGACTCGGATTGTTTCGAGACAAGAATCAAGGGGATGCTGAGGGTGCTGGCGACGGCTTTGCCGGCTGTGCGCGCGGGCGCAAATTTCCACAAGGCGAGGGCGGCGTCGATCTCGGACTTGAAATCGGCGGCGTGTTTTGATTCTGGCGCGAAGGTGTATCCTGCAATGGCTCCGGTTTCGTCGATTTGCGCATCGGCAATGAGCATGAGGGATTTTTTGGCCGCTTTCATCTCATCGATTTGCTGTTTTGCAATGACTACGGGCGCTATTGCGAGGACGCGCGGAATGGCGTCTTTTGCCTTGGGCGAGGCGGAGGCGGGATTAAAAATGCCCGTGATGCGCGCATACGTGCCGACGGGTTTGCCTTGGAGTCTCGCAGGCTTGAACTCGGGCGGCTTTTCGCTTTGGCGGAAGGATTTTGCAAGGTCGGAGCTGACGCCATTGACGCGCGGGATGATGCGCCGGCCGTCTTTGTCTATGTATTGGGTTATGATTACATAGGAAAATTTATCCGTTTGTTTTAATGCGTCGGGAACGGGGATTTCCCATGCGCGTTTGAACGCA
Source organism: Ereboglobus sp. (assembly GCA_029974595.1). Taxonomy (GTDB): domain Bacteria; phylum Verrucomicrobiota; class Verrucomicrobiia; order Opitutales; family Opitutaceae; genus Ereboglobus. Next base: position 54,569 of record JARKRC010000007.1, on the reverse strand, counting down.
GGCGGCGTGTCGGGTGTATTGTCGGAGGGCAGGATTTCGGGATTGGAGATGATAATGTCCTGCGCTGTGGCATGAGTTGCAAAACCGACGGCAATGAAAGAAAAGATGAGGGTGCCGGCGAGGAGACGAGAAAAGCGGGGGTTCATGCACGAGGAAATGAAGTGAAATATACATTTTGTGCAACATTGAAAAAAACGATAAAAATGCAGGAGCATGGAGATCCAGCTCCGCGCGTGCCACATGTGGAAAAGGAAGGGGAAGGGGGAGCCCGTGGTTTCGGAAAGGTCGAAAACAGAGCGGCATGGGCTGGAAGCCCATGCCGCTCAAACACACGGGCAGGATGCCCGTGCCACCCGAGCCATTACTCCGACGAGGCGGGGGCGGGGGGCGTGCTCGGCGCGGCGGGTTGCGTGAAGGCGAGTTTGTCGCCGTCGCGCGTGATTTCCACAGGCGCGCCGTCCTTGATGTCGCCGCGAAGGATGGCTTCGGCGAGCGGGTCTTCAAGGTAGTGCTCCACGGCGCGGCGCAAGGGGCGCGCGCCGTATTTTTCGTCGTAGCCTTTTTCAACGAGGAACGCTTTCGAAGCGTCGTCGAAGTTGAGCGTGATTTTGCGTTCGACGAGGCGTTTTGCAAACTTGGCGACTTCGATGTCCACGATCTTCGTGATGTCGGCCTTGTCGAGCGGACGGAAGAAGATGATGTCGGAGATACGGTTCAGGAACTCGGGACGGAAAATGCGTTTCGCTTCCTCAAGGACTTTTTCGCGCATCTTTTCCTGGTCGTTGATGCCGCTGGTGGCGGCGGCGAAGCCCATCGAGGTCTGGCGTTGCAGGAGCGAGGCACCGACGTTCGAGGTCATGATGATGATCGTGTTTCGGAAATCCACGGTGCGGCCCATCGAGTCGGTGAGGCGTCCGTCCTCGAGGATTTGGAGGAGGATTTGCAGCACGTCGGGGTGGGCTTTTTCCACTTCGTCGAAGAGGATCACGGCATAGGGTTTGCGGCGCACGGCTTCGGTGAGCTGGCCGCCTTCCTCGTAACCGACGTAGCCGGGAGGCGAGCCGATGAGTCGCGAGACGGCGTGCTTTTCCATGTATTCGCTCATGTCGATCTGGATGAGCGCGTCCTGATTGCCGAACATTTGCGCGGCGAGCTGCTTGGCGGTCTCGGTTTTGCCGACGCCGGTCGGGCCGACAAACATGAAGCTGCCGATGGGGCGGCGCGGGTCTTTCAAGTCGGCGCGGGAGCGGCGGAGGGCGCGGGCGATGGCGCTCGCAGCAGTGTCCTGACCGATGACGGTTTTCTGGATTTCGGCTTCGAGGGTGAGGAGTTTTTCGCTGTCTTTTTTCTCCATGCGCGTGAGGGGGATGCCGGTCCAATCGGCGACGACCTGCATCATGAGGTCTTCGTCGATGGGCACGCGTTTTTCCTCGCGGGCTTTTTTCCAGTTTCCGGTGATTTCCTCCTGTTTGGCGCGGAGTTGTTTTTCTTGGTCGCGGTATTTGGCGGCTTCCTCGAAGTGTTGTTGCGCGATGGCGGATTCCTTCTGCTTGCAGGTGGCCTCGATTTCCTTCGCGAGCGCCTCAATGTCGGGCGGGCGGACGAGGTTGGCGATGCGGGCGCGCGAGCCGGCTTCGTCCATGACGTCGATGGCTTTGTCGGGCAGGAAGCGTCCGGTGATGTAGCGGTCGGAGAGTTTGACGGCGGCTTCGAGGGCCTTGTCGCTAAAAGTGGCCTTGTGGTGGTCCTCGTATTTGCTGCGGATGCCTTTAAGGATGGTGATGGTGTCGTCGATGGACGGCGGCTCGACTTTCACGGATTGGAAGCGGCGGTCGAGGGCGCTGTCTTTCTCGATGTATTTGCGGTATTCGTTGAGGGTGGTCGCGCCGATGCACTGGAGCTCCCCGCGGGAGAGGGCGGGCTTGAAGATGTTCGAGGCGTCCATGGCGCCCTCGGCGGCGCCGGCTCCGACGATGGTGTGGAGCTCGTCGATGAAGAGGAGGATGTTTTTGGCGCGTTTGATTTCGTCCATCACGGCCTTGATGCGTTCCTCGAACTGGCCGCGGTATTTGGTGCCGGCGACCATGAGGGCGAGGTCGAGGGTGATGACTTTTTTGTCCATGAGGATTTCAGGGACGATGCCGTTGGCGATTTCGAGGGCGAGGCCTTCGACGATGGCGGTTTTGCCGACGCCGGCTTCGCCGATGAGCACGGGATTGTTCTTGGTGCGGCGGCAGAGGATCTGGATGACGCGGCGGATTTCGTTTTTGCGGCCGACGACGGGGTCGAGCTCGCCTTTGCGCGCGAGCTCGGTGAGGTCTCGTCCGAAGGCTTTGAGCGCGGGCGTCTTGACTTCCTTTTTGTCCTCGGGCGCCCCGGCGGGACGCTGCGGGGAGCCTGCGCCGGCTTCCTCGGGTGTGCCGGATTCGCCGGCGGAACTGGCCTGGCTGCCGGTAAAATTGGGATCGAGCTCGCGGAGGATTTCGTTGCGGGTGCGTTCGATGTCGATGTCGAGTGATTTGAGGACGCGAGCGGCGACGCCTTCGCCTTCGCGGAGGAGGCCGAGGAGGAGGTGTTCAGTGCCGACGTAGGAGTGGTTGAGGGTCTTGGCTTCCTTGCCGGCGAGGGCGAGGACTTTTTTGACGCGCGGAGTGTAGGGGATGTTGCCGGCGCTCGTGCTTTCGGTGCCGAGGCCGACTTGCTTTTCAACGGCGCCGCGGACGGTTTCGAGGTCGAGGCCCATTTTCTGAAGCACGGAGACTGCCACGCCCTGGCCGAGTTTTATGAGGCCGAGGAGGAGGTGTTCGGTGCCGACGTAGTTATGTTGAAATCGATCGGCTTCCTTCCGCGCGAGCGCGAGGACTTGTGTGGCGCGGGGAGTGAAGTTGTTCATTGGTTCCATGATGCTGAAAGTCGTTTGTTAAAGGCGGATGGTTGCGGCGGGCGCGCGGTCAGTTTTGCTGTGGCGCGCCGCGGTTGGCGATGGCGCCGAAATCGGGCGCGGCGAAGGTGGCGAATTGCCTGCGGATGTGCGCGGCGCGGAGCTGGTCGCGGGCGGCGGGCGTGAGCTCGGCGGCGTCCGCGCCATACTGGATGTGGCCGGGCTGGGTTTCGATGAAGAGGCGGTCAACGAGGGCGCGCCCGGTGTCGGCAAACGCGCCGAGGTCGATGCCGAGGCGCACGAGCGAGAGGAGGTTCATCGCCTCGCCCGAGGAGAGGAGGTGGGCATTTTGGAGGATGCCGTAGGCGCGTCCGATTTTGTCGCAGAGTTTGCCGGCGTCTTTTTCGATGAGAAGGGCGCGGGCGTTGAGTTCGTGCTCGACGATGGCGCTGAGCACGGAGGAGAGGCGCTTGATGATTTGCCCCTCGGATTCGCCGAGCGTGGTCTGGTTGGAGATTTGAAAAATGGAGCCGGAGGCCTCGGAGCCTTCGCCAAACTGGCCGCGGACGACGATGCCGAGCTGGTTGACGGCGCGGACGACTTTTTCCATGTGGCCGCTGATGACGAGCGCGGGCAGGTGCATCATGGCGGAGGCGCGCATGCCGGTGCCGACGTTTGTCGGGCAGGCGGTGAGATAGCCGAGGGCGGGGGAGAAGGCGTATTCGAGCGTGTCCTCGATGGCGGTGTCGAAGGCGTCGACGGCGGCCCAGGCTTTTTTGAGCTGGAAGCCGGCGCGGAGGAACTGGATGCGCAGGTGGTCCTCCTCGTTTATCATGACGGCGCAGGTCTGGTCATTGCTGATCATGACGGAGGAGCCGTTGGGCGATGCGGAGAGTTCGCGCGATATGAGATGGCGTTCGACGAGGATTTGTTTCTGGAGGTCGCTGAGATCGGAAATGGAAAGGTCGCAGGCGGGCTGCATGAGCGCGGTGGCGCCGATGGTACGGCGGCAAATGTCGAGGATTTCGGCGCGCTGTTCGCCGCTGGCGCGTCCGGGGAAGCGATGCCCGGCAAGGTTGCGCGCGAGGCGGATGCGCGTCGTCATGACGATGGCGCATTTGCTGGCGGCGGTGTCCGTCAGTTCGGAGGAGGATGCGATCAGCGTGTCAAAGGTCAGGGGGGTGGTGCTTGCGACGGCCTTTCTGGTCTTAGCACGTGGCATCCTGTTTTCCGTAGGTTTGTTTGATTTGGGCGATTTCATCGCGGTGGCGTGCAGCGTCTTCGTAACGTTCGTCCTTGATGGCGCTGGCGAGTGTGAGTTCGAGTTGTGAGAGGCGGTCGTGATATTCTTTGCGGGTGGCGGCGTGGCGCGGGACTTTGCCCGTGTGGGTCGTGCCCTTGTGCATGCCGTCGAGCATGGGGTCGAGCAGGTGTTTGAAGGTTTCGTAGCAGTGCGGACAGCCGAGGCGTCCGGTTTTTTTGAAATCGGCCTGGGTGAACCCGCATTTTTCGCAACGAAGGCCGGCGGCGGTTTCGATTTCGGAGGCCGCAGTTTTGTCACCGGAGGCTTTTTTGTGAAGGAGATCGAGCGGAAGGTCGAAACTTCCGGGCGTGCTGATGCCCTTCTCCTGCGCGCAAGTTTCGCAGAGATCCAGCTTATGCACTTTATTGTTAAGAATTTGAGTAAAATGCACAGTTGCGGGGCTTCCGCAGACGACACATTTGAGCTGATTGGCCATGTTGTTAATATACCATGCTTGTCGATTTTATCGACACGAAGGTTTTGGGAGTGTTTGAAAATGTTAAGTTGGTTGCGAACAGAAAAGGCGCATTGGCGATGAGTTTTTGTTTTTTAGCGTTTTTTGGATGCAATCTTTATGCCACGGGCGGTTTGGCAGGCCCAGTGCTGATTCTATTGGGAAAACCTTCGGCGTTCAAGCGAGGCAGCCAGAAACCCGTGACGATAGCACACAGTGCGACAGGCTCGGTGTGACAGGATGTCGCATTTTTAAGAAATGCGCGCGACGCATCAAACCCGGGCGCTCGCGGCTGGCGCAATCACAGCTTGCGTTTGCGTGAGGCGATGCGTGAGTTTGCGGCCCGCCGTTACGTCCATGACAACCGCATTGTCAGGTTTCTCGCAGGAGGAGTTTGCGCGCCATCTTTCAGGGCGCGGCTACAAGCCTGTGCACGCGGCCCGCGTGCTGCGGGCGTTTTATGATGGAAACGGCGCGATGGATTTTGGCGGTTTGAAGCTGCCGATGGCGCTTACGGAAGAGTTGCGCGGTTTTGCGCCGGATGTGGCAATCGCGGCGCGGCAGGCGGCGGCGGACGGCACGGTGAAAGTGCTGCTAAAACTCGCCGACGGGCGGACGGTTGAGGCGGTGATGATGGCCAATTTCTCGCCGGACAGCGCGGCGGGTTGCGTATCGTCGCAGGTCGGGTGCGCGATGGGCTGCGATTTTTGCGCGACGACGAAGACCGGATTCGAGCGCAACCTGAGCGCGGGCGAGATGGTCGAGCAGTTTCTTGCGATCCGGCGCGAGGCGGCGCTGGCGGGAAGGAGGCTGCAGACGCTTGTTTTCATGGGCATGGGCGAGCCGATGTTGAATCTCGACGCGGTGTTGGAAGCGGTGCGGCGCATCGCCTCGAACGGCATGGGCAATCTCGGCTGGCGGCAGGTCACGGTCTCGACGGTCGGCATCGTGCCGGGCATCGACGCGATGACGGAGGCGGATTTGAACATTCACCTGGCGGTGTCGCTTCACGCGCCCGACGATGCCACCCGCGCGCGGCTGCTTCCGGCGGGGAAGCGGTTTCGTGTCGATGACATCCTGGCGGCGGCGGATCGTTATCAGGCGAAATCGGGGCGGATCGTGACGATCCAGTATTGCCTGTTAAAAGGCGTGAACGATTCGCCGGAGCAGGCGCATCAACTCGCGGCGCTGCTGAAAAACCGCCGCATGCACGTGAATCTCCTGCGCTACAATCCCACCGGCATCAGCCTGAGCGGCGCGGCCTATGAGGGAACCGACGACGAGACCGCGGACGCATTCCTGAACGTGCTGCGGAAGAGCGGCGCGGTGGCGCATTTCCGCAGGCCGCGCGGGCGCGACATTGACGCGGCGTGCGGACAGTTGAGAGCCGCCGCCGACAAAACGAAACAATAAGGGCAGGGTGATTATTATTTCAAACGCAGCTCCGAGCCCGTGTCTTCGAGGGGGAGCAGGTGGAGGCGTTCCGCCTGGCCGGAGTTTGGCTGGTGCAAGGCGAGCATGAGCTGGCCGTCAAAGGTTTTGAATATCATTCCGTGGCCGCCGTCCTTTTCATACAGCAGTGTGTGCCTGCCCCAGGGCCCGGCAGCGCGTCCGGTTTCGGAGCGCGTTTGCATCACGCAATAGCCTTTCCCCGGAACAAAGGTTGACCATATCATATAAAGCGCGCCCGTTTTTTCGCTTTTATATAGAAACGGCCCGTCGGTGACTTTGCTGTCCTTCGGGCCGGTTCGCGCGCCGGGCGCGTCGGAGGCGCGGAAAAGCAGCACGGGCTTGCCGACGGTGTCGCGCAAATCCGGAGTGAGGCGCACGGACGCCATCGCGCCGTCGATGAGCTCCACCCACTCGTGGCAATAAACCATCTGCGGCGTGCCGTCGGGATCGACAAAAAGCGTGCCGTCGAGCGCCATGATCCCGGGGGCGGTGTGCGAGACGATCCGCAGCGGCTCGAACGGTCCCGCGGGCGAGGCGGCGCGGAAAATCCAGGTGCCGCGGCGGTGCATCGCGGGCCATTTTGGCGAGTCGACGGGCTTCACGATGGGCAGCGTTTCGTGAAACGTCAGCGTGACAAAAAGATAATACGCGCCGCCGTAGGCATGCACTTCCGGCGCCCACACGGTGCTGACACCCGCATCCGCCGGAATCACGAGCACGGGCCGCGGCGCGCTCCACGTCTTGAGGTCGGCGCTCGTGTAAACCTCAACGCCCTGGTACGTGCTGCCCTTGCGGTTCGCCGTCTGCGCATAAAGATAATAAATGCCCTTGGCGTGATCGGCATATATATATAAGGATCGCGCACGCGGATATCCTCCGTTTTGAGCGGCGCGGCGGCTGCCCTCGGCGACATTGCGGGCACGACGACCAGAGTCAGCAAGATCGCCGCCAGCGCGAATGCCGGCGAAGACGACGAAGGGGAAAGCGAGGATTTTTTTCGGAGCATGGAAAACACGAGGGAAACCATGCGCCAATGCTTGCAGGCGAAAACGCGCCGTCAAGAATTGACGGTCGCGCAACGGCCTGACGCGGCGGGATTCGCGGCGGCGCGGCTCATTTGGTGCTTTGCGGATGCGCGGTTTGGTGTTCAATTCGCATCCTATGTTTACCGGTATCGTTGAAGAAAAAGGTCGGGTCGTTTCGTTTGTGCAGGGCAGCGCGTCGTGGCGCTTGAAATTGTCCGCGAAAACGGCGCTCGCGGGCGTGGCGCACGGGGACAGCATCGCGGTCAACGGCTGCTGCCTGACCGTCACCGATTTCGACGCGGCGGCGGGCACGCTCGAGTTCGACGTGCTGGAGGAAACGCGCCGTCTCACGAGCTTCTCGGCGCTCAAGCCCGGCTCCGCGGTGAACCTGGAGCGCAGCCTGCGTTTCGACGGAAAAGTGGGCGGGCATTTTGTCACGGGGCACATCGACGGACTCGGCACAATCGAGATTCTCGAAAAACGCGGCAACGACTACCACCTGCGCGTTCGCGGCCCGAAGGACAGCGGACGTCATCTCGTGGACAAGGGCAGCATCGCCATCGACGGCATCTCGCTCACCGTCGCGGAAACCGACGGCGACGCGCTCGCCGCGTGGCTCATCCCCACGACGATCAGCGTGACCAATCTCTCCGAAAAACACGCCGGCGACCCGGTGAACCTGGAGTTCGATCTTCTGGGCAAATACGTGGAAAAGCTGACGGCGTTTCGCTCTGGACGCGCCGCTTGATCGCGCGCAAAACAACCTCGCCATGCAAGCCTCGCTCAACGCGCTCGCCGACGAACTCCGCCGCCTCAAGGCCGACGGCGTGAAGCGCGTTGTCGTGTCCGACGAGACAATCACGGCGTTGCGCAAACTCGTCGAGGCCCGCGCGCCGAAAACAGCGCCGTCCGCGTCGGCGCAGGCGGCAGCCTCAGCTTCGGCTTCGCCCTCAACATCAACACCGGCCTCAGAGTCCGCGCCGGTTGTGTATTCGCAACTGCGCCAGCCCGCCGTCCGCGCCGCCGCGCCAAAACCGCAGCCCGCCGCAACGCTGCCGCCGCCTTCCCCATTCACATTGCCCGACGGCGACAAGAAGACGCGCTGGGATGCGCTGCTCAATGTGGTGACGACGAATCCGGTTTGCCTGAAGCATGTGCGACCGGGAAAAAAAATCGTGCTCGGCGTGGGTAATCTCGACGCAAAATTGTTTTTCTGCGGTGAAGCGCCGGGAGCCGAGGAAGAAATCCAAGGCGAACCGTTCGTCGGCCCCGCCGGGCAGCTCCTCACGAAAATGATCCAGGCGATGGGCGTGAAACGCGAGGACGTTTACATCGGCAACATCATGAACTGGCGTCCGCAGCTGCCGACCCCGTCCGGCATGGAACAGGTGGGCAACCGCCCGCCGACCGAGGAGGAGATGCGCTATTGCATGCCGTATTTGCGCGCACAGCTGGAGATCGTGAATCCGGAGCTGATCGTGGCACTCGGCGCGACGGCGGCGAAAGGCCTGCTCGGCTTCGACAGTTTCACGACCCTCGGTTCGATTCGCGGGCGCTGGCAGCAATTCGAGGGCAAGCCGCTCATGGTCACCTATCATCCATCCTACATCCTGCGCACGCCGACCAATCGCACAAAACGCGCGATCTGGGAGGATTTCCTGAAAGTCATGGAGAAGGCAAACCTGCCCGTTTCCGACAGGCAGCGCGGATATTTTTTGGAGAAATAAATAAAGACGCCGCGGCAAAAACTTTTTTCTCCAATCCGCGTCTGTGCAGGATGCAAATTCCAGCAGACATGAGCACTTTATCGAAACCTCACGCCATTTTTCGCACGGCAACACTTGGGATACTGACCAGCCTTGCCGCCCTGACTCTCTCCGCGCAAGACGCGCCGGCGTTCAGCTTCGCGAAATTGCAGGAGCGCGCCGCCGCGCTGGCAGCATCGCCGTATCAGGCTGCACCGTCCCGCGTTCCCGAGTCGCTGCGCCGGCTGAGCTACGACCAGTATCGGGAAATTGAATACAAGGCTTCGCGCGCCTTCTGGGCCGATGCCGGCCTGCCGTTCAGGCTGCAATTTTTCCATCCGGGTTTCATCCAAGTGCACACGGTGCGCATCAACGAAGTGGACGGAGGCGAGGCGAGGCCGATTCCGTTTTCATCAGGACTTTTCAATTACCGCGCCGCCGAAAAACAGCTCGGGAGCACGGATTTTCCCGCCGACATGGGATTCAGCGGATTGCGCGTTCACAATCCGCTCAACTCGCCCGGCAAGTGGGACGACCTGATTGTGTTTCAGGGCGCGAGTTATTTTCGCGCGCTCGCCAAGGGCGCGCACTACGGACTGTCCGCGCGCGGACTCGCGCTCAACACCGCCGAGCCGGGCGGGGAGGAGTTTCCCGTGTTCGAGGAATTTTGGATCGAGCGGCCCGCGCCCGCCGCAAAGTCGCTGCGCATCTGGGCGCTGATGAACAGCGCGAGCGTCACTGGCGCATATCAATTTCTCATCGCGCCGGGCGCCGTCACCGTGATCGATGTGGACGCCGTGATTTACCGGCGCGCAAGCACGGCGGACGCCGGGGGGAAGCGGCTGGTTTTCGGAATCGCGCCGCTCACGAGCATGTTCTGGTTTGGCGAATCGAGCGCGGCGCATCCGGATGATTTGCGGCCCGCCGTGCACGACTCGGACGGGCTGCTGTTGCACACGGGCAAGGGCGAGTGGCTGTGGCGCCCGCTCGACAATCCGCGCTCGGTGCGCGTTTCCAGTTTTTCGGACGAGCATCCGAAAGGTTTCGGCCTGATGCAGCGCGCGCGCGACTTTGCGGATTATCAGGACATCGAGGCCGCGTATCATCTGCGCCCGAGCGTCTGGATCGAGCCGCTCGGAGACTGGGGCAGGGGAGCAGTCCGCCTCGTGGAGCTGCCCACTCCCGACGAGACAAACGACAACATCGTCGCCTTCTGGACGCCCGCCGCCCCGCCTCCCGCCGGGGAGCCGTTGCGCGTGGCGTATCGGATGCACTGGTTCGCCGATGCGGGCGACTCCGTGCTCGCGCTGCGGGGCGGGATCGTGGTCGCGACGCGGCAGGGCAGGACCTTCACGCACGAGACGGATTTGCGCCGCTTCTGGATCGATTACGCCGGCGACGCGCTGGCAAAACTTCCCGCGGACGCCAGGGTCGAGGCCGTGGTGACCGCGGGCGCGGGAGCCGAAATCGCGCATGTGAGCGCGCAAAAAAATCCTTTCGACAACAGCTGGCGCGCGGCCTTTGCGATCAAACCCGACGGTTCGGGCGCGCCCGTCGAATTGAGATGTTTCCTGCGGAACGACCGGCACGAAGCCCTCACCGAAACCTGGAGCTACCTGTGGAATCCGCCGACACAATGACCGACACGCTGCCCGCCGGTTTTCGACCGCGCACAGGCACGATTGACGATTGGAATGCCGCATACGTGCGCGTCGAGGACTACCTGCGCGCGCACCGCATTCATTCGCGCCTGCACCAGAGCCGCCTGATCCAGGCGATACTCGAACGCGCCGCGAGCCGCCATGCGCACAATCCGCTGCTCGATCCGACGACGCTCGCCGCCGAGGAAACCGAGGCATGGATGGATCGCTGGTTCGCCGCCGTGCTCCCGGGCGGCGGCGTGGCGGAGGAACGGCTTGCGGCGACGGGGCGCGTGGCGCTGCTCCTCACCGACGGCGCGGCGAAATGGCCGTATTCATTTTTGGATACAAAGGCCGTCCCGGAGGAATTCGCGCGCGCGATGCGGGAAAGCTCCATCGAGGCCGGCCCGGACATGACGGTGTCGAGCATGGTGCCGCGCCCGATCGACCTGGGCATCATCACGGAGGCGGCGGGCGAAACACTGGAGCGTTTCGAGCGCTGGCCGGTTTTGAAAACGCTCGCGCTGTGGGTCGTGTTTCTGGCGACGCTTTCGGCGATCTTCTTTTTCACGCGCTAGGGGCCGGACATCATGACAATAACCTCAACCGAACTCAACGATCCGCGAAAGACCGCGCGCAGGCGGCGCGTGTTTTTCACGCTCATCTTCGTGCTCACGAGCCTCGCGACCTGGTTCATGGCCGACCTTCTCTGGCACTCCGGCGGGCGGATCGATCCGCTGGAGTGGATGCTCCTTGCGCTCTTTGTGATTTTGTTTGCGCAAATCGCCACGGGATTCGTGACGGCGCTGATCGGCTTCTTCATTTCGAAACGGGGCGACCGCTGCCAGATCGGGAACACGCTTGCGCCCGGCGAAGCGCCGCGACTCGCGGGCACCGCGATCGTCATGCCCGTGTTCAACGAGGACGTGAGCCGCGTCTTCGAGGGGCTGCGCGTCGTGTATCGTTCGCTGCAGGAGACGGGCCAGATCGGGCATTTCGATTTTTTCATCCTCAGCGACTCGAACCAGCCAAACCAGTGGATACAGGAGGAGGTCGCGTGGGTCGAGCTTTGCAAGCAGGTCGGCGGCTTCGGCAAAATTTTCTACCGGAAGCGCCGCCAGCAGATCAACAAGAAGGCGGGCAATGTGGCCGACTTTCTCCGCCGCTGGGGCAGGAGCTACCGCTACATGGTCGTGCTTGACGCGGACAGCATCATGACGGGCGATACGCTCGTGAAACTCGTCGCGATGATGGAAAAAAATCCCGCCGCCGGCATCATCCAGACCGCGCCGCGCCTCGTGAACGGCGGGACGCTTTACGCACGCCTGCAGCAATTCGCCAACCGTCTCTACGGCCCGCTGTTTCTCGCGGGGTTGAATTACTGGCAGCAGGACACGGGCAATTACTGGGGGCACAACGCCGTCATCCGCGTGCAGCCGTTCATGGATCATTGCTCGCTGCCGGAGTTGCCGGGAAGCGAGCCGTTCGGCGGGCGCATCCTGTCGCACGATTTTGTCGAGGCCGCGCTCATACGCAAGGCGGGCTGGCAGGTGTGGCTCGCGAGCGACATCGAGGGCACCTACGAGGAAGGCCCGCCGACATTGATCGACAGCGCAAAGCGCGATCGCCGCTGGTGCCAGGGCAACATGCAGCACAGCTGGCTTTTGCTCACCAAGGGTTTTCGCGGGCCGAACCGTTTTCACCTGTTCATGGGCATCATGGCGTATGTGTCGTCGCCGCTGTGGCTGCTGTTCATGATCCTCGGCACCGCGCGCGTGCTCGGCGGCGGAGAAGAGAACGGAGGATCGTCCGCGACCGGCATCGAGGCATTCGTGTTTGGCCATGTGCTGCACGTGCCGGAGGCGCTCACGCTGTTTGTGTTCACGATGGCGCTGCTGTTTTTGCCAAAGATAATGAGCGTGTTCCGCACCTTGCAAAAACGTCATGCGGCAGCGACGTTCGGCGGAGGGAGGAGTCTTGTCGCAAGCGCGCTGCTTGAGATGGTGATTTCCGCGCTGCTGGCGCCGGTGAACATGCTTTTTCACAGCAAGTTCGTCGTTTATACGCTGCTCGGCCAGGGCGTTTCATGGGTCACGCAAAAGCGCGGCGGCGATGACGACACCGACTGGCGCGAGGCGATCATCACGCATGCCCCGCACATTGTCATCGGCCTGGCCTGGGGCGCGCTGGCGTTCCTCATCCGACCCGCGTTTTTCTGGTGGCTTTCGCCCGTGCTCGCCGGCTTGGTGCTGTCGATCCCGATTTCGATCGGGCTGGGCAGGCTGCGCTTTGGCCGCGCCGCAGCCGAGGCGGGGCTTTTTCTTACGCCCGAGGAAACGCGCCCGCCGCATGAATTGCGCAGGCTGCATCAAAACCTTGAGGAGTGCTACAAGCACATGCGCCCGATCGAGGCCCTGCGCGCCGATTACGGACTGCTGCAAGCCGTGCTCGATCCTTACGTGAACGCGGTGCATGTCTCGCTGCTCCGGCAGAAGGAAACGAGCAGCGAGGAAGCGCGCGAATATTTCGCGCAACTCCGCAGCCGGCTCCTGCTGGAAGGGCCGGAAACGCTGACGCCCAAGGAGAAAATGAGCCTGCTCTACGATGCGGAATCCATGATCTGGCTGCATCGCGAACTGTGGCGGCGTCCCGCGGGCGGACTTGCCGAATGGTGGCGACTCGCCGTGCGCCAATACAACGTCCTCACGACCACGCCCGTGACGGCGCTCTACCGGTAAGCCCGGCGAAAACGGTTTTCTGAATTCCTCAACTTTGGCCAGCCGGCCCCGCGTCTTCGCGATTCATTGGCCGAGCTGTTTCACGAATTCGGCGTCCGGCGCGTAGGCGTCTTTGCCGCGTGTGTCGATATTGGAAGTGAAGCCGGGACCGCCGCCCGCGACGTAGCCGTCGCTGCGTCCACTTTCGTCGCGGCTCACCCAGAAGGCATACAGTTTGCCTTGTTCGAGCTTGAACTCAAAGCGCACGGCCCTGCCGGCGAGCGCGGAGAGATCGCTGCCGCCTTTCCATTTTACCCGGCCGATTGTCGTGTCGCCGCGCACGCCCTCGCAATTTTCAAACGTGAAGGGCGCGACCGGCTTCCCGTCGGCGCCAACGACCTGCGCGAGCAGCCTGCCACGGGGCGCGTCAACATTCACGAAAAGATGCCTGCCGGTGAACACGAGCGGGCGCGTGGTGAGCGCGCCGGAATCTTGCGCGTTCATCGACGCAAAACCGTCGCGACGCAGAATCGCAATGCCCATGGCGCCGTTGGCATACATGCCGGAATTTAACGAACCGCCAGGCGCATTCGGATTTCTTTTTCCAGCCGTGTCGCCCGCGAAACCCGTGTAGTAGATGAGCAGCTTGTCGCCTCGCACGGCCATGAGATTGCCCACACTCTGCACATAACCGCAGTCCCAATCGCCGTATTTCAGCGTGGAGTTGATCGCGAGTGAACGGTCGGGACGGTCCCAGTGAAAACCGTCGCGGCTGTAGGCGAAATTCAGGCCTGTAAACTTGGGCAGGCCGCGCGCGGCCCAGTATGCGTTTTCGGGGCCGTGGAAGAGTTGGAAAAACGAGATGAGGATGCTCTCGTATGCGCAGGTGTCCATGTTGTAGAGCTGGATGCGGAAATCGTCGTTGTCGGGAATGCCGTCGTCGTAATGTTTGTCGAGTTTGTCGGCACGGGCCCAAAATACGGGCGCGGATGGAGCCCACTTGGAGCCTTGCACAAAGTCGTCGGCCTCGACGTAGCCGCGCGCGCGGTCAATGCCCCAGTTGTTCAAACCCCAGCGCAGCGAGAAGACCCATTTCTTGCGAAACGGATTGTAGAAAAAGGTGCTCCGGTCCCCGCAATAGCCGCCCCAGCCATGGTCCTTCCAGTGAATGCCGTCGGGGGAAGTGTAGGCGCGCACGCGGCGGCTGTCGTGGTCGGGGCCGCGCATGAGCATCTTGTATCTTTCCTGCGGATCCGTTTCCCAGTAATCATACACGACGCTCCACGAGTCGGGGGCCTGCCCGAGGATTTTATTGGTGCCCGGAAACACGTCGGTCGACGGGCGCTCCCATTTGAGTCCGTCCTTGCTGGTGGCATACGCAAGATTGCTGAGGTGGCCGGCTTCATACCAGATTTCGAAAAGCTGCTTGTCGGGATTCCACCAGATGGAACCGCCGAGCGGCGCGGCGACGGCGCGGTTTCCGTAGCGGGATTTTTTCTCAAGCTCCGTCTCGGGTTTGAGCACGGGGTTGCCCTTGTATTTTTCGGGTTTGTGAAATTCGCGGGCGAGCGTTGTTTTCTCTATCAGGAAATCGTCGACAAACAACTGCCGGCCAATGTCGATGGGCACCACTTTCGGGCGGTTTTCGAGATAGGGAATCCGCTGCGGCTCGTCCGAGTGAATGTCGCGGTGGGGCGGCCATTGTTTTGGAAGGACGATGTTATTGTAGAGCACTTCGCCGGTGGTAGCGGAGGGGACGGCGATGCCCGCGAGGATGGCGCGCGCCGGCATCACGATTTTTTCGCCCGGCGCGATGGAGCGCGTATGCACGGCAAGATCGCGCCCGGGAAATGCGTCGAATTGAGACGCGATGCGCACGATATCCTTTTTTTCGAAGCCCTGGCTTTTCAAGGATTCGAGCGCGGCGGTGTCCGAGGCAAACGCGATGCCGATGATGTCGCCGGCTTTTGCGCACTCGAAGGCGTGCTCGCGATCGGAGGAGAGCATGAAGAATTCGCGTCCGTCGAGGTAGTCCGGGATTTTCTGTTTCGGGGCAAAGAGGCGTTTGTTTTCAAATGGCTGGTCGCTGAAGAGGGTGACTCCCCGCTCCATGACATGCTCGACCGCGAGCACGCCAAAATCGACCGGTTCCTCGAATTGCGGAATCATCACGGCGGCATTCCAAGGCGCACTGGATCTTATCGCCTGATGAAGTATCGGCGTCGCGGGCGCGGTGTCGCGGGGCGCGCCCAAAACCGGCGGGGCGAACGTCATCGTTGCGCCGAGGCACAAGGCGGGAAGGAGCGTATTTTTCATGTGTGGATTTTGGGTTGAATGTCTCCGGCTGCTGGCGAAAGCAGCGGCGAAAACTGGCGTGTCGAAAATGAAATATCAAATCGAAACGCGGGATGGCGGCCCATGCCGCGCAAACCAGGCGTCCCGGAGTCAAAAAGAGCCGGAGTTTTTTATCGAATTAACCCTAGCTAAATGGCGAAGGTTGATTCAAAGTGGCGCTCGTTTTTTGTATGCCTGTTTCAGCACACACGCCGACGACATGTCCCTGATCGACACTTTACGCACTCTCCCGGGCGGCCTGCAGCCGCGCAAGCGCAAGACACTCGTCAATTCGCGCGTCTGGAAATTTCTCACGACGCACAGGCTCGTCACAACCCTGATCCTCGTCGTCACCGTCGCATGCATCGTGCTTGTCAGCTTTGTCGGCATCAACAGCAGCACGATTCCGGTTTTCCCGAACCAGATCGCCGCCGTGCAGATCACCGCCAGCGTGCCCTTCGACTACGTGAGCAAGGAAAAAACCGATCTCGTGCGCGAGCAAATCCGCAGCCGCGTGCCTCGCGTTTACCGCCTCGACTACGAGCCGCTGGAAAAATTCGAGACGGCGATCCGCAGTCTTTTGTCGGGCCTGGATGCCATTGAAAAGAAATACCCCGACGAAACCGCCGCCTCCGGACGCGACGCCGATTTCGCCTCGCTCGTGCAGGCCTTCAACGCCCGCGGCCCGTATGCGGCCACGCTTCCCGAGGTGCAGGCCTTGTTTGCCGTCGGCGACGGCAAGCTCCGCCACTCGCTTGCCGAGACCGCGATCCTGACCCTTCGGGAAATCTACAAGGACGGCATTCAGGACGAGACGCTTGCCATGTCCCCGCCCGAGGGCACGGCGACCGTCTTCAAAATTTCGCGTCCCGACGGCGAGAGCATCGAGCGCCCCGCGCGCACCCTTGAATATGCGCGCACGGAATTGCGCGTGAACCTCGCCAGCGAAGGCGTGGGCCGCAAAAACACCAACCTCATCGCGCGTCTCTTCGACAACGGTCTTTCGCCCAACATCCATTTCGACAAAGCCGCGACCGAGGAACTGGAAAAGGAGGCCGTCCTGAAAATGCCGCAGCCGGTCGTCCACGTTGAACGCGGACAGTTGATCATTGAAAACGGCAAGCGCGTCTCGCCCGAGCAATACGAAATGCTCGAAGCCTACCGCGCCTACCTGCTCGAACATAACACCGAAAGCAGCGCCGCCGACATGCAGCTCTTCCGCCGCATCCTCATGGTTCTCGCAATGGTGCTCGCCTGCGCGATCTACATACGCATCGAGGATCCGGAGACACTCCGCAGCAACGGGCGCCTCGCGCTGCTCGCGCTTGTCGTCGTGATAAACCTCGGCCTCGTGCGCGCCACCTACTGGCTCAGCGAACTGCCCTATTTCGTGCATCATTCGGCGGCGGCCTCGACGCTCCCGTATCTCGCGCCGACCATGATCGCGCCCATCATCGTCGCCATCCTCATCGACGCGGGCTCAGCGATTTTCATGGCGCTGCTCATCTCGGCCTTCACAAGCGTCATCTACGGCAACCGGCTCGATGTGCTCGTGCTCACCTTCTTCGCGGCGATGGTCGCCACGTATCAATGCCGGAACATCCGCCGCCGCGGCAGCATCATGCGCGCGGCGTTCTTCGGCGGCGTCGCCGTTTCCGCCTTCGCGTTGATCTTCGGCGTCATCGACCAGCAATCATTCTGGGGGCCTGATTTCACCGTGCCCCGCCAGATCATGGCGGGCCTGATCAACGGCCTCATCACCGGCATCATCGTCGTCGGTCTGCTGCCGCTCATCGAATTGCTCTTCCAGCGCACGACGGACATCACGCTCCTCGAACTCACCGACTACAATCACCCGCTCCTCCTGCGCATGCAGATGGAGGCGCCGGGCACCTACCACCATTCGCTCGTCGTCGCGCAACTTGCCGAAAACGCCGCCAACGCCATCGGGGCCAATCCGCTGCTCGCCCGCGTTTGCGCGCTCTTCCACGACATCGGCAAGAGCAACAAACCCGAATACTTCACCGAGAACCAGCGCGACCGCTCCAACCCCCACGACGAAAACAACCCGTCGCTCTCCGCGCTCATCATCAAGTCGCACGTGAAGGACGGCGTTGATCTCGCCATCAAGCACAAACTTCCCCGCGCCGTGATCGACGTCATCCAGCAGCACCACGGCACGACCTTGATACGTTTTTTCTATCACCGCGCGCTCGGGGAAAAACGCTACCAGTCCGGCGGATCGAACGCCCCGATGCCGGTGGTTTCCGGCCCGAAACCGCCGCCGAATGTCGCGCCCCTGCCGGCTTTGGCGCAACACGCCCCCGGACTTGAGCCCGTGCCGGTGAGCGAAACGACATACCGTTACGACGGCCCGAAACCTCAATTCAAGGAAAGCGCGATCATCCTTTTGGCCGACGGCATCGAGGCGGCTTCGCGTTCCATGCGCAAAATCACCCGCCAGCACCTCGGCGAACTGATTGATCAGATTTTCAAGGATCGCATGGACGACGGCCAGCTCGACAAGGCGCCGCTGACACTTGAAGACCTCGGCAAAATCAAGGCGAGCTTCACACTCACGCTCTTGAACATGCTCCACTCCCGCATCGCCTATCCGCCTGAAGAAAAAAACGAACCGCACGCCCCCGACAAAAACACCCTGTCAGCCGACGCCGAACCCACGACGGAACCGGCGGTATAGGGCGTGCCTGGCAAATAAAAGAGCTGTCATTCAGAAAACGGGGTGGAAGAGGGCAGGGCGGCCCATTGCGTGGTGGACAAACGACACGCGCAAGATATGCAAAGCATACCATACGCATTCCCAAAACCTGAACCCGCACGAAAAATCTCGCACGCCATGCTTTCAGCCACACAGCCCGACCAGCAACCGCCAAAGCGCACTCCCGCCCGCAGGGACATGGCGGAAAAGATCGAGGGAATCATGCTGCAACGCCATTCGCTTGCCGGGCAGGTCGTGGAGGTGATCCAGAAAGGCATCCGGCAAAACCTGTGGAAGGAGTGGCTGCCCGCGGAACGCATTCTGGCGGAGACTTTGCATGTGAGCCGCAGCACGTTGAGGACGGCGCTGGCGCAACTAGAAAAAATGGGCGTGGTGCGCGCCGAAAGGCCGATCGGCACGCGCATTCTGTCCCTGAAAAAAACGCGGCGCGTCGCGAAAAAAAACAGGATCGTCGCGCTGCTGACGCCCGAGCCGATCACCGCCCTGCGCCCCAAGATCGCCCTGATCGTGGACGAATTGCGCGGACAGCTGGCGGAACTGGGATACCGTTTGCACACATTCCACGGGACACATTATTTTTCCTCGACAAAAAACACGCGCCTCAAGCAACTCGTGGCCGGGCACCCTCACGATTGCTGGGTGCTGACGCTCGTGCCCGACAGCGTGAAAAAATGGTTTGAGGAGGAAGGCATCCCGTGCGTGGTTTCCGGCACATGCGACCCGGGTATCCGCGTGCCGTTTGTGGATCTGGATTATTACGCGCTTTGCCGCCATGCCGCGGGACAGATGACCGGCCTTGGCCACAAACGGATCGTTTTTCTCACCGAAAATTCAACCAAGGCGGGCGACCTCGCCAGCGAACGCGGTTTTTCGGATGGCATGGCGGCAGCCACCAGTCCCGATGTTTCCGGGCAGGTGATACATCACGACAACACCGCCCGGAACGTCCTGAAGGCGCTCGACCGCCTCTTTATGGACAAAGCGAACCGTCCCACGGCCATGCTGGTCGCCAACCCGTATTTCTACATACTTGCGCACACCTATCTATACGGGCTGGGCCTGAAAATCCCGAAAGACATATCGCTCATGTGCCGGGATGACGATTCATTCCTGGACTACACGAGGCCGAACCCCACGCGCTATTCGTTCGAGTCGGCGGCCTTTGCGCGGCACCTGTTCAAGCTCATCATGCAAACAATCGAGGGCTCCATGATTTCAAAAAGAAACATTCACATCATGCCCGACTATCAGCGAGGCGACACGCTCGCTCCTCCCCAGCGCGGATAGATGCGGGAAAAAATCGTCACGGAAATGCGCCGGCGGAAAAGCAACTGTTGAAATTGTCCCGGCAACCTGCACGAATACCCCGCGCCCGGCACAACACTTTCTCGACCCATGAAAAAACAATACCGCAGCGCCCTCGCCGGCGCATTTCTCGGCATCATCACCGCAGTCGCGCTCAATGCGGCTCAACCCAACATCAACATGACATCATTCGGCACCCTGCGCGACGGACGCGCCGCGCAGCTCTACACACTCACCAACTCCCAAGGCGCGAAAGTGGCCATCACCAACTACGGCGGCATTGTCGTGCGCATCATCGTCCCCGATCGCGAAGGCGATCTCGCGGACGTCGCGCTCGGCTACAACGACGTTTCCGGTTACGTGAAGGACGGCAGCACCTACTTCGGCGCGCTCATCGGCCGCTACGGCAACCGCATCGCAAAGGGCCAGTTTACGCTTGACGGCCAGGCCTACAAACTCGCCACGAACAACGCCCCCGGCGACATTCCCTGCGCGCTTCACGGCGGCAATGTCGGCTTCGACAAAGTCCTCTGGGATGCCACGCCGCTCTTCGACAAGGACACTCCGGGACTGCGCCTCCGTTATGTGAGCAAGGACGGCGAGGAAGGTTATCCCGGCAACCTCGATGTGACTGTCACCTACTGGTTCAGCGACAGCAACGAACTGCGCATCGAATACTCGGCCACGACAGACAAAGCCACGCCTGTCAATCTCACCAACCACTCGTATTTCAACCTCCGCGGCGAAGGCATCGGCAACATTCTCGACCACGTCCTCATGCTCAACGCATCCAACTACACGCCCGTTGACAAGGGGCTCATCCCCACCGGGCAGATCGCGCCCGTTGCCGGCACGCCCTTCGACTTCACAAAACCCCACGCCATCGGCGAACGCATCGAAGAGCAAAATGAGCAGCTCGAATTTGGCGGCGGCTACGATCACAACTGGGTGCTCGACCGCAAGACCGGCATCATCGGCAAACTGCGCGGCTCGCTCCAGAAAGCCGCCGAAGTTTACGAACCCGCCTCGGGCCGCGTGCTCGAAGTGCTCACCGAGGAACCCGCGGTGCAATTTTACTGCGGCAATTTCCTCGACGGCAAAAACGTCGGCAAAAGCAAGGTCGCCTACAAAAAACGCACCGGCTTCTGCCTTGAGACGCAGCATTATCCCGACTCGCCAAACCAGCCCTCGTTCCCGGACACGATCCTTCGCCCCGGCGAAAAATACGAGACCGTGACAGTCTATCGCTTCTCCACGCGCTGACTCTGCCGGACAAAAAATGAAAGGTGTTCGTTGAGGCCGCCCCGAACTGACGGACACGGGACCAAGGGCGGAAGCAGAAGAAATGTCACATGACAACCATGACTCGCCTGCATAACCCGACCCGCCGTTTGCTGGTCAAAACACTCGGCGTTTCCGCGCTGGCGGCGGGCGGCGCGTTCGCCGCATCGGATGTTCCGCCCGCGCGCCCCAATATCATCCATATCATGGCCGATGACCACGCCTTCCAGGCCATCAGCGCCTACGGGCATCCCGTGTCCCGGCTGGCGCCCACGCCGAACATCGACCGGATCGCGCGCGAAGGAATGGTTTTCCGTCGGGCCTTTGTGGAAAACTCCCTGTGCTCGCCGAGTCGCGCCTGCCTTTTCACCGGGCTGTACAGTCATCAGAACGGGCAGCGGACGCTTGCTGGAGGCCTCGACAACACCAAGCCGTTCTTCACCGAGGCTCTCCAGCGGGCTGGCTATTACACGGGTGTCATCGGCAAATGGCATCTGCCGTGCGAGCCCAAGGGCTTTGATTATTACTGCCTGCTCGAAGGTCAGGGCCAATATTACAATCCCGGCTTCAAGACCAAGGAGAGCAACGGCGCCTTTGTGCAGGAAAATGGCTACGTCACGACGCTGACCGGCGATCACTCCATTGAGTTTCTGAAAAACCGGGATAAAACCAGGCCGTTCTGCCTTTTCGTCCACCACAAGGCTCCGCATCGCAACTGGATGCCGAAGGAAAAATACTTGGATTTGTATGAAAACGTCGAGTTTCTCCTCCCGGATAATTTCTTCGATGATTACAAAAACCGCTGTGAACCCGCGCGCACCCAGAAGATGTCCGTCGCCGCGGACATGACGCTGGTGCAGGATTTGAAAATGGATAATGAGAAGGGTTTTTCCGACGCTGGAAACAACGGAAATATAAAAGCCTGGAACCGGCAGCTCTCGCGCCTCACCCCTGCGCAACGGACGGCCTGGCTCGAAGCCTACGGGCCGCGCAACGCAAGATTCGCCGCCGAAAAACCGGAGGGACGAAAGCTGGCGGAGTGGAAATACCAGCGCTATATGAGGGATTATCTGCGTTGTATAAAATCGATCGATGACCAGGTCGGGCGGCTGCTGGATTATCTCGAAAAGGAGGGGCTGCGGGAAAACACGATCATTGTCTATACATCCGACCAGGGTTTTTATTTGGGCGAGCACGGCTGGTTCGACAAACGCTTCATGTACGAAGAGTCATTCCGCACGCCGCTGATCATTGCGTGGCCCGGAAGGATCGTTCCCGGCGTCGTTTGCGACGAACTGGTGCAAAACATCGACTTCGCCCCCACCTATCTGGAGGCCGCCCGCGCGGAGCCGCCCGCCGGCCTGCCGGGGCGATCGCTGTCGCCATTGTTCGCCGGCGGAAAACCCGTCGACTGGCGCGAGTATTTATATTATCATTACTACGAATATCCCGGTGCCCATTATGTGTGCAAACACGACGGCGTGCGCGACAAACGATACAAATACATCCATTTCTACGGAAAGAGCAGGGACTCCGAAAACCTGAATTGCGGCGAGCTTTATGATTTGGAAAAAGACCCCGCCGAAATGACCAACCTGACCGGACGTCCGGAATATGCGGAGGTAAGAAAACGCATGTTGCGCGCGCTTGCCGATTTTCGGGAGAAATTGAACATCGACGAATACTAGGGCCCCTGTCCGCCATGCCTCGGCTTGGAAACGCGCAAGGTTGACTGTAAGCAATCGAGGAGGGCATCGGCGCTTGTTTAAGAAATTCGGCGCTCGCATTGTCGTGGCTCATTCTCCGGCCATCACGTTTTTGCGATATCATGCTCAAAAAAATCCTCGTCCTTGCTCCACTGCTGGTCGCGGCAGCCATTACCCTTCCGGCTGCTCCTGCCGCCAGCCTCTTTATCAATGCGAAGCCGGCGACGCACACCTCGCCCGATATTTATCGCGACGGCTGGATTGATCTGAATAAAAACGGCGTCAAAGACCCTTACGAAGATCCGGCGCTGTCCACCGAAAGGCGCATCGACGACCTCCTCTCGCGCATGACGCTCGAAGAGAAAACCGCGCAGATGGTCACCTGGTATGGTTTCCCGCGCGTGGCAAAGGACGAGCTGCCGACTCCCGCATGGGACAAGGCATTTTGGAAGGACGGCATCGGCAACATCGACGAGCACATGAACGGCAACACCGGCTGGACGAACAATCTCCAGCGCAGCCAATATTCATTCCCTTGGGCCAGTCATGCCCGCGCGATCAACGAAGTCCAGCGCTGGTTTATCGAAAACACACGCCTCGGCATCCCTGTGGATTTTTCAAACGAGGGCATTCGCGGCCTCCTCCACACCAAGGCTACCGCGTTTCCGCACGAGATTTCCGTCGGCTCCACTTGGAACACCGCGCTCGCCCGCGAAATGGCGCGCGTCGTGGCCCGCGAGGCGCGCGCCCTCGGCTACACCAACATCTACGCGCCTGTGCTCGACGTGTCGCGCGACCCGCGCTGGGGTCGCATCGTGGAGAGCTTTGGCGAGGATCCGTTTCTCATCGGCGAACTGGGTCTGCAACAAGTCCTCGGACTTCAGGAGAACAACGTCGTTTCGACGCTCAAGCACTTCGCCGTTTACAGCATCCCGAAGGGCGGGCGCGACGGGCACGCGCGCACCGATCCGCAAGCCTCGTGGCGCGAGGTGCAGACCGTTTTTCTGCCGCCCTTCAAACGCGCCATCAAGGACGGCGGCGCGCTCGGCGTCATGCCCTCCTACAACGATTACGACGGCATCCCCGTCGAGGCCAGCAAGCTCTTCCTCACCGACATCCTGCGAGGCGAGTTCGGCTTTCGCGGCTACACCGTGTCCGACAGCGGCGCGGTCGAGTTCATCCACACCAAGCACCGCACCGCGCCCACGCCCGCCGATGCGATCCGTCAGTCGGTCGAGGCGGGGCTGAACGTGCGCACCAACTTCACCCCGCCCGAAGAATACGGCGAGCCGCTCCTCTGGCTCGTGCGCGAGGGCAGGCTCTCCGTCGAAACCATCGACGCGCGCGTGCGCGACATCCTCCGCGTAAAATACTGGCTCGGCTTGTTTGACCGGCCCTATGTCGCGAATCCAGACGCTGCGGAAAAAATCGTGCGCTCGCCCGCGCACATGGCTGTCGCGCACCAGGCCGAGCGCGAAAGCATCGTACTCCTGAAAAACGAAAAAGCCTCGCCGTCATCCACCACCGCGCTTCTTCCGCTCGAGGCAAAAAAACTCAAGCGCGTGCTTGTCACCGGCCCGCTTGCCGACGCGGATCGCAAACATGGCTGGTGGTCGCGCTACGGCGCGCAGTCGCTCGATTTTGTCACGCCGCTCGACGGCATTCGCGCCCGGCTTGGCGCGCATGCCGAGGTGCGTTTCGAGCGCGGTGTCGAGGTGAAGGACAAGAATTTTCCCGAGAGCGATGTCCTCAAGGATGAGCCCGATGCCGAGGTGCGCGACGGCATCGCCGCCGCTGTCGCCGCGGCGCGGGATGTTGATGTCATCATCGCCGTCCTCGGTGAAACCGACGATCTCTGCCGCGAATCCGCGAGCCGCATCAGCCTGAATCTTCCGGGTTATCAGGAGGAGCTTTTGCGCGCGCTCCACGGCACAGGAAAGCCCGTGGTGCTCGTGCTCAGCAATGGACGCCCGCTCACGATCAACTGGGCGGCGAAGCACATTCCCGCCATCGTCGAAATGTGGCTTCCCGGCGAGGACGGCGGCGGCGCGATCGCCGACGTGCTTTTCGGCGACTACAACCCCGCCGGACGACTCCCTGTCACATTTCCGAAATCAGTCGGCCAAATTCAGATGAATTTCCCGGCGCATCCCGGCTCGCAGGACAGCGATCCCGGCCAGGTTTCCGGCGTGCTCTGGCCCTTTGGACACGGCCTCAGCTACACGACATTCAAGTATTCCAACCTCGTCATCACCCCCTCCGAGCAACGCCCGCAAGGCCGCATCGAAGTGTCGTGTGAAGTGACGAACACCGGCCCCCGCGCCGGCGACGAGGTCGTGCAACTTTACGTGCGCGACGATTATAGCAGCGTGGTGACATTTGAAAAAGTCCTCCGCGGATTCGAACGCATCCATCTTCAGCCCGGCGAAACAAGGAGCGTCCGCTTTACACTGAAGCCCGAGCATCTGGCGCTCTACGATCAGTCGCACCGCTGGACCGTCGAGCCCGGCCATTTCACGGTGATGATCGGTGCATCGTCCACCGACACCCGCCTGACCGGCGGCTTCGATATTGTAAATGGCGGCTCCGTCTGGGAAAAACCCGCCGTGGTGAAGCAAGACGTCGATCCGCGCTGACATCGCCGAGCTGTGAACCAGTTCGCCCTGAAAGGGGAAAACTATAAAAACCGCGTCATCACGCAACGACGCGGCGACGCAACGGGAGCTACCGCTCCGATGGGGAATCCGTTGCGTCGCCGCGTCGTTGCGTGAGGCATAAAACGCAGAAACCACAGGATGCCCGCCTTGACCGAATGCGTGACCTTCATAAGTTAAAAGCCATGAGGAAAAGATTTCTTGCGGTTACTTTCACCTTGTTGCTGCTCACCGGCGCGCTTGGAGCGAAGGAGGGCGCGGAGATTCGCGTACTTGCGATCGCGGACATCCAATATGCGGACAAGGAGGCGAAGGGCACCCGGTTCTACCGCAATTCCATTCCCAAACTGCAAAAGATCAGGGAGGCGGTTAAGGATGAAAAGATCGACTTCCTCATCCACTTGGGGGACATCGTGGATGCCAAATACGCCAATCTCGCGGCGCCGCTGGCCGAGGCGCGGAAGTTTCCTTACAGGCAATATTTCGTCATGGGCAACCACGACTTCGCCGACACGACCGAAAACGTCGAAAAAATCCGCCGCGAACTGGGCCTGAAAGATCCGGCTTACTATTATTTCGATGTCAAGGATTGGCGGTTCATTTGCGCGGACACAAACCGGCTGAGTTCATACTTCAAACCGAGAAATGAAGCGTTGCATGCGCTGGCCACAACCATCCAAAAGGACATAAAAAAATCCGGCGGGAACTGGGGAAACAGCTGGAACGGCGGCATCGAGAAAACCCAATTGGAGTGGCTGGACGAACTGCTGAAAAAGAGCGAGGCGGAGGGCAAAAAGGTCGTCCTCTTCGCGCATGGGCAACTGCGTCCCGTCAACAATCATATTTGCCTGAACTCCGATGAAATCACCGGGCTTCTTTCAAAATACAAATGTGTGAAGGCGTGGGTAAACGGCCACAATCACAAGGGCGGCTACGCGGAGGAAAGAGGCGTGCATTACCTGACGATCAGCGGGCTCCTCGAAACGGAAAACATCGTTTCCTACGCTATTTTAGAGCTTTATGCCGACAGGATTGAAGTCATCGGCCACGGTCAAACGCCTTCGCAGACGCTGAGGTAATTCGTCACATCGTCTATCGGACGATTTGTTTTTTTGGGGAGGGTAGAGCGGTATTAAATCATTTTGTAGCCGTCTTATAAAAATAGTTTGGGAATCACGGAAACACGAAAGAACGGAAGAATTCACAGCAAAGACGCGAAGGGCGCAAAGGTCGGAAAAGGAGGGATGAGATGAGAGGACGGAGGTTTTTAACCGCCAATGGACGCCAATAATCACGAATGCTCGGGCAGGGCTGTTTTTATTCGCGGGTTTTGGCGTCCATTCGCAGTTAAAAATTGGGCAGGAACACGGACGAATCGTCCGTGCCACTCAACCCGTCAGTAATTCAGGCCCACGGAGACGTTGATGCGTTGGTTGTGCATCCAATTATGCGGCATGTTGGCCCAGTTGCTCGTGTAGGAGAGCTGGCCGAAGAAGTTTTTGGTGAAATAGTAGTTCGCGCCAACCGTGGCCCCGAGGGTGAAGTAGGTGTGATCGACCGTGGGCGCGTCTCCATAATAACCGCCCCAATACCAATCCCACCAGTAGTAATAGGGGCCGTTGGGGATGCCAGTATCAATATACATGAAGCCGAGGGAGGCCTGAATAAAGGGACGGAACTTGCCGGTGAGCAGATCATAGCGAATCGCAAGGTCTCCCGTGCTGATGTCGGCGTCGAATCTGACCGTGCTATGCACGGGAGTGCTGGAACCGCCGATCGTCACGCCGTCAAATGTCGCGGTATAATCGGGGTTCGCATACGCGAACTGAATATGTACGGAGAGCTGCTCGGTGATGTTGTATCCCGCTCCAAAACCGAAGAAGGCGGCGTCTTTCATGTTCAGCTTGAGTTTGCCGTCGGCATAAATATCCGGGGCGGGCGGGGGCACGCGGTCGTAGAGGACGTGGTGGGCATTCATCGTGGAACGCTCAAAAAACCACGCGCCGGTCATGAGATAAAAATCCCATGTGTTGGCGTGCGGGTTTTGATAGGTATAGGTGGTCTGCATGGGGACTGTGTTTTGCGGGGGCGTGTAGTCGGGGGCGACGCTTTGCGGTGTGGGCACGGAGGTTTGCGCATGGGCGGAGAGCGCCGCGGCGGCAAACAATGCCATGAGGATGGTGTATTTGGTTTTCATAGATTGTGGTGTTCTTGAGACTGGTTCAAAGGTGTATCCATTGCGGATGTTTCGCTGAGACACACGTTGCGGGGTTTGGTGCAATTTTTTTTAAATACGGGACGCGTATGGGTAATTTTTCAGGGAACAAGGGCATTTTCTTGTTTTTTTAGCATGCGGTTTCGGGGATTCTCCTGCGCCTTTGACTTTCGCAGCGGGGCTGCTTGTGTTCCCTCTTAACAACAACGACTGCAAGGATCGCATTCACCATATGGATCAACTTCACGCATACTGGCGCATGGAATACATCGAGGCTCCGCGCGCCCCGAAAAGCGCAAGGCCGTTCACCGAGCTGCCTGCGTCGGGGGACGATCGCGCCGCGCTCATCGTGCACCGGGGGAGGCTGTCGTATTTGATGATGAACCGTTTTCCCTACAATCCCGGTCATTTGCTGGCCATCCCGTATCGCGAAGTGGCGGATATCGAGGAGCTGACGGAGGAGGAGAGCGCGGATTTGTTTCAGACGATCATTTTTGCGAAAAAATTATTGCGCGCGGCCATCAAGCCGGACGGCTTCAACATCGGGTTCAACCTGGGCGCCGCGGCAGGGGGAAGCATAGCGCATTTGCACGGGCACATCGTGCCGCGCTGGAACGGCGACACGAATTTCATGCCGGTCATCGGACAGACCAGAGTGCTTCCGCAGGCGCTCGAATCGACGTGGGGAAAATTGCACGCGGAGGCTGCGCGCCTCGCGTCCGCCTCGGGCCCGGATAAGAACCATCCATGATCGATCGCCTAGAACGCTGGGCCTGGACGGCCGGCGCCCTGCTGGCCTGCATTGCAGGCATGGTCAACGCGGTCGGCTTCATGAGTTACGACCACCAGGCTGTGACGCACATGACCGGGCCGACGACGATGCTGGGCATCGCAATCGCGGGCGGCGACAACTCGAATGCCTTGCGAATCCTGCTCCTGCTCCTGTCATTCGTGGCGGGGGCGGTCGCGAGCGGCTTCATCATCCGGCAAAGCACGCTGAAACTGGGACGCCGCTATGGCGGCGTGCTGTTGCTGGAGAGCATTTTGTTGTTCATCGCCGCGGCATTGATGCAGACACACCACCATTCGGGATGCTATCTGGCCTCGGCGGCGGCAGGTTTGCAGAACGCGATGGCGAGCACTTACAGCGGCACGATTTTGCGCACGACGCATCTGACGGGCATGTTCAACGACCTGGGCGCGTCGCTCGGACACTGGCTGCGCGGCATCGAGGTGGACAGGCGGCGCATCAAATTGAGTTTTGTCGTGATCGGGTCGTTTTTCTCGGGCGGGTTGCTGGGCGCGCTGGCGTTCCGCACGCTCGAATACCATACGCTCTACATTCCGGCGGTGCTGACGGGAGCGGTTGCGCTCGCATACACATGCTACGCGCACGCGGCGAAGAAAAAGATTTCGCTCCAATCGGTCACTTATTCGCTCAACGACGCGCTGCTGCGGCTGCATCCGGGTTTTGGCCCCCGCGACGACGAGAGCACGCGCTGAAAAAGAAGGGCGACCGCATTTTTTTCAGGCTTTCAGCCTTCCGGCTTTTCAGCCTTCCTTTCCTCATGCCTGCCGCTCCAGAACCCAACAAAGGACTCGGTTACATCAGCAACGCGCTCGCCTCTCCCGTGACGGCGGCGGAATCCGCGCTGCGCCCGCTCTCGTTCGAGGATTTCGCGGGACAGCCAAAAACAGTGGAGCGGCTGCGCGTGATGACCGATGCCGCGCGGCGCCGCGGCGATCCACTGAACCACATTTTGATCAGCGGGCCGCCGGGCTTGGGCAAGACGACGCTGTGCTTCATCCTCGGGCACGAGATGGGCAAAAATGTGCGCGTCACGTCCGGACCCGTTGTCGAAAAGGCGGGCGACCTGGCGGGCCTGCTTACGAATCTGGAGGAGGGCGACATCCTGTTCATCGACGAGATTCACCGCATCCCGAAAGCGGTGGAGGAATACTTGTATTCGGCGATGGAGGATTTCCGGCTCGACATCATGATCGACCAGGGGCCGAACGCGCGCAGCGTGCGGCTCTCGATTCCGAAGTTCACGCTCGTCGGCGCGACGACTCGCGCGGGCCTGCTCACAGCGCCGCTGCGCTCGCGTTTCACGCTGCAAACGCGGCTCGATTATTACGATGTGCGGACGCTGACAGGCATCATCAAACGCAGTTGCGGCCTCTTGAAAGTGCAGATCGAGGAGACGGGCGCGAAGGAAATCGCGATGCGCTGCCGCGGCACGCCGCGCGTGGCGAACAACCTGATCAACTTCGTGCGCGACTATGCGCAGGAGCGCACCAAGAAAGGCGTCATCACGCGCGATGTCGCGGCGGCGGCCCTGGAGCTGCTTGAAATCGACTCCACCGGCCTCGACGAGATGGACAAGCGCATGTTGCGCGTGATCGCGGAGAATTATCGCGGCGGTCCGGTCGGCATGAGCACAATCGCGGTGGCCGTGGGCGAGGAATCTGAAACGCTCGAGGAAGTGCACGAACCGTTTTTGATCCAGGAAGGTTATCTGCAACGCACGCCGCAAGGTCGCATGATCACGCCGAAAGGCTATCACGCGATCGGGCTGAAGGCTGCGGTGGGCGGCACGCAAAGCGAGCTGCTTTAGCAAGTGTTCCCGTGCAACGCGCTTGGGTGGAGGCGCGACTTTGGGTGGAAGCGGACGTCCCGGCCGCTTGTTTGGTGTTCATTTTTGGCGCTCGTTTTTTTGGCGAGGCTTCGCCTCGTCCGGCGGCCAGAGGCGCGCCGCTCCTTGTCGCACGCGTTTTCCTTGTCGCACGCGTTTTTTGAGAACGTGATCGCGCTTGCACGCTGGATCACCGCGTCGTCCAGATGCGCAGCGACGAGAGGAGGAAATTTTCGAGCGCGGTGGATTCGTTGAGGTTCAGGCGCATGAGGCCGACGGCGTGTTCCAGCCTGGCAATCGCCTCGGTGAGCGCGTGGCCCGCCTTTGGATTCTCGGCGACGATGGCAGGCACAGCGAAGGCGCGCGTGGCCTGTTCGATCTCGATGAAAAGACGCGTGCGCAAGCCGTTGGCGATGCCGGTCTCGATGGCGACCTGTTCCTCCTCGTCGATGTCAGGGGGGAGTTTTTGCTTCTCCTTCTGCCAGATTTCGCCGGTTGCGAATTCGAGGATCATGCCGAAGCGGGAGACGAGGCCATAGACGGTGAAAATGCTGTCGGTGGCATCGCGCTTTTCGGGCATCGGCCCGGCGAGGCGCGCGAGCCACGCCTTGTAGTCGGCGAGCCAGGCGTTCCAGCCGGCGGGAGAATACGAGGGTGGAATACCGGGAAAACGGAAATTGAGACAGCGGCTGCGTATCGTGGGCAGCAGTGAATAAGGCCGCGTTGTGGTGAGAATGAGGGTCGTGTTTGCAGGCGGCTCCTCGAGGGTTTTCAGGAAAACATTCGCCGCGACGAGATTCATGCGATCGCACTCGTGAACGATGCCGACCTTGTGCATGGAGACGGTGGACGAGACCTGTACTTTTGCGATGAGGCTGTCGCGCATGGGCTCGGCCCTGATCTGGCGCATTTTCCCGGCCGGACGAAGCGCATAACAATCCGGATGACTGGCCGGTGGAAAATAGGCCGTGGAGGTGTGCGTGTTGAGAATGCGGTCCGCAATGCAAAAGGCGATCTCGGTGAGAATGTCGAGGTCGTCCCCGGTGAGGAGCAGGCTGTGGGAAAGGCGTCCGCTTTGGATGGCTTGCTCGATGACGGCGATCGAGGGCGCGTTCGCAAGGGCGACGGGCCACTGGGTTTTTGCTGTGATGACTGCGGAGTCTGCGGACATGCGTGAAATTAAGAATCAAGATTCGGGAATTGAGAAAGCAGAAAAGCCGGGCGGACTCTTTTGCGCCGCGCAGCGAATGCCACGCTTTTTATTTGGTGCCCGGGACAGGACTTGAACCTGCACGCCTTACGGCAACGGCTTCTAAGACCGTCGTGTCTGCCATTCCACCACCCGGGCAAGGGGGCGTTGCTGGAAAACCAGCGCGCAGCATCACAGAAATGCGCGGGCCGTCTTGCAAGCGCCGTTTGCAAAGGAAGCGCGGATCGCCGCGGCCTGGGGTTTCACTTTGTCACTTGTCTCCATGACGCGCCGCTGCTTCTCTGCGCGGTTCAATTTTATGAAATATTGGTCCCAGTTCTTCATCCCGACGCTCAAGGAGAGTCCCGCCGACGCCGAAATCGCGTCACACAAGCTGCTCGTTCGCGCAGGCATCGTTCGCAAACTCGGCGGCGGTCTCTACACCTACATGCCGTTCGGGTTGCGCGCGATTCACAAGATCACGCAGGTCTGCCGCGAGGAAATCGACCGCGGCGGCGGCATCGAACTGTGGATGCCCCATGTGCATCCGGCCGAATGCTGGACGCAGGGACCGCGCTGGAATGCCGCGCGCGAAATCATGTTCCGCGCCGACCACGCCGGCGCCGGCAAACGGGCGCCCGCCGATCCGGAATTTGTGCTCGGCCCCACGCACGAGGAAATCATCACGCCGCTGGTGAAGACGGAGATTACGAGTTATCGCGACCTGCCGAAGAATTTTTATCAAATCGCCACGAAATTCCGCAACGAGATACGCCCGCGCTACGGACTGATGCGCGCCCGCGAGTTCATCATGATGGACGCGTATTCGTTCGACGCGGACGATGCCGGCGCGACGAAGAGCTACATGGCAATGAAGGCGGCTTACGAGGCGTTTTTCCGCCGCATCGGCGTGCAAGCTATCGCCGTTGAAGCCGACACCGGCGTGATGGGCGGCAGTTTTTCGCACGAGTTCATGGTGCCCGCCGAGGTGGGCGACGATGATGTCATTTATTGCGAGGAAAGCGGCTATGCGGCCAATCGCGAGAAGGCCGCGAGCGCGCTCGTGCCGAAGGATATCGCCGACGCCGCGCCAGAGGGCGCCATCGAAGAATTTGCCACGCCCGGAGTGACGACCATCGCGCAACTGGAAGCCGCGCCCTACGGCGTCGCCGCCGACAGGCAATTCAAGACGCTCATTTACATCGGCGATGGGAAACCGTTTGCCGTCATTCTGCGAGGTTGCGACGAACTGGAGGAAGCCAAGCTCGGCTCGCTCGGCTTCAGTTTGTTCCGTCCCGCGACGCCCGAGGAAATCGAGCCGTTGCTCGGCGCGAAGCCCGGCAGCCTTGGCGCGGTCAAGGGCACCATCAAAAATCCCGGCGCGCTCGCGGGCGTGTTTGCGGATCGGGCGATCAAGCTCATCGGCAACGGCACGACCGGCGCGAACAAGGACGGTTTCCATCTGCGCAACGTCAATGTCACGCGCGATCTCGCGATCACGAAGTTCGGCGATTTCCGCCGCGTGCATCCGGGCGAGCCGTGCCCGCTTTCGGGCAAGCCGCTCAAGGTGCGCCGCGGCATCGAGGTCGGGCACATTTTCAAGCTCGGCACGAAGTATTCCGAAAAATACGGCGCGGTGTACACTGACGACCAGAAGCAACAGCATCTCATGGTGATGGGATGCTACGGCATTGGCGTCAGCCGCACGATGCAAGCGATCATCGAGCAAAGCCATGACGCCGATGGCATCATCTGGCCGTGGCCCATCGCGCCGTTCCAAGTGCTCGTTTGCCTGCTTGATCCGCAGGCCGCCGACGCCGCCGCGATGGCGCGAAACGTTGCCGAAGCCGCCGAACAGGCAGGCGCGGATGTGCTCATCGACGACCGCACCGAGCGTCCGGGTGTGAAGTTCAAGGACGCCGACCTGATTGGCATTCCATTGCGCATCACGATCGGCGGAAAAGGCCTCAAGGAGGGCGTGATCGAGATGAAGTGGCGCCATGAAAAAGACGTCGCCAAAATTCCGGTGGCCGATGCCCTCGTCCGCGTTGCCGCGGCGGTGAAGGCTGCGAACGATGCGACGCCGAAGGAATGACGCCGGGCGCGTGTGATGCGCGGCCGGCATCAGGGGCGTATTCGCGGCAAGAACCATGAAAAATAAAATGTGGATCACCGACACGCGCGTCGTGTGCGCCTTGTCGCTATTGGCGTGCCTGCTCTGGGGAAGCGCGTATCCGGCGATCAAGACGGGGTATTCCTTGTTTGCGATCGGGCCGGATGACACCGCGGGAAAATTTCTTTTCGCGGGCTATCGTTTCTTTGCGGCGGGGCTGATCTTGATCGGGTTTTCCCTGGCGACCGGACGAAAGGCCTTCGGCCTTGGCGCGGGGCTGATGGCGCGGGTCGCCTTGCTCGGGGTGGGCATGACGACGCTCCAATACATCTTTTTTTATATCGGCCTTTCCCACACGAGCGGAGTCAAGGGCGCGATCATGAACGGGACGACGACGTTTTTCACCGTGCTCGCCGCGCATTTCATGTTCAAGGCGGAACGGCTGACGCGGCGTGTGTCGCTCGGGTGTGCGATCGGGTTTCTCGGAGTGATTTTCGTCAACTTCAGCCGCGATTTGTTCAACCTGCATTTCACTTTCGCGGGCGAAGGGTTTTTGATCATCGCGGCGTTTGTGATGGCGGTGTCGGGCGTTTACGGGAAGGCCGTCTCGCAGAGGATGGACAGCGTGGTGATGACCGCATGGCAGCTCAGCATCGGCGGCGCGCTGCTGATCGCGCTGGGCTATGCGATGGGCGGATCGCTGGCAGGATTCACGCCGGTCTCAACGTCGCTGCTCGCCTACATGGCGCTGCTGTCATCGGCGGCGTTCGCGATCATGGCGACGCTGCTCAAATACAATCCGGTGAGTCTGTTTTCGATTTTCCTGTTCACGGTGCCGATTTTCGGCACCGCGCTTTCGGCGCTGTTTCTCGGGGAGAAATTGTTGGAATGGAAAAATCTCGTGGCGCTGGTTTGCGTGTGCATTGGGATTTTTCTCGTCACCTACATAAAATCGCCGGCGAGCGACGGGCTTGTTGAAAAATAAACACGAGCGAATTGCGCACGCAAAAAAGCCAGCCTTTGAAAGGGCTGGCTTTTTGTTGTTATGAGAAAACCGCGCGTCGCGATCAGCGCCTTGATTTGATCAGAGGATTTTCGCGCCGTGCATGTCTCCGGTGGCGAGGAACTGCTGGTGAAACGCGAAGGCGTTTGCAAGCGAGGTTTTCGTCTGGCCGTTTTTGGTCGATTCGCGGTAGCGCATGAGCAGGTCGCGATAATCGGGGTGCGCGCACTTGTTGATGATTTCGAGGGAGCGTTCGCTGGGCGATTTGCCGCGAAGGTCGGCGATGCCTTGCTCGGTGATGAGGACTTGCACCGAGTGTTCGCTGTGATCGAGGTGGCTCACAAAGGGAACGATCGCGCTGATCTTGCCGCCTTTCGCCGAGGAGGGGCAGGTGAAGATCGAGATGTAGGCGTTGCGCGTGAAATCCCCCGAGCCGCCGATGCCGTTCATGAGGCTGCTGCCCATGATGTGCGTGGAGTTGATGTTGCCAAAGATGTCGGCTTCAATGGCAGTGTTGACCGAGATGATGCCGAGGCGGCGAACCATCTCGGGGTTGTTGGTGATTTCCTGCGGGCGGAGAAGAAGGCGCGGGCGGAAGAAATCCATGTCGGCATAGACCGTGTCTTTGAGCAGCGCGGGCGCGATGGTGAGCGAGGTGCCGGTGGCAAAAGTGCACTTGCCGGAGCGGATGAGACCGATGACGGAGTCCTGGATGACCTCGGAGAACATTTGGAAATTTGGAATGTCCGGGTTGGTGCCGAGCGCGCCGAGTACCGCGTTGGCGATGTTGCCCACGCCGGATTGCAGGGGAAGAAATTCGCGCGGGATGCGGCCGACGGCGATTTCGTTGGCGATGAAGCTGGCGACATTGGCGCCGATTTTGTCGGTGAGCACGTCGGGGGCGTCGAAGCCGCCGACTTCGTCGTTGGCGTTGTTTTCAACAATGCAGGCGATTTTTTTCGGATCGATTTTGACGGTCTCGGTCCCGATGCGGTCGGTGCATTTTTCGATGGGGATGACCTTGCGGAAGGGAGGATCGAGAGGCTCGTAAATGTCGTGGAAACCGCGGAGCTTGGGCGAGTGATAGCGGTTGAGCTCGATGATGACGCGCTCGGCCTGGTTGAGGATGGTGGGAGAAGCGCCGACGGAGGTGGTGAGGGTGATCTCGCCGTTTTCGGTGACGTCGCAGGCTTCGACGATGGCCCAGTGGATTTTGCCGAGGAAGCCGCGGCGGATTTGCTGGGCGACATGCGAGAGGTGCATGTCGAAAAATTGGGTGCGTCCGGCGTTGATGCATTCGCGGAGCGATTTGTTGCTCTGATACGGCGTGCGCCAGGAGATGGCGTCGGCACGGGCCAGCTCGCCGTCGAGCGAGTCGCCAGTGGAGGCGCCAGAGATGATGGCGACCTTGAAAGGGCGCCCTGCTTCGTGCTCGGCGCGGGCGCGGGCGGCGATGGCCTTCGGCACGATCTTGGCCGCTCCGGCAGGCGTGAAGCCGCTAACACCAATGGTGCTGCCGTGATTGATCAGAGCCGCTGCTTCTGCAGCGGTGAGGGTTGTTAATTTCGATGACATGAGTGTGGTTGAAAAATGTGCTTTATATGAATGTGTGCCTGAATCTGTGGATGTTTTGCTAAAAAATTAACAAATTGATCCAAGTGACAGTCAAGCACCCGTGGAAAAATATGCGTAACTTATTACAAAATAACGTCACATTCCCGCGCAAACGGGCGCCGCAGTCACGTTAGGTTTATGAGCGCGAAAAATGAAGGGTTGTTCGCGCAGGAATTCGCAAATCGCTCAGGTAGTAAATAAAATAATGAGAGGTATTAGGGAAATTAGAAGACGATTGGGCGCGCCGGGATATCGCGAGGGTTCCGGTCAGTCTTTTTTCGGCCCCCAGCGGCGTTCCTGACGTTTCAAGGAGAGCGGGCGGACGAGGATTTGCGCGCCGGCGACAGCGGGGTGGCGACGGATTTCGTTGTAGAGGCCGGTCGCAAATTTCCAGCCGAGGGAGTCGGCGGCATCGGCGACAGGGGCGATGCGATCTTCGAAAACAAACGCGAAAGAGGTGCTGGTTTCGCCCGGATTGGCGTCGAAGATTTGGCGGAGCCTCTTCAGGAACGCGGGCAATTCCGGGTGGTCGGGCTTGAGGAGCCAGGTGATGCGGCGAAGTTGTCTCGCGACGAAAGTGCTCAGCGGATAACACTCGTTGATCTGGATGCGTTTCTCGCCCTCGCGGTTGACCTGCACAAAGCCTTGCACGGCGACGAGGGCGTTTTCCGCGAGGAGGGAGCCGTATTCGGCATAGGTGCTGGAAAACATGTTGAGCCCGATCACGCCGGTTTTGGTGGAGAGCGTGAAGGAAGCCCAGGGACTGTTGTCTTTTTTCGAGAGGCGCTTGGCGATGCCGCCGACGATGCCGCAGAGGCGGAACTCGGTGCGGTCGGGCAGGGTGATGAGCTCGGTGATGGCGCAGGTGTCGATGGCCTCGGTCAAGTCGCTGAATTCGTTCAACGGATGTCCGCTGACGTAGAAACCCAAAAGTTCCTTTTCAAACTGGAGGCGGTTTTCCTTTGTGAGTTTGCGTTCGGCGGCGGCACTGGTGGCGGCTGTTTTTCTTTTGCCTTGCGCAACGGAGCCGAGGGCTAGGGTGTCGTTGTTTTCCTCGACGGCGGGCGCGGCGGGAGCGGAGGATTTGCGCGAGTGTTTTAGGATTTGCGCGAATTCTTTTTCGAGTTCGTCCATCGGCGGAAGCGGCGCGGTAGCGTCGAGGTCGCCGAGATCGAAAAGCATGGTGTCGGCGGGAGGTTCGTCCTTGGGTTTGGCGGCGTCTTTTTTGAGCGCGGGGTATTTGCGTTGCAACTCGGAGAGGGCGCCGAGAGCGAGGTCGATGCGTTCGTAGAGTGTTTCTCGCTCCTCATCGGCGAAGTCGAAAGCTCCGGTGGCGACGAGGTTTTCCAGCACGCGTTTGTTGATGGCGCGAGGGTCGGAGCGGAGAATATAATTTTCGAAACTGGTGTAGGGGCCGTTGGCTTCGCGTTCGTCGCGCGATTTGATGGCGGCTTGTTCGCCCACGCCCTTGATGCCGGCGAGGCCGAAGCGGATGCGTCCAGTGGAGTTCGACTCCGCGCCACCCGATCCGTTCGAGATCACGGGAGTGAAGTTGGGGCCAGATTCGTTGATGTCGGGGCCAAGGACGGTGATGCCCATCGCCTCGGCCTCGGCGATGAAGTGCGAGACTTTTTCCGCGTTGCCCAGCTCGGCGGTGAGCACGGCGGCCATGAATTGCACGGGGTAGTTGGCTTTGAGATACGCGGTTTGATACGCGACCATCGCGTAGGCGGCGGAGTGCGATTTGTTGAAGCCGTATTGTGCGAACTTGTTCAACAAGTCGAAGATCTCGTTGGCTTTCTTTTCGTCGATGTTGTTCGTCTCCTTCGCACCCTTGACGAAGATGTCGCGCTGGCGGTCCATCTCGGCCTGGTCCTTTTTTCCCATGGCGCGGCGGAGCATGTCGGCGCCGCCGAGGGAGTAGCCGGCGATGACACGGGCGCACTCCATGACCTGTTCCTGATAGACGATGATGCCGAAGGTTTCCTTGAGGACGGGTTCGAGGAGTTTGTGCGGATAGGAGATGGCGGCAGGATCTTTCTTGCCGCGGGCATAATCGGGGATGAACTGCATCGGGCCCGGGCGGTAGAGCGCAGAGATGGCGTTGATATCGTCGATCGTGGAGATGCCGACCTGACGCGAGGCGTTCTGCATGCCCTCGGATTCGAGCTGAAAGATGGCGACGGTTTTGCCGGCATTGAGAAGTTTGTAGGTGGCGGGATCGTCGAGCGGGATCGTCTCGATGTCGAAACGCGGGTCGATGCTGCGGTGAATGTTTTCGACGGCGTCGGAGATGACGGTGAGGGTTTTCAGTCCAAGAAAATCCATCTTGAGGAGGCCGAGTTTGCCGACGGCGTTCATGTCGTATTGCACGGTGACGTCGCCTTCCTGGAGGGTGAGCGGGACGAACTCATCGAGGGGCTTGTCCGTGATGATGATGCCGGCGGCGTGCTTGCCGGTGTTGCGAACCATGCCTTCGACGACGAGGGCGGTGTCGATGATGCGTTTGGTGCCAGGGTTGCGGTCGATTTCGAGACGGAGCTCGGCGGACTTGGCGATGGAGTCATCGAGCGTGATGTTGAGCTCGTCGGGGATCATCTTCGCGATGCGGTCGGAGTCGGCGAAGGAGAGGTTGTTGACGCGGGCGATGTCGCGAATGGCCATTTTGGCGCCGAGGGTGCCGTAGGTGATGATGTTGGCGACGCAGTCGAAACCGTATTTTTTGCGGACGTAGTCGATGACTTCGCCGCGGCGGCGCATGCAGAAATCGATATCGAAGTCGGGAGCGGAAACACGCTCGGGATTCAGGAAGCGCTCGAAGAGGAGGCCGAATTGGATGGGATCGATGTTGGTGATGCCGAGAAGATAGGCGACAAGGGAGCCTGCGCCGGAGCCGCGCCCCGGGCCAACGGGGATGTTGTGATCCTTGGCCCAGGCGATGAAGTCCCAGACAACGAGGAAATAGTCGATGTAAGTGGTGAGGACGATGATCGCGAGTTCGTAGTGGGCGCGCACGACGAGAAGCTCGTCGGGTGCGAGACCGGCGTAGTCAGGCGGCTGGGGTTTTTCCTCGGGGGAGAGTTTGTCGATGGTGATGCCGCGTTCGGCGACGGCTTTCTGGCCCGCGACGAGAGCGGTGGCGAGTTTTTCGAGAAGCGCGGCGACGCGGGGGCGGGCGGCCACGGTGTCGTGATCGATGCCGTAGCGTTTTTTCAAGCCGTCGCAGCAAAGTTTGTGGAGGTAGGTGACGGAGTCGTATTTCGATTTCAGCTCGGGCGGGAGCGGATATTTCGGATAGCGCTCGGAGCCCTTGGGGAAGGGGATTTTGAGATCGCACATCTCGGCGATGGCGCGGGTGTTGGTGATGGACTCTGGAACCTCGGCGAAAAGGCGCGCCATTTCGTCGTGAGATTTGAGATAAAACTCTTTCGTCTCGAAACGCATCCGGTCGGACTCGTCGAGCTTGGAGCCGGTCTGGATGCAGAGCATGGCGTCGTGCGGATCGGCATCGGTGTTTTTGATGTAGTGGACGTCGTTGGAGGCGATCACGCGGAGGCCGAACTCCTCGCCGAGCCTGAGGAGTCCGGGGATGATTTTTCGCTGCTCGGGAATGCCGTGATCCTGGATTTCGATGACGAAGTTTTCCTTGCCGAAAATGTCGATGAAGCGGGCGCAGGCGGCGCGGGCGTCGTCTTCTCGGTCGTTGAGGAGCATCTGCGGTATGATCGCGGCGAGACAGCCGGAAAAGGCGATGAGACCCTCCGAGTATTTCGCGAGCGTTTCCCAGTCGGCGCGGGGCTTGTAATAAAAACCCTGAAGGTGGGAGTCGGAAACGAGTTTGAGAAGATTCTGGTAGCCGGTGAGATTTTTCGCGATGAGGCCCAGATGGTAGTAACTCTTGCCATCCTCGGCGCGGCCCTGCTTGTCGAGGCGGGAGCCGGCGGCGAGGTAGATTTCGCAACCGATGATGGGCTTGATGTTTTTCTTTTTGGCTTCGTTGTAAAAATCGATGGCGCCGAAGAGGTTTCCGTGGTCGGTGATGGCGAGGGACGTCATGCCGAGGGCGGCGGCGTGCTCGATGAGTTTGTCAACGCGGCAGCAACCATCGAGGAGCGAGCGGTCGGTGTGGACATGGAGATGGACAAAGTCCTTTTGCGGACCGGGAGTGACGTTGGTGACAGTGGGAATGGACACGATGGAAATGTGAAAAAATGGGTGTTTGAATGGACGTTTTTTTGAAAGGAAAGGGCAACGCAGCGAGCCGGCTTTTTCAACAGACAAAATCAACGCGGCGGCTGTTTGCATTCGCGCGAGCCATTTTTCGTTCCTTCATAAAATGAGCATTATCCGGGCAAATTTTCGTTTGACGCGGTCGAGGTTCTCCTGCGTAGTTCCAACCTTTTTCCGACTAATCCGTTAAGAAACACACATGTCCATCGAAATCAAAATCCGCAAAAACGAGCCCGTTGATCGTGCGCTCCGCCGCATGAAGAAGAAGCTCGAGCGCGAAAACATCATCCGTGGTGTCCGCGCAAAGCGTTACTACGAAAAGCCCTGCGATAAACGCCGTCGCAAGGAAAAGGTCATGGCCTTCACCGCCATGCTCCGCCGCCGTTACGCGGACTGAGCCGCAGCATCCGCGCGCACAATCGCGCTTCAATTTCAAACCGCCTCGTGACTTCGACAGTCGCAGGCGGTTTTTCTGTTTGCGGGAGCGGAGCCGGGCAGGCTTTTTAGCGGCAGATGGATGCCTCCGGCAGATTTCCAACGCTCGCCCTTTCCACATGCTGGTGTTCGCACCGGCACACGGATGGCCATGCGATGCTTCGCGAAATCGCGGGTTTGGGTTTTTCCCATGTGGAATTGAGCCACGGCATCCGCGTCACGCTCGTGCCGGGGATTTTGCGGGCGATTGAGGAGGGTGTAATAAAGGTCTGCTCGACGCACAATTTTTGCCCGCTGCCGACCGGCTTCATGGAACCTGCGCCGAATGCCTACGAGCCATCCTCAACCGATCCGACGCATCACGACCAATGGCTGCGACAAACGCGGCGCTCGCTGGATTTCGCGGCGCAGGCCGGCGCGCGGGCGCTCGTCATGCACCTCGGTAGCGTGCGGTTTCGCTGGCGCAATCCGGCGGAAACACTGCTCGACCGCGCAGGCGCGCATTACAACGCCAGGGACGCGCGAGGGCGTTTTGCAGACGAGCCGAGGTTTGCCGCGCTTCGCGAAAAAACACTCGAAAAAATCCGCGCGCGCATGGCACTGTATTGGGAACAAACGCGGGCGAGCATTGAGGAAATCCGCGCATACGCGCTTGATCGCGACATCGCGCTCGGCTTCGAAAATCGCGAGCGGCCCGACGAGTTGCCGCTCGACGACCAGTTCGCAGAGCTGTTTTTCGGAATCGCTAAACCCAACACCGCAGGCTATTGGCACGACACGGGGCACGCCCACCTGAAGGAGCAACTCGGCTTGATCTCGCATCACGAGCATCTGGAAAAAAACGCGGAGCGGCTCATCGGTTTTCATTTGCACGACACGACTGCCGGAGGCCGCGATCACCAGCCCATCGACTCGGGCGAGATCGATTTCGAAATGGTGAAACGCTTTTGGCGGCCCCGGCACTTGCTCGTGCTTGAACTCAGCCCGCGCGCCTCGGCGGACGATGTCATAAAATCGAAAAACAAAATCGAGGCGCTAATGCGCGACTGACATGCCGGCACGTTTCTGTTGCATTCGGACAATCACATTCACGTCAACAAATTCGTCCTCGTCGTAATCCGCCTTTTCCATGAAAGCAAAAGCTCCGTTTGTCTGGCTCATCATCGCAATTGCCGCTCCGCTTGCCGCCATATTCGTATCGCGCACGCTATGCTGTTCTGATTGCAACCCGCCCGCGCAGTCGAAAGCCGCCGGACTGACTCCGGTGCAGACCGAGTTGAAGGCCGTGATGGATCGCATGCGGGCCAAACTCGAACCCGTTGACGAAGCCACCGAGGCTTTGCTCAAGGACGAGATCGCGGCGCTCGATGCGATTGTCGCGAAGCACAAGGCCGGGCAGCCCGATGACGCCGCCGAAGTCCTCGTGAGCAAAGCCCGCGTTTATCAAAGTTACCTGGACAATCCGGACGCCGCGATCGCGATTTTCCGTCAGATAAAGACCGATTTCCCGACAACGATCCACGCGGCCAAGGCGGACGAATATATCGCCAGGGCCGAGGCGCGCAAAGTGCGCATGGCCGCGCGTGATTCCCTGATACCGGGCGTGACATTCCCGGCATTTTCAGCGCAGGACATCGACGGCAACCCGCTTTCGCTCGAGCAATATCGCGGCAAAATCGTGCTGGTCGATTTTTGGGCGACATGGTGCCCGCCCTGCCGCGAAGAAATGCCGCACGTGATCGCCGCATATCAAAAATATCAGGACAAAGGCTTTGAGGTCATCGGAATCAGCCTCGACAAATCGCTGCCGCCGCTGCGCGACTACATCAGGAAGAACGCCATGGTGTGGCGACAGGTGTGCGACGAAAAATCGTGGGATGGCGCGCTGGTTGCCAAATATGGCGTCTTGTCGATTCCGACGACATTCCTGCTCGATGCAGAAGGGCGGATTGTTGCGAAAAATCTCCGAGGAGACGAACTCGACAAACAAATCGAGAAATTACTCCGCAAATGACCGGCACCGTCCCGGTGCGAGGGGACTTGCGGTTTTTGTATGCATTTTACGAGAGGCATATTGAACAAACTGCCTCACTCTGACACTAATACCCTTCAATCATCATGAAAATAAAGCATTGGATAACCCTCATTGTCACAGCACTCGCAATCGCGTTCGCTCCATCCGCCGCCGCGCAGTCCGCCCCGGATTCGACACCGGGCGACGTGAAAACATCCGTGCGGTTGCTCGTGACAAAAATCCAGCAAAAGCTGCAAACTACGACGGCGCGGCCAACGGAGTCCGACTACGCCGCCGAACTCGCCGGGTTCGACAAAATCATCGCCGACAATCCAAAAGCGCCGCAGGAAGATCTTGCCCAGGTGCTCGTGATGAAATCCGGATTTTATGCCGAGGTGCTGAACGACTACGAAAAGGCCGAGGCGCTGGTGCAGCGCATCAAGACCGATTACCCGGCGACACAGGCCGCCGCGCATGTGGACGAGATGCTCAAGCAGCTTGCCCAAATCCGTGAGATGCAAAAAACGCGGGCGGCGCTCCAGCCGGGCAAAGCGTTTCCCGATTTTTCTGTGACGGATGTCACCGGCAAACCGCTTTCCCTCTCACAATACAAAGGCAAAGTGGTGCTCATCGACTTCTGGGCGACATGGTGCCCGCCGTGCGTTGCGGAAATCCCGCATGTGATCGCCGCGTATCAAAAATATCATGACAAGGGCTTCGAGGTGATCGGCATCAGTCTCGACCGTCAAAAGGATGCGCTTCTCAAATACATTGAGAAAAACAAAATGACCTGGCCCCAGTATTATGATGCCGACAAGCCTGAGGCTTCGCTCGCGGAAAAATACGGCATCGAATCGATTCCCAGCACTTATCTTGTGGGCACGGATGGAAAAATTGTCGCCACCAATCTGCGCGGCAACGACCTTGAAGAACAGCTTGCCAAATTGCTCGGAAAATAAGCTGCAATCAGGCCGGATTCTATAAATTGGGTTAAAGAGCGGAGAGCTTCAGCTCTCCGCTCTTTATTTGAATATATGATTTCCGGGACCTGCTTCCACGACTTTATATTGTTTGGCATTATCAGGCACAAAAACAGTCGCGCTGGTATTTGGCGGAACAGTCACGCGCAGTTGCATTTTCCCATCTTTGCCGATTTCCCACGCGGATCGAATCACTCCACAGGGAGAGTCGAAGGTTGCCTTCGCCCATGTCAGCCCCGTGTCGCCGGGGTGGGGCGGACGGATTATAAAATGTTGGAAACCCGGATGCGCCGTGTCGCGTTTGATACCCGTGACACCGTCGATATACCAGGCACCGGGATACAAATAAGAGCTGTGCAAGAGCGAATGGCCCGGCAGGTCTTTTTCCCACATTTCCCAAAGTGTGGTCGCGCCGTTTTCCCGCATATAGCCCCAGCCCGGATAATCCGTTTTTGAGGTCATGGAATAGATCAGGTCGTGCCGTTCCGCCTCGCGCAGCACCTTGAAAAGCATCGAGCCGCCGGAGATTCCAACGTGTATGTGGCCTTTGCGCACGATCAGGATTTCGCGCTCCAACCGCTGCATCACCTTGCCCTGCAATTCCGGCGGCATGACATCTCCGAGCAAGGCGCCGGCCATGCACACCATTGAGCCGTCGGCGTAGCTGCCGTCGGCGGCATTATAGAATCTTTCATGAATGGCGCGGCTCGAATTACGGGCTTGGGTTTCCCACGTTTCG
Source organism: Ereboglobus sp. (assembly GCA_029974595.1). GTDB lineage: Bacteria > Verrucomicrobiota > Verrucomicrobiia > Opitutales > Opitutaceae > Ereboglobus. Next base: position 10,164 of record JARKRC010000007.1, on the reverse strand, counting down.
GCTTCTGATGTATTTCCGAGCACGCGGGCAATCTTCGCCGCTATTTTGAGATTATACACACGATAGCAATTATTGAGGCATAACGTCTGCGGGCTGTCGTTGTTCATGCCCTCGGCGGTTGCATTTGGCCAAAGCCAGTCGCCGAGAAAATCCCATTTGCCGCCAAATCGCCTGAGCACGTTGTCCTCGACATGGGTATCGAGAAACGCGAGCCATTTTTTTATCATCTCGAAATTATCCTCCAGGACGCGCCGGTCTCCCTCATGCTCGTAAAGATACCACGGGAGAACAACGCAGGTGCCGCCCCAACTGGGGCCGCCGCCGCCCCAATAAGTCGGAGCCGTGTGCGGCAGGATACCGCCGCCGAGCAAACGTCCGCTGGTCTGTGCTTTCCGGGCGACGTCCGGATTGTTCATATTGCCAACCATCGGCTCGGTTCCTTGCACGTCGCGCCAATCCTCAAGCCACTTTGTATAAAACGCGGCCATGCGATAATTAAATATGGCCGCTTCCGCAGGTCCGTGACCGGTGTCACCATATCCCATCCGCTCGCGTTGCGGACAATCCACGACCATGCCTCCGAGCGAGAGATTTTCAAACGTCCAGCAAGTGCGATCATATATCCAATTTTGCAACGGATCGGAGCATTCGAATGTCGCAGCGCGTCCAACATCCGTGCGCAGATTCCATCCGCGAATGTCATCAAGGGCGGGCTTCTCCTTGAGCCCGCGAATCGTGATCCAGCGACCCGAGCCATAATTAAAGCGGTTGCGGAAAACTCCTTTCCCCTCCGGGCCGATTATATATGCGCTCCGGTTGCGAAAGGTCATTTCATCCTTCTCGCGCTCGGAAAGGAGAAAATCAATGCGCGCGCCGGGCTCTCCCGAGACCTTGATTTCAGTCCATCCGGCGAAATTGACCCCCATGTCAACGCGCCACACACCGTTTCCACGATCCTCGATTGCGACCGGGCGGATTTCGTCAAAGCGGCGGTTTTTCTCAACCCGTTGCGCCGTCAACCGAAGCTTTGGTTTGTACACGGTGGCATTTTTCCAGCCCGTGTCATCATATGAAACCTCTGAGAGAACAGCATCCATTTCCTGCTCTCGTGTCCCGTCATAAATCTCGCCTCCCATGTTGCGAAAATCCCAAGTGCCGAGAAGCCTGTTCGGGCTTGGATGCGTTTTCCACGTCTCATCCGTCTGGAGGCGCATGGCGGGTGAGGAATCGTCCCGTTTCTCATAAATATCCGCCTGCGCGCAAACAATCGGGGTGCGCGGACGGTCTTCCGTGACATAGCCGGGAAAAATCGACCACGATGCGCCGAGCCAGATGACGATTGCATTTTTACCCGGCTGCAACGCTCCGGCGATATCGTAGGCAATATATCTTGCCCGCTTTGTATGATCGGTCGCAGCCGGAGAAAGCACATGGCGTCCGTCGACTTGCCTCCCATTGACATACAATTCATGATAACCCACCGACGCGAGAAACATCACTGCGCGCTCCGGTGCCGCCTTTAATATAAAGGTCTTCCGCAGCCAGGGATCGGCGATGTTGCAATCGCCTTTTTTTATTCCGATTTTGTAGTCAAAGACCTCATCGGAACCGATCCATTTTGCGTTCCATTCCGATTGCTCGAACAAACCTGTCGTCCAGACGCCTTGCACGGGGATCGATTCGATGCCATTTTCATCTCTCACCGTCAGCGTCCATGTATAACGCCGATCGGATTCCAGCGGTTTTCCTTGATACTCGATCAGTTGCATCTGATTCGAAGCAATCCAGCCGGAATTCCAGACAACACGCTCCTCATTTTTGACAACCAGATGATAAGCACCCTGCCTTTGTCCGAAGCTGTCAGGATTGGTGGCTTCAAATGCCCAGCTGAATCGCGGTCTCCTTTCGTCGAGTCCCTCGGGTTCGACACGATATTCGACCCTCAAATTGACCGGCTTGATACCACACGCCGGTTTTGCCTCGATCTTTCCAAAGACAAAAAGGCCGAAAGCAAGGGAGAGCAGGGGGAAAAGCATTTTTCTCATGTGACGATATTTAGTCAAAATTTATACTATATAATTCATTGTGACGTCGAGATATTTTTAAGTTATATAACATTTGCATTTGATGCGGCATGTTATTTCAAAAATTTTGACTGATCCTGGCAGGTGGACATGGAATGGGACTAAAGCCAACATGGCTGGTGGACTTGCTCGGCATGGCGGCTGGCGGACGATCTGGAATAAATTTGTTTCGGGCGGGCACAATTTCGTCTTGCCAGCGAAACTTGGCCGCGCGTAATACCGCCCCTCCCTTATGCCAAAACCGGCCGGGGATTTAGTTCTTTGCCACGTCGTTTCTGATCTTCCTCCGCTGTGCATGATTTCTGGTGTTGACAACCGGAAGTGTGAAACAGAGAGTGAAAGCTGGACGACAGCAAAGTCCTAAATTGTTAGATCACACTGGCTTGGGGTTGATAGCTCAACGGTAGAGCAGCGTCCTTTTAAGTCGTTGGTTCGGGGTTCGAATCCCCGTCAACCCACCAGCGTGAACATAAAAGGCTGAAAACCTGAAGGCCCGAAGGCTGAAAGCCAAAACCCACATTTCCAAAGGAAGCACATCATGGCTATCGATTTCGGCTGGTGGAAAACAACACCCGAGGACGGCAAATTCCAAATCAACGCGAGCGTCCACGGCGGGAACATCGAGTGGACGCGCAAGCAGGGACACCACACCCAATGGGAAACCTACGGCCCGCCGACCGATGAGGATTGGGACAGATTGATTTACGAAGCCGGGAAGCGCGTGCCGAGGCGGCTGATTTCGCCAAAGCAGTTTGATGCCATAAAAAAATTGCGCCCGTAGCGGATCACGCCCAGCCGCAGCCGTTAATGGCGCGGCAATACCGCAAAATATCCCCCGATGATTGCGCAAAAAGCGCAAATACCCTTGACCGTTTTGGGATTCCCGGCGTCATCATTTGTTTTTAACGGCCCGTGAAGATCAACGACCAGACAACTCGATATCATCGATCTCCGGACGTCACGCAAAGTGACGGCGGGCCGGTCTGCGAAAATACGGGATTCGCCTGCGCGCGATCCTGTCATATGATGCGCGGGGCAGGGTGCTGATGAGCGCGCAGCGAGCCACAGCCACGAACCTCCCTCCAGCAAACGCCCGCAGTGTCCGCAAAAATCGCCCTGCACAAACACGCAGCGCGACCGCCGCCGCATTTTCCGCACTTTCACGCTCAACCATCATTCACCATGTCCGATAAACTCACACACGAATGCGGCATCGCGCTCGTTCGCTTGAAAAAACCGCTTTCGTATTATCAAGAAAAATACGGCACTCCGCTCTGGGGTTTCACAAAACTGTTCCTCCTCATGGAAAAGCAGCACAACCGCGGCCAGGACGGCGCGGGCGTCGCCGCTGTGAAACTCGACATGCCTCCCGGCGAGCAATACATGTTCCGCGAACGCTGCGTGGACTCCAATCCCCTCGACCGCGTCTTCAACCGCATTTTCGCCGATTACAACCAGAAGGTCGCCTCGGGTGTCATCCACCCCGAGTTTGCCGACACCGTGAAGAAAAATTTCGATTTCGGCGCCGAGCTCTACATGGGGCACCTCCGCTACGGCACCAGCGGCGGCTACTCGCTCAGTTCCTGCCACCCCTTCTACCGGCGCAGTCCCTGGCAGACCCGCAATCTCTCCCTTTGCGGGAACTTCAACATGACCAACACCACGGAGCTGAACCAAAGCCTCATCGCCATGGGCCAGCATCCGATCTTCGCCACCGACACCCAAGCGCTCCTCGAACGCATCGGCTTCTTTCTCGATGAGGAACACGAGGACATCTACCGATACCTCCGCACGCGCGGCCTCTCCGGCGAGGAAATGTCCCGCCGCATCAGCGAGGACCTCGACCCCGCCCGCGTCATCACCAAAGCCGCCCAACAGTGGGACGGCGCCTACACCCTCTGCGGTCTGATCGGCAACGGCGACGCCTTTGTCGCGCGCGATCCCGCCGGCATCCGCCCCTGCTTCTGGTATCAGGACGACGAAGTCGTCGCCTTCGCCTCCGAACGCGCGCCGCTCATGACCGTCTTCGACGCCGCCATCGACCAAGTGCAGGAAGTCTCCCCCGGCCACGTCATCGTCATCAAACGCCGGGGCGTCCTCAGCGACATCCAATTCACGCCGCCCCTTCCGCGCGCCGCCTGCTCCTTTGAACGCATCTATTTCTCCCGCGGCAACGACCAGGACATCTACAAAGAGCGCAAACGCCTCGGCGGACTCCTCGTCGACCAGATCCTCGACGCCATCAATCACGAATGGGGCAACAGCATGTTCAGCTTCATCCCCAACACCTCCGAGATCGCCTACTTCGGCCTCATGCACTCTCTGCGCCAGCGACGCCGCGACGAGGTGAAAAAAATTCTCCTCGAAGCCCAGCAGGAAAACCGCCTCACCGAAGCCCTCCTCGACGAAGTCATCCTCCGCAACTGGCCCCGCGACGAAAAAATCGTCGGCAAAGACATCAAGCTGCGCACCTTCATCGGGCAGGAATCCGCCCGCAACCAGCTTGCCTCCCACGTTTACGACGTCACCTACGGCACCATTCGCCCGAACGTGGACAACCTCGTGTGCGTTGACGATTCGATCGTCCGCGGCACCACCCTCCGGCAGTCGATCCTCCGCATGCTCACGCGCCTCCAGCCCAAGCGCATCGTGATCGCCTCGACCGCCCCCCAGATCCGTTATCCCGATTGCTACGGCATCGACATGTCCGAACTCGGCAAACTCATCGCCTTCGAAGCCGCCATTTCCCTGATCAAGGAACGCGGCAAAGTCGCGCTCCTCCAGGAAGTCTACCAATTCTGCCGCGAGGAAGTCGCCCGCAACGGCACGGTCAATCACGTCGCAAAAATCTACAATGCCTTCACCCCCGAGGAAATCGCCGCGCGCATCGCCGAACTCGTACGCCCCCGCGGCCTCGCATGGAAAGGCGAGCTGCAGATCATATTCCAAACCATCGAAAACCTCCACAAAGCCGTGCCCAACCACACCGGCGACTGGTATTTCTCCGGCAATTATCCCACGCCCGGCGGCTACCGCGTCGTGAATCAAGCCTACATCAACTATTACGAAAAATCCGAAGGCCGCAGCTACTGAATCATCCGCCGGCTTGAACCGGCCCGGTTCGGCTCAAGCCGGCAACTCCGTCCTCGAAGCAACCATTCCGCGCTCCCTATTTCCGACATGTCCCTCAGCTACGAATCCTCCGGTGTGAACTACGACCAGCTCGACGCCTTCAAGCGCGCCTGCCAGAAAGCCGCGCGCGCTACCGCCGGACTCCTCGCCCCGCACGGCTACGCCGAACCCGCCTCCACCCGCGGCGAAAGCGCGTATCTCATCGAAGCCTCCGATCACTACCTCGCCCACGTCGAGGAAGGCCTCGGCACGAAGAACCTTGTGGCGGACGCGTATTACGCCGCCACCGGCAAAACCTTCTATCGCGAAATCGCCATCGACACCGTCGCCACCATCGTCAACGACCTCGTCACCTGCGGCGCGCTCCCGATCTCCGTCGCCATGCACGCCGCCGTGGGCGACTCCGCGTGGTTCACCGACGAAAAACGCATGACCGCGCTCGTCGAAGGCTGGGCCGAAGGCTGCCGCCAGTCCGGCGCCGTCTGGGGCGGCGGTGAAACGCCCACGCTCCGCAGTATCGTAAATCCGGATACAATCGTCCTGGCCGGCTCCGCCATCGGAAAAATCTCCCCGAAAAACCTCCGTATCACGGGCGACATCCACGACGGCGACAGCATCATCTTCCTCGCCTCCTCCGGCGTGCAGACCAACGGCCTCACCCTCTGCCGCAAAATCGCGGACAGCCTTCCCCAAGGCTATCTCACCCCCATCGGCCATGGCGACCCGCGCACCTACGGCGAAGCCCTCCTCGCGCCCTCCGTCATTTACGTCGCCTTCGTCCGCGAATGCCAGCGCCGCAACCTCAAGCTCAACTACGTCGCCCATGTCACCGGGCACGGCTGGCGCAAACTCATGCGCCTCGACGAGCCCTTCGTTTACGAAATCACGGACCCGCGCTCCGCGCCCGCGCTCTTCCAATTCCTTCAGGAATCCGGTCCCATTTCCCAACGCGAAATGTATGCCACCTTTAATCAGGGCATCGGTTTCACCGCCTACGTTTCCCGCGGCAAAACCGACGCCGTCCTCGCCGCCGCCAAAGCCACCGGTTACGACGCCTGGCACGCCGGCTACGTCCGCAAGGATGGCAAACGCAAAGCCGTCATCATCCCCAGCCTCGGCCTCGAATACAGCGGCGACACCCTGCAAGTGCGCTGAACGCGCGGCTTTTGCCTCGCAAACGCCGTCCGGAACCCATACGGTTTTCGGCCCACTATTCTTACGATGAATGCCACGCCTACACATCACGGCCACCTGCGCCGGATCGCGCTGCTGATCCTGCTTGCATTGCCCGTCCCGCTTGCATTCGCCGCGCCGTCCAAAAACGCCTATTTCGGCGCAAATACGACGCCGAACGTCATCGCCCTGCTTCCCATGCCCCCGGAAGTCGGCACGCCCGAGGAAGCCGCCGACCGCGAGAGCAGCCTCTCCGTCCACGCCGCCCGCACACCTGCTCAGATCGCCCTCGGCAAATCGCAAAACAAGCTCACCGTCTTTCATTTTTCGCCAGCCATCGGCGAGTGGTTTCAAAAGGCAAAACTGCCCAAAACCGACGCGCTCTTCGCCAAGATCGACCGCGAGGTTGTTCCGCTCATCGAAAGCGCAAAAAAATATTATCAGCGTCCCCGTCCCGCCCAGGTCGCTTCGGATCATTTCAAGGATGCCATAGCGAAGGACGAAACCGGCTCCTATCCGGGCGGGCATGCCACGCGCGCCACCCTTTACGGAATGATGCTCGCCGAACTTTTCCCGAATCAGCGCGCCGCCATCATGGCCCAAAGCCGTGAAATCGGCTGGCTGCGTGTCACCGGGGGAGTCGAGACGCCGCTCGACGTGTATGCAGGCCGCGTTTTCGGACGCGCTCTCGCCCAATCGCTGGCGCGCAATCCCGAATTTCTCGCCGATTTCGAGGCGATTCGCGAAGAGATCGCCGCCCTCGCGACGCCGGCCGCGCCCGCACCGTGACAACTGCCTCATCCAGCAACACGGCCATGCGCGAGGTACTCATCCACAACGCCTGCCGCCGTCTGAAAACGAATCGCGCCGCGCTTGCCCGCGCGATTGGCGTGCTCGATGCGAACGCGTCGAGATTTCTCAAAGGATGCCCCGCAGGCGAACTCTCGCTCGTGTTTTTGGACGACGCGGCGCTGGCAAAATTGCACGGTGATTTTCTCGGTGACCCGTCAACGACCGACGTGATCACATTTGAAGGCGAATCCTCGGTCGGCGTCGCGGGCGAAGTATGCGTGTCGGTGGACACAGCCGAACGCTACGCAAAAGAGCACGGGCGGGAATTCGCGGAAGAACTTATGCTCTACGTCGTCCACGGCTGGCTGCACCTCGCGGGCTACGACGATTTGCAGCCCGCCAAAAAACGCAAAATGCGCGCGGCCGAAGCGCGGGCGATGAAGCTCCTGCGCGAAGCCGGATTGTCGGGAGCAGCGATTTTTCAGCTCTCGGTAAATGACCGCTGCGGCACCTCATAGGCAAGTGAAGCCAAAGGAGGTAAGCTGGGGAGCATGGAAACAACCATTACGGAAGTGGTGAACGACGAAAGCGTGCGTGATGCCAGAGGCCGGCGCATTATAAGCGAAGAACGGCGGGCGGAGGTGCTCGCAGAGTATAAGACCAGCGGCATGACACAGAAGGCTTATGCGAAACGAGCGGGTGTGAACTTTCACACCTTTGTCTCGTGGCTTGCGGATGAGCGCCGGGGCGCAAGGCCTGGCGGCGAGCGGGCCGGGGGCGTAGCGCCGGTGCGCTTTGTCGAGTTGGACGCGCCCGCCGGCATCGCCCCGCGCGCGTCGTTTTTGGAAGTGGCGCTGCGCGACGGGCGCGTTGCACGCGGAGCCGACGCGGGCGCGCTGGCCGAACTGGTCCGTCAACTGGAGCGCTGAAACATCATGCTGGCCTTTCCCTCGGCGCTCAAAATCTACCTTGCGGTGGCGCCGGTGGACATGCGCGGCCAGTTCAACGCCCTGTGGGCGCATGCGCAAAACGCGCTTGGGAGCGATCCGCGCGAGGGCGCGGTGTTTGTCTTCGCGAACAAAAAGCGCGACCGCGTGAAACTATTATATTGGGACGGCACGGGGGTGTGGGTGCTGGCGAAGCGATTGGAGCGCGGGCGCTTTTCATGGCCGGCCGGCAGCGACCCCGCGCGCCTCTCGCTCAGTCCCGAGGCGCTCACGATGCTCCTGGCCGGGATCGACCTGCGCGAGGGCATGCGCAAGGCATGGTATGAGAACCGTTGAGCGGGCCTTTATAATAATATATAATAAAGGCGGCGACGCCCCGTTATATATATGACGATAATATCAAAAAGCATTGCGTCCGGGCGTGCCCTTGCAATGGATGCCAGGCGTGATGCCGCCCGCCGAACAGCTTTACGCCGAGAACATCGAGTTGAAGATGGAACTGGCGCAACTGCGCTCGCAGATAGCCTGGCTGAAGAAGAAACTCTTCGGCGGCGGACAATCCGAAAGGCTCGACCGCGCGCAACTCCTCCTCGACCTGGGGGAACTGGAAAAGGCAATCGAGCGTGCGGGCAAGATCGAGACCATCACCTACGAGCGCCAGAAAGCCGATGCGCAGGCCAGGCGCGAGCAAGGCCGGGAGGCCTTTGAAAAACTCCCCGTGGCCGAAACGATCGTCATTGAACCCGACGAAGTGAAAGCCCAGCCGCAAGCCTATGAAAGAATCGGCGAGGAAAAGACGGTCGAACTCGACATCATCCCGCCGCGCATCTTCAAGAGGCAAATCATCCGCCCGAAGTACCGCCGCAAGGACAACCGCGCGCACCCCCCGGTGCTCGCGCCAGCCCCGGCGCGCCCGGTTCCCGGCGGCTACGCCTCCGCCGGACTCATCGCGTATGTCATCGTCGCGAAGTACCATGACCACCTGCCGCTGCGCCGCATCGAAAACATGTCGGCGCGCTATGGCATGATGCTGCCCGCGCAAAGCATGGTCGAATGGGTGCGCATCGCCTCTGAATGGCTCGAACCCATCCACAAAGCCATGCGAAAAGGCCTTCTGAATTGCGGGTACATACAATGTGACGAGACGCCGGTGCGTTGCAACGATCCGGGCCAGCCGCGCGGCGGCACAACCACAGGCTATCTCTGGGTGATGGGAACGCCCGGCGGCGACGTCGTGTTCGAATGGAAGGAAAACCGCGCGCACGAGCACGCCGGGGAAGTTTTGGGCGAAAGTTACCGAGGAACGCTCCAGTCCGACGCGTATAAAGCCTGGCAACACTACGCGGCAAAGCACTCGGGCGTGAACGCGGCGGGCTGCTGGGCGCACGCGCGCCGCTACATCTTCGAGGCGCAGGCCGAGCAACCGAAAGCCACGCGCGTGGCGCTCAAACTCATCGCGCGACTCTACCGGCTCGAACGCGAATGGGACGGACAAGACATTGGCCGTGACCACGTGCGAGCGTATCTGCGCACGCGCCACTTTGAGCGCACGCTTCGATGGCTCAAAACCCTCGCATTGCAAGGCCGCGACAAAGTGCTGCCCCAATCGCTTTGCGGCAAAGCCATCACGTATCTGTTGAACCAATGGGAAAGCCTTGAAGCGCACACCCGGCTCGGCTGGACGCGGCTGGATAATAATCTCATAGAGAACGCGATCAGGCCCAGTGCGCTGGGAAAGAAAAACTGGCTGTTCATAGGCCACCCCGAAGCGGGCCGGCGCACGGCGATCCTTTACTCCATCATCATCTCGTGCAAACGCCACGGCAGGGACCCGCTCGCATATCTTCGCGACGTGCTCTCGCGCCTGCCGGCGATGACCAATCGTGACGACCTGACGCCACTGCTGCCCGCCAACTGGCAGCCTCCGGCCGGCCAAGTCGTGGTCAACGGGTAGATTATCGATAGCAATCGTCACCATTGATAATCAGAAATGGTGACCATGTTTACCCATCATTGGTTACCTTCAACACTCCGCC
>JARKRC010000003.1 GCA_029974595.1 Ereboglobus sp. | reverse complement strand
CACACGTCCCACAGCAGGCACCGCCAGGAGCCCGGATAAGAACGTCTCGGCGCGCCCCGATTGGGACGCGCTTCAACGCTGCCTTATCCTCTAAAACTGGCGGTTTTACTGTGGATAGCAGCCGAAGCTACGCGAAATTATACTGGTTTATGTGATAGTGATTTCTGGTTGGTGGAAAAAGTCGAATCACGGGCAGATAAAAGGTATCGCCCATGGCGCGCAATCTAATTGGGAGGAGTCAGGATGTAAAGGAGCCAGGAGATAGAGGAGGGAGGCAGGATTCACAGCGAAGACGCGAAGGGCGGAAAAGGAGGAGCAAGGAGTCAGGAGGTAGAGGAGAGGGAGGAGGGTTTAAGATTAAAGATGAAGTTTAAGGGGGAGGGAGGGCTGATGTATCTTCTTAATCTCTCATCCTCGGCGTCTCCGCGTGAGAACAAACTGGCTGCATATCAGATTAAAATATTACAAGGCATTCATTTATGATTCTCTACATCCTGACTCCTTTACCTCCTACCTCCTCCTCCTCGTCCCCCTCACTTCCGGTTCAACTGCTTCGCGCCGATGTCGTGGCGGTAGTATTTGGTGTCGCACTGGATTTCGTCGCACACGGCGTAGGCGCGGCGGGCGGCTTCGGCGAGTGTCGGGGCGAGCGCGGTCACGCCGAGGACGCGGCCGCCGGCGGTGACGAGCCGGCCCTTGGCGTCGCGCGCGGTGCCGGCGTGGATGATCGTCGTTTGCGGCGGATAGGCGACCGGCAGCGTGATGGGAATGTTTTTCGGGAATTTCGCCGGATAACCCTTGGAGGCGACGACGACGCAGATCGCGCTTTCGGGACGAACACGCACGGCGCGCGCGGCGTCGGCGAGATTGCCTTTCGCGGCGGCCCAGAGCAGCGCGAGCAGGTCGGCGTCGAGACGCGGGAGGACGACTTGCGTTTCGGGATCGCCGAAGCGCGTGTTGTATTCGAGCACCTGCGGGCCGGACGGCGTGAGCATGATGCCGATGAAGAGCGTACCGCGAAAGTCGATGCCTTCGTTTGCGATGGCATCGACGGAGGGGCGCACGATTTCGCGGTCGATGCGCGCGAGGAGTTCGGGCGTGACGACCTCGGCGGGCGAATACGTGCCCATGCCGCCGGTGTTCGGTCCGGTGTCGCCGTCGCCGATGCGTTTGTGATCCTGCGAGGTCGGGAGGATGTAGTAATCGCGCCCGGAAACGATCACGAGGATGGAGGTTTCCTCGCCGGTGAGGCAGGCTTCGATGAGAATTTTTGAATGCGGAGTGCGGAGTGCGGAATGCGGAATGGACGGGGCGTTGAGGGCGAGGAGGTCGTGGACGGCGGCTTCGGCCTCGGCGGTGGTTTGCGCGACGACGACGCCTTTGCCGGCGGCAAGTCCGTCGGCCTTGATGACGATGGGCGCGGGGTGCGAGCGCAGGTAGGCGATGGCGTCGGGGGCGTTGTCGAAGGTGGCGGCCTCGGCGGTGGGGATGTTGTATTTGAGGAGGATTTCCTTGGTGTAGATTTTCGAGGCTTCGAGGCGCGCGCCGTCGGCTTTCGGGCCGTAGGCGGGGATGTCTTGCGCGGCAAGCGCATCGACGAGGCCGAGCGAGAGCGGCACCTCGGGACCGACGACAACGAAGTCGATCCCTTCGCGCTGGGCGAGCTCGACAAGGCCGTCGATGCTGTCGGCGGCGACGTTCGGGAAGCAGCGGATCTCGTCGGCGATCCCTGCGTTGCCGGGCGCGCAGATGACGCGCGGCGTCGAGGGCGAGGCGATGAGGGCTTTGACGATGGCGTGTTCGCGTCCGCCGGAGCCGACGACGAGGATGGATTTCGGGAGTGGCATGAGTGTTGAGAATGTTTTCTTTTTTTGAACAGCGAAGGCGCAAAGAGCGCAAAGAAAACAGGGAAGAACTTTGGGCCTTTGCGTCTTTGCTGTTCAATTTATTTTTTAGAGCACGCGGAGGGTCTTGCGGTAGAAGCTGACGACCTCGTCGGGGTCGTTGGTGAAGAGGATGTAGTCGCGCATCCAGGCGGGGGCGCGTTTGCTGTCGATCATTTCCTCGATCTGATCCTTGAGCTGGTCCCAGAATTTCGCGTTGTAGAAAATATACGGGATGCGCGGACGGATGCCGAGCTTGAGGTTGCAGAGCTCGATGCCGATTTCCTCCAGCGTGCCGACGCCGCCGACGTTGAAGATGCAAAAATCGGCGACTTCGAACCATTTTTGGCGGTAGTGGCGCGAGGTTTCCTGGAAGGTGTTGAAAAAATCGACGCCGATCTCGGGCGGCTGGGCTTCGAGTTCGAGGAAGCAGGCTCCGGTGAGCGCGCCTTTCATGCGGGCCTGCTCGGTGGCGAGCCGCATGACGCCGCCGCCGCCGCCGGTGAGCACGCCCACATCGGCGCCGATGAAGCCGGTGAGTTTGTCCATGAGCGCGGAGATGCGGTCGGTGTCGTCCTGGTCGAGCCCGACGGCGCTGCCGTAGAAGGCGAGGATGGTGGTCTCCTGGAATTTGCGGCCCAGTTCTTCGCGGATGAAAAAGCCGTGCGCTTTTTTGTAAGTGTGGAGGTAAAGGTTGTTGAGCTGCGGATTATACCAGTAAACGTCGATGCCGATGTCGTGGTAGTTTTCGAGGCGGCCGTGCGCGTTGTAGGAGAGAAAGAAGCCGTGCGTGCGCGAGGGTTTGCGAAACACGATGCGGCGGAGTTTCAGGCCGGGGAGGCGCGCGAGGAGCTCGATGTGCTCGGGGAGATTTGGGAAAGTGTCCATGAGCAGCGTGTCGGCGTCCTCGGGCGCGGCGTCGAGCGCCTGGATGAGCGTGCGGTAGCCGCAGGAGCCGGCGGCGTTGATCTTCGCTTTCAGCGCGGCGCTGTCGGTGAATTGCCCGGCGTTGATGAAGACGCTGCTGTTTTCCTGCGTGGCGTTCTGGCCCTTGAAGGTCACGCGGGTGCGCGGCTTGGGCGGCTCGATCGTGCCGTTGTCCTTGGGCGGCGTTTCGTCGAGGCTGTTGAACACGTCGGTGGCGGTGGCGAGGAGGCGCGCGCGTTTTTTGGCGAGGGCCTTGGCGTCGGTGTCGGCGGGTTTCGGGGCGCGGAAAACCTCGACGGACACGACGGGGTTCACGACGGGCTGGTCGCCGGAGTTGTAGATTTCGAGCATGATGTTCGTGCCGAAAGTCTTGATCGGATCGAGCAGCACGGCGGAGGTGTGGATGCCGAAATTGCCCTCGCCGCGGTTGAGGAGCACGTAGTGTTCCTTCAAATACATGGAGCAGCTGGTGAGGATGCCGGAGCGCGGCTGGATGGTGAGGATGGGCGTTTCGTGGCGCACCTGGACCTTGTCGAGATAGCCGCGGCCCGCGACGCCGGAGACGAGCGTCTCGAAATCGGGGCGCTGGAGTTTCGGGCTGAGCGTGTAGCGCACGGGGTGGGGCGTGAGAAAAACGCGCCCGAGCCTGTCAATGCTGATGGTGTTGGGGAGCTTGATGGCGTTGCTGTTGATGGCGTCCCAGATTTCCGTCGCATTGAGCTTTTGCGATTCGGGCGCGTAGAAGAGGCGTCCGATGGGCATGCCGGAACGGAGGAGTTTTTTCCAATATCCGACATTGGGAAACGAGTGGTCGAAGAGGAAGGTGTCGGCGTCGAAGACGATGCGGTTGCCATCGACGGTGAGCGGCGTGGTGCGCATGATTTCGAGGCCGATGCGCGCGAGCGTGCTGCGCTCGGTGAAGTGCAGGTCGGCGAGATTCGCCTTCATGAACTCGAACTCGGCGGGATTGCGCGGCCAGAAGGCGATGGTGAGCGAGACGGTGGTTTCGGAAACATTGGGGCGGACGGTGAGGACCTGGCCGTCGAGGCTGGTCCAGAATTGATCGTGGGCGTTCATGCGGGTTTGTTGTTTGTATTTGTTTTTCGGATACCGCGGCCGGATTGCCGCGGCGGTTGGTTTTTGACAAAGGGCAACCAATACATGGCCCCGGGCGGCTCCTGACAAGGCAGGAGCGACGGACGCTTGCGCGGGCGCGCCTTTTGCGTTTGCCGCCGCGCAAGGCCGCGCCATATCCAGAATCCCATGAAAACCCGGATCCTCGTTCTTTTAGCCACATTTGCGGCGGTGTCGCTTTTCGCCCGCGCCGAAGAAACGCGCCTCCTGCGCTTCCCCGCGACCAATGACACCCACATCACGTTCTCCTATGCCGGCCAGCTTTACACGGCGCCTGTCGCCGGGGGCGTCGCGCGCCGCCTCACCGACGGCCCCGGCTACGCGATTTTCCCGCGTTACTCCGCCGACGGAAAACAGCTCGCCTTCACCGCGCAATACGACGGCAACACCGAGGTCTATGTCATGCCCGCGACCGGCGGCGTGCCCAGGCGCCTCACCTACACCGCCACGCTCGACCGCGACGACCTCGCCGACCGCATGGGCCCGAACAACATCGTCATGGCCTGGCGCAACACCGCCGACGAAATCACCTTCCGCTCCCGCGCGCGCTCGTGGGATCCCTTCATCGGCCAACTCTGCAACGTCAGCCTCGACGGCGGCCTGCCCGCGCAACTCCCCGTGCCGCGCGGCGGCTTCATCACCTGGTCGCCCGACGACACAAAAATCGCCTACAACCGCGTCTTCCGGGAGTTCCGCACATGGAAAAACTATCGCGGCGGCATGGCCGACGACATCTGGATTTACGACCTCAAAACCGGCGCGCTCGAAAACATCACCAACAACCCCGCGCAGGACATCTTTCCCATGTGGGCGCCGAACAACCGCATCTACTTCGTCTCCGAGCGCACAGGCCGCGCCAATCTCTTCGTTTACGACCTCGCGACAAAAAAGACGCGCCAGCTCACGGCCTACGACGACTACGACGTGAAATTCCCCTCCATCGGGAAAAAATCCCTCGTCTATGAGCACGCCGGGCAAATCTGGCGCCTCGACCTCGCCACGGAAAAAACCACGCCCGTGCCGATCACCATTCGCGAGGATCTCGCCTCCGCGCGCCCCGTCCTCCGCAAAGCCTCTCCCGCCACCGTCCGTCCCGCGCCCGACGGCCAGCGCGTCGTCGTCACCGCGCACGGCGACATTTTCACCGCGCCGCTCAAGGACGGCCCCACGCGCAATCTCACCGAAACCCCCGGCGTCCACGAACGCGACGCCTCCTGGTCGCCCGACGGCAAGCTGATCGCGTGGCTCTCCGACGCCACGGGCGAGTTTGAGCTCTACATCCGTCCGCAAAACGACCCCGCCGCCGAGCCGGTGCAGCTCACCACCGGCGCGGATTCCTACGCCTTTGCGCCGCGCTGGTCGCCCGACTCGAAAAAACTCCTCTGGGCCGACCGCGCGCAACGCCTCCGTTACGTCGATATCGAGACAAAAACCGTCACGTCCGTCGCCGAAAATCCCGGCGCTCCCATCCGCCAGTACGTCTGGTCGCCCGACTCCGCGCTCATAGCCTGGACCTGCGATTCGCCCTCCGAGCTTCCGCGTATCAAGATTTTCAATACAGCCGGCGGCGTCACGACCGACGCCACCGACGGCTGGTATGGCGCGTCCTCGCCCGCCTTCAGCGACGACGGCCAGTGGCTCCTCTTCGCCAGCGCCCGCGATTTCAATCCCACCTATTCCGACACCGAGTGGAACCACGCCTACCAAAACATGGAGCGCGTTTACATGCTCGCCCTCTCCAAGGAAACCAAGTCGCCCCTCGCCCCGCGCAGCGACGAGGTCGGCTCCGGCGAAAAGAAAAAAGACGCGTCTGAAAAAACCGACTCCGCCGACGAGCCCGGAAAGAAAAAACCCGCCGAAAAAGAAAAAGCGCCGCCCATCTCCAAGCTCGATCCCGACGGCCTCTCCGCGCGCCTTGTCGCGCTCCCCATCGAGCCCTCGAATTACCACAACATCCGCGTCATCGGCGACCGCGTTTTCTACCAGCGACGCCCCGGCGGCCCCGTCATGGGCGGCGGCGGAGGCGAGGGTTTTGGCGGCTCGCAAAGAACACGCGCCGTCATCGCCGCCTACGACTTGAAGGAGCGCAAGGAAACCGTCCTCGGCCATTACGACGGCTACGAAATCACGGCCAACGGCAAAAAAATGCTCGTCCGCGACAAACGCTCCTACGCGATGATCGACCTCCCGAAAGGCCGCATCGAGCTCAAGGACAAACTCGACCTCTCCGACCTCCAGCTCCGCATCGACCGCCAGGCCGAGTGGGCGCAGATCTTCAATGAAAGCTGGCGGCAGATGCGCGACTTTTTCTACGCGCCCAACATGCACGGCGTGGACTGGCCCGCCCAGCGCGAGAAATACGCAAAACTCCTCCCGCACGTCGCCACGCGCAACGACCTCACCTACCTGATCGGCGAAATGATTTCCGAGCTCCACATCGGCCACGCCTATGTCGGCGGCGGCGAGCGCCCGCAGGCCCCGCGCATCGCGACCGGCCTCCTCGGCGCCGAACTCTCGCGCGATGAGGCGACGGGTTTTTACCGCATCACAAAAATCCTCCGCGGCGAAAACTGGGAGAAATCCACGCGCTCCCCGCTGACCGAACTCGGCGTCAACGCCCGCGAAGGCGATTATATCCTCGCCATCAACGGCAAATCCACAGCCGGCATGACCAACCCCTACGCCGCGCTCGTCGGCGCCGCCGGCCGCCAGGTCACGCTCCGCCTCGCCCCGTCGTCCGACGCCTCCGATGCCGCCGCGCGCGATGTCGTGATCGTCCCCATCGCCGACGAAGCCCCGCTCTATTACACCGACTGGGTGCTCCGCAACATCGACTACGTTGCCAAAAAAACCGATGACCGCGTCGGCTACATGCACATCCCCGACATGGGCCCGGAAGGTCTCAACGAGTTCGTGCGCCGTTTTTATCCGCAGTTGAAAAAAGAGGCGCTCATCATCGACGTGCGCGGCAACGGCGGCGGCAATGTCTCGCCCATGATCATCGAGCGCCTCCGCCGCGAACTCGTCATGATCAACCTTCGCCGCGGCGGCCCGCCCTCGGCGAATCCCTCGCAGATGCTCCTCGGCCCCAAGGTCACGCTCATGGACGAATACAGCGCGTCCGACGGCGACATCTTCCCGTATCGCTTCCGCGAAATGGGCCTCGGCAAGCTGATCGGAAAACGCAGTTGGGGCGGTGTTGTCGGCATCAGCAATTCGATGCCCTTCATGGACGGCGGCGACCTGCGCGTCCCGCAATTCGCGCCGTATTCGAAGGACGGAAAAAACTGGGTGATCGAAGGTCACGGCGTCGATCCCGACATCGTCGTGGACAACGACCCCGCCCGCGAATTCCGGGGCGAAGACCAGCAGCTCGACCGCGCCATCGAGGAAATCCTCAACGAGCTGAAAACAAACAACCCCAAGCTCCCCCCGCCCCCGCCCTGGCCGGTGAAGCTGGCGAAATAAACCAAATGCAAGTTGGAATTGTATTCGCTTGCCGCGACATTTCCACTCCATGAAAACCCTTCGCATCCTTTGCCTCGTTCTCGGCGCGCCCGTTATGCTCGCCGTCATCGTCAACATCAGCGGCTGTGCAAACAGCGCGTTTTATTATCCTACGAAGAACGTTTACAGTTTGCCTGCGAATTACGGCATTGCCTGCGAAGCGGTCACGTTCAACAGCCGCGACGGCACCAAGCTGTCGGGCTGGTTTTTGCCTGCGCGCAACGCCAAGGGCACCGTGATTCATTTTCATGGCAACGCGCAAAACATGACATCGCACTGGCAGTTTGTCGGCTGGCTGCCCGCGCGAGGTTTTAATGTTTTCGTTTTCGATTACCGCGGTTACGGCGCGTCCGAAGGCAGACCCACGCAGCGCGGATTGTTTGAAGACTCGCAGGCGGCGCTCGATTACGTGCGTTCGCGGCCTGATGTGGACGCAGGCAAACTGTTCGTTTTCGGACAGAGTCTTGGCGGAAACAACGCCATCGCTGCGGTCGGCGGGGGCAATCGCGCAGGCGTGCGCGCGCTTGTCGAGGAGTCCACGTTTTACTCGTATTCCCACATCGCGAACCAGAAAATCCCGGGCAGCGGCCTTCTTGTCGGCGACCGTTACTCCGCCGGCAAATACATAGCCGCGCTCGCGCCGATTCCCGTGCTTATGATCCATGGAACGGCGGATCAAGTCGTCCCTTACGAAAACGCCACGCGCCTCCATGCCGCCGCCAGGGAACCCAAGACATTGATCACAATCGAAGGCGGCGGACACACCGGTGCCATGACTGGCGCGAATGCCGGCATTTATCGCGACGCGCTCGTGCGTTTTTTTGAAGACGCCCTGAAAGATTGAGGTGGCGCGCACGCGCGTGGCACACCGGCAAAAAAACAAGCTCCCTCTGCCCCCGACCTGGCCGGTGAAGCTGGAAAAGTGAGCCGGACGGAACGTTTTCAACCGCAGATGGACACAGATCGACGCAAATAGCAGACCGCATGGGGTTTATTTATCTGCATTCATCTGTGTCCATCTGCGGTTGAAGATTCAGGCTTCCATGTTTGTTCGCCGCTAGGCTCCCTCGCCGCGTTTCGGAAGCCTTCCTGGCTTTTTTTGGACTGGGACGGCATTTGTCCATGACGAATGCGCATACTGCGGACATATTCGATTTCACACATGGGAAACATCAGCCGCATCATCGTCCTCCTCCTGTTCGGCGCGCTCGCAACCGACGCCGCGCGCGCCGACGGCTGGACGCAGGACGCCTATGTGTGGCAGCGCCAGCAATCCCCCGCGCTCGACGCCGCGCTTCGGGATTCGCGCGGCCATGTCCGGGCGTATTGCGTGCTTGCCTCCGAAATCTCGTGGCGCGAGGACTCGCCGCAAATCACGCGCCCGCGCCTTGATTTTGCCGGGCTCGCGAGCCTCGAAAAACCCATCGGACTCGCGCTCCGCATCGGCACGGTGACCGTCGAAAAACAATTCGTCGCCGCGCTTCCCCGAATCGCCGCCGAGGCATCCGCGCTTCTCGAAACCGCGCGTGCCGCTGGGCTCAACCCGTCCGAACTCCAGATCGACTTCGATTGCCCCGAGTCAAAACTTGCCCTCTACCGCGACTGGCTCGCGACGCTCAAAACCGTCGCGGGCGAAACACCGCTCGTCTTCACGGCGCTGCCTTGCTGGCTCGATCACGAGGATGCGTTCGTTGCGCTCGCCCGCGAATCCGGCGGGTTTGTGCTCCAGGTTCACTCGCTCGCAAAACCCGAAGGCATCGCATCGCCCTTCACGCTTTGCGACCCAGAGGAGGCGCTGCGCCGGACACGGCAGGCGTCCGTGCTCGCGAAACGCGCTCGCGCCACCTTCCGCATCGCGCTGCCGACCTACGGCTACACGCTCGGCTTCGATGCCGGCGGGCGCTTCATCGGGCTCGCCGCCGAGACACCGCGCGACTGGCCCGCCGACGCGCAATTGCGCACCGTGCGCGCCGATCCCCGCGCGATGCAGGCGCTCGCGCAGAAACTCGCCGTTGAAAAACCGCCGCGCGCCACGGGCGTCATCTGGTTCCGCCTGCCCGTCGCCGGCGACCGGCTCGCATGGAGCGCCGAAACCTTTTTCGCCGTCATCGAAAACCGGCCCATCGAATCGCGGCTCGCCGTCGAAATCAACCGCGCGCAACCCGGTCTCGCCGAAATCGTGATCGTAAATCGCGGCCAGACCGTCGAGAGCCTCCCGGAAGAGCTGCGCGTGACGTGGGCCGCGGGTTTTCAGCCGGTGTCGTGGGACGGCATCGGCGGTTATCGTTTCCATTCCGCATTCTCCGATTCCCGCGATCACATCCTGCGAATTTCGCGCGCGCCCGGCCATGCGGAAATCGCGCCCGGACGCCGTCGCGCAGCCGGCTGGGTTCGCTTCGATTTTTCCAAGACCACCACCGATGACACCAAATCTTTCTTCATCCATGCCACGATTCCTTGACGCACGCATCCGCCTCCATTTCGCCTTCGTTGTCGCGACCGTCGCGTCTGCGCGCGCCTGCGGCCCCGATTTTCCCAACGCCTATCTCGCCGAGGGCAGCGTGAGCCTTCTCTCTTCGCCCGAAGGTTATTTCGCGGCGGAAATCGCCCAGCTCGTGCCGCCCGAAAACCCCACCGCCGAAAGCGACCGCAATGCAGCGCTCCTCGCCGCCGCCAGCGCAGCGAAGCGCGATGGCGAGCTTACCGAAACCGGCGTCCTGCGCGTGGCGCTTGCGCGGCGCGGCGACACGCCAAAAAACATCGCCGCCCTCGCTGCCGAACTGGAACGCGCTCGCGCGGCGATCTCGGCAAAGGACTGGAAAAGATTTCCCACCTTCTCCGCCCTGATGCCCGCCGAGTTTTCGCTCTACCTGAACGGCGCCGCCGCCTACTGGAAAGGCGATCATCCCACCGCTGAAAAACACTGGAAATCGCTGCTCGCGCTCCCTGCCGGCGAACGCCGCCACTACACCGTCAACGCCGCCTACATGCTTGGCCGTCTTCTCATCCCCGACGAGTCCGTTGAGGATTTTCGCGCGCGCCGGAGACCCTCCGCCGAGGCCCGGCGCGCCATGCCCGAGGGTGTGCAATGGCTCCGCCGGGCGCGCGCCGCCGCCGTCGAGTTTTATGACATCTCCGATCTCGCCTCCGCCAGCATCGGCTGGGAGGCGCGCGCCCATTTTCTCAACGGCGATTACGCGCAGGCCATCCGGCTCTATCTGGAGCAGGGTTACGTGCAGTCCCTGCGCATCGTCTCGCGCGAGATTTTTCATTTCGACGGCCTCGAAGAACGCCTCCGGGCGCTCGTCTCGGATGAATCCTCGCGCCGCGTTCTCACGCTTTATCTGCTCTCGCAGCTCGGCTGGGATTTTTTTGATGGCGAAGACCGGGGAAATCAGCACATGCAATCGCGCATCTGGGCCGGGGTTTTGGCCGAGGCCGGACTTCGCGACGTGCCCGACACCGACCGCCTCGCATGGCTCGCGTATCAGGCCGGTTTTTTCGAGCTCGCGGAGAAATGGCTTCAAAGTGCGTCCGACGAATCCGTTTCCGCCAACTGGATACGGGCCAAGCTCGCCTTGCGCTCCGGCGAGGCCGTGCAAGCCGGGCGTCTTTTGGAAAAAGTCACCGCCAGCCCCGAGCTTGCCGGCGCAGCGCGTCCCGCAGCTTGGGCCGATCTCGGGCGCGTGCGCATGGGACGGGGCAATTTTGCCGGCGCGCTCGATGCCTTTTTGCGCGGCTGCCATTGGGAGGATGCCGCCTACATCGCCGAGCGCGTGCTCACGCCCGGCGAACTGGTGGCGTTTGTTGATGAAAAATGCCCTCGGTATGTCGCGGATGCCGGCGCGCAGTTCGACGAATCGGACGACGGCGACAAAGTGTGCAACGCGCACAACAATCTCCGCCATCTGCTGGCGCGCCGCCTGGCTAGAGAGAACCGCGCCGAGGATGCCGGGAAATATTTTCCCGAGGCTATCGGACGGCATTACACGGCATACATCGACGACACGCGCGCGGGGTTTGGTGGCGCGCGCCCGACGGAGGAGCGTGCAAAAGCCTTCTGGCGCGCCGCTGTGAATGTGCGGGAAAACGGCATGGAGATGCTGGGCGCGGAACTGGCCCCGGATTATTTTATTTGGGGAGGAAACTTTGAATCGAATAGAATCCACGACGAGCGCCGTGGCGCGGTGCGGCTTGAGGGAGGCCTCGGCGCGCCGACTCCTGACGAGCTCAAGCGCCTCGATGATTTCACGATGCCGCAAAAACGTTTCCACTACCGCTACCGCGCGGCGGAACTGGGCTGGTGGGCGGCCTCGCTCATGCCCAACGACTCCGACGAAACCGCGCGCATGCTCAACACGGCGGGCGGCTGGCTTAAAAACCGCGACCCAAAGGCAGCCAACCGGTTTTATCAGGCGCTCTGCATCCGCTGCCCGAATACCGCCCTCGGCAAGGCCGCTGCCGCGAAAAAGTGGTTTCCCGACGATCCAAAGAACGGCACATCACCGGCGCGCGTGCTGACAAACTAATCTTTTCCAGAATATCGGCTTGTTTCTTGCGCCCCACCGCCTTCGAGCACCGAGAACACGAAAAGACAAAGATATTTAACCGCAGATGGACACAGATGAACGCAGATGAATAAAACCAATACGGTCTGTTATCTGCGTCGATCTGTGTCCATCTGCGGTTAAGATTCAGGCTTCTATGCCTGTTCGTTGCGAGGCGTTGCCTCGTCACACGGGCGGGTCGCCCGTGCCACCCGATCCGTTTTTTCCTTCCTCCTTCTTATTTTCTACTTTTTACTTTTTCTTTTCATCATGGCCACACCTGAATTCCAATACCAAGACACATTTCCGCTCGGCGCGGACGACACCGAGTATCGCCTCCTCTCGAAGGAAGGCATTTCAACCGCCATGCTCGACGGAAAGGAAATCGTCAAGGTCGCGCCCGAGGCGCTCGCGTTTCTCGCCGAGCAGGCGATGCACGATTGCTCGTTCATGCTCCGCCCGAAACATCTTGAGCAGGTCGCCGCGATTTTGAAGGACCCCGAGGCCTCGGCCAACGACCACTACGTCGCCCTCACCATGCTCAAAAACGCCGAGATCGCGGCGCAGGGCATCCTGCCGTTTTGCCAGGACACTGGCACCGCCACCATCGTCGGCAAAAAGGGCCAGCAGGTCTGGACCGGCGTGGACGACGCCGAGTTTTTGTCCAAGGGCGTTTACGAATGCTACACCAAGGAAAACCTCCGCTACTCGCAGACCGCCCCGATCGACATGTATGAGGAAGTCAACACCGGCACCAACCTCCCCGCGCAGATCGATCTCTACGCCACGACCGGCGGCGAATACAAATTCCTCTTTGTCGCCAAGGGCGGCGGTTCCGCCAACAAGACCTACCTCTATCAGGAAACCAAGGCGCTCCTTAACCCGAAATCGCTCGAAAAGTTCGTGACCGAGAAAATGAAATCGCTCGGCACCGCCGCCTGCCCGCCGTATCACCTCGCGTTTGTCATCGGCGGCACCAGCGCCGAGACCTGCCTCAAGACCGTAAAACTCGCCTCGACGAAATACTACGACAGCCTCCCCACGATCGGCAACAAGCACGGCCGCGCTTTCCGCGACATCGCGATGGAGGAGAAAATCCTCAAAATCGCGCAGCAGTCCGGCATCGGCGCCCAATTCGGCGGCAAATACTTCGCGCTCGACGTCCGCGTCGTCCGCCTTCCCCGCCACGGCGCCTCGTGCCCCGTCGGCCTCGGCGTCTCGTGCTCCGCCGACCGCAACATCAAAGCCAAGATCAACAAGGACGGCATCTGGCTCGAAAAAATGGAGGTCAATCCCAGCCGCTTCATTCCCGAGAGCGAGCGCCTCCTCAAGGACGACAACATCGTGCGCATCGACCTCAACCAGCCGATGGACGAAATCCGCGCCACGTTGAGCAAGCATCCCGTGACGACGCGCGTCGCGCTCAACGGCACGATTATCGTCGCCCGCGACATCGCCCACGCGAAATTGAAGGAGCGCATCGACTCCGGCCTCGGCCTGCCCGACTACGTGAAAAACCACCCGATTTATTACGCCGGCCCCGCGAAGACGCCGAAGGGTTACGCCTCGGGCAGCTTCGGTCCGACGACAGCGGGACGCATGGACAGCTACGTCGATCTCTTCCAGTCCCAAGGCGGCTCGCTCGTGATGATCGCGAAAGGCAACCGCAGCCAGGTCGTGACCGACGCGTGCAAAAAACACGGCGGCTTTTATCTCGGCAGCATCGGCGGCCCGGCGGCGATTCTTGCGAAGGAGAACATCAAGAAAGTCGAACTCGTCGAATATCCCGAGCTCGGCATGGAAGCCATCTGGAAGATCGAGGTGGAGGATTTCCCGGTGTTCATCCTCGTCGATGACAAGGGCAACGACTTCTTCGTGAACGGCTGCGGCGCGTGCGTGCCGTCGGCGAAAAAGTAAGCGGGCGGACGCGAGCTTTTAGACAAAGCGAAGCACAGGTATTCACCACAAAGGCACAAAGGACACGGAGGGGGAGAAAAAGGATGGAAGGAGTCAGGAGTCAGGAGAACAGCACTCCGGCTCCTTTATCTCCTCTACCTCCTGATTCCTTCCATCCGATCATCCCATCCTGTTAATCCTTTCCAAACCCACGTATCGGTATTCCGTATCGGTATTCCGCTGAAGGAAACCATAAATTTCGGGGAGGGGCGAAGCCCCTGCCCGCCCCGAAGCGAAGCGCAGGTGGATTGGGGCCGGCTTGGAAACGACTCGGCCTTGACCGGCTTTGGCGTCAATTTGCCGACCGACCGGGCTGGCAGCCCGTGCCACCCGAGCCACATGCCACCCGACCCGCGTCTTTTGGAATTTGTGATTTGTTTTTTGGGATTTATTTGGAGTTTGGACATTGGGATTTGGGATTTCCCGACACGGGCGAGTCGCCATGGCTTTATACACAAGTTCGGGAGATAAAAGCTGGAAGGCAGAGGGGTGAAAGTGCACAGAGATGGGGGATGAGCGAATGGGTTGACGAAGAATTTGAATCGGCGGATTTTGGGGACGTGCGGCTGTC
>JARKRC010000068.1 GCA_029974595.1 Ereboglobus sp. | reverse complement strand
CCCCAGTTGCATATCGGATTTGCGCAGACAATCCCGATGGCACCGGGCGGTTCATACGGTCCACCTCGCGCTGGGCGGCCGCGATGCTCGCGCGCGCAGTTGCGGCGATGGCATCCTTCGCGCGGCGCTGTTTTTCTTCGATGCCAAGGACAAAACCTTCGCCGAAGTCCTCGCCGATTTTCATTGTCTTTTTCGACGGTGAGGCCATTTCGGCAGCGCGGCGCATGGCGTCCATCGTCCGTTTTACAAGGTTGCGGGCTGCTTCGAGTATTTTGTTTACGGTTTTTCCAAGGCCTCTTCCGAAGCCTTCGCCGCTCGCGGCGCCCACGCCCTCAAAACTGACGCTCGCGGCGCCCTCCTTGCCTGCTTGTGCAATCGTTTTACCCGCCTGCCTCGCATTGTCCCTTGTGCCTTCTACGCCCTTTGCGTAGGCATAGGCGTTGTCGGCGCCGGTGGTTTGATACTCGGAGTAGGACTTTTTGAATTCGTTTATGCATTCCTCATCGGTCGCTTCCGCTGCCCTCTTGGGGTCCTTTGTATTGAGGATGGCGCGGCCGAGAGCGACCATGCTTTCGCGCCCGACCTGACTGAGGCCCCCGGGCATACGGGCATAGGCCTGCATGATGGCCGTCACGGTCGCGCGCGAGTCTTTGTCGAGTTGCGTGCCGCCGCGGGCCTGCGTGTCGATAAACTTTAGCCATGCCACGCGCGTCGTTTCGTCGACCTCAAGCCACGCCTTTCCGATGTCGCTCGCAATTTGGGACTGCTTGGTCGAGAACTCTTGCCACGCGCTATATATGGCCTGCGACCGCTCAAGCTCTGTTGCGTAGTTTGTGTTGCGGATTTCGTCAAGGCGGTCATAATACTCTCGCTCGGCTTTGGTCGCGTCGCCGTGAAATCCATTGATTTTTTCGAGTTGCCGGGCCAGGCTCTCGTCGTTGGCCTCAAGCTCGATTTGTGCCGCGCGTGCAGCTTCGGCCGCCCTCTTGTTTGCGTTCTGGATGGCGACGCTATAGGTCTCGTTGTAGTATTTCTGCTTGAGACGCTCGTATTCCTCTACCCCGAGCGCCTCTTTGTCTAGGGTGTTCAGATAGGCCGAGGCAGCATCGTCAGCCGCTTTTTTCGTGGCGGCCAAGCCGTCATCGATGCTTTTCTGGACCTGCGTAACGTTTTCTTTTGTGACGTCGATGAAGTCGCCCTTTATTTTCTCGGTCAGCACTTCCTGGCCTTTGGTGTATAGGGTCAGTTCCTGCCCCATTAGTTCCGCGAGTTCAGCGTAATATTCTCGCAGGTCCGCGAGGTCTTGCTTGCGGGCCTCGCCCTTTGCGGCCATATATCTCTTATGTGCCTCAGCTATTTTTGCTTCGACTTCCTCGATTTTCGACCGGATACTGTCCGCGGCCTCTCCGGATGCGGTTGTATCGCTCACAAATGCCTCCATGATGCCGTTTGCTGACGCAACCGCATCTGCGTAGCGGTTGAAATCTTGTTCCATTGCATCGCTGAACTCGCCCGTGGTGACCGTGGCATCGTCAAGCGCCGTGCCCAGGGCTATCGCCGCGCCGATGGCTAGCGCGATAAGGCCCGTCGTCGGATTCGCAAGTTTGCCAAGGATGCCGCCCAACCCGCCGAGCTTTCCGGTAGCTCCCTCCGCCGCGCTGCCCATGCCGCTAAGGCCGGACGCTACACCCGCCGCCGCATCGGCCGCCGCCTTTGATGCCGTGCGGCTTTCGGAGAGCTTGCTCGCAACCTTCCCAAACGTCGAAACGACTTTGCCCGCGCCGCTGGTGATTCCGCCCAGCACGCGCACGACCGGTCCGGACGCCGCAGTCAAGGCGATGAGTTTTAGGATGGTCGCCTGCGTCTCCGGGGGCAATTCGCTGAACTGCCGGGCAAGATCGCCCACGGCTTCGGCCACACTTTTTATCGCGGGCATCGAGTCGTTGATCGCCTGGAAAATGTCATCCGCCACGGGCTTAAGCTCTTTTGCAAGCCCGTTTTTCAATATCTGGAGCTGCTCCTGGAAGTCGTATGTATCTTCCGCCGCCTTGCCGATGGTCTCGCTGCTGCCCGCGATTGACTCTGCGAAGTCGTCGATATCCAGCTTGCCCGCCCTGATCTGCCGCGCCACGTCTGCCCCGGCCCGCGCGCCGAATACCTCTATGGCGATGCGCGCGGCCTCGGTCTCCGTCTTTGCCCCTTTTATGCTCTTAGTGACATCTTCAAGGCCCTGCGACATGCTTTTTCCGTCTTTGGCAAATGTCCCGGCCGATTTTTTGAGCGCGGCCAGAACCTGTTCCGTGTTCACGCCCGCGCGCTCGAACTGGCCGATAAGGGCTGCCGATTCCTCGAAGGTGAAGCCGAGGTTCTGCAGCGTCGGCGCAAAATCCGTGACCTTCTTGGTCAGGTCCACGACCTTTATCCCGGTCGCCTGTGACACCTTAAAAATGGTGTTCAGGCCGTCGCCCATCTTATCTGCGGGAACATTCCACGCCTGAAACGCCCGC
>JARKRC010000042.1 GCA_029974595.1 Ereboglobus sp. | reverse complement strand
GATGGCGCTCGACAGCCTGCTTATCGAGCAAATCGTAATGTGGTGCGGAGGCGACCCAAGCAAGGCCAGCCATATCCTATGCCATCTCTAAGCTCTCATCCCCATGTTTCGGACAGCTATGCGGGGACCGTCGCTTGGTTTGCTCCACCGGTTCTTTTGTCCGTGAGCTGCGTCCTTTTCCCCTGCAAGGCTCACGCAACGACGCGACGCTCCCAAACCGTGTCCGCCTAGTTAATCCGCACATCGGCGCGCCTTGATTCTTGCAGTGTGCGCTTCCGAGGTTGGAGGTTTGGGAGTGACGGGGACGGGCAGCGTGGTGAGCAACAAGATGGGTGACTTCACCGGAATTTGAAAGTCTCAAATTCCATTTCCTGGGTATGCTCCAAAGAAAAAAGCGCGATCCTTTCCGGATCGCGCTTTGGCGAAGGTTGGGCTGGCTTGTGGGCCGGAGGCCGATGAGCGGGCCAAGCCGCTGCCGCGATTACGCCTGGTATTGCGGGCGGTCGGGCTTGGGCCAGTCGATGTGGAAGAACGTGCCGCGCTTCTGGTCAACGCGCTCGTAGGTGTGCGCGCCAAAGTAGTCGCGCTGGCCCTGGAGGAGGTTGGCCGGGCTGCGCTCGGCGCGGTAGCCGTCGTAGTAGGCGAGCGCGGAGGCGAAGGTGGGCACGCTGATGCCGTTCTCCACGGCGAGGGCGACGACTTTGCGCCAGTTGGCCTGCGCCTTCTGGATCGTCCTGTTGAAATACGGGTCGAGGAGGAGGTTGGCGAGCTTCGGGTTGGCGCGGAAGGCCTCGGTGATTTTTTGCAGAAACGCGGCGCGGATGATGCAGCCGCCGCGCCAGATTTGCGCGATCTGGCCGAAGTTGAGCTTCCAGTTGTATTCCTTCTGCGCCTCGCGCATGAGCTGGAAGCCTTGCGCGTAGGAGCAGATTTTCGAGCAGTAGAGGGCGTCGTGGATGGCCTCGATGAGCGCTTTTTTGGAGCCGGTGTATTTTTTGGCCTTCGGGCCCTTGAGGATTTTCGAGGCGGCGACGCGCTCTTCCTTCACGGCGGAGAGGCAGCGGGCGAAGACGGACTCGGCGATGGTCGGCGCGGGCACGCCCATGTCGAGCGCGTTGACCGATGTCCATTTGCCGGTGCCTTTCTGGCCGGCGGTGTCGAGGATGACGTCGACAATGGGCTTTTTCGTGACGGGGTCTTTTTGCTTGAGGATGTCGGCGGTGATTTCGATCAGGAAGCTGTCGAGCGCGCCCTTGTTCCACTGGGAAAAGATTTCGCCCATTTCGGGGGCTTTCATGCCGAGCACGCCTTTCATGATGGCGTAGGCCTCGCAGATCATCTGCATGTCGCCGTATTCGATGCCGTTGTGTACCATTTTCACATAGTGACCGGCGCCGTTTTCGCCGATGTAGGCGGCGCAGGGCACGCCGCCCTTGACGGGCTTGCCGGGGGCGGCGCCGAGGAGGGGCTTGCCGGTTTTGCGGTCCACCTTGGCGGCGACGGCGTTCCAGATTTTTTCGAGTTCCTTGTAGGCGGCCTTGTCGCCGCCGGGCATGAGGGCGGGGCCGAAGCGCGCGCCTTCCTCGCCGCCGGAAACGCCGGAGCCAATGAAGCGGAGGCCTTTTTCCTTGAGCGCTTTTTCGCGGCGGATGGTGTCGGTCCAGAGGGCGTTGCCGCCGTCGATGACGATGTCGTTCTGGTCGAGGAGGGGCACGAGGCCGTCGATCACGGCGTCGGTGCCTTTGCCCGCCTGCACGAGGATGATCATCTTGCGGGGCTTGGAGAGCGATTTCACGAAGTCCTCAAGCGTCTTCGTGCCGACGACGCCGCCGGGCGTGTTCGGATTTTCGGCGACAAACTTGTCCACTTTTTCAGTGGTGCGGTTGTAAACCGAGATTTGGAAGCCGTGGTCGGCTATGTTGAGCGCGAGATTCTGACCCATGACCGCGAGGCCGATGAGTCCGATGTCGGAGTATTCTTTAGGCATGGTTGGATGTGTGGAATGAGTGTGTGGAAAAAATTACTACAGGTGTTCAAACTGTTATGTTTTCCCGTAAAAGATCGAACCTTAAATGGCGCGGCGTGTTTTTGCGGAGGCGATTTCCCGCTGGCGGCGGTTATTTCGCAGGTGGTTTTGCGGGCTGATTTTCCGGCGCGACCGTCCCCGAGGCCTGAACCGGCGGCATCGTGCCGGACGGCTGGACAACCGGCGCGGGCACATCGAAAAACGACGCCACGAAGCTCACCGCAGGCGTCATGAACGCGGGCTCATTGCGATCGCGCACCCACTTGTAACCAATCACACCCAAGATGATTAGCAGGAGCACCACGCCGATGACCTGGCCGACTTGCGCGAGTTTTTTCAACACCGTGAGCAACAGCAGCAGCACGACCGTGGCGATCAGCACTTTTATCCAAAAATCCGCCGGCATCCCCATATAGGTTTCGAGAATCTGTTGGGCGGATTCGGGCATGGGACGGATGTTTTGAAAATGACGTTTTTTTGAAAGAAATGCGCGAGGAAACCAGCGCATGGGGAGCTTGCAGAAAGCCTCTGCGCGAAACAAGACATTGCGCATACAAAACGACACGCCACCCTCATCGCCATCATCGCATGAACATCGACCCCGCCACAGTGCGCCGCACCCAGCACAAAAAGCCCAGCTTTCCCATCAGCCCCAGCCTGCGCCACTATCTCAAGCGCTACCGCCGGGAGCGCGAGCTGCCCGTCACCTACGAACGCCTCCGCCGCTTTACCGAATGCGCCCCCTACACCGACCCCGAGGGCAACATGACACTCTGGGAAACGGTCGTCTACGACCACATGGAAATGGAATCCATCCACGAAGGCCTCAAATACATCTACGCGCTCCTGCGCACCGACGGCGACATGTCCGTCATGCAGCACCTCTATGTTGACCGCATCGACTTCTGCGCGTTCGGCAACTCCGCGCCCTTCCGCGTCCGCATCGTCAACGCCTACAACGACAATCCCGACCACTTCTACATCAAGAAAGGCGACGCCTCCCGCGTTTACGGACTCGAACTCGAGCACCTCCTCTCGCCCAACCGCATGCACTACCTCACCTGCGGCAACACCCTCGTCGAGGAGCACGTCGCGGGCATCCCCGGCGATGTCTTTGTCGAACGCTGGCTCAACCAGCGCACCGAGATCAAACCCATCCGCCTCGCCAAGGAACTGGTAAAGTTCAACGAACGCTGCTTCGTGCGTCTCCTCGGAGACATGCGCAGCTACAACTTCGTCGTCGTCGTCACCCCGGATTTCGAGGGCGCGCAAATCCGCATCCGCGCCATGGATTTCGACCAGCAATCCTACGAGGGCCGCATGAACCTCTACCGCCCGCAGTTCTTCAAGGAAAACCAGCCCCTCGCGCTCTACTGCATAAAACACCTCAACATCGCCAGCGCCCGCCAGTATCAACGCGAGGAACAAACCCTCATGCTTCAGCGCGCCGATCTCGTCGAGGAACGCCTCAACGCCCTCCTCAGCGCCATGTCGCACGACGAAATCGCTCCGCGCGCCCACGTCGTGCAACTCCGCGAAGCCCTCGCCGCGCACTATGGCCGTCCCGCCTACCTCCACTGCAACACCATGGGCGAGCTCGTGATCGAAAACCTCACCACCATCCGCCTCAACGTCGCCACCCCCAGCTCGAGTGAAACTCCGCTAAACAGCGGAGAGATAGAAGTGTGAAAAGTGAAAGGTGAAGAGTGAAAAGCAGAGGATGGAAATCAGAGATCAGAAATACATTCCTCTCCTCACCCCGCATTGCGTTCTCTGTCCACCGCCCTCTGTCTTTTCCGGCCTTCGCGCCCTTTGCGCCTTTGCTGTGAACCCTTCCCTGACTCCCACTTTCTAATTCCTAATTTCTACTTCCTACTTCTTCCGCCCTCTTCACTTCATCAACTTGCTCCGCGCGTCGAGCTGCTTGCGGATGCCGCCGCAGACCATGCTGCACATGTTGAAAATCTCCTTGTCGGAAATCGCATAAAAAACATTCAGCCCCTGCTTGCGGCGCTTCAGAAAGCCGCGCGCCGTCAAAATCTGGAGATGCTTCGAAATGTTCGCCTGGCTCGTGCCCTGCGACTCCACGAGATCGGACACCGTGCGCTCGCCCTCCTGCAGCGCCATGAGGATTCGCAGGCGCGCAGGCTCGCCCAGCGCGTGGAAACGCTCGGCGATCAGCTCGATGCTCTGGGCCGGAATATTTTTTGCCATGCGAACGAGAAAAATACGCGGAAAGGGACTTGACAATCTAAATCTAAACATAACCATGTGGCGATATAGTTATATTACTGAAACCATGAAAACCGCTCCGAAACAGCCCATGAAACTCGAACACCGCATCCGCATCCTCGCCGGGACGATGATCCTCGCCAGTCTCGCGCTCGCCCATTTCGCCAGCCCGTGGTGGCTGCTCCTCACCGCCTTTGTCGGCGTGAATCTCATCCAGTCCGCCTTCACTGGCTTCTGCCCGCCGGAGATCATCCTCGGCAAAATCTTCCGCTCCTCCGCGACGGCCTGCGACCGCGCGGCGGACAACGGCAAACACTGAGCGGCGCCGCAACCCGCATCCCTTCCATCCGCACCCGCCGCCATGAAACTCCTCGGCTTTTTTCTTCCCATCCTGATCGGCGGCGCGCTCGGCGCGCTGCTCGGGTATTTCGGCCAATGCTCCTCCGGCACATGCCCGCTCACCAGCACATGGTGGCGCGGCGCCATCTACGGCGGAAGCATCGGGCTGCTGCTCGCACTCCTGAACCTGCGCGGCTCATGAGCCGCCGCCTTTCGCCAATGAAAACCTTCGTCGCAATCGCCCTCGCCCTGCTTTCGCCGACGCTCTTCGCCGCGGCATCCGCGCCGTGGACACTTGCCTCCGCCGTCGCCGAAGCGAAATCCGCCAGCCCCGACGCCGCCATCGCGCGGGAACGTGTGAACGCCGCGCGCGCAATGCTCGCGCAAGCCTCCGCGACCGACTGGCCGCAACTCTCGCTCAAGGCCGGATACGCGCAGACCGACAACCCGATGCAGGCCTTCGGAATGATCCTCGGCCAGCGCGCGTTCAACTCCGGCATCGACTTCAACAATCCGGGCCGCGTGGACAACCTCAACGTCACGCTGGCGCTCGGTTATAATCTCTACTCGGGAGGCCGCGACCGCGCGCGAAAATCCGCCGCGCGCGGCATGGCCGAAGCCGCCGAAATCGAGCGCACCGCCGCGCTCGAACAACTCGCCGCCGAGGTCGCGCGAGCCTACTTCCGCATCCGGCAGGCGCGCGAAAACGTGGACGCGATGGAAGCCGCCGCCGCCGCGATGGAGGCCAGCGACCGCGTGGCCGGATTGCGCTTCGAGGCGGGCCAGTTGATCCGCAGCGAGGCGCTCAATCTCAAGGTGCAGCTCGCCCGCATTCGCGAACGCCTGCTTGAGGCGCGGCATCAGTCCGCGCTCGCCGCGCGCCAGTTTCTTTTCCTGCTCGGACGCGAGGAAGCCGGCCCCGTCGTGCTCGCCAGTGACGATGCCGCCGCGTCCGCGTTTGCCGCGCCCGATGCGCCTTCGATTGGCAGTCGCGTCGAGTTGCAAGCCATGCGCCGCCGCATCGCCGCCGCCGAGAAAAACCTGCTCGCCGCGCGACGCTCCCGAATGCCCGCCGTCAACGCCTTCGCCAGCTACCAGCACGACCAAGGCTGGCAGCGCAACGGCGACGGACGCAGTTGGATGGCCGGCGTGCAGGCCGAGCTTCCCCTCTTCGACGGCCCGCTCACATCGGGCCGCATCAGTCAGGCGCAAGCCGAGCTCGCCCAAGCCAGGGCGGGCCTGCGCCGCCTCGAACTCGCGCTCGGATTGGAACTGGAGCAGGCGCGCCTCGCGCACCAGCTTGCACGCGAACAACTCGACGTCACCTCGACGCTCGTGGCGCAGGCCGACGAAGCCGCGCGCATCAACCGCGAGCGTTTCGAAAAAGGCTCCGTGCTCTCCAGCGAGTTGATCGACGTCGAAACGCGATTGACCGAGGCGCGCATGAGGCGCGCCGTCGCCAGCGCGAGCGAGCGCATCGCCGCCGCCGAACTCCGCCGCGCCGCCGGCCTTCCCGTCATTCCCGAATAACCACCGTTTTTTCCTTCGCGACACTCTCATGAACCCTCCCAGCCACCTCCATTCCTTCCGTCCCGCGCTCTGGCGCGGCGCGCTGGCCGCCGGCCTCGCGCTTGTTCTCGCCGGTTGCGGACGCGACCGCCACGCCGCGCCCGCGTCCCCGCTTCCCGCCGCGACCGTCAGCGTCGCCGAGGCGCGCGTCGTCACCGGGGCAAAAACCATCGAACTGCCCGGCACCGTCCGCGCCGTCGAGCGCGCCTCGCTCGCGCCGAAAGTCACCGGCGTCATCGAAAGCCTCGCGGTTTCCCTCGGGCAATCGGTGAAGTCCGGCGACGTGCTCGCGCGCATTTCCGCCGGCGAAATGAACGCGCGCCTCGCGCAGGCCGAGGCGAATCTCGGGCAGGCGCGCCGCGATCTTGAGCGCGAGACGAGCCTGCTCGCAAAAGACGCCAGCACCGCCGAGACCGTGCGCAGTTTAGAAAACCGCGCGCGCTTCATGGAAGCCGCCGCAGCCGAGGCGCGCACCATGCTCGGCTACACGGTGATCGCCGCGCCGTTCGACGGCGTGATCGCGCGGCGTTTCGTCAACGATGGCGATCTCGCCATGCCCGGCAGCCCGCTGCTCGAAATCGAAAACCCCGCGCGCCAGCGCGTCGAGGTCGAGGTGCCCGAAAGCCTCGCCAGCATTCCGGTCGGCGCGGAGGCATCCGTCCGCGTCGGAAAACTGACGCTCACCGGGCGCGTCGCCGAGATTTCCCCGTCGCTCGATCCGGTCGCGCGCACGCTCCTCGCCAAGATCGACCTGCCCGCGGGCGCGGCGGTGCGTTCGGGACAATTCGCCCGCGTCGCATGGCCCGCCGGCGAAAGCCGCGCGATTGTCGTGCCGGAAGACGCCGTCGCGTTCTTCGGCCAGATGGAGCGCGTTTTCGTCGTCGCCGAAGGCAGGGCGATTCTCCGGCTCGTGAAAACCGGCGCGCGCCACGATGGCCGCGTTGAAATCCTCGCGGGCCTCGCCGCAGGCGAGCGCATCGTCCTCAACCCCGCCGCCAGCCTCCGCGACGGCCAGCCCGTGAATGTGAAGCCATGAGCACGCCCAATCAAAACACGCCCGACGCGCCCGCGAAATACGGCCTCACCGGACGGCTCGCGGCCTTGTTCATCGACTCGCGCCTGACGCCCATCGTCATCGCCGCCTCGATTCTCATGGGCGCATTCGCGGTGCTCATGCTGCCGCGCGAGGAGGAGCCGCAAATCAAGGTGCCGATGATCGACGTCATCGTTTCCATGCCCGGCTCGACCGCCGCCGAGGTGGAAAACCGCATGACCCGCCCGATGGAAAAACTCCTCTGGGAAATCCCCGGCGTGGAATATCTCTACTCCACTTCAAGCCCCGGCAGGGCGATGACCATCGTGCGTTTCGAAGTGGGCACCGACATCGAGGCCGCGCTCGTGCGCCTCAACCAGAAACTCCAGGCCAACTTCGACCGCATTCCCTCCGGCGGCAGTCTCCCGCTCGTCAAGCCGCGCACCATCGACGACGTGCCCGTGCTCGCGATCACGCTTCACAGCGCGACACACGACCACCTCGCGCTCCGCCGCCTCGCCGCGCAGCTCGACGACGAGATCAAGGCCATCCCGCAAGTCGCCGAGACCACGCTCATCGGCGGCGTGCGCCGCGCCGTGCGCGTGCAGCTCGATCCCGCCGCGCTCGCCGCGCGCGGCCTCTCCGTCACGCAACTCGCGCCCGCGCTCCGGCAGGCCAACCGGCAGGCGCAGCTCGGCTCGCTCCCGACCGGCGACAGCGAGGTGCTGCTCGAAACAGGCACGTTCCTGCGCGACGCCGCCGACGCGGGCGCGGTTGTCGTGGGCGTTTTCCAAAACAATCCCGTTTATCTGCGCGATGTCGCCACCGTGGCCGACACTTCCGAGGAGCCCGCCAATTACGTTCTCTTCGGCTCCGGCGCGGGAGCAGCGGCGGACGGCGCAGGCGGCCTCGAAGCCGCCGTCACGCTCGCCATCGCCAAGCGTCCCGGCGCGAACGCCATCGACGTCGTCAACCGCGTGCTCGAAAAAACCGACGCGCTCAAGGGCCGGCTGCTGCCCGCCGATGTCGGCGTCACCATCACGCGCGATTACGGCCACACCGCAGCCGAGAAATCCAACGAGCTGCTCCTGCACATGGGCATCGCCGTTTTCGGCGTCGCGCTGCTCATCCTTATTTTTCTCGGCTGGCGCGAATCGACGGTCGTGCTGCTCGCGATCCCCTCGACGCTCGCGCTCACGCTGCTGGTGTTTTACCTGCACGGCTACACGCTCAACCGCATCACGCTCTTTGCGCTGATCTTCTCGATCGGCATCCTCGTGGACGACGCGATTGTCGTTGTCGAAAACATCGTCCGCCATGCGCGCATGTCGGGCGCGGAAAAGAAGCCGCTCGTGCGCGTCGCGCTTGACGCCGTTGACGAGGTGGGCAACCCGACCGTGCTTGCCACATGGGCCGTGATCGCGGCGATTCTGCCGATGGCGTTTGTCGGCGGTCTCATGGGTCCCTACATGCGCCCGATTCCGATCGGCGCGACTGCCGCGATGGTGTTTTCGCTGCTGATCGCCTTCAGCGTCACGCCGTGGGCCGCGATCCGCATCCTCAAACGCCGTTCCGAATGCGAGAAAAAGCTGCCCGAAGCGAAAAAATCGGCGCTCGCCTTCGAGACCGACCACGCCGCCAACGACTGGTCAACGCGCCTCTACCACAAGATCATGGAGCCGCTGCTCGACCGCGGCCCGTGGCGCTGGGTTTTTGTCGTCGGCATCGTTGTCCTGCTCCTCGGCGCGTTCAGCCTCGTGCCCTTCGGCGCGGTCAAGGTCAAGATGCTGCCCTTCGACAACAAGTCGGAGTTCCAGATCATCCTCAACACCGAGGAAGGCACGACGCTCGAACGCACCGCCGCCATCGCGCAGGAAATGGCCGCCGCGCTGCGCGACGAGCCGGAGGTGCGCGATTACCAGATTTACGCGGGCGCGGCCTCGCCGTTCAATTTCAACGGACTCGTCCGCCACTATTTCATGCGCAGCGGGCCGAATGTCGCCGACATCCAGGTGAACCTCGTCGGCAAGGGCGAGCGCTCGCAACAAAGCCACGCCATCGCCGGACGCATCCGCCCCAAGGTCGCCGCCATCGCAGCGAAACACGGCGCGTCGGTCGCCGTCGCCGAGGTGCCGCCCGGCCCACCGGTGCTGCAAACTCTCGTGGCCGAAATCTACGGCCCCGACGACGAGACCCGCCTCGCGCTCGCCCGCCGCGTGCGCTCGATCATGGAAAAATCCGAGGGCGTCGTGGACATCGACTGGTATGTCGAAGCCCGCCAGCCGAAGGTCCGCTACGTCGTGGACAAGGAAAAAGCCGCGCTCTCCGGCATCAACGAAAACGACATCGCGCAAGCCCTGCAAATCGCCGCGCCCGGCCTCGCCGTCGATCTGCTCCACCTGCCCGGCGAGCGCGAGGACATCGCCATTGTTTTCGAGCTGCCGCGCGCCGCGAAGGGCAGGCCCGAGGATTTGCTCGCGCTCCACATCCGCAGCGCCGCCTCGCCTTCCGCACCGCTCGTGCCGCTCTCCGAGCTTGTCCGCCTCGAAACCGTGCCCGGCGAACGCAGCCTTTACCGCAAAAATCTCACGCCCGTCACCTATGTCACCGCCGATGTCGCAGGCGCGGTCGAAAGCCCCGCCTACGCGATGTTCGCGATGAACCGCGAATTGAAAAAAATCGACGCGCGCGAGTTCGGCGGCGACTCGCCCAAGCTCGAAATCCTCAACATGCACATGCCGTTCGACCCGCGCCGGCCCTCGATAAAATGGGACGGCGAGTGGCACATCACGCTGGAGGTTTTCCGCGATCTCGGACTGGCCTTCGCCGCCGTGCTCGTGCTCATCTACATGCTCATGGTGGGCTGGTTCAAAAACTACATCACACCGCTCATCGTCATGGCCGCGATTCCGTTTTCGCTCATCGGCATCCTGCCGGCGCATTGGGGCATCGGCGCGTTTTTCACCGCCACCTCGATGATCGGCTTCATGGCGGGCGCGGGCATCGTCGTCCGCAATTCGATCATCCTCGTCGATTTCATCGAGCTGCGCCGCTCGCACGGGCTTTCGTTGCGCGACGCCGTCGTGGAAGCCGGCGCGGTGCGTTTCCGCCCGATGCTGCTCACCGCGCTTGCCGTGGTCGTCGGCGCGGCGGTGATCCTGGCCGACCCGATTTTCCAAGGCCTTGCGATCAGCCTCATGTTCGGCGAAATCGCCTCGCTGCTCATCAGCCGCATGGCCGTGCCCGTGCTTTATTTCATGGCAAACCGCAGGTTGCGCTGAGCGCGGCAAACGATGCCCGCCTTTTGGCCGCCGCGCCCGCGAAGCCGGATCCTCCGTTTCGCGGGCGCGGCGGCTGTTTTGTCGAAAACTCGAAAAACAGTAAACGATCCGAAGAATCTGCTTTGCCACTTACAAAACTGTAATGAAACTGCGTCCCTGCATCTCCGTCCAATACGCATAATGAAGTTTCCCGCTCCCAGCTCCATTGGCATCCGCCGCGCCACGCTGTTTTTTGCGTTTGCCGTCTGTGCCGCCGTCATTTTCCCGCCCGCCGCGCAAGCCGCGCCCGCCGAAGACCGCATCTTCGCCCCCGCCCCCGGCTTCGAACGCGAGGCCGCCGGTGTCGTCCAGATCCTCGAACAATTCCACTACAACCGCAACGCCGTCAAACCCGCCGATTACTCCGAGGTCATCCCCAACTTCATGACCGACTTCGACGGCCAGCACCTCTTCTTTCTCGAAAGCGACAAAACCGCCTTCATAGCCCGCTACACGCCCCGCTGGGTTTACAACAACCTCACCAGCCTCGGCAAAACCGATCCCGCCTACGATATTTTCAACACCTATTCCAAGCGCGTCACCGACCGCATCCACTGGGTTCTCGACCGCCTCGACACCATCACCGACGACGATCTCAACGACCAGGACGGCTACCTCTACGACCGCAAGGACACCCCCTTCCCCGCCGACGCAGCCGAGGCCGATGCCCTCTGGGTCAAGCGCCTCAAAAACGAAATCATCGGCGAAATGCTCAACAAAAAGACCCTCGACGACGCCCGCAAGGACATCCGCAAACGCTACGAACGCTGGCTCAAAAACCTCGCCGACATCGAGCCCAAGGACGTCTCCGAAACCTACCTCACCACCGTCGCCCGCCTCTACGACCCCCACACCTCCTACATGTCCGCCGAGACCCTCGACGAATTCACCATCGGCATAAAACTCCAGCTCATCGGCATCGGCGCCGTCCTCTCCGTCGAGGACGATTATTGCACCATCCAGGAAATCGTCGTCGGAGGCCCGGCCGACCTTAGCAAACAGCTCCAGCCCAAGGACAAAATCATCGCCGTCGCCGAGGACGGCCAGGAGCCAATCGACGTCATCGGCATGAAACTCCGCAAGGTCGTCCAGCTCATCCGCGGCAAAAAAGACACCCGCGTCCGCCTCACCATCATCCCCGCCGCCGATCCCACCCAGCGCAAGGAAATCGTCATCACCCGCGACGTCATCAGCCTCGACGCCTCCCGCGCCCGCGGCACCATCCACGATGTCCCCGCTCCCGACGGCAACGGCACCATCCCCATCGGCGTCATCACCCTCCCCAGCTTCTACGACGCCGGCCTCAACGACAAAGGCGAACCCAGCCCCTCCGCCACGCAGGACGTCGCCAAGCTCATCACCCAATTCCAGCAAAGCGAAGGCGGCATCCAGGGCCTCGTCCTCGACCTCCGCGGCAACGGCGGCGGCCTCCTCTCCGAGGCGATCAACCTCACCGGCCTCTTCATGGCCCCCGGCCCCGTCGTCCAAGTCCGCAACTACTACGGACAAGTCCAAGTGGACAACAGCAACAACAAGGACATCGCCTACACCGGCCCCCTCGCCGTCCTCGTCTCCCGCTTCTCCGCCTCCGCCTCCGAAATCGTCGCCGGCGCCCTCCAGAATTACGGCCGCGCCATCATCGTCGGCGACAGCTCCACCCACGGCAAAGGCACCGTCCAGCAACTCATCGAAATGAGCCAGATCGCCCCCTCCCTCGCCCGCCTCAACACCAAGACCGGCGGCATCAAGCTCACCATCCAGAAGTTCTACCTCCCCAGCGGCGACTCCACCCAGCTCAAGGGCGTCGTCTCCGACATCCCCCTCCCCTCCATCGACGACTACCTGCCCATTGGCGAAAAAAGCCTCCCCCGCGCCCTCTCATGGGATGAAATCGCCTCCAGCAAATACAACGGCAGCCCCCTCCCTCCCGCCCTTCTCTCCGCCCTCCGCGAGGCCAGCAAAAAACGCCAGCAAACCCTCGACGAATTCAACTACCTCCGCAAAAACATCGACTGGTATAAAAACCGGCAGGAGCAAAAAATCCTCCCGCTCAACCTCAACGAACGCCTCGCCCAAAAAGCTGCCGACAAAACCTTCCGAAAGGAACAGAACGAGGAACGCAACCGCCTCGCCACCGCCTTCGGCTACAATTCCACCGACTTCCTTCTCGGCCCGCCGAAGGAAAAAAACCGCCGCGCCCCAGCCAAGCCTCTCGCGCCAAAATCCGACGACGCCAAATCCCCCGAGGCCAAGCCCGGCGAAGCCGTGCCGACGCAAGGCGGCAAAACCGACGATGCAAACGACCTCCCGGGCGTGCGCATCGCCGACAACACCGAGGCCCCCGCCGCCAAGCCGGACGACCTCGACGAGGACGACGAAGACAACATGACCTCCGACCAACTCGAAGCCGACGCCAAGAAGCTCGACATCCACCTCCGCGAAACCCTGCGTGTCCTGACCGACGCGATCGACATGGCCAAAAATCCCGCCCCCGGCAGCCCCGCCCCCCTGACCGCCGCCGCCGTCACCCGGCGGTAACCGCGCATCCATTCAGAAAACAAAAAAATGCTGTCCTTGGTCGAGTCTGCCAATATGCAGTAATTTTTTGAGCATATGCAGTAACTCTGCGATCTGGTCATTTGACATAAAAACGTTTTTCTTAGGCATGGAACATGCACCCATAACTTCCCCAATTCATTACCAAACATGCAAACTCTCACGATCGCGTTGCGCCTTGTCATTGTCCTTGCAACCTTCGCTCATGCCCGGGCCGGCGTCTCCACCGAGACTGCTTTCAGCGGGGAATATATAAAGGCCATCATGCTCAAAACCGCGGACTGGCAGCTCGCGAACCCCAAGCATAATCCGCTTAGCTGGACGAATGGCACGCTTTACGCGGGTCTCTTTGCCGCGTGGGATGTCACAAAATCACAACATCTCCATGATGCCATGATGGAGATCGGGCGCAAGCACTCATGGATGCCCTACAAACGCTGGTATCACGCCGACGACATCGCGGTCTGCCAGATGTATGCGGATCTTTTCCGGCAGGAAAACAAGAGGGAGATGATACAGCCGACCGTCGAGGTGCTTGAAAAACTCATTGCCAATCCGTATCCAAGCAAGGGATCGGTTGATATTATCAAATGGTGGTGGTGCGATGCTCTTTTCATGGCGCCTCCGACGATGGTCAAGACCGGGCTCGCCATAGGAAACAAGGAGTTCCTTTCCAAAAGCGACGAATATTTTCAACAATGCTACAACCTGCTTTACGATCGGGAGGAGCATCTTTTTGCACGGGATAAGAACTACCTCGCCAGAAAGGACGGGAAAGACCGCAGGGAGGCCAATGGCAAAAAAATCTTTTGGTCACGGGGCAACGGCTGGGTCATGGGAGGGCTCGCCCGCGTCCTTGGCGAATTGCCGGCAGATTACCCCAAGCGTCCTTTTTATGAAAACCTGTTCAAGGAAATGGCCGCCCGTATCATTTCCCTGCAACAAACCGACGGCATGTGGCGCGCCAGCCTGCTGGATCCGGAGGCTTACCCGGGGGGTGAAGTCAGCGGCACCGGATTCTTCTGCTATGCCCTCGCCTGGGGAATAAACGCCGGGGTGCTTGATGCGAAAGCCACGCTGCCCGCCGTGCAAAAAGCCTGGATCGGCCTCCTGAAATGCGTCTCATCCGACGGACGCATAGGCTGGGTCCAGCCCATTGGGGCCTCCCCCCGGGATAATTTTGGAACGGAGAGCTGGGAGGTTTACGGGACCGGCGCGTTTTTGCTCGCGGCAAGCGAGATCATCAAACTTCCGCCGAGCCCGGGGCCGATTGCGACTCCCTCCGCCGGCGGCCAGCCAGTCGTGGGAAAAAACAAGGTGGCAAAAAACAAGGCCCCCCAGACCTCGCTCAACAACCAGGCAATCGACGGCTATAAGGGGATATGGTTTACGCTCGGACAATTCAACAAATATGGAGACAAGTATTCCGGAGGCCTCGCCACCTACACGGCAAAACACATCCCGCTTGCAATCTATTCTCCGCAAGTACGAAAAACCTTCTTTGTATATGGCGGCATCGCGCCCGGACGCAAAAGCAGTGCCGAAATCGCCCAGCGCGATTACAAGACCTCGGCCTACGGCAACTATCTGGTGTGCATGGCCGGCTGCTACGACCACGACACCAATACTGTCTCGAAACCCACCGTTGTTCATGACAAAAACGGCGTTTTCGACCCGCACGACAACCCGTCGCTCGCCATGGACGAAGAGGGGTATCTGTGGGTGTTCGTCAGCGGGCGCGGGAGGGGCCGCCCGGGATTCATATATAAGAGCGTAAAGCCAAACGATGTCAGCGCGTTTGAAATGATACTGAAGGACGAAATGACATATCCCCAGCCCAAATATGTTCCGGGAAAAGGATTCCTGCATCTTTTCACAAAATACACCGGGGTGCGTTTGCTTTATTTCAATACCAGCGCCGATGGCCGCAACTGGACCGCCCACCGGCAGCTCGCCGCCATCAAGCGCCCGGAGGATAAAAAGGGCGGGCATTATCAAATCAGCGGGCAGCTTGGCGAAAAAATAGCCTTCTTCTTCAACTGGCACCCCAACGGGAACGTGGACAAGCGCACCAATATCTACTATCTGCAAAGCACGGATTTTGGAAAAACCTGGACCAAGGTGGACGGCACGAGCGTGGCGACTCCCGTTACCAACGTGGACAGCCCTTCCCTTGTCAGGGAGTTTTTCAGCAAGGGACAGAATGTATATATCAAGGATATGGCCTTCGACAAAAACGGAAATCCGGCGGCGCTATATGTGTCAGGCACGGGCCATTCACCGGGCCCGGAAAACGGTCTCAAGGACTGGCAGATCATCCATTGGGACGGCCGGGCATGGGTGAATCATAAAATAACCACGTCCGACCATAATTATGATACAGGCAGCCTCTGGATATCGGGCGACAAGTGGACCGTTGTGGCGCCCACCGAGAACAGTCCCCAAAAATGGGGAGGGGGAGGCGAGATTGTCATGTGGCAAAGCACTGACAACGCCCACACGTGGACGCGGGCCAAGCAGATCACCAGCAACAGCCCGAGGAATCATAATTACATCAGAAAAGTGGTTAACGGAGTCGCCCCCTTCATGTATTTTTGGGCCGACGGGCGCCCGGACGAACCGAGCATTTCCCAGATGTATTTTGGCGACGAGGAGGGCAATGTCTGGACGCTGCCCTACGACATGGTTGACGACCGCACGGTTGCCCCGAAAAAGTGGAGTGGAAACCCGGACAGGCGATAAGGGTTCGACAGTGGATGAGCCGAGGCAACAAGTTGGGAACCGCGGTAAAGCAGGCTAGGCTTGGACTGTCATGGTATTTCGAGCGATACTGTGGCGGGATCATATCGTGGCGCCAGAATTTCGGATTTTTTGGACAGGATTGACAGGATGTTTTGTTTTCATTCCCCGCATCGTGCGCATCCTGAGCAAACTGATCTCACGCAACGCCGCCACGACGCAGCAAGAAAAACCACCGGAGCCGCAGCTCCCGTTGCGTCGCCGCGCCGTTGCGTGAGCCACAAAAGGCGGAATTCCATGCAAAATCCGATGTTGTATATTGCAGCGCAAACAGATACGAATTGGCAAAATCAAGCTTTCCCCTCCCAAAAACTGAAAAACAATGCCCGCCGTCACCAGCCCTCCAATGAGCAATGAAAAAACCAACATCTTCCGGATTGCCCATTTTCTCGGTTCCAGAATATCAAAATCCATAATACTATTATTGGCAGTTATCGGACTTGGTGGATGCAGTTCCGCCAACTTCAAATCATCGTATTCGACAACGCAAGGAGATCAGCTCCCTTCTCTCATACGAAAAATAGCATCAAGCCCCATTATGGGAGGATACAATGGGCTTTTTTATGCAGGGAGTTTTGACGGGCATGACTACTTGATTATAAAGAAAGGAAGAACACCCGCGTCCCCTGGATCAATATTCCATAAAGTGAAGATACACAAAAGCGAGATGCCGTTTGGCATAGATAACAGGTTCGAGTTCGGGACGCGCCCTGCAATGGATATCAGCAAAACCATAAACTGGACCGATCCGGAGTTCTTCCACAGAAAAACCCATGATGACGAATACTATATCGGCTCCGATGGTTTGTTAATAAAATCGGAAAACAAAACACGAAAGTAATGACCTTTCCAAGGGGCAATCCGACAATCCGAGACGAGCATTGTCGACTTCTGATCCGAGGTGGAAAACAGTCTGCTGGATTCCGCAGCCACGCCTGATACCAGTTGCGAACGAGATCTGCACTTTAGGTAGGGCGAAGCCTCCGGCTGAGCCGGAAGCAATTTTCGAATATGAACACTCTTGGCTCAGCCGGAGGCTTCGCCCTACCCCAAGGCATTTATGGTGTAAATCTCGTTCGTAATTGGTGTGACACGAGGCGTCATGGGTAGACCCGTCCCCGGTGCTCCCCGATTTCTACCGCATATATCGCCGACACAATCATGGTTTTCAGGTTGAAAAGCCGTCGCATAAACGCATGAGTTGTTTGAAGCCAACTCACACCGGCCACTGCGAATTGCCTTCATTCTCCGCGACATGAAACTTTTTATCATCCCAAAATATCCGGCGCTCGCGTTGCTCGCGATTTTCTCCTGCGTGTGGTCCTTCGGCGCCGTGCCAATCGGCGACCGGCTTGAGCTTTTTGTGGATCATCATCTGATCGACACCATGCAGGACGCGGAACTGCGTCTCGCGCAGCCACGGCGGGCCGGGGTCGTAATGACCTTCAACGAACCTTGGGAACGCGCTGCGGCGTTTCACACGGTAATCAAGGATGGCGATGTCTATCGCATGTATTACCGGGGAATGCCCGCGACCGGAAAGGGCGAATACACATGCTACGCCGAAAGCGCCGACGGCATCAACTGGATCAAACCCAAGCTCGGGCTCCACCCCGCCGCCGGACGCAATGATACAAACATCATTT
The DNA here is from genome assembly GCA_029974595.1 of Ereboglobus sp. Lineage (GTDB taxonomy): Bacteria > Verrucomicrobiota > Verrucomicrobiia > Opitutales > Opitutaceae > Ereboglobus. The sequence goes on along the minus strand of JARKRC010000042.1, from coordinate 5,100 downwards.
TGCCGGATAATAAGGAACGCACGGGCCACAATTTTGCGCCGATGCTCGATACGCGGCCCGGCGTGCCGCATGAGGAGCGGTTCAAGGCCGTCGGCGGAAAGGGCCCGTCCGGCAAGCCCGCGCCGGGATTGTACCGCTACGTGTCGGCGGACGGTATCCGCTGGCGCGCGTGGATGGACGAGCCGCTGCTTGCCGGTTACGCCCTCGATTCGTTGAATGTCCCCGTGTGGCTTCCGGAGGAACAATGCTATGCGATTTACATGCGCATGTGGAGCGAGGGCGGTGGCCCTCCGGAAAAGTTCAAGGGCATCCGCACCATCGGACGCGCAACCTCGAAGGATTTCAAAACATGGACGCGCCCGCAGCGAATGACCTTTGGCGACACGCCGCCGGAGCATCTTTATACAAACAACACGCAACCGTATTTCCGCGCCCCGCACCTGCTCATCTCGCTTCCCTTCAGATACTGGCCGGGCCGGCGGGCGTATGCACCGGAAACGCAGGCGGACTGGGGCGTGCCCGCCGCGCATGCCAAGGGCGTGTCAGACGCGGTTTTCATGAGCTCGCGGGGCGGCCTCGCCTATGACCGTGTTTTCATGGAGTCATTCATCCGTCCCGGACCCGACAGGCTCGCATGGCATGCGCGCGAAACACAGCCCTCGAACGGCGTCGTGCCGACCGGCCCCGATGAGATGAGTTTTTATGTCATCAACCATTATCCGATGCCCTCGCAGCACTTGACGCGCTACGTGCTCCGCACCGACGGGTTCGCGTCGCTTCATGCGGGCTACAAGGAAGGCTCGATGCTCACGAAAGCGCTCACCTACTCCGGAGACAAATTGATACTAAACATATCCACCTCGGCAGCCGGAAGAATAGTCGTCGAAATCCTGGGTGACGACGGCCTCGTGCTTATGAAAAGCAAGGAAATCATCGGCGACGAAATCGCGCGCGCCGTCGAGTGGGAGAAAAATGGCAATGCCGGATCGCTGGCCGGAAAACCCGTGCGCCTGCGCTTCACGCTGAAGGATGCCGACATCTACTCATTCCGTTTTTCAAAATAAAACGTTTCGCGCTCAACCCGGCGTCAGCGCGTGCCATTGCGCATCGAGCGCCTCCCTCGTCTCCCGCAGCCGTCTCGTGTATTCCGCCCAAAACGCGGCAGCGCTTTCGAAACCGAGCCAGCGCGCCAGCGCCTCCATGCCTTCGCTGTCGGGCGGCGGCAGAATGCTCACCGGTTTGTTTTCATCGCGGCGCGCGGCGACTTCGATGCGTTTCAGGAAATCGTAGTTTTGCATCAGCGCATCCGTCACGCCGCTATCGCGCAGCTCGGCCAGCAGGGCGCGCGTTGACGATTTTCGCAGCGCCTCGTTTTTCCAGCCGTGGAGCAACTGCATCGTCTGCACGAAAAACTCGAAATCGACCAGGCCGCCCGCGCATGTCTTGAAGGCACGCTGCGGCGGTTCGCACACATTGCGCTCGCGCTCCACGCGGGCGCGCATGGCGCGGATGCCGGCAACCTCCCCGCTGTCGATCGGGGCGCTGAAAAGCAGCCCGTCGCGCCAGCGCAAAAACGCCGCGCCGAGCGCCGCCGGGCCGCACACCACGCGGGCGCGCGTGAGCATTTGCCGCTCCCATGCCTGCGCCGCCGGGCCCGCGCCACCGCCGCCGCCGTGATATTCGCGCAACGATCGCAAGGTCGTGACCTGCGGCCCGGCCTCGCCGTGCGGACGCAGCCGCGTATCAACCGCAAACGCGGGCGAGGCGCCGTCGCCGCGCAAAACCTGCGCCAGCCGCCGCGCGGCGGACTCCAGCGGCGGGATGGCCGCGGCATCGTCGGCGACAAACATCATGTCCAAATCGGAACCGAAGGTCAGTTCCGCGCCGCCGTATTTCCCGAGCGCGACGACAAGCAGGCGCCCGCCGCCGGGCAGGCGCGCAAGCGCGCTCTCAACCGCGGCGTCGGCAAGAAGCGAAAGCGACGATTCGATTTGCGAAATGCCGCGCGGGGTTGCGGCCGCGGTTTCGAAAACACCGGGCAGATCGGCCGTCACACAACGCAGCTGCTCGGCGCGGATGTAGAGCGCAAGCCAGCGCGCAAACGCCTCGTCGTCCGCCGAGCCCGCCGCGATTTCGGCGCGAAGCGCGGCGCGATCCTTCTGCGCGCGCAGCCCGCCCGCCCGGAGCACTTCCTCGATGATTTCGGGATGCTCGCAAAGCAGGCTGCACGCGTGCGCGCTGCGGTCGAAGAGGAGCGCGAGCACGCGCAGAAACCGCGGATTCGCCGCGCATGTATTCAAAAACTGGTTACGCGTGCCGTAGCGCGACGCAAACCGCGCGAGGCGCCGCAGGGCGCGCGCGGGACGCGCCAGCGCGGGCATGAGCGGATCGAGGTTTCCGGCGAGGTGGCGGAAATGCATCACCTGCTCGCGTGTGACGAGGTGCGAGGCGTCGCCGCAGACGAAGATGCGCAAGGCCTCGGGAAGATCCGAAGACGGCGCGGATGATGCGGGCGCCGCCGCCCCGCCCCATGCGTCCAGCCTTTTTCCAATCGCCCCGGGTATTTGCGGCGTGGTGAAAAACGTCCACCAGTCCTCCATTTCGTCGTCGCGATTTTTCGGGGCGAAAAAATCCTCGTAGAGCGCGCGGACGCGACGGCGCGTGGCGTCGAGTTTTGCGAGAAACGTCCCCGCATCCGCAAAGCCGAGCGATGCGGCGATTGCGGCGAGTTCATCCGCGCGCGAGGGCAGCGTGTGCGAGTGCGCCTCCTCGCGCATCTGGATGCGGTGCTCGACACGGCGCAGAAACCAGTAGGCGTCGATCAGAAAAGCCGCGTCGCGCCGGGGAAAAAGATCGTATTGGGCGAGGTGTTCGAGGGCGACTTGAGTGGAGTGCGTCTGGAGAAACGGGAAGCGCCCGGCGTGCAGAAGCTGGAGCGACTGCGCGATGAACTCGATTTCGCGGATGCCGCCCGCGCCGAGTTTTACGTTGAACCGGCTGTCATCGCAGGCGGATGTCTTTGCGTCCTGGTTGCGCTGTTTCATCGCGGCGATCTCGGCGAGGAGCGAAGGCGGCGGATGGCGCGGGTAACGGAAGGGCTGCAAGGTTTCCAAAAGCTCGTCGGCGATGCGCAAATCGCCCGCGACGGGGCGCGCCTTGAGCAGCGCGAGGCGCTCCCAAGTCTGGCCGGCGGCGGCGTAGTAATTTTCGAGCGAGAGGGTCGAGCGCACGAGCGGGCCGGCGTCGCCTTCGGGGCGCAGGCGCGTATCGACGCGGAAAAGAAAACCCTCGGCCGTTTTTGCAGAAAGCTCCTGCGTGATCGTCCCGGCGACCTTGGTGAAAAATTCGATGCTGGTGTATTCGGTGGCGCGACCGCCCAGGCGACAGCGCCCGTCGCCTTCGCAGATGTAGATGAGGTCGATGTCGGAGGAAAAGTTGAGTTCCTCGCCGCCCATTTTTCCCATGGCGACGACGGCGAAACGGGCGGGCCGGTTGAGGTCGTCGTCCCACGGTTCGCCGCGCCGCGATTTCCAGAGCGTGAGGGCGTGCGCGGTGATTTCGCACAGGCAGAACTCGGCGAGACGCGTGAGCTCGGCGGTGGTTTCGCGTTCGGTCGCGAGATCGTTGACGGAGCGGCAGGCAATCAGCAGCGAAATGCGCCGGCGGAACCGGCGCAGTTGCGCGAGGGAACCGTCGGTTGCAAACGCGCCCCACGCCCGGCGGAGCGAAGACAGCGAGACAGGCGTGTCCGCGACGGTTTCAAGCCAGGGGACAATCGACGGATCCTGCGCGATGAGGCGCGCGTAGAGCGGACTCGCGAGGGTGAGGCGGTCGATGAGCGGCGTGGTTTTCATGAGGCTGGCCGGTCCCTGCATTTTAAGTGCCAGTTTCCGGTGTTCCGGCATTTGCGAGCGAAACGCCCTCCCTCCCCTACCTTCCGCTAAGCATGTCCTTGGCGCTGTCGAGAGTGCGTTTTTCTTCGTCGGTAAGGGAGGCAAAACCCTGGCCGTTGATCTTGTCGAGGATGCGGTCGACCTCGGCCTTCAGGTCGTCGGGGCTGGTGATGTTGACCCTGTATTTGGGCGCGGCGATGACGGCGGGCTTTTTCTTTTTTTGCAGCCATTCGGGAAGCACGCCTGCCGCGCCGTCGCGGCGCCATGCGCGCTTGTGAATCAGGAAATAATAGCCGGCCGCGACGAGCATGCCGCCGATGTGCGCCGAATAGGCGACCGCGAAATCGCCGCGCTTCCCCAGCACTTCAAGGAACACCAAGCCGCAGAGATCGAGGAGCACCGCAGCCGCCGCGACATATTTGGGGCGGATCGACACGGGGATGATGAAAAACAGCAGAACGGTGATTTTGTTGTTCGGATAAAAGCACGCAAAGAGCACCAGCAGCGCCAGCGAGATGCTGCTCGCGCCGACGAGCGCGTTGTGCGGATGGCGGAAGTTGACGAGCAGCCAGAGCAAGCCGCCGCCCGCCGCAGCCGCCGCGCAAAACCACGCAAAGCGCCGGTTGCCGAGAAGCGGGAGCGTTTCGCGCCCCATGAAATAGATGGTGAGGCCGTTGACGACCAGATGGAGCAGGCCGCCGTGGAGCAGCGTGTAGGTGAGGAGCGTCCAGATGCGGCCGTGAAGGAAAAAGTCGGGAATAAGCGCGGCGGCCTGGGTGGGAATCATGGCCGCGCCGGGGATAAGGCTCTCAAAAACCTGCTGCAAAACAAACCCTGCGCCGATGGCACAGAGGAGCCAGACCAGCGGGCTGGTGCGCTGGTCGTCGTGCCTGTGGGCGTAGTGGCGTTCTGAAAACATCGGAAGACTGCGTTGCGGCAGTGACAGCAAAACTTGCCCGTCGAGCCGTGAAACACAAGCACGGGTCTGGGAAAAATGCGCCCGCAAAAACAGGCGCGGATTGAGTAGCACGGGCATCCTGCCTGTGAGTTCGAGACAGGTCCATAATGGGCTTGCCCCGAAAAAACGGACATGGATTTAGGGTGATTGGTTATGGTTTAGTTGTGCCTCGAACTGAGCGGGGCTCTGATAACCCAGACTCGAATGGAGCCGGGTGCGATTATAAAATGATTCGATGTAATCGAAGAT
>JARKRC010000073.1 GCA_029974595.1 Ereboglobus sp. | reverse complement strand
TGTGGATCGGCATGACCCGCCTCTGCGACCTCTCCCTGGCATGGGAACGCTTCGGCCCAGCTTCTCCATCTTGTGTATAAAGCTATGGCGTCTCGCCCATGCCACCCAACCCGCCCAAGCCCACGGGCTGGCAGCCCGTGCCACCCGACCCATTCGCAGCCAAAATCCCCCGCCCTCCGATCGCCATTCCTCCTTTTCCGACCTTTGCGCCCTTAGCGACTTTGCTGTGAATTCTTCCGCGTTTCCGCCCTTCCGTGTTTCCGTGATCTCTAACGCCCCCCTCGCCTCACTTCACCTTTTCCGCCTTCTTCCGAATCTGCTCCGTGATCGCGATTGCGACTTCGAGCGCACTTTTGCCGAGCGCCGCGCCGACCTTGGGCTGACGGGCTTCGCGCACGCTGTTCACAAACGAGGCCAGTTCGAGCGCGAGGGGCTCACCCTTTTCAATCGGAATTTCGTTGACGGGGATCGAGCTCACGTCGCCGGGTTTTGCGAGGCCGACTTTCATTTTCAGGCCGTAGGCGATGATGTCGCTCTTCTTCACGAGATGGCCCTTCTGGTTCATGAAATCGAGCGAGAGATAGGCGTTGTCCTGAAACACGCGGATTTCGCGGTTGCGTTTCAGACTGAGACGGCTGGCGCTCAGATTTGCAACGCATCCGTTTTCAAACTCGATGCGCGCGTTGGCGATGTCCTCGGTTTTCGAGAGCACGTTGATGCCCATCGCGTCGATTTTCAGAATAGGCGATTTCACGAGCGCGAGCACGATGCCGATGTCGTGAATCATCAAATCGAGCACGACGCCGACTTCCGTGCCGCGCGTCTGATAGGTGCCGAGGCGCTCGGTCGTGATGTAGCCGGGGCGGCTGATTTCTTTTTCGAGATAACTCATCACGGGATTGAAATGCTCGACGTGCCCGACCTGCACGAGGCAGTTGGCGGCCTGCGCGGCGACGAGCACCTGCGAGGCTTCCTCAAGCGAGGCGCAAAGCGGTTTTTCGATGAGCAGATGGCAGCCCTTGGCGAGAAGCGGGAGGGCGACTTGCGCGTGCTTGTCGGTCGGGACGACGACGGACACCGCATCGCACGCGTCGGCGAGTTCTTCGAGCGAGGCGAAGGCGCGGCAGTTATTTTTCTCGGAAATCTCCTTCGCGCGTTCCGGGTTGGCCTCGTAAATGCCCACAAACTCGACGCCTTTCATGCCTGCGTAAATGCGCGCGTGATGCTGCCCGAGCGAGCCGGTGCCGACGACACCGCAGCGGATTTTTTCGTCCTTTTTGAAGAGTTTGAACATGGGAGAGGGAGAATGTGGATTTCGGAATGCGGAATGCGGATTTTCAATCCCTAAAAAAGCCGCGGTTGGAAACGCGTTCAACCTGTGAAATGAAACTGAAAATCCTCGGGTCGTTTGCCCACCTCTTACACCGCCGGGGTCGCCAGCTTATCGAGCGCGTAATCGCGCGGGCCAAGTTTGATTGCGCCGGGCGGCAGCGGTTTGCTGCGGGGATTGTTGCGAGGGCGTTTTTTTCTTTTCGCCGCAATTTTTGACTCAGCGTCTTTGGCTGCAAGCGCGTCCGTCGGCTTGGCTTTCTTGGCGGAAGGTTTGTTTGCGTTAAGTGGAAGACATTCGATCGGTTCAACCATCCAGTCCTGTTTGGGCTCGGCACGTTTAAGCGTGTCGTAAACTTTTTTGACCTGCGGCAAAACGGCGCGGAAGTTTTTCACCAAATCGGCGGTGGTGCGGACTGGTTTCGGAAAAAAGACATCGTAAACTCCCCATTGGTGTTCATCGGGCTTGGCAACTTGTTTGATTTTGCCGCGTCCAACGTGCCAGTCGAGCCCGGCACGCGAGCCGTCGGGTGCCACGACAAAGCCGTCTCCTGATTTGCAACCATCGGGGTCTTCGTAAACGGTGATAGCGCCGAAAAGCCACCCGTCAGTGAGGGTTTCATGAACGATTGGGAATGCGTGGTAGATGGGCTTGGGAAGCTGATAGCGCCGGGATTTTGCAGACCAAGCCAAGGGGATGCGAATGTTTTGGGTTTTCTTGAATGGGTGTGTGATTTCGAGGGCGCAGGGGCCGCTTATCACATCCAGTTCATGCGTGCTTATCGCAAAGCTGTGTGTCGGGCGAAGTGTGCGTTTACGTTTCCACTTTTGAATGCCGACCCGTGCGTTTTTCAGAGAGGAAAATATGCCGACGAGTTTGATCTCTGGGCATCCTCCGGAATCGTAGCCGGTATAGGTCGCAACGTGGCAGGTATTCATGGTGCCGAGGCTTATCGGAAATGGGCGCGGTTTGACAAGCGTGCAGCCGATTGCGTAATCGCCGCGCTACTATGCCGCGCAGAAATGCACATTGTGGCGCGAATGGCAGAGTGCGCATTCCTGCCACGATGCGCAAGGGACTCGGTATAAAGCCGGGCATGTTTTTCAAGTGCCGCGTTGAGGAGGATGCGCTCGTGCTGTAACCTTATCGCAGTGCTACACAGAAGCGCGCAATCTGCGCAAGCTCTGGAAAACAGATGCGAACGCGGATTAAGCGTGAGCACGGTCGCCTTGGGCGGCTTCCATGCCAAGGGTCAGGGCGCTTTCAATCATGATTTTCACCACGGGATTGCAGTGGCGAAAGCGAATTTTTTTCAAAACTTCGGTGCCGTGCTGGGTGAAAAGGGGGACGATGAGGGCGTTGGCAAAAGAGCTATTCATGCCGCGCACGCCTTCAAAATCGAAAACGAAGGTCTCGTAAACGCCGAAGGACGGTTCGACGTTGCGGAGCCGATATTCAGCCGCGCGGGAGCCTTCGGCAAGGTAAGCGCCGATGTCTTTTGCGAGGTGAAGTTCGTGGTTCATGGTTCGAAAAGATTGTTGAATGGGTGCGTTTTGTCGAGCAAGCGTAATCGTTGCTTGGCATTGCGGAGCAGGAGTTGGTTGTTGATGAGTTTCAATTTCGACACTTGCAGGGCACACAATGTGCCGGGGAATGGGATGGGCAGCCGCAACTCGGTCGGACACTCATATTGTTCAAAGTGATTGCTTTGGTGAAACCCGAAATGACTGGCCAAGGTGAATATGCCCTCGGTGTCGCGAGCGAGTTCCTTGACAATGGAGAGGCCAACCCCCGCATTTATCGCACCCATTCCCCATGCCCTGCTAACGTGAGTTTTCGATGAAATTTCGGGTTTGAGCGCGAGTTGGATGGTGTCGAGGTCGTCCATCACGGCATTCCAGAATGGCGGTTTGGCTTCCTCAAAACTGCCACGAATGCCGATGCCAAAATCCGCGATAGCGAGGCGCACGGCATTTTGCTTCGGGTAAACTTGCGCGATGATGAAAGCGCCGGAGTGCGCGTGCTGGAGCACATTGTTTATGAGTTCAGTGGTGGCGTAAACAACGAGGTCATACGGGCCGGTCTTTTCCGGGTCATCAAACTTGGCTTGTGAGGGAAAAAGACAGGCGGCGATTTCTTCGGCGATGGCGTCAACGCGTCCGCTCGCATCGCCGGAAATGCGTTTGATCGAAACGAAACGACCGGATGGATCGCGACGCGTAAAGATTTCGGGAAGCGCAAGACCGCATTGCGCAAAGAAATCCATACGCTGCCAGTAAGAATATGCCGGGGCGCTTTCACTGTTGAGGAGATGGATTTCACGTTGCTGGCGTGTTTGCCAATACTGGATTGTCGCGATGAGTGTCGCAATCGCTCCAGGTGTGTAGAAGCGGACAGATTGCATGTCCAGAACAAGAGACTCACTTTTAGGCACTTGCGCGGCATACGAACCGAGTGCATTAAATAAAAATGGCAATCCGCTGTCATACACCACGGCAGGCAAACGTAGAGGCAGACTGGATGAGGCGGGCGTGTTCATTGCTAGTTCGATAAGTAGATTATTGAGAAGGCTGTTTTTTCTACGAGTGGATTCTGACGGGATTTTCCACTTCCACTTTCCCGAGGACCCGAAGATGACCCGAGGACGTTTTTTGCCAATTTTTAGGGCAAATCAATGACCCGAGAAGGTGGTGTTTTGCCAATTTTTAGAGACAAATCTAAACCATAACCAATCACCCTAAATCCGTGTCCGTTTTTCGGAGCAGGCCCAACCTATCGCACGGGGCGCAGCGTGCCTTCGTGGAGGAAGTATTCACGGGCGGTGCGTTTGGCGTAGAGAGGATTGTGGGTCACGAGGACGAGCGCGGTCTTTGTTTCGGCGCAGATGCCCAGAAGGAGGTCCATCACGCTGTCGGCGGTTTTTTCGTCGAGGTTGCCCGTCGGCTCGTCGGCGAGGATGACGCGCGGCGAGTTCATGAGCGCGCGGGCGACGGCGACGCGCTGGCGCTCGCCACCGGAAAGTTGCGAAGGCAGGTGGTGCCCCCGATCCTTCAAACCCACGCGGTCGAGAAGTTCGGCGGCGCGAGCGCGCGCGGCGGGGTCGATGCGTCCGGTGATGCGGCGCGCCATGAGGATGTTTTCGAGGGCGTTGAGCTCGGGGATCAGATAAAAAGCCTGGAAGATGATGCCGACAAAACGGCCGCGCGCGGCGTTGCCGGTCTTTGCGCAGCCATCCCATGCCAGCGTGCCGGAGTCGGCGGTGTCGAGCGCGGCGAGGAGGTTGAGCAGCGTGGATTTTCCGGAACCGGATTCGCCGCGAATGCTGACGCTTTCACCGGCGGCGATGTGGAAATCGACATTGCTGAAAACCTCAAGCCGACGGTTGCCGCTCCTGTAGGTTTTGCGAAGAGCGCGGGCGGTAAGAACGGAGTCAGACATGGCACGGCCTTTCTTTTTCGAAGCACGCTTGCGCAAGGAGGGGCGACGTCCCATCGCCCGACGCGCGCAACGCGCGCGCCCGTTTGTATAAAGGCCGAACAATCCCGAAAAAAATCTTCGCCGCAAACGTGCGAGGCTTCGCCTCGTCCGGCGGCGGGACGCCGCCGCTCCTTGCGCAAGCGTTGTTCGTTTTATTCACTGCGCATCGCCTCCACGGGTTTGAGTTTTGCGGCGCGGAACGCCGCGATCAGGCCGGCGAGCGTGGACATGCCGACGGCAAAAACACAGATGATCGCGATGTCCGGCGCGGTGATGTGCGCGGGGACCTTTGTGAACTGGTAAATCTCCACGAGCAAATCCCAGTTGCCCGTCACGCGCGCGATGAGGCGCGCGATGGGGTCGATGTTGGAAAGCGTGAGCAGGCCGATCGTCACGCCGAGAAAGGTGCCGAGCGTCCCGACGAGCACGCCTTGAAAACAGAAGCACATCGCCGACTGCCACGGTGTCGCGCCGAGCGCGCCGTAGAGTCCGATTTCGCGCGTCTTGCGAGCCACGGCGACGAGGAGCATCGAGGTGACCAAAAACGCGACGACCACAATCACAAACGCCACGATTATGATGACCATGAAACGCTCGATCTTGAGCGCGAAGAGAAACGCCTCGCCCGACTGCATCCATGTGCGCGCGAACATGCGGCTGCCGGCGGGCAGGGTTTCGTTGATCGCGCGCGCCACCTGATCGGCATCGGCTCCCGGCGCGAGGCGGACATTGATGCCGTGCACGCTGTCGCCGAGTCCGTAGAGCTCCTGCATGCGGCGGAGCGTCACGATGGCGATCGACTTGTCGAGCTGCTGGTGGCCGAATTCGTAGATGCCCGCGACGGTCAGCTCGGTGGGCATCATGTAGGTGTCCTGATTGAGACGTTCGAGTGTGAGCGGGCTGACGACGGTGACTTTCGAGCCGATGCGCGCGCCGAGCGCATACGCCAGCCCCGCGCTCAAGATCACTGCGTCGTCGTCGAGATCGTCCATCGAGCCTTGGAGCAGGTATTTTGAAATGGGAATGACTTTCTCAACGCTTTCGGGATCGACACCAATGATGCCGGGATAATTCGGACGCTTTTGATACTCGATCATCACGATGCCCTCGGCGCTTGGCGTGGTCGCGGCGACACCGGACACTTTGGCAATGATCCCGCGAAGCTGCTCCTGATTGTCGATAAACGTGCCGCGCACCTGGATCTCGCCCTGCGTGTCGATGATCATCCGGCTGTATTTGTAGCCGAAGCCGCTCATCACGCCGATGATGATGATGAGCATCCACACGCCGAGAAACACGCCTATCGTCGAGGCGCACGTGAAAAACGTCACGCGCCGCCCCGATGGGAAAAGCTGCTTGAAGGCGAGATAGAGATACCAAGGCATCGGAGAAAGTAAGAAGTAGGAATTAAAAATTAAGAAGTGGGCGCTACCGCGCCGGTGGTGTTTGTGTGAAGGCAGGCTCGATGGTTTGCTGGCTGTTACACTTCTTAATTCTTAATGGCGGGCATCTCGCTTCGCTCGGAACTTAATTCTTAATTTCCGCAGTTGCGGCGGCAGGCCGCAACTGCGGATAGAGGATGACGTCGCGGATGCTGTCGGCGCTCGTGAGCAGGATGCACAGGCGGTCAATGCCGATGCCCATGCCGCCCGCGGGAGGCATGCCGTGTTCGAGCGCGAGGAGGAAATCGTTGTCCACTTTCTGCTGCTCGCCGCCGGCCTGCGCCTCGAACATGGCGCGCTGCACGTCGGGGTCGTTTTGCTCGCTGTAGGCGGGCGCGACTTCCATGCCGCCGATGGTGAGTTCGAACACGTCGATCACGGACGGATCGTCGAGGTTGATTTTCGCGAGCGGGCAAAGCTCCTTCGGCAGGTGCGTGACGAAGGTCGGCTGGATGAGCGTGTGCTCGATTTTCTTGGAGAAGATTTCGTTGGTAATTTCAAAGTCCTCCCACGTCGGCTCGACGAAGAGGTCGATGCCTTTGCAGTAGGCGATTTTTTCGTCCTTCGTGCGGCTGAACCAATTCGCGTCGCCGGTGAAATCCGTGATGAGGTCCTTGTAACGCACCTCGCGCCAGTCGCCGCCGAAGTCGATGTCGTGCGCGTTGCCCTCCTTGTCCTTGAACGTGACGGTCATCGTGCCGAGCACGTCGCGGCAAAGCCCTTGGAACAGGTCGCGCACGAGCGTCATCATGCCGCGAAAATCGCTGTAAGCCTGATAGACTTCGAGCATGGTGAACTCGGGGTTGTGCTTGCGATCCATGCCCTCGTTGCGGAAGTTGCGCCCGATCTCGAAAACGCGGTCGCAACCGCCGACGAGCATGCGCTTCAAATAAAGCTCCAGCGAAATGCGCAGGACAAAATCGATGTTGAGCGCGTTGAGATGCGTCTCGAACGGACGCGCCGCCGCGCCACCCGCGACCGTTTGCAGGATGGGCGTCTCGACTTCGAGGAAACGGCGGTCTTCGAGAAAACGGCGGATGTAGGAAATGATGCGCGAGCGCAGCATGAGCCGCTTGCGCGAGTCGGCGTTCACGATCATGTCGAGGTAACGCTGACGGTAAACCTGCTCGTCGTTCGTGAGGCCGTGCCATTTCTCGGGCAGCGGACGCAGCGCCTTCGAGACGAGCGTGTAGCTTTCGACGCGCACGGTGATTTCGCCCGCCTTCGTCTTGAAGAGCGTGCCGGTGACGCCGATGAAATCGCCGAAGTCGAGTTTCTTGAACGCCATGTAGGCATCCACGCCGAGCACGTCTTTTTTCACGTAGAGCTGAATCTGGCCCTGCTGGTCGAGAATCTTGACGAAGCCGCTGCCGCCCTGAATGCGGATCGTCACAAGCCGGCCCGCGACGGAAACGCGCACGGCGTTGTCCTCGCCCTCGACATACGCTTTTATCGCATCGCCCGAAAAGTGGGTCTGCGCGCAGTTGGCGCGAAACGGGTCGAAGCCGCCGGCGCGCAAATCAGCGAGCTTTTGCCGGCGCACGGCAAACTGGTCGTGGGAGATGTCTGTGGGAATGTCGCTCATGGATGAAGGATGAGACGGTGGCGCGCCGCCCCCGCCCCGGCAATGTGAAATTGCTCGCCCGCCTCACTCCCCCGCGACTGGCACGCCCTGCGGAACGGGCGCGCCGAAAAACTCCATCAGGCCCCGCCCGCCCGCATGGGCGAGCCACGAGCGAATCACGCCGGCATGTGTGATAACCGCAATGCGCAAACCTTCGTCGTCCGCAATTCGCCCGAGCAGCTCGGCCCGAATCGCGCCGACGCGCGCATGGAGCTCATCGCCGGTCTCACCGCCGGGCGGGCGGCTGCCGAGCGGATCGCGCGCCCACGCCTCGCTTTCGGGCGAGCGAAAATCCGCCCACGCGCGATTCTCCCACTCGCCAAAATCGAGTTCCAGCAGACGCCGATCGCGATGAACCACGGACGCGCCGAGATAGTCCGCAAGCCGCAGGCAGCGCGCGAGCGGGCTCGTGTGAATTTCACCGGGCAGCCACGGCAGCCGCACGCGCACTTCGGCAGCCTCGGCGGAAAAAGTCTTAGCGAGCGGAACATCCGTCTGCCCGTAGCAAACACCCGGCGCAACCGCCACGCGCGTATGGCGGATGAGGATGATGCGCGCATCGGCGAGGGACGGTGTTTGCGCGAAGTGCGACGCCTGTGCAAGAAACGACGTTTGCGCGAAGAGTGGCGCTTGCGCAAGGAGCGGCGGCGTCCCCGCCGCCGGACGCGTGCAACGCACGCGCCCTTTGGGATTTGATTTCTCGAACAGCTTTTCCGCAAACGTGCGAGGCTTCGCCTCGTCCGGCGGCGGGACGCCGCCGCTCCTTGTCGCACGCGTAGTTTTCCCACCCTTGCTCATGCGTACATCAGCGCGAGCGCGCACAAATAAAACGCCGCCTCGCAGACTTGCTGCGTCGCGCCGAGACAGTCGCCCGTGTAGCCGCCGATGCGGCGTTTGCACAGCCACGCCATCACCGAGCGCGCGGCAGCGACGGCGGCGAGCGTCCACCAAAAACGCGGCGGCAGGAGCGCGAGCGGCGCGATTGCAAACACCAGCGAACACACGAGCCGCCAGCCGCGCAGCGTCGTGGCGAGGGGCTTGGTCTTTCCCTGCTCGCTCACGTAGGCGAGCGTCGCCATGAGCGTGCCGGACGCGCCGCGCGAAAGGGCATGCGCGGCGAACAAAAGCGCGGGGGCCAGCCATGCGGGTCGCAGCGGAAGCGCGGCGATGGCCTGCCATTTGAGCGTGAGCATCACGACAAGCCCGATTGCGCCAAACGCCCCGATGCGCGAATCGCGCATGATTTCCAGAACGCGCGCTCGCAGCGCGCCGCTGCCGAAGCCGTCGCACATGTCGGCAAATCCATCCTCGTGAAACGCGCCGGTGAGAAGCAGCGTGGCGATGAGGCTCGCGCCGCTGGCAATGGCGGGCGGCCAGATTTGGACCGCCGCCCAAAACACAAGCGCCGCCGCGCCGCCGACGAGCCAGCCGACGAGCGGAAAATAAGTCGCGGACCGCTGCAAATCGGCGGGATCGTAATCGCGCAACGACGGCAGCGGAATGCGCGTGAAAAACATCACGGCGGAATGCAGGGCGCGAAGTTCGCGTATGAGAAAGGCGGTCATGATGCGGAGGGAATGCGGGCCTATTTGTCGTTTTCGAGAAGCCAGCGCCAAATGGGCCGGAGTGTGATTGTGCCTTTCATGCCGTGCCAGTTCAGCGTTTCCTCGCCTTCCTCGGTTTCGGTGAGGAGGAGGAGATTGTCGCAGCCCAGATCGCGCGAGGCCTTCAACAGGGAGCGCATTTCACGCTCGCGTGTTTTCGGCGCGGATGCGTCCGCGCAAACCTGGATGAGCGCCGTGATGCGCCTGCCTGTTTGCTGCACGAAATCGACCTCCTCCTGCTGCGCGTTTTTCCAGAAAAAGAGGCGCGACATGCCGCGCAATTGCTGGCGGTGACAGGCAATGGCAACCAGGTTTTCATAGAGCCTGCCAAGCCCTGCGCTGAACCGGAAACCGGCGGCGGTCGCAAGGCCGTTGTCAATGGCGTAGGCCTTTTTGTTGAAAGCCGCTTGTTCGCGCACTTTCCAGGAAAAGCGCGTCACGGAAAAAATCAGAAAGGTCTGTTCGAGATAGCCGAGATATTTGCGCACCGTGTGGTCGCTGCGGCTGCCCAGCACACCGGCGAGTGTGGCATAGGAATATTCGGAGCCTGTGTTCGAGAGCAGAAAGGTGACCGCATCCTCAAGCGCCCGCGTGGCGCGTATCCGGTAACGACCCACGATATCCTTGAAGAGCACCGCTTGCAGGAGGGTTTTCAGGTAGTCGTCGCGGGAGAGATTTTTGAGCGTCACCTCGGGAAATCCGCCCTCCGTGGCATAGGCGCGGCACAGCTCGACGGTTTCGCTTTGCGTGCGAGCGGACGCGGAACCGGCGCCTTTCGCCTCCAGATATTCGCTGAATGAAAAAGGCAGCAGCGGCAGTGTGAGGTGGCGTCCGGTGAGATGCGTGGCGAGCTCGGAGCTGAGCAGGTGCGCGTTGCTTCCGGTGAGAATCATGCGGCGTTTCGCGCGATGGAGGCGGTTTACGAACAGCTCCCAGCGCGGCAGGTTTTGGATTTCGTCGAAAAACAAGATTCCGGGCTTGTCGTAAAGCGTGTCGATGGCGGCGAGAAGCGCGTCATAGTCGTCGAGCGAGGCGAGCCGTTCATCGTCGAAATTGGCATAACCAAAAACACCATTGCCCGCGCGCGTCGCGAGATGCGCGGCAAAGCTCGACTTGCCTGCGCGACGTGGACCGGTGATCACGCGAATCAAATCGGCTGCGGCGGGGTTCGGGGCGGATGTGCGCGAAATAAAGGGCTCTTCAAGGCGTGCGTCGATTTCGCGTTTTTGTGTGAGCAAAACGTCGTGAAGCATGGCCGAAATCTGCATTATTTAAGTCATAACGCGAGATTTTTAATAAAATATCGCATCTGAATGTTATTATCATGCCATCTTTGAAAACTGAAGACGGGCTTTGTCAGTTTTTCTTCTCCACATTGGCCGATTCGAAGGTGGCCATTTCGCGCAGAAAGGCGGCGGCGCTGACGACGAGGGGCCACGCAAGCGCCGCGCCGGTGCCCTCGCCAAGGCGGAGGTCGAGCGAGAGGAGCGGGCTGCCGCCGAGCGCGGCGACGAGGCGCGGGTGCGCGCCCTCGGCGCTCGTGTGGCCAAAAATCACATAGTCGAGCACGGCGGGATTGATGCGCGAGGCGACGAGGAGCGCGCTCGTCACGATGAAGCCGTCGTTCATTATCAACATGCGGCGGGACGCGGCGGCGAGCATGGCGCCGGCAATCATCGCGACCTCGCAGCCGCCATACGCGGAGAGCGCGGCAAGCGGATCGGCGACGGGGCCGTGGCGCGCCTGCACGCGCTTGAGGATGTCGAGCTTGCGGGCGACGCCGGCGGGATCGTGGCCCGCGCCGCGTCCGGTGCAGGATTCAAGCGGCTCGCCGGTGAGCGCGCTCATGAGGAGCGAGGCGATGGAGGTGTTGCCGATGCCCATCTCGCCAAAAATAACGGCATTGCAACCGCCCGCGTGCAAATCGCCGATGATACGGTCGGCGTGCGCGAAGCAAAGCGCGACCTCGGCGGGTGCGAGCGCGGGTTCGTGGAGCGCGTTGCGCGTGCCGGAAACGACCTTGCACGCGATGAGATCGGGATGCGCGGGAAGCGCGCCGGCGACTCCGGCGTCGATGACCTTGAGGTTCAAGCCGTGCTGGCGCGCGAAGACATTGATCGCTGCGCCGCCCGCGAGGAAATTAAGCACCATTTGCACGGTGACCGCCTTCGGAAAGGGGCTGACGCCTTCGTCCGCAAGCCCGTGGTCGCCCGCGAAAACGAGCGAGGCGGGCGCGCGAAGTCCGGGCGTGAGCGTGCCCTGCATCATGCCGAGGCGGAGCGCGACCTCTTCGAGGCGTCCGAGCGAGCCGGGCGGTTTGGTTTTGTTGTCGATCGCGGCGCGGAGCGCGGGTTCAAGTTCGCGATGAAGCGGCGGGATTGCGGGTGTTTTGTATGACATGGAGGGTTTGGTTGTGAGAGCTAGATGCCCAGATAGCGGCGGACGGGATCGAGGTCGAGATGGGCGGCGATGTGCGCGGCCATGTCGCGGTAGATGGCCTGGCGTTTTTCGGACCACGTGACGGGATGCGGACGGTGCGCAGTGATGCCCGCGAGAGCGGCAAACTGCGCGCGGGTTTCGGGTGCTTCGAAATAGCCGTGCAAATACGTGCCAAGGATTTTCCCGCTGCGAATGCCGTCGGCGTGATGCGAGCCGTCGGCGTGCTCGACGGTGTGGAGCGGTTCGCACGGCGCGGCGATCTCGTCGCGGCCCATGTGGATTTCGTAGGCCGTCCAGCAGCGACCGTTGCAGGTGGCGGTGATCTGGCGGACAATTTTTTCGGTGTGAAACGTCGTCGTGACGGGAAGCAGGCCGAGGCCGGGCTCGTCGCCTGCGTCGCCCGCGACGCCGCCGGAATCAATGAGACGCTGTCCGAGAATCTGGTAGCCGCCGCAAATGCCGATGACGGGGATGCCGCGCGCGGCGGCGGCGAGGATGGCGGTGTCGAGGCCGCGGGCGCGCAGCCAGCGAAGATCGGCGATGGTGTTTTTTGTGCCGGGGATGACGATGGCTCGGGCGGCGGCGAGCGCGGCGGGGTCCTGTATCCATTTTGTGCATACACCGGCGTCGTCCCACCACGGCTGGCAGTCGGTGAGATTGGCGGCATGGGGCAGGCGTATCCACGCGATGGTGTCGCCGGAGCCGCGTGTTTCGTCGGCGGCAGTGAGCCCGTCCTCCTCCTCGGGCTGGAGGTCGCGGCGGAAGGGAACGGTGCCGAGGATGTCGAGACCGGGGGCGTGCGGCGCGAGAAAGTGTTGCGGATTTGGAAAGAGGGAGATGTCGCCGCGAAAGCGGTTGACGATCGCGCCGAGTGAGCGCGCGCGATCCCCGAGCGGGAGAAGATTCCACGTGCCGGAGAGCTGCGCGTAGATGCCGCCGCGGTCGATGTCGCCGACGAGAATGAAGCGGCCGTCGAGATGGCGCATGGGGCGGAGGTTCACGAGATCGCGCTCCATGAGGTTGAGCTCGACGGGACTGCCCGCGCCCTCCTGCACGAGGACATCGCAGCGCGATTTCCACGAGTCGAGCGTGTCGCGGACAACGCGCCAGAGATCTTCAAACCCGGTGTAATAGTCGCGTGCGAGCTGGTGGCCTTGCGCGCGACCGAGCAGGACGAGTTGCGAGCCCTGCCCTCCGGACGGTTTCAGCAGAATCGGGTTCATGTCGGCGGAGGGCGCGAGGCCGCACGCCTCGGCCTGCACCGCCTGCGCGCGCGCCATCTCGCCGCCGTCGGGCGTGGCCCAGCCGTTGTTCGACATGTTCTGCGCCTTGAAGGGCGCGACGCGCACACCCTGCCCGCGAAGCCATGCGCAGAACGCGGTCGCCATCCACGTTTTTCCCGCATTGCTGGAGGTGCCGAGAATGGAGAGGGATTTCATGAATGCGGAATGCGCATTTCGTATTCTCAAAACTCGATTCCGGCCTGGGCTTGGACGCCGGTGTTGAACGGGTGCTTGATCTCGCGCATTTCGGTGACGAGGTCGGCGAGTTCCATGAGCGCGGCGGGGGCGTTGCGGCCCGTGCAGACGATGTGCTGGTCGGCGCGCTTTTCGCGGAGGGCGGAAACGATTTCGTCAACGGGCAGATAACCGAGATCGAGAACGACGTTGATCTCGTCGAGGTCGATGAGGGAGACGGCGGGATCGGCCATGTATTTTTTGGCGAGGTCCCAGCCGGCGCGGCATTGGGCGATGTCGGCCTCGCGGTTCTGGGTGTCCCACGTAAAGCCGTCGCCGACGTGGTGCCAGTGGAGATTCGGGCTGGCGAGAAGGCGGGAAACGGCGTCGTTGCTCGACTTGATGAACTGGATGACGGCGCATGTGCGCTTGTGGGCGAGCATGCGCGCGACCATGCCGAAGCCGGCGGTGGTTTTGCCCTTGCCGTTGCCGGTGTGGACGATGATGAGACCGCGTTTTTCGCGCGCGGCGTCGAGCTTGGCGCGCATGTCGGCCTGCACGGCTTTCATGTGTTCGGTGTGCTCGGCTTCGGTGCGGGGGCCGGTTTGGGCCGCGGTAGTTTGGGTGGATTTGGCGTCGTTCATTTTGAGAGGAAAAATCGACTTAAATCGATGGAAGTCGATTTAAGTCGGGATGAGTTTTTATGGGAGCGCGAGGGAAAGGCTGGGAATGATTTCGGAGCGGACGCCGAAAACCTCAAGGAGGAGTTCGGGCGTGAGCACTTCCGAGGGCTTGCCGATGGCACGGAGGCGGCCCTCGTGCATCACGACAACAATATCGAGCACGTAGGCCATGCGGAGGTCGTGCAGTGAAAAAAGGAGCGTGCCGCCAGCGCGCGTGTGCTTGTTGCCGAGGAGGAGGACTTCGAGCGCGTGGCGCGGATCGAGCGCGGCGAGCGGTTCGTCCCAGAGCAGGAGCGGCGCGCCGGTGGCGTGGGCGCGGGCGAGGAGGACGCGCTGGCGCTCGCCGCCGGAGAGCCGGTTGACGGGACGCGAGGCGAGCGGGGCGAGGTCGAAAAGCGCGAGCGCCTCGTCGATGTTCTTGCCGTCGTCGCCGTGCGCGTAACGACCCTGCGCGACGACGGAGCGCACGGTGAAGCCAAACTCAAAACGCGCATCCTGCGGAACCCACGCGGCGCAGCGCCCGCGTTCGAGCATGGGGATGCGCGCGGGCGAACGGTTGTTCCAAAGCACCTGCCCGCCGTCGGCAGACAGAAGTCCGGCGGCAACCTGAAGCAGCGTGGATTTTCCGGAGCCGTTCGGCCCGACCAGACCGGCCATGACGCCCCGCGCCAGCGTGAGGCTGACGCCGGTGATGCGACCGGGAACGGTGGCGGCGGAGATTGTCAGGGCGGCGGACATCAGAAGGAAGGGGATGAGATTTTTGATTTTCGATTCTCGATTTTCGATTGTGGAGCTACCGCTCCATGTGGAAATCGGCGCGGAAGCGCCCAACCGAAAATCGAGAATCGAAAATCGAAAATTCTTATCGGGTTCATGCTTCCCTCCTTAGCAGCCACAGGAAAAACGGGCCGCCGATGAGCGATGTGACGATGCCGATGCGGAGGCCGCCGGCTTCGCGTCCGATGAGATCGCAGGCAACGACGAAGGCCGCGCCGCCGATGAGCGAAAGCGGAACGAGGCGTTTGTGCTCGGGGCCGACGAGGAGCCGGAAGATGTGCGGGACTGTGAGACCGACGAAACCGACGGTGCCGGTGACGGCGGTGGCGAGGGCGGTCAGGATTGTCGAGAGAACGAGAAGCACGCGGCGCAGCCGGCGGACATCGACGCCGAGACTTTGCGCCTCGTCGGCGCCGAGGCTGAGGAGGTCCATCTGGCGTCCGAGCGGCCAGAGGAAGAGCGCGGCAAGGACAATCGGCGAGGCCATCCAGACATGCTCCCACGTGCGGTCTTCGAGGCCGCCGAGGAGCCAGAAGAGGATTTGCGCGTTGCGCTCGTAGGTGAGCGTGGCGTTGGAGAGGACGTAGCTGGCGACCGCGCCGAGCATGGCGTTGAGCGCGATGCCCGCGAGGAGGAGCCGCTCGGTGCCCGCCCCGCGGCGCGCGAGCATGATGACGCACGCCGTGGCGAAACATGCGCCGACGATCGAGGCAAACGGGAGAAAGAAAAGCGTGTTGACCGCAAAGCCCGCGCCGATGGCAACGACCGCGCCCGCGGTGCCGCCCGCGCTCACGCCGAGGAGTCCGGGGCTCGCGAGGCTGTTGCGAAAATACGCCTGCATGACGAGTCCGCTGGAGGCGAGCGCGCCGCCCACGAGCATCGCGACCAGCAGGCGCGGCAGGCGCATGTTCCAGATGACAAACGTCGCCAGTTCCTCGCGGCGCAGGAGTCCGTCGAGCGTGCGCGCCGGGGTGAGGTTCATATCGCCGATGCAGAGCGACGCGAAGGCGAGGATGACGAGAACGGCGAGCGCAAGCGGAACGGCGAAACGCCCGGCTGCGGCGCGGCGGTTGCGACATGCGGAGGTTGTGCTCGCGGAAGGCATGGGTCAGGGAACCGTCGCAGCAAAAAGCTCGGGATGCAACTCGCGCGCGAGGCGCTCATAGGCGAGCACGCGCAGATGCGAGACACTGCTGATCTGCCAGGGTTCGAGCAGCGCGACGCGGCCTTCGCGGACGGCGGGCATGTATTGATAGGGCGGCAGCTTTTTGAAGGGCGCGAG
The DNA here is from genome assembly GCA_029974595.1 of Ereboglobus sp. GTDB lineage: Bacteria > Verrucomicrobiota > Verrucomicrobiia > Opitutales > Opitutaceae > Ereboglobus. The sequence goes on along the minus strand of JARKRC010000073.1, from coordinate 640 downwards.
CGCGGCGGCCTTGTTTGCGCCGATGAGCACGACCTTGTCCACGGGCCACGCGAGCATTTTTTCAACGGGCGGCGGCTGGTGTCCGCGAAGGCCGCCGAGCGTCGCGGCGAGGTTTTCGGCGCGGGCATACTCGCAGAGGTCCTGAAACGTGCTTTGGTCGCCGGGAATGACGCCGTAGGTCGAGGGCGCGATGACGCGGACGGGGCGCGCGTCCTTGAGTTTTTCGCGAAGCGTGGCGACGCGGCGGCGGCAGTCGGCGATGATTTTTTCGGCGCGGCTTTCGGCCTCGGGGCCGAGTTCGCGCGCAACCGTGCGAAGATTGGAAAAGGAGTCGTCGAGCGTGTGGTAATTGCTGATGACGACGATGCGGATGCCGGCGCGGCGCACCTGCTCGACAAGCTCGGTGCGGCTGTAATCGGTGAAGAGGACGAGCGTGGGCGAAAAGGAAAGTATCGTCTCGGCGGTGGCGTTTTTGGGGAGCTTGGGAAACGCGGCGGCCTCGGCTGCGCAGGCGGCGAAATCGCTGTCGCATGCGAGATGGCTGAGCGCGGCGATTTGTCCCGGTTCGGCAAGGGCGAGGAGAAGCTCGTCGCTGCCGACGGTTTGGGAAACGACGCGTGGCTGCGGACGCGGAGCGTCC
>JARKRC010000023.1 GCA_029974595.1 Ereboglobus sp. | reverse complement strand
TCCGCGTTTAAGCGGAGCAGGCTCGGACTGTCATGTATTACACAGGAATCGACTATCACAAACGTTACTCTGTGGCGTGCACGCTCGACGCGCAAGGCCGCAAGATACGCGAGGCGCGCATAGGCGCGAACGCGCCGGAGGCCTTCGCCGGATACTTCAAGGCGCTCGGAGGCCCGAGCAAGGTGGCCATGGAAGCGTGCTGGAACTGGGGAGTGCTCTACGACCTGCTCGAACAAACCGAGGGCGTCGCGGAGCTGCTGCTGAGCAACCCCGCGAAAAACCGCATCATCGCCGAATCGATGCACAAGACCGACCGCTTCGACGCGCACGCCCTGGCGACGCTTTTGCGAGGCGAGTTCATCAGCCGGGTGCATGTGCCCGACCGCGCGACACGGGCGAAAAAAAACCTGCTCCGGCAGCGCCTGTGGCTGGCGCGGATGCGCACGATGGTGCGCAACCGCATCCACGCGGTGATCGACCGCCATCCCAAGCTTGAAAGGCCGGCGGTCAGGGACGTGTTCAGCAATCAAGGCATGCACTGACTGCGCCGTGTGAAGCTGCCCGCCGGCGAACGCGCGCTGCTTGACGAAGACCTTGATTTGCACGAGCTGCTCCAAACACAGGTCAAGGAGATGGAAAAGCGCATCGCAGAGAGCACCGCGTCGAGCACAACCGCCAAACGGCTGCGGACACTGCCCGGGGTGGGCGTGACGCTCGCCCCGCTCATGGCCCTGGAAATCGACCGGCCCGGACGCTTCGCCGATGCGGACAAACTGTGCGCCTACGCGGGGCTTGTGCCCACAACGCGCGCCTCCGGCGGCAAGATCTCGCACGGGCCGGTCCTGCCCTTTTGCAACAAGTGGCTGCGCTGGGCCTTTGTCGAGGCCGCATGGGTGGCCATTGGCTGCTCGGATTACTTCGGGACCTTTTACAAAAGCCACCGCGCGCGGGGCAAAAGCGCGAATTGCGCGATCGTAATCACAGCCCGGCGCATGGCGAAAATAGCGTGGAAAATGCTGCATGAGGGGCGCGACTACACGCAAAGCGCGCCCGATCCGCGCACAACAACTTCCCCGGCTGCTCTGGACACCACCTGATGCTGTAATACAAGCATGCATCTTTACCCGAGGATAGAGGGCCGGGGATCAAATGTTGACAATGCCAGGGGGCCGGTCCGGGCCCGCCGCCAAGAGAAGTGTGATCGCCAGAATCTGAAATCCTTTGGGCCGGAGCCGTCGCCACCCGCTTTGTTATATCGACGATGCGGGGCGCTCATTGCCGCCCCCGCGCCCCCGGCCAGGGGCAACAAATCCAAAGAAAGCAAATCATATAATGCCACTTCTCCCTCTGCAACCGCGCCCCTTGACAAACCTGCTCAGAGAAGGTGGTGTTTTGTCAATTTCTTCATATTCGGCCTTGTCGCCTTGCGGGCCGAAAAAGGGGCCAATCCGGAATGGCGCTTAGATAAGGGCATTTGTCGTTAAAAGTCGAGCGATGGATGAATGAGTTACGAAACAAATCTACCTTAACTAAGTGCCATTCGGGCCAATCCGAGATATGTTAACCTTCTCATTGTTCATTGGGGAGCGGCGGGCATTGCTTCTTGAAGTTTCTGTTTTGGAATTGACGGGCGAAAGTCATCCAATCGGGCAGCATATGCGATGATGAAATGAATGGCGGCATTTGTCTGTTTTTGGGGAGGTTTTGATGCTGGCAATTCGTATCGAGAATACCGCAAGATGCAATGTTTGATTTCGCATGGATTTCCGCCTTTTTGCCGACATATCTCACACCCCATTCTCTCAAACTCCATATCATACTGCTCGCTCATTCTCTTTGCCGTTTCCACTACGGTTCGCTTCACCTCATTGTCCAATAACGCCTTTCTGTACCTCATCGGAAACACTGCAGATAGTGTATCTGCCATGCGCAATGGCTCGCTTTGTGCACCTCGCTTGTTTCCATCCTCCAATCCTCTCCTCCCTGTGTCCCCGCGGCAAGCCGCGGGGAATAGCAAGTTCAATCTTACATATGCATATTAATATACCTTATTTAACAGTGCCCGGCCACGGAAACTTCCAAAGCGTGTGCCGCGCTGGATTGAATCGGCTAAACTTCGCAAAAAATTCGGCGAAACCTATCGTCGCGTATCGCTTGGGCGTCATGCGGCCTTGGCAAGTGAAAATCGGTCATGCCCAGTTGGGTCGTCAGCTTTCCTCGATTCGATGCCTCTGGCATGTCGCGCGCGGATTTCCCTCGGCAGGCCGTAGCGAAACCAGTGCGCCATGAGCGTGTCATCCGAGAAGCCGCATTGCGGCGCTATGTCGATCTCCGTTCATCACTGGCGCGCAGCAATTCTTCGGCTTTTTCCACCTGCCGCCGCATCACATAATGATGGGGTGAGACATCAAAGGTTGATTTGAACAGGCTCCGAGCTCATGTTGCAAACTCGGGCCAAGGTCGCCAAGCCGAGTTTGTCAGCGAAGTGCTCGTCAATATAGCGCGTCAAAGATGCGGTTGTTCTCTCTGGGAATCCACCCCGCGGCAATGCTCTGGCGTCCGCTTTGAATAGCGCCCGCAGGATGTGAGTGGCCAGAGTTGTGCCCATCGACTCGACGTAGAGTTCATGCGCCGCATCCTCCCACGGCACAACGGACGAAATGCTTTGATTGAAGGGCCGACAAGAGAATCTCGGCCCACGAGCCGTGAAAGTATGAGAGGATTATGAACCCGGTTTGTTCAGGCCGAGCGTGTTGAACACAAAGGCCGGCTCGCAGTAGAGCATGACCCGGTCCGAATGCTCCCCCACAGATCCCGGAGTGCCGGGTTTGGCCGGGAACACCCCAACACCGTCGGCCCCCGCACGATAAACTCCTGCCATCCCGGCCTAGCATGCGATATACAACCTCACCATCAATCTGCACCTATATCCTTTTAGCGACTTGGACGCGGGCTTCACAGCCTCTGAGTCCCCGCTCAATCTCGCGACGGTCAAGCCGCCGGCCGATGAAGACCAACCGCGATATCCGAGGATCGCTTCGCCACAGGCGGCCCGGAACGGCGCGACACCAGCCATGCACCGCCTGAACCACTAACCGCCGCGACCTGCCCTCGATGGCGACGATTCCTTTGACACGAAAGAGATCGTGGAACTTCGCGGCGATAAACGCCTCAACCCAAGGCAGGAACCGGTCAAATACGAAGCCATGGCGGCACGTGACGGCAACCGTCTCGATTTCCCGCGCTTCCGACTTTCCTCCGTATTCCTGTCCGAGGAGATCCACTACATCCGCTTCTATTCTGGAAAAATCAAATCCGCCAAGCTGCAACAATTCATGCGCCGGGACCCTCGCGTCAGTTGTCACAAAATAACGCGTTCGCGGATTGATCCGTCGCAGCCGTTGCAGAAGCTGGTCGACGGCTGTGACGGATACAAGCTCGCTCTTGCTTAGCACCACTGCGTCCGCGTACGCGACCTGTTTGTCGGCGTAGTCCTCGCCACCGGCGTGTGCCGAATAATTCACCACGTCGACGACCGTTACGATGCCGTCGAGCCTAAGCCGATGGCGCAATGCGGAATCGACAAGAAGCAACGCGGCCAGCACACCCGGATGCGCCACACCGCTCATTTCGATGAAGAGGTGGTCAAAGTCGCCCGCCTCGGCCGCAATCGCATACAACTGACGGGCGAGATCCTCGCCTGCTTCACGGCAGCTCCGGCCAAACACAACTTCGATCCGCCGGGCGCGCGCCGACGCCAGCAATTCGTCGTCGATGGATACCGAACCGAGCTCGTTTTTCAATATGGCAACCCGGCCGGTGCTCGCGCCGATCAGGTGGCGCAGTAGCGTGGTTTTTCCGGCGCCCGGAAAGCCGGAAACGATCGTCACTGGAAGCGGGACAAAAACAGTCATTGACGACAGATGTAATGGGCATATGCTCAAAATGTCAACCCATGATCACAGTCACAATCCTGGTGGAAAACACGGCGCGAGGTGCACGCATTCTCGGAGAGCACGGACTTGCTTACTGGATCGAAACGCCGACGCACCGCGTGCTCTTCGATACGGGACAGGGTCTCGCGCTGATTCCCAATGCGCTTGCGCGCGGCGTGGAATTCGCGGACACTGATGCGATCGTTCTCAGCCATGGGCACTATGATCACGTCGGTGGCCTGCAAAACGTGCTGCAGCGCGCCCACAATGCGACGCTCTATTTTCACCCCGGGGCCACGAAAGCCAAGTTCATCGGTCCGATTTCCCCCGGCCGTCGCATCAGCCTTCCCTACATTGAAGATGAGCGGTTTCGATCCGCTGCGCGTCGCGTCGTGGCCACCGTCAAGCCAGAGGAGATTGTTCCCGGCATCCGAACGACGGGCGAGATCCCCCGCACAAACGATTTCGAAGATACCGGCGGTCCGTTCTACCTAGACGCCGAACTGATGGCACCTGATCCGCTGCTCGATGATCAAGCGCTCTATTTCGAGGCGCACGACGGACTGGTGCTCTTGCTTGGCTGCGCTCACGCTGGCGTGGTCAACACGCTCGAGCACGTCGCGCAGCTCACGGGACAGGCCACGATTCACGCCGTCGTTGGCGGCATGCATCTCGAAAACGCGTCCGAACGGCGCCTTGAGGAAACCGTGGCCGCATTGCGGCGGTTCAAGGTACAGCAGCTCGGCCCAACGCATTGTACCGGCTGGAAAGCCATCAGCCGGTTCCAGCGGGAGTTTCCGACCCAATATGTGCCCTGCGCCGCGGGCACGATATTGCACTTCAAAACCCCCGTGACGGACTCGCCATGAATCGGCCCATGCAAACCCAGCTCGACTGCCTGCCATGCTTCCTGCGGCAGGCACTGGATGCCGCGCGGCAGGCGACGACCGACGAAGAGAGACAACGCATCATGCTGTATCGGATCAGTCATGCTTTGCCGCTGCTCGATGTGCGCCGTTCGCCGCCAGCGGCGGCGCAGCAGGTGCACCGGATCATTCGCGCGACAATCGGAGGCGACCCGTATCGTGCGGTCAAAGATCGGATGAATCGTCTGGGACTCAAGCTGCGCCAGCGCTTGCGCCCGGCCGTACAGGCCGCGCCTGATCCGTTCGAGGCGGCGGCGCGCATCGCCATTGCAGCAAACTGCATAGACTTTGGCGCACGCAGTCCTGTCTCTCTCACATTTGGTTCGCTTCATCGAAGCGGCGTTGGTGACACCCTTGCACGGTTCCGCCGCGGCCTTGCGCGAAGCATCCGGCCGGGCGCGCGACCTTCTCTACCTGGCCGACAATGCTGGCGAGATCGCCCTCGACCGTCTTCTCATCGACCAACTGCCGCGCGGCGCGGTTACCGTGGCCGTACGCGGTCGCGCGGTGATCAACGACGCAACGCTGCACGACGCTCACTTCGTGGGCTTGGGTAAACGGGCGAAACCGATCGACAATGGCTCCGATGCGCCAGGAACACTGCTGGCGGACTGCTCTGCGGAGTTCCGCGAAGCCTTCGCGCGCGCCGACCTGATTATCGCCAAAGGCCAAGGTAACTACGAGTCGCTGGCCGGCACGTCGGACCGCCCCATCTGGTTTCTCTTTGTCCCCAAGTGCCCGCTTGCCGCACGCCACGTTGGCGCGCCGCAGGATGCTCTTGTCATTAAATCGCCATGCCAACGGCTGCGGGGCACGCCGGCCGCGCCTCCCGTCCCACGATCGCGGCCGAAGAGGCTCGCCAGTTCAGCATGACTGCTTCCGCACACAGCCACGTCGACGCGTTGTCCGATCGCCCGCTTGTACTGCGCCTGTATCCCGATCCGGTGCTGCGCGACATCTGTCAGCCGTTGCGGCAATCCGGGCGTAACATCGAGACGTTTGCCCGAGACATGCTTGTGCTGATGCGACAACGGCGTGGCATCGGACTCGCGGCACCGCAGGTGGGATTCCCGATTCGTTTAATCGTGGCGTGCGTGGGCAATGAGACCGTGTGCGTTGTCGATCCGGAACTCTTACCCGATGCAAAACCGAGATAGCCGAAGAAGGCTGCCTGAGCCTGCCGAATATCTCCGCACGGGTGGCGCGCTCGACTCGAATCGAAGTGCGCGGTCGAACGCCTGGCGGACGGCGGCTGCATTTCGATGCCGATGGACTGTTCGCACGCGTTCTCCAACACGAACTGGATCACCTGAACGGAGTGCTGATCATCGACCACAGTCCGCCGATCCGCCGCAGTGCATCCGCCGCAGTGGATCACCTGCCATTGTCATGAATGTTGAAGCTCGATCCCCGCCTCGACCAAGCCACCCAATCGCTTTCCCCGCCGTCAACAAGGTACTCAAAGCCCGTATGGAGCCAATCCGCCGCCGGGTGGTTTGTGCTCTCCGGCAAGGATGGCGTTGGCAAGAGCACCGTAGCGGCCAACCACATCCGCCGATAGTAACCCCGGATGGCGGCAAATATGTCATTCCGTTCCGGGCGGGCGCAGAATCTTCAACGCCTGCCCGCCGGTCAGCGCCCGGGCGATTTTTTGCCGGGCGCGTCTCACGATACGGTCAAAGGTCTGGCGCGACACCCGCATGCGGCGCGCGGCTTCGGTGTGATACAGATCCTCGGCATCGGCCAGCCGGATCGCCTCCATCTCGTCCGCGGCGAGTTCGATTTCCTGGAGATCGCGCAGCGGTATCCCCGCCGGCTTGAAATAATCACTCGGCGGCTGGTGCGTGATGCGGCGCGGACAGGTTGGGCGTGGCATGGAAAAAAGAAGCTTGCGAATAAAAGTAATGAGCATATGCCCATTACCGCGATCACTGAAATATGACTGCAGACGCCGGCAAACACCACAAGAATAATTCCCGCAGGAGATCCCTCGCGAGCGAAATGCCGGTCATCTCCGGTCTTCCCGACGCGTCCGGAGACCGGAGTTTCGGCGCGTCGGCCATGTCCGAACCGTTCGCTTGCCTGCCGTGCCTGAGCCGCCAGCTCTCAGTGACAGCACAGTTGTCTGACGCCGGAAAGGAGAAACGGCACGCGGGAGTTGCCGAGGCGCTCATGCATCTGGCCATGACGGAGCCCGCCACTCCTCCCGCAGTGGTTTCAGAGGACCTTCAACGCACGGTCATGCGCCACACCGGAGACGCTGATCCCTATGCCGGCGTGCGGCGGCGGCTTTCGGCCGCGGCGCGGGCTTTGCTGCCCGCCTTGCTGCGCTTACAACAGGAAGCTGGCGATCCCTGGCCGGTGGCGATCCGTGTCGCTGCCGCGGGAAACCTGCTGGAGCAGGCGCGCGATCCGGAGCAGGCGGGCGCGGCCATGGAAGCCGCCTGGCAGGCTGCGGTCCGGGGCAGGCTGGCACTCGATCACAGCGACGCGCTCCGGCAGGCGGCGGAGCGCGCCCGGCGGATCGTTTTTCTGGCGGACAATGCCGGCGAAATCGTCTGGGACAGCCTGCTCATCACCCAACTGGATGCCTCGCGGGTGACACTGGCCGCCCGGCGTTTGCCCTACCTGCACGACGCGCTGGCAGAGGAACTCGATTTCCCTGAAGGACTCGCTGCTCCCAAAGTGGCGGTATTCGATGACCCGCCTCCCGGATACGCGAGAGACGGCGACGCCGGATCGCTGGATCAGCTTCTGGCCGGCGCGGACCTCGTCATCGCCAAGGGGTCTGAGTGGCCGGAACGTCTGGCCGGGCGCGTCCCCCCGGAGGCATGTTTTTATCTGCTCGCCCCTGCCTGCCACCGTATCGCCGCCTGTTTCGGCGTGCCGCCGAAAGCGCTCGTGGCGGCACATGCCGTCGCACTGCCCGCCATCCGTCCATCGGTTTCTTTTTTCATATGAACATCGCCATTCCTCTCACCGACAACGGCGTCTTTTCACTCCACTACGGCAGTTCGGCCAAGGTGGGCCTTTACGAGGTTGATCCCCTGCGACGCGCGATTCTCCGCTCCGCCGAAATCGTCCCTCCCGTGGCGGAGCCCTGCGAGTGGGACGCCTGGCTCGGCACCCGGAATGTGCGCATCCTTCTGGCCGGCGGCATGGGGCGCGGCGCGCAGGCACGCATGGTCGAGTCGGGCATCGAAGTGATCGCCGGCCTGCCTGCCGCCGAACCGCAGGAGATTGTGCAGGCCTGGCTGGAGGGCCGGCTGGTCCCCGGTCCGAATGCATGCGAAGGCCACGGAAAGCACCACGAGCACGATGATCGTCATCCCGGACAGCCTCATGGCAATGGACACCGCCATTGTTGCCATTGAGGAGACGCGCCGGTCGCTCCAAAGCCGGCTTCACCGCCATTGCCACGCATGCGGGGCGCCGGCAGCCGGAAGTCTGGGCCTGCGCTTCTCGACCGGCGCCGATGGCAGCGTGATCGCGGACTGGCCTTGTCCGGCCAGTTGCCAGAGTTATGATGGCATCCTCCATGGGGGCGTCATTGCCACCTTGCTCGACAGTGCGATGGTGCATGCGCTTTTTGCCTGCGGCATTGTTGCCCATACGGCGGAACTGCGGGTGCGCTACCGGCATCCGGTCCGGGTGGGGCACAGCGTGCGGGTGACGGCGTGCAGGGAGTCGCACACCGGTCCGCTCCATCTGACCTCCGCCACACTCATTCAGGACGGCGTGCCCTGCGCCACGGCCCGGGCCAAATTCATGGCCGTCCCCTCTTCTGCCCTTCCCGAGGGCGGATCCTGATGAAAACTCACGCCATTGCTTCCTTTCGTCGTGCGCCCGAAAGACTGAACTGCGCGCAGGCCGTCCTGTCCGGATATCAATCCGTAACCGATGACACGACGATCCCGGTTGCCGGTTTCAAACCATTCGGGGGCGGCCGCGCGCCCGGCGGCGAATGCGGAGCGCTCCATGCCGCCTGCCTGCTTGCACCGCAGGCTGCCTCAAAAATCCGGCGGGCGTTCATGGCCCGCGCCGGCGCGATCCGGTGCAGGGATCTCGATGGATTTCCGTGTCCGGAATGCGTTGGCCTGGCTGTGCAGCTCCTGCAAGCGCACACGGCCGCCGGTCCGTCCGGCATGACCCGGCTGGCCGATATCCCGGACAGCGCCACCGCCGTTTTGCCGTCCGAACGGGATGCGGGCACCGGGTTGAACGCGCGCACGGTGGAATATCTGGCGGACTGCAAGGCCGAGCCTTCCTGGCTGCGGGAGCAACGGCTGGCGGCATTGCGCTCGTTTGCCGCAGAGGAGCGAACGGTTCGCTGGGCTCCGCCCGCGCTGGCGGACCTTCCCCTCGACACCCTCCATTATTATTCCGCGCCGGCGGCGGTGTGGGCGCCGTCAGGCGCCGGGAGCACAACCCGCGTGCTCGATGCGCTCGGAGTGGCCCGCGACGAGGCCGCGTTTCTCGGCGGCGCGCAGGCGCAGATCGATGGCGAAGTCGTTTATGATTCGCTCCAGGAGGAGTGGGCGAGAGCAGGCGTGATCTTTGTCGACTCGACACGCGGGCTGACTGAGCACGGTGATATTTTCCGTCCGTATTTCGGTTCGGTCATCGGCCGTGATGAAAATGCCTTCACCCGGCTCAACGCCGCGGTTTTTTCCGGCGGTTCATTCATTTACGTGCCGGCGGGAGTGAAGCTCATGGCTCCGCTCAAATGTTTCATGCACCTGCAGGGAGGCGGGAGCAGTCAATTCGGCCGCACGCTCATTGTTGCCGACGAGGGGGCGGAAGTGACGTTCTTCGAGAGCTGCACGTCGGCGGCGAGAGCCGGGCCGTCGCTGCATTGCGCCGTGGGGGAGTTCGTTTTGGGACGCGGCGCGAGGCTCAACTATGTGGCGCTGCAGAATTGGAAACCCGACGTGTTCAATCTCGCGATGCTTCGGGCCCGTCTTGCCGCGGGCGCATCCATTCAGTGGATCGATTGCAATGTCGGTGGCCGCCTCACGATGAAGTATCCATGCGCGCTGCTCGAAGGCGAGGGCGCTTCGGCCGAGGCCGTGTCGATTTCGGTTGCGCGCACGGGGCAGCACCATGACTCCGGGGCAAAGATGTTCCATCGGGCGTCAAACACATCCAGCACGATCACGTCCAAAAGCGTGAGCATGGGCGAAGGACGCGCGGGTTACCGCGGCTGGGTGGAGATGCCGGCCTCCGTGCGCCGATGCCGCAATCACACTGAATGCGACGCGCTTTTGCTTGATCGCACCAGCCGGGCCGATACCTATCCCGCCGTCCGCGTGCGCGGATACGACAATGTCGCTCAGCATGAGGCGAGCGTTTCGCGTCTCGACGAGGAGCAGATTTTCTACATGAGCCAGCGGGGGCTTCCCGAAGATGCCGCGCGCAGCCTGAGCGTGAACGGCTTTGTGAGCGACCTCGTGCGGCGATTCCCCCTCCAATACTCCCTCGAAATCAAAAAGCTCATCGAACTGGAGATGTCCGGCTCAGTTGGTTGAGCCCGGCCCCGGCAAACCGGGACAGCCATTCCCAACTCCCAACATGAACCCCGGCATTATCATCTCACGGATTGAACCAGAAATTTCATCATGCCCATGACTCCGCTCGAAGAAATCCGGCATTCGTGCTCGCACATGCTGGCCGCCGCACTCCTTCGCATTTATCCGAATGTGAAGCTCGACATCGGACCGCCGACCGGCACCGGTTTTTATTACGACGTCGATCTGGACCACAAGCTGACGCAAGAAGACCTGGCCGGAATCGAAGCGGAAATGAAAAAGATCGCCGCCGAAAACCAGACGTTCATCCGCAGGGAGGTTTCCCGCGTGGAGGCCGGTAAGATCATCAGGAAAATCGGCCAGGAACGCTACAAACTAGGCCGCCTCGCCGACATCCCCGAAGGCGAAAAAATCTCGTTCTACCAGAATGGCGAATTCATCGACCTGTGCGCAGGCACACACGTTCGGCATACGTCGGAACTGAAGGCGTTCAAGCTGCTCTCCATCGCCGGCGCGTATCACCGCGGCAACGAAAGGAACAAGCAGCTCCAGCGCATCTATGGCACCGCTTTTGCCTCGAAGGAGGAACTCGCGCAGTATCTCGAGCGCCAGGAGCAGGCCAGGCTCCGCGACCATCGCAAGCTCGGCAAAGAACTCCAACTTTTCCACATCGACGAAGACGTGGGACAGGGACTCGTTCTGTGGACGCCCGCCGGCTCAATCATCAGGCAGGAGTTGCAGAACTTCATATTGGAGGAGCTGCAAAAGCAGGGCTACTCGCAGGTTTTCACGCCCCACATCGGCAAACTCGCCCTCTACAAAACCTCCGGGCACTTTCCTTATTACAAGGAATCGCAATTCACGGCCTTTGCCGAACCGGACGCCATGGCCAAGGTCGCCAACGAAGGTTGCAGTTGTGCAGAGCTCTGCGCGCGCCTCGAAGCGGTCACGTCCTCGTTCGCCGGCGAGATCAACCGTCGCGCGGGCAAGGAAGTGATTGGCAAAGATCGCGTGATGGATGCCGACAAACTCCTCGACGGGTTTCTTCTGCGTCCGATGAACTGTCCGCATCACATCAAAATTTTCGCTTCGCAACCGCGCTCGTACCGCGACTTGCCGGTGCGCCTGGCTGAGTTCGGCACCGTCTACCGCTGGGAACAATCCGGTGAACTCAACGGCATGACCCGGGTGCGCGGCTTTACCCAGGACGACGCCCACCTCTTCTGCACCGAAGAACAGGTCGCGCAGGAGGTCCTTGGCTGTTTGTCGCTCGTGAAAACGGTCTTCACCACGCTGGGGCTTGCCGACTACCGCGTGCGTGTCGGGCTGCGCGATCCGAACTCCGCAAAATATACCGGTACGGCCGAAAACTGGGACAAAGCCGAAGCCGCCTGCCGCGAAGCGGCCAAGACCCTCGGCGTCCCCTTCGCCGAAGAACCCGGCGAAGCCGCCTTCTACGGCCCGAAGATCGACTTTGTCGTCAAGGATGTGATCGGCCGCGAATGGCAGCTCGGCACGGTGCAAGTCGACTACAACCTTCCGATCCGCTTCGACCTCTCCTACATCGGCGCCGACAACCAGCCACACCGTCCGGTGATGATCCATCGCGCGCCCTTTGGCTCGATGGAACGTTTCTGCGGCGTGCTCATCGAGCACTTCGCCGGCGATTTCCCGGTCTGGCTCGCTCCAGAACAAATCCGACTCGTGCCCGTCAGCGATAAAGCCGTCAACTACGGCCGAAACCTCCTCGCGCAACTCCGCGCCGCCGGCCTCCGCGCCACGCTCGACGAGCACAGCGCCAAACTCGGGGCCAAAATCCGCCGCGCTGAAATCGAGAAAATCCCGTACACGCTCGTGCTCGGTGCGAAGGAAGCGGAAGCGCAGGCCGTCAGCGTTCGCAGCCGTGCGAAAGGCGACGAAGGAGTCATGCCGTTCGCACAGTATCTCGAACGCGTGAGGCATGAAGCCGCCACCCGGGCGTTGCCGTTCCGAGGCATGCCATGATGGGTAAATCCGAAGGTTCCCATGACACTTGTTCTTATCCTGATTTTTTCGTTGCTGGGCAGCGTGGGGGCCGTGCTTTTGGCCGCCGCACTGTTTCTGGCGCGCTTGGATTTCTCGTCCCGACTGAAAACCATCATACTCAGCTATGCCACCGGTTCGTTGCTGGGCGCGGCTTTTCTCGGGATGATTCCGCATGCGTTGGAGCACGGGCCGGCGCATGCGGTGCTCGCAACAGTGCTGGCAGGTATTGTTGGCTTTTTCATCCTCGAAAAGCTGCTGGTCTGGCGCCACTGTCATGAAGCCGATTGTCGGGCCCATGCGCGAGCGGGGCCTCTCATTCTCGTGGGTGATGCCGTCCACAACGCGATCGACGGCATGGCGATTGCATTGGCATTTCAACAATCATGGGCCCTCGGCATCGGAACCGCGCTTGCAGTCATGGCGCATGAGATTCCGCAGGAGATTGGTGATATCATGATCCTTATCCATCATGGATGGAGCCGGGGACGCGCTGTGCTCTATAATGTGATGTCAAGCCTGACGACGATTCCGGGTGCGTTGCTGGCTTGCTGGATTGGCAATCGCATATCTGGCGCGGCTCCGTACGCGCTGGCGGTTTCCGCAGCGAGTTTCATCTATATAGCGCTTGCCGACCTCACCCCGGACCACCGCACCCAAACGCGTTTCCGGGCAACACTGCTGCAGATGATTGGCATAGCGACGGGCATAGGCACGATCATACTTGTCCACGCGCTGAAGCACGCTGGGCATTAGCTCGGCGAGGCTATATTCATCTTTGGGGCTTTGCGCTGCCAAGCTTTCAGCGAAGTGTAATGAATTCTTCGGCTGAATATAACGCGCCCTCATTTCACCTCACGCTGTGCGAAGCGACGAAAGGCGGCTGCGACGCCGGAGAGTCCCGAACCACAAGTTACCCAGCGAAAAGCACGAGGGATGCGCAAGCTCTTAAGAGGCAGCGGGCGCAGGATCCCATTCTGCAGTTCAACAGTAATCGCACAACGGGGCAAAAATGCCACACCCAAACCGGCCAGTGTCGCCGCCTTGACCGCATCAGTGCCTCCTCCAAATTGACAGCCACTGCTCCAAGCCTGCGTCGGCACGCGCGCCTTTTCCAAGGCAACCTCAACCACTCGGCGAGTTCCCGAACCCTCCTCACGCCACAGAATGGGCAAATCCGCAATATCGGCGGGACGTCGCATTCCAGCAATGCGTGCCGCGACATCTGCAGGCAATGTCGCCGGCGCCCAAACTGGCAACAACTCATCCTGCCGGAAAAGTTCCAAGTGGAACCCACGCGCCTTTGGTTGTCCTTCCACGATTGCCAGCGGCACGGTGCCATCACGCACCCAGCCTAGCACCTGCTCCGTATTTCCGACTCGAAGCGTAAATCTGGCAAGCGAATTCCCTGACTGCTGATATCGGGCGAGAATACTTGGCAGCACATGCGCGGCTGACGTGGTGCTCGCCGCCAGAGTCAAAGGCTCTACCGGAGCCGCGCCCCCTGCTTCCATCGCTTCGGCGGCCTCAGTTAGCAGCGCGGCCATGCGGCGCGCTTAATCCAGCAAACGATACCCGCGCAGCGTCAGTGTCATGCCCCGGGGAGAACGCAAAAACAACGGGGTTCCCAACGCTTCTTCTAACTGCTGGATACGCGCTGTCACCGCTGGCTGTGAAAGGTTGATCCGCCGGGAAGCGGGTAACACACCGCCACTCTCGGCCACGGCCAAAAATGTCGAGAGTTGGAGAGAATTTAGCGGAGCTGCTGATGGAGACTGATGGTCTGGCATTATCGATTTTTCTATATCGGATCAGATATCACGATTAACAGAATTCCTTTCGATTGTTGTAATAATTTCTCTGCCACGCGCACGAGCGCATAGCGAGCATGAAAACCATACGACATTCACCGACACCTGAATCTGACAATGACCAAGTGGCATGCCAGTCTGTATATCATAATGATGGCCATCATGGGTTATCTCATGCCGCCAAAGGAGTCGCTTCCCATCAAGGCATGGATGCGACGGTGCGCAGGAAAAACAACTTCATTGCATCGTTGCATCAGCCGTTCCAAAATAGGCGAGCTGTTCGCATCATGTGGCTTCTCGCCGGAGGAAGCATCGCATGTCTGGCTCTGCCGGTTTCACCTGCGACAGGATTGCTTGCCGGGGCACTGATTGCGCTGTTTTCAGGCGATATGATGCATGAATGGACAGGCCGAGTAGCCAGCTGGAGCTTAAAAACTGCCGTTGTAGCACTTGGAGCAAGCATGCCTCTCGACCTTGTCTGGCGCACCGGCATGGATGGGTTTGGATATACACTGACGGGGCTGACGGTTACGCTTTCCCTCGGCTTGTGGCTAGGATACCGAACCAGGCTTTCAAGCGATTTGACCCGTTTTTCGGCCCCCGAGGCGAAGAGCTCAAATGGCAGATGAAGCTGTGAATTTGCCCCCCCCTCGCGGCACGGAGCCATTCGTCTCTTCCCTTGGAAGACGGAAGACTCCATGCGGTCGTCATCCCGGCACAGGTCGCCCCGGGCGAGACATCGAGTCACGGAACCGGAGCGAAGCGGAGGAACAAGCAGACGGCGTGACAAGCCGCGCGCAGGCGAGTTCTGCAAGCCGAGCACGGGCTGGCGCGCCGTCTGCCGCAGGGCGTTCGGGCGACGTTGCCGCGCGCGACTGCGCGGGTTTGGCGTGAGCCGTTCGCATTGCCGCGAAAGAGAAAAGTGGCCGTAAAATTACGGTATGCTTTTGATCACATCCCAACTTTTCTAATATCCTTTTCGAGCGTAACGAGCATGGCGATAAGGAGAATCATCGCAGAGAAGACATACATGACCGACAGCAATGCGAGTCCATTGCTCAAGCCCAAGGCCGGCTTGATGAGACCAAGCAAATAGGGCGACGTGGAGCCGACCACAAAGGCAAACATCAACATGAAGGCGGTCGCACTGGCGCGATATTTTTCCTCGATGACATCATACAAGGAGGCAAATATGTTCGAATCATACATTCCCCTGAACATTCCGAAAAAAGCCATGGCCGCATAGACCGTGACAATGAAGCCGCTTTTGGCCATCAGGAATATAAAAGGGGCGCCAAGCAACAATCCCGTCATTTGGATAATCAGCCTGACTCGCACATTTTTTTGGACAAGTTTGTCTGCAATTTTTGCCCCGCCAAGAACGCCGACAAATGCGGCTATATGATGGTAGAATGTTGCGTCAAATCCGGAACGCGCCAAGGAAAACCCGAATGTTTCGTGCAGGTAGGTGGGCATCCATGTAAGAAACCCGACACCCGTAAACTGCATGCCCGCAAAGGCAAAGGCGAGCAGGACAGCCGTCGGTGTCCTGAAAAATACAAGAAACCCCTCCTTTGCACCGGGTTTCTCAGCCGGGCGCCGATTGGCAACAGCCGTCCTGCTATTTTTTATTCGAAACATGAATATGGCGGCCAGTAGAATTCCAAATCCCCCGAACAGGCAGAATGTCATGCGCCAGCCATACATCTCAGCCAGGGCGCCCACCATGTATGAACTGACAATGATACCGACATACAGCGCCGTTTGGTGGATGGATAATGCCGTCGCCCGTGTCGAGGCATTATGGTTTTCGCTGATAATGGCATTGGCGGAAGGGGCATAAAATGCCTCCCCTCCCCCGGTCGCCGCGCTGCGCAGGAGAATCAACCCGATCAGCCCGGTGCTGAAACCTGTGCAAAGCGTTGCAAGACTCCAAAACAAAAGGCTGATGATTATGATGTACTTTTTGTTGATTTTGTCGCCAAAAAAACCGGCAACGGGAACCAGCAGCCCATAGACAAGCGTGAAAACCGATGCCACCAAGCCCATGTTTGCATCCGTCAGGTTCAGGTCGTCCCTGATCATGGGCAGCACAACATTGAATATCTGCCTGTCGGCCTGATTGAAGAACATGGCCAGCCACAGCAATCCGACCAGTTCCCATTTGTAGGGGAGAAGCGTTTTTTTCATATTTGCCCAAAATACGTTTTCAGGAGCGCCGGTAATGGAGTTTTTCCGCCTCACCCAGCAAGCGGATGCCCCCCAGCATCCTGTCGCGGGTTTCCTCGATGGTCGGCCCCCACCATGTCTGCAAGAAACCCAGCAACAATTTGTCATCGACGTGGTTTTTGCAGAACTCAACCGTGCCGCCGATGTTCAATTCCGGGGATTTGTAATTGGCAAAATATGGACCGGTGAGATAGCCCCCAGCGGGTATTTGTTCGTAACCGGCCTTGCTCAAATCAATATAATATTTCACGCGCTTGCTGTCGGCGGTGAATTGCGTCCTATAGTACCAGTTGCTCTGGACAACCGACTTCGGCATTTTTTTATAAAATTGCTCCGGGTAATGCCAAAGCATGTAATCGGACCATATCCAGGCCTTTGAGCCATTTTTCTCCGTCTGATCCACCAAATAATAAAAATCCTTCCACCATGCGTCATTTTTGCGAACCACCACATGCTTGTAGCGCGTTTGCAAGGTTTCCTCGTCCATGCCCAGATGGAAAAAACGCGGCTTGTCGAACAACTGGCATGTTTCTCTGATCAGGTCGCCGCAGACTCCATAATAGGTGTCCGTTGACACCATGCGCGAGTAGTCTCCCAGCCAGATGTCGTGCCCGGCGGAGAAATTCAACTTCGGTATCGGCTCCATGCCCAGCGCCCTGATTTTTTTCAATTCGTCACGCAGCCTTTGGGTTGACCAGGCATTGCGCACCGCAATCTCGGGATGGCTTTCATACTTCACGGCGTCGCCCAAATCAATAAGAACCATGTTGTGCCCATTGTCGGCCATGGATTGCACGGCCTCATTCCACAAAGGCTCATCAAGCCGCAAATACGGGCGATATCCTCGAAATGGCCTGTGGGGGGAAATCCAGTCCTCCCACATGTTGAAACTCAGGTGAATCAGGCTGCCCCAGATTTTATTTTGATTATTCATGGTTTTTTAATTTCTTAATATCCCGCCCATCGGGGCGATGATCTTTATTGGCTGCTTCTAACTGTTCAGATAAACGGGCTGGCCGCTGGTTATGCTTTCATAACAGGCATTCATCACCTCTATTGTGCGTTTGTGCCACCCGAGGTTGATTTTGGGTGTTTTCTTGTTTCGGATGCAATCGGTGAACTCGTCCATCAAGCCGATCCATTCGTCGAAATAAGTATATTGCACCGTGTATCTGTCGTTGGGCTTCCCGTTGTGATAGACATTTGGGCCGAAGCAATCGGCCAGCATCGCGCCCGAAGTGCCGCATATATTAAAGTTGACCTCCATTCGCTTGGGGAAGATTTCCCAGCCCGGCCCGGGCACCTCCAGCTTTTCCTCAAGCCGCGACCACGAGGGGTCGAACAAAAAGCAAACGCCGTTTTTCATTTTCCCGTTCACCAGGAGAATATCCTCCACTTCAAGTCCCGCGCGGATATTCCCGCCGGCCTCGGCATACACATATTCGAAGTCGCTGCCCGTGAGCCAGCGGATCATGTCGAAGATATGCGGGTGGTCGCACAGGGCGCCGCCGCGGAAGCGGGTGTCGGAGGCGGAAAGCGGAACCCTTTTCCCGTAGCTGTCCTCCGGCACACCCTGCCAGGGAAAGGCCCACACGGGCGAGAGCGTGATATTGGTGGCGTTAAAGCTGAGCACGTTACCCAGCTCCCGTTTTTCAAACAACGACTTCATCCGGCTGATAACGGGATTATAGTGCATTTCCAATTCTATCTGGAATACGATTCCCGACCGGTCGACCAGCCGGATCATCTCGTCGTATTCAGCCATGTCGAAAGTCGGGATTTTCATCGAGAGGACATGAATGCCCCTCTCCGCGCATCTCCGGACTTGGTGAATGTGCCTGGAATTTGCCGACGCCAGCACCACGGCTTCTATCTCCGGATGCCTCCTGAACATTTCCTCCTCGTCCATATAGCAGGGGACATCATAATTGTTAGCGGCAAAAATATCCCTCACCCTTTCCGATTCGGCGCAAACGGCAACCCAGTCCAGCAGGGGATTTTCCTTCAAGGTCTGGAAATACTTCCTTGTGTGGCCGTGCGTCAGCGAGATAATGGCAATTTTAATCGGTTTCATATTTTATTGGAGACTTATTTTTTTGCGGGTTTGGTTGGATTGATGGGCGGCTTCGAGCACCGCCGTCAAATGCCGGTGCCTTTCACGGGAGGCATTTTTCAGCCCCGGGTTTTTGCAAACATCAAAAATCGCCCGGGCCAGCTCAATATCCGGCTCGTCGAGCCCGAATAATTCATAATCGACATCCTTGTAGGCGCGTCCGCCGGAACTGGTGAATGTATAAATCGAGCTCTGGGGAATTTGCACATCCACCACGATGTCGCAGGCGACGCCCCGCCGCGCGATGATCTCATGCCGGTCGATCATGGCCCGGCCTTTTTCCAGTTGGGCGCCGACTTCCACACTGCATATAATGCCGTTGGCCAGCCTGGCGATGAGGCTTCCCGCGGTGCCATTCAACACGGCATGAACGGAGACGATGGGGCTGCCGCCCAGAAACTCGCACAAATCGCACTCCCTGTATATCAACGAATGGAGCGTCCAGCGATGCTTGTCGCCAAGAGCGCAGAAACGGAGCATCCTTGGCTCCTCCACCGATCCTCCTTCTATGATTTTGCGCAACTCCACGAACTTCCGGTTGTATCGCCATGATTGCAACGGGACGCGTTTTTCGGAATCCTTTTCATCCGTCAAAAAACATCCCGGAGCGAACTCCTTCGAGCCGATGGGTTGCATCCGGTATTTTTCGAGCAGACCGGCGACGGCGTTTGCCACTTCTTGTGTATGCATTGTATTAAAGGCTTTTCACGCGGGGAAAGTATTTTTCGACATAGCGGGCGTTGATTTCGTCGCCGCCCGGAGCGTTGGCGCTCGACCACACCGGGGGTGCGATGCCTTTTTCCACGCATTTTTTGATGGTTGCAATTTCCAGCCAGTGCGCGATGTAGAAATCAACTATGTTGGAAACGGGGGCGAAAGGCGTGTCCAGTCCCCCGACTTTGAGAAGCGCGTCGCCGACCGGATTGTAATCATCAATGCACACGTCGGCCAAATCAAAGAGGTTCATCTTGTTTGAATGCCTGATGAAATGATCCAGAGGCATTTCGTTCTGCCAGAAGGACGAGCTGACGGCGATGATTTTTGCGCCCGCCTTCTTGGCCTCCAGGGCGGCGTCAATGGTGGCCGGATTGATGCCTATGTTATGGAAAATAATAAAAACCTCGCCGGGCTTTACCCGATAATAACGGACAATGCTGTCTCCATAATTCTCGGCCCTTTCAAGCAGGAGATATTTGAGCGCCTGGTTGAAAACCGACAGTCCCGTTTCCATGATCGGGTTGATATTGGCAAGGCCGCCGGCGCGGAAAAACATCTCCCCCATGACCAGCGTGGTGTGCCCGCCGCCCCCATAGACGTGGATCAGCTCATCCTTTTCGATCGCCCCGACCATCAAGTCGGCGGCTTTGGAAATATTGTCGCTTTGTTTTTCCCGAACCTGCTTTAATATGTCAACGGCTTTGTCCAAAAAGCCCAAGTCTGTTGTATTCATTGTGATTGTTTTATTTCTTGATTTTTGCCTTGCTGTTCAAAACTTCCCCATAGGCTTCGCCCAGCTTGTCCCACAGTTCGAGCGCACGGGGGGCGGCCAGCGAGGTTCCGTGTCCGCCGCGATATGTCCAGGCGAACAGGCTTTCCACACCCATGTCGGCGTAGAGGCGCACGATTTTTTTAATATCATCCAGGTTTTCCGGCTCATTATAATAGCCCATCAGCCAGCGCTGGCTCCCCTTGCCGTATTTCCGCGCCACGTCAACCGTGCGTTGCGTGATGGATTTGAAATAGCTTTGCGGCAGGCTGTAATTGATGATGGTGGTGCTGAACACATCAAACTCCTTCACCTTGCACACCTTCTCCCAGTCATCATAACCCCTGTTTTCCTTCACATAGTAGGTATTGATGGTGGCGTGGACGCAGCAGACAATCTTGCTGGCGGGCCGGATTTGTTTGATGAGCCGCGAGGCGGTTTGCAAAATATCGAGGGCGCTGTTCTCGCGGAAGGCGACGACCTCCTTGGTCATGACGCGGGGCATTTCGTATCCATATTGGTCATCGAATTTCTTTTGGCAGACGGGACAGCGGCACGACCAGTCGTCGCCGGGGCCGCCGGTGATGGAGGCGTAGCTTTTTGGCAGCGCAAAATGCGGCTCGTCCCAGAAGAAACCATCGGCATCAACCTCGCGGGCAAGTTTCTCGCAAATGCCTAAAAAGTAATCGCGAAAGGCTTTCGTGTTGAAACAGGCGGCCGGGAGATACTCGCCTGTGAAGGCCGACACCTGCCTGTTTTTGACGTTGTTGGTCAGGAAATTGCTGGGCGGCTCGCCGCCAAACCATTTGCCGATGCCCCAAGGGTCCAGATATACTTTCAAGCCGAGGTCCTTTGCAACCTTGGTGATGCGGACAATATTGGGGAACCAGAAGTCAATATCAAACTCCGAAAGAGCCAGTATGACGGCATTGCAATTATGGTTTATCATTTCCCGGAAATCCCTCTCGGCGTGCTCCGGATAGCTTAACCCATAATAGCTTACTCCTGTTTCCATTACTCCTGTGTTTTCTGAACTCATGTTATATATATTTTATTTTATGTTTTGTTTACTGCTTGCGGAGGCCTGCCTTTTGAGGCCCGTTGCATGAAAAAATCGAAGTCGCTTTAATCGCGAAATGTGTTTTATTTTTTCGACTCAAATCGTTTGCGGGAATCGCCTATCAACCTTATGCCATCCAGTATGTTCGGCTGGAATTTTCCGATGGTGGGCACCCACACGGATTGCATGAAGCCCAGCAGTTGCCCGTCGGGAATATGCTTGGCGCAGAAGTCAACCGTTTTGCCGATGTTCTTGTCGTTGGATTTGCCATATATGACTCCGTCATTGCTTCCCGTGGGAATCTGGTCATATCCCGCGGCGGCCAGGTCAAGGTAGGTTTTTGTGCGGATGCTTTTGGAGGGGTTGAACTCCTCCCGATAATACCAGTTGCTCTGGACAACGTATTTCGGCATCATTTTCAAAAACATTTTGGGATTGTTCCAATAACAATCCGACCACACCCAGGGGCGCACGCCACGCATCATCGCCTCGGCGCAGTAGAAATACAAGTCGCCCCACCAGTGCTCGTCCTGCCGGACAACGATGTAATCAAACCGCTTCTCCTGCATGCTGTATTTCTCCTCGTCCATCCCGAAATGAATAAAACGGGGCGTGTCAAAAATCTCAATGGCCTCGGCAATCAGGTCGCGGCAGACTTTATAGTATGGCTGCGACGACACCATCCTTGAGTATTTCCCCATCCACGCGTCGTGGGAGGTCGAGAAGTTTAGCAAGGGTATCGGCTCGATGCCCAGTTTGCGGATTTTGGACAGTTCCTCGTGGAGTTTTTCCGGCGTCCACGAGTTTTTTAATGCTATTTCGGGGTGGCTCCGCCACAACACGGAGTCATCCAGGTTGACCAGCAGCATATTGATTTTTTGCGCGGCCATTTCCTTGATGGCTGCATCCCACACGGATTGCTCCGGCTCAAATTCGGTGCGGAGGCCCTGGCCCATTCTTGGATGCGTCCACCGCGCGCTGTTTATCCCAAGCGCGAAATTGAAGGACAGATGCAGCATGCATCCCCATATTTTATCCAGCGGCGGCTTGTCTTTCGCCGGCGGTTTGCTTGTTGCCGGCGGCGTGTTTTTCGCCGGTGTCGAAGCAGCCGTCGCGCTGCCGCCCAGCATGCCGGGAAGGCAACTGGCAAGGCCCGCCGCCGAGATTTGCTTCAGAAAACCGCGCCTGCCAGTGGCGAGAGGCGTGTAGGGGGAGATGATTTGATTTTTCATGGTGAAAGGAGTGGGGGGCGGTTCAGAACATGCGACGGAAGCTGATGCTGACTTCCCAGGGTTTTGTGTAGTGGTCGCCGCGGGCGGCCTCGTAGTCGAGATGGAATTGATAATCCACGCGGGGCCGCCAGATCGCGCTTGCGCCGGCCTCGATGCGGTTGCCGTCGAGATTGGGCCGCCAGGATTCCGCGCCGCCCGCATACACCTCGCCGCCGGAACTGGTCTCGCGGGTGAAGGCGAGGCGTCCGGCGAGTTCGAGAAAGCCGTGCTGCCCCTGCGGGCCGGGACGCCACGCGCGCCCGCCGCG
>JARKRC010000017.1 GCA_029974595.1 Ereboglobus sp. | reverse complement strand
TATCCCGGCAAGTTCGACAGTTGCGTCCTTTTCCGTGCTTCCGTGTTTCCGTGATTTATAAAACACAAGCGGCATTGCGCACAAAGAGGCTCGCGCAACGACGCCGCGACGCAACGGGAGCTGCCGCTCCGCTGTGTTTTTCGTTGCGTGAACCCGGTTTGGCCGGAATGCGCGCGATGCGCGGGGATGAAATACAAAACACCTTGTCAATCCGGCGCAGCCTTGGGGTTTGTTTCTAAAAATTGACAAAACACCTCTTCGGGTCATTGATTCTCTCAAAATAATGCAAACTAAAACAATACTATTTTGGGTCTGTATTTCTATTTTAACATTTGGAGGCGGCCTGATTTATTGGCAGGTTGCAAACAATCAGCACGCAGCCCGTGAGTCGGGCAACTCCGGTAGTGCCACTAAACAGTTGCAAAAAGAAGAACCGGACAAAAAAACTGAAATAATAGCATCGACTGTTCAAGCCGATCTCGTCGTAAATCGAGAGAAAACAAACATGCCGCAGGCAGCTTCGGCGGTCGAGCAAAGGCGCGCTAATGCAGTCAATAGGATAAACAGACAAATGGAATACCGGAAACGCAATTTGGATAAAGATTACGCAGAATTGTTCGCCCGTTTATCATTATCAAATGAAAAGCTAGATACTCTCAAGGAACTGATAGTGGGACTCGAATTTGCAGGAAAAAATGCTTGGAATGATCCAAGGTTTGATTCACTTGAACAACGGCCATCTCCGGAAGTAGTGGCTTCTGTGGCCGAAGAATATAAACAATTATACAATAGTGATCTTAAAAACCTTCTTGGAGACAAGAAATTCAATGAATTCACTTATTACAATGAAACTTTGCCGCAACGCCGGGCATGTGATGTCATTACATCCCGATTTGCATATGAGGCGGAGCCGCTTTCGCAGCAAACGCGAGAGCAGTTGATTGATGTCATATATGTTACTGACAGGGCCTTAATGGAAAGCGGCATTCCCGGTCTTGACAACATAGCTCGATTTAAATTTCTAAAAGATAAAACCTTGGAGCAAGTGCAGTCTATCTTAACATCAGAACAGGTGAAATCGATTGAGAACTATTACAACAATAAAATCCAATCAATAGAGGAGAGAAACAAGGCAATTCGAGATTTTAGTGCATCAAAACACAATTAAACCTATATCATACCGTGGTATGGCTATATGCAATATGAGACAGCAAATGACCCGAGGTAACATGAGCAGCAAAATCACAATTCGCAAATAAGCGGAGCAGGCTTGGGCTGTCATGTTACCTCGAGTCGTTTGCTCATGTTGCCTCGGGCCGTTTGCCGGCCTCAATGGATTCTGTTCCGTGCTTCCGTGTTTCCGCGATTTATAAAACACAAGCGGCATTGCGCAGAAAGAGGCTCGCGCAACGACGCGGCGACGCAACGGGAGTTGCCGCTCCGCTGTGTTTTTCGTTGCGCCGTGGCGTCGTTGCGTGAACCCGGTTTGGTCGGAATGCGCACGATGCGCGGGGTAAAAAACAAAGCACCCTGCCAATCCAGGGCGGCCTTGGGTCTCGCTTATTAAAATTGATAAAACATCACCGCAGGTCTCGGAGCGTTCGCCGCATCCTTCTGGCGAAACACATGAATTGATGGGATGCCAGCCGTAGCGCAGGCTTCCAGCCTGCTTTCCGGGGAGCGCACGCGTCTCGCGTGCCGCGTTGGGCGTCCCACCCAACGCTTTCGGGGTGGACGGGCGGGTAATGCACCCGTGCCGGGCTTCGGCGGGACGCCAAAGCCAACACGCGGGACGCGTGTGCTCCCCGAATCACCCAATCCCTCGCATCCAGAGTATGTCTGCGCTGACTTGCGGGCAACCTTCAGCCGCGTCAGCAATAAAGCGGGCTGTAACGTTCCTCCAGGTACCGCAGAAGCGGCTTCGGCGAAAGCTCCGCGCCGGTCGCGTGACGCACGAGGCCCGGCGTGTCGTGCAGCCTGCCCTGCGAATGCACCTTCGCGCGCAACCAGCCGAGCAGCCACGAAAAATCGCCCCGTGCAAAATCGTTCTCCAGCGCCGGTCGCTCCGCGAGCGCCGCATACCAAAGCTGCGCCGCCACCATGTTGCCGATGCAGTAGCTCGGAAAATACCCGAACGAGGCCCCGCTCCAATGCACGTCCTGCAGCACGCCCTCGCGGTCGTTTGCCGGCTCAAGCCCGAGCAGCTCGCGCGACGCCGCGTTCCATGCGCGCGGCAAACCGGCCACGGCGAGCCCGCCCGAGAAAAGTTTTTTCTCCAGCTCGAAGCGCAGGATGATGTGCAGATTGTAAGTGACCTCGTCCGCATCGACACGGATGAGCCCCGGCTTGACCGCGTTGATCGCCAGGTAAAGTTCGTCGGGCGAAATTCCGCGCGTCTGCTCCGGAAACGCTTCGCGAAAACGCGGTTCGAAATACCGCCAGAACCCGCGGCTGCGGGCCACCTGGTTTTCCCAAAGCCGGCTCTGCGACTCGTGCGCGCCCATCCCCGCCGCCTGCCCCAGGGCGGTGTGCCGCCGGCCCGCCGGCAAACCCTGCTCGTAAATCCCGTGCCCCGCCTCGTGGATCGCGCTGAAGAGCGAATCGAGCGGATTGTCCGCATCGTAGCGCGTCGTCATACGGATGTCATCGCCCGTGCCCGCGCAAAACGGATGCAGCGAAACATCGATGCGCCCGTGATTGTAATCAAAGCCCATGCGCTCCGTGACCTCGCGCAAAAACGCCTTCTGTTTTTCGACGGCGCATCCGCGCAAAATCCCCGCGCGCGCCTTCACCGGCGACGCCGTCATGCGCCGCACGAGCGGGACGAGGCCGGCCTTCAGTTCGTCGAAAAGTTTTTCGACGGCCGCTGCGCTCATGCCCGGATCGTGCTGGTCGATCATGTAGTCATAAGCCTCGGCGCCCGAACCGCCGTGCCCGAGATACGCCGCCTCTCGGCGGACTAGATCCATGTTTTTTTCCAACGCGGGCGCATAAGCCGCAAAGTCGGCCTTCTCGCGCGCCGCCGCCCACGCGTGATAGGCGCGGCTCACATGCGCCGCCTTTTCGCGGACAAATTCGGCGGGCAATTTTGTCGCCCGATCATAATCCCGCCGCGCCCAGCGCACCACCGCGCGTCCGTCCGGCGAAAGCTTTTCAGCGTCCTTTTCCAGCGCCGCGATGTGTTCGCCGATGCGCGGATCGCTCGCCGCCGCATGCGCCGCCTCGGCCAGCGCGGAAAGCTGGCCGGCGCGAAGCTCCGCGCCGCCGGGCGGCAGGTTCACCTGCTCGTCCCACCCGAGAAGCTCGGCAATCGTCGCGAGCGTATGCGGGCGTTTGAGAAGCGCGGAAAGCCCGTCGATGGAGGCGCTGTTTGCCTTGAAACTGTCATTTGTCATGGCCGCAAAAAACGCATCTCCCCTCCCCCACGCAAGCGCAACGCATTCCACGACCCATCCCAGATTACATCCCGCAACCTTCCGCCCGCCCCGCCAAATGCATGTTTGTAACGTATTACGTTACAATATTCCCCTTGGAAACCTCGAAGTTGCAATCCGATATCTCCGCTATGTTTGTCACTTAATACGTTACAAATATTCCCGGCGACCGGGCACGCATGTGCGCGCAAGGATCGGCGCGACGCCTTCATGCCGTCCGGGGCGGATCAGGCGGATTTTTTGTTTTTGCGCGGCGGCGTCCCGGCCGCCTGGCGCCGGGCGACCAGCCACTGGAAAAGCATGAGCGTGCGCTCGGCATCGGGAAGCGGACCCTTGCCTTTCAGAAAATCGTTCAGGCGCTGGCGCGGCAAGCCGATGAAACGCGCGAGCCTGGCTTTGTCGCCGCGCTTTTTGCACTGGGCGTTGAGCCCGACGGCAAGCGCGTTCCACAAGGGCGTGCTGACGCCGGCGCGGAGCGTCCGGCCACGGGCCGGCTTCTTGGAGCGATAACGGCGGCGCGCGGCATCCGAAACGGCGGATGCGCCTTCCTTCAGCAATTCGAGGGCGACCACAAAAGCGTCAAATCGCGGATGTATGAATCCAAGGTTGTTTTCCATGTTGGGAGGAGTTGGAAAAGAACGCTTTCAGAAACGGGAGGATTGTCACGTATTAAGTGACAATTGCATTTCAGGGTCGGGCGGATTAGGGGAGCGATGTTTGTAACGTAATACGTTACAAATGGGATCGCGCGAGCGCGGGGCGGGAAACGAGCGCGGAGGGCGGGGCGCAAACAAAGGGAAGCGGGCGGCACCGGATGAAAAGCAGCGTCCCGGACGATACGGGGACGCTGCTTCAACTTCATCGGGCGCCGGCGCGAATGGCATTCATTGCGCTTTGCGCCCTTCGCGAGCGTCAGCGCACGGGCACGAAACCGATTTTTTCGGCGATGCGCTGGCCCTCGTCGCTGAGCGTGTAGGCCAGGAATGCGGCGGCGGAGCCGACGGGCGTGCCGTTCGTGTAATAGAAGGTCGGACGCGCGTATGGATAAGTCTTGGCGTGGACGGATTCCTTGGTGGGAAGCGCGCCGTCGATGGCGAGGGTCTTGATGCCCGGATCGGTCAGATAGGCGAGGCCCACGTAGCCGATGCCATTCGGGTTCTTGGCGATTTCGGCGGCGATTTGCTCGTTGCCGGCCATTTTCTGCGAAGACTTGGCGTAGTCGCGTTTGTTCATGGCGAGCTCCTTGAAATCGGCGTAGGTGCCGGAGGAGGTGTTGCGCGTGTAGATGGAGATTTTGCCGGGTTTGCCGCCGACCGCGGACCAGTCGGTGATGTCGCCGGTGAAGATTTGCTCGATCTGGCGGCGGGTGAGGCCGGAGAGGGGATTGGAGGCGTTGACGATGACGCCAATTCCGTCGTAGGCGACGATGGTGGGCTGCATCTTCACGCCCTTGGCGGAGGCGGAGGCGACCTCGGTGGGCTTGGCGCGGCGCGAGGACATGCCGATCTGGGCGGTGCCTTCGATGATGGCGGCGATGCCGGTGGTGGAGCCTTCGGCGGCGATTTCAAACGTGGTCCCGGGATTGGCTGCCTTGTATTGCTCGGCGAGCATGGGCACGAGCTTGGCGCCGAGGGTGTCGGAGCCTTTGATGACAACTTTGTCGGCGCGGGCGATGCCGGCGAGGGCGAGGGCCGCGGTGGTGATGGCGATGAGTTTTTTCATGATGTTGCGGTGTGTTGTTGTAGATGTTGAGGGTCCGGGTTTGAACGGGATCAAAAGTTGACCTGCACCTGGCTGCGGATGCCGCTGACGGTCTCGCGGGGGCGGGGGCCGGTGTCGCCGGTTTTGCCGCCGACGTAGCCGACTTGGAATTTCAGGTCGTTGCCGAGGACGTAGTAGTTGATGCCGAGGTAGTATTCGTCGAGCAGGTTGCCGTTATTGGCGCCGCTGGCCTTGCGGATGCCGTCGGAGACGCGGATGCCGCGCTTGTCGGTGTCGGTGTAGCTGTAGCGGCCCACAAGTTCCAGCGAATCGGTGACCATGAGGGTGGGTTGTATCCAGAAGCCTTTGATGGTGTTGTCAGGCTGGTCGGCGGCGACCCAGGGGGTTTTCGCGCCGGCGACTTTTGCGAAGAGATACTCGGCGGCGATTTGAAAGCGTCCGATGCTCATGTCGATGTAGGCGGAGAAGTCGGTGATGTCGCCGCCTGCGCCGAGGCTGGTGTTGCCCGCGCCGCCTTGGTCGGGAAGGTATCCGGCGGCGAGACCGGCGAGGTATTTGAAATCGCCGCTCCTGCCGCTGTAGCCGACGTTGACCCAGTAGGCGGGGGAGTTGTTGTTTTTGTCGCCGGCGTAGGAGGAGTCGTTGAGGTTGCCGTCGTTGCCGGCCTTGACGGCACGCTCGGGGTTGGTGATGGCGAGACCGGCAAAAAAGCCGGTGATCTTGCCGGCAAATGCCTGCGGATTGTAATCGGCAAAGATGCCGACGCGGTAGCTGCCGGCGCCGAGACGGCGTCCGTTGTTGTCCTCGACGAAGTAGCGGGTGGCGCCGGAGCGCTCGATGGCCTTGAGGTTTCCAGAGGAGGTGTATTCCTCGTAGCCGAAGTTCACCTTGCGCAGGCCGATGTCGAAAGCGAAGGGCGCGCCGCCGATGTTGCCGGCCCATTCGAGGTAGGCTTTGTCGAAGTTGGTGCCGGCGAAGTCGTAGTTGAAGTTGGCGGTCCAGTTGGCGCCGATGGTGGCCTTCGCACCGAAGTAGATTCGGCGCAAAAAGAAGTGGTTGACGCCGGGGGGATTCTTGGCGGCGTTTTCCACGTCGGTCCCCAGGCCGGCGTATTGGGCTTGGATGCGCCCGGAGAACGCGATGCCGGTGGTGCTTTTGCCGCCGGAGACGGTCTGGATGACGGCGGCGGCGCTTTCGGCGGCGAGCTCGGTGCGGATTTCCTCGGCCTCCTGGTCGGAAACAACGCCTTTCTTGACAAGGACGTTGAGGAGCGCGCCGGCGTCCTGGGCGCGGGTTTCGGTGATGAGCGGGCTGACAATCGAAACAAACACAAAAAGCCCGCCCAATCTGAACGCGCTTAATTTTTTAAGAATGCTGTTGTATGTCATGTTGTGTCTTGGTGTTGATTTTTGCGTCCGCGTATTGCGGATCGCGCCAAGACACTGCCCGCGTTTTATGGCGGTTTTGTGGCGGAATTGCTACGATTCAACAACATTGCGCGGGGGACAAAACGCCCCACACACAGCTCCAGTCACGACCCCAGCTGCGGCAAGCCGCGCTATTTTTTGGCGCTGAGGATCGCCTCCACACGCTCGATGATGCTTTCAACGGGCCAGAGGCGTCCGATGCCTTCGTAACCGCAGGCGAGCATGCCTTCCTCGGGGCCGATGAAATCGACACCGCGCGACTTGAGCGCGGCGACGTTTGCGGCGGTGGCGGGGTGCGCCCACATTTTGCCGTTCATGGCGGGCGCGATGAGCACCGGGGCGCGGCAGACGAGATACATGGAGCTGAGGTAATCGGGAGCGAGGCCGTGCGCGAATTGTGCGATGACGTCGGCGGTGGCGGGGGCGACGAGCATGAGGTCGGCCTTGTCGGCGAGCTCGACGTGCCCGGGCTGCCAGCCGTTGCCCTCGTCCCAGAGACCGGCGGCGACGGGATTGCGCGCGAGTGTTTGCAGGGTGAGCGGGGTGATGAATTTCTGCGCGGCGGCGGTCATGACGGGAAAGATCTCCGCGCCGCGTTTGCGCAACTGGCTCGTGAGGTCGGCGGCCTTGTAGGCGGCAATGGAGCCGGTGATGCCGAGGATGATTTTCTTGCCTTTGAGCGTGGGAGCGGGCGCGGACTGCGAAACGGACTGCGTCATGCGGCACACTCAATCACGGGCGCGCGGGTGCCGCAAGGCCGAGTTCTTGGGAGAAGAATGCGTAAACCAGCGCCTCCATGTAAGAGACCTCATTCGCGGTCGTGCCGCTGGAGTGGCCGCCTTCGACACTTTCGTAATAGAGCACATCGTGGCCTTGCGCCTGCATGAGCGCGGCCATCTTGCGCGCATGTGCGGGGTGCACGCGGTCGTCGTTTGCCGAGGCGGTGAAAAGCACGTGCGGATATTTGATTTCCGAGGCGGGCTTAACGTTGTGATAAGGGGAGTATTTTTTTAGGAAGCCCCAGTTGTCACGAATGTCGGGATTGCCATATTCGGAGGCATAGATCGCTCCGTTAAAAAGCCGGGGGAACCGGCGCATATCGAGAATGGGCGACCGGCTGACAACCGCGCGGTAAAATCCCGGATTTTGCGTAAAAGCGACGGACACGAGAAGGCCGCCGTTGGAAGCGCCCATGATGCCGAGACGCTCCGGCGAGGTTATTTTGCGCGCGATCAGGTCCTGCGCCACAGCCGCGAAATCGTCGTAGGCATTCTGGCGGTTTTCACGCTTGCCCGCCTCCGCCCAAGCAGCCCCAAACTCCCCGCCGCCCCGTATGCACGCGAGGACAAAGGCTCCGCCCCGCTCAAGCCAGCACTTGCCGGGCAGCGGAGAATAACCGGGAAGCGTGACCCTGCCAAATCCGCCGTATCCATGCAGAATCGTCGGCGTGCCGCCGTCCGCGCGGAAATTTTTCGGCGTCACCAAAAAATAAGGTATCAGCGTGCCGTCCTTTGAGGTGGCATCGCAGCGGCGCATTTCCATGCCGGCCCCGTCAAATCTGGCGGACAGCCGCGTCAAAACCCTGCCCTCCGCCTGCCCCAACACAAAACGCGTGAGGGTGGGCGCGCGCACAAAGTCCGAGGTGCTGATGACGACCTCATCGGATGCCCGCCCGGCAAGGGCCCTGATCGTCGTGGTTCCGTATTCGGGCGCCGGCACATGAACAGGATTCCACGTTTCATTTGTTTTGTCGAAATGCCACGCGTGGATTTTCAGGCGAAGATCATCGAGCTGGCTCGTAACGAAATGGTTTTTTGTGGCAAAACTCATGGCTCCGGAGGGCTTGCGTGCATCACCGACAAGAAGCGTGGTGAAATCGCGATCACCGGCCATGAACGTGTCGAAGTTCGCGGCAACAATTGATTCCGCCGCGTAGGAGAACGATTTCCCGCGCGAGAAATCCCAGCCGCTCCAACGCCTGGGGAGCCTCAAAATGATCTGCCCGCCAAGGCACCAGAACTGCGCCCCATCAGGCATGTCAAGCTGCCTCGGCGTGCCGTCGATCAACACGTATTTTTTTGATGTGCCGACAACGCGGTCGATATGGCGGATGATGAATTCGTGTCCGTCATTTTTATACGCCTGCACGCCGGCTTCGACCCTCATTCCCGCATAGAGCGTCTCCGCCTCCGAAAGAGGCGTGCCGCGTCTCCATTTTTTCAGCACGCACGGGATGCCGGAATACGTGAGCGTGTCGGAGCCCGAATCAATGGCGACAAAGAGCGAATCACGATCACGCCAGTCTACGCTGTTTTTTCCTTCGGGAATGACAAAGCCGCCATCCTCGGGACGGACAAAAGTTTTCGTATTCAAGTCAAACTCGCGCATGACAACCGAGTCGGCCCCGCCGCGCGAGAGCGCAACGAGCATCCTGTCCGCAGCCAGCGCCGAATCATCCGCCATGAATGGGTTCGCGCCCTCGAGAACCCAGTTTTCATTTTCAGTCGCCGCGAACGCGCTCACATCGAGAACGATTTCCCACGGTGGCTCCGGCTTGTCGGCATCGCCGGCAGACACGCGCCGCAAAACGCCGCGCGGATGCGTCTCGTCAGCCCAGAAATTATAATAGTAACCGCCCATCTGCGTGATTGTGGGGACTCTGTCCGAAGCGTTGGCAATCGCCAGCAACGCGGCGCGCAGTTCCTTGAAATGGGGCGACGCCTCAAGCTCGCCCCCAGTCGCGGCATTGCGCGCGCGCACCCACGCGAGCGATTCCTCGCTCCCAAGGTTTTCCAGCCACAGATAATTGTCCGGCGGCGTGTCGGCATTATCGGTTGGCATAAGCGCATTGCTTCCCCGAATCCCGGGAAGCCGGCTGCCCCGTGATCGTTTTTTAGGCGTTGCGTCTTGCAGTGATGTGGTCGCCGTGATGCGCGGAACAGCGGTGCCGGTGAATGCGGCGGGGATTTGCGATGACTCCGCCTGCGCGCTTGCAATGCAAAGCCACGCCAAAATCACGGCTACGGGGAAAGGGAAGGCGTTGCGCATGGTTGTAATAATCGCGTAAAGGATGATAAATGCCAGCCCTTTTGCAGGCTTGGCGAATCGCGCCACGGACGCATCATTCAGACATGTTCAAAAACAAAACGGTCATTGTCACGGGAGCGTCGTCGGGAATCGGGGAGGCCGTGGCGCGGCGGCTGGCGCGAGGCGGGGCGAATGTCGTCTTGTTTGCGCGCCGCGCGGAACGGCTCGCCGCGCTCGGCGCGGAACTCGATGCGACGGGCGGACGCGTGCTCGCGGTCGCCGGCGATGTGACCGTCGTAGCGGATCGCGAGCGGCTCGTGCGCATGACGCTGGAAAAATTCGGGCGGATCGACGCGCTCGTGAACAATGCCGGATACGGACAGCGCGGGCCGATCGAGCGGATCCCGGTGGAGGCCTTGCGCGCGAATTTCGAGACGAATGTTTTTTCGCTCGTTGCGCTCACGCAACTGGTCGCGCCGGTGATGCGCACGCAGGCGCGATCCGGCAGGGACGGCGAGGGGAAAAACGGCGGGCGCATTGTGAACATCGGATCGGTGGCGGGAAAAATTACGCGCCCGATGTCCGCGGCGTATGACTCGACAAAGTTCGCCCTCGAAGGAATCACGGACGGGCTGCGCGGGGAGTTAAAACCCTTCGGAATCGATGTGGTGCTGGTAAGGCCGGGCTTCATCCGCACGGAGTTCGGGCAGGTGGCTGATGTGGCGGCGGAGCGCGTGTTTTCGCCGGAGGGCGCGGGCCCCTATGCGCCGTATGTCAGCGATTTTCAGGCAAAGCGCGTGAAATTCCGACGCGCGGCGGGAGTGCCGGACGATATCGCGCGGCTTGTGGAAAAGGCGCTCGCGGCGCGCAGGCCGCGCACGCACTACAACGGCCCGCTGCACGCGAAATTTTTCCTGTTTCTGAAATGGCTGCTGCCGACGCGCGCGATGGACCGGGCGTTGCGGATGAAAAAACCAAAATAGAGACACGCACGGGCAAAGTTGAGCGTTGCGGATGCGGGGTCATCTGCGACACTTTTTCCGCAACATGCCTATCACGCCACAGGAAGCGCTTCAGCGCACCATCGAGCACCGCGAGATTTTTCACGATGAAATGCTGCACCTCATGCGCATGATCATGCGCGGGGAAATGTCGCCGGTGATGACAGCGGCGATCATCACGGGATTGCGCGTGAAAAAGGAGACGGTCGGCGAAATCACGGCGGCGGCGCAGGTGATGCGCGAGTTTGCGAATCGCGTGGAGGTGCCGCCCGACGAGAATTTTGTCGATATCGTGGGCACGGGCGGCGATGGCTCAAACACGTTCAACATCTCGACGGCGACCATGTTTGTCGCGGCGGCGGCGGGCGCGCGCGTGGCGAAACACGGCAACCGCGGCATTTCCAGCAAGTCGGGCAGCGCGGACGCGCTCGAGGCGCTCGGCGCAAACATCATGCTCGATTCGCGGCAGCTCGCCGCGTGCCTGCGCGAGACAGGCATGTGTTTCATGTTCGCGCCGAATCATCATCCCGCGATGAAAAACGTAGGGGCGGTGCGCCGCGAGATGGCCGTGAAGACGATTTTCAACATCCTCGGCCCGCTCACGAATCCGGCGGGCGCGCCAAACCAGTTGATGGGCGTGTTTCATCCGGACCTGGTGGGCATCCAGGTGCGCGTGATGCAGCGGCTCGGCGCAAAGCACGTGCTGGTCGTTCACGGGATGGATTGCATCGACGAGGTTTCGCTCGGCGCGTCAACGATGGTCGGCGAGCTCAAGGACGGCCAGGTGAGCGAATACGAGATTCACCCGGAGGACTTTGGAATTGCGATGGCGGGCAAGCGCAACCTGAAGGTGCGCGATTCGGACGAGTCGCGCGAGGTGCTGCTTTCGGCGCTGGAAAACAAGCCGGGCGCGCCGCGCGAAACCGTCGTGCTCAATGCGGGCGTGGCGCTTTACGCGGCAAATGTCGCGCCCTCCATCGCGGACGGCATCGTGCGCGCGCGGGAAGTCATCGAAAGCGGCGCAGCCCGCGCCAAGGTCGATGAGTTTGTGCGCGTGACGCAGCGGCGCGGCGCGGCGGGAGCCTGATCGGGCGGGAAAGGAAAGCTTGTTGCGCCCCTTCAGGGCGCGTTGCAAAACAACAAGAAACCCAGGGTCTCGCGCAACGCTTGACCGCTGGGCTGACGAGTGGCACGCCTTTGGCGTGCGCCGGATTCACGCCTGAAGATTGCCCGCACGTTGGTGCAAAACAGCGAATGCCTTTCGTAGCGCAGGCTGGAAGCCTGCGCTACGGCGCTAACGCGACAAACTCAACGGCTGCGCCCTTTGCGTCCTTTTCCGTGTTTCCGTGATTTATAAAACACAAACGGCATTGCGCCGAAAGAGGCTCACGCAACGACGCGGCGACGCGACGGGAGCTGCCGCTCCACTGTGTTTTTTCGTTGCGCCGTGGCGTCGTTGCGTGAACCCGGTTTTGTCGGAATATGCGCGATGCGCGGGGTGAGAAACAAAACATCCCCTCACGCCGAGCCTGTCCACGCCAGCCTGCGGGCGCTCTTCAGGGATTCACGCTTCGCACTTTCTTTCTCGTTCTCCGGGAAAAAAATGTTCTCATTTTCGGTTTCGCTAACATGTCCCTTCTCTTTGCCAGTCTTTTGCCGGGGTTGATCCTGATCGCCATCGGCGTGCCGCTGCTCATCAGCAACCCGCTGATCGTCACATCCATCAAGGCGATGCCGCGCTCGCCGGCGGCGGCGGCGCTGTTCTGGGGCTCGGCCTCGCTCTGGTTCTTATACGTGGTGTGGAATCTTTCGCCGGCTGACCTGGTGATTTTTGAAACGTCGAAACCGCTGGCCGTGTTTTTTGCGGTGGTCGCGGTGGCGGCGTTTTATTTTGTGCCGGACTTTCTGGCGATCCGCGGGCTGTGCGTGCTGACGCTGCTCGCGGCGTGGGAAATCCTGATGGGCACTTTCGGCGAATACGGATGGCTGCGCGTCGTGAAGGCCGTCGTGTATGCCGGCGTGATCCTGGCGATTTATTTTGGCTGCGTGCCGTACCGGGCGCGCGATTTCATCCAGTGGCTTTTTAATCGCGTGCAGCGGGCGCGGATGCTCGGCGCGCTGGCCCTCGCCAGCGGATTGCTCATTGTGGGAATCGCGCTTTCCCATTGAGGCGGAAAGCCGCAACCGCCGAGGATCGCAGCGATGCCTGAAAACACCACAGCCCGACAAACCGGAACGCCGCCCGTGCTGCTGGTCATCGCCGGTGCGGCGGGATCGGGAAAATCGACATTGTGCGAACGGCTCGTGTCGGCGCATCCGGTGTTTTCGCGGGTCGTGACGACAACAACGCGCCCTCCGCGCCCGGGCGAAAGGGACGGCGTGCATTATCATTTTTTCTCGCCGGAGCAGTTTGATGCGAAACTCGCCGCCGGTGAATTTCTGGAATGGGCCTGGGTGCATCAAAAATACCGTTACGGCACGCTGGCGTCGTCGGTGCTGGAGCCGCTCGCGCAAGGCCGCAGCCTCGCGATCAACATCGACGTGCAGGGCGTGGATAATTTCCGCAAGGCCGCGCAAAACAATCCGATCCTCGCGCGCCACATGGCGACGATTTTCATCGATGTGCCGATGGCCGAATTGCGCCGCCGCATAGAGCTGCGCGGGCAGGATTGCGACGAGGAAATCGAGCGCCGCATGAAAACGGCCGAGCGCGAAATGCTGGAGGCGCACAAGTTTGACTACCTCATCAAGAGCACAACGCGGGACGCCGACTTCGCCGCGTTGCTGGACGCATGGCGCGCCGCGTGCGCGCGGATTGCGCGGGATTAGGAACGCCCCTCCCCCGGCCCGAACCCGTGAGTTTGGGATGTGGATTATTGGCAGGCGGGGAAGCACGCCATAACCATGATGTCCGTGATGCCCGCCCGCACCCGGTATTCAGCCTTTCGGTGGGCTGTTATCGCATTTATCCCAAAAGTTTTTATTTTATCTAATTTGTATTAAGTTATTTATGAATAAAAATAAGTATCCCAACAAGAATACTAATAATTTTCTTGCCTTTAATTCCTATCAAATCAATCTGGTTTAGAAATCAACCACATGAAGCTCTCCAAAAAAGGCGAATATGCGCTCCGCGCCCTTATTGATCTCGGCATCGCCGCCGAGGTGGATCGGGAGCTTGTGCAGGTCGCCGAACTGGCGGAAAAGGAGCTCATCCCGATAAAATTCCTCGAGCAGATCATGCAGGAGATGAAAGCCGCGGGCCTGGTCGTCAGCCAGCGCGGCAAGTTTGGCGGCTACCGCCTCTCCGGCCCGGCATCCGAGATCAGCATTGGCAGCGTCATTCGCCTTATCGACGGTCCGCTCGCCCCCATCGGCTGCGTCAGCCACACGGTTTACGAGAAGTGCAGTTGTCCCGACGAGACCCATTGCGGGCTGCGCATGCTCATGCTCGACGTTCGCAACGCCATCGCCGGCATCCTCGACCGTTATTCGCTCGCCGATGTCGTCGACGTCACTACTCGCAAGATGAAGCGCAACAACATCCCGCTCCCTTTTTCCGAAAGCCGGCATCCCCCATCCGGCAGCGCCCGCTGCCGCCTCCTGCCGTCTCGCGGCGCCCGCGCCACCGTGCCGCTCGAACAACGCCTCGCCCCCGTCGAGGGCCTGCTCTCCAACCTCCTCCCGGATTACACCATTTAAGCAACCAGCACACAGACAGATCCGCCTTCCTCGCCCTCGCGGCGAAGAGGCCTCAACCGTACGCCACCCATGAGCCTTCACACGGAAATCATCAAGACCAGCTCCACCGCCACGCTCCCTCCCGACTGGCTCGGCATCGTCCGCGAAAAAGTCGAGGGGCTTCGCTACGGCGTTGTCCAGATCGTCGTCCACGACGGCAAGGTCACCCAGATCGAGCGCACCGAAAAGACGCGCCTCGAAGGCAAAAGCTGAGCGCAGGCCTCGTTCCCGCGCCGCGTCATCCTCTTTTTTCCCAACCGGTCCTCCGGAGGGCTGCACACCGCAACGACACACCACGACAAAGCCGCGCTTCCGCATCCGACATCGGAAAGGTCGCCACACAGCCAGCCAGCACACCTGAAGACCATGAACACCTTGCATCACGCCAAAAAAACAACACGGACGGCAGCCATCCTGCTCGCCGCCTTAACCGCCGCCGCCGGCCTCACGCCGCTCACGGCCCAAACCCCCGCAGAAGCGAATGAAACCGCTGCTCTGCGCGAACAAATCCGGCAGCTCGACCAGAAAATCCGCGTTATCGAGCGCAACCGGGAACTGGAGGAGGAAAAAGCCGCCGCCACAAAACTCCCCGCCGTCTCCATCGACGGCAACGGCTTCAGCATCTCCTCTCCCAACAAGGCCTTTACCCTCAAGGCCGGGCTTCTCCTCCAAGTCGATGCCCGTTTCTATATCGACGGCGACGCGGGCGCATCCGACGACGGCTTCATCCTCCGGCGCATCCGCACGCCCTTCTCCGGCACGGTTTTCAAGACCTTCAACTTCAACATCACGCCCGAGTTCGCCCAGGCCGACAACAGCACCTCCACAACCAACGACAAAAATACCCAGCTCTTTGACGCCTGGTTCGACACCCGCCTCACCCCCGCCTTCAACCTGAAGGCGGGCAAGTTCCGGACGCCCGTGGCGCTGGAAGGCCCCGACCCGCGCCACTTCATAGAGGCGGGTTACCCGAATCAGCTCGCCACCAATCGCGACATTGGCATCGAGGCGTTCGGCTCCTTCGCGGGCGGCATCATCGATTACCGCGCCGGCTTCTTCAACGGAGCTCCGAACAACGACTGGAGCAACACCAGAAACGGCAATGCCGGCAGCTTCACCTTTGCCGGACGGCTCACGGCCACGCCCTTCAAGAAAAGTGCAAACACCGCCCTCTCCAGCCTCTCCATCAGCTTGGGCGGAGCCTTCGGCAGCCAGCAGGCCGCCAACCGCATCCGCAGCAACGGCCAGCAGGACATCGTCACCGGCATCGCCACCAGTGGCGACCACGCCACCCTCGCTCCCGCCATCGAATTCTACACCGGCCCCTTCGGCGCGCAGGCCGAGTTCACCTGGGATCGCCACGAGCGCGCCGGTTCTCTGAGCACCGTCGCCAACGCGGGCTGGCGCGTCAACGCCGGCTACGTGCTCACCGGTGAAAAAGCCACCGCCCGCGGCGTCACTCCGCAGAGCCCCTTCAGCCTCGAAAACGGCACTTGGGGCGCCTTCGAACTCGTCGCCCGGGTCAGCGGCCTCGACGTGGATCGCGACCTTGCCTCCCTCAATGCCACCAACGTCGAGAAAGCCTTCAGCTACGGCGTTGGCCTCAACTGGTATCTCAACAACAACATCCTCGTACGCTTCACTGCCGAAAAGTCCGAATTCACCGGCACCACGCTGGAAAACGAAATCTATTTCTTCTCCCGCCTTCAGCTCAAATTCTAACCGTCGCACAACCCGGATTCTCCACACACGCGCAACACATCACATCACACATCATGAAAACCATCGCTCTCATCTCCGCCAGCCTCGCCCTCGCGGTCGCGGCCCAAGCCAAGGACGTTGAACTCCTCAACGTTTCCTACGATCCCACCCGTGAATTCTACGTCGATTACAACGCCGCCTTCGCCAAATACTGGAAAGCCAAGACCGGCGACGATGTCCGCGTCAAGCAATCCCACGGCGGCTCCGGCAAACAAGGCCGCGCGGTCGTTGACGGACTCCAAGCCGACGTCGTCACCCTCGCCCTCGCCAACGACGTCAACGCCCTCTACCGCAACGGCAAACTCGTGCCCGAGGACTGGCAGAAACGCCTGCCCGGCAACTCCGCGCCCTACACCAGCACCATCGTCTTCCTCGTGCGCGGCGGCAACCCGCTCAAGATCAAGGATTGGGACGATCTCGTGAAACCCGGCGTGTCGGTCATCACGCCCAACCCGAAGACCTCCGGCGGCGCGCAATGGAACTACCTCGCCGCCTGGGAATTCGCCCGCCGGAAATACGGCAGCGAGGAAGCCGCCAAGGACTTCGTCGCGAAGCTCTACAAAAACGTGCCCGTCCTCGACTCCGGCGCCCGCGGCTCCACCACCACCTTCGTCCAGCGCGGCGTCGGCGACGTCTTCCTCTCGTGGGAAAACGAAGCCTTCCTCGCCCTCAAGGAATTCGGCAGGGACAAGTTCGACATCATCGTCCCCTCCGTGAGCATCCTCGCCGAGCCCACGGTCGCCGTTGTGGACAAGGTCGTTGACAAAAAAGGCACCCGCAAAGTCGCCACCGCCTACCTCGAGTATCTCTACTCCGACGAAGGCCAGGACCTTGCCGGCAAGCACTTCTACCGGCCCTCCAACCCGAAGTTTGCCGCCAAGTATGCCAGCCAGTTCGTGCAGGTTGAGCTCTTCACGATCGACGAAAAATTCGGCGGCTGGATCAACGCCCACAAGATCCACTTCGCCGACGGCGGCACCTTCGACCAGATTTATCTTAAAAAGTAAATCGCGCCAAAAGAGCGCGGGCATCACGGCCCGCGCTCTTTTCCGGCCCCGCCCTCGAAACCATCCTCGACGAACACCGCGTATTCCTCGCCCACGCCCAGCATCCCTGATGTCACTCTTCCGCCGCTCCTCCCGCTCCGTCCTTCCCGGCTTCGGCCTCACGCTCGGTTTCACTCTCCTTTACCTGAGCCTCATCGTCCTTATCCCCATCTCGGCGGCATTCATCAGGACCTCCGGCATGACTTGGTCCGGCTTCGTCGAAGCCGTCACCGCCCCCCGCGTCATGGCCTCCTACAAGATCAGCTTTGGCGCCTCTTTCGCCGCCGCCTTCATCAACGCCGTCTTCGGCCTCGTCGTCGCCTGGGTGCTCACCCGCTACACCTTTCCCGGGAAAAAAGTCGTGGATGCCCTCGTCGATCTCCCTTTCGCCCTCCCGACCGCCGTCGCCGGCATCGCGCTCACCGCCATTTATTCGAAAAACGGCTGGGTGGGCCAGTGGTTCGAGCCTCATGGCATCAAGATCGCCTACGCGGAGCCCGGCGTCTTTATCGCCCTCGTTTTCATTGGCCTTCCTTTCGTGGTGCGCACCCTTCAGCCCATTATCGAGGATCTCGAACCCGAGCTTGAGGAAGCCTCCGCCACCCTCGGGGCCACCCGCTGGCAAACGCTGCGCAAGGTCATCTTTCCGCAACTCGTCCCGCCGCTCATCACCGGCTTCGCCCTCGCCTTCGCCCGCGCGCTGGGCGAATACGGCTCCGTGGTCTTCATCTCCGGCAACATGCCCATGCGCACCGAGATCACGCCCCTGCTCATCGTGACCAAGCTCGAGCAATACGACTACGCCGGCGCCACCGCCATCGCCTCCGTGCTCCTCGTGGCTTCCTTCGTCCTCCTGCTCATCATCAACCTCCTCCAGAAGTGGAGCCGCCGCTACAATAACGTCTGATCCTCCCCGGCCCTTTCAGCCACCAACCTTTCAGCTCTTCCAAAAATGTCCGCCTCCGCCGCACGTCTCGCTTCCGCTTCCAGCACCACCGTTAACGCCAGCCGGCGCACGACGCAGGACGCCCCGTGGGTGCGCTGGACGCTGACGGCAGTCGGCCTCCTTTTTCTGACCGGCTTCCTCGCGCTCCCGCTCGCCTCGGTCTTCGCGGAAGCCTTTCGCAAGGGCGTGGCCGCCTACTTTCAGGCCTTCCGCGATCCCGACGCGCTCGCCGCCCTCAGGCTCACTCTGCTCACCACCGCCATTGCCGTTCCCGCCAACCTCGTCTTCGGTGTCTGCGCCGCCTGGGCCATCGCCAAGTTCAATTTCCGGGGCAAGAGCATCCTCATCACCCTCATCGACCTCCCGTTTGCCGTTTCCCCCGTCATCGCCGGCCTCATCTACGTATTGATCTTCGGCCTGCAGGGCTGGTTTCCGCCCGCCGCGCAGGAGGCCTTTTTCGCTCCCGCCGCCGGCATCGTGCGCAACATTGCCGACATTCCCGGCCTTGGCTGGCTCTTCGGCGGACTCGCCGACTGGCTCGCCGCGCCCAAAATCATCTTCGCCGTCCCGGGCATCGTC
This sequence comes from Ereboglobus sp., assembly GCA_029974595.1. GTDB lineage: Bacteria > Verrucomicrobiota > Verrucomicrobiia > Opitutales > Opitutaceae > Ereboglobus. The sequence goes on along the minus strand of JARKRC010000017.1, from coordinate 2,721 downwards.
CTTGCCACCATCTTCGTGACCTTCCCCTTCGTCGCGCGCGAGCTCATCCCCCTGATGCAGTCGCAAGGCAACGACGAGGAATACGCCGCCATCACCCTCGGCGCCAGCGGCTGGCAAACCTTCTGGCACATCACCCGCCCCAATATCAAATGGGGCCTCTTCTACGGCATCATCCTCTGCAACGCCCGCGCCATGGGCGAGTTTGGAGCCGTGTCCGTCGTTTCGGGACACATCCGCGGCGAGACCAACACCCTGCCCCTCCACGTCGAGATCCTCTACAACGAATACCAGTTCGTCGGCGCCTTCGCCGTTGCCTCCCTGCTCGCCCTGCTCGCCATCGTCACCCTCATCCTCAAGTCCGTCGTCGAGTGGAAATTCAGCAAATCCACCCAGACCGCCGGACACTGACGCCTGCCTCGCCCACAATTCCGCATTCCGCAATCCGCATTCCCAATTTCCAAATGAGTATCACTGCCACGAAAATCAAAAAGACCTTCGGCAATTACACCGCGCTCGAAGGCGTCGACCTAAAAGTCCCCAGCGGCAAACTCATCGCTCTGCTCGGTCCCTCCGGCTCCGGCAAGACCACGCTCCTGCGCATCATCGCCGGCCTCGAATACGCGGATTCCGACAGCGGACGCATCCTCTTCCACGACCAGGACGTCACCAACGTGCCCGCCGGCCAGCGCGGCGTCGGCTTCGTCTTCCAGCATTACGCCCTCTTCCGTCACATGACCGTCGCCGAGAACGTCGCCTTCGGCCTCAAGATCAAAAAACGCAAGGATCGCCCCACGCGCGACGAGATCCACACCCGCGTGCACGAGCTTCTCACCCTCGTGCAGCTCGGCGGCCTCGACCGCCGCTACCCCGCGCAACTCTCCGGCGGCCAGCGCCAGCGCGTCGCCCTCGCCCGCGCACTCGCCGTCAACCCCAAGGTGCTGCTCCTCGACGAGCCCTTCGGCGCCCTCGACGCCAAGGTCCGCAAGGAACTCCGCCGCTGGCTCCGCCAGTTTCACGACGAGATCGGCCTCACCACCGTCTTCGTCACGCACGACCAGGAGGAAGCCCTTGAAATCGCCGACGAAGTCGTGGTCATGAACAATGCCCGTATCGAACAAGTCGGCTCGCCGCAGGAGGTTTACGACCACCCCAAGTCGCCCTTCGTCTATCAATTCCTGGGCAACGTAAACCGCCTCCAACTTCCCTGGCGAGGCCTCACCTCCACCGGCACCATCGCGCCCTTCACCGACGACAAGGCGCGCGTCGCCTTCGTCCGCCCCCACGAGCTGGAGATCGAGCCCTTCAGGCACGGCGTCGAAGGCGAACCCGCCCGCGTTCGCGCCATCCAGTCCGCCGGGCCCTTTGCCCGCGTCACGCTCGTGCGCGGAGCCAACGAATACATCGACGTCGAGCTCAGCCGACGGCGCCTCGACGATCTCAACCTCATGCCCGACGACACCGTCCTCCTCTGCGTCCACCGCAGCAAAACCTTCGCCCAGGACTACTCCATCTGACGGGTCCGCGCCACGCCGCGCCAACGGAGCAAAGTCGGTCTATTTGGTCGCATAATCCAAAACCGACCCAAGAGACATGCGGGGGCAGCAGATGACCCCGGGGAGTATTTTGTCAGTTTTTAGAAGCAAAAGGCGCGTTGATTGCGGGACAAACTGGAAATTCACTCAAAACCTAATGTTGCATCTTGCAGTGCAACGGTATGTATTTTTAAAAAAATCGCTCCTCCACTCCACCTCCTTCAAATATCCGACAAACAATGCCATCTCTCCAGCAGCCCCTATGATCAATAGAAAACCAACATATCCCGAATCGACCCTTTTCCGGCCTTCATTTGTAGCGAGCAAGCCCACAAAGATGAAGATGCCAAAATTGACAAAACACCACTCGGGTCGTCTGCTGGTCCTCCTGTATACATGGAATCACTAGATCTTATAAATTATCCATTCAAAAAGGAAGAATGATTAATCTACAGTTAAGTTACTGCATCTTGATTTGTAAACATATTCACTACGTGTGACAAAATTAGGTCGACGATGAAAAATGTATATCGAATCATTATTCAGATTGTTCTTATACTTCCTATATTGCCAATAGGTATGTTTGCTGTGCTGTTCGCCGTAGTTCCGTTTGTGCCAGATTTTTGGACAGCTTCACGCCATGAAATGCAGACAGGCACATTCTTAGCAGCAGGAAGTTACGGCATGCTGGGCTTGCTGTTTTCCGTCTTCATTCCCGTTGGCTATATTCGGAAAAAAAATGGATGTTATGCTTATTAGTGACGTGTTTGCTTGCCGGTTCTTATGTGGCTGTTTTTCTATTTACGGAGAGATTGTTGACCAATTTTGATGCCCGAGCATTTTTTGGCCTTCTTTGGATGTTTGGCGGACCTTTGACGGTTGCTGCCTGGAACATGGTCCGGCTGTTGAGGTGTTACGAGCCGAATTAACGGCCCGGCGGCGCAACCGGGTGCGCAGATGATAAGGGGCGGCAGATGACCCTGGGTAGTGTTTTGTCAATTTTTAGAAGCAGAAGGCGCGATAATTGCGGGAAAAGCTGCAAATCCATGCAGAATCCGATGTTGCATCCTGCAGCGTAACGGGATGTAATTCGAAAAAATCAACCCTCTCTCGCCTCCAAAGACCCGACAAACAATGCCATCTCTCCAGCAGCCCCTATGATCAATAGAAAACCAACATATCCCGAATC
>JARKRC010000016.1 GCA_029974595.1 Ereboglobus sp. | reverse complement strand
AAACCAAGCGACGGTCCCCGCATAGCTGTCCGAAACATGGGGATGAGAGCTTAGAGATGGCATAGGATATGGCTGGCCTTGCTTGGGTCGCCTCCGCACCACATTACGATTTGCTCGATAAGCAGGCTGTCGAGCGCCATCTCAAATTGCATCTTCGCGTATTTGGCCAGCGGCACCGCGTTAAGCTTTTTGTAGGCGAGCACCAGGATCGCCGTGATCATCGTCATGTAGAGCATCACCTGCATGCCGTTTTGATTGCGCCAGACCAAGTGCCCGAAGTTGAGGTGTTGTTTGAGAAACTTGAAAAACACCTCGATATCCCACCGTCTGCGGTAAATCGCCGCGATCTTTCGCGCGCTTTGGCCCATCAGATTGGTTACAAAGACGAACTTTTTCCCGTCCTCACGCTGCGCGCTGATGATTCGATAGCGTCTTTTGGTGCGGTCGTTTTTGCCGTGCAGGTATGCGGTGCAGTCGCGCAGGATTCTCAGGCGCTCGTCTTTTCGCGCGGCTGGCACTTTGCGCGGCTCGATGTCGGTGGCGCTTAGCTTGGGGTTCAATCGCGATACGAAGTATTTTCCTTGTTCGCTGAACGCGTCGAAACACTGGCGCGAACTGATGCCCCGGTCAAACACGCTGGTTTTCCCGGCCAGTTCCGGGGTCTGCGCGATGAGTCCGCCCATCGCCAGATCGTCGCTTTTGTAGGCTTGCGCAAGGCAGGTGCTCATTTTGAACGGCAGGCTCCCGACCAGGCACACGTTGTGTTTGGCAGCGCGCCTGCCCGTCTCGCATCGCATGCCTTCGGCGAAGACTTTGGCCCCGAGGGTCACGTAAGTGCTGTCGATGCATGCCAGCGCCTTGTGCTCGCCGAGCTGCGCGTTGAACACTCCGAAGAGTTTTCCGAAAAGCGCTTCAAAATATTGCATCCTGATGGTGGCAAGCCGGTCGCTTATCGAGGTGAACCGGCATCGCGGCACTTCGCCTTTGTGCAACGCGGCCAGTTGGGGCGAATGCATCATTGCTTCCATCACCCGCAGGCTGTGCTTGTGCGAATTGAGCATGCTCATCAGGCACAATTTGAACATGAGCTGTCCATCAAGCTTTTTGACCTGATGATTCACTTGTGTTTGTTCGGCCAGCTCGTCGAGCCATCCCGATGGTATCAACGCCAAGAGTTCGCGCACTTTCATGTCCGTTCAATAAATCACATATCTGACTGCTTGCATGAGCTTTTTATGTTTCGGACAGCTATGCGGGGACCGTCGCTTGTTTTCATTGAAGCTTACCTTGCCGTCTTATTTTTTGGCGAGGCTTCGCCTCGTCCGGCGGCGGGACGCCGCCGCTCCCTGTCGCACGCGTTCTCCTCATCGCATGCCCCTTTTTTCCCTTCCCTTTTCACTCTTCACCCTTCCCGTTTCATTCCGGCTCGGCGACGCCTTCCACGACCCATTGCTTCGCCTCGGGCGCCTGCTTGAAAAACTCGCGCAGCACCGCGCTCAAATGCTCGGCGTAACGGAAATGCGCGCCCATCCCCGTACGCAGTTCCGCTTCGTAAATGAATTTGTCCGCATGGGTGCCATGCTCGAACGGCGTCTGCGCGCCCAGCAGCAGGCTGTGCACATACGCCGGCGATTTCCGCTCCAGCAACTCGCGTGTGAGCGCGGCCTGGTCGGCCAGCAGCCGCGCATGGGGCGCGCGGTCGATTTCCGGAGGCAGGTAAAACCCGCCCTGGATCAGCGGCGTGTAGCGGTTGCCCGTGCGGTGGCGGTTCAGGTCGCGAAGCTCGGCAAGCGCGATGTTGTTCAGCGCAAACGTCACGCGCATGCGTCGCGTCGCGCTGCCCTGCTGCCCGTAGCGATTCGCTCGATGCCGCAGCGAGTCGGCGACGGATTGCCGCTCCGGCAGGAACGGGGCCGTGGCGCGATCCACATGCACCCACGCCTCGTCCGCGAGTTGCGCCGTCGAGAGCCGCTCAAGCCCGAGCGCGCAACTCGTCTCCAGCTCCGCCGCCGCCTGGGCCTGGCACGCCGCGTCGGCGCTGCTGTGGCGCATGAGCCGCGGCGATTGTTTTAGCAATTCGTCCCGCAGCAACGCCGCCGCCGCGCGCGCCTCCGGATGAGGAAGCGAGTCGAGCTGCCTGAGCAGTTGCGCCCACATGCGCGAGCTCTGCACGAGCGCGAGGTTCGTGCGCGTGGCAAACGGAATGAAATAGCGCGCACGATCCAGCGCGTAGTTTTTGCGCAGGCGCGTGACCACGGCCTCCTTCGCCCCGGCGGGCAGGCGCACGAGCTCCGGTTTCGCGAGCGCGAGGGCGTCGAGCCGCGCATACTCGGCGTTGTAGGCGTCGAACGCGCGCGCCATCACGTCCTGCCAGCGCGCCGCAAGGTCCCGGGGAATGCCGATCTCGTCCGGCGCGGGCAGGCTCGCGGGCGTCATCGTGATGTAGCGCGTGCTCGATTCCTGCCCGTCGGCCATTTGCGCAAGCTCGAAAATTTTATACGCGAGCCACATCGACACGCCGTCGAGCGCAACCGCCAGCCCGCCCGTGAGCCCGCCAATCGAGGCGTGCCCGTAATCGACAAATTTCAAAATCCGGTCGATCGACGCATCCGGATTCGCGAGATCGACCTTGGACAGGATGTTCGCGAGTCCGTCATTGCTGCGCGAGTAACGCGCAAGAACCGACGCGAGCAGCTCGGGCGTGACCCTTGGCTGGCCGGCGGCGGCGGGAGGCGGGACAATGGCGAGACCGGTGGCTTTCATGGATTGCGGATTTCGCCTTGCGCCTTGCGTAATGTGAAGCGCAAAACGCCAAAAAAAGCGGAAGCGGCCCGAAGGCGCGCCTCCGGCTTACAAAACCACATTGTCGATCAGCCGGACTTCATCGACCCAGGCGGCGATCGCCAGCAACGACTGGCCGGGCACGACCTCGCGGGCCGGCTCCATCGAATGCCGGTCGACGATCGACGCGTAAATGATGCGGACGCGGCGCTTCTGCCCGAGCATGTGCGTGACTTCCGCCACGAGGCGGTCCACCCGCCGCTCGCCGCGTTCCACCATGCCCTTCGCGTATTGCAGCGCCTGGCTGATCGCAAGCGACTCCTCCCGCTGCGATGTGCTCAGGTAACGGTTGCGCGAACTCATCGCCAGCCCGCCCTGCTCGCGAATCGTCGGCGCGACAACGATCTCGACCGGCATGTTCAAATCCGCCGTCATCTTCATGATCACGGCGACCTGCTGGGCATCCTTCTGACCGAAAACCGCAAACGCCGGGCGGATGATGTTGAACAGTTTTGCAACCACCGTCGTCACGCCCCGGAAATGCGTGGGACGCGACGCGCCTTCGAGCGGCTTGGCCACGTGCTCCTCGTTTACGTAGGTCGAGTAACCCTTCGGATACATCTCCTCGCTGGAAGGCGCGAAGACGACCTGCGCGCCCGTCTTCCCGCAAAGCTCGACATCGCGCGCCAGGTCGCGCGGGTATTTGTTAAAATCCTCGCTCGGCCCGAACTGGGTGGGATTCACGAAGACCGAGACAATCACCACGTCGGCCTTTTGCGCCGCCAGCTTGATCAGGCTCAAATGCCCGTCGTGCAATGCGCCCATCGTCGGCACGAGGCCGATTTTTTTGCCTTGGGCGCGCAGGCTTTCCGCGAACGCCTGCATTTCAGAAACCGTCGTGATCGTTTGCATGAGTAAGAGAAGAGTGCTTGTGCGGCGAAAGGTTCCGGTTTGGTGCCGCCCTTTGCATTAAGGACAAATGCCAAACTAATTCAAGCCGTAGTCTCATAGTAGCCTCGCGAATTATTCGCGCCCCGGCGGAGTTTTGCGCTCCGCATCCGCGCCCAAAAGGGATTGTATCCGGGGCAGCCATCTTCGCCCATGATTCGCATCAACGAGCACTACACCAAACTCAAGGCGTCGTATCTGTTCTCCGACATAGCCCGCCGCGTCGCCGCCTACCAGCAGGCCAACCCCGGCAAACCCGTCATCCGCCTCGGCATCGGCGATGTCACCGAGCCGCTCCCGCCCGTTTCCATCGAGGCGCTCCACGCCGCGACCGGCGAACTCGCCTCGCGCGCCACCTTCAAGGGCTACGGCCCCGAGCAGGGCTACGCCTTCCTCCGCGAAGCCATCGCCGCCGGCGACTACGCCGCGCGCGGCTGTCCGGTCGAAGCCGATGAGATCTTCATCTCCGACGGCTCCAAATGCGACTGCGGCAACATCCAGGAAATCTTCGCCGCCGACACCCGCCTCGCCATTCCCGATCCCGTTTATCCGGTCTATGTGGACACCAATGTCATGGCCGGGCGCACCGGCCCGAATCACGACGGACGCTACGAGGGCATCACCTATCTCGAATGCACGCCCGCCAACGACTACGTGCCCGCGCCTCCCGTCGCGCCGATTTGCGGCGGCGGCGCGCCGGAGCTGATCTGGCTCTGTTTTCCGAACAACCCGACCGGCGCCGTCGCCACCCGCGAGCAGCTCGCCTCATGGGTCGCCTACGCGCGCGCTACCAGCGCGATCATCCTCTACGATTCCGCCTACGAAGCCTTCGTGCGCACGCCCGGCATTCCGCGCAGCATCTACGAAATCCCCGGCGCGCGCGATGTCGCCATTGAGTTCCGCAGCTTTTCCAAAACCGCCGGCTTCACCGGCACGCGCTGCGCCTACGTGGTGATTCCAAAGACGCTCACCGCGCGCGACTCCGCCGGCGCCGCCCACTCCGTGCACGCGCTCTGGCTCCGCCGCCAGTCCACGAAGTTCAACGGCGTTTCCTATCCCGTCCAGCGCGCCGCCGCCGCGATCTACACCGACGCGGGCAAACAGCAGACGCGCGCCCTCTGCGATTTTTACCTCGGCAACGCCGCGCTCATCCGCGCCGCCATGACAAAGCTCGGCTTCGCCTGCACGGGCGGCGTCGATTCGCCCTACATCTGGATAAACGTGAAGCGCGACTCGTGGGAGTTTTTCGACCAGCTCCTGAATCGCGCACAAGTCGTCTGCACGCCCGGCGCGGGTTTTGGCAAATGCGGCGAAGGCCACGTGCGCATCAGCGCCTTCAACAGCCGAGAAAACGTCGAACAGGCGCTCCAGCGGATCGCAGCGGCACTTTGACCGGGTGATGCCGGGCATGCGCCCGGAAATCCCAAATCCCAATTTCCAAATCCCAAATAAATCACAACCGACAAATCACAAATTACAAAGGAGCGAGGCGTTGCCTCGTCACACGGGCGAGTCGCCCGTGCCACCCGATCCGGCGAATGCTTTTTGGGATTTGGCCATTGGGATTTGTAATTTATTTGGGATTTGGAAATCGGGATTTGGGATTTCGCGAAGTTCACTTCGCGATAAGTCCCGTCTGCCTCAGCGCCTCATAACACGCGATGCCAGCGGCCGTGCTCAGGTTGAGCGAACGCAGCGCCGGATTTGCGTGCGGGATCGTCACCCGCGCCGCCTCGCCAAACTCCGCGTGCAGCCACTCGGGCGCGCCGCCGCCCTCGTTGCCGAAAACCAGCCCGTCGCCATCCGCGAAACGCGCGTCCCAGAACGATTGTTTTGTCTTTGTGGTGAAAAGCCACAGCCGGCCCGCGGGCGCGGCCGCGCTCGCGCGAAACGCGCGCCAGTCGTTGTGATGATGCACGTCGAGCGAATGCCAGTAATCCATGCCTGCGCGCTTCAATTGCGCGTCGGTGATCTTGAAGCCGAGCGGATGAATCAGGTGCAGGCGCGATCCGCTCAGCGCGCACATGCGCCCGATGTTGCCCGTGTTTTGCGGGATCTCCGGCTGATACAATATGATGTGCAACATGACACAAAACCAGCAACGCCGCGCAACGGGCGCAAAAAAAATCGCCCGGTGGTGAGACCGGGCGAATAAACCCCGGGGAGCTAGGCTCTACCTGGGATTTTTGGCGGGAGGGAAAGTCAAGATGGTTCAAAATTTATGCGATGCAAGTCATTTCACGCGTTTTCCATGATAAAAACGAGCTCCCGGAAAACGCGCCTGCCCTTACCAAATCGTCACAATCTGCTCGCCGCTGCGACGCATCTTGTCGCCCTCTTTGACATCGAACGCCTTCCAGAACTCCTCCAGATTCGACAGCGGGCCGCGCACGCGCCACTCGGCGGGCGAATGCGGGTCGGTGATGATGAGATTGCGGCGGTATTCGGGGCGGCGCACCTCGCGCCAGATGTTCGCATAGCTGAGGAAAAAACGCTGCTCGGGCGTAAAGCCGTCAATCTTCGCGCGCGGCTGTCCGGCGAGCGCGCGCTGGAGGGCGGCGTAGGCGATTTTCACACCGCCAAGATCGGCGATGTTTTCGCCCTGCGTGAGCGTGCCATTCACATGCAGCGCGCCGTCGAGCACGGTGTAGCTGTTGAACTGGGCGATGATCACGGCGGCGCGTTTTTTGAAGGCCTCGATGCTGGCCGGCGTCCACCAATCCTTGAGATTTCCCCTGGCATCATACTGACGGCCCTGGTCGTCGAAACCGTGCGTCATTTCGTGTCCGATCACGGTGCCGATGCCGCCGTAGTTGACCGCGTCGTCGGCATCCGCGTCGAAGAACGGCGGCTGGAGGATGCCGGCGGGAAACACGATGCCGTTCTCGACCGGGTTGTAGTAGGCGTTGATCGTCGGCGGCGTCATGAACCACTCGGAGCGATCGACGAGGCGGCCGATTTTCGCGAGGTTGCGGCGGGTCTCATAGGCGTTGGACGCGAAAACATTTTCGACGTAGGCCGCGTCGCGGCTGATCGTAAGCGTCGAGTAATCGCGCCACTTGTCGGGATAACCCATCTTCACGCTGAAGGCGTTGAGTTTTTCGAGCGCGCGGGCACGGGTCGGCGCGTCCATCCATTCGAGCGTTTCGATGCGCGCCCGGAGCGCGGAACGCAGATCCTCGACGAGTTTGAGCACGCGCGCCTTCGCGGCGGGCGGGAAATATTTCGCAACGTAAAGCTGGCCGAGCGCGTCGCCGATGCCGCCGTCAACGGCCTCGGTCACGCGTTTCCAGCGCGGCTTGATTTCCTTCTGGCCGTTGAGCGTGCGCCCGTAAAAGGCGAAGTTCTCGTCCACGAAGTCGCTGCCGAGATACGGCGCGGCGGCGCGCACGAGATTCCACCGGAGATACGCGCGCCAGTCGGCGACGGGCGTTTCGGCGAGCTGCGCCGCGAACGCCTTCACAAAATCGGGCTGTCCCACGTTGACGCTGTCGAAGCCGCGCGCGCCCATCGCCTCGAAAAACGCGGCCCAGTCAAAATCGCCGGTGATTTTGGCGAGGGCGGCGACGGCGGTTTTGTTGTAGTTCGCCTCGGGATCGCGCAGCTGCACGCGCGTGCGCGAGGCGGCGGCGAGTTTGGTTTCCAGGTTCATCACCGCCTGCGCATCGACGCGTGCGGCCTCGGACGGCACACCCGTGAGCGCGAGCATTTTTGCGACGTGATCGACGTAGTCGCCGCGCAGTTTTTTCATCTTTTCGCTGTCGGTGAAATAGTAGTCGCGGTCGGGCAGGCCGAGGCCGCCCTGCGTGATTTGCACGAGATAGGCCTCGCTGTCCTTCTCGTCCACATCGACGTAGAAGCCGAAGCCCGAGGGCACGCCGATGCGCTTGAGCGCGGCGATGCCGGAGAGCACGTCGGCGGGCGTCCTGATCGCGGCAATGCGGTCAAGCTGCGGCTGGATGGGCCTGGCACCGGCGGCGTTGATCGCGGCCTCGTCCATGCCGCTCGCGTAGAAATCGCCCGTCATGCGCGCAGGGGAACCGGCTGCGGCGGACTGTTGCGCGGCGGCGTCCTCGCAGAGCCGGTGGAGGTTTTTCTGCGTGCGGTCGATCAACTCATAAAAACTGCCCCAGCCGAGCTGGTCGGCGGGGATTTCGAGCGTCTTGAGCCATGCGCCGTTGGCGTATTCAAAAAAATCGTCCTGGGGGCGCACGGACGAATCGATTGCATTGAGATCGAGCGCGGCGCGCAGGCCGGACGCGAACATGAGCGAAGCCGCCAGAAGCGGGAGAACGCGAAGAATGTGTGTGCGCATGGGAATGTGTTTCGTAAGCCGCGACCGATACGCCCGCCGCCCGCGCCATGCAAGCATTCTGGGATTTCTCGGAAACCGCGCCCGTGCGCACGGAAAGTCGCTCGACGCCTTTGCGAAATCCGCATGTTCTCCCGGACATGAAAATCACCTCCGCCGAATTCCTCACCAGCGCGACCGGCCTGCGCAGCTGCCCGCGCGGCGAGCTGCCCGAGTTCGCCATGATCGGACGCTCCAACGTCGGCAAATCCTCGCTCATCAACATGCTCACCGAGCGGCGCGGCCTCGCCAAAGTCTCCGCCACGCCCGGCAAAACCCGGCTCCTGAATTTCTTCGCCATCAACCAGGGCCGCGGACAATGGCTCCTCGTCGATCTGCCGGGTTACGGTTACGCAAAAATCGCGCAGGAAAAACGCGCCGATTTCAACGAGGCCGTCGCCGTCTACATCGAGGGCCGCGAAAACCTGCTCTGCGTTTTTGTGCTCATCGACTCGCGCCTCGAACCGCAGCGCATTGACCTCGATTTCCTCCAATGGCTCGGCGAGCGCGACATGCCCCACGCGCTCGTCTTCACCAAGACCGACAAGCAGTCTCCCACCGCCACGCGCGCCAACGTCGACCGCTTCAAACAAGCGCTCTCTGCATGGCGCGCCGAGCTGCCGCCGCTTTTCCTGAGTTCGTCCGAAACCAAGGCCGGGCGCGGCGAAATCCTCCGCTTCATCGAGCAAACCATGACCGCCTGACCAAAAATGCCCCCGGCGGAAAAAAAACCTTGAACTTCTCCCGCCGAATGCGGATTTTCCGCCCTCCTCTTTTTGGTAGGATACTCAAGTGGCCAACGAGGGCAGACTGTAAATCTGCTGGCTAACGCCTTCCCTGGTTCGAATCCAGGTCCTACCACCATTTTTAGCCGCTGAAAAACCAGCGGCTTTTTTCCTTTTTCAAAACCTCAAACCACCCGCCGCGAGCCGTCTCCAATGAACAATGAAAAATCAACCCATTCCGGATTGAGCGGTTTTTCGGTTCTTTTGCTGATTGTCTGTTTCTGCATGGTTGCCGCGGCTGCGGCCGCGCAAGCTCAAGCGCCGGTGATTGAGATCGACTTCGATCGTGACAGGGACCGGCTCCCGCGCATCTTCACCGAGTTGCAGATGAGCAGGACGAAAGAGGCCTCATATTCGAGGCAGTTCGCTCCAGGCTTGAGCGGCGCGGCGCTTGATCTGAGCAAGGATGCTCCGTTGCGGGCTCCCGTTCCTCTGGCGACCAAAGGCGTGGTGTCATTTGGCGAGACGGATTCGTTCGCGTTGCAGGTGTGGGTCCGAACCCATCCCGGCGCGAGGCAAGGCACGTCAATCGCGGGCAACAAAAAACTGGGCGCGTTGAAGGAAAAGGGATGGTTGATTTACACGACGGAAAGCGGAGCGTGGGCGGCTTCGATATCGGACGGGAAGACTCACTACACCTACGCTCCGACCGCCGCGCGCCAGGCGATCAACGATGGCCGCTGGCACCAAATCGCCATTTCCGTGAATCGCCGGAGCAGGGAGTTGTCGTTCTTTTTTGATGGAAAGAACGTCGCCATCTACCATGCGCCCAAGCTGCAATCGTTGGAGACCGATCTCTCGACGATGGTCGGTGGATCCGACGAGTATTTCGAATACGACACGGCGGGCCAATGGACGGCTTTCAATGGATTCATCGATGAGGTCAAGGTCTGGAACAGCCCCATCGACGCGGCGCGCGTGCGAGGACTCTACGCGCAGTATGTTGAGATCGAGGAAGCGCAGCCGCTGACCGGCCCGTTGCGGACGATGGTCTGGAATATATTTCACGGCGGCCGCAGGTCCGGCCAGACCGTCGGCGTTGAACGGGTGATCGATTCCATCAAGGCGGCAAATGTCGATGTGGTGGGCATAGTCGAGACCTACGGCTCCGGAGAGCAGATTGCAGATGCGCTCGGATATCATTTTTACCTCATCAGCTCCAACCTCAGCATCATGAGCCGGTTTCCGATCGTGGAAACAATCCAGGTTTTCAAACCGTTCAACTTCGGCGGAGCCGTGATCGATCTGGGCAACGGCCGGAATGTCGTTTTTTTGAACACATGGCTGAAGCACCTTCCGGATTACCGGAGGAATATTCACATGCGCCGGATGTCCGCGGACGAGCTCATCAAGGACGAAGCGGCGACGCGACAGGCTGAAATCACCGCCATTCTGGCCGGAATCGAGCCCTGGCTCAGAAACGCTTCGCGTATTCCCGTAATAATGGCGGGGGATTTCAACGGTGGCTCGCATTTGGACTGGACGGAGCGAACGGCGGCCATCCACAACGGCTACGTGGTGGAATGGCCTGTGAGCAAGGCCATGGCCGATGCCGGTTTTGTGGACAGCTTCAGGCTGTTGCATCCAGACCCGCTGACGGACATCGGTTTTACCCGTCCCAGGGTCGCCACCGGTCCGGCGCCCACTCCGGAAACAGACGGGAAGTTCGCCTACCACTCCTTCAGGGATCGAATCGATTACATCTATTTTCTGGGCCCGCGGCTCAAGCTGATCGAATCGAAGATAATGGACTACCACCCGATCATGTTCCCATCGGATCATGCGGCGATGCTGTCCTCCTTCCTGTTTGTGCCGTAAAAGGGAAAATCCACGAACAGCATCACGCCAGCCGTTTTAATTTTGGAGTACGGCGACATGACGCCGCTTTGAAAGCGCAGACATGTCTGCGCACTCCAAGAGGCACCCGCTGCGCGCCGCACGCGCGTTTTTCTACATGCCGAAAATCTTCTGGAATCCGCGCCACGCGCCCGCGACGAACTGCCGCAGCATGCCCTTGTCGTAACGTCCCTGACCGATCGCAGTTTTTTGTATGAAAAACATGCCCTCGCCGATGAACAGATCGTCGTAAAGCGGACTCATTCCGCGGCAATAACTCCAGAACGACTCCGCGCGCGCCGGCCTGTAACGCAGCGCGGGCGTGAAGCCGATCGTCGCCCATTCGTTCGCGCGCCGCACCGGGCGCCGTCCGTCGTCGCGCATTTCGAGCATTTCAGCCTGCACGCCACGCTGGCTCGCCACGATCAGGCGGCACGGGCCGGCGAATTCGAGGAAGCGAAACTGCCCCGTCACCCACGCGTGCCAGTTGAAGAACCGCCAGTGGCTGCGGATGACCAGCGGGGCATTCGCCGGGCGCGCCACGCCCGCAAGATAGCGCGGCCTGAGCACGAGCGAGCCGCCCTCCGGCACCTGCACGACCGCCAGCTCGGCGCGCCGTCCGCGCGCGTCGCGACCCTCACCCGTCCATTTGCCCGCGCCGCGCAGCACCACGCGCTGCACCGTGCCCGCGTGCTCGTTGCGCAATTCCTCAAGGCGCGCCAGTCCGCACGCGATGCTGGTGACGGGAAAACGGCCTTTCAGCCAAAAGCGCCCGTTTCGTGCCAGCCCTCCGTCAGCCGATTCGACCAGCGCGGGTTTCACGCGCAGCAACTCGCCCGGCCACAGGTCAATCGTAACCGTCTTGCCAGCGCCGCCAAGCGCCGGGGCCGGGGCGTCCTTGCTCCTCGACAGGCGCAGCGGTTTCCTGCGAACCACAAACGCCGCTACAAAATAATACAGCACGAGCCTCTGCGCCAAAGGCCATACGATCCAGAACACGACAAACCACGGCGCGATGAGCCTTCCGTTTTTGGCATCCCAGACCAGGCGCGCGTAAAACATCCATTCCGATGTTTCCTCCCCCGTCGCGGCAATGCGGCGTTCGATGCGCGCCTGCGCGACTTCCTCGCGCTGCTGCTCCATCATCGCGCCGGCCAGTTCCTCGTTGAGCGCCACGATCCGCGCCTCCGCATCCGCCTTGTTTTTTTCCTGCTGCTGTTTCTGACGGTCGTTCAATTCCTGCTCTTCGCGATGTCCCGTCCAGCGCCGCCAGTCGCTTTCGAGCGACTTGTGCAGCTCGATCGCGCGCGCAGCCTCGGATGCCTTCAACTGCTCCACGTTCAACGCCGCCGTGAGTTCGGCGACGCGCTTCCCAGCCATGTCGCGCGAGACGGCGGTCTGTTCCTGCGCGGCGGCGAGCGATGCCAGCTCGCGCGCGCGGCGCTCCGGAAAGGCCTCGTCGTCGTGCGCACGCAGCCACCATGCCCATGCCGCGAGCGCAATCACCGCGATGACGCAGCCGCCGAGCGCGCGCTTGAGCAGCCACAACAGAAATTTCTTCAGGTTTGAAATCACAATTGCGCGCCACTCTGCCCTGCCCTCCCGTGCCTTTTCAACCCGTATCGCAACATGCCGGCGGTTCGCGCCGCTTGTTCACAAAATATTTCCCGATGCCGGGCGGGCTCAAACCGCCGTCTGCCCGCCCACCCACGCGGCCAGATCCGCGGGCAGCGCGACACGCGCGCGATCCTTTGAGCCGATGCACACATGGTGCGTCTGCACAATCGCCGCGCGCTTGGCCGGCGCGCCCTTGCCGGAGGCGATGCGCGTGATTTCGTAATCGATTTTATATGAGTCCGCCGAAAGCGCGACGGGGGTCACCGAGATGGAAATCCTGTCGCCGCACACGAGCGGGCGCAGGTATTCGGCGCTGCTTTTCGAGACGGGCACAACGACGCCGTTGTTAGAAAAAAACGTCTTCAGGTCGATGCCCGCCGCCGCGAGCGATTCCTCATAGGCCTCATGGCAAAGCGAAAGATAATTCGCAAAATACACGACACCCGCCGCATCGGTGTCGGCAAAATGAATCGTGCGTTGATAGGTGAAAGGCATCCGTGTTTTCGGGAGCGCGTCACGCTCACTTGATGATGAAATCCTTGGTGTCGGCGTTGCTCAAAAACAGATCCACGGCCTTCATTTGCTTGAGCTGCTGGATGGTGGCGTTCTTCGGGTGATCCTTGGCGGCCTTGGAGAGGAACTCGCGCGCGTCGGCTGCGCGCCCCAGCAGCACAAGCGCGCGGATCTTGCGCTCGACGTAGCGGGAATCATCCGGGATTTGCTTCAGTTGCGCATCGCACGCGGCGAGCGCGCCCTTGTAGGCGTCCTTCACGCCGGACTTGTTGCCCAGGCGGATGCGCATCTTGCCCAGATCGACCCAATAATCATCGACGGCAGGGTTGAGCTTGGCGGCCTGGGCGAGCGATTTTTCCGCCGCGGCGTAATTGCGCAAAAGCGTTTCCATGCTGGCGTCGCTGTAATGTTTCGCCGCCTGATCCCGCGCAAGCTGCGACACTTCCTTCGGCTTTCCGCCGCATCCGGCGGCGAAGGCAAAGGCCAGCAACACTGTGAAGATACTGATGATTTTTTGCATAGAGTCCGACAACGTGAAGCGGAGAGCGCGGCGGCTGGCAAATGATTCTTGATAAAAAAGCAAGGGATCCGGCCTCACACCGACACGGCAGACCAGAACCGGCACTCGTCGGAAAAATCGCGGACGGCCCGCGACTCCGCCGAGACCTTGCTGCGCAGCGCATCGAATGCATGACGCCAGCCCGTCACCGCGAGATCGGCCAGAATCTCGGCGCGCGTGGGCAGGTGCATGAACGTGCGCCCTGTCTCGTCCTCAAAATAGCGGTCGCCGAACTCGACCAGCCGCGGATCCTGCCGCCCCGCCGCCCAGCGATCCGTCTCCATGCGCCAGAGAATGCGCTCCGCCGCCGTGCAGTTCTCGCGGTCATGCGTGGTGAACAGCAGCGGCGCGCCCTCGCGGCAGACGGCGCGCAACTCGCGCAACGCGGCAAGCCGGTTCGCGCGGCCGGGAATCTGCATGAGGCCGTTGAACATGAACAGCGCGCCGGCAAAGCGTGGTTCGCCCGCCCCGTCGCGAAACCCGTCCGCCTCGCGCAGCCGCGTGGCGTCGGCGTGATGAATGCGGATGTTTGCGCCGGGCGCGCGTTC
The DNA here is from genome assembly GCA_029974595.1 of Ereboglobus sp. Lineage (GTDB taxonomy): Bacteria > Verrucomicrobiota > Verrucomicrobiia > Opitutales > Opitutaceae > Ereboglobus. The sequence goes on along the minus strand of JARKRC010000016.1, from coordinate 7,502 downwards.
GTCGATCAAGCTGCGCGCCTGATCGACAAGCTCCTCCGCGAAATCGAACGCCGTGATGTTCCGGTATCCGAGATCGTGCAGCCCCGCGGTCACGCGCCCCGCGCCGCACCCGGCCTCGATCAGCGGCGCATCGCGATCGGTGAAGAAGCGCCGGATCAAAATGTCCTCCGATTTCCAAAGCCCGAGAAAATGCGCCGCCCTCGCATAGTGGATGACGGTGTTCGGATCGTTGAAATCGCCGCGAACCGTGGCGGACGAGATTTTGTCGTCGGACATTTTCTCGTTCTTATCCTGAAATCGCAGCCAGCGGCGCGCGCGCCGCCTCAGGAGCCGCTTTTTGCAAGGCCTGCAGCACCCGCGCGCAAATCGCATCGGGCGACAGGCCGTGCGCGGCGCGCAGCGTGGCGGTATCGGTGCCGTGCCCGACAAATGTATCCGGCCAGCCAATACGCTCCACCGCCGCGGCGGCCCCCGCCTGTTGCAATGTTTCCAGCACCGCGCTGCCAAAACCGCCCGCAAGCACATGATCCTCCATCGTCACGATCAGCGGCGTCTTCGCGGCATGCGCGAGAAGAAGCTCCGCGTCGAGCGGCTTTGCGAAGCGTGCGTTGACCACGCCGACGCCGAGGCCGCGCTCGGCGGCGAGCCGGTCGGAAAGCGCGAGCGCGTCGCGCACCATCGTGCCAAGCGCCCAGATCATGGCGTGCGCGCCTTCGCGCAGCACCTCGGCCCTGCCGACGGGCAGGAGGGCGGGCTCGTCCTTGATCGGGACGCCTTCCGCGGCGCCGCGCGGATAACGGATGAAGACCGGCGCGCGCGTGACGAGCGCCGTGTGCATCATGTCCACAAGCTCGTCCTCGTCCTTGGGCTGCATGATGACGGCGTTCGGCGCGAGGCGCAGGTATGCGATGTCGAAAAGTCCGTGATGCGTCGGTCCGTCGTTCGGCGAAAGGCCCGCGCGATCCATGCAGAAGGTCACGGGGAGGTTTTGCAGGCACACGTCGTGCAGTATCGGGTCGAGGCTGCGCTGCAAAAACGTGGAGTAAATCGCGACAACGGGCCGGATGTTCCGCGCCGCGAGCCCCGCGGCGAAAACCACCGCGTGCTCCTCCGCGATGCCCACGTCGAAAAATTGGCGCGGCAGCTCCGCCGCGAGATGGCTGAGGCCCGTGCCCGCGGGCATCGCGGCCGTGATGCCCGCGATGCGCGGATCGGCCCTGGCAAACCGGGTGAGCGCGCGCCCGAAGACATCCTGCCACGACGGGGGGGCCTGCGTTTTCCTCGTCTCGCCGGTGAGCGGATCGTAGGGGCTCGCGCCGTGGAATTTTTCCGGCGAATTGATCGCCGCGGGCAGGCCGCGTCCTTTTTTCGTGAGCACATGCACGAGGATCGGCTGGTCGGATTGCTTTGCGAATTCGAGTTTGGCCACCAGCTCGTTGATGTCGTGCCCGTTGATCGGGCCGATGTAGCGCAACCCGTATTTTTCGAACAGCGACGACTCGACAAAAAAGTCCTTCGTCTCGCGCTTCCACTTCATCCACGTGCGGTGCATCTCCGGGCCGTGTTTCAGGGAGAGGAAAAACCTTTCGAGATCGTTGTGGATTTTGTTGTAGGTCGGGTGCGTGCTCAGCCGCGTGAGGTAGCGCGAAATCGCGCCGACATTGCGCGCGATCGACCACTCGTTGTCGTTGAGGATGACGATCAGCCGCTTCGTCGAGGTGACGATGTTGTTGAGCGCCTCCATCGTGATGCCGCAGGTGAACGCCGCGTCGCCGCAAACCGCCACGATGTGCTCGCCGGTGCCGTTGAGATCGCGCGCCGCCGCCATGCCGAGCGCCGCGCTGAGCGCCGTGCCCGCGTGTCCCGCGCCAAAGCTGTCGTGCGGCGATTCCGCGCGGCTGCAAAACCCCGATGCGCCGCCGGTCTGCCGCAGTTTTTTGAAAAATCCGCCGCGCCGGCCCGTGAGCAATTTGTGCACGTAGGCCTGGTGCGAAACGTCGAACGTGATCTGGTCCGCCGGCGTGTCGAACACGCGGTGCAGCGCGATGGTCAGCTCCACGACGCCGAGGTTCGGCCCGACGTGCCCGCCGTTGCACGACGTGACGGCGATGATCTCCTCGCGAATCTCCTGCGCCAGCCGCGGCAGCTCCGCGGCGGGCAGTTTCTTGAGGTCGGCGGGCGAGTTGATCGCGTCGAGCACGCGAGCGCTCTCCGCGCCGCCGGGCGCAAAATCATCCGGCCGGGAAAGTGCGGAGGGATCGGTGGGCGGTGTCATCGCTTATTCGCGGTCGGTGACGGGAAAATCGGCAAAACCGGCGCCGCCGTCCTTCTGTTTTTTGAGCAATTCGATCTTCATCTCGGCATCCTTCAGGCGCGCCTCGCACAGCTTGAGGAGCCTTGTGCCCTCCTCAAATTTCACGAGCAGCTCGGCAAGCGGCGTCTCGCCCGACTCCATTGAGTCCACAATGGCTTCGAGCTGCCCGAGCGCCTGCTCAAACGAGGGGGCGTCCTGCTGCTGCGGCTGCGCCTTGGCTGATGTCTGTTTTTTTGAATCCACGATGAAAGGGTGCAATTAGTGGAGTGTTGATCGTCCGGTTTCAAGGGAGGAAAAAGGCCTTCGCATTTTGCCCCGTCCGCCCGCGACCGCGACTTTTGCGGGCGTTTATTACGAGGATTTGACGGGTTGGGGAAAGCATTGCATCGCCACGCGCGCATCCGGCGCATGAGGATGTCGGTTCAATATCAGCGAAGTTCAACATGACAATCAAAGCATACTTGAAACCCACCTGCGGCTGGTCGAACGGCGTGCGCGCCATCATGCGCAAATACAATCTCGCCTACGAGGACATCGACATCATCAACAACCGCGACAACTACGCCGAGATGGCGGCCAAATCCGGCCAGCCGCTCTCGCCCTGCGTCGAGATCGACGGCATCATGCTCGCCGACGTCTCCGGCGAGGAAGTCGAAACCTACATGCTCGACAACAACCTCGTGCAGCCCACCACGAAGCCCGCCGACGGCCCGACAAACGAGGGCTGCGACCACGGCTGACACGAACCTCATCCGGGGGGCAGGCGGCCCGAAAACGCGCCGCTATTTTTTGGCGGCCTTCGCCACGCTCAAAAACGCCGCCAACGCGGGATCCGGCTCGGGCGGCTGCTTCCAGCCGAGCACGAGGCGGCTTTCCGGCGCATGGCCGGTGAGCCGGTGAAACACGACATCCCCCGGCAGCGGCCCCGCCTCGGAAGGCGTGATGAAAGTGACTCCGATTCCCGCGCGCACGAGGCCGATGCCGTTGGCGCGCGGCCAGACTTCCTCGACGATCTGCGGCGTCACGCCCTCCTGCGAGCAGGCGGCGATGATGCGGTCGAAAAATCCCGGGTTGTTCGCGCGCGGGAAAAGCACAAACGGCACGTCGGCCAGATCGCGCAGCCGCAGCCTCGCCTTTTTCGCGAGCGCATGGCCGGCGGGCAGCAGGATGCCGTTGCGCTCGCGCAAAAGCATGTGCGTGCGAATGCCGGGGGCGGGCGCGTCGGAGCCGCTTGCGTTGGGATGGAAAAATCCGCACCCAAGCTCGCCCGCCTGCAGCGCGGAAAGCTGCGCGCTGGTCGGCATTTCATTCAATTCGAGCCGGATTCCGGGATGGCGGCGGTTGAACTCGCGCAGGATATCCGGCAGCACCGTCGCCATCGCGAGCCCGGTGAACGCCACGCGCACATGCCCCGCCTCGCCCGCCGCGAGCGAACGCATCTCGCTTCCCGCCGCCGCGAGCGAGCGCAACACCGGCTCGATCCGAGCCGCGAACGCCCTCCCCGCCGCAGTCAGCTCCACGCGCCGCCGCGTGCGCGTGAAAAGCTGCGCGCCGAGCGCGTCCTCGAGCTGCGCGATCTGCCGGCTCAGCGCCGGCTGCGCGACCGAAAGAGCCTCCGCGGCCTTGCGGAAATGAAGCTGTTTCGCGACTTCGAGAAAGTAAACGAGATGGCGCAGGTCGTAGGGAAATTGATACTCGGCAGGCATCACCGGCCACGAAACCGATATTTTCCGTCAACGCAAGCCGCCGCGCTTGCACACGGTCGCAAACCCGCGCCGCGCGTCACTCGCCGTCTTTTTTGTCGGCAAATTTCGCGCGTTCCTTCAGCGCCTTGTTGATCGCGTCGAGGTCGCACCGCCCGGCATCGTATTCCGGTCCGAGCCATTCGATCCATTCCTGGCCGATCTCGGTGTGCGGCTCCTTGATGCACGCGAGCATGTCGTTGTAAGCATCGGCCCCGCCGCAATCCTCCGGCGGCCCCGCGCGTTCGCCGGCCACGCATGCCGGGTAGGAAAAATTCCTTTTCAACGGCTCGGTCTTCTCGACGCGCAGCTCCACCGTCCATCCCTCGCCGAAATGGTAGCGGTAAAACATGTGCCCGAGTGTCGCCAGATCGATGTCCGCGAGGGTGACATCGCGGTCGTCCTCGACCACGATCTCGTCGCGCTTGAACGGATTTCCGTAGCGCGCCGAGCCGATGGCGAATTCGTGCGTCTGGTAGTCGAACCAGTCGAACGCGATCTGGAGCGTGTCGTGCAACTGGTGCAGCCACATCGACTCGCGCACGACGAGCCGCCTCCAGATCGGAGGTTCGCACCCCAGCACGCGCGCAAGCAGAACCAGCGCCCGTTTGGCGGGTTCCTTTTCGGCCTGCGAGCCCTGCTGCCCTTCGAGAACGTAGATCATGCGAAACCTCCGCAAAAAAACCTTCCCGCGCGCACAAGCAAGCCCGATTGCCTGCGCGCGGGGCGAAGTGTGAAGGGTGAAGAGTGAAAATCAGAACACGCCCAGAGGCCGGGTGGCACGGGGGCGTCCGTGCGGGCGAAATCCCAAATCCCAATCTCCAAACCCCAAATAAATCACAAAGAACAAATCACAAATTACAAAAGGCACGGATTGAGTGGCACGGGCTGCCAGCCACCCGACCCCATGCTTTACGGCAGCACTCTAAAGGCGCGCTCCGGTTTTCACACTTCACCCTTCACCTTTCACACTTCCTGCCACGGGCTGGAAGCCCGTGCCACCCGATCCGCTCCGCCATCTGCGTTTATCTGCGTCCATCTGCGGTTAAAACCTCCGTTCTCTTCGCGGCTTTGCGCAGAAAAACATTTCCCATTCCATGCCGATGCTCCAGCGTCTGCCCTTCGCACGCCATGGATTCACCGTTCGACTCAGACGAAACCGACACCCCCTTCAGCCCGCCCGCGCCGACCGCGCAGCCGGCCCGTCCGTCCGCATTCACGGCTTCCTCACATTCCGCATTCCGCATTCCCCGAGATTGATTTCCGCGCCTCGCTCAACGACGAACAATTCGCCGCCGTCACCGCCGAGCCCGGCCCGCTCCTCGTCCTCGCCGGCGCCGGCTCCGGCAAAACCCGCACGCTCACCTACCGCGTCGCCTACCTGCTTTCCAAAGGCGTCCGCCCGGGCGAAATCCTCCTGCTCACCTTCACCAACAAGGCCGCCAAGGAAATGCTCCACCGCGTGAACGACCTCACCGGCGTCGAAGCCTCGCGCTTCTGGGGCGGCACCTTTCACTCCATAGGCCACCGCGCGCTCCGCATGTTCGGCGAGGACATCGGCCTCCCGAAAAACTTCACCATCCTCGACGCCGGCGAGGCCGAGACGCTCCTCAAGCAAACCGTCGAAACCGAGGACAAAGCCTTCTTTAAGGACAAGACCAACCCGCGCCCCGGCCCGCTCTTCAGCGTCATCTCCCTCTCGCGCAACACCCAGCTTTCCATCGCCGACACCATCGAGCAGCACTTCCCGCAATACAAGGACATCCAGTATTTGATCCCGCCCTTCGCCGCCGCCTACGAAAAGAAAAAGCGCGAACAAAACGTCTGCGATTACGACGACCTCCTCGAATACTGGCTGCGCCTCCTCCAAAAATCCCCCTCCGTCGCGCAGTATTTCTCCGACCGCTTCCGCCACGTCCTCGTGGACGAATACCAGGACACCAACACCGTCCAGTCGCAGATCATCGACCTCATCGCCACCCACCACCGCGTCATGGCCGTGGGCGACGACGCGCAATGCATCTACTCCTGGCGCGGCGCAAATTTCGAAAACATAATGACCTTCGAGCAACGCCACCCCGGCACGGTCATCCACCGCATCGAGACCAACTACCGCTCGACCCCGCAAATCCTCAACCTCGCCAACGGCATCCTCCTCGCGCAGCCCAAGGGCCGCCACTTCGACAAGGAACTCCGCGCCGCCCGCGCCAACGGCATGAAACCCCAGGTCGTCCAGACCATGGACGACCGCGAGCAGGCCGACTTCATCATCCGCCGCATGCGCAGCCTCATTGACGACGACGGCGTCTCTCCCGCCGAAATCGCGGTTCTTTACCGCTCGCATTTCGTGGCGATGGAAATGCAACTCGCCCTCTCCCGCGCCGGGATTCCCTACCACATCACCAGCGGCGTGAAGTTTTTCGAACGCCAGCACATCAAGGACATCGTCGCCTTTGTCCGCTTCGTGTACAATCCCGCCGACACGATGGCATGGGAGCGCATCTCCGCGCTTCTCCCGAAGGTCGGCGAAAAAAGCGCGCAAAAAATTCACGCCGCCGCGCGCGAACATGCCGCGCTCACGCGCCAGGACCTGATCGCCGTGCTCGAAACCGACGATGTGAAATCCCGCGTCCCCAAAGCCGCGCTCGACGACTGGCCCAGCTTCTGCGCCTCGCTCGCCGAAGTCGCCGAGACCATGCGCGCTTCCCCGCCTTCCGCCGCCTTCGACATGGCCATCAACGGCTGGTATGGCGATTACCTCCGCGGCGCCTTCGCCGACTACATCGACCGCCTCGAAGAATTGAAGGCGCTTGTCAGCTTCGCCTCGCGCTACGACACAATGCAGGATCTCCTCGCGCAAATCGTGCTCCTCAACGGCGAGACCAGCGACCGGCAGGTCGATCCCGACGCCGAGGCGATCAAGCTCACCACCGTGCACCAGGCCAAGGGACTCGAATACGATGTCGTCTTCGTGATCGGCCTTGCCGACGGCTATTTCCCGGGCCGCCGCGCGATCGAGGACGGCGACGTCGAGGAGGAGCGCCGGCTCTTCTACGTCGCATCGACCCGCGCGAAAAACGAGCTCTATCTCTGTTATCCGAGGGTTGCGAACCGCGCCGGCCCCGGCGGAATGCTTCTGGAGCCGAGCCGCTTCCTGAAAGAAATCGACCCCGGCCTTTACGACAACCTGAAACCGCCAAGACGCAGCTATTGGTAATTCGCAAGGCTGCGAATGCCTTTTCTTGGGTCGGGTGGCACGGGCTTCCAGCCCGTGGGGCTTGGATGGATCGGGTGGCATGGGCGACTCGCCATAGCTTTATACACAAGATGGAGAAGCTGGGCCGAAGCGTTCCCATGCCAGGGAGAGGTCGCAGAGGCGGGTCATGCCGATCCACATGGCCTTGATGCCGGGGGGGCGCATCGTTTTTGCGTCCGAGGTAGCCGCC
>JARKRC010000004.1 GCA_029974595.1 Ereboglobus sp. | reverse complement strand
ACTCACTGCACCGCTAATGGCGAAAATCAAAGCAAACGCCGACCAATCCCGCACTCTCGCGGCCTTGCGGGACACACTTTTGCCCAAGCTCTTGAGCGGGGGGCTATCAGTCGCGGATGCGAGCGCGGTAAATGATGATTTAGCTTTCGGTTATTTTCGATTTTGTCGTCCAGCGTCCCAAGTATTCGTGCGATGGCTTTTTGTTCGGAGAGGGATGGGAGTGTCATTTGCATCGCTCGCTGGTCACGCAAACTTACATACTCCGCCATATCTGTTTGGCTTGCTACGCCTTTGAATTGGCGATAAAACTCTTGCCCATTCATCCAGTAGTAGAGCCAGCGCGGATGAATGCGTGTCTTATCACCTGAACGCCAAAAGCAAAGCTGCGGTGAATAAACAAACTCCGGCGTATCCTCTCGAACAAATGCGAACCGTCCTACAGTGCCTTTAGATGTGAAAACGACATCGCCCGGTCTGCTGCGCTTCGATCCTACTCTCGCCAACGTGTCTGCTGGCACTCGGTCTGCATCTTCAAAATGATATCCTCCATCAATGTTTCCGGCGCGAGCAAAGGGCAGCCCTGTCTGAGATAGTTCACTGTTCTTTGCGCGGTATCCATCGTTAATAAGCAATGCACCATCGCGGATCAGCCCCTCAATTTTCTCGATCTTGCTCATGGCTGAGAGATGTTCAGGCCTTAACGAGGCGGGGTAAGAAGCAGTCCATTGGTTCTTCATAATCTATCCGATAAATTTTCTATGTGAGTTTTTCACGTTCACTTGATTGACCATTGCGTAGTGCATGGTCGTGTCGATTTTGACGTGACCGAGCAGGCGCTGAACCTGCTCAATGGGCATTCCCTTGTCAATGGCTCGCGTGGCCAGCGTCCGCCGGAATTTGTGCGGATGCACTTTCTGCAATTCGGCCCGTTTGCCGATTTCGCGCATTCTGGTTTCCACGCCACCGATCATCAGGCGTTCATGCGGGAGGGATAGTGATACGAACAAGGCGGGATTGTCGTCGCTCCGGTCGTCGAGGTAATTCCGAAGGTGAATTTTTGTCCGTGCATCGAAATAGACCAGCCGTTCGCTGTTGCCCTTGCCAAGAACAATACATTCCCGTTCGTGGAAATTGATGTCCTCGCGGTTAAGTCGCACCAATTCACCGACGCGCATCCCCGTGGATGCAAGCAGATCGATCATGGCGAGGTCGCGGATTTCTTCGCAGGCGTCGCGGAGTCGCTCCAGCCCTTCGTCGGAGAAGGTGTCCTTGATCGTCTTATCCGACTTGATCTTGCGAATGCGCCGCACGGGGCTTTTTAAGATGTAGTCCTCATCCTCCAGCCAACTGAAGAAGCTGGAGAATATGCGCCGCATATTGTCGATCGTCACTTTGCTTGAACCGCGAGCCTTCTGATAGTCCGCCAAATAAGTGCGAAGATCGTCGGTGACGATTTCCCGCACAGGCTTGGTCACAGTGGCGAGCATATTTCCAATGGTTGCGCTGTAGTATTTGAGGGATTTTTCCGAGCAGCCTTCAATGCGTTTCGCGGAAATAAACACATCGAGCAACGTGCCGTTTTCCATGCTCACCTGGGAGTTGGAAGCTTTTTGCTCCACGATTTCGACGTGATGAAGGCAATGTGTCAGCACACGCCGCAGTTCCTCCAAATGCGCCACGGTCAATATCGCGGACATGTTCGTTTGTATCGCTGTGATCAGTTTGTCTTTCATGGTTTCTCCTGTGTTTAGTGGAGGCGACTCTGCTTGACGACAGGAGGAGTGATAAAATCAAATAACCACATTCCCTTCACCATCATGATTCCCCAAAAAGAGCAGGAGTTTGGCACAATCGACGCCGTGGAACTCAAACGAAAAGCGCAACGTGGCGCCATGCAGCCGGTGCTTTGCTGCGGAAACGACGGCGCGCATTATTTCCTGAAACCTTTTTCCGGCGGCAGCGCCTGGCCGCTTGCTTTGGAATGGATATGCGCGCGTCTTGGCCGCCAATTGCTACTGCCAATTCCCAATTGCCGGCAAATTCGAGTTTCGGAAAATCTCGCCGAAGAGTGGAATGCGCTCAATGAGCGCAAAATCAGCGCGGGCGTCGGTTTCGGTTCCTTCGGAATGGACAACCAATCCCGATGGACTAGCGTGGTTCGTCCGCCAATTGCAACAAAGCCTGAACAACGCCTCCCACAGAGAATGGATAAATCATGAATAAGCTGCTCGCCTGCCATTATTCCGTGGTTCGTTTCTGTCCTTATCCGGAGACCGATGAATTTGTAAACATCGGGGTGGTGCTGGCGTGCCCTGCGACCGGATTCCTAGATTTCAGGCGCGCTGATTTGCGCCGCCGTGGCCGCGTGGGACGTTTTTTCCCCGAGCTGGAGGTAAACATTTACTCGGCAGCCATGCACGCATGGGTGGATTCGCTCAAGCCGTGGCGCAATGTGCCGGACAATGGCCAGACGTTCGCCGATTTTGACCGCGAGCGCCAGCGCGACGTTTTCAAGACGCTCGTGCGCCCGAGGGAATCCATTATCTACTACAGCGAACCCCGGGTGATCCTGAGCGATAATCCGGCTGCAACGCTTGATGATGTTTTTGGGGCTTACGTGGAGCGGCGCTTCGCGTGTGTGCCGGAATATCAGGAGAAGATCATGTGCCGGCGTCTGGAGGCCGTTTTGAAGGAGGCCGATTTGCTCCAGCGTTACCGGCTGGATGAAAAAGTGGGCAATGAGGATTATCAAGTGACCTTCCCGTTCGTAAAACGCGCGGAAATCGGCGCTCGTCCGCAACAGGCGATCAAGGCATTGCATCTGGACCGCGAGAAGCCCACGGATATCATCCGGCATGCGGATGAATGGATGGGGGGCGTGAGACGTTTGCGCGGCTATGGCACAGCCCCGGAGGAATTGCTTTTTATCCTTCAAGGTCCGAATGACCGGAGCCAGTCTCATAATCGCGCCTTTGATCAAATCCGCACAGATCTCGACGCAACCGATATCCCGCATGTGGCTGCGGATGAGATTCCCGACATTTTGGCTTTTGCAGGCAAAGGCGGGCAACCGTCGCGCGGGGAAGCCGTGCCTTGAAAAAATCATGAGTCAGCCTCGCCAACTCAATACGCTCACACGAGAGGAACTCTTCGATCTCATTTGGTCCAAGCCTGCAACCAAGCTGGTGGTGGAATTTGGCATCTCCGATGTGGCGGTTCACAAACGCTGCACGAAATTGAACGTGCCGTGTCCGCCGCGCGGTTATTGGGCCAAGCTGGAATCCGGCAAGGCACCCAAGAGGCCGGAGCTACCGCCGTCAGTGGAGGAGCAATTGGCCAAGGAAGCGGAAAAGCCCGTGCCGGCGGTGCTCCCCCTTCCGGACGAAGGAGAAGCGCTGCATCCGCTCGCCGCACGGTTTCTGTCGGCCCTGAAGTCGTCGTCTCTGAGTTACGACAAGCAGCGGGTGCATCTGCGCGAGGGCGATTTTCCCGAGACGGAAGTATCCAAGGCCCAGGCTTCGCGCGTGGCGGGTGTTTTTCATCGTTTGCTCGAAATACTGGAGCCTCGCGGCATTCCCTTCAGGAGGAGTCAGGGGTCATACACGGGCGGACACTTTCGCAAGAGTCACGACCGGCTTTATTTTAAAATCGAGGAGGAGCTCGTAGACAAACCCGACGACCCGAAGCGGCGAAAGACCTATTACGCGAGCTCGCAACAAGAGAACAAAATCGCGGGCGGACACCTTACCTTTGTTCTCAACCCAGAGAATTATGGGACGCAGAAAGCGAAACGCTGGATCGAAGGGGAGAAACTGACGCTCGGAACAATAATCTCCGAGATGGCAAAGGCTGTGTCCGGGCACTTCTCGGACCTCCAACGTCAGCGGCAGGAAGAGGCCGTTCGCCAAGAAAAAGCACGCATCGAATGGGAAATCCGCCGGAAAAAAGAACTGGAGGAGGAGGCCATCCGCAAAGGGGAAGAAGCCAAGCGGAAACATGCCGAGATGTTGGAGCAGACGGCGCGGAACCGGCGGGAGGATCTTCTCAAGGCCGCCGAGTGGTGGCGGCTCTACCGGGGCACCGAAGCCTTCATCGCGGAGTGTGAACGATGCTGGCGAACGGCCCAGCAGGGGGAGCTGACCGGCGAGCAGCAGGCATGGCTTGCATGGGCTCGCGCAGTCGCGAAGGATGTCTCCCCATTCGAAAGTGGATATCCCGACCCGACGAGGGACGGCGCTTTTAACGGCGTGGCGGTGCCTTTCGGCGGACCTTATCCGGAACTGCGCAAATTTCCGCAGCCTCCCTCCATGCCAGTGATTCCACCTCCGGTTGTTGTGCAACAAGGTTATGAGCACGCTTATCATCCCGAGCCCAAGCCTTATCCGTTTTGGCTAAAATATCAACGCCGGTAATCGCACGTCATCATTTCCTCTCCCGCCCATGAGCGATTTTCCCCCGCCTCCCCGTTCCGAGCTAATCCTCTACCAGACCGAGGACGGACGCACGCGTATTCAGTGCCGGTTCGAAAACGAAACCCTCTGGCTCACCCAAGCCCAGATTGCGGAACTATTCGAAGTCACTCCTCAAAACGTAACACTGCATCTGAAGGCTATTTTTGAAGAAGGGGAACTCTCGGAAACGGCAACTTGTAAGGATTACTTACAAGTTCGAATCGAGGGCGGACGCAAGGTCACCCGCACCCTGCGTCACTACTGTCTCGAAGCCATCCTCGCGGTGGGTTATCGCGTTCGCAGCCACCGCGGCACCCAGTTCCGCCAGTGGGCCACGGCTCGCTTGAGCGAATATTTGGTGAAGGGATTCACGATGGACGACGAGCGGCTCAAGAACCCATCCGGCAAGGGACAGAAAGATTACTTCGACGAACTGCTGGCTCGCATTCGCGACATCCGTTCGTCCGAGCGGCGTTTTTATCAAAAAGTGCTCGATATTTACGCAACGAGTGTGGACTACACTCCAAACACCGAGCTTTCCCAAAAATTCTTCGCCACGGTGCAAAACAAGATGCACTGGGCGGCACACGGGCACACTGCCGCCGAGGTAATCGCCGAGCGGGCGGATGCGACCAAACCATTCATGGGCCTGCGGACGACGCGCCCCGGCGGTATTGTAAGGAAAGAGGATGTATCCATTGCCAAAAACTATCTGACGGAGGACGAACTGCAGCTGTTGAACCGCATTGTGAACTTCTACATCGAGTTTGCGGAGTTGCAGGCAATGCAACGTCACCCGATGACCATGCGCGACTGGATCATGAAGTTGGACGAGTTTCTAAGGCTTTCCGGACGCGAATTGCTGGATCACGCAGGCAAGATCTCTGCCGAAGCCGCCAAGGCCGCAGCCGAACTGGAATACAGCCGGTATCACGCATTCATTGATTCTCAACCACGCCGAGTGGACGAGGATTTTGAAAAGGTCGCAAAAGAACTGAAGAAATTGTCACACCCGAAGAAACCAAAGCCCCCCTCCTCATGATAACCGAAGACCAACTCGAACAACAGTGCCTCGGCTGGTTCCGCGAAGGCGGCTGGGAAACGGTCTTCGGCCCCGACATCGCGCCCGACGGCGCCGCGCCGGAGCGGGCAAATTATCGTGAGGTGGTGCTCGTCAAACGCTTCACGTATGCGCTGGCGAAACTCAACCCGCAGGTGCCCGCCGCGACACTCGACGAGGCGGTGCAGCGTGTGCTCAAGCTCGACAGTCCTATCGCCGAGCAGCGCAACCGCGATTTTCACCGGCTGCTGCTCTCCGGGATCAAGGTAAGCTGGCGCGAGGGCGATACGGTCAGACACGACGACCTGCGCCTCGTGGATTTCTCCGGGCAAAATCTCGACGCCAACGAATTCCTCGTCGTCAACCAGTTCGCCATCAGGGGGCCCAGCAAGACCCGCCGCCCCGATCTTGTCGTTTTCATCAATGGCCTGCCGCTCGCCATCATCGAGCTGAAAAACCCCGCCGACGAGCAGGCCGATGTCTGGAAGGCCTGGCAACAACTCCAGACTTACAAAGGAGAGATTCCGGATATTTTTAATTATAACGAAGCGCTGATCGTCAGCGACGGCTTCACGGCGCGCATCGGTTCGCTCACTGCCGACCAGGAACGTTTCGCGCCGTGGCGCACACTCAAAAACGAAGACGATAAACCCGCGCTGGAATTTGAAATCGAAAAAGTGATTCGCGGCTTTTTCGACCGCGAACTGTTTCTCGATTACCTGAAACACTTCATTCTTTTCGAGCAGGATGGTAACCGGCTCATCAAAAAAATCGCCGGCTACCACCAATTCCACGCTGTCCGCGAGGCCGTGCGCGTGACGATGATCGCGTCGCAGATTCCCGAAACGAGCGGCAGCGAAATCGCCGATCCGCGCGCGCCCTACGGCCGCGAAGTCGTGCCCGGCTCGCGCAAGGCGGGCGTCGTTTGGCACACGCAGGGATCCGGCAAAAGCATCTCGATGGTCTGCTACGCGGGAAAACTCATCCAACAACCGGAGATGAAAAATCCGACGCTCGTCGTCGTGACCGACCGCAACGACCTCGACGGCCAGCTTTACGAGACGTTTTGCTCCGCGCAGGAACTGCTTAAACAAACGCCCGAGCAAGCCGACAGCCGCGAAGAACTGCGCGAGAAACTCGCCTCGCGGCAGGCGGGCGGAATCATTTTCACGACCATCCAAAAATTCGCGCTTTCAGAGGGTGAGGCGCAACACCCCGCGCTTTGCGACCGCAGCAACGTTGTTGTGATTTCCGATGAAGCGCACCGCAGCCAATATGGACTGAAGGCGCGGCTGAACACAAAGACCGGCAAATACGTTTACGGTTTCGCAAAGCACCTGCGTGATGCATTGCCGACGGCGTCGTTTATCGGTTTCACCGGCACGCCCATCGAGCGCGACGACCGCGATACGCGCGCGGTTTTTGGCGATTACATCAGCATTTACGACATTCAGGATTCGGTGGACGACGGTGCGACCGTGGAGATTTTCTACGAGAGCCGCCTCGCCAAACTCGACATCAACAGCGCCGAAATCGAAAAGCTCAGCGCCGAGGTTGAGGAAGTGGTCGAGGACGAGGAGGAAACCCAGCGCGAAAAAACCAAGGGACTTTGGTCCACGCTGGAAAAACTTGTGGGTGCGAAAGGGCGCATCGACGAAATCGCCGCCGATCTCGTGAAACACTACGAGGCGCGCGTTTCGGTGATTGAAGGCAAGGCGATGATCGTCGGGATGAGTCGCGAAATCTGCGCGCGCCTTTACGACGCCATCGTGACGTTGCGCCCGGACTGGCACGACAACGACATCGAAAAAGGCGTGATCAAAGTCGTCATGACCGGCAGCGCGTCGGATATCGAACTGCTGCGCCCGCATGTCACGACCAAGCGCGAAAAGAAACGCCTCGAAAAACGCTTCAAAAATCCCGCCGATCCGCTGCGCCTCGTGATCGTGCGCGACATGTGGCTGACCGGCTTCGACGCCCCGTGCTGCCACACGATGTATGTGGACAAGCCCATGCGGGGCCACAATCTCATGCAGGCCATCGCCCGCGTGAACCGCGTTTTCAAGGACAAGCCCGGCGGCCTCGTGGTGGATTACATCGGCATCGCGAACGATCTGAAAGCCGCGCTCAAAACCTACGCCGATTCCAACGGACGCGGCCAGCCCAGCCAATCCACCAAGACAGGCGAAAAGGCGTTGCCGAAATTGCTGGCGAGCCTCGACGCGTGCCGCGGACTTTTTCACGGATTCGATTATTCCGCGTATGGCGCCAACCCGCTTTCTCTGCTGGTGCCGGCGGCGAATCACATCCTCGACATCAAAAAACTGCCGGACGGCAAACGCCGATTCCTCGATTTGGTAACAGCGATGACGAGCGCACTCGCGCTTTGCGGAACGCTCGACGAAGTGGAGCCGCTCAAAACCGAGATCGCTTTTTTCAGCGCCGTAAAAGCCGCCATCGTGAAATTCACCTCTGTGGACCGGAAACTCACAGAGGCGGAAAAACACTCCGCGATGCGCCGCATTCTCGACAACGCCGTCGTTTCGCAAGGCGTGGCGGACATCTTCGCGCTTGCCGGGCTCAGCAAGCCCAATATCGGGCTGTTGTCGGACGCGTTTCTCGATGAAGTCCGCAATATGCCGCAAAAGAACTTTGCGGTGGATTTGCTGGAGAAATTGTTGCGCGACGAAATCAAGGCGCACACGCGGACGAATGTCGTTTTGCGGAAAAAATTTGGCGACCGCCTGCTCGAATCGCTCCGCCGGTATCACAACCGCGCCATTGAAACCGCGCAAATCATCGAGGAACTCATCAAGATGGCGGAAGATTTTAAGGAAGCCGTCAGTCGCAACGAGGCGCTCGGCTTGGGCGCCGACGAAATCGCCTTCTACGACGCGCTCGCTGAAAGGCCGGAAGTGTTGCGCGAGATGGGCGATGTGACGCTCAAGCAACTCGCCACGGAACTCACCGAGCAACTTCGCAAAAGCACGACGGTTGACTGGCAGGTGCGCGACACGGTGCGCGCCCAGATGCGCATTTTGATAAAACGCTTGCTCCGCAAATACAAATACCCGCCCGAAGGTCAGGACGAGGCCGTTGCCCGCGTCCTCGAACAAGCCGAAACCCTCGCCGACGACTGGAGCAAATGAGACGAAAATCGGCCGCAAAAAAAGCCTCAAAGGTTTTTTGGAAACCTTTGAGGCGAAAGTGGCTGCCCGGGCTGGGATTGAACCAGCGACCAAGTGATTAACAGTCTGTTTTTGTTATTTTATATCTAATTTGTTATTAAATAAATATGTAATTCTTCATTGTTTGCTACATTGCTTGCTACGAAATTATTGAGCATGGAATTACAGCGCGGATTGCACGTCGCGGGAAATCATCGTTCCTCCACGAGGCCGCGCAGGACTTCCATGCGGCTGAAGGGGAAGCTGATGTAGGGGAGATAATTGTTTTTCAACAGCAAGACGACATCCACGTCTCCCACGCCGCCGCCTTTCAGGGCTAGCATCACCATGGGCTTGCTTACTCCCAGCCTTTGCGCGGCGGCGATGTCGGCGGCGAAGGCTTCGTAGCGGCGGCGGCGGAGTTTTTCCATTCGCGCCTGCGCCTCGCCCTTCTCCAGTGTCGTCACGTTGCCCTTGCGGTCGCGCACTTCGGTGTAGATGTTTTCGATTTCGCGCTTATCGCTCGCGAAGCGTCGCGCTTTGCTGATGAGCGCCTGCCCGACATCGACGGACTGGCTGCGCGCCCCGGTCAAGACTGCCTGCAATTCGCCGGGCAGATCGTAGGCGCGCCCGCTGTTCTCGACCCTGCCGGTCGCCGCCATGTGGATGCGGCGGCCTTGTGCGATGAAGCCGGGCTCAAAGGTGCGCCAGGCGTGCTTGCCGTAGGCTTTGGCGCGTTCGCTGAAATCGTCCTCCCGGTTTGCAATAGGTCGGCCTTCATCATCCCGGTTTCGGGCGAGGTCGAGCAGGAGTTTTGTCACGAGGCCCTCGCCCGCATAGGGCTCCAGGGCTTCCTTGACAGCGGCCTTTACACCGTCCCACACATTGTCGGCATTGAGAAACGCGGTGAGGGGTTTCTTGAAGTAATTCCACGGATCGAGGTAGCTGGCATCGATGAGCCGGTATCGGCCCTTGCCGTCGCTCCCCTGAAAATAAATGTCGGCATTACGGCTCCACTCCGGGAGGAAGCGGCGCAAATCCTTTTCGTCGTCCTTGTCCATGCCGGCGAGCCATCGCGTGAGCATCGATACGGCTTTGGGCACCGTCGCCACGGCGATCAGACCGGCGAGGCGTTTTGCGCCCATGAGGTGGATGCGCGGATTCGAGCTCGCAAGGTCCTGTTGCATGTATCGGATCGTGCGATAAGTGACGCGGGCGACCTCGCTCGGGAAGCTCAGGAACGATCCGGTGATACTCAGCCGCCGCCAGCCCTGCATAAAGCGGGGGATGAGCGAATAGGTGGGCATCGTATTGCGCACGCGCTCGGCGGCGATGGCATCCACCTGCGCCGGGCTGAGCGAGGGATCGGCCTTGGCCCACGCGCGCCGTTCGTTTTCAAAGGCGTAGATTTTGAAGATTTCGTCGTTGAGTTGGTAAATGCGCGCGGCGAGCCTGGCGGGCGCTTTTGCGGCGCGTTTCAGGCGGCCATCGATCAAGGGCTGGATGTCACCCATGCGCACGCCCGCGTCGGAGATCGCTTCGCGAAGTTCGCCGGCGTTCACGCTTTCGCCCACAATACCGAGGCGCGTCAGCTTTGTGAGATACTCCCGGGCTTTCGCCGTGTCGCCCCGGCCAAATTCGGCGCGCAGCGCGGTCAATACCTCCGCCGCCGCATCGGCGCGCCAGTGTCCGTTGGCCACGAGGAAGAGGCCGTTTCCAAGCACATTGCGGCTTTGCGTCATGGGCGAGTGCACCGTTTTTGCCGTCTTTGCCATGCCGTTGAGCCAGCGCCACCAGCGCCATGTGTGTTCGCCCACAGGGTTGAGCGTGTTGTGGAACGCCTTGGCAATGTCCGCCGTGGTGTAAAGGCCGTTGAGCGGCTCCATCGCCTTGCTGCCCTCGGGGGCGATGAGCGTCGTGAAGCTGCCTTCCCGCGTGCCATCGGACACGGGTTTTTCAAACAGCCATTTGCCGATGCCGGCGGCGCGCACCTGCTTCAGGAAATCGTGGCTCTCGATTACCTGCGCGGTCTTGGCGACGCTGCGCAGGTAATTGATGCGCGGGTCGAAGTTCTCGCCCATAAGCTCGCGGATCTCGGGGGCGATGTCCTTGCGCTTGGTGAATATGGACAGGTCCTTGGCGCCTTCGCGCGCGGGGCGCGAGAAAAACTCGCCTGCTTCCGCCACATCCTTGCCGAGCATGTAGTCCACGAGGCCGCGCACTTCCTTCGGATCGACAGGCTGGCCGGGGTTTTTGGCGGCAAGCTCGGCGGCGATAAAACTTTCGGCGCGGTTCAAAACCTCGGGCGGGACGTTTTTCGCCCACTTGGGATCGTCGAATTTGCGATAGCTGCGGTGCAGGTAAAAGCCGATGTTGCCGGAGACCTTAGCCGCCAGTTCGCCGGATATGGCGCCATCGCGCACGAGGCGGCGGCTTAAAACGTCGATATCGGAGCGCATCTCGGCGACGGGCGCGCGCAGGCGCGCATCGAGGGTTTCGAGCGGTTGCGCGCCGCCAAGCACGTCGTTTATCTGCTTCATCTGCTCATTTGTCATCGACCCGTATCCGCCGTAAACCGAGCGCACGGCGCGGTCGAGGTCGCGAATGGCAAACTGCGCGTGTTTGGCTATGGCCGCGATGCGGCCATCCTTCACGACCTTGGCCTTGAACGCGGCCTCGGGCATGCCTCCGGCGGACGTCATCCAGCGGCGCAGCCAAGCGGCGGCGGCCTTGCTGGCATCGCGCGCGCCGCCGATGAGCGGAGGCCTCCGCCGCGCGAAGTCGATGCGCGGATCATTTGGATCAAACGCTCCGTTATTGCGCGTTGCGGATTTTATTTGTTCGGGACGCAACGCGATGAATGTTTGGGTCTTTCTTCCAAGACTTCCGGTATCGCTATCCAAGATCACGCCGTCGTAACCATGATCGGCCAAAATCAGGTCAATGGCGCTGCGTAGTTCAGCGGCGCGGGTGCGTTCATCAGCCCGCCACTCATTGAGCATCAACTCCAGGGCATTCAGGCGTTCTTCGGATGCCGGATCATTTTCAGTCCTGCCCGCCTCCTGTTTTTCCGCTTCGACGAAACGCCTCTGGAAATGCGCGTCGCGTTCATTGGACATGCGGAGCTTTTCGGCATATTCGGGACTGAGCGCAGCAATCTTGCGCACGAAATCGGCCCTGTCGGCAGCTCGCAGCGGATTCTGCACGGCAAGATACACGGGCATTTGCACGGTGTCATTCCGGTTGGCGCTGCCGACTCCGATGTTCTTGGCGTTTGGCTTGAAAAATATGCCATTGGGCACCTGATCATCAGACAGTCGGGCGCGAGCCAGCTTTGAGTCCGTGGAAAAACCGCGACCCGAGAAGATGGCATTTTCGTTTTCCCTCGATGTTTGATGATACACAACAAGCGGGCGACCGCCCCCATCGACTACTTTGCTTTTTCCAAACCATTGCTTGAATGCCGCGGTGTCGGGATCCGCGGGACGTTGCGCATCCCCCGGCCTCACGACTGCCGGCGCGGGCTGCTCGGCGAAGCGGTCGCCCTGATTGAGGAAGCTGCGGAAATCGACATTGATGGTGTTGCCGCGCAATTGGCGCGCGTAATCGCGAAGCCTCGAAAGCAGGGAGCGGAAGTGCTGCGCCATCTGGCCGGCAAGCCCGCGAATGCTGTAGGCTGCGCCCGCCTTTCGCCGGGCCCAGTCGTGGTTTTCCGCCGCGATGCGCTCGGCATACCATTCCTTGACATTGCCTTCAACGCCGAGGGCCACGCCCTGTTTCAGTTTTCCCCGCACATAGAGCGGCCCCTTGCGGGCTTCCGTCTCGGCCTGCCAGAGATCGAGGAGCTGCGCCTGGCGTTGCTGGCTGAGCGTGTCCCAATGCGCATGACCCATTTCGTGAAGCAGGTTGGTGAGCGTCACGCCCTCGGGGTTGGATTGGAGTGCCTCATCGAAAAGATAGAGCATCTTTTCATGTGCGAGGTAGGCGGCCTCTTCGTAGCCGGTGAGGTCGCGCGCGGCGGCGCGACCCTTCCTTGCGAGATCGGCGGGCGCGCCAAACTCAAGGCGAAACTTGCGCATGAGTCCGGGCGCGATGCGCTCGGCATTCTTGCGCCAGGCATCCTGCAACCGCACGAGGTTTGCGCGTTCGGCTGCGGCCTGCTCTTTCGTGCGGCGCGCGAAATCGCGGGGCCCCGGCGCCTGCGCGGCGGCGCGGTTCTGGTCGAGCCAGACGCGGAGCTGCGGGAAGCGGTCGAGATCGGCGGGCGTGATACGATGCGTGACGAGGTCGGCGATGCGGCCGCGGGCGAGCGTGTCGCCGATGTAATTTCCCTCGTGCAAATCCCCGACGATGATGTCGTGGCCGTCGATGTGCGAGAGGTAGAGTTCGCTGAGCCCCTGCGGCCGCTTGAGCACGGTGTCGGGGATTTCGACGAGCCGGGCCTCGCGGTTCACCGCCCAGGGCTGCCAGGTCGCGTCGAGGCTGCCGAGGGGTTGCTTGGTGACGATTTCGCCGGTATCGAGACGCCCCGCGATTTCGGTGGGCGCGCCGCCGAGGGCGTTGATCACCCAGACCTTCTCGTAGAGGTCGGAGAGGCTGCCAGTGTCGCGCATGGCGAGACCTTTCGAATCGAAACCGATCTTGAGCCCGATACTGCCGCTGTTGCCTTTGGTGTAGGCCTTGTAAACGACGCCGTTGGGCCGGTCGATATAGACGCGCGCCTCGGCGCCTTCGGCGAACTGTTTTAGCTCTCTTCCGGTGGCACCTCGGATTGTGGAATCAGGCCCAAATCCGCCAATTCTTGGTGGTTGCGCCGTATCCACGCCTTGCGTTCCGCCGGCGTCTGGCTGAGGAGGACGTAGAGCGATCTCTCGCCCGCGAGCAGCGAGCCGTAGGGCCTGCGCAGCAGAGACTCTGCTTCCGGTAATGTCAGTCCGGAAGCCTGTAAATGAGTCGGGTCGATTGTCCTGCTGGAGACCATGATGGGGCGGAGCGTTACCCGATTTGTCGTTTGGAGTCAAGCGGCGCGAAAACTCGGCAGATTCGGGAGGCCCGTGTTCCATCAGCGTGTCGCGGGCCATCTGTTTTATCATGAAGGTTGCGCTGTTGGCTCCGGCGCGGGACTGGCGCAGGCGTTCGTCTCCCGCCAGTTGCTCTTCCCACCAGGCGGCATATCCGGCCGGATCGGCAAAGGCGGCCTCCTCGCTGCCGAGCTGTTCGCGGAGAGCGCCGGCCGGGTCGGCGGCGGCGCGACGCTCGGCGAGCACCTGCTCGCGCGGCTGGCCGCCCGGCCACCACTCGGGGCCGTCGAACGCCTGCTCGATCTGCGCGCGGCGCGCCTCCGGATCGACGGCGACCCCGGGCGATGGGTTGCCGGTCACGGCATGCTCGATCTGCGCCTGCACAGGCGTGCGGCCGGCAGCGCCGGCCTGCTGGCGCAGGGCCTCGGCTGCCTCCGCCGTGAGATTCGTGCCGAGATTGCGGCCATTCGCGTCGGTGACGGTGAACGAGCCGTCGGCCATGCGAAGGATGCGAGGGCCCTGCTGCGGCGCGGGCGCGCCGGGTTGCGGGCCGAGCGGGCCGCTTTCGACGGGCAGGGGAGTGTCGCTGGATGCCGTGCCGTAGGGATCGAAAACGGCGGCCTTCTCGGCGGCGTATGCGCGCTTATCCGCTTCGCTTGCGATCGGGCTGGGATCGGGCACATTGCGCCCGGTGTCACTGGCGGTTCTACGCGTGCCCATGGCCTTGTCGCGAACAGTGCCGGTCGCGACTTCGCCCGCGCCGCTGCCCATTTCACCGAGTATTTCAGAGAGCACGGCTTTCGGGTCCACCTTGCCTTCGGCCACCAGTCCGCCGGCGGCCTCGCCAGCGCCGCCCATCGCGCCTTGCGCGCCCATTTCCGCTGCGCCATGCGCAGCTTTGCCCAAAATGGTTTTGGCCGGTTTTCCAAACAATCGCCCTGCGATGCCCGCGCTGAGCGCATCGAATGCCGCCACGGGCACGCCGCGCTTGAACGCCTTGGCTTTGAGCGCGTCCATCTTTTCCTGATCCTGCAGTGCTGCGATAACCGTTTCCGGTTTGTCAAAATCCACGCCGGGCATGTCCTGCAATTCCTGCAAGATCGTGGATGCCGCCTCGGCGGCAAACGATCCCGCGCCGGCGCCGGCCGCCGTTCCAACCGGCCCCGCAATGCTACCCAGCGCGCCGAGCGCCAGACTTGGAGAGCTGGCGGGCAGGCTTTCCGCGCTCACGCCGGCAACGACATCGAGCGGATGCCGCGCCAGCGCGCCAAGCGCGCCGCCTATGCCCTCCGCCTCGTCATACTCGCGTTTGCCTTTCGATTGCGGCAGCGCGTCAATTTTCTTCTGGCGGCGTGCAATGTCGGCGATTGCCTCCGGCGCGACAGACTCAAGCTTTTTCTTCAATCCAGCCTCGGCCCGCGCCTCGCTATCGTAGCGGGCCATTGTGTGCCGGTAGTTTTCAAGCGCCCGCTGGTAGTTGCCATCCGCGTATTCCCCGTATTTTTCGAAATCTTCGCGCCTTGGCTCCGGGATCATCGCCCGGCGCTTTGCGATAATGTCCAGCCCTTCATCCGCCGTCTGGCGTCTGGTTTCCGCGGCCAGCGCCTGCGCCACATCCATCGATTGCAATGCCGAATGATAACCGCGCTGGGCGCTGTTCCATGTGCCCTCGAAAAATCCGGTGTCATCGAACTGATCAAATGGATTGCGATCCGGCTGCGCTGCGGGCGCGGGCGCATCGAACTGGTCAAATGGGTTTTTCATTTGCCAAGGTATTTCGCGGCTGCACCCTGTCCATATTTCGCATCGAACTGTGCCGCCAGTTCCGGGTTGCTGCGCAGCAGGTTGATTGCAGCGGGCGGAGGGCTGCCTCCCGCCACGCCGCCGGGAGGCGGCGGCGTGGCGGGAGGCGCGGCGGCGGCGGGCGCAGCCCCCCCTCGCGCGCGTTTGCGCTCTTCCTCAAATTTCTTGAGATAGTTAGCGTATTCTTCGCCCAGCGAAGTCGATATCAGGTATTGCAGCGGGTCCATGGGCTTGTCGCCATTGCCAAACGAGATCGGGCTTCCATCGGCTTCGAAATACTTGTTTCCGGGGCCTACAAAAACTTCCCGGTTTCCGATACGGATGGGTGTCATGGACGGCGCGGTTTCTTTTGCAATGGGGACGGCAGATTTCCGGCTGGTCGTCATCGCCTTGAAGCCATTGCCGAGATCGATTAACGAAGGGGTGAAACCCTCGCCCTCTTCCGCCATCAGGTTGGCGAGCATTTGCGGGGTGAGGTCCACGCCCTGGCGGCGCAGGGAGGCCTGCGGGGTCTGGGCGTAGCGGGCGATGTCGTCCTGGTATTCGGGACGGAGGACGCTGCGGCCTTCGCCGCGTTCGAGCTGGGCGTATTGGGCGAGGTTCTGGTCGGTGATGGCGTTGA
>JARKRC010000057.1 GCA_029974595.1 Ereboglobus sp. | reverse complement strand
AAAAACACAGCGGAGCGGCAGCTCCCGTTGCGTCGCGGCGTCGTTGCGCGAGCCTCTTTGTGCGCAATGCCGCTTGTGTTTTATAAATCACGGAAACACGGAAGCACGGAAAAGGACGCAACTGTCGAACTTGCCGGGATAGCGCCGTGGCACGACACGGGATTACCTCACTCGGGCATCAATTTTGCGCCAACTTGCGGGCAATCCTCAGGGGCCTGACGGCGCGCCTCTTTTTTCGGTCTCGCGGGGCGCGAGGTTCGCGCTCCTTATTTTGCACATGCTCATCGACTCGCACACGCATCTCGAATCCTTCCATCGCAAGGGCGCGCTGCCGGCGGCGCTCGCAAACGCGCGCGCCGCGGGTCTCGATGCGATGATCACCATCGGCACTTCGACCGACGACTGGGCGCTTTATCGCGCGCTCGCGGCGGAGCATCGCGGGTTTGTCCATTATTCGGTCGGGCTGCATCCGTGCTCCGTCGATGAAAATTGGGAGCGCGAGGTTTCGCAGATCGGACAATTCTGGACGCGCCACGAAAACGATCCGCTGCCCGTCGCGCTTGGCGAATGCGGACTTGACCGCTTCCATCTTCCGAAGGACGACGAGGCTCGCGCCGGTCAAATTCTCGAGTGGCAGCACGCCGCTTTCGCCGCGCAGCTTGAGATCGCGCGGGGGCTTGCGTGCCCGGTCGTGATTCATTCGCGCGGGGCGTTCGAGGAATGCGTACACATGATCGATGCGAGCGGGGTCGATTGGGCGCGCGTGGTGTTTCACTGCTTCGTCGAGGGCGCGCCGCAGATGCGCGAAATCGCCAGGCGCGGCGGGCGCGGTTCGTTCACCGGCGTGCTCACCTACAAGAGCGCGGGCCTCGTGCGGGAGGCCGCGATTGAGCAGGGGCTGTCGCGCTTCATGGTCGAAACGGATGCGCCTTATCTCACGCCCGAGCCGCATCGGGGGAAGCCGAACGAGCCGGCGTTTGTGCGCCACACGGCGGAATATGCGGCGGCGAAGGTTTTCAACGTGCCGTTTGAGGAGCTTGCCCGCGTCAGCACGCAAAACGCGCGCGCGTTTTTCGGGCTTTGAGCCGCAAACAAAAAAACGCGGGCAAAAATGCCCGCGCCTTTTTTGTTTTGGGAGAGCTTTTGTTTTTATCTGCCGCGACGAAGGAGGCTGGTGGGTTTCGGCGGGGCGGCGGCGGCCTGGACGGCCTCGTCGAAGAGGGCGCTGTAGATGTAGTCGAAGCCGTCGAGTTTTTTGCGTTCAACGCTCGCGTTGATGAAGCGTTCGATCGAGCGGGCGTCGCGCACGTCCTCCTCGGTGACGAGCGTGAAGGCGTCGCCGGTTTTCTGGGCGCGGCCGGTGCGTCCGATGCGGTGCACGTAGTCCTCGGGATTTTCCGGCACGTCGTAATTGATGACGTGCGAGACACCGGCGATGTCGAGCCCGCGCGCGGCGATGTCGGTCGCGACGAGGATTTCGTATTTGCCGGACTTGAAGCCTTCGAGCGCTTCGAGGCGTTCGCGCTGGTTGCGGTCGGAGTGGAGCACGCCAACCTTGCGGCCCGCGGTTTCGAGGCGGCGCGCGATGCGGTCGGCGCCAAACTTCGTGCGGCTGAAAATGATGACGCTGTTGTAGTCGGTGCGCTTGAGGAGTTCGTCGAGGAGGTCGGCCTTTTGCGAGGCGACGACGGGATAGAAGGCGTGCGAAACCGTCTCGGCGGGAGTGCGGACGGCGCCGATTTTCACCTCGACGGGATCGTTGAGCGCCCACGAGGCGAGGTGCGCGATTTCGGGCGGGAGCGTGGCCGTGAAGAAAAGCGTCTGGCGCGCGCGGGGGCATTTTTGCACGATGCGTTTCACGTCGGGCAGAAAACCCATGTCGAGCATGCGGTCCACTTCGTCGAGCACGAGGATTTCGATGTGGTCGAGGCTGACGGTGCCTTGCTCCATGTGGTCGAGGAGGCGGCCGGGCGTGGCGGCGAGGATGTCGATGCCGCGCTTGAGGTCGTCGCGTTGTTTTCCGTAGCCGACGCCGCCGTAAACGATGGTCACGTCGAGGTCGGTGTATTCGCTGTACTTCTTGAAGGCGTCCTCGACCTGGAGGGCGAGTTCGCGCGTGGGTTCGAGAACGAGGCAGCGGAGGCGGCCGTGCGCGCCGAGGCGCTGGAGAATCGGAAGGGCAAAGGCGGCGGTTTTGCCGGTGCCGGTTTGCGCGGAGCCGGTCACATCGCGTCCGGCGAGGATGTGCGGGATCGCCTGCGTCTGGATCGGGGTCGGCTCGATGTAGCCCTTTTGCGCGACGGCGTAGGCGATGTGGTCATTGAGGCCGAGTTTGGAAAAGGGCGTGTCCTGCGGCGGGACGTGTGCGATTTGTTTCGGCGGGCCGCTGCGCAAGGGCGGCTCGTAAACGTCGCTGCTTTTCGGTTTTGGGCGCGCATTGCCGCGTTGCAGCGGGCCGCCGCGGCGGGGGCGTGAATCGTCGCCGCGCGATTTGTTTTCATGGCGTTGCTGCGTCTGGCCGCCGCGTTGTTCCCGCTGGCGCGGGGGCCTGGAGCCGTGTTTGCGCTGTGGTTTGGAATTGGTTTTGCCGGCGGACTTTGAGGCGACCGGTTTTGTGGACGAAGGCGCAAGCACGTTGCGCAGCTTCGACATGATCTTTCTGAGCATATTGTTGGAATGAAAGGGCGGAGCATTTAGGAGGCGGATGATTTTGACAACATTCTATATTCGCACCTGCGGCGATTCTCCCGGCGCGTCACCGGCTGCAAAAAATCAGGGTGTTACGCGAAGGTTTTTTCGGCGTCTTTGGCATTTGTTCTGGCGGTTCCGGCGGGAAAACTGCCTCAATCTTTTCTTCGCATCGTTTTCGCAAAAATATCCATCCAAAAAATTCGTTGTTTTGATCGTTTCCGGACCCAGGCAAATCCATCAATCCCGGTCGCCCCGCATGGCGCGCTGGTTTTTGGCGCTATCCGCAGGGCTCGTGCTTGCGATGGCGGCGGGCGCGTGGGCTCCGGCGCTCCGGGCGCAGGCGATCGAGGTCGATATGAGCAAGCTCAAGGACGAGCAGGTCGTGCGGCTCGATGAGCTCGTGGTCAGTGGCGCGCGCGACAACGACGAGAATTACGACACCACCGGCATGGGCGGCCCCGACGCCGAGTTGGAAGAGGCGCCGTTTGCGGATGAGCTGATCGCCGGCGACGCGCGGCAGCAGGAGGAGTTTGACATCGAGATCACCAACGAGCTCCAGCTCGCCAGCGGCGTCAGCCCCGCCGATCTCGCCACGGCCGTCAACCGCGTAAACCTGCGCGGCTTCCCCACGCCGCGCCTGCGCAACGGCTTTTCGCAGACGGGCATTCCCGAAATCCCGAACGTCATGCAGACGCAGCTCATCCAGGGGCCGATCATTTCCGTGACGGGCCGCGCCGCGCCCGGCGGCATCCAGGATTTCATCACGGGCCGTCCATACGGGCGCTCGCGGACCACGTTTTCCGCGATGACCACGAGTTACGGCACGCGCGACGTGCGCATCGAGGAAACCGCGCCTATCGTGCCGAAAAAATACTGGCAGCGCGTCAGCGCCGGCTGGCGCGAGACCGAGGGGCCCATGAGTTTTGCGCGCACGCGGACGCGCTATGCGAACGCGCAATTCACGCTCAAGCACAGCCGTGCCGCGAGCACGATGGTCTCGTTCGATTTTCTCGACATGAGCGGCAATCCCGCGACCGGCGTCCCCGAGTACCGCGAGACGACGGGCGGGAAAATCATCGGCCCCTACCTGCCCCTCGCGACATTCAACAGCTTCGGTCCCAACGCGTCCGTTTACAAGCGCCTCTCGGCGCTCAGCATCCTGCACGATGCGCAGCTTTCGCGGCGCATCGCGCTTCGCGCCAGCCTCTTTGGCTACAACCGCTACACGCTCGATGATCGTTTCAGCGTCGGGCAATACATCATCAACGACGACAGATACGGCGGCAGATACACCGGCAAGATGGGCGGCGAGCGCGAACCGCGGCGCATCGAGCAGCCGCTCTCCGCGGTGATCGCGAGCGCCGAGGTCACCGCGCGCCTCGCGCTCAGGCGTACCGATCACAAGATCACGCTGCGCGTCGAGCACACGCGCATGTCCTATTCGCGCATCGAGCGCACGCTCACCACCGCCGACCGCCGCGCGCAGCCGGCGGACGTGCTCACCTTCGATCCTTACGCGCCGAACTACTACCGCCCCGCCTACTCCGACGAACTTTACAGCCGCTTCATCACCAATCGCGACGAGACCACCGCCTTCACCAGCATCGCCGCCAGCGAACGCGTCGCCTTCTGGCGCGGCAAACTCGTCGGGACCCTCGGCGCGCGGTTTGACGTGGTCGATGTCGAGGTTGCCGACCACCGCCCCGGCGCCGCCCAGCCGCTCGTCAACGACCGCGTCACGGAAATCACCTGGCACGGAGGCGCCAACTACGTCGTGCGCCCCGGACGCCTGCTTCTTTTTGTGGGCACGAGCAAGGCCTTCGAGCCTTCCACGCGCGTCGATGAGCGCACCGGCCGCGTCCAGGGCAATGAAACCACGTTCGGTTACGAGGCCGGCCTCAAGGGGCTCTTCCTCAAAAGACGCCTCGGCGCCACGCTCCTCCTTTTCCAATACTTCAACCAAAACATCTCGCGCCGCAATCTCCTCTACAACGATCCGATCCAGGATGCCGATCACTCGCAGCCGCAGCTCCGCGCGGCCGGTGAGGAGCGCTTCACCGGCGGCTCGCTCGACTTGAAGGCCGACATCGCGCCCGGCTTCATGGTCATTGCGCGCGCCGCTTTCATTGAGCCGATCACGACCAAGTCGCCCGATTATCCCGAGGAAATCGGACGCGTCCTCACGCGCATGCCCGAGACTACGATCGGCGTGACCGCGCGTTATACGTTTCCCAAGAAAGCGCCCTCGCTCCTTGCGAACCTGAGCACAAGCGTGACGCTCACGCACATCAGCGATTTTGTCGCATATTACGAAAACGCCTCCCGCCACTACCTCGCGTATCCGAGCAACACGCTCGTGACCCTGTCGGTTTACCGCACATGGACCTTCGGCAACTCGAAGCGCCCCATGCGGCACACGCTTGGCGCGAGCGTGCGCAATCTCTTCGACCGCGACCAGCTCTACTCGCTCGCCCGTCCCGGTCAAAGCCGCGCGCTGACGCTCAGCTATCGCTTCACATGGTAGGCGGCTGTCGCAAGCGACGCCTCACCCCGCGCCCATTCTTCCGTGCTGCTGCCTGTATTGCCTGCGGTATTCACGCGGGACCTCGCCCGTGTGCAGCTCAAACATCCGCACAAATGACGACAGTGACAGGTAGCCGTTCTTTTGCGCCACCTCGACCAGCGGCAAATCCGTCTGCCGCAACAGCCGTTTCGCGTTCTTCATGCGCAGGTCCACCAGGTAATCATGCACCGTCTGCTCCAAGTCCTCGGCAAAAATGCGCACCAGCGTGCGCCGCGGCACCCCCACGGCGTCGGCCACCTGGTCAATGCCGATGGGCTGGTGGCTTTTCATGCGCATAAACTCGACTGCCCTGAGCACAGCCGGGCGCGCCGGCGGCAACCAGTCCGTCGAGGCTCGTCCGATCACCTCCAGCGGTGCAAGCGCCACGTTTCGCGGTCCCCGTTTTTTTCCCGAGAGCAGCCGCTCCAGCATCTCCGCCGCCATCCACCCGACTTTTTGCGCCGGCAAGACAATGCTGGACAGGCGCGGCTGGGTCATCTCGCAAATCAACTCATCATTGCCGATGCCGATCACCCCAACCTCGTCCGGCACGCGGATGCCCGCCCAGCGGCATACTGTCAGGATGCGTTCGCCCATCTTGTCGTCGTTTGCCATGATGCCGACAGGTTTGGGCAGTCCCTCCAGCCAGCCCAACAGCGGTTTGATTTCCATCTCACCTTCCCACCACAGATCCTCGAACACATGGCCCGCGCCGCTCGTTCGCTCCATGAAAAGCGACACCTGCTTTTTCGAGAGGGAACTGCGGGCGACCCCGCAGAATCCGAGATGCTCGAAGCCCGCCGCGCGGAGGTGCTCGGTCACCATGCGCACCAACTCGGCATAGTCCACGCTTACCGACGCGTCCGCCAAATCCGGGTGCCGCAAGCCTGTTTCCACGCACACCACTCCCTTGTTTTTCACCGCCTTCTGGAACCGGCGCGAGCGGTTGAAGAGAATCGCTCCGTCGAGCTTGAGAGCTTTGACTTGGTCGAGTTCGGCCTTGCGGTCCTTGCGGAGCAGGTAGAGCTGCCAGTTCCGCTCCATCGCGTATTGGTAGCAACCGCGGAGCCGCGCCCGCTCCGGCTCCTCGCGGGTGTCAATGCAGATGGCAACACGCAGGGCCTTGTCCGGCTTCTTCAGGACCGGTGCATAATTCCGCCTTCGGCGCTTTGTCATGCTCGCAGACAAGCACCCCGGCAGGCGAAGTCAATGGCCCGAATTAGGAATTTATTGGCATAATTTGCACCTTTCCGTTTTGCCCGCCGCACTCTTTTTTGGGGATCACGCTTTTTATTTCCACCCGTTCGACGCCTTCTGCTTCGCCTTCATTTCCCCGTCATGCAAACCACGTTCTCCTCCCTCCGCTTCCGCCGGGCAGCCCTTGTCCTGCTCGTTGCGTTTACGACAGCCGCCGCCTTCGCGCAGGTGCGTGACGACAGCCGCCGGCTCTTTTGGAGCGGGTCCGGCGGGGCCGTCTGGAGCGATGCCGGCGCATCGTGGCAAACCT
>JARKRC010000034.1 GCA_029974595.1 Ereboglobus sp. | reverse complement strand
GTCCAATTGCGTCACCGCGCCCATCGCACTGTTGATTTCAATGCCCGTTCCCGTCGCCCCTATCACAAACAACCCCGTGCTTCCGCTCGCGATGCCCTGCACCGCTGCGCCCAGATCGACCAGCGAGCCTGTCACCCTCGTATCCAATGCTCCTAGAGAGCCGCTCACTGCACCCACTGTCGTTTCCAGCGTGTTCAATGATCCGCTAATTGCGATCACTTTCGTATCCAATGTGCCCAGCGATCCGCTCACTCCGACCAAGGATCCGCTGATCGTCGTTACCGTGTTGTTTATCGTGCTTACCGTCCCTCCCAAGTTGCTCAATGTCGTTTCCGTTGCCACAAGTGTCGTGCCTAAGGCGCTCAACGAGCCTGTCACCCGCGTGTCCAACGCTCCCAACGATCCGCTGATTGCGCTGACGGTTCCGCCGAGGTTGCTCAAGGTCGTTGTCGCCGTCGCGAGTGTCGCATCCAAGACGTTCAGCGAGCCGGTCACTCGCGTGTCCAGCGCCCCCAGAGAGCCGCTCACCGCGCCCACTGTTGTTTCCAGCGTGTTCAGCGAACCGCTGATCGCGGTCACTTTCGTATCCAATGTGCCCAGCGAGCCACTCACTGTGCCCAAGCTGCCGCTGATCGCATTCACCGTCGCGCCAAGCGTATCCAGCGAGCCTGTGATTGTGCTCACGGTTCCACCGAGGTTGCTCAACGTTGTATCCAATGTCGCCACCGTTCCACCGAGGCCGGCCAAGGTCGTTGTCGCCGTCGCAAGTATCGTTCCCAAGGTGTTCAACGAACCGCTCATTCGTGTGTCCAACGCCGCGAGCGTCGTGTTGGTCGTGTAAAGCTGGCTTCCGTTCACCGCTTCGCTCGACGTGCCGCTCACTTCCCCGGCTTTCACTCCGGTTATCGTGCGGTTCCCCATGTCCAGTTGCGTCACCCCCGCAAAACTGCCGCTCACTTCGATGCCCGTTCCTCCTGTCCCGAGCACAAACAGGCCTGCGCTTCCGGTTGCCAGCGCATTCACGTTCGCGTTCGTCGTCGCAAGATTCGTGTTCGTTGTCGCAAGATCACTGGTCAATCCGCTGACCGTGTTCGTCAGGTTCGCGACGTTCGTATTCGTTGTCGCAAGCGCGCTTCCGAGGCCACTCAGCGATCCGCTCACCCGATTGTCCAGCGCCGCAAGTGTCGTGTTCGTCGTGTAAAGACCCGCGCCAAGATCGGCCAGCGAGCTGCTGACCCGTGCATCGAGATTGCCGAGCGAACCGCTGATTGCTGTCACCGCGTTGTTTATCGTGCCCACCGTCCCGCCGAGGTTGCTCAACGTCGTGTCCAATGTCGCCACCGTTCCTCCAAGGCTGCCCAAGGTCGTTGTCGCCGTCGTCAGTGTCGTTCCAAAGGTGCCCAGCGACCCGCTGATCCCGTTCACTCTCGTATCCAACACACCCAGCGATCCGCTGATTGCGCCAACTGTTCCACCCAAGTTGCTCAATGTCGCGCCAACCATTGTTAGCGATCCACTGATGGTGCCCACCGTCCCGTCGAGGTTGTTGAGCGTTGTGTTCAACGTCGCCACTGTTCCGCTCAGGTTGGCCAATGTCGTGCCAACGGTGGCCAACGACCCCGTCACCCGCGTATCTAATGCGCCCAGTGAGCCGCTCACCGCACCCAGTGCCGTGTTCAATGTGTTCAACGATCCGCTGATCGCGTTCACTGTCGTGCCAAGCGTATTCAGCGAACCCGTGATCGTGCCCACCGTTCCGCCGAGATTGTTCAGCGTCGTGTTCAACGTCGCCACCGTTCCGCCAAGGCTGCCCAAGGTCGTTGTCGCTGTCGTCAGTGTCGTTCCCAGCGTGTTCAATGATCCGCTTATCCCGGTCACTCTCGTATCCAACGTGTTTAGCGATCCGCTAACTGTGCCGACTGTCCCGCCCAAGTTGCTCAATGTCGTGCCAACCGTTGCCAGCGATCCGCTGATCGTGCCCACCGTTCCACCCAGATTGTTCAGTGTTGTGTTTAACGTCGCCACCGTTCCGCCCAAGCTGGCCAAGGTCGTTGTCGCCGTCGTCACCGTCGTTCCGATGATGTTCAGGGATCCGCTGATCCCGGTTACTCTCGTATCCAACGCTCCCAGAGACCCGCTTACTGTGCCCAAACTGCCGCTGATCGCGTTCACCGTCGTGCCGAGCGTGTTCAGCGAACCGGTGATCGTGCTCACCGTTCCTCCGAGTGCCGTCAAGGAACCGGTGATTGCAGACATATTGTTAGTGATGGTTGTCAGCGATCCGCTGATCGTGCCCACGGTTCCGCCGAGGCTGGCCAACGTCGTTGTTGCCGTGGTCAGCGTTGTTCCGAAGGTGTTCAGCGATCCGCTGATCCCGGTCACTCTGGCATCCAGTGTATTCAACGAGCCGCTGATCGTGCTCAGACTTCCACTGATCGTGCTGACAGTCCCGCCAAGATTGCCTACCGTCGTTCCAAGCGTGTTCAGCGAACCCGTGATCGTGCCCACCGTTCCGCCGAGATTGTTCAGCGTCGTGTTCAATGTCGCCACCGTCCCGCCAAGGCTGCCCAAGGTCGTTGTCGCTGTCGCCAGCGTCGTTCCCAAAGTGCCCAGCGACCCGCTGATTGCGGTCACCCTCGTGTCCAATACGCCGAGCGATCCGCTGACGGCGCTCACATTGCTGTTCGTCGCGTAGAGCTGACTGCCGTTCACCGCCTCAAGCGATGTCGGGCTCAGGGCGCCGTCGGCCACGTTGATGATTTTGCTGGATATTGCCACGCCGTGGGCCGCGCTGAATGCGTTGCTGGAGCTGTTCCACAGGAGCGCATCAATCGATGCCACTTCCGTGGTGATCCTCGTGTCCAGGGCCGAGATGGCGGAGCCCATATTTGAATAATCCGTGCCGCCCACCGTGAATGCGGGATTGGAAATCGAGCCGGTTGAGGCATTGAACGCCGCGCCGCCGCCGATGGTGGTGACCAGATCCTTGAGTTGCGAGACGTTGACCGCATCGGTGTCCTGCGTGCCGCGCGCCAGATAGACGATCTGGCGGAGCGTGCCGGATGCGCCTATGGACAACGCCGCCAGATTGGAAACACCGCTGATGGCCGCGCGATTCGCAATTGAATAAGATCCCAGCGCAATGGCATCATCGAGCCATGTGTTGGAAGAAGCGCCCAGCACGAGATTCCTCGCTCCCGACGACGTTGCTTCCGTGCCTATGACTACGTTTGAGACGCCCCACGCTTTTGCATTCATCCCAATTGCCACCCCTTTCTCCCCCGCGCCCGTTTCCAAGCCCAAGGCCACCGATTGGGCACCGGACGCTTCTGCCTTCATCCCGATTGCCACCGCTTGGACTCCCGCCTTCGTTTCCAGGCCCAAGGCCACCGATTGGACGCCGTATGCATCTGCACTGGCGCCTATGCCCACGGCTTGGACTCCCGCACTCGCGCTCGAGCCCACGGCAATCGCTTGGCCGCCGTATGCATTTGCGCCCCGTCCGATCGCAAGGGCCGCCGAGCCCGAGGCCGAAGCCGCCGCGCCGGTCGTGTCGTTGTATTGAAAGTTGCTGCTGATGGCCGTTATCGTGTTGCTTATCGCACCCACCGTCCCGCCGAGGCTGCTCAGCGTCGTGTTCAATGTCGCCACTGTCCCGCCAAGGCTGCCCAATGTCGTTGTCGCCGTTGCCAGCGTCGTTCCAAAGGTGTTCAGCGAGCCGCTGATCCCGGTCACTCTCGTATCGAGTGTGTTCAAGGATCCGCTCACCACACTCACATTGCTGTTCGTCGCGTAGAGCTGGCTGCCGTTCACCGCCTCGCTCGATGTGGCGCTCAGGGAGCCGCTGGTCAGGCCGGTGATCTTGCGGCTTCCCATATTGAGCTGGGTCAGACTTGCGAAACTGCTGCTGATGGAAAGCGTGGAACCGTTCACCACGAAGACCCCCGCGCTGCCGCTGTTGAGGTTGTTGATCGCATTACTGAGTGTCGTCACGCTGTTGCTAAAGCTGCTGACCCACACCTGTGCGTTGGCCGTGAGCGTCGTCGCGCTCGTGTAGAGGCTGCTGATCGCCCCGGCCACCGTCGCGTCTCCGGTGGCGAAGGTGCCGCTGTTGATGATGTTGCCGGTGGTGCTGTTGACGGAGATATTCGTGCCTCCGACGATCGTATTCATGGCATTGAGAAGCTGGCTCACGTTGACCGCATCAGTATTTGCGGTGCCCTGTGCGAGGTTGATGAGCTGCCGGGTCGTGCCTGTCCGCCCAATGGACAGGGCGCCCAGGCCCGAACCGCCAAAACCGGCGGCGCGGTCGGCAATGGAGTAGGAACCGAGCGCGATGCTGTTTATCACAGTGGATGTGGCGCTGGAGCCTATCGCTGTCGCGTAGTGGGCGTTTGCCAACGATGCGTCTCCAATCGCCAGCGATGATGAGCCTGATCCGATTGCAAAGGAGCCGATGGCTGTGGATCGGTTATTGCTTGCCGTGGCCGATGTGCCGATTGCCGATGCGTAATTGCCGCTGGCGAACGAATCATTGCCAAACGCGTTCGCGTAGTTATTGGCGGCCGTCGCGGAATAACCTATAGCGCTGCCATAATTTCCCGTCACACTAGCGCGCGAGCCAAAGGCGCTGCTATAGTGCGTTGAAGCCGAGGCATTTGAACCAAATGCGCTACTTTCATTCCCAAGCGCACTGGCACTGCTTCCCACCGCTATGGAATAGTTGCCGGTAACCTGCGCGCTGGAGCCGATCGTAATGGCGTAGGTACCGCTGGCCCGCGCATTGTTGCCCAGTGCCACGGAATAATTGGCGGCGGTGGCTGAAAAACCCATGGCGTTGGCACCACTCCCCGCCCACACATAGTTGCCGATCGCATTGCCTTGCGTGCCCGAATAAGCGCCCATGCCCACCCCGACGCCCTCTCGGACGGACGTGCCTGTGCCGATGAGAATGGCTTCTCTGCCAGAATAACTCATCACACTGCCGCTGCCGATCACCAAAGATCCAAATGCGGCTGTGCCTCCCGTATTATTCGCACTGCCTGAGCCGATGGCCAAGACATAGGTTCCAGTAGCGCGAGCCGTCGTGCCTGCTGCGTTAAATTGAAAATTGCCCGATGCTGGGCCCGCTGCCTGCAAAGGCGTCAGACTTGCGGCTCCGATTGCGCCAAGCAAACTTCGGACGATGAGGACACAGCGGGCGGGGGCTATCTTGTTGATGGTGGTTTTCATATTATTGATGTTATTGAAAATTATATGCTGCGAAAGCATTGCGCCGGGCGGATCTCACGCAGATTGCAAGTTGTGCCATCGAAGGACGCCTGCAGACCACGCCGCATTGAAGGCGAGGTCCGGGCGCGATGGCTGTATTCAAGTGGTAGTCGTTTCTACTGGTTGTTGCTTTGGATTTCGCGGCGGACTTAGTCGTGAGTGCCTCATGTGTGGTTACGGAATGCCCGCCCTCTCTATGGATGCAACACGCAGAGAAATAATGGGTTAAAAGAGTCGGCAGCAGCCGGAGCCCCGATTACGGGGCTTGTTATCGTTGCCTGCGAAGAACGTCTCGTGCACACGTATGTGTGTTTTCTCTGCTTTCTCTATGGTCATTTTATCTTTTGTAAAACTGTAGCGATATAGTATATCAGCACATTAAGGCAAGCGTTTTGTCTTTTATTAACTTAAAAAATTGCACACCATTTGCATTCTAACAGAAAATATTTGCAAATGTGGCAGGCCTGACAAGAGAAGAGCGCTATTGAAAAACAGGCTTCTTCATAAAAATGACCGGTAGTTTCGATGTTCTACACCACAGTATTGATTTTTAAGCCTAGTTTCACGGCATTATTTCATATTTGTAATGAATGACTTACAAATTTTCACGCATGTTCGCGCTTCCGCCTTGATCCATCCGCCTCGGATTACAACCCGGCCAGTGCGGATCAAACTACAAATAACGCAAAAGTTATGCGCCAGATTCCTTAACATAACAGCCTCTGTTATCTGTCTGATCCTTATATACTCAAACCCCGGGCTTCTCATGCTGTTCGCTACTATACGCCCGAAGCTGTGTTCCATCCGGCAGCATATTCTCGATTTTTATCATGCTTTTTGTTTATCAGTAGCGGTATCTGCCGCACGATTTCCCGCCACGGGATTGGAGCCGCCAATGAGCATGCCCGCGCCAAAAAGCAGGATCTTGAGCACAAGCCATGCAGGAGGCGACCGAACAAAACATAAATCCGGCCTATGCGGACCAAAGCTACATGAGCGAGGCACCCGCCAGGCCACCGCCGCAATCCTCAAGGCGCATGCGTAAACAGCGGCGCGTCCGCCTGCCCTTTCTCATGCACGATAAACTTTTCATGCCAGCGCAAACCCTTCCACGCGCTTCTCCTTTCTCCTCATTCCTCCGTGTCCTCCGAGCCTCCGTGGTGAACCCAAGCCCCATCTCAGTCTTGCCCAACCTCGCGCTTGATTTTTTCCACACACTCCTAAAATCCCCGCACACAACCTTTCCATAATCACCATGTCCGACACACAAACCGCATCGCAGAAATTCGAATTCCAAGCCGAGATCAAGCAGCTCCTCGATATCGTCATCCACTCGCTTTATACCGAGAAGGAAATCTTTGTCCGCGAGCTGGTTTCCAATGCCTCCGACGCCCTTGAAAAGTTCCGCCACCTCCAGCTGACCGAGAAAAACCTGCCCGACGATCCGCGCCCGCTCGAAATCAACATCACCACCGACGAAAAGGCCAAAAACCTCGCCATCGCCGACTCCGGGCTCGGCATGACCAGCGCCGAACTCGTCGAAAACCTCGGCACCATCGCGCACTCCGGCTCCAAGGCATTCCTCAAGGCCCTCGGCGAAAACGGCCAGAAAAACGCCAGCCTCATCGGCCAGTTCGGCGTCGGTTTTTATTCCGCGTTCATGGTCGCCGGGGAAGTCCGCGTCACCTCGCGTTCCTGGCGCGCCGACGAACCCGCGCACACGTGGGCGAGCGACGGCTCCGGCTCCTACACCATCGAGCCCGCGCCCGCCGACACGCCGCGCGGCACCTCCATCGTCATCACCCTCAAGGACGATTGCGCCGACTTCGCCACCGACGCGCGCATCAAGCACGTCCTCGAACACTACTCCGCCTTTGTCTCGTTCCCCGTCAACCTCAACGGCAAGCACGTCAACACCGTGCAGGCGCTCTGGCTGCGCAACAAAAACGAAATCAAGGACGAAGAATACACCGAGTTCTACAAGTTCCAGGCCCACGCCTGGGACGAACCGCGCCTGCGCCTGCATTTCAGTGCCGACGCCCCGCTCGCGATCAACGCCCTCCTCTTCGTGCCGCAGGAAAACACCGAGCGCATGGGCCTCACCCGCCTCGAACCCGCCGTCGCGCTCTACTGCCGCAAAGTCCTCATCGACGCCCGCCCGAAGGACCTCCTCCCCGAGTGGCTCCGCTTCCTCAAGGGCGTGATCGATTGCGAAGACCTCCCGCTCAACATCTCGCGCGAGACCATGCAGGACAAGGCCCTCCTCGACAAACTCGGCAAGGTCATCACCAAGCGCTTTATCAAATTCCTCGACGAGGAAGCCACCGCGCGCCCCGACGCCTACAACCCGTTTTATCAAAACTTCGGCATCTTCCTCAAGGAAGGCGCCGCGCTCGACCACGCCAACAAGGACGGCCTCACCAAGCTCCTCCGCTACGAATCCTCGCTCACCGAAAAAGGCAAAACCACATCGCTCGCCGACTACGTTTCGCGCATGAAGGACGGCCAGACGGAAATCTACTACCTCGCCGGCGCGACCCGCGAATCCATCGAAAGCGGCCCCTACATCGAGGGCTTCAAATCGCGCGGCCTCGAAGTCATCTACTGCTACGAGAGCGTGGACGAATACGTGATGAACAACGTCCGCGAATTCGACAGCAAGAAACTCATCTCCGCCGACAGCTCCGAAATAAAACTCCCCGACGCGCCCAAGCCGCCCTCGGACGACGCGCTCTCCGAAGCCGACACCAAGGCGCTCGCCGACTGGATGAAAACCACGCTCGCCACGCGCGGCGTCGAAGAAGTGAAGTCCAGCGACCGCCTCGTCGATTCCCCCGCCCTCGCGCTCAATGCCGACAAGTTCATGACCCCGCACATGCGCCGCATGATGCGCGCCATGAGCCAGCAAAACAAAGGCGAAGACAACACCGCGCCCGCCGAGCCGCCGCTCAAGGTGAATCTGGAAATCAACCCGCGCAGCACGGTAATAAAACACCTCGCCGCCGCACAAAAAGCCGCGCCCGAAAAAGCCGCCCTGATCGCCGAGCAAATTCTCGACAACGCGCTCATCAGCGCCGGCCTCCTGGAGGACGCCAGCAAAATGGTCGCCCGCATCTACAAACTGCTCGAAACGGCGTAAGCCGCGAAACATTGAGCCGCAAAACACCACCGCGCCTCGCCGACCTGCACATCGTCAGGAACGTCGCGGCGGCCAACCGAAGCCGGGTTCCTGACGCTACTGGACGGGGAAACCTCATCCCCGGACACATCGCGCCGACAAATTGAGTTCGCGAAGCCAAACAAAAGCACGCCAACGGCGTGCCACTCGTCAGCCCAGCGGTCGAGCGTCGTGCGAGACCCTGGGTTTTCCGTCATTTGGAAAAGGCACCCTGTAAGGGTGCCAGAAACGTAATGCGTCGCATTGTAGCGCCCCTACAGCCGCACGCATGACAACACTCGATACCTTGGGTGTCGCAGATTCCACCCAAGGCTCACGAATGGCACGCCTTTGGCGTGCTCGGGCGTTGACAAACAACACCATAAGCCAGAACCATCCTTCCATGCTCGTCGCCCCTCAACCCACGGCCAGCTTAGACTGATAACGCTATTCGCCAAAATATGAAACTCTCACGATTGATTGCCCTGCTCGTGTTTTTTCCATCGCTGTTGCTCGCTGACGTGAGCACGAAGGACACTGTCGAAAAAATTGTCGGCATTTTGGGTCATCTGGACACCGAGTGGCGCACTGTCAGCGGCAGCTCTGGCTCCGCGCCTGATTTGAAACGCTACGAGATCGAGCTGCAAAAGGCTGCCGAGGCATTTTTCGCGATAGCGAATGCCGAGCAGAAGACGAATCCAGCGTTCGCGGAGGCTGCGGGAGTCACAGGAAACCTTATCGTCGATTCTGCCTACGTCATTTTTACCGCTGGTCAAAAAAGGCAAACTGCCGCCGCTATTTTGAAAGCCCACGCCCAGAAGATTGCGATCCTGCCGAATATTTATCTCGGAATAATCATTTCGATTGGGCCATCAAAAACAAAACCAGAGGGGTTTCTGACACAGGATGAAATCAAAGTATTGCGGCAATCTATCGCGAAGACCTTTGGAGAAAAAATTGCAGGCACGAAAGCTATTAATGGCGACAACGCTTTTGCTCAGGCCGCATCGCTGACCGACGACTTTTTGAAAGCTCTGCAGAAGTGAAGAGCACCTCCCCTCAATCGCTTCGCCGTAAAATGATTTGCGACGCGGCGCGCGAAGACCAGCATCCGCGACATCATGGACGACTTACTTGCGGCACGCTCAACGATGGGATTCTCGCTCGGGTTTCACATCATCTTTGCGTCGATTGGCATGACCATGCCGTTCTTCATGTCGGCTGCGCATTGGTTGTGGCTCAAAAAGAAAAACCCGATGCATCTCGAACTCACGAAAATGTGGATGCGCGGGGTCGCCATCCTCTTTGCCGTGGGCGCGGTTTCAGGGACGGTGCTCTCGTTCCAGCTCGGCCTGCTCTGGCCCGGTTTCATGAAACACGCGGGGCCGATCATCGGCATGCCGTTTTCGTGGGAGGGTTCGGCGTTCTTTCTCGAAGCAGTCGCCATCGGCCTCTTCCTCTACGGGTGGAAACGCATGAAACCGTGGCTGCACTGGACGACGGGGCTCGTGGTCGGCATCGCGGGTTTTATGTCGGGCATCTTCGTCGTGGCGGCCAACGGCTGGATGAACACGCCCTCCGGTTTTGACTGGGCGGAAGGCGTGGCGACCAACATCGACCCCGTCGCCGCCATGTTCAACAAGGCGTGGCTGCACCAGACCATCCACATGCAACTGGCCGCGCTAGAGGCGGTGGGCTTCGGCGTGGCGGGCATACACGCGGCACTTTATCTGCGCGGCAAGGCGCGCGACCTGCATCTGCTCGCGCTCAAAATCTCGCTCACCTTCGGCGCGGTCGCGGCGCTGCTCATGCCGTTTTCGGGGCATTTCTCCGGGCAGCGCATCGCCGAATACCAGCCTGCAAAACTCGCCGCGGCGGAGGGGCTTTTCAAGACAACCGCAAAGGCGCCGTTCGTCATCGGCGGCATTCCCGACGAGGACACGCAGACGCTGCGCTACGCGATTGAAATCCCGGGCCTGCTCAGCCTGCTGACGCATCACGACGTGAACGCCGAGGTCACCGGGCTCGACCAGATTCCGCGCGAGGACTGGCCGCCGGTTGCGATCACGCATTACGCGTTTCAAATCATGGTGGCCATTGGCGGCGTTCTCGCGCTCATGGCGGTTTTGTATTTTGTTTTTCTCAAGCGAAACCGCTGGCCGCGCTGGTTTATGAAGGCGCTCGTGATCTGCGCGCCGCTCGGAGTGATTGCGATCGAGGCCGGATGGATCGTGACCGAGGTGGGCCGCCAGCCCTGGATCATCTACGGCATTTTCCGCACAAAGGACGCCGTCACGCCCGTGCCCGGGATGCAGTATCATTTTTACCTGTTCCTCGTGCTTTACACGATCCTCGCCATCGCGACCGTCTGGCTCTTCAAGCGCCAGATTCGCGGCGTGGAGAAAAAGTTCGAGACAACCGAAACGCCAGCGAACCCGACGGAGACCTGAGCCATGACACACGTCCTTCTTTTTTTCATCGGTGCATCGCTTCTGCTCTACGTGCTCCTCGGC
The DNA here is from genome assembly GCA_029974595.1 of Ereboglobus sp. GTDB lineage: Bacteria > Verrucomicrobiota > Verrucomicrobiia > Opitutales > Opitutaceae > Ereboglobus. Next base: position 16,617 of record JARKRC010000034.1, on the reverse strand, counting down.
GGCTCGGATTACGGCGCGGGCATCCTCGAACTGCTGCCTGTGCGCTCGCGCGCGCTCCGCGAGGCGCAAAAACACACCATCAACCACGCGATGGGACCCGTGTGGGAGGCGAATCACATGTGGCTCATCCTGATCGTGGTGATTTTGTTCATGGGTTTCCCGACGGTGTTCACGACGCTCATGGTGTCGCTGCACATCCCGATGCTCGCGCTGCTCGTCGGGATCGTGGTGCGCGGCGCGACGTTTGCGTTCCGGCATTATGACGCCGTGCAGGACGAGAAATCGCAGCGCGCCTACACGCGGCTCTTCAGTTTCTCCAGCCTCTGGACGGCGATGTGGCTGGGCATCATCGCGGGCACGCTGAACCGCGGCGCGATCCTCGGGTCGGGCGCGCGTCTGTCCGCCGGCACCGGCGCGTGGGAGGCCTACATCGCGCCGTGGCTCGACTTGTATCCGTTCTGCGTGGGGCTGTTTGTCGTGTGCATTTTTGCGTTTCTCGCGAGCGTTTACCTCGTCGGCGAAACAAGGGACGCCTCGCTCGAAAAGCTCTTCATCCGGCGCGCGGCGGTTTTCAACGCGCTTCTCGTCATCACCGGCGGCCTCGTGTTTCTCGTGTCGCTGTCCGAGCGGGAAAGCCTCTTCGCGATCTTCGGCGCGCACCCGTTTGCCATCGCCGTGATCGCGATCGCCACGCTGCTCTTCGTGGCGCTGTGGGCGTTCATCAAGTTGCACAATGTCGTCTTTTCGCGCATCGTCGCGGGCGGGCAGGTCACGATGATTCTGCTCGGCTGGTGGCTGCTTTACGCGCCGAACGCGCTGGTCACGACCGAGGGGCCGCTCAGCTTTTATGAGGCCGCCGCGCCCGCCGCGACGCAACTCCAGCTCATGCTCGCGCTGCTCATCGGCAGCCTCGTCATTTTCCCGAGCCTGTTTTTCCTGCTGCGCGTGTTCAAGACCGGCGCGGCAAAATAAAAACCCGGACCAATGCAATCCACCCGGATTGCGCCGGCCCGGGTTTTTCAACGCCGGAAGGCGGAGGCGCGAAAAGTGCGCGGACTTATTTCGCCGCGCCGCCCGTGTTCACGTTGATCGGCAGGAGCATGTTTGCGCCGCCTGCGCCGCCGCCGACCACGAGGGGCGATTTGCCGTCCCATTTTTCGACGATCTGGAGATCGATCAGCGTGGGATTGCTCCGCAGCGCCTCGCCGCGAATGCGGATCGCCTCGGCCTCGCCCTTCGCGCGGATGATCGCGGTCGATGCCTCGATCTCGGCCTTCTGCTGCGTGAAGCGCGCCTTCGCGGCCTCCTGCTCCTGCACCATCTTCGACTCGATGGCGGCCTCCAGTTCGCGCGACAGCGTGATGTCCTCGATCACGAGATCGACGACCTCGAGGATGTCGCCGATTTTTTTGCGCGCGCCGGTGAGCGCGAGGTTCTTGATGTGCTCGCGCTGGCGCACGATCTGCTCGGCGCTTTGAAGCGCGGCGGCCTCCTTGAGAGACTCCTGCACGCGGGGCGCGATCAAGCTCGTGAACGGGTCGCCCGCGTATTGCTGGTAAATCTTCACGACCGATTGCTCCGGGATTTTGTAGAGAAGGCGCAGCTTCACCTGCACCTGCTGCAAGTCCGACGAATAGCACTCCGACGGCAACTCGCGGGTCTGCTGGCGCACAAGCACCGGAATGACGGTCGAGATGAACGGTTTCTTCATTCCGAGGCCTTCCGGCTCGCACTGGTTCGACACCTTGCCGAGCGTCACCAGCACGCCGCGGTATCCGGGATCGACAACAAACGTCGCCTGGGCCGCGGCGATAACGATCACGAAAATAATAACGATAGGGCCTATGATTTTTGCAGGTTGCATAGCGCATGAGAAAAAGCGGACGCATCGCGCCATGCGCAAGCCATATGCGCCGCCGCTGGAAACATCCCTTAATTTTCGAATCAACAAACGCCCGCCGATCTGCTTCAAACATCCGCAATTTCCTCGCCCCATGCCACAACACTCCGCTTCCGCCGTCGCCGAAATCCAAGGACTCTACGGCCCGTTCACATTCCCGGAAAAACTGCTCCAGAAAATCTGGAGCCGCCTCGATTTCGACACGCACCACGCCGCCACCGCCGACGGACGCCGCGTCGTCATCGAAAACCCGGGCAAATGGAATCACCTCGGCGGCCCCGATTTCAAAAACGCCCGCCTGCGCATCGGCGGCGACGCGCTCTCCGGCGATGTCGAGGTGCACCTTCGCGAAACCGACTGGCTCGCGCACCAGCACGCCGCCGATCCCGCCTACGAAAACGTGGCGCTGCACGTCGTGCTCTTCCCTCCGCGCCGCGACACGACGGCGGGCGCGAACGCCCGCGCCATTCCCATCCTGACGCTGCTGCCGCTGCTGCATCACGACCTCGAACAATACGCCGCGGACGACGCCATCGAGCGCCTCGCGGCGCACGCGCTCTCCCGCGCGAGCAAAACGCTCTCCTCGCTTCCGCACGCCGAGATGGCCGCCACGCTCGCGGGCCACGCCGAAAAACGCTGGCGGCAAAAAGTCCGCTTCGCCGGATTGCGCATCGCCCGCTGCGGCTGGGACGAAGCCTGCCACCAGACCGCGCTCGAAATCCTCGGCTACAGCCGCAACCGCGCGGCCATGCTCTCCGCCGCCATCGGCTTTCCGCTGAATGCGTGGAAGGAAAACACCGCCGACACGATTTTCGCCGCGACAACCGGCTGGGCCTCGCAAGCCACGCGCCCCGCGAATCACCCGCGCACACGCCTGCGCCAATACGCCGCATGGCTCGCCGCGCGTCCGGCATGGCCGCAAAAACTTCTCGCGCTCGCCGGACAAATCCCCGCCGCCGCAAGCGCGACAGCAGCCGAATGGCGGCGCGCCGCCAAGGCGTCCGCGTTGCGCAGGCACATCCGCGCCGAAATCTGCGGTGACGCGCTCGGCGGCACGCGCCTCGATACGCTGGTTTGCGACGGCTTCCTCCCGCTTCTCGCCGCGCGCAACCCCGCCGCTGACGCCACGCTTTATGCGGCGTGGCAAAACTGGTTTCCCGGCGACATGCCTGCGCATTTTGCAAAACAACTTCGCGCGCTCGAAATCACCGGCACGCGCGCGACGCCTGCGCACAACGGCGCGGCGCAAGGGCTGCTCGGTTTCTTGATCGAAGAGGAAAACACCTCGACATGAGCCGCGTCATGCGCGGGCCCGGATTCACAACTCCGGCATGAATTCGTCAGCCGTCTGCGGAGAATGCGCGTGGGCGTGCGCGCCATTTCCATTGCGAGGCGGAAAGGGCTGGCGGACCGGCTCCGGCACATTCGGCGCGGCTTCGCGGGCGAGCGCGACGAGCTCGTCGATGACGCGCGTGGGATCCTCCTCGTAACGAGCCTTGATGAACGCGCTGCGGTAGGCGCGCCAGGCCGACGGATCGGCCATCCATCTGTCGATGATCCCCTCGAAATCCGCGGCGTTGGAAATGACATGGCTGCCGGCGCTGTTGCGGAAATATTTCAGGGTGAGCTTTTCCTGCGGCATGATGCCGCCGATACCGTTGAAAACAATCGGGCAGAAAAAGTGGAGCGCCTGGGCGCAAGTCGTCGTGCCGCCGCGGGTCACGATCACGTCGGACGCCTGCATGATCAGATGCACCGACTCGGAATAGCCCTCGATATGACAGCGAAAATCGGGATTCTCCGCGCGCCAGCGCATGAGCCTGTTGTACACGTCGCGATTGTTTCCGCAAATGATGACGGCCTGGCAATGGTCGCGATGCTTGACGAGCGCGGGGAGGAGATCGAAGTGGTTATTGGCGCCGTTGCCGCCGGTGGCGAGAAACACAGTGAACCTGTCTGGGCGCAGGCCGTAGCGTTTTTTGCGGGAGAGGGCGCGGTGCGCGGCGTCGACTTGCTCGAGGTGCGCGCTGGGGCGCATAAAATGGCCGCGCACGAGCGCGCGGTGCGCAGGCATGCCAAGTTTTTCGATCGCGTAGCGAGAGGCCGTCTCGGTGCGCGAGATGTAGAGATCGGCGGTGCGCTCGACCCAATTGCGGCTGTAACCCCAGCCGCCGGAAAATTCCCCGCAGTAAGTGGCGCAACGCACGCGGTTCCTCCCGAGAATTTCACGCGCGAGTTGAAAGTAGCCGCGGTTGAGGCAGTCGTGCACACTGAGCACGAGGTGCGGGCGGTATTCGCGGAGCGCCTTTTTGTAATAAACACGGCCAAGCATCACGCTCCTGCTGTTGAGATGCCCGAAAATTTCGACGAAGGAGTAGAACACCGTATGCAAAACCGGCAGGTTTTTTTGTATCCAGTTATAAAATCCGACGCCGCCGCGATTGAGAACCGACGACTTTTCGAGCATCTGCTCGATGCGCACATCGACATGGCCGGGATAAAGCTGGTAGCACCACTCGGCAAACGCCTGCGCGCGCGCATCATGCCCGCCGCCCGTGCTCGATGTGAGCACGAGGATGCGGATTTTCTCAGTGTAAGTGCGCTCGGAAGAATTGATCATGGCGATCCGAAGTAACGCGCTTCGAGCGCGCGAAGAAGCCGCGCAGGCAGGAGGCGTGCGACGAGCGGCGCAAGCCTCGCCTGGAAAAAAGACCCGGAGCGCACGGTGCCGGAACGTCCGCGCAGGAGCGCGCGACGCAAGTCGCTGGCCGCGCGGGCCGGAAGCGGCGCGGTGTTGAACTGGCTGTCAATGGTGCGCCAGACGGAGGCGACGCAGACGCTGTCGTTTGCGCGCGGGATCTGCATCGCGCGATTGAAGGCGGTGCGGTAGTCGCCGGGGCGGAAATCGATCACGCACACGCCGGTGCCGCGCGCCTCAAACGCAAGACTCGCGCTGAGCGCCGAGAGGCCGGCCTTCGCGATATTGTATCCGCTCATGTAAGGAAGGGAAAAATCCACGGCAAGCGATGAGACGTTCACCAGACAGCCGCGGTTGCACGCCTGCATCGCTCGAAAAGCGGCATGCGCGAGGCGGGTTGTCGTGATGAGCATCCCGTCGAGCTGCGTTTTCCACAGCGAAAAATCGGCGTCGGCAAAAGGAGCGAACACTCCGTATCCGGCGTTGTTGATGACAATGTCAAACGAGGGCGAAGACGCGCCGGGCGCGGCTTCGGCGGATGCGGTTTCGAACGCGGCTTGGGCCGCGTCGGAATTGTCGAGGTCGAGCGCGACGGGGATGAAGAGCGCGGGGTGTTTTTCAACGAGCGGGGCGAGGCGGGCGATGTCGCGCGCGGTGCCCCATACGCGCACGTTTTCGGCGAGCAGCATTTCCGCGATGGCGCACCCGATGCCGGAAGATGCGCCGGTGAGAAAGGCGGTCGGGTAGTGAGTGGAGAGTGAGTGTGGACGCGGCATCAGTGTCGGGTGTTGTGGTGCGGAGGAGGAGGAGAAAAAAATCCCAAATCCCAATTTCCTGCCGAGCGAAGCGACATTCCGCCAATCCCAAATAAATTCCAAATTACAAAAGGACGGAGGATTCGGGTGTGTTTTGGCGCGGTTTTCTTTTTTAGGATTTGGGATTTGTCGGTTGTGATTTTTTTGGGATTTGGAAATTGGGATTTGGAATTTCGCCCTCCTCCGAGGGCGCCTCAGGTGGTTTTCCTGAGCACGATGGACACGTTTGCGCCGCCGAAACCGCTGCTGTTGTTGAGAATGTGGGCGGCCTGTTTGTCCTCCGTTTTCTGGAGGATGTTCAGGCCGGCGCAGGCGGGATCGATATTTGTGATGTGCGCGGAACCGGGAATGAAACCGTCGCGGAGCGCGAGCGCGCAGAAGCCGGTTTCCATCGCGCCGGCGAGCGAGAGACCGTGACCGGTGAGGGCTTTCGTGCTGCTCACGAGCGGGCGCGCGCCGGCGGCATCGAAGACGGCGCGGATCGCTTTCGCCTCGGAAATGTCGCCGATGGGCGTGGAGGTAGCGTGGGCGTTGATGTAGTCGATGGCGGAGGGTTCGAGCGCGGCGGCGCGAAGGGCGCGGCGCATGGCACTCGCGAGACCGGCGCCTTCGGGGTGCGAGATGGCGACATTGTGACCGTCGGAAGCCTGGCCCCATCCGGCGACTTCGCAGTAGGGTTTGGCGCCGCGACGGGCGACTTCGTCCTCGCTTTCGAGGATGAGAGCAGTGGCGCCGCCGGTGCCGACGAAACCGTCACGCGCGGAGTCGAAGGGACGCGAGGCTTTCGAGGGGTCAGTCTGGAGGGAAAGGGCGCGCATGCCGGCAAAGGGCAGAATCGCGTCCATGTTGCCATCTTCGGCGCCGACGACGAACATGCGTTTCTGGCGTCCGCGTTCGATTTCGTCGCAGGCAAAACCGAGTGCGTGCGATGACGAGGCGCATGCCGAGGAAAAGCCGGTCGAGGCGCCCTTGATTTTGTAATGGGCGACGAGGTTGAAGTTGAGCGTGCCCGCGATGGAGGCCACGATGCCGAGCGGCGGGCAGCGCATGACGCCTTGCGTGTGCATGCGGCGGAGTAGGTGACCGAGCATGCCGGGAGCGCCGCCGGATGCAGCGTAGAGGCCAGTGTCGTCGTTGGAGATGTCGGCTTCGGCAAGACGCGCGTCCTCAATGGCTTGCTGCATGGCGCACCAAGCGTAGAAGGCGTTGGGGCCCATGCTGCGCAGTGTTTCGCGGCGCGGGCGGTAGCGGTCGGGGTAAATCCAGTCTTCGGGGTCGAGGGAATCGGTGTTAAAATCCTTGATGGTAGCGGCGACTTTCACCGGGCTGTCGGGGCGTTGAAACGGCGGATAGAGCACCATGCCGTGGCGCAATTCGCGCAGGGTGCGAGTGACGGTCGCCGCGTCGTTGCCGATGCTGGTTATGAAGCCGAGGCCGGTTATGAAGACTTTTGGCATGTGCGGAAACCGCCAACGACACACCGCCTTTGGATAAGTGGCAAAAAAAATCGGGGGAAACTCAAAGATCCGCCAGATTCACAAGGTATTTATTAACATAATATAATAAAAGCTATTATATTACGTTATACTTTGCTCTGCGGATGTCTCCGCGGGCGCGGGCGCCTCCGCATAACCAAAAGTCAGCGTGATTTCCTCGGCGATCACGGCTTTTTCCTGACCGACGCGGATCGATCCTTCAAAGGTCGCAAGTGGCATGTGAACGCGTTTCGGTTTTACCGCAAGCGTGAGCAGATCGCCGGGCTTGCAAACACGGTGGCAGCGCACGCCGTCGCAGGAGGTGAAGTAAATCGTCTTCGGGTCGATGGCGCGGTTTTCGCTGCCGGGCTCGGCGGGGAGCGCGCCTTCGAGAATGGCGAGCACGGCGAGCTGGCCGAGCGCCTCAAGCATCATGGAAGCGGGCATGACCGGGTTGTCCTTGAGATGGCCTTGGAGGAAAAACTCTTCGCCAGTGATCTGGTATTTGCCTTGCGCGCCCGAACTGCCGACGGAGGCTTCGTTGAGGAAAAGGAACGGCGGCTGCATCGGCATGACGGCGGCGATTTGCTCGATGGGAATAAAGCGCGTGGGTTTTGGCAGGGGAAGACCTCGGAGCTTGCAGTCGATGAAAACCTTGATGTCGCCGACGGTGCGGAGGTTGCGCAATTCGTCGTTTTGAATCTGCACCTGCAAAACCTCCTCGGTGAGAATCACGACTTCCATCATCGTGAGCGAGTCGATGCCGAGGTCTTCGATGAGGCGGACGTCGTCGGTGTTGTCACGGAGTTTCGGACGCAAATCCGGCTCGACGTAACGCTCAATGATGCCGATCACGATCACGGGCACGAGGGCCGGATCGCGGCTGATGCGGAATTGAAGGGCAGCCTCAACCGTCGCCGGCGAGCAGCGCTTGAGGGAGTTGCGCAACGCCTGTTCGGGCGTTTCAGCGGTTTGTACATCGGCGGCGGGCGCGGTGGTGGTGTTTGTTTCGTCGGACATGTTTTTCAGACGGGTGGTGCAAATGTAGAATTATTGCAAGGACAGGATCTGTACGCAGCCGCCATGCTTGGGCAGCTTCCAAGAAGACACGAACCGGCACGCTTGGTTACATTTCGTTTTCGGCAAGCCAGCGCTCGACCTCGATGGCGGCCTGGCAGCCCATGCCGGCCGCAGTGACCGCCTGCCGGTAAACGTGATCCGCGCAGTCCCCCGCGACATACACGCCGGGAATGTGCGTGCGCACCTGGGAACCTGCGGCTGGTTTCAAATAACCCTGCTCGTCGGTCACAAGCGCATCGGCAAACGGCGCCGTGTTCGGCTGGTGTCCGATCGCGATGAAAAGGCCCTTGATCGGAAGCACGCTCTCGACGTCGTTGTTGACATTGCGAATGCGCAAGCCGCTTACCGCGCCTTCGCCCACGCCCTCGACGGCGACGGGCACGCTGCTCCAGACCATTTCTATCTTCGGGTGCGAAGTCGCGCGATCCGCCATGATCTTCGAGGCGCGCAACGCGTCGCGGCGGTGCACGAGGTAAACCTTGCTCGCAAAACGCGTCAGGAACAACGCCTCCTCGCACGCGCTGTCCCCGCCGCCGATCACGGCCACGTCCATGCCGCGGTAAAACGCACCGTCGCAAGTCGCGCAGGTCGTCACGCCCCTGCCTCCGTAAAGTTCCTTTTCGCCGGGGATGCCCGTCATACGCGGCGCGGCGCCCGTCGCGATGACGACGGCCTTCGCGAGAATCTCGCGCTCCTCGGTCCTCAACTTTAGCGGATTCGACGCAAAATCCACCGACACGACGCGGCCTGTTTCAAAACGCGCCGAAAACTTCGCCGCCTGCTGGCGCAGGTTGTCCATCAACTGAAACCCGTCCACGCCCTGCGGAAACCCGGGAAAGTTTTCCACCTCTGAAGTCGTCGTCAGTTGTCCGCCCGGTTGCGAGCCCTCGAGGACAAGCGGGGAAAGATTGGCGCGGCCCGTGTAGATCGCGGCGGTAAGCCCCGCGCAGCCTGTTCCTATGATGACGACGTTTTCGACGGAATGTGACATGTCTCCGATATGAGTCGAAAAGCCCGGGGAAAGAAAAGGTCAAATGTGAACCAGCCGCCACTTTGGCCCGCCGCGCATCTGATCCTCGCCGCGAAAAACGATAACAATTTTGCAACATTTACTCGACACCCGATGTCAAAGCGCCCACTTATCATTACTTATGTCGGCAGACGCGGACGCATCCCGCAATTCCGTCCGCTGGCCCAAGCAAAGACCAACACACCAAATCCATATGAAGATAACCACTTCCTTGAAGATCGCCGGCGCTGTTCTCGCCTCCGCTCTCTCGGCCATGGCCGTTCGCGCTGACCTAGCCATCAACGAAAACGTGAGCCTCTTCGGCTATGCCGCCGGCTCCATTCAATACAACAAAGTCTACGACGGCGACACGGACACCTCGATGGATATCAGCGCCGCCAAGATCGGCATCGCGCTCAATTTCGAGCCCATCACGGCCAGTGTGAGCATGTACACCGATCCCGGCGCGAAGGACCTCTATCTTCTCGACGCCTACGCGTCCTACAACCTCGGACACGGCCTTTCCGCGACCGCCGGCCGCTTCGTCACCTACCTCGGCTACGAATCATTCGATCTCACCGAAAACACCTTCATCACCTACGGAAGCGCCAATTACGGCAACTTCGCGAACATGTTCCCCTCCTACCATCAGGGCGTGAAGATTGAATACCAAAACGGCAAAAGCACACTCGGCATCGCCATCGTCGATTCCGTTTACAACCTCGGCGACGAATTTTACCGCGGCGACGGCAATGCGCGCGACGGCCTTGGCATTGAAGGCAACTTCACCCACACCGAGGAAAAATGGTCTCTTGGCGTCACCCTCGCCTATCAATACGGCAAGGCCGGCTATCAGGACATCTACGGCATCGATCCCTACGCCAACAACCCGGAAGTCTTCACCGCCGACATCTGGCTCGAACGCAACCTCGGCGATGTCACCGTCGCCGGCGAAGTCGCAGTGAAACGCGAAGGCGACAAAGTCTCCGACACCGTCAACACCTTTTACATGGCATTTATGGCCAAGCAGGACGTCAGCGATAAAATTTCCATCGCCGGACGCCTCAGTTACGGCAACGAAAAAGGCTTCGGGAACTTTTGGAAACTCTCCGCCATGCCCGTCGGCTATGAGTTTTCCAACAACTTCAGCATCGGCACCGAAGTCGCCTACACCCGCTACAGCAAAGGCGTCCGCGACGCGATCAACCCGGACACCGGCACAAACTATCCCAAGTATGAATTCTTCGCCGGCGTGCAGGCCGTGCTGAAATTCTGATCCAACCCACCTGTAATTTCGAAGCCCGTCCCCGACACAAAAAGGGACGGGCTTTTTATTGCGGCACACGCGCGCTCATTCCCGATTTGCCTCCCGCCTACTCCCTGCGCTTCACTCTTCCCCCTTCCCGTCACCTGTGAGCACCGCCGACACAACCGTCCACACTCTCGCCAGCCTCGAAATCTGGAACCGGCCCGGCACGCACTTTGCCGTCCTCGGCCACCCCATCGCGCACTCCCTCAGCCCCCTCATGCACAATGCCGCCCTCGCAGAAATGGCCGCGCGCGACCCCCGCTACCGCGACTGGCGCTACCACCGCTTCGACATCGCCCCCGCAGATCTCCCTCGCGCGCTGGAACTTTTTCACGAAAAAAAATTCCGCGGCCTCAACCTCACCGTTCCCCACAAAATCATCGCCTTCGAATGCGTTGCCGACATCGATCCCGCCGCGCGCCCCATCGGCGCCGTTAACACCCTCTCCTGGACGCCTCGCGGCTGGCACGGTTTTAACACCGACGGTTACGGCCTCGCCACCGCCATCGGGGAAACCCTCAACCTCGATCTCGCAGGCGCGCACATTCTTCTCCTCGGCGCAGGCGGCGCGGCTCGCGGCGCCGCCGTCGAATGCCTCCGCCGCCGCTGCGCCAGCCTCGTCATCGCCAACCGCACTCGAGCCAATCTCGACGCGCTCCTCGCCGCACTCCGCCCCCTCGCCGCCGACATCCCGCTCGCCGCTTTTCATTCCGCATTCCGCATTCCGCATTCCGCATTAATCATCAACGCCACCTCCTCCGGCCTCAAGCCCGGTGATCCATCCCCGCTCGATCTGGCCGCGCTGTCCGTTTCCCCCGCCGGCGTTTTCGACATGATCTACAACCCGCCCCAAACGCCCCTCCTCGCGCAAGCCGCCGCGCTCGGCATCCCGCGCGCCAACGGCCTTGCGATGCTCATCCACCAAGGCGCGCGCGCCTTGGAAATCTGGACCGGCGGACCCGTCCCCGTCGAAGCCATGCGCCGCGCGCTCCCTTCGTTCGCAAATCATACTTCGTAAACGTAATCCGAGTGACCTTTTCCTACGCGCAAGTCCTGCTCTCCATCGTCCCCGTCTTCGGATTGGTGGCCATCGGCGTTGCTTTTCGCGGATTCAAATGGATCACGCCCGAGGCCGACGCGAGCATCATGCGCCTCGTGCTCAACTGCCTCTACCCCTGCCTCATCTTCGAAAACGTCCTCAACAACGATGCCCTGCGCGACCCCTCGAATCTCATCGCCGCCCCCACTTCGGGTTTCGCGATCATGGCCGCGAGCATCATCGCCACCTACGCGATCGGACGCGCCCTCGGCCTCACTGTGGGCAACGGGCTGCGCACCTTTGCCTTTGCCGGCGGCATCAACAACTACGGCTACTTCGCGCTCGCCGTCTGCACGGCGCTCTTCGGACAAGACTCGCCCACCATCGGCCTCACCCTCGTGCACAGCACCGGAGGCGAAGCCGCGATATGGACCGTCGGCATCTTCGTCCTCGCGGGCCTTTCCCTTCGCGAAGGCTGGAAAAAACTCCTCAACGGCCCCGTGATCGCGCTCGTCCTTGGGCTCTTCTTCAACCTCACCGACCTCCGCGCGCACCTCCCGCAATTTCTCCTCGAAACCATCCACCGCTGCGGGCTCTGCGGACTCACGATCGGCATCATTCTGACCGGTTGCACCCTATACGAGTACATCGCCAAGCCCGGCACGCTCCTTCACGCCCGCGTGACGCCCATAGCCTGTTTCCTGCGCCTGGGCATTTACCCCTTCATCTTTCTTCTCGCCGCGAAATTCCTCCCCTTCACCGACGACATGAAACGCGTCCTCATCATCCAGGCCGCCATGCCCGCCGGCATGTTTCCGATCGCGGTCGCCCGCCACTACAACGGCCACCCCGTGACCGCCGCCCAAATCACCATCGGCACCACCGTCATCGGCATCGTCACGATCCCCCTGTGGATAAAATTCGGCATGGCCTGGGTGCTCTGAAGCGCACCCATGAAAATCGTTGGTGACTTAATATTTTTCCAGGGAATATATTTCTACGCCTTTCCCTATTTCCCGAATGAACGCCGATTCGCTCAGTCCGACAACATCCCTTCGTTTTCCCATTGCTCCACATCATCCTGATCGTTTGCCATTGGAAAAACTGGATTGGGGCCGCCTCGTCGGCGCATTGGGAAAAGCAAACCGTGCGATTGCTCAATATGACGGCGTCTTGAGAAGCATCCCCAACCCGGCGGTTCTGCTGTCGCCGCTCACCACCAGCGAAGCCGTCCTTTCATCCAAAATCGAAGGCACGCAGGCAACCCTTCAGGAAGTGCTCGAATTCGAAAGCGGCAGGGAAGCCTCCGACCCGGAGCGCCGTGCCGACATTCATGAGGTGGTCAACTACCGGAAAGCCTTGAGCGCCGCGCGTGAATCGCTTGGCGTGCGCCCGCTCAACCTCGGCACATTGCGGAACATTCACGCCGTGCTGCTCGACAGCGTGCGAGGCCACACCAAGGCGCGCGGTCAGTTTCGCACCTCCCAAAATTGGATTGGCACACATGGCACCAATATTGGCCAGGCTCGCTTTGTCCCGCCAAGTCCGCTGGATTTGCCCGACGCACTCACCAACTTCGAAAGGTATCTTCATCACGACGAATCCGACCCCGTCGCCCAACTTGGAATACTTCACGCGCAATTCGAAATTCTTCACCCATTTCTCGATGGCAATGGGCGCGTTGGTCGCATTTTGATTCCCCTTTTCCTCTTCGAAAAAGGCGTGCTTAAAAGCCCCATGTTTTACCTCAGTTCCTACCTCGAAACACACCGCCAGGAATACTATGACCGGCTGCTGGCGGTAACAGCCTGCGGTGACTGGGAAGGCTGGCTTTTGTTCTTTCTGGAAGCCGTGCGCGCACAATCAAACGCCAATTCATTCAAGGCGATGGCGATTCTCAATTTGCGGGACAACCTCAAAAAAAGCCTTCCTCGTACGGGTTACGCCATTGAAGTGCTCGACGCGCTTTTTCAGGCTCCCGTGTTTCGTCAGGCAGACTTTGCCCGGTATTCGAATATCCCCAAAGCATCGGTGATACGCTTGATTTCTGAACTGCAAAAGAAAGGCATCATTACCGTGTTGCACGCCGGAAAAGGAAAGCGTCCGTCGGTTTTTTGTTTTCCACGGCTGCTGGAGATCATTGATCGTGAAGATGTTTTTCAATGATTTCACGCATGTGACTCATGCACGAGTCATTCGGCGCTTTGTGACTCAAATTAGTCAAAATATGAGTCACAACACCCCCACCATCGGCATCGTCACGATCCCCCTGTGGATAAAATTCGGCATGGCCTGGGTGCTCTGAAGGAAAAAAGGGCGCGGCAGACGACACAATCAGTTCGGCGCTCCCGCAAGCGGGATTATAGCCTGACGCCCAAGGGATGGAAGAACCGAGAACCTTGTTGTGGCTACGTGCTCAATCTGCCGCGCTTGACAAAAAGCTCCTCCAAATTTTGCGCGAAGGCAACTTTTCTATTCGCAAAATCACATGATTTTTTATCCGCGATCGAACCGCACATTTTCGCCCAAAAATCCCCTTGCGCACACCGGCTCACGCGTTGCTATGGCTCCCTTCTTTTCCTGTTTTTTCGCTCTTCACCTTTCACACTTCACTCTTCCTTCCAAGCATGGCCCAGCCCAACGCCGAACACGTCCTCCGCATCGCGCAGGAGCTCAATCTCAAAGTCCACCAGATCGCCACCACGGCGCAGCTCTTCGCCGAGGGCGCCACCGTCCCTTTCATCGCACGCTACCGCAAGGAGGCCACCGGCGAACTCGACGAGGTCCAGATCACCGCCATCCGCGACCGCCTCGAACAACTCGCCGCGCTCGACGAACGCCGCGCGTCCATCATCGCCTCGCTCAAGGAGCGCAATCTCCTCACCGACGACCTCGCGAAAAAAATCGCCGCCGCCGAAACCCTCAACGCCCTCGAAGACATCTACCTGCCCTTCCGCCCGAAAAAACGCACCCGCGCCACCATCGCGAAGGAGAAAGGCCTCGAACCCCTCGCCGATCTCCTCTACGCGCAAGACCCCGCCACCAACGCCGAGACCGCCGCCGCCGAATATGCCGGACGCGGCTACACGCCCGACGACGGCAAAAACACACCCGCCACGATCAAGGATGCCGCCGAGGCCCTCGCCGGCGCGCGCGACATCATCGCCGAGCGCATCAGCGACGACGCGCCCACCCGCGCCAAACTCCGCGCCCTCTACGCCGCCACCGCCGCCATCTCCTCCAAAATCATCACCGGCAAGGAAACCGAGGGTGCGAAGTTCAAGGACTATTTCGAATGGAGCGAGCCCCTTGCCAAGGCCCCCAGCCACCGCGTCCTCGCCATGCGCCGCGGCGAAAAAGAGCTCTTCCTCATGATGCGCATCACCGCCGACGAGACCGCCGCCCTCGCCGAAATCGAGCCGCTCCACATCAACCCTCCCAAGTCCGCATCCTCCGCCAGCGCGCAAGTCCGCCTCGCCCTCGCGGACGCCTACAAGCGCCTCCTCGCCCCCGCGATGGAAACCGAGATGCGCCTCGAATCCAAAAAACGCGCCGACGAAACCGCCATCAAAGTCTTCGCCGAAAACCTCCGCGAACTCCTCCTCGCCTCGCCGCTCGGCCAGAAAAACACCCTCGCCATCGACCCCGGTTTCCGCACCGGCTGCAAGGTCGTCATCCTCGACCGCCAGGGAAAGCTCCTCAACAACGACGTCGTTTATCCCGACCAGGGCGCGGCGCGCAACGACGAGGCTGTCGAAAAAATCAAGGGCTTCGTCGAGTTCTTCAAAATCGAGGCCATCGCCATCGGCAACGGCACCGCCGGACGCGAAACCGAAACCTTCATCCGCGACCTCGGCCTCCCGAAAAGCATCCCCATCGTCATGGTCAACGAATCCGGCGCGTCCATCTACTCCGCCAGCGAAGTCGCCCGCGAAGAGTTTCCCGATCACGACATCACCGTGCGCGGCGCGGTCTCCATCGGACGCCGCCTCATGGACCCGCTCGCCGAACTCGTAAAGCTCGACCCCAAGTCCATCGGCGTCGGGCAATACCAGCACGACGTCGATCAAAACGCCCTCAAACGCTCCCTCGACGACTGCGTCGTTTCGTCCGTCAACGGCGTCGGCGTCGAGGTGAACACCGCCTCGAAACAACTCCTCAGCTACGTCTCGGGTCTCAACGCCAGCATCGCCGCCAACATCATCGCTCATCGCAACGAAAACGGCCCCTTCAAAACCCGCGCCGAACTCCTCAAAGTTTCGCGCCTCGGCCCCAAGGCCTACGAACAGGCCGCCGGCTTCCTCCGCATCCGCGGCGCGGAGAATCCGCTCGACGCCTCCGCCGTCCATCCCGAGTCCTATCCCATCGTCGAAAAAATGGCCGCCGATCTCGGCGTCACCGTGGCCGACCTCATCCGTGACGAAAAACTCCGCAAAAAAATCGACCTCAAAAACTACGTCACCGACAAAGTCGGCCTCCCCACGCTCACCGACATCCTCGCCGAACTCGCAAAGCCCGGCCGCGACCCGCGCCAAAAGTTCGAAACCTTCGCCTTTGCCGAAGGCGTGAACAAACCCGGCGACCTGAAGCCCGGCATGAAGCTCCCCGGCATCGTGACCAACGTCACCGCCTTCGGCGCGTTCGTCGATGTCGGCGTGCATCAGGACGGCCTCGTGCACGTCAGCCAGCTTGCCGACACCTTCGTGAAGGATCCGGCGGAAGTCGTGAAAGTCTCGCAGCGCGTAATGGTCACCGTGACCGACGTCGATCTCGCCCGTGGCCGCATCGCGCTCTCCATGCGCGCCAACCCGCAACTCGGCTCCAAAACATCCGGCGGAAACTCCGGCCCGCGCGGCGGCGGCGGCGGTTTCAACCGCCTGCAATCCGCCCCCCCGCCCCGCCGCGACTCAAACCAAAGCCTGGGCGGCGACTGGTTCACCGCCGCGCTCAACAAAAAACGCTG
Source organism: Ereboglobus sp. (assembly GCA_029974595.1). Lineage (GTDB taxonomy): Bacteria > Verrucomicrobiota > Verrucomicrobiia > Opitutales > Opitutaceae > Ereboglobus. The sequence goes on along the minus strand of JARKRC010000034.1, from coordinate 329 downwards.
AGCGCGCCGGATCGATTGGCACGGGCATCCTGCCCGTGTGATTCGGGTCACATGGGCACCCTCGCCCATGCCCGGCATCCAGACACGGGCAAGATGCCCGTGCCACCCGACCCACTCCAAACCCACGTATCGGTATTCCGCTGAAGGAAACCATAAGTTTCGGGGAGGGGCGCAGGGGAGGGGCGAACGCCCCTGCCCGCCCCGAAGCGAAGCGCAGGTGGATTGAGGCCGGCTTGGAAACGACTCGGCCTTGATCGACTTTGGCGTCAATTTGCCGACCGGCCGCAGGACGACTGGACCACACATTCCCGAGAGGAATACAGCCCAAG
>JARKRC010000033.1 GCA_029974595.1 Ereboglobus sp. | reverse complement strand
GCGCTCGACGCCGTCGATGCCGCACAGCCGGTCCTCAATTTCCGAAAGCTCGATCCGGAAACCGCGCAGCTTCACCTGACTGTCGATGCGCCCGAGATACTCGATTTCGCCCAGCGGGAACCAACGCGCCAAATCGCCGGTGCGGTAGAGCTTTTCACCCGGGACAAAGGGGTCTGCCACAAACCGCTCGGCGTTTTGCGCCGGATTCTCGATATAACCCCGGGCAAGCCCGTGCCCGCCGATGTAAAGCTCGCCTGGGATGCCGATGGGCAGCGGGTTTAAGTCGGGATCAAGGATATACGCCCGGGTGTTTGCCATCGGCTTGCCGATGGACATCCGCTTGGCAGCGGTGACGTCGCACCCGGTGGCGGCGATGGTGATCTCGGTGGGGCCGTAAAAATTGAATATTTTCGCCTTGGTATGGCTTTTGATTTCAGCCAGAAGCGCCGGCGTCAGGGCGTCGCCGCCCTGCATGATCTCGCGCATGGCCGAGAGGCACGAGGCGGCCGCCGGGTTTGAAAGCAGAAGCTGCATGCGCGAGGGCGTGAACATCAGCTTGTTGACCCCCGCGGAGGTGATCAGGCGGGCTAAGTTGTCGGGGATAGCCACGTCGTCCTCGGAGGCGAGCACCAGCGTTCCGCCGCCGATCAGCGTAGGGAAGCTTTCCATCACAAACAGGTCGAAGGAAATGGAAGCCGCCGACAAAACAATATTGGAAGGTGAAAAATCCATCATCGACGAAAGCGCCCAGATGAAATTCACAAGCGAACGGTTTTCCAGCATGACGCCCTTGGGACGCCCCGTGGAGCCCGAGGTGTAGATCACATAGGCAAGGGACGAGGGCGCGGCGCCGTTTTTTATCTGCGTATCGCTGGGAGGAAGATCCCGGATCAGGTCCGTTGAGATCACATTGGGAAGCCCCGAGAAGCAGCCGGTCCGGGAGGGCTCGGCAATGATGGCCGCCGTGCGGCATTCCTCGGCCATATAACGGGCGCGCTCCGGCGGGACGGACATATCCACCGGCAGAAACGCCCCGCCGGCCTTTAAAACGGCAAGAATCGCGATATAGAGGCTGTCCCGGCGTGCGGCGGAAATGAGCACGATGCGGTCGGGCCCCACGCCCATACCGGCAAGCTTTAAAGCCAGCGCGTTGGCGCGGCGGTCGAGCTCGGCGGCCGAATGAGCCACGCCGCCCGAAACAAGGGCCACGGATCCCGGATTTTTTAAAACCCGCTGCTCAAAGAGCTCGATGACCGTTTTGTCGGCGGGATACGGGGCTTTGGTGTCGTTGAATTTGATGAGGATGCGCTCGCGCTCCTCCGCCGACAGCAGGCTGAGCCTGTTGAGGGGGTTTTCGGTGTGCTGCAGCGCGTCGTACATGATGTTCTTGATATGGTCGTGGATGTATTCGATCTCCTTGATGGCAAACATCGGCGACAGGAAATCATAGTCGATGATCAGATTGCCGTTGCCCTCGCGGTCGTTCACATGGACATTGAGCTGGTTGGTCTGATGGCAGGTGAAATGCCAGCGGGTTTCGTAATTGAAATGGCTGGTGTTTTTGTGCAGGGTGGCGTTCTGGAATGAGAACGTGATATCGAAAAGATGGTCAAGCCCGTCGTTTTTTCGGTGCAGCTCGGACATCAGAAGGTCATAGGGATATTTCTGATGCTTGAGCGATGAAAAAATCTCATCCGAAACATCCGCCACAAATTCTGAAAAAGTCTTGG
>JARKRC010000020.1 GCA_029974595.1 Ereboglobus sp. | reverse complement strand
CTAAAATTTTTTTTAAAAACACTGGGGGTGGCCGCCCGGGCCACCCGACCCGGCGGCGCTGCGCGCCGTCCCATGGGCTGGAAGCCCATGCCACCCGACCCCCACGGACTGAATATTGTTTTTTGAAAGCATGGCGTGTGTTTGTTTTTACCGCACTTCGAAGGCGAAGAGGTGCGCCGTCGAGCTGCCGTAATCGGTGCGTTTTTCCTCGCTCTTGTAGGTTGAGAGCGGAGTGAAGCGCACGGCGTCGGCGGTGACGTCCATGTCGATGCGCACGAGGCGCTGGTGGTTTTCGTTTGTTTCGTGAACGATCTTCCATTCGCCGCCGATGCGCGCCTCGATGCGATACCATTTGATGACGCTCGTCGGAAAACCGTAGGAGGTGCGGTTGTGCGAAAGGGCGTAAAACATTCCCATCGGCATGTGGATGCCGTCGGGATTACCCGAGACATATTCGCGGTTCAGGTCGCTGTCGAAAACGAGGCGGGCTTGCGAGATTTTGACCGGTTTGGGGAATGTGTAGGTGATGGCTTTGTTGGTCTTGCCAAAATAGCCGTTGTCGGTGCCCCAGATACGCCGCTCGATGCCGTTGTGCAGGACGGAGCAGTCGCCGTAGTCGCAGGTGAGTTTTGCGCGCTTCGAGAGCGGGGATATTTCGCGGCGGAAGCCCGGCAGGAAACAATCGTCCTCCATCAGCGCGGCCTGTATCTCGGCGATTTTTTGCCCTCCGGCCTCGCGGGGCATGAGGTTGTTTTTGACCGCGATGCAGGCGGCCGTGCCGGCAGCCTGCCCGAGCGTGCCGCAGGTGGCCATGACGCGCGAGCTCGACAGGCCGACGTGCGTCGCGCTGATGTTGCGGCCCGCGAACATCAGATTGGGGATGTTCTTGGAATAGATGCAGCGATACGGAATCCCATAGGGCTCGGAAAGGCGGCGCTTGCGCAGGTGCGCGCCCTGGTTCGGGCCGGAATCGATCGCAAAGCCGGCGGGCAGATGGTCGTCGATTTGCCAGCCGCCGTAGGCGATCGTGTCGGGGAAGATGGGATGCTGCTCCAGGTCGTTTTGCGTGAGCAGATAATCGCCGACATAGCGGCGGCTTTCGCGTTTTCCGGGCAGGAAGCCGAGCCATTCGAGCTCCCAGTTTTCAGCGCCGTGATCGCCGTAGTTTTTGATGTGATCCCAGACGCCGAACGCGATTTTCAGGAGCTCGTCGCGAAGGCTTTCGGTGTCGCCGATGCTGTCCTGGTCGCCGCCGAGCTCGATCCAGTAGAAGTTGGTGTTGAGGGCGCGGAGGTCGTGAGGCTTGTTCTTCATCTCCTCGTCCGTCTGGAACGTGTGCGCCCACGCGGGCGGGATGAATTTGACCGGTCGGTCGGTTTCGCGCGCCTGTATGAGCAGGCTCATGCCCATCGTGTTGCGGTCGGCTTTTTCGAGGCCGAACTCCTCGCCGAATTCTTTTTTCGCCTCGCGTCCGATGCGGAATTCCGCGCCGGTGAGCGGCGCGAGGATGCTGTCGCCGGAGCAGTCGATGAAAATCTTCGCGCTGACGGTGTGCCAGCTGTGCGTGGTGAGCTGGAAGCCGGTGATGCTTTTGATTTTTCCGTCCTCCATCTTCGCGTCGCAACACGCGCAGTTCATCATGAGGTCGATGTTCGGCTCGAAGCGGATTTTCTCGTAAAGAATGCTGTCCCAGAGGGAGAAATTGCGCGAGGGGTTGCGCCACATGTTTTCGAGCTGCAGCTCCTCCATGAGGCCGGTCTCCTGCAAGTCGCGCACGCGGGTTCCCGCGCCGCAAATCCACATGCGGATTTCCGAGGATGCGTTGCCGCCGAGAACGGGACGGTCGTGCATGAGCGCGACTTTCGCGCCGTGCCGGGCCGCCGATATGGCGGCGAACATGCCCGCTATGCCGCCGCCGATGACGCACACATCGACTTCGTGCGCGACTTTCGGCAGCGCGCCGCTGCTCGCGGAGCCGCCGCCCATGACGAGGCCGTCCCGGAGATTTTTGGAATCCGCGCGCATGAGCGCGGCGGGCATGGAAAACAATCCAGCCGCCATGACCGAGCCTTTGAGGAAATCACGGCGCGAGGTGTTTTGGATTTTCTGCGTTTTCATAATGGCCGCCCCGGGCATTTATTTTTTCAGGATCACATCACACACAACCGGCAGGTGATCCGACGGGTGCCTGCCGTTGTCATAGGTATTTGAAAGCACGACGTAGTTCAGGACCGCGACCCGGTCGTTGACGAACACGTAGTCTATTCGTCCCTTGGGCTCGCCTTGGAAATTGCCGCCGCCCAGATTGGTGTCTTCCGGGCCAAACGGCGGGTTCACCGTCACGTCGCGCGCATCTTTCAAGAATCCTTTGATCGCCTTGATCTGGGAGGTCGAGGGGGCCGAGTTGTAGTCCCCCGTGCAGATGACTGGCAGATTGTCTTTTGCGATTTCCCTGACCATGCGGACCATCAACGGGCCCGAGTTCTGTTTTGCCGTGACATAACGCCAGTAGAAGTGGGCGGTGAAAAAATAGAATTCCTGCCCGGACGGCTTGTCCTTCATCCTGGCCCAGGTGCAAATCCGGGTGTCGGTGGCATCCCAGCCGATGCTCTGTTTATCGGGCGTCTCGCTGAACCAGAACACACCTTTGTCCAGCACCTCGTATTTGTCCTTTTTATATACAATCGACGCCGTGTGGTTGGTGGATGTGCGCCCTGCATAGGGATGACCCACATAATCGTATTCGGGCAGTAGTTCCTTCAAGTCCGCCATCTGGTCGAAATTGCCCTCCTGCGTGCCGACAATATCAAATTGGTTCTGTTTGATCAGGGCGGCGAGCGGAGCCTTGCGCAGGGCCCAGCCGTTGCCTGATTTCTCATCGGCGGGGGCGGCATACCGTATGTTATAGCTCGACACACGCAACGCGACGCCCTCGGCACATTTTGGGGAATCCGCCGCCGCCGCTTTTGCAACAAGGGGATTACCGATGCTGCAAAAACATGAAACAACGAGTGACAATAGCGTGATTGTATTCTTTTTCATAAAGGCGGATTCCCCGTGTTTTTGTGAATTCGGAGCTTGTGCAGACTTTCCCCTGAGGATCGTTCAGTCGTGCAGGCCGCGTTTTTTCAGGTAATCGAGGACGAGGGCGGCGCGGTCGGTCTGGATGATGCGGGCGCCAAGGGTGTCGATAAGATAACCGTAGGCGGCATCCGGGCCTTTTTCCACGGCGCATTCATCCTCGTGACCGCCGGCCATGTTTTCCCAAAGGGTGTTGTACCAAATCAGCGCCTTGCCTTTCAGCTCCTTCTTGAGCTGCTTGGGCATGGGGTTAGTGTCGTATTTGTAGAGCAACTCGTAGGCCACCGGATTGAGTCCGGTCATGAAGCCATCCATGATTTCCCTGGCATTGTCCTTGTCGAGGTTTACGACGGGCATGTAGATGACGTCTTCCAGATACTTGCCGTAGAGGCTCAGAACCTCGTCATTGGGCTTGCCTCCTTTCATGATGATCTGCCGGGCGGTGCCGGTTTTTTTGAGAAGCGCATAAACCTCGTCGAAATAGCGGTCGGCCTTGTCGAGGTTGATCAGCACGCGGCCTTTGAGGGCGACGAGGGTTTCCTCGAGGGTGGGAACTTTGTGCGGAGTGCGGATGCCGCAGCCGTTTTTGAGGGTGAGTTTTTTGATTTCGTCGATGGTTTTTTCAGCGACTTTGCCCTTGCCCGAGGTGGTGCGATCGAGGGTGGCGTCGTGCATGAGGATGAGCACGCCGTCCTTGGTGCGCTGCAAGTCCACCTCGACGACGTCCACGCCGATTTTGACGGAATATTCGAGGGCGGGGATGGAATTTTCAGGCTGGTAGCGCCAATCGCCGCGGTGGGCGACGACGAGGACATCGGGAATGTCGCGGGAGAAGAGCTTTGCGCGCAGCTGGTCAACGCGGTCGGCGGCATTAAGCGCCGCGCCGGAAAGCAGCGCGAACGCGAGCGAGAGGGTGAGGAATAATGATTTTTTCATGGTTTATACGGAATAAATTGTTTTTGGCGTTGTTTATACAAGGCAGTGGATAAACTCAGACGCCCGGAACGCGCCACAGACCGCCGCTCTGGCCGCAATATAAAAGGAGGTCGTTGCCGTAGAAATCGCAGTCCTCCGGCTCGTTCGGACAACTGGCATTGATGTCGATGCTCTTTTCGATTTTTCTCGTCTTCAGGTTTATGACGATGATTTCGCGGCTTTTGAATTCCTTCGATCCCTCGGGCGCGTCATGGAGTCCGACGGGGAGGTAGAGATAGCCGCCGCGGATGCACGCGCCCTGGGTGAGATTCGGGAAGGACACGGCGAATTGCTCGACGATGTCGGATTTCTGGAAGGTGACTTTCTTTTTCCCCAGAGGCGGCAGCGCCCACTTGGTGATCTGGACATGCTGTTTGGAGTCCTTGGAAAATCCGGCGAGCGAATAGATGAATTTATTCTCGCGATCCACCACCCAGTCAAAACTGCGCTCCTCGATGCCGCCGGTTTTTATTTGCAGCGTCTGGAGGAGGCGCGGCCCCTTGGGCGTGATGCTTTCGACAAAACACTGCCGGTTGCCGTAGCACTCGGAGACGTAGATCACCGGAAAATACGCGTCCTTGGGCTGCTCCACGCCGAAGGAAACACAGTTGGCGTGGTTGGAGCCGCCGGCGCTGGCGAGGTCGAATTCGGTGAGCTTCTTTTTTGTCTTCAAATTATAAACACGGCAATGGCCCTCGTTGTTGAAGAGCAGCGCCATTTCCCCGTGGATGGCCATGCCCTGCGCGGCCTGTCCCTCGTATTTGCCGGGAAAATCGTATTCGAGCACGGCCTTCTGGACAATTTTGGGCTGCGCGGGAAGCGCGACGCACAGGCAGGCAAGCATGAAGCAGAAGGCAAGAGGGCGGGCGAATATGGGTTTCATGAATAAAATTGATATTGTTTTTTTGATGCGCTGCAAAGGCACGGGAGGCGCGCCGGGGAAATCAGACGCCCGGAATGCGCCAGAGGCCCCCGCTTCCGTTGCAATACAGATACAGGGTGTCTCCGTAAAAATCGATGCCCTCGGGTTCGAGCGGGCAACTGTCGTTGATGTCTATGATTTTCTCGGTCTTCTTCGTTTTCAGATTGATGACATGGATTTCGCGCGTCTTTTGCTCGTCCGATCCTTCACCGTCAGCGCGGAAGCCGAAGGCATGGTAAAGGTAGTCTCCACGAATGCATGTATCTTGAACGCCGCTTCTCGGAATGGAGACGCTGAACTGGTCGAGCATGTCGGATTTCTGAAATACAATTTTCTTTTTGCCGAGCGGAGGCAGGGGCCACTTGGTGATGGCGATATGTTTTTCCGAATTTTTCCAGAAAGTGGCCATTGAATAGATCACTTTGTTTGCGGAATCGACCATCCAGTTGTTGCTGCGCTCTTCGACTCCGCCGGTTTTGATTTCCAATGTTTGAATAGTCCGCGGGCCCTTGGGCGTGATGCTTTCGACAAAACAGCGCCGGTGATGCGGATCGCCAAAGCACTCGGAAACATAGAGCGCGGGGAAAAAGGCGTCCTTCGGCTGCTCGACGCCGAAACTGGCGCTGTTGGCATGGGTGGTCTCCGCGGCGCAGGCGAGGTCGAATTCGGTGAGCTTCTTTTTTGTCTTCAAATTATAAACACGGCAATGTCCCTCGTTGTTGAAAAGCAAGGCAACTTCGCCATAGATCGCCATGCCTTGCGCGGCCTGCCCCTCGTATCTGCCGGGGAAATCGTATTCGAGCACGGCCTTCTGCACGCTCCTCGGCTGCGCGGGCAGCACGCAGCACAGGCAGGCGAAAAGACAGGGGAGGGCGAGGAGACGGGAGAGGAAAGTCACGGTGTGGAGGAATTGTTTGCGGAGGTTGCCGGGCGATTGCGTTAACGGACATCCACATGCTCGCCCCAGGCGGTGATGATGACGGGGACGGAGAGCTTTTGCACGCGGCGCATGGTCTGCCAGTAGGATTCGCGGTGGTCGATGGTGTGGCCCATTTCGTTTTCGTGGCCGGGGAGCACGAGCGCGGGAGCCACGCCTTCAACGACGAGCGGGAGGCGCGCCATCCAGCATTGGGGCAGGAAGACATCCACGCGGAGTTGCTCGCGGATTTTAAGGAGCCAGGGCAAATCGTCGCCGCCGCCGGTCTGGTCGCCGGAGTGGAGGATGGTTTTGCCCTCGGGGGTGGTGATCGCGTAGAGGTTGTTGGGGACCTTGCCTTGGTGGCCCGGATAAGCGCGCACGACGAGAGGCTTCTTGAGGGAGGGAAGCGCGAGCGTGAAATCGACGGGAGCGGTGGCGTCGGCGGAACGCGGGCGGATGATGAGCGGGGAGACGTTTTCCCAAAGTCCGGGGGAGGCGACGACAGGTTTTCCCGCTTCGAGGAAAAGCCGGGCGAGGCCGAGGTCGGCGTGGTCGTTGTGCGGATGGGAAACAAAAAGGGCGTCGCAACGCTCGACGATCGGGCGCATGAGCTCCAGATCGATAAAGGGCTCTTCATCGACACCGGTGATGACGCGCTTGCCGCCGCGCACGATGTCGATGGCGAGCGTCACCGAGGGGGTTTGCAGAATGAAGCCGTGATTATAAAAGCGGATGATGCGCAACGGCACACCGGGCTTGGCCGCGAGGGCGACGGCGACGCGCCGGGCGAGGTCTTCCATGAACTCGGTGAAGGCCGGGCCTTTGTCGAGACGGGTGTCGTGGAGGAGTGAGTCCAGGGCGAAAAGCGCGAGCTGCCGCTCGGCGCCGGGCTTGGCCGAAGGCGGATGCGCGGAGAGGACTTTGCGGGCCTGATCGAAGACGACACGCGCCTGCTCCTGAATCATCCCGTCGGGATTCTTTATGAAGCTGAATGCCTTCTGCGGATCGTCGGATTGCTTCGCGGCGGGTGTGGCGGCGGGCGCCGCGGTGACGCTGGCGGCGATGGCGAGGGCCAGACAGGCAAAAAATGTTTTTTTCATGGTGGGGGGAGGGAGACGCTGCGGAATTCGGGACGAAAGGCGCGGCACGACGGCACTTTTACCGATGCTTGTTTCCTTTTTTATCGAGATGAATGACGCCGGCGAGATCGCCGGGATCGGTGGAGAGCTGCCAGAGGAGCGCGGCACCGGGGATGACGCCTTCGCGGATGATGCCGCGGTTGGGGATTTGCCGGATCTCCCATTCGATGCGGTCGGCGTAAACACGGCACACGCGATAGGCATCGGGCCATTCGGCGAAGGCCGGATTCTGGAGAAAGACGATGCCGTTGCGCGTGGCTGTTTCGTTGTGGTGCATGTGGCCGCTGAGGGCCGCGACGACATTGGGCGCGGCATCGATGACGGCCATCAGCGACTTGTCGAGCAAGGGCTTGCCGCGATTATAGCCGCTCACGGGAGAAATGCCGCGCTCGAAATAGAATGGATAATGCGAGACAATGATGGTGGGCGTGAGGGTGTCGGCGGCGAGGGTTTTGCGCAGCCAGTCGAGCGCGCCTTTGCGCAAGGAGAGCGTGCCGGCGGTCTTTGTCTTGTGCTCGTAAATCTTGCCGGCGGAATCGCGCCAGTGGGAGCCGTCGAGGACGATGTAGCGCACGGGCGGACGGGCGAACGCGTAGTCGGTGTTTTTGGGGCCGTCGGGGAACAGGCCCGCGATGTGCCCGGCAATGGCGGCACGCGAGTCGGCCAGCACCGTGTCGTGGTTGCCGATGCAGCCGTAAACGGGCAGGCCGGCGTTTTTGACGATGCGGGCAATGTCCATGTATTCGGCGCGGCGGCCATCGTCGGTGAGATCTCCGGCGATGAAGGCGAAGGAAGCGCCCTCGTTCTTGAGCTGGCCGAGCGCGGCTTCGAGTTCGCGTCCGGTCGCGGCGCCGAGAAGGGTGTTGCGATATTCGCGGCGATTGAAACCGAGGTGCGTGTCCGAAAGCAGGCCGAAGGTGTAGAGCGGTTTTTCAGCGACGCGTTCATTGGCGCGCAATTCGAGTTTCGCAAAAGTGCCGCCGGCGCGGATGTGCGGGCCCGCGAGGGCGATGTAATGGCGGCCCTTGGAGAGACGGAAGGGCGCGAGCGAAACCGTGGATGAGGGACGCTCGCCGCGCAGGTCGGCGGGCGCGGCGAGAACCGTGCGCGCGCCGCGGGGGAAGTTGCGGACGGCCTGCCACGACGCGGCTTTCACGCTGGGAGCGGCGATCACGGTGTCGTCGGAGAGCACGGTGACGCGCAGGCCGGGGCGCAGGTCGGCGTCGGGTTCGAGCTGGATGGAACCGGTGAGATCAAGGTCGTCCTTCGCGTCGATGGCAAAAACGAGCATGCCCTCGTCGGGGATGACTGCGGCGGCCCCGGAGGGCAGGGTGGTTTCGACACGGGCCGTGTCGGGCGCGAGAGCGGCATTGCGGGCATCGAGCGCGAGGCTTCCGCCGGGAGCGAGCGTCGTGGCACGTTTGTCCGCCGCCGCGTGGAGCGCGGTTTTGAGCTTGGGCCAGACTTGGCCGGGTGTTTCGGGGAGGCCGGAGACGAGTTGGAGATCGTCGATCCAGCAGGCGCCGTTCACGCGCACAATAAACCGGTATTCGCGATCCTGCCGCCGCCAGTCTTCGGCGAACATGAAACCGCTCAATTGGGACCACTGGCCGGGTTTGATGACGCCGACACCGTTGACGGAAGTGTAGCGTTCGCCAGCTTCGTCGCAGCCGGACAGGTAAACGGAAACTTTCGCGCCGGGCTCCGCATAAATCCACACGGAAAACGCATGGTTGGCGTTGAAGTCCAGCTTTCCGTCGAGCTCAAACACAAGGTATCCCCACTCGGCTCCCGGCTCGGAGGCGATTCGCAGCGAGGAGCGTCCGGAATACGCCTGGGCGGTGTCGGCCTTGGCGGTGAGCTTGTTGAGATCGGCCCCCGGCGGGAGGCCTTTCTCAAAGCTGGTGTTGATCAGCGCCGTCGCGGAAAAGGCGGACGTGGAGCCAAGCAGCAGCGCGGCGAGCAGCGTGAGGAATGCGGAGGAGCGGAGGCGGGCTGGTCGTATCATGGTTTTTCGCGGGCGATTTTGGAGATGTCCTCGCCGCCGGAGAGCGGGCGGAGGCGGTAGTTGTATTCGAGCGCCCAGCGGTTGAGCCGGTATTCCTCGTGCGGAAGGGCGCGCCAGGAATCGTCTCCGCCGAGACCGCGCTGATGGAGGTCGATGTTGAGCGTGATGGTGTCGCGCTGCGGAAGCTGATACGGATAGTAATGGCCCTCCTTGTGCGTCGGGAAGTAAAGGTCGTCCGTCGTGTAATGGAGCGCGTTGGCGCTAAGGACGGTGTCAACCGCCGTGGCGAGCAGGCCGCGGCCTTGCGCGTCGGTGAGCGCGATCCAGCGCACGGACGCGTGGTTGCCGGTCTCCTGCGGTTTCAGGTAGGGATAAAACTGGTCGCGGACTTTGCCCTTGTAGAGGCCGACGCGGGCGTCTTGGCGATCCCAGTAGGTTTCGTGCGGGCCCTTGCCGAGCCAGGCGAGGTTGTCGAAACCGGCGCGGAGCATGGTTTGCATGCCGAAACGCGGCAGCTCGGCGGCTGAGCGGCGGTCGGGGTCGCCATAGAGCTTGAGACTGACAAGGATGTCACCCTCCGGACAAACGGTCCATGTGATGACTTGTGAACGATTGACCGCCTCGAGGCGGCCGATGGCGGCAAGCGTGACGCGGCCGTCTGCGCTGGTTTTCGCTTCGAGGCGGGTAAGTTTCCACGAATCGGTGGCTGTGCGCCACGCGCCCGGGCCGTAGGCGGAGGGAATGGCGCGAACGGGACCCTCCGCGCGTCCGCGAACGCGTTTCGCGGGAGTGCGGAGCGGATCGGCGCCCTTGGGATCGCCGATATCGGTCATTTTGTTTCCGCGGTCATTGTCCACGGGAGCGCGCCAATAGTGCGGGGCCAGGGGTTTTTCCAAAAGCTCGATGTCACCGGTCTTGAGCGAGGCAAGGAAACCGGTGGCGCGGTCGAAGGCGGCCGAGAATCCTTTGCCGGTGACGGTGATGCGCGCGTCGGTTTCGTTGACCGAGAGGGCGGCTGACGCGCTGGCGGCGCGCGCGACGGCGAGCGCGGAGACGGGGAGTTTGAATTGCTCCCAGGCGACTTCGTGCCCGGCCTTGGCCCAGGGCGTGTCGTCGCGAAGCGCGAAGCTGACTTCAAGGAAATACTCGACACCCGGCTCGGCTTTGAACGCGTTCAGGGGAATCGTGACGCGCTTCGTTTCGCGCGGGGCGACGGAGAGCCTGGCAAGCGCGCCTTCCTGAAGCGTCCTGCCCTCGGCGACGAGGCGCCAGCGCGCGGCGAGCCAGTCGGAGGCGTTCTGGAAGTCGGCCCAGTTTTTGATTTCGATCTCGGGCGAGGATGCGGCGAGGTCGAGCGCGCGCATCTGGAGCGGCTGGTAAACTTTTTTCACCTCGGCCATGCCGGGATGCGGGTCGCGGTCGGGCGAGACGATGCCGTCGGCGCAGAAATTGCCATCGTGCGGAAAACGTCCGGGTTTGCCGAAGGTGCCGCCGTAGGCGAAAAAGGTGCCGAGCTTCGGGTCGAGCGGAAGGGACTTGATGTTTTCGACATGCTCGACTTTGAGCGAGGCGGGCACGGGCGTGCGCAGTCCGTGATCGGCCCATTCCCAGATAAAGCCGCCCTGAAGATGCGGCGCGCCGTCGTAAATGGGACGCCAGTAGGCCCAGAGGTCGCCGGTGCTGTTGCCCATCGCGTGGGCATATTCGCACATGATGAAAGGTTTCGAGCGCGGGAGATTGGAATAATGAATGACGGACGCGGGCGACGGATACATGGGGCAGATGACGTCGGTGAATTCGCCGCTGTTGTCCGGCTCGTATTGGACGGGGCGCGTGTCGCGCTCCTTGAGCCAGTTGTAACCCGCGATGAACGCCTCGCCGTGCGCGGATTCATTGCCAAGCGACCAGCCGACGATGCAGGCGTGGTTCTTGTCGCGTTCATACATGCGGCGGATGCGGTCGAGGTGCGCTTCGCGCCACTCGGGCTGGTTCGCGAGCGCGGTCTGGCGGCCCGCGTAGGTTTCCTGCATCTGGGCGTGCGACTCGATGTTGGCCTCGTCGATGACATAGAGGCCGTATTCGTCGCAGAGCGCATACCACTCGGGCGTGTTCGGATAGTGGCAGGTGCGAACGGCGTTAAAATTGTTCTGCTTCATGACAAAGATGTCCTTTATCATGCCTTCGCGGCTGAGCGTGTAGCCATGATCGGGATCCCATTCGTGGCGGTTCACGCCCCGGAAGAGGACGGGCTTGCCGTTGACGAGAAACTGGCCGTCGCGCATCTCCGTGGAGCGAAAACCGACACGCCAGGGGATGACCTCAAGAACGCGGCCCGAACCGTCTTTCACGGAGAGGAGCAGGGTGTGGAGCGCGGGGACTTCCGCCGACCACTTGGCGGGATTTTCGATGCGCGCGGAGAGTGAGACCGGCGCGGTGGTGCCAGCGGCGATTTTTGCGGCGGGCGCGGAGAAGGTCTTGAGCTGTTTGCCATCCGGTGCGAGCAAGGTGGCTTCAATCGAGGCGGCCTGTGGGTTTGCGGTGAAGTTTTTCAACTCACCTGTGATCGAGACCGTGGCGTCGCGATACTCCGCGTCGAGAACCGTGGCGACCTTGAAGTCGCGGAGGTGGACACCGGGCGCGCTCCAGAGCCAGACGTCCCGAAAGATGCCGCTCAAGCGCCAGAAATCCTGGTCTTCGAGATAGGAGCCGTCGTTCCATGCAAAGACCTCGACCGCGATGATGTTCTGGCCGCCATCAGAGCGCAGATGCGGAGTCAGGCGGAAGGTGGCGCCGGTGCGGCTGTCCTTGTTGAAGCCGAGTTTCTTGCCATTGACCCAGACGGTGAAGAACGAATTGACGCCCTCAAACGTCACAAATACCTCGCGTCCGTCGCGACGCCATTCCGCGGGCACGTCAAACGCGCGGCGATAACTGGAGACGGGATTGTAGTCGCCGGTGATGACGGGCGGATTCACGTCGCGCCACGGATAGACGGTGTTTGTGTAAATGGGTGTGCCATAGCCTTCGATTTCGACGCACGCAGGCACGGGAATGTTTTTCCAGCCGCTGTCGTCGAAATCGATCCGCCAGAAATCGCGCGGGCGCGCGGCGTCATCGGGATGCGAGACCCAGTGGAATTTCCACGTGCCGTTGAGCGAGCGGTAAAATGGCGACTTGGCACGGTCGGTCGTGCGCGCGGACGCGGCATCGGCAAACACAGTCATGTGCGCCGACGCCGGCTCAAGACCCTCGTGCTGCCGTGCCGGGTCAGCCCACACAGGCTTGCCGCCAGCAGCCGCAGGCAGCAGGGATGCCATCAAAAATGTCATCGAGGAGAGGAATAGGGCAGGGCGTGTGATTTTCATGAAAGAGCCGTCAGTTTTTTTATTTTTCCCATGTCAAAACAGCTTCGATGGGAAAGTGGTCGGAGGGAAAGCCGCCGTCATCGCGGCGGGAGTAGATGATTTGCGCGGAAAGGGTTTTCAGCGACGGCGAGGCGAATATGAAATCAATCTTTTTCTTACCCTGTGCCTTAAAGCCGTTGAAAGTGCCGATTTGCCTGGCCTTCGGGTTTGCAACGAAAAACGTATCCACGAGGGCTATTGGAGATTTTTCCGCGGCGCCGTCGATCTGCGTTTCCTCGCCTTGGATGTAACGCACGGAGGGGCTTTTTTCGGTGCAATTCAAGTCGCCCATGACAACCACCGGCGCGGACTGGTCCTTCCGGGATGCGACATGCCGCATCAATGCCTTCGTGCCGCGCTGGCGGGCGATTTCGCTGACGTGGTCGAGATGAGTGTCATAGACATAAATCCTGCGTCCAGTGAGCTTGCCGCCCTTGTCGATCTCGTGAAAAAGCCCGAACACGGCGGTGCGTGGATGCGCCGCGCCTTGGGCCTTCGAACCGGGAACATCAGGCGTCTCGGAAAGCCAGAAGGTGCCATGCTCGCGCGGGTCGATCCGCCAGCGATCGTTTTTCCAAAAAAGGAACATGCCCTCGCCGACCTCGGGGTTTTTGTCCCGGGAACGTCCAATGAAGTCATAGCCCCGCAAGCGCGCCGCGAGGAAGTCGCGTTGATTGAACTCGGGATCGGGATGAAGGATGGTTTCCTGCGTGCCGACAAAGTCATAGGGGCCTTTTCCATGCGGATAACGGGCGATGACGGTGGCGAGAAACTCGCGGCGGTAGGGCCAGGAATTGTCTCCATCATTCGCCGTGGAGAGACGAAGGTTGACCGAGAGCACGCGCACGGGCTTCGAAGGCTTTTCCGCAGCCACGGAAAAGGAGGGAACAGAAAACAAAAAGGCAAACGCAAGGGCGGGAAGGAGGCGTGTTTTCATGGACGGGTATGACGGCAATTATGAAATTTCATTACAACATTTCCATACACGGGCAGGGCGAACCGCGGAGGGTTCGCCCTGCCTTCAGGGATTCAGGACAAAATCGCCGCCGGCATCAGAAGCTGTGGCGGTAGCCGAGGCTCACCGACCAGGGCTTCTGGACCGCGTCGCCTGTCGCAAACTCGTAGTCGAAGTAGAGTTGATCCGCTATCAGCGGACGCCAGATCAGGCCCAGGCCCGCTTCCGCGCGGGTGCCATCCACATTCGGACGCCAGCGGCTTCCAGCACGGATTTCTCCTCCCGTGCTGTCCTCATGCGAGGCTCCGAGGCGGCCCGACAACTCCATCACCCCTTTCGAGATCGTCCACACCCGGCCCGCTTTCAGACTGGCCCGCAGCCGGGTGATCGCAATGTCCTCGCCGGTCACTTCGAGGATGTTCGCCCCGGTCGTACGGTAGTCGCCGCGTTCGAGGTTCGCCAGCGAGGCTTGCACGGTCGGCTCCGCGAACCAGCCTTTGCCTATCATCCGGTCAAGGGCGATGCGTCTGCCAAATTCCAAGGACGCTCCGAGCGCGTCGTCACGGTGGTCTCCGGTCGTGGTGTTGCCGCTCTGGTCGGCGCTGTTGAGTTCGTTTTTGAATCGCGCGGCGGTGAGCGTGAGGTTCGCGAACCAGCCGGCGTCGTGCAGCCAGGCTGCGTAGAGGCCCAGGCCGCTCTGGATGCTTTCCCCGTCGGCTTTTCCCGTGCCTTCGCGGGGGCGGAAGTCCTGCGTCGCCCGTCCGTAGCCGACGTAGGCGCCTATCACGAGGCGGCCGGCGGTGAGCGGAATCGTTTTGTCCACTCCGAGTTCAAGGCCGTAGATGTCCATCTTGAAGGCGCGCATGTCCGTTCCCGATGTGAGGCGCGCGTGCTCGGCACGGGCGCGGGTCCACAGCGCGAATTCGCCGGCGGGGGCGTTGTCGGAAGTGCGCAGTTCGCCGAGGCGGCGGGAGAGGTTGTCCTGCGAGGCGAACCACATGAGGCTTTGCGCCCCGGGGACACCGCGGATCACGTCATTGATCCCGGCTTCGCCATTGGTCGCCAGGATGATGTTGCCTCCGGAGGCCGGGACGATCGCGTAGTTGGTGCCGTTGTAATCGAGCCCTCCGGTGAAGGTCGCGTTGTTCGCGCCGGCGATCTTGACGAGTATGGGCGCGGGGCCGCCGTCGGGCGCGGTCGCGTCGGCGGAGGGGGTGAGGTTGATGTGGTGCGCGCCCGCTGCGTTTCCGAGGACGACCAGGCGGTCGCTTTCGCCGGTGCCGGGGTTGACCGTCATGCGCAGCGTGCCGTTGCCCGCGAGGCTGGCGACTTCCGCCGTGCGGTAGGTCATGCCGGGGGCCGGGGCGGCGAGGATGCCGGGAATCACCTCGGGGAGCGGGGCGGGGCTGCCGAAGTCGAGCACGCCGTTGTTTGCCAAGGCGCCGTAGCGGTGCAGCGCGGGACCGCCCAGGCGGATCGTGCCGGAGTTGATCGCGAGCGTGCCGGTGAAGGTGTTTTGCGCGCTCAGGACGAGCGTGCCCGCGCCAGACTTGGTGAGGGATTTTTTATCCCAGCCGGGAGCCGTTTCGCCGACGCGGTCAACCAGCGGGGTGTCCACTTCGAAGGTCTGGCCTCCGGCCACCGTAAAGGTGCCGTGCGCTCCGGAAGGCGCGTTCCATGCCAGGCGGTAGGCCGCGCGGTAGGTCGCAAAGCCGTTCGCCTCGGTTTGGATGTAACCGCCGGGCAGGAGATAGTCGGGCGCGCCGCCGCCCATGCCCGTGATCGCCGCAAAGTTGCCGTGGATCGTGCCGGAGGTCGCTGTCAGGACAAGGACGCCGGTATCGGAAAGCTCGCTGGCCTTGGCGACGGGCGTGTAATTGAGGCTTGATCCGGTGAGCGCAAGCGTGCCCGAGAGCACGGCATCTCCAGCGGTGATGTAGGCGCTCGTGCGCGAGGGGGCGAGCTCGATCCCGAGCGTGCTGATGGCATTTTGCTTGTATTGGCCGTTTGCCAGGAGCGTGCCGGTGGAGGCGATGTTGAGCGTCCCTTTGCCGGTTCTGCCGTTGTAGACCTTGCCTTTGCTTGCGACAAGGAGGCCGGAGAGGTCGAGGGTGCCGTCGCCGGTGCCGTCGTTGCCAAGGACAATGGCCACATCGGTGTCGTTGAGGCCGCTGGCGATAACCGTGCCGGAGATGGCCGAACGGCTGACACCGGCCCAGCCAATGCCAAAGTTGGCGTTTTCGGCCCCAGCGCGGGTGCCGGTGTCGAGGAAGCCGCGAACAATGAGCGTGCCGGTGCCGGTGGCATAGCGGCTGGTCAGGAAGTAGTTGTTGGCGTTGGTCACCGCGACGGTGCCGGTTCCCTCGATGACAAAATCGCCATTGCCGTATTGGCCGATCATATTGGCGTTGCCGCCGATTTCCATGTAGCCGGCGACGGTGACGCTAGCCACGGCGCCGGTAGTGGTGCTCATGAGGAGGCTCCCGGCTGTCTTGAAGGAGCCACCTTGGGCGATGTCGAGCACGCCGGCCGCAGTAACGTTGCCGGCCATGGTGAGGCTGCCGGAGGTGTTGACGATGCCACCTGAGGCGATGCCGAGGTAGCCCGTTCCGTTCGCGCCAATCATCACGTTGCCGCCGATGCCGAGCAGGCCCGCGACGAAGGCCGTGCCGCTCGAGCCCGCGGCGTTGCCAAGATAGGCGATGGCTCCGATCTGGACAGTCCCGGTGTTTTTGATGTCGAGCAGGTTGCCGGTGGCGTTGGCGTTCTGACCGAGGCTGAGATTGCCGCCGGCGCTGACGAGGCCTTCGACGACGAGGGTGCCCGATGAGGTGGCGTTATAGCCGACGCTCAGCAGTCCCGTCATGTTGAGAACGCCGGTCTGCCCAATCGTGGCGACGCCCTGGCTGCCCTCGTAGACGCCGACATAGGCGGATCCGTTGCCGCCGAGATAGCCGTCAATGCGCGCTGTGCCCGAGCCGTAGGCTCCGATGTGGATGTTGCTGCTCACCGTGGCCGTGCCGCCGTTTTCAATAATGAGGGCGCCGGATGTCGCGGTTTCGCCGGCCGCCCCGCCGCCAATGCGAAGATAACCCGCGGTCTGATTATAGTTGCCGCCGCTCTTGATTTGAAGGAGACCCGAACCCGAGCCGGCGTTGCCGACATAGGCTTCGCCTCCTTGATTGACGCGGCCGCCATTTTCAACGGTCAATCCGCCCGCGCCCGCATTGCCGACATGGAGCGCGCCGGTGTTGTTCAGGACGCCCGCAACACTGGCGGAAGCCACGCTGGATGCACTTGAGGCGATTCCCACCGAGGTCGCGCTGACCGTGCCGGTGGAGGCAATGCTCAGAGCGCCCGCACCCGCATTGCCAACTGTGAGCGCGCCGGTGACGTTGAGCAGGCCCGCGACAGCGGCCGAACCGCTGGAACCGGCGGCCTCGCCGATGCTCGCGGCCCCCGTGGCGCGCACCGTGCCGGTCGGAGCAATGTCCAGGGCGCCCGAGCCGGATGCACCGATGGTGAGCGGACCGCTGATGTTGAGCAGACCCGCGACATTGGCCGAACCGCTGGAGGCTGCTTCGCTGGCAATGACCGCGGACGCGCCGGTGACCGTCCCGGTCGCCTCGATCGCGAGCGCGCCGGAGCCAAACTTGCCGACGATCAGGTCGCCGGTGTTGGACAAAAGACCCGCGACGTTGACGGAGGCGGCAGGAGCGGCGGTGGCGATTGCCACCGCCGTGGCGCTCAGCGTGCCGGTCGGAGAGATTGCCAGCGAGCCGTTGTCAACGACCGCTCCGCCCGTCAATGTCGCGGGGCCGCCAAGGATGAGCGCGCCAGGACCGGCCTTGTAGAGCCCGGTCGCTTCGAGCGCGGCGTTGATCGTAGTCGTCGCACCCGCTGTGGTGAGATTGGCGTTGAGCGTCCCGCTCGCCGTGATCGTGCCCGTGCCGTCCAGCGTGTAGCCGTCCGTGTCGAATTGAAGCCCGAAGACCGTGCGCAGGCCCGTCACGTCCACGTCGCCCGCGCCGGTGCTGAAGATTGCCAGCGCTCCGTCCGACCACGCTGTCGGCGTTCCATTCTGCGTCCATGCAACCGTCGCATCGTCCCATGCGCCGGCGCCTCCCTGCCAGTGCAGAAACGCAACGTCCGCGCTGCCGATGTTGATCTT
>JARKRC010000051.1 GCA_029974595.1 Ereboglobus sp. | reverse complement strand
GGGTTTGTGAGCGCGAGCGTAAGTGCAAGTGTTGTTTCAAAGTGGTCGGAAATTCCGTGCGCGTTGAGGCTAGCGGGCGAGGCTTCGCCTCGTCCGGCGGCGGGACGCCGCCGCTCCTTGCGCAAGCGTGCTTTCGTGAGGGTTATCATTTTGTTTCGGGCACGGGCGGTGTGGCAGGCTTGGCAGCCTGCGCTACGGCGGCATCGGCTGCGGCCTTTGCAGCTGCGGCTGCCTTCGCGGCTGCGGCAGCTCTGGCTTTTTCCTCGGCCTTGCGTTTTTCCTCGGCGAGGCGGTTGTCCACTTCGGTCGCGTCGGTGGCGTTGATGTGGTGAAAATAGCTGTTGGGTTTCGCGAGCTGGTCGCGGTGCATCAGGAGGCCTTCGTAACGGTCGCGCACGGCAATTTCGTAAACATTGTCCATCTTGATGGAATCGAAGGGACAGGCTTCGACGCAAATCTGGCAGCCCATGCACACGCTGTAATCGATGTCGAAGATGCGGGGCTTCTTCATGATTTTGCCCTTCTCGTCACGCTCGGCGACGATGTAGATGCATTGCGGCGGGCATTCTTTTTCGCAGATGCGGCAGGCGACGCAGCGGAGGCCGTCGATCGGGCTGTCGCCGTCGTAAACAAGAAAGGGAAAGCTGCGCGAGGCGTGCGGAAGCTTGGCGCGCACTTCGGGGTATTGGATGGTCGTCAGCCGCTCGGTCGTGAAGAAGCTGCCGACGAAGTTTTTCGCCGTGATGTAGAAGCCTTTGATGATGCCGGAGCCGAGCATAGTGGAAAAAGTAGGAAGTAGAAATTAAGAATTAAGAAGTGGCGGGCGGTGTGTGGCGGCGGCCTGTTTCGATTTAAGTCGAGTGGCGCGTTCAGCGGTCAACCTCCCCCAGGACGATGTCGATGCTGCCGAGTGTTATGACGGCGTCGGCGAGGGTTTGGCCGACGCACATGTCTTCAAGGACGGTGAGGTTGATGAACGAGGGCGGACGCACGCGGTAACGGTAGGGATTGGGCGTACCGTCGCTGATAAGATAGAAGCCGAGTTCGCCTTTCGGGCATTCGATGCGTCCGTAAGCCTCGCCGGCTTTCGGGCGGAGGCCGCGCGATTTGGCCTTTGGGTCGTTGACGGGGCCTTCGGGAAGATCGCGCATGGCCTGAAGGATGATTTTCACCGACTCGCGCATTTCCAACATGCGCATCATGTAGCGATCGTAGGTGTCGCCGTGCTCGCCGAGGGGAACGCGGAAATCGAAACGCTCGTAGATGGAGTATTTGTCGACTTTGCGGATGTCGTAATCGACGCCGCTGGCACGGAGGCCGGGGCCGGTGATGCCGGCGTTGATGGCGAGCCCGGGCTTGAGGACGCCGGTGCCCTGGGTGCGGGCGAGGAGGATTTCGTTGCCGGTAAGGAGCGCGTCCTGTTCGTCGAGGTAGCGGGCGAAGAGGCCTTCGAGGTAGGTTTTGAGGCGGGCGAGCCAGTCGGCGGAGACATCGGTGCGGAGGCCGCCGAAACGCATGAAGTTATACATCATGCGCGCGCCGGTGAGCTCTTCGAGCAAGTCGAGCATGCGTTCGCGTTCACGCAGGGAGTAGAGGAGCGGAGTGAACGAGGTGCCGAGGTCGTTGAGAAGGAAGCCGACGAGGCAGACGTGGTTGATGATGCGGCTGAGTTCGCCAAGGATGACGCGAAGGTATTCGCAGCGTTCGGTAGGGACGAAACCGGCGAGTTTTTCGACGGCGTGCACGTAGGCCCAGTTGTTGGTGAGCGAGGCGAGGTAATCGAGGCGGTCGGTGTAGGGGATGTTGGCGAGGTAGCTGTTCGTTTCGCCGAGTTTTTCGTGGTTGCGGTGGAGGTAGCCGAAAACGGGTTTGAGCGTGGTGATGATTTCGCCGTCGAGCGTGGCGTTCATGCGAAACACGCCGTGGGTCGAGGGGTGATGAGGCCCGAGGGAGATTTCGAGGAGGTCGCCGTGGAACTCGTCTTCAACGCGGCGCGCGGTGGCGCCGTTGGGCAGGGCGATGTTGATGTCGGGAAGGGTGGCGCTCATTTTGTGACCTCCGGCGTTTGGGTTGTGGAAGCGGAGGGAGCCGGATAATGGGCCTTGGCGCGTTCGAGCACGTCGTCGTGCGGAGTGGGTTCCCATTCGTAGTCGTCGGGGGAAACGTAATCTTTGCGCATGGGGTGGTCTTTGAACTCGTCCCACATCAGGATGCGGCGGAGGTCGGGGTGGCCGGTGAAAACGATGCCGTAGAGATCGTAGATTTCGCGTTCTTGAAACTCGCACGAGCGCCAGACAGGCGTGAGCGAGGGGAGCGTGACGTCGTCGGTGCGGTTCACGGTGCGCAAGCGGATGATGACGGGCGCGGGGCTTTTCAGCGCCATCGAATAAAGGTGGTAAACGGCTTCGAGACAGCCGGGCTGGAGGCGCTTGGTTTTGGTTTCGACAACTTTGGCGGGGCCGCCGGCGGGATCGGGTTGCGTGGTTTTGGTGGTCTCGACGATTTCCTTGTCGGGCCAGTCGACGCCGGTGGCGTTGGAGCAGAAGTCGAGGCGGAGCCCGGGGTCGTCGCGAAGGAAACGGGCGATGTCGCGCGCGGCGTGGGACGCGAGGAGGAGCGAGTGTTGCGCCGCCGGGCCGGGGTTTGTGACGAGCGTGACGGCGCCGGCGCCAAACTGGGCGGCGATGCGGTCACGGATTTGTTCGAGAGTTTCCACGGTGAGAAAGAGTGTGAGTTATGCGGGAGTCGCAGGAGTCGCTTGCGCAAGGAGCGGCGGCGTCCCGCCGCCGGACGGGGCGGAGCCCCGCATAGCTGCTGCGAAGATTTTTTGCGGGATTATCGTGCCTTCACGCAAAGGGGCGCGCGCGTTGCGCGCGTCGGGCGACGGGACGTCGCCCCTCCTTGCGCAAGCGTGACTTTGATGCATGTCGGCCATGGGGATTTATGCTTTCGCATCGCGCACGATCGGCGCGGCGGGTTTCCAGACTTTGGGATTGTGCGGCGGGACAAGGTCGCGCCCGCCGTATTCGGGCACCGGATACACGCAGTCGGCGTCCTTGCGGAAATAACGCGGGGCGTTCGGGCCGGTGAGGGTTTCCTCGCGCATTTTTTTCTGGATTTCCATGAGGCCGTTGAGGAGCGCCTCGGGGCGGGGCGGGCAGCCGGGCACATACACGTCGACGGGGATGTAGCGGTCGATCCCCTTGACGACGTTGTAGCCTTGCTTGAAGGGGCCGCCGGAGCTGGCGCACGCGCCCATGACGATGCAGAATTTCGGCTCGCCCATCTGGTTCCAGAGCCGGACGACTTGCGGGAGCATTTTTTTCGTGACGGTGCCGTTCACGATCATGAGGTCGGCCTGGCGGGGCGAGGCGCGGAAAATCTCGGCTCCGAAACGGGCGATGTCGAAGCGCGCGGCGGCGACGCAAATCATCTCGATCGCGCAGCAGGCGAGCCCGAACTGGAGCGGCCAGATGGAGTTGGCGCGGCCCCAGTTGTAGATTTCGTTGAAGCTGGTGAGCAGCACGCCCTGTTTGCGCATGCTTTCGCGGTCTTCCACCGAGATGCCCGCCGGCGGCGGCGTGGGGAGGGACGACGATGTTGATGTGGTGGCGGGAATGCTCATCGAGGGAGGGAGGAAGTGGAAATTAGAAAGTGGAAATCGGGTTGCGCGGCATTGGATGAAAGCGGAAATCGGGATGCTTTTTGTTTTTCTGATTCCTGCTTTTCAGTTTTGCATCATTTCCATTCGAGGTGGCCCCGGTTCCATGCCCAGACGAGTCCTTCGAGGAGCAGGAAAATAAAGGCGAGCATCACAAAAAGCGCGCCCCAAGGCAGTCCGGTGAACACGACCGCGAACGGCAGCAAAAAGAGCACCTCGACATCGAAGATCAGGAACAGAATCGCGTAGAGGTAATAGTGCGCCTTGAATTGAATCCACGAATCACCCTTCGATTCGAGACCGCATTCATAGGTGGCGTTCTTGATGGGATTGGGTTTTTGCGGCTGGAAAAAAACAACCCACAAGCGGCACAACAAAAGAAGCGCCAGTGGAAAAGCCGCAGCCACGGCAATAAACAGTGCAAGAAATGCGTAAGGATGTGCAGCGATTTGCATGGCTTGGTAAATCGGGAATGAGTTGTGTCAAAAGATTACGAAAATAACAGGTGAGTAGGCTCTCTGGCGGCGTTCCCTTCAACGGGAAAGGCCGTCCATTTATTGGCGAGGACCATTCATTTATTGCCAATATATCCTCATCAAAAGCACAATCAGCACCCTGCCTGCGGTTATCAGCCAGCCAAACAACCGCCATAAGACAGCCTCCTAACACAAACACATCGTTTCTGCTCGATCGATATGTAAAATATGCACGCAAAACGTGTTTACCCCTCCAATAAGTGCAACATTTGCGCATATGGCAGCCTGAAAATGCGCACATGGCCCGACACTCCACTTCCCGCAAGATATGTTTGGCAACATTTGAAAATCCACCCTGTCCGAATTTTCCCATCCAGGCATCCTTATCGCCAAAAAAACGTCTTACAGGCAGCATAAGCGCATGCCATCAAGCACACGATCAACGGCATAGATTAGCAATAAATCGTTATGAAAAAGATACTTGCAAATATATTCGGCATCGGGGCGGCGATCCTGTTCATAAGTGCCGGTGCAGTCGATGCACAATCCGCTCCTCCCCGCCACGATTCGAGCAATCACAATATGCGTCCAAATCGTCCGCCGCCGCCAAGTGTTCATCATCGCCCCGGCCACGGCGTGCGCTATTCCTACTTATACCGTCCATACGGATATTATGCCGGCTACTATCCATACCGTTATGGCTACTATGGATGGCCTTACTACACAACGGGCTATCTCCCCTATTACGGTTACGCCTATCCGGGTATCAGCGTGAACTACACCACGTATGCGGATTCCGATGCGCCGGGTTATACCCTCGGCGGTGCTGTTCTCGGGGGTGTGCTGGGCGGGATTATTGGCAACAACTCCGGACGCGGCAACGCGTGGGCGGGCGCCGCCATCGGCAGCACGATAGGGCTCCTCGCGGGCAACGCCGCCGACAGGGCCGCTGTCCGCCAGGAACGCGCCGATTGGGACGCCGCCCAAATGGCTGACAACCATGCGGAAATCGCCCGCGCCACACATGTTGCCCAGCCAAAAACACCCGCGCCGCAACAACCGCAGCGTGTCCACACGCCCGCCCCCGCCACGCCCATGAGCGAAGCCAACGCGCTCTTTGGCCGCCAGTAAGCCCGCTCCGGGCAGCCACCGCGTTTTTTATTGAACACTTGTTCTTTTGCCGCTGTCTCGAATCCTCCTGCCGGCCCATGCAATCGACTGCCTTTTGCACGGCAAAGCAAACTCGCGTATTTCCGATTACATTCATCATCAGCAACCATGAACATAAGCACCTCAACCGCCGCCACGCGGCTCTTTCTTGCGATTTCGCTGCTCTCCTCGCTCATCTTCGTGAGCGCCTGCTCCTCGCCGAGCAAAGGCGTCCAGTATCCCTCGGGAGTTCCCGTCGTCGAGGTCAATCCCGACGAACGCGGCTCGGTGGCCGGCACCGGCATCGAATCCCAGGACCTCGTTGCCGTGACCGACAAAATGGCGCGCAGCATCCTCGGCATTCCGCAAATCGCCAGCGCCGCCACTCCGCCCGTGGTCGTGCTCGATCCTGTCGTCAACGACACGCGCTTCGCGATCCAGAAAGACATGTTCCTCGACCGCATCCGCATCTCGCTCAACCAAAAGGCGGCCGGCAAAGTCACCTTCCTCGCCCGCGACCGCATGGCCGCGCTCGAAAGGGAACGCCAGCTCAAGCAAACCGGGCAGGTCACCGCCAGCGCCGACCCCGGCGTCGTCGAGTTCAAGGGCGCCGACTACTTCCTCACGGGAAAACTCAGCAGCCTCTCCACCCGCACCAGCCAGGGCCTGAGCGACTACGTCATGTATTCCTTCCAGCTCATCAACGCGCGCACCTCGGCCATCGTGTGGGAAGACATGGCCGAGATCAAAAAACAGGGCCTCGAAGACGCCGCGTATCGTTAATACAAGTTTGAATACAATCATATTAACAACGGATTACACAGACCAAGCATCATGAAAACACTCCTGCCCATACTCGCTGCCGCCGCGCTCCTGCTCATATCAACCGGCTGCGCCTCGAAAAACACACAGGGCACAGGCCCCTACCTTCCGCAGGACACGACCAAATACACGCTCGAAAACACCGAGAAGTTTGTGCTCATGGACCAGGCCGCGCAATATTCCGTCACCTGCACCGGACTGCAGGAACGCACCACCGCCGACGGGCGGCTCGAAGTCGTCGCCAACGTGAAAAACCGCGAGGCGCGCCGCATCCAGATCCAGATCGGCTGCGTGTTCAAGGACGGCCAGCATTTCTCCACCGGCGACGAGACGCCGTGGCAGACGCTCATACTCACCGAAAACGGCACCGAGGCCGTCCGCTTCACCGCGACCAACCCGCAGTCCAAAACCTATACAATCCGCGTCAGGCAGGCCCGGTGATATCATATAAACAGCCGAAAAAAAGGAAAACTCCGGGCATGTTCCCCGCGCCTTTTTTCGGCTGTTGATTATTTTTATAAAACGCCATGAAAACCGCATATTCGCTTTTAATACTCGCCCCGCTCGCTGCATTTCTTTCCGCCGGCTGCGCCAGCAAATATAAAACGCATCCCGCCGGGCCCGCGCCCGTCACATCCGTCGTCACCGTCGCCCCGGCGCAAGGCGGAGCCGCCGCGTCCGCGACGGACGAAGGCCAGCGCGTTTACGGTTCCGCCACCGCGCTTCCGCAGCAGCAGCACGCCGGGGAAATCATAAACAATTTCCGTCCCGCTTATGAAAAACTCGGCAGCCCCCGCATCGTGTTTTATATCAACCGTGACTTGAAGCGCGCCGCACGCGCGTCCGCCAGCCTCGCCGACAGGCAGACCGCGCGCGACATCGAGCGCATCGCTGCGCGACCCTTCATTCAGGCCGGGGCCGCGCTCGCCGACCAGTCCGCGCTGCCCGCTCCGAAGCCCGCCAAGGACGCAGCCGCGCCTGCCGAGCCCGCCCCGCCCGTCGCCGATGTCGCCATCGAGACGCTCGTCACCAGCCGGCAGGTTTCGCTCCCCTCGATCTCCGGTCAAAACAACATCGTGACCATCCCCGATATCCAGATGACCGCTATCCGCCTCTCCGACTCCGCCATACTCGGACAGGCCACCGCCAGCGATGTCGTCAACCAGCTTCCGCCCGCCGCGCTCGGCAGCCTCAACGTGCATGACGCGCTCGAAGCCACCGCGCTCAACCTCATGAACGACATCACGGCGCGCGCGAAATAAAACCTATTCGCTCGACAATGACAAAGCAGCGCGGTCATTCCTGCCCGTGCTCATGCGATGATTCACGACGCTGTTTCCAAACGTCCTTTCGCCGGCGCGGACAAAAACGTCCGCGCGATCTTGCCCGCGCTGCTGGTCGCGTTGCTTTTTGCCGCCGGTTGCGCGACCGCTCCACCGCGGCCGCCGCCCCCGCCGCTCACGGGCGATCCCCTCGTCGATTATCAAAACCAACTCGCCGCCTCGCCTGAAAAAGACCGCGCCCTCTGGCAATACCGCCTCGCCGCCACGGCGCTCCGCCACGGCGAAAACGCCATTGCCAAATCCGCGCTCGACGACGCGCTCGCGCTTGCCGCCGCCAATTACGGCAACATCAACAAAGCCGCCGCCAAGTCGCGCGGCCTCTTTACGCAGGAAGCCAGCAAGCCCTTTGTCGGCGAAGCATACGAGCGGGTCATGGCCAATTTTTACCGCGGCATCCTCTATTGGACCGACGGCGAATCCGACAACGCCCGCGCCCTCTTCCGCAACGGCGAACTCCTCGACTCCGACACCGTCAGCAAGGAATACGCCGGCGACTACGTCCTCCTGGACTATCTCGACGGCTACATCACCGCCAGGCTCAGCGGAGGCAATCCCGACGCCGGCGCGGACGCCCTCAAGCGCGCCCGCGCTTCCGCCGCCGCGCAGGGCCGCGCCGCGCTTCCCGATTACGACCTCCAGGCAAATGTCATGCTGTTTGTTGACTACAGCGCCGGCCCCCAAAAATACGCCGGCGGCTCCGACGGCCAGCAACTCATGTATCGCATCCCGACCGCCACGATCACCTCCGCGCTCCTCCGTGTCGGCGAACAGACCTACCCGCTCCCACCCTTCGACGACATTGGCTTCCAAGCCGTCACCCGCGGCGGACGCGTCATGGATCAAATCCTCGGCAACAAAGCCTCCTTCAAACGCAACACCGACGCCGTCGGCGACCTCGCCCTCACCGGCGCCGTCGTCTCGTCGCACGTTTCCAACAGCCGCGATTCGGCGATCGCCACCGCCGCGCTTCTCGGCGTCGGGCTCGTTTCAAAAATCCTTTCTTCCGCAACGCAAACGCAGGCCGACACACGCTGCTGGGACAACCTGCCGCGCTTCCTCAGCTTCGCCGCGCTCAAGCTCCCGCCTGGCACGCACGAGGCCGAGCTCATCTTCCACGACGATAAAGGCAAAGCCTACCCGCAGCAAACCCAGCGTTTCACGATCACCGTCCCCGACCCCGCCACGCTCCCGCTCGGCCAGGCGCCGAAGGATGTCGTCGTCTATCGCAGCCAGATGCGAAATTGAGCCCGAAGCATTGGGAGCCGGATGCGTGCTGATGAGTTGAGTGGCACGGGCATCTTGCCCGTGTTCTGAAGCCACGAGCTGGAAGCCCGTGCCACACCCGATCCGAATCGACGTAAATCGATAGAAATCGACCCAAATCGAAACACCGTAATCTCGGCCCCCCCTTCCTCCTTGTCCGACCTTTGCGCTCTTCGGGTCTTTGATGTGAACGCTTCCTCACACCGTCACTTCCTGTCGCGCTTTTTCGGCGAGGTCGGTGCTCAGGTAACGCTCGCCGCTGCTGCAGCCGATCGTGACAATGTTTTTCCCGGCGAATTCCTTGCGCGACGCGATCTGCAACGCAGCCCACACATTCGCGCCAGTCGAAATGCCGCCCAGTATGCCATCGAGCACGGCAAGTCTGCGCGCCGTCTCAATCGCGTCCTCATCGCTCACCGCAATCACTTCGTCGATCACGGACGTGTTGCAGTTTTTCGGGATGAACCCGGCGCCAAGTCCCTGTATCAGATGCCGTCCCGGCCTGCCGCCTGAGAGCACCGGACTCGCCGCGGGCTCCACCGCAAACGAACGCATCTCCGGACGGCGCGCCTTGATCACCTCGGACACACCCGTGATCGTGCCGCCCGTGCCCACGCCCGCCACGAAGGCCGCCACCTCGCCGCCGAGCGCATCCCATATTTCGACCGCCGTCGTGCGCCGGTGCGCCTCGGGATTGGCGGGGTTTTCAAACTGCTGCGGCATGAACGCCTTCGCGCCGTGCTCCGCGATCAATTCGCCCGCGCGACGAATCGCGCCGGGCATCCCCTCGCCGCCCGGCGTCAGCACGACCTCCGCGCCCAGCATGCGCAACAGCACGCGGCGCTCGACCGACATCGTCTCGGGCATTGTCAGCATGAGTTTGTAGCCGCGCTGCGCGCACACGAAGGCGAGCGCGATGCCCGTGTTGCCCGACGTCGGCTCGATGATCACCGATCCGGGCCCCAGCCTGCCCTGCCCCTCGGCGGCCTCGATCATCGCGCGCCCGATGCGATCCTTCACGCTCCCCATGGGGTTCATGAAGTCCACCTTCAAAAAAACATTCGCGGACACGCCCTGCGCGATGCGGTTGAGCTTCACCAGCGGCGTGCCACCGATGGCGGATACGATGTTTGGAAATATGGAAGTCTTCTTGTCCGGCATGATGCGTCAGTGAATTTTTATTGTATCCAGGAAACGCGACATCGCAATCCACGCCTGCCCGCGATGGCTGAGTTTGTTTTTCTCGGCGTCGCCCAGTTCGGAAAACGTGCTCTCATATCCCGCGGACACAAACAACGGATCGTAGCCAAACCCGCCCCCGCCGCGCGGTTCGCGCGCCAGACGCCCCGGGCAGCGCCCCTCGAACACATGCTCCGCGCCGTCCGGCCCGATCAAAAACAGCACGCACACAAAATACGCGCCGCGCTTTTCGGCGGGCACATCGCGCATCGCCTCCACGAGCTTTGCCAGGTTTGCCGCGCCATCGCCCCGCGGGCCCGCATAATAAGCCGATTCCACGCCCGGCGCGCCGCCAAGCGCATCGACGCACAACCCGCTGTCATCGGCGAGCACCCAAGTGTCCGCGCCGGTAAGCGACGCGCCGAGTTTCGCGCGTAACGCCAGCGCTTTTTTGCGTGCGTTGCCAGCAAACGTCCCCGTGTCCTCGTCCACATGCGGCATGCCGCCGGCCGCGCGCGCCGACACCACCTCGAGCGCGCCGCGCAATGCGCCCGCGTCCGCGAGCGCCTGGAACTCCTGCGCCTTGTGCGCGTTACCTGAGGCTAAATACAGTTTCATCGACCTGAAGTTTTTCCGGATACACCGCGCGTCCGCGAATGAGAAAATCGTCGCCGAGCGACTCATGCCGCACATCCTCCATGCGCACGGCCTGCGCGATGTGCTCGGTGCGCAGCCCCGAGTAGGCCGATTTTCCCCGATCGTCCGCAAAAAGCATCGGCGCGGTGTAGGCAAAGAGATAATCGATGTGTCGCTCCTGCAAGAATTCGCTGATCAACTGCGCGCCGCCCTCGAGATAAACGCCGGTTACTTTTTCCTCGGCGCATTTTTTGCGAAACACGCCAAGCGAGCTGCGCTGCGTCGGCGATTCCATGCACCATACGCGCACCCCCATCTCGCGGAGCTTGCGCACGTAGCCGAGCCCGCCGTGCGGCGTGGTCACTACAATCGTGCGCTCGCGAAATTCGTCCGTGTAAAGCGAAGGCATGTTGCGCGTCGTGACCGTGCGCAGCAGGCCGTCGAACACCACGCGCCACGGGCACCATTCGGCCTCGCCCTCGATGCGGGACGTAAGGCGCGGATTGTCCGCCATCACCGTGCCCGCTCCCACCGCAATTGCGGGAAACAGCCGGCGCCAGCGCATCACATCCGCCCGCGCAAGCGGTCCGGTGATCCATTTCGAGTCCGCCGCGCGCGTGGCTATTTTCCCGTCGAGCGTCATGGCCGATTTTGCGGCAATCAGCGGCTCGCCGCCCGTGCGCATGTTGTGGTTGAAAATCAGGTTCAGGTCGGCGCATTCATGCCCGAGCACGCCTGTGATCACCTCGATGCCCGCTTCGCGCAGCACATTGAAACCATTCCCGCCGTGCGCCGGATTCGGATCGGTCGCGCCGGCAACGACGCGCGCAATGCCAGCCTCGCGAATCGCGGCGCAGCACGCGCCCGTGCGCCCGTGCGTCGAGCACGGTTCAAGCGTCACGTAGAGCGTCGCGCCGGGTTTCGGCTTGCGGCCCAGCGCGTCGAGCGCGACACGCTCCGCGTGCGGCCCGCCATCGCACGCATGAAACCCCTCGGCCACGATCTCGTCATCCTCGACAATGAGCGCGCCGACCATCGGGTTCGGATGCGTACGCCCCCACGCGTTGCGCGCGAGTTCGAGCGCGCGTCGCATGAAACGCTCGTGCCGGGCGGAGTCGTTCTTGTCCGTTTTCATGTTATGCGCGCACATACGGATTCGAGCGTTTTTCGCGTCCCACCGTCGTCTCCGGGCCGTGCCCGGGATAGACCACAGTGTCGTCGGGCAGCGTGTAGATCTGCGAGCGGATGGATTGGTCGAGCTGCTTCATGCTCCCGCCCGGCAGGTCGGTGCGCCCGATGCTCCCGGCAAAAAGCGCATCGCCGACGAAGACTACTTTTTCCTTTTCAAAATAAAACAGCACATTGCCCGGGCAATGTCCCGGCACATGCCGCACCTCGACCTCTCCCACGGGCGAGGAAAACCGGTCGCCTTGTCCCACCCAGAAATCGACATGCACCGGCTCCAACCCCAAATCCTCGCCCATGAACCGGTTCATGACCTCGGGTGTCTCGATCAGCGTCCGGTCATCGCTGTGCGCGCGCACCTTGGCGCCCGTGCGGCGCACGACATCGGCCCCGCCCTGCGTGTGATCCCAATGCCCGTGCGTCAGCCAGAGCTCGGTGAGCGTGCATTTTTCCTTTTGTAGGATCGCTTCGACGTCCCACCACACGTCGCCCGGCGCGTCGATGAGCACGGCCCCGCCCTGTCCCGGCGCGGTGAGCAGATAGGCGTTGGTTTGAATGGGCCCGGCGGGCAGCACATGGACATTAAAAGACATACCCCTAAAATGCACACCGATCCGCCCCTGTCGATCAATGGAAAAAAGCCGCCGCGACAGCTGCCGCGAAACGACAGGAGCAAGGAAGAAACAGGGGAACACGCTGCGGAATGGCAACTTGGGACTTCCAAACTCCGGCAAATCCGCTTACTTCTTCAAGCAAGATGCCACCCGTTCCCATAACTCCCGGCTCCCAAGCTTAAAATCCAAAAAAACCTTACTGCAAAAAACAAGGCCTCAATCCCGTGCAGTTCCGCCATATACTGTCTCAAATATGCTGTAATTATGATAATTTCGAAATTTAAACAAAAGGATGAATAATGAAACAAGACAATAAAACCGAGTATCTGTCTTCCGGCTGGAAATTTTTGCTATTGGCTGTTGCGATCTGCTTAACGATACCTTGTTTGATAATGATGTATTATCAAATATTAAATATCACAGGCTTTTCACTAATATTTTTCGTTGTCGCCATATGTGAATTTGTGACATTTATTTGGTTTTTTGCCTTAAACAAGTCGAAGAATAAAGCAGAGAAGGGATTGTCGTGTTTGCTATTTGGATTTATTTTGGGCGCATTGGGCTTTCTGTTTGGATATTTTACGCCTATCTATCTGACAAAATCCAACATCGGTCCACTTACAGGCTTTTTTATCTCCGGGCCTATCGGCTTTATTTTAGGCACGATTGTTAGAATGCTTTATCTTGTCAAATTGAATAAGAGCATCTAACATGCGAATCATAATTTTAACAATCGTTGCCACACTCGGCTTCATCACGAGTGGTTGCATGTTCAAGTCGGTGAGTGAGCAGGATCTGATTGGGAAATATCAGGCTGATCTGCCAGACGGCGGGACGGAGACATTGGAACTGCTGGCTGGCGGTGACTGCATTCAAGAAATCCGGTTGCACAGCGGTGTCTTCCATTCGGCACGTGGCAAATGGAGATACGAGCCATCGGTCGCGTGCATTTACCTTGATGGAACAAGGCAGTCGTTAACGCCGGAGCGCAAAACCAATCCGGACATGGCTCGGATTGATGCAATCACCGGCGCACCTTCGGTCTCACGGACGATTTTTGGCACTGTCACAATCGGATCTTCCGAGAGCATCTACTACAAGAAACAATGAGCCAAGCAGCACACCGCGCACCAAGGCACAGCAGAAAGAGGAGACAATTTGAATATAATAAGCATCCAAAGCACGATCCGTTTCATCATATTACGCACACCCGACTGCATGACGTCTCCCCGTCAATTTCAAAACAGAAATCGAAAAAAACAATGCCTGCCTCCATCAGGTCTCAATGAACAATGAAAAAACAACATCTCTCGGGTTGACCATTTTTTCGTTCAATATTACATAATAAATATATGATTTTTATATTCTTGATTATTATTACATCATTCGTGTTCTCCTTTTTCTATTTTTTCACAATATCCCAAGCCGACTTAAAAGAAGCCCGTAAGATAGAGTGGGAGCTTCATGAAAAATATGGGCATACAATAAGAAGATCCGTCTTTGGTTTCCTCAATATAAAGGACATCGAGCCAAGCCCGAATGATTGCAGCGACATGCTAAAGTCCAAGGAAGTATTAAGGAATCTTTACAGTAACTCGGGTAAAAGGACAGCTCGTGCATTGTCTATTGTTGGAGCTGTATTTGCTCTTTCGATAATATTGGTATTAGTTGTATCACTGATTTGGTTTGGCTGATTTAGCATGAACCATGCGATTCCGTGTGTGTTTTGGGATCGAGAAAACACGGAAGGGCTCACGGCGAAGACGCGAAGGGCGTAGAAGGAGAAAGAGGATCGTATGCCACACGCCAGTCTAGGGAGAGCGCGCAGCAGCACAACCTTGGGGTTTCGTCATTTTGGAAAAAGGCACCCTGTAGGGGTGCCACAGGCGCAAGTCGCCGGATTGTAGCGCCCCTGCAGGGCGCATGCATTCAAACATTCAATACCCAAGTCTCGCAGAACGCTCGACCTTGGGTTGACGAGTGGCATGCTTTTGGCGTGCGCGGACATCTGGCAGGGTTGCTTTTATTCGCGATTTTTCGCGTTCATTCGCGGTTAAAAATCGAGCAAGGCACACGGGCTGGCAGCCCGTGCCACACGGCCCGCTCGCGTCTTTCCGACTTCTATCTTCTATATTCCAATCTCCTCCGTGTTTCCGTGATTTATAAAACTCTTCCGTCCCTCACTTGTCGAAGACCAGCTCGGCGGAAATATAATAGTGGTCGCTCGGGTAGCGGCCGTTGCGGCTGTCGCGGATGATTTCGGCGGCGACCGGGCGGAGCGGCGGCTGGTAGAAGATAAAGTCTATCTTCGGAGCCTTGGGCTTGCCGTACTTCGTGCCGCGGAATCCGTGGAAGGTGAAACCGGGCTCCTCGGGGCCGTGCACCGCCGTGTAGCTGTCAATCCAGCCGGCGTTCTTCACTTTCGTGATCGTCGGGGAATCGATGCCGCAATTATAATCCGCCGTCATCACGACGGGGATGCCGGGCTGGAGCGTCTTGGTGAAATTGAGCGTCACGTCGATTTGCAACAGGCGGATGGGCTCGGAATCGTGCGTGTAGTGGGCGTTGACGATGTAGAGCTGCTTTCCGGTGGTTTTGTCCTTGAGCAGAACCCAGTTTGCGACGCGGCGCGTGGCGCCGGGAAACAGGGAGTCCTCGACATCCGGGGTGGGCGAGAGCCAGAATCCGCCCTCCTTGATTTTATCAAAGCGCTTCGACGAATACATGATGGGGTTGATGGGCTGCTTTGAGCGGTAAACGCCGTTGGAAAGCACGAAGCCGGGCATGAAACCCATCAGGTAGTCGGAGATCGCGGTGCGGTTTTCCTGAAGGCAGAAGATGTCCGCAT
The DNA here is from genome assembly GCA_029974595.1 of Ereboglobus sp. Lineage (GTDB taxonomy): Bacteria > Verrucomicrobiota > Verrucomicrobiia > Opitutales > Opitutaceae > Ereboglobus. The sequence goes on along the minus strand of JARKRC010000051.1, from coordinate 80,037 downwards.
TTTGAGCCAGGAAGACATCGCGGCAGAGCTCCTTGCGATCCTCCCAGCCGTTGCCGGTCTTGTAATCGTCCTTGAACATCTGCCGCACGTTGGCGGTGACGATTCTGATGCCGTCGGGCGTCTTTCTTTCGCGCATCGGTATCGTATTGGAGGCCTCCGGCGCGGCCTGCGAACAGAGTCCGCCGGCCAGCATCGAAAGAATCAGTATGGTCGCTGTCAGGATGGGGATGTTATTATGTTTTCTCATGATGTCGCTTCAAAATGTGAATTGAGATGATTTATTACGAGATGCGATGAATTTGGTGCCCGGAGAGGGACTCGAACCCTCACTTCCTTGCGGAAATTCAATTTTAAGTCGAAAGCGTCTACCATTCCGCCATCCGGGCAACGGAAGAAAAAGGCTGTATCACGTTGTCCGCGCACATTGCCAGAAGAATGTCCGCCATGTCCGCTTTATCTTTGCATGGCAAAAGCCGCCCCCTGTAACCTCGCCCTCGCCTTCCGCCGTCTTCCCTGCGACGCTTCCATCATGACCAAAAACATCCTGTCTCCATTCCAAATGCTTCCACGCTCTTCGTTTCTCAAAATCGCCGCGCTCGCCTTCGTGTGCGTTTTCGCCGCGCTCACCAGCGAGGCCGGCCTCAAGATTTACTACATCCGCCACGCCGAGGGCGGGCATAATGTGCGCAAGGAATACGAGCGCAGCGGCACGCCCAAGGATCAGTGGCCGGCCTACGTGGGCGACTCGGGACAGTTCACGCCAAAGGGCAAGGAACAGGTGGTCGCGGCCACGGGAAAACTCAAAAAATATCAGTTCGACTTCATCGCCTGCAGCCCGATCTGGCGTTGCCGCCAGACGATCCTCCAGTTTTTGCGCGACACAAAACAGAACGCGGAAATCTGGCCCGAGCTGGCCGAGTTCAACAGCGATGTGATCCCGCTGTTCACCAGGAAAAAACTGCCGCCGCCCGCCAAAAATTACCTCACGGGGAACGCCATCGAGCTGCCCGCCGACGAGAAACCTTTCTTCACGATCCGCCCTGGCGGCGAGAAACTGTTCCACTCGTCAAAAAAAGGCGGCATCGAGCAGCGCGCAGCCGACACAAAGGCCTCGCTCGAAGATGTCGTGGCGTTGATCAAGAAACGCTTTGGCGGCACGGAAAAATCGATCCTGCTTTCGGGCCATGGCACCAACGGGCGCGCCTTGCTCCAAGTGATTTTGCCCGCGGAAGAGTGGCCGGGGAAAGTGAGCATCGTGAACACCGGCATCTGGATGGTCGAGGAGCAGCCGGACGGCCGTTTCAAGCTGCGCATGCTCAACGACGAAGCCGTGTCCGCATCGACGCTGCGCGCGCAAGCATCGAAAAAATAGCAACCCGCCCCGCCGGCGCGCTTGCGGGTTGAATGCCGTCAACCGGGGCCCGGGCCTTACAACTGCGCCGAGTTTGCCGAGGCGCTGGCGTTGCCCGTGTTTTTGAACAGCCGGTCGATCAGCACGCGGTGCCGCACGGGTTTTTCCAGAAGCCCGCGAAAATATGGACGCAGGATTTTTCGCTGCCGCGCGTCGATGTCGGCTCCGACAAGCCCGATCACGCGGTCCGCGTGCCAGCGCTCGGGCGTCATCATGTATTCGGACAGGGTTGAAACAGCCGCGGTGTTGCAATCGACGACGGCCAGATCCCACGCGCTTTCGCTAAGCCGGGCCATTTCCAAGGGCACCGTCGTGGCGCCGGCGAGCGCAAGCTCGCGCTCCAGCTCGCGGCGCAATCCGGCATGCGTCGACACGACGGCGATGCGTTTTCCGGACAACCTCGCCGTCCGCGCGGCCGGACCGATGTCCTCCGGGTCAACGGCGCAGCGTATCGTGAACGAAAACACGGCTCCTTTCCCCGCCTCGCTCGCCACGGTGATCCGGCCGCCCATGAGCCGGACCAGATCGTATGAAATGACGAGCCCCAAGCCAACTCCGCCATAACGCCGCGAGTTTGAGGAATCGAGCTGCACAAAGGGCTCGAAAAGCCGCGCCTGGTCTTCCGCGGCGATCCCGATGCCCGTGTCGCGCACGGTGAATTCGATCCCGATCATCGTCTGCGCGCCGGTGCCGGCGGAAACCTCTGCGCCGTCTTGCGACGCTTCGGCTTCCTCAAATGGCGAACCCGATCCGCGCGCGTCCGGCGGGGCGAAGCGGGCGGACACCTCGACTTCGCCGGCGTGGGTGAACTTGATCGCGTTGCCAAGCAGGTTGACGAGCACCTGGCGAAGCCGCCCGCTGTCGGCGATGATGCATCCGGGCAGGGCCGGATCGATTTCGTGGAGGATCTGCAGCTTTTTCTCGGCCGCGCGCGGCGCGACCACTTCGAGCGCATCCTCGATCAAATCGCGCAGCTCGCAAGGCGCGGCCAGAAGTTCGACGCGGCCCGACTCGATGCACGAATAGTCGAGGATGTCGCCCGTGAGTTTCATGAGCGTTTCGCCGCTGGCATGGATGGCGAGGACGTATTCGCGCTGCTCGGACGTGAGCTCGGTGTCGAGAAGAAGATCCGAGAAGCCGACGATGCCGTTGAGCGGCGTGCGCACCTCGTGGCTCATGGTGGCAAGAAAAACGCCCTTGGCGCGATCGGCATCCTCGGCGCGCTCCTTGGCCAGGCGCATTTCGTGCGCCTGGTGCTGGACCTCGGTCATGTCGGCGATCACGATGATACAGGCGGCAGCCTCGCCGTCGGCGTCGCGCACGGGAGTCGAGGTGACTTTTGCCGGGAAACGCTCGCCGCCCTTGCGTTCGAGCTCAAAATCCTCCGTCCATGTTTTTCCCTCGTTCGCAAGGCGCTCGACCTTCGTGATGTTTGCCTGCGGCATGGCGCGCGACTTGCCGATCCACACCTGGCCGATCAGCTCTTCGCGGCTGTAGCGGCTGAGCGTGCAAAGGCCCTGATTGACGTATTCAATGACGCCGCCCGCGTTGACGATCATGATGGGCGTGGCGCTCTGCTCCATGGCAACATTGAGCTTCTGGAGCGAAAATCTCTGCCGCACCTGACGGCGCGCGAACATCCAGGCCCCAACGGGCACGCCGAGAAGCAGCCAGGCGCCGAGGACGCGGACAAGCGTTTCCTTCAACAGCACGGCGCGCCACGCGCCGCCCCCGTCGTCGTCAATGGCCTCGGAGAGGAGGGTTTCGCGCGCATCATAATATCCCCACGGGACCGCCAGCAGTCCCGCGATGGCAACCGCGAGCAGCACCAGCCTGGTTTTTGCCCTGTTTGAAAATGCGAACATACGGGAGTGCGCAGGTTATGGAGACAATGCGCGGGAAAGGCACACAAAAAAACCGTCGCTGGATCGCAGCGACGGTTTTTGACAAAGTAAGAATACCTTGGAGTTATTTGACGAGGTGGGAGGAGACGAGCTTGGTCATGTCGAACATGTTGACGGACTTCTTGCCGTTGAAGACGGCCTTCAGTTTGTCGTCAGCATTGATCTGGCGCTTGTTCTTGGCGTCCTGGAGACCGTTCTTCTTGATGTAGGCCCAGAGTTTCTTGGTGAGCTCCGTGCGGGGGAGTGCTTTGCTGCCAACGATGGCCGCGAGGGCTTCGTCGGGTTGAACGGGCTTCATGAAAGCGGCGTTCGGTTTACGGGTGGATTTGGTAGATTTTTTAGCCATACGGGATTCCGGTGTAGTGTGGCGTTTTGCGAAAGCAACAACTTTTCAGGGGGAAAATTTTTATTTCAGAGGGGGAAAGTTTGCCAAGTCGTTGAAAAAGGTTCTTGAGGCCCTTTCCGGCAAATACGCGGCGATCCGAATTTCCGGAACATCGCGTATTGATTATTCGGATACAATGCAACCCGGAGAGGGCCGCATTGGGCGCGTCTCAGCCACGCCGTGATTACCGGCTTATCGCTGTTGCGCGCCGGCTTCGCGCTGGGCACGGCGGCGGGCAACCTCGGCGCGAATGGCTTCGAGCCGCTTGCTCTCCTCGGCGCTTTGCTGCTGCGTTCTTTGCTGCGAGCCGGCCTGGCCGGGCGGCCCAAAACGGCCTTGGATGGGTTGCGCGGCAGCGGGCTGCCCCCCGGTTCCGGGCATGGCCACGGCCCCCGCAATGGCCTTGCCGGGCCCAAACGCCGGCTCGGCAAGCACGATGGTCTGCGTTTTTCCCTGGTAATCGACGTTGATGCGATTGGTCGCGGAATCGTAGGAGCGCACGACAAAGGACTGGCCTTTTTCGTCGAGCCGCACCCAGACGCCTTCCTTTTTGGCGGGATCGTAAATGGCGAAGCGCATGCCCTGTTCGTCGGACACAACGCCGCGCAATTCGATGGGCGTATTGTTTGTGACCAAACCGGCCGCCGGCTGCCCGCGCGGAGCAAAGGGAGATTCAGTCGAGAGGCCCGCGCGCGCGGTTGCGCCGGTGGCGGCGATCAAAAGGGCTGCGAGGGCAAGTGTGGCGCGGCGGATGTTCATGGGCGTTCGAACTTGTTAAGACGAAAGCGCGGCAGCGAGGTTGCGTCAAGGCCGACGGAAATGCGCTTACAACAGCTTCCCCGGCTGGTAGGCGGAGGCGCCCTTGACCCTGGCGGCAACCCGCCTGGCCTCGGCGGCAAAGATGTCGGCTTGCTGGGCGGCGGCGCCAACGAAGCGTGAGCCTTCGCGCAGGATGGCTTCGAGCTTGGCGCGCGTGAGTTTGAGACGGTCGTCACCCGCGAGCCGGCCAACGAGGTCGGGATCGCCTCCGCCGGAGCGCATCGCGGTCGCGGCGGCAAGGGCGTGTTCCTTGATGGCTTCGTGCGCCGTTTCGCGTCCGGCGCCGGCTTTCACGGCCTCCATGAGGATGGTGGTGGTGGCGAGGAAGGGGAGATTGCGCGTGTTCTCGGCGGCGATGGCGGCGGGGAAAACATCCATCTGGCGAAGAATGGTGAGATACGTTTCCAGAAGTCCGTCGATCGCGTAAAACGCGTCGGGAATCGCGACGCGGCGCACGACGGAGCAGGAAACATCGCCCTCGTTCCATTGGTGGCCGGCGAGCGCGCCGGTCATCGTGACGTAACCGGAAATGATCGTGGCGAAACCGCAGACGCGTTCGCAATTGCGGGCGTTGACCTTGTGCGGCATGGCGGAGGAGCCGACCTGGCCCTTTTGAAAACCCTCGGTGAGCAGCCCCTGCCCCGCCATGAGGCGGAGCGTCGTCGCAAAACTGGCGGCGGCGGCGGCGATTTGATGAAGCGCGGTGACGACTTCAAAATCGAGCGAACGCGGATAGACTTGGCCGACGGCATTGAGCGCGGTTTTGAAGCCGAGGTGTTTGACAACGCGGGCTTCGAGGCGGGCGACTTTTTTCGCATCGCCGCCGAGGAGGGTGAGCTGGTCGAGTTGCGTGCCGACGGCGCCCTTGAGTCCGCGCACGGGATAACGGGCGGCGAGTTCTTCGAGGCGCGTGAAGGCGGCGAGCAGCTCCTGCCCGAACATCGCAAGGCGTTTGCCGAGCGTGGTGGGTTGCGCGGGGACATTGTGCGTGCGGCCCGTGATCATGAACGAGCGGTGCGCGCGGGCCTGTTTCGCGAGGGCCAGAAGCGCGGCGGCGGTTTTCATGCGCACGATGCCGAGCGAACGCTGGATCTGGAGTTGCTCGACGTTTTCAGTGAGGTCGCGGCTCGTGAGACCGAGGTGGATGTATTCGTGGCCGGCGAGCGCGGAGAACTCCTCGATGCGCGCCTTCACATCGTGGAGCGTGACGCGCTCGCGGTCGGCGATGGAGGCGAGGTCGATGTTGTTTTTGACGCGTTCGTAATCGGCGATGGCCTTGGCGGGGATGGCAACGCCGAGGTCGCGTTGCGCCTTCATGACGGCGATCCAGAAATCGCGTTCGATCGCGATGCGTCCGGCGGGAGACCAGATGGCTTTGAGGGCGGGCGAGGCGTAGCGTTCGGCAAGGACGTTCGGGATCGTGTCGGAGGCGGCGGTCGGCGTGTTCATTGAAGTTGGAAAAGGAAAGAGAGTGTCATGGAGAGAGGAAAAATCCCCATGCTCGAATTTATACCAGGCTCTTCCGGACTTGCGCGGCGGCGTCGGCCCACGTCGGGAGCGGACGCGCGAGGACTTCGGAGCGGAGGCGGGCGAGTTCGGTGGCGTCGGTCAGGAGGCGGCGCAGTACGGCCTGCCACGCGGCCAGATGATTCACCGGCGCGGTCACGCAACCGCCTTTGTTGGTGTATTCGCGCAGGACGGGCAGGTCGCTGCACGCGCAGGGCAGGCCCATCCAGAGCGCTTCGAGGGGCGGGAGGCCGCAGCCCTCGGCAATCGTCGGAAAGAGCGCGGCGCGGCATTTGGTGTAGAGCGCGAGCATCTCGTCGTCGTTGGCGCTTTCGTGAAGGTGGAGGCCGCGGTGTTTTTTGCGCAGTTCCTTGATGCGGTTTTTGATCGGGGCGCCGTGCTCCTCGTTCACGCGGCCGACGAAGTGCATTTCGAACTGCAGGCCCTCGTTCCAGAGGCTTTCGCACACATCGAGCAGGAAGCTCTGGTTTTTGCGCGGCTCGATAATGCCCACGCACAGGAACGCGGGTTTCGCGGAGGCGGGCGTGTTGGCCGCGCTCGCGCGCTGGGTGTATTTTTGAAAATTCGCGCCGAGCGTGATGTGTTCGATCGTGGCGCGCGGAGCCACGCCCTGCCATTTCCAGAAATCCCAAAGGTCGTTCGCGCTGTGGTTGGACACGGCGAGGACGCGGTCAAACTGCGAAAGCGTCTTCATGTAGTCGGCCGCGCGAAGCACGCTTTTTTCGCGTGTGATCTCGGGAAACTTCAGGGGAATGGCGTCATGAAAGACGGCGGCGAGCTTGCAAGGGCGCGCCTCGACGAATTTATGAAAGCCTTCGCGCTCTTTCTCGCTGAAAAGCTCGACGGTGAGCAGCCAGTCGTTTCGCCCTTTGGAGAAGGCTATCTCACGTCCGGTGCCCGCATGACGCCAGCCGCCTTTCTTCCATGCGACAGGGGTGACGCGTTGCGAGGCGAGTTCGTCGAGCAGGCGGTGGCTCACGCGGGTGAGTCCGGAACGATATTTCGCAGGGCCGGTTTTGGTGACGTCGAAGTAGATCATGTTGTTTCAGGGATTGGAAGTGGGTCCACTATTGGCGGGTGTTTGCCGCGCGGCTAGCTCAAAGCACGCGTAAAGCTGGGCGGCGTTTTTGTGCGCGTCAAAATTTTCCCCGGTCCAGCGGCGCGCCTCGGCGCGGAGGCACTCGGCGAACGCGTCGTCGGTCGCGAGGCGGCGCACGGCGGCGACCCACGCGGGAATGTCCGTGACAGCGGCGACAAGGCCCGTCTCGCCGTGGCGGATCGCCTCGGTCGTCGCAGCGGCGGGCGATGTGATCACGAGCACGCCGGCGGACATGGCCTCGGGAATGACGTTCGGCAGCCCGTCGCGGTCACCGCTGCGCGCAACGACGCCGGTGTGTATCAGCACGTCGGCCCATTGGAGCTGCTCCCACACGTGGGTGAGCGCAAGGTGACCCATGAAGGTGACGCACCCGGCGATGCGTTTTTCGACGGCGGTTTGCTCAAGCGTTTTTCTCAGCGGACCGTCGCCGATGATGCGCGCCTCGAACGCAAGGCCGGCATCCTTCAGCGCGGCGTAAATCTCCATTTGATGCCCGAAGCCTTTTTTCTCGACGAGCCGGCCCACGCACACGATGCGGATCGGGGAGCGGCTGGGACGCAGCGGATTCATGACGGGGAACGCATCGAGCCCGCGGCGGATGACATGGATCGCGCCGGCGGGCACGCCGCGGCCGGCAAGGGTGCTTTTGCCCATATCGGTCGAGGTGTGGATGAAACGTGCTCCGGCGAGCTTTTCAAACAGCCACCAGTCGCCGCCGTGTTCGTAGATGTCGTAGGCGTGGGCGGCGGCGGAGTATGGGATTTTTGTCAGGCGCGAGAGGCACCACGCGGCGGTCGCGGGCGCGCCGCTCCATGCGGCGTGAATGATATCCGGCGGATTTTTCCGGAACTCGCCGTGAAACACCCCCGCGAATCCCGCGCCGAGCATGTTTTCCCAGAAATTCATCCACGACGGCGCGCGCCGTGTGAAAAGTCCCCGCAGCAAAATGCCGAACACATCCCAGCGCGTGACGGCAACCCAAGGGATGATCCAGAAAAGTTCGAGCAGCCGCCACTTGTTGAAAGTGCGAACCGGCAGCCCGCAAAACGTCCCGCCGCCGCCCCAGAGCGAATAAATGCGCAGGTCGGCGCCAAGCCGGTTCATCGCAATGATTTCACGCTGGAGAAAAGTCTCCGTGTTTTTCGGAAACGTGGTGAAAAGATAGGCGATTTTGAGACGGGATTTGTGCAAGGCCTGCAGTGTGGGAAACACGGCGGCGCTGTCCAAGCAGAAGTTTTTCCTTGCGCATCGGGCGGGGGAGCGTCCTTACTTTCCGCCCTTCCAAATTACGGACCCTTAGCTCAGTTGGTTAGAGCGTTTCCTTGACATGGAAAAGGTCGATGGTTCGAGTCCATTAGGGTCCACCATTTTCCACCAGCCGCTTCCTCTCCGAAGCGGCTTTGTTGTAACCGGTTTTTCCTCCGCCCGCACACCCATCCGCCCGCCATGCTCGACTTCATAACCAGACTCTTTCGTCCCAAACAAAAAGAACCCCTCCCCTCGCTCACGGATCCGGTTTTCGGGCCGCTTGTTTATTTTCCCGCCGCCGGGCTGTGGTCGGGCGCGGCGCGGTTCGGGCCGCTCGACCGCGAAATCGAAATCGTGGTGGAGGCCGACGCCGCCGGCCCCGGCGAGACACAACGCGTTTTTTTCAATGAACTCGCCGCGCGCTGGCCTGAAATCCAGGACGCAATCGGCGCAATCCTTTTCCCCCCGATCAAAAAATGGGCGAAGTCCGACTACGACGAAAACAACCCGTGGGGCTACTTCGAGTTGCGCGGCGTCCGCATCCCGTCGCTCACCACCGAGCCCGCCGAGTGGGCGGTGTCGTATTGGTGCCCCTCCGTGAAACATCATTTCGACGTGCAAATGTCCGGCTGGAATCCCGACGGCCTCGACATCGCGCGAAAGTAGTCCTCCCATTGGCGTCATGCCAGCCGTCCCTCATTTCGAACTTCTCAAAACCGACACCGGCACCGCCGCCCGGCGCGCGCGCCTGACCACGCGCCACGGCGTCGTGCAGACGCCCATCTTCATGCCCGTCGGCACGCAGGGCACCGTCAAGGCCGTCTCCCCCGCGCAACTCCGCGAGATCGGCGCGCAAATCATCCTCGGCAATACCTACCACCTCAACATCCGCCCCACCAGCGAACTCATCCGCGACCTCGGCGGCCTGCACGGCTTCATGGGCTGGGACGGCCCGATCCTCACCGACAGCGGCGGCTTCCAGGTTTTCTCCCTCGCCAAGCTCCGCGACATCCGGCCCGACGGCGTCGCGTTCCAGTCGCACCTCGACGGCGCGAAACTGTTTCTCGGCCCGCGCGAGGTCATGACCATCCAGCAAAACCTCGGCAGCGACATCGCGATGGTGCTCGACGAGTGCCCGCCCTTCCCCTGCGAGCGTGACATCTGCGCGCACTCGGTCGCGCGCACTTTCGAGTGGGCGAAACAGTGCAAACAAATCGCCACCGACAACGGCTTCCTTGCCGCCGGCCACCACGTCTTCGCCATCGCGCAAGGCTCCACCTACGACGACATCCGCCGCGAGGCAGCCGAGGCGCTCGCCTCGCTAGACTTCCCCGGCTACGCCATCGGCGGCGTGAGCGTGGGCGAGCCCGAGCCCGAAATGCTCCAGCAGGTTTCCGCGTCCGTCCGCTACCTCCCCGCGCACAAGCCGCGTTACACGATGGGCCTCGGCACGCCGCCGCAAATGCTGAAAATGATCGCGATGGGCGTGGACATGTTCGACTGCGTGATGCCCACCCGCGTCGCGCGCAACGGCCTCGCCTTCACGCCCGACGGCCCGATCAATTTGCGCAACGAAAAATACCGGACCGACCCGCGCCCGATTTGCGACGAGGTCAAAAACTACACGTCCAACTTTTCCCGCGCCTACCTCCGCCACCTCGCCGTCTCGAACGAAATGCTCGGCGGCACGCTCGTCTCGATGCACAACTTGCATTTCTTCCTCGACCTCATGGCGCAGGCCCGCGCGCGCATCGAGGCGGGCGACTACGCCACGTGGCACCGCGCATGGATCGCGCGCTACGAGACCGGCGCCGCCGAACGCCTGAAACAAGGCGCATGACGCAGCGGCCCCAAGTCCTCTTTTACCTCGGCTACGACGACGACCTCGGCGGCATCTGCTCCTTTCTCCGTGCGCTCTCGACCGCCGCCACGCCGCATTTCGACATGCTGCTCGGCATGAACCCCGGCGCGCGCCTCGCCCTGCACGCGCCGCCCGTCGTCACGTTTCCCGCCATCGCGGGCGAAACCATTTCCCCGCGCACGCTCCTCCGCGCGCGCGCCGTCGCCCGCGCCGCCCGCGAATGGCTCCGCGCCGATCCGCGCCGCATTTTCCACGGATGCTCCCGCGCCGGCCTGCTCGCCGCCCTGCAACTCGCGCGCTGGGGCGAGCAGCGCGCCGTCGCCACCGTGCATTGCTACGGACGCCACCGCTGGTTTTACCGCCTCGCCGCGCGCACGCTCGCGCCGGGCAAACGCCTCTTTTTTCTCACTCCCGAAATGTCGCGGTATTACGGCCTCCCCACGCAGGCATGGGACGCATGCCTACCGCCGTGCCTTTCTCCGGAACTGCGACCGCCCTCTCCGCAAAAAAAACGCGCGCCTTCGCTCGAAATCCGAGCCGCCGGCATCGGCGCGCTCGTGCGCTGGAAAGGCTGGCATCTCGTCATCGACGCGCTCGCGCAACTCCCGCCGGACATCCGCGCGCGCTGGCGTTTCACACACATCGGCGGCACCGGCGGCACGGCAAAATCCGAACGCTACGCCGCCGCGCTTCGCGCCCGCGTCCGCGCGCTCGGGCTCGAAAACCAGGTGCGCTGGCTCGGCCAGCAACCTTCCTCCGCGCCGCTGCTGGCCGAATCCGACGTGCTGCTCGTGCCCTCCGATCACGAACCGTTTTCCCTCGCGCGCATCGAAGCGCTCGCCGCCGGCGTGCCGTCGGTTTCAGCCAATACCGGCGCGGCGCTCGACCTGATCCCCGCGACCACCCCGCCGCAAAACGGCTGGCGCTTCCGCAATAGCGACGCCTCCGACCTCGCCCACGTGCTCGCGCGGCTCTCATCACCCGGCGCGCTCGCCGAAGCGCAAATCGACCGCACCCTCGCCGCCCGCTTTTCCGCCGAAGCCTCCGCCGCGCAACACGCGCGCATCTACGCCGCATTGCTGCAAGCCGGGCACGACGTAGCCGGTTTATTTTCACGCAGAGACGCAGAAAACCGTTCGTGATTCCCCACGTCTCTGCGCCTCCGCGTGAGCCTAAAAAACTGCCCCGTTTTTCGTTTGGAAGTCTCCGGCTGTTTCGGTGGCTCCTCCGGTTTCAGTTTTATCCGTCCTTATGCACAGTTATGGCATTTCCCGGTCGAAACATCTGGACTTCTTAAGTTACCCGCCAAAATGCAGAAACTTATGAGAAACGCCAAACCCGAAACCTTGAAAGACCACGACTCAAGACCGAAGCTCCCAATAATCCTACCCAATGACATTGTTCGGCTAAGAAAGATGAAGGACACGCTGCTCATACGATTTTTCGTTTTGGAACTTGTCCCCATAGGAATAGCAGTTGCGTTAATTTCGAGTGATTGCGTAAGCGTCAGCATTTATCCCATGGTTTTTATCTCTGTAGCGATAACGGCTTTTGTTAATGTAGGACTTTCCATTCGTGACAATGCTGTTCTTGGAAGAAACTGGGAGGGCTTCAAAGGATTTGCTGTTTATGAGAGAAAGAATAGCAAATGGGAGTTTTTCATATGGATTATCTTTCATATGCTTTTCGGCATGGCTTTTCTGATTGGTGCCATGTTGGCTTTTGTGAGGTCTTAGAAAGAGCACGAACGTGCCAACGCGTATGGATGCTTGTCCGGCAATTTAACCGTTGTTGTCTCCGCCTCCGCGCGACTCATATTAAACGTTGTGTAAAGAAACCTGCAATGAACGCATCATCTCCCGAGTTCACGTTATCGTTGGCCGGCCTGCTTGTCTTGGTTCTGTTCGCTTCTGCCGTTGTAATACTGCATTGCCTGATTGCGAAGAAGAAGTTCTTGAGACGGAGGTATCTTATTATCCTCGCTGTCGTCTTTCTCGCGACCCTGTTTGTTCCAGTTGTGGACGGTGGCGCGAAGTTCGGCTGGATTCCCGTTGCCGCCGCTTACCCCATCGTTCCCGGTTCGATTTTTCGCAGTGACGACGATCTTATCGGCATATTTGCCTTATGCTACGGCGTAATTGCGGTGCACAATTTATTGAGCATCGGCGTAGCGCACATTCTTACGCGGCGGAAGAAAAATGCCTAACAAAACGCCAGAGCCAATACGGGTAATATAACCCGGACGGGTCGATCTCCTCTGTCTTCTCCCTCCTTCCGTCTTCCGCCACATCATATAAAACGGCAAAGCTGTTTCCTCATACAGCCCAAGGTTATGACAACGTCGTTACCTTGGGTGTTTGATTAAAAAATGACACAGCCTCGAAGAGGTTGCCTAGGCTTGAAATCATGGGATTTAGGCAACCTCTTCGAGGTTGTGTGTATTTGATTGAGATACCCAAGGCGGGCTCCTTCGTCGCCAGCCTTGGGCTGTAATGGGCAACGGCTTTGCCGTCGTTAGCCAGCGCCTTCATTCCGACTCCTGCTCTCTGACCTCTGTCCTCTGTCTTTTCCGTCCTTTGCGCCCTTCGTGCCTTTGTGGTGAATCCCTTCTCCGTCCCGCCGTTTTTCAAGCGCCGGGCTTTGCTTTCCGGTGCGTGAGCCAGTAGAGCAGGCCGAGGAATGCGATCCAGAACGGGAGGATGATCACCGAAGTCCGCATCCCCGCCCAAGCGGCCATGACAAACAGGATGAAGGCGACGAAGGCGATGCACAGCCAGTTCGTCACCGGCGAGCCCCACGACGGAAAACTCGTTTTGTAACCTTCGCGATCCTTCGCGCGGCGGAACATCAGGTGCGTGAAACTGATGAGCGCCCAGTTGATGACGAGCGTGGCGATGACGAGGGCAAAGAGGAACGTCATCGCGTTGCCGGGGTTGAAATAATTGATAAGCACGCCGATGCCGGTGCCGCACGCGGAGGCGATGAGCGCGTTCACGGGGACGCCGCGGCGGTCGGTTTTCTTGAAGAACGCGGGCGCGCTGCCCTTCTCCGCCATGCCGTAGAGCATGCGGCTGTTGCAATACACGCCGCTGTTATAGACGGAGAGCGCGGCGGTGAGGATGATGAAATTCAGGATGCCGGCAGCGCTCGGCACGTGCATTTGTTTCAGGATGAGCACGAAGGGACTCGCGCCGTATTTGTCGCCGAGGTTCGAGCCACTCACCGCGTTGATCGCCTTCAGCATTTCCGGCCACGGCTGGAGCATGATCATGATCGTGAGCGCGCCGATGTAGAAAATGAGGATGCGGAAAAACACCTGGTTGACCGCACGCGGGATCGTCTTTTTCGGCTCCGCGGTCTCCGCCGCGCTCACGCCCACGAGTTCAAGCCCGCCGAAGGAAAACATGATGAGGACGAGCGCGATTGAGAAGTTCCTGAACGTCTCGAAACCCGTCCCGCCGGTCGCGAAAAACCCGCCGTGCTCCCAGAGGTTGGACACGCGCGCCTGCGGGCCGCCGTGCCCGCTGAGCAGCAGATACGCGCCGAAGACGATCAGCCCGATCACCGCCGCGACCTTGATGATGGAGAACCAGAACTCCGCCTCGCCGAAGATTTTCACGTTGGCGAGATTGATGACGTTGATGAGCACAAAAAACACCAGCACGGGTATCCATTGCGGCATGTCGGGAAGCCACCAATGGATGTATTTCGCCACCGCCGTCAGCTCGGCCATGCCGACAAAAACGTAGAGCACCCAGTAGTTCCAGCCCGACATGAATCCGGCGAACCGACTCCAGTATGTGTGCGCGAAGTGCGCGAACGACCCCGCCACCGGCTCCTCGACGACCATCTCGCCGAGCTGCCGCATGATAAAAAACTCGATGATGCCGCCGATCACATAACCAAGGATCATCGCCGGGCCGGCGAGCTGGATGACGCCCGCCGAACCGAGAAACAGCCCCGTGCCGATGGCGCCTCCGAGGGCGATGAGCTGGATGTGGCGGTTCTTAAGTCCGCGTTTGAGCAAACCCGTCTGCGGCTGGGTGTTGTGCGCGATGCTTTGATCCATGTGATGTGGGCGGTGATTGCCGGAAAACGAAGCAGTCACAAATGGATTTGGGACAGGGGACTACGCAAGAACCAACATCATCAATTTGTAAAATGATATCGACCCCCGGCGTGAAAATCCCAGAGGATGAACGTTCTTTTTCCTGAAAGCACCATGAATCAAATCTCCTTACGTGCCTTGGGCGCCAGCGTCGCGCTCCTGTCAGCCGCCGCTCTTCCTGTAACGGCCCAAACGCCATCATCGGAGGTCGAGCAATTGCGCGCCTCCGTCAAGAGCCTGCAGGAAATGGTTCTTCAGCAAAACGCCCAAATCTCGCGCCTCGAACAACAGCAAGGCGGCAACACCCGCGGCGTTCCCGCTCCCGCCGCTCCCTCCGCGCCCGCGGCACCGACAAGCATCGCAACAGGCGAAACCGGCGACGGCTATATCCTCGTGCCCAACACCGGAATAAAACTCTGCCTCAACCTCAGCCCCCGCCTCGATGTCATCGCCGACACCAACAACGTCGGTATCGACAACCGCTTCGCCGGCGCGCTCCTCCCCGTCAAAAACAACCCCCATGCCGGCACGGGAGATCTCGCGCCTTATGACAACGCGGGCCGCTCCAACATCAGCGCGCGCGGCAGCAACGTCACTTTCGTCGCCGTCACCGTGGACTCCGAAAACCAGTTCGAGGTTTTTTACAACAACGACTTTTACAACGCCAGTGGCAGCGATGATCTGGGCATTCGCATCAATCACCTCTACGCGCGCTACAGCGGTGGCTTCGGCAAGCTCACATTCGGCAAAACCTATTCGCCCTTTGAAAATCCCGACGCATGGCCCGCGACACTCGATTACAACGGCGCGAGCTCCAAGGTCTTTTACCGCCCCACCGAGCTGCGCTACGACACGCCCGTGAGCCGGCGCGGCTACAGCGCTGCCTTCGCGCTCTCCAATCCCAGCCCCTGGCTTTACAGCGACAATCTTTCCGGCTCCACCTCCACCGTGAACCACCTCCCCGATTTCACGGCCAACGTGCGCTGGGAAAATGAAAAATGGGGCTGCGCGCAACTCGGCGCCATTGTCCGCGAGCTCTCCACGCGCAACTCCGCCGACAGCTCGCTCAAGCAGGATGTCTTTGCGTGGGGCCTGAGCCTGAGCGTCTGTCCCAACATCACCGCCAGCGACAGCGTGCAGCTCGAAGCCACTTACGGGCAGGGCATCTTTGGCAGCACCATCAACGACGCGTTCCGCGCCGGCGATATTGCGTTCAACAACAAAAACGACCTCAAGGCACTCGCCTACTGGGGCTTTCTTGCCGGCTACACGCACAAGTGGTCCCCGAAATACCGCTCCACGGCCTCCTACAGCGTGTCCAACCTGAAAAACGTCGAAGGACAGCGCGAAGACGCGTATCATCGCGTTCAATACGCCTCGTTGAACTTCGTGTGGACCATCCGCCCCCGCTTCGAAGCCGGCATCGAATGCCTCTACGGTCACAACAAAGTCTGCGGTGGCTTCACCGGCGACGACATCCGCACGCAAATGACCCTCAGCTACTCGCTGTTCTAAGGGCGTATTAAATAGCCGCAAAGAAGGGCAAAAGGCGCGAAGAGGACGGAAGGTTTTTAACCGCGAATAGACGCCAATAATCGCGAATGCTTCGGCAGGGTCGAGTGGCACGGGCTTCCAGCCGGTGTTCCGAAGACACGGGCAGGATGCCCGTGCCACCCAACCCGTGGGCCTTGCGGCCTTGCGGTTTTCGGACGCACGCCGAGCCCCTGCCCGCTTATTCGGATTTGCAAGCGGCCGCATTATCGCGACATGCTGCATGCCGCTTTGTTTTGATCCTGAAAACCACATGCCTCCAAAACTCTCCATCGTCATCCCCTGCTACAACGAACGCGGCACCATCCGCGCACTTGTCGAGGCTGTGCGCAACTGCGGCGTGGAGCCTGTTGAGATTATCGTCGTCGATGACGGCTCGACCGACGGCACCCGCGAAGTGCTTGCTGACGAAATTGCGCCCCTCGTCGCAAAAACCGTTTATCACGAAAAAAACCAGGGCAAAGGCGCCGCGCTGCGCACCGGCTTCGCGCACGCCACGGGAGATTACGTGACCGTGCAGGACGCCGACCTCGAATACGATCCCCGCGAACTCCCCCGCCTCATGCAGCCCCTCATCGACGGCAAGGCCGACGTCGTGTTCGGCTCGCGCTTCATGGGCGGCGCGCCGCACCGCGTGCTCTACTATTGGCACAGCCTCGGCAACCGCTTCCTGACAACGCTCTCGAACATGTTCACGAACCTGAACCTCACGGACGTGGAATGCTGTTACAAAATGTTTCGCCGCGAAGTCATCCAGGGCATCACGATCGAGGAAAACCGTTTCGGCTTCGAACCCGAGATCACCGCAAAAGCCGCGCGCCGCCAGCTCCGCATCTACGAGGTTGGCGTGTCGTATGCGGGCCGCACCTACGCCGAGGGCAAAAAAATCGGCTGGCGCGACGGCATCCGCGCCGTCTACGCGATTTTGAAATACAACATCTGGCGCCGAAACTAAAAGCGGCGGACGCAGCCGGCGGCTACTTCCTCAAAAGCTCCCGCGCGAGTTCGATATTTTCACGCGCGCCGCGGTCCCCGGGTTTGAGACGCAGCACTTCCTCATACTGGCGAATGGCCTCCGCCGCGCGCTCCTGCATGAGCAGCACATTGCCAAGATTGCCATGCGCCTCGACATTGCCGGGCTGCGCGGCGACGGCCTCGCGCAAAAGCGTTTCCGCCTCCGCAAGACGCCCGCCCATCGCCATCGCCTTCCCCTCGGAGGCAAGCGCGAAGCCCAAGGCGGCGCGTATGCCGGACGCGTCGGGCTCCAGTTTCGCCGCGATGCGCAAGTGCGGAATCGCCTCCGCCGCCTTTCCCTCGCGCAACAAAATCCCGCCCCAGTTGCCGTGCGCAAAAGCGTGGTTTGGATTTAGCCCGACCGCGCGCTCGTAGCATGAGACCGCCCCGGCATCGTTCCCGGCCTGTTGCAAGGCCGCGCCGAGATTTGCCCAGGCGCGAGCGCTCGCCGGATTTTTCTCCGTCACATCGCGCCAGACGGATTCCCCGCTGCGATACGTCGCATTGCGCGCAATCGCCGCCGCGCCCAGCGACACGACGAGCACGACCGTCGCCGCCGGAAAAAACGCCCGCGCGCGGACGCGCAATACCGCGAGCACAAGCGCCGCCACCGCGATCAGCGGCAGATACATGCGATGCTCCGCGACCGTCTGCGTGACGACCGGCACCACGCTCGACGTTGGCGCCAAAATCACAAAAAACCACGCGCCCAAAAAACCCGCCGCCGGCTTGCGCGCGAGCGCCCACAGCGTCGCGCCAAACAGGCATGCGAGCACGAGCGCTTGCGGCCACACGTCCCGCAAACCGCGCACGAGCACAAGGCCGTGATCGAAAAGCTGTCCCGCCGGCCAGAACGCCAGCCGCAGGTAATGCGCGACCGCCCAGCACTGCGTGAACGCGTATTCCACCCAGCTCGTCCCGCTCGCAAAACCCGCCGACATCCCGCGCCCGCCCTGCCCCAGCATGAGCGCCGCGAGCAAAATCCACGACGCCATCAGCGCCAGGTAATAACCGCGCCGCGCACGCCAAGCCGCGCCGAAACTCCCCGCGACAAAAGTGCGGTCGTACAAAAACACGATCATCGGCAGCGTCGCCGCGACCTCCTTCGTCGCCACGCCCGCGAAACACGCCCCCGCCGAGGCAGCCAGCCAGCGCCTTCCCTCGGGAACGCGCGCGAAGCAATACAGCGCGAGCAGGAAAAACAGCCCGCACAACGACTCCGCCCGCTGCGCCACATACGATACCGCGCCCGTGCACAGCGGATGCGTGGCCCACACAAGCGCGACCGCCGCCGCAAACCAGGTATCGCGATTCCCCGCGCCGTTTTTCGGGACGGTTCTCCGCGCCAGTCCGAACAGGAGGAGCGCGGCCATCGCGTGGATCGCCACATTCGTGGCGTGATAACTCCACGTCTCCAAGCCGCTGATCGCGTGGTTCACCGCGAACGAGGCGTTGAGCAGCGGCCTGCCCCCGGTCGTCTCGCCGCGGCCTCCCGGCGGGTTGAAAATTTCAAACGACCAAAGTTTCCGGATGCTCGGGTTCTCCACGATTGCCGTCACATCGTCGAAAATAAACGGCCCGCGCAGGCTGTTCGCATACACCGCCACGACCGTTGCGACGATCAACACTGCCGGAAGCGTTCGCATCCACGCCGGCGCGGAGCCGGCGGACGCGGGCGCGAAGGATCCTGTATCCACCTTTCCACTACGCGGGTTGGGCGTGTATTTCGATTTCGACATGGGTTCAAAGCATCACGGTCATGATGTCGCGGTGATCGTCGGCGAATCCAGCTTTGAGATAAATCTCCCTGGCGTGTTTGTTGTGATGATTCACTTCGAGCCGGACGGCGACCGCGCCTTGCGTTTTTGCCCATGTGCGCACGAACGCGATGCTGTCGCGTCCGATTCCGCGACCGCGCGCGGCGGGCACTAGGTAAAGCTCGTCGAGCAGCACCACGCGCCCGCCGAACTCCAGACTGTGCCAGAAGGCGGCCACGAGATAGCCGGCGGGTTTTTCATCGGGAGCCTCCTCGTTTTTCAGCAAGAACACGCGCCCGGCGCGCGGCTCGCGCAACAGCGTCCGCAACGCCGCGCGTGTCGCCTCGCGGCGGAGCGTGATGCGCTCTTCCTCGTAAAACGCCCCCAGCAATGCAAACACCGCCTCCTCGTCGGCGGCTGTGGCTTCGATCCATTTCAGGGCATTCATGTCAAAACAGTTCCCCCTGTCGCATGGCGTCGCGTTTTTCGGGATTGGCCGTGCTCATTTGCAGCAGCCACGCCATCGTCATGCGGGAAAACCCCTCGCGGCGTCCGAGCGAGAGCAGCAGCAGCGCCGCCGCGAGCGCATCGTAGAGCGCGGCGTGATAACGCCTGCGATCTTCCGGACAATGCCGCGCGGCAAGCGCGTCGAGCTCCGCCTGCAGGCCAAAGGTCGCGATCAGCGTTTCGAGTTGTGCGGATTCAAGCTGCGGAAAAACTTCCGCATACAGACGCCCCGTGTCGATCCACGGCCCCCAGTCGGCGATGGTGTGCGCGCCGCCGCGCGACAGGTCGGGCGACGGCCGCGGATAAGGCCACGCGGATTTGATGAGCGAGTTTTCCGCGTGCGCAAAATGCGCGCCGAGCGGCCCGGTTTCGCGCAACGCCGCAAAATGCGCGAATTCCTCCTCGCACGCGAAAGGATCGAAGCGCGCCACGAGCCCTGCCGTGAGCCCGTGAATGGCGGCGTCCTCGTCGCGCACGCGCCCGATGGCGCGGCAAAGGCGCGTGCGTGTTTTTTCGACGCGCCCGCCGCGCAGCGTGACCACGCCGTATTCGAGAATCCCGGACGCAATGCTCCCCTCAAAGTCGATGAAGTGAATGGATGCGTCGGTCCAGAGCATGATGGCGTGATGTGAATGGAAGCGTGGATTGAATGCGGTGGGGGATGAAATTCCAAATCCCAAAAACAACGATTGCCGGGTGTTTGAGTGGCACGGGCTGCCAGCCCGTGCGAAAAGCGCGCGCAAACCGATGCGCATCCAAAAGTCCCAATCCCATGGGCGAGTCGCCCATGCCACCCGACCCAAGCGCAGGTTTCAGGTTTATACCGCTGAAGGTAGGGCGAAGCCTCCGGCTGAGCCGTGACTATTCCCCAGAAAAAAATGGATGCGATGAAGCCTCCGCATTGGCTCCAATGACTCTTCTTTCATATGCCCATGACGGCTTGCCAGCCTGGATCATTCGTCAGCGCGGCGAGGCACCATGTCGCAGCAGGCAACATTGCCGCCCCGCCATAGGCTCCCGCTTTCCTCCACTTTTTTTGACTCATCGCATTCACACTGAGAATAAGCGAAACTAGCGAAGTAATGAAAAATACCAGCGACGCGAACATCTGGAATACAGCGATCGGCGCTAAAACATGAATCGACGCGCCAAGCATTTGCGCACCCACGCCGGGCAGCACGATCAGCGCAGAGATCGTGACCAGAACGATGATATATTTATCGCGTGCCATTTTTGTCGCATAGTATTATTGAATAGGACTCATAGTTTCGCTCGCAGAAAGAGGATCGATACAAGGGTAGTGCATGAGGTTTAGGTCGTTTTAGGCCTGTTAATAATGGACTCTAAAAAGTTAATCAACCTGATGCCTTGCCCAGGTCTGGCTTTTTGAAATGTCACGAACCGTCCGGCCTGTCGCCGGGCGCGGTCAGGCTTGGCGGAATGACTACAGCCTCGGGCGCGTCGGGTTGCGCGGGGTCGAAACGGGCGAAATCGTCCGCGATGTGGCGCGCGAGCGGGAGCCGGGCGTCGCGGATTCCCTGAATGATGCACTTCGCGAGTTCGTAGGCGCCGTAGGCGTTGTGATGTGTGCCGTCGCCGGACTTGAACGCGGCGGCGGAGCCTTCCCTGCCGAGCGCCTCGTAAAGTTTCGTGCTCATGGCGTGCAGGTCGATGAGCGGTGTTTTTTCCTCGCGCGAGACCCGGCGCACGGCGTCGGGATAGTCCTTGTGTGAGTTGGTGATCCTGCCGTCCTTGTCGAAGGTGCGGCGCTGCACCTGCGTGACGAGCACGACGGCGGCTTTTTTTGCGCGGATGGCGGAGACAAATTTCCGGATGCTCGCCTCGTATGCGGGCACGTCGACGACCTTCATGTCGTTGTGTCCGAATTGCAGCATGACGGTGTCGCCGGGGCGGAGCTGGCTGAGGATTTTGTCGAGGCGTCCGCGGTCGAACGCGCCCTGATAGGATTCGCCGGACTCGGCGTGGTTGGCGACGGCGAGCGTGGGCTTGAAAAAACGCGTGAGCATCTGCCCCCAGCTTGCGTAAGGCTCGCGCGGCTGGTCGCAGACGGTCGAGTCGCCGAGAAGAAACAGCGTGGGCACGTCCTCGGCGCGGGTGATTTCGATGGCGGCGACGCTCGGGAGGTTTTGCATGTCGGCGCTGTTGAATTCGAGCGTGAGCTTGTCGTCCCAATTCCACTTCAAATCGGCGCGTTCGCGCGGTTTCAGATCGACAGCGGTTTTGGCGGGAGGCTCCGCGCCCGCGATGGCGTCGCGGCGGATGTTGACGACAAACTCGCGGCGCGCCGTCGCGCCGGGCGCGGAGGTTGCGTTTTCAAGCATGAGGCGGCGCACCTCGGACTTCACCGTGAGCGCGCCGCTGAAGGTGACCGCCACGCGATAATTTCCCTCGGCCAGCCCGATCGAAAAATAAACGGGACGGTCGGCCGTCGAGCCGATTGCATCCTGCGTGATGCCGTCCGTCGCCTCGTAGCCGTAGCCGCGCGCGTCGGTGAAGGCGGTGTCGGGCGAAACCTTTGTCCAGCCGGCGGGCGCGGCTCCGGGAGCCAGCCAGAATTGCCAGGCGGGCTCATCCCATGGCCCGGCAAAAACAGCGGCGCTCATTGCCGCGGATAAAATCACTGCGAGACTGAATCGAGGGTAGTGGCACATGGAGAAAATCAGTAGCGGCAAAGCCGCCAAAAGGAAGCCGGTATTCTGCTGACAGTCATCACGCGGGAAAATGCACCCGCAAAAAAAAGCCGGACGGCGCTCGCCCGGCTTTTTGAAACGCTCCCGCAAAGGCGGGCAGGCGCGAAAAATCAGTCGTTGCCGTTGACGGCCTTGTAAGCGAGCGCCGCGACCGCGCCGGCGACGAGGTCGGCGACCAGATAGATCGCAAACGTCTTCGCACTGGCAAAACCCATCGCGAACACGCCGAGGCCAACCGCCGGGTTAAACGCGCCACCGGAAATCTGGCCGACCGAAATCGCGCAGACGAACACCGTGAAGCCGATCGCCAGCCCGTAGAAGGAATTCCCCGCGGTGCCTTTGGCCGTGGCGGTGTTGAGCACCACCCAGACAAGGGCGAACGTGCCGACGAATTCCGCGATGATCGCCGGCAGCACATGCACCTGCGCGGCAGAGCAGAAATTGAAGACCGCGGACTTCTCGAACATCACCGCAATCAGCAGCGCCGCGACAAGCGCCGCGGCAAGTTGCGCGACCCAGTAGGGCACGACGTCCTTCGCCCCGCACTTGCCGCGCAGGAAAACGCCGAGCGTGACAGCCGGATTGTAGTGGCCGCCGGAAACATGGCCGCCCGCATAAACCATGACCATTAGAGCCGAGCCGATAGCCAGCGCGCCAAGGACAGCCGATGCACCTTGCGTGCAAACGGAGCCGACGGTGAACACCAGAAAAAAGGTGCCGATGAATTCAACGATGAGTTTTTTCATAGTGGGAATGAATGAATTGCAGGATGTGTTTTAAGCGTTTTCAGCAAACGATGCAGATTCGAAAAAAAGAAGTTCGGCCCAAAAGGCAACGTGCAAAAACATTGCGCGATCGTGCTTTTTCTTTGCGGAGCAAAGTCATCCACAGCCGCGCGCCGCGAAAAAAAACGCGCTCAGCCGCGCGCCTTCTCCGCCACCGCATGCGCGGCGGAAACATGCACGTATTTCTCCGCCCAGCCTTTCAGTTTCGCCTGCTCCTCCGCTGTGAGAGAGCGCGCGACCTTGGCCGGCGCCCCGAGCACCATCGAGCCCGGCGGAATCACCGTGCGCGGCGTCACCACCGCCCCCGCCCCGACAATGCTCCGCGCCCCCACCCGCGCGCCATCGAGCACCGTCGCGCCCATGCCGATCAAACACTCGTCCTCGATCGTGCACGCATGGATGATCGCGCCATGCCCGACCGTCACCCAGTTGCCGATGACCGCGTCCAGATCGTCCGCCAGATGCACCACGCAGTTGTCCTGGATGTTCGAGCCCTCGCCCACCACGATCCGCGCAATATCCCCCCGCAGCACCGCCCCGTAAAACACGCTGCTCTTCGGCCCGAGCGTGACGTCGCCCACCACGGTCGCGCTTTTTGCGACCCAGTTGGCACGGGCGGTGTCGGGAGTTTTTGCGAGATGGGCGGCAAGACGATCGTGAACAGTCATGATGGTTGAAAAAAATTCCCGCCATGGTATTCTGAACCCCCATCAAGCGCACGGAAATTAACCGCGAAAATTACAAAAAAGTAAGCCTCGCGAAAGGAATCCGAAAAACTTTCGTGCGATTATTTTGTCCGCATAATCCGAAAAAACAGGCCGCGCCCATCCATTTCAACACACACGCAACCAGTCAAAAGACACTTCCTCCAACTTATATGACCAACAACAACACACACGCCAATCCCGCCCGCCGCTCCATCGCGCTCCTCGCAGGCAGCCTCGCCGCCGTGGCCGCGATCACCCTCTCGGCCCTCGTCTTCGCGCAGCAATCGTCGAAGCCCGGCGTCACCGTCAAAGTTGACGACAAGCCCGTCTCCCGCACCGCGCCCTCCGCCACGGAAAGCTATGCGCCCATCGTCAAACAAGTCGCGCCCAGCGTCGTCAAAGTCCTCGTCACCGAACGCGCCAAAAACGTCCCGATGCAAGGCCTGCCCTTCTTCAACGACCCGCGTTTCCGCGATTTCTTCGGCCCCTTCTTCGGCCCGGACGACGATGAGCGCCAAGTTCCGGATCGCGGACAAAACCGCCGCGGCTCGCGCATGCAACGCCAGCCCCAGCAATCCGGCCTCGGCTCCGGCGTGATCGTCAGCCCCGACGGCTACATCCTCACCAACGCCCACGTCGTCACCGGCGCCGACGAAATCAAAGTTTCCCTCAACGATGGCCGCGAGCTCGCAGCCAAAGTCGTCGGCACCGACCCGAAGACCGACCTCGCCGTCATCAAGATCGACGCCGACGGGCTCCCCGCAGCCACCTTCACCGACAGCGATCAGCTTGAAGTCGGCGACCGCGTGCTCGCCATCGGAAACCCCTTCGGCATCGGCCAGACCGTCACCTCCGGCATCATCAGCGCCCTCGGACGCGGCGTCGGCATCATCGAAGACGGCCAGGGCTACGAAGACTTCATCCAAACCGACGCCTCCATCAACCCCGGCAACTCCGGCGGCGCCCTCACCGACGCGCGCGGCTTCGTCATCGGCATCAACACCGCCATCCTCTCCCGCACCGGCGGCTTCCAAGGCATCGGCCTCGCCATCCCCTCCAATCTCGCCCGCAGCGTCATGGAGCAACTCGTCGCCAACGGCAAAGTCGTCCGCGGCTTCATCGGCGTCTCCGTGCAAAACCTCACCCCTGAAATGGCCGAGCAATTCAAACTCAAAAACGCGGACGGCGCCCTCGTCGCCGAAGTCACGCCCGACAGCCCCGCCTCCAAGGCCGGCATCAAATCCGGCGACGTCATCACCAACTTCAACGGCAAACCCGTCAAGGACGGCCGCACCCTCCGCCTCGCCGTCGCCGCCGTCGCACCCGGCTCCACCGCGCCCATCACCGTGAACCGCGACGGCAAAGCCGAAAAACTCACCATCAAGGTCGGCAACCAGCCCGGCGAGAAAACCACCGCCGGCAGGGATGTCTCCGGCAAAACCGAGGACACCGGCACCCTCAACGGCGTCGGCGTCTCCGACATCGACGCCCGCATCCGCCGCGCCTACAACATCCCCGCCGGCGTCACCGGCGCCGTCATCACCGACATCGATCCCGACAGCGCCGCCGCCGCCGCGGGTCTGCGCCCCGGCGACGTGATCCAGGAAATCAACCGTGAACCCGTCGCCAGCGCCGACGAAGCCGTGAAACTCACCGAGAACCCGCCGACGAAAAAAACTCTCCTCCGCATCTGGACACAGGGCGCGACCCGCTTCGTGCTCGTTGACGAAACCAAAAGCCCCTCATCCTCGGACAACAACTAAAACACCGCTCCCTTCCACGAATCGATAAACCGCAGACGGATCGAGTGGCACGGGCATCCTGCCCGTGGGATCGGGTGGCATGGGCATCCTTGCCCATGCTCATCGCACAACACGGGCTGGCAGCCCGTATTTACGGAACACGGGCAGGATGCCCGTGCCACTCAACCCATGGTTTCCCGACACAGGCAAGAGCGTGTTCGGATATCCGGCAGGGTGGTTTTTATTCGCGGGTTTTGGCGTTCATTCGCGGTTGAAAATTGAGCCAGGAACACAGGCTGCCAGCCCATGCCACCCGATCCGCCCATACCACCCCGACCCACTCGCGCTGCCGCCATGCGTTTCAACGAAAGCTCAACCTCCGCTCTCCGATCTCTGTCTTCTTTCCGCCCCCTTCCTCCTTTTCCGATCTTTGTGTCCTTTGAGCCTTTGTGGTGAATCTCTCCGTCCTTCCTTGTTTCCGTGATCCATTTTCCCCGCGCGGAAAACGAAAAGCTTGAGTTCCCGCGTCTTTGCCCGTGAAGTCCTCCCCGCGTGCCACCACCAATGCGGGCGTAGCACAATGGATAGTGTAGCGGTCTCCGAAGCCGTTGATCCGGGTTCGACTCCCGGCGCTCGCACCAAACATCACGGCGCTGCTTATGGCAGATCAAGGCGGGACGCCTCCTCCCTGGACTTAATTTTCATGAAGCTCAATATTCCCGCAGGCGATTTCGCCGGCTACATCTTCGATCTCGACGGCACCCTGGTTGACTCCATGCCGCTGCACTATCGCACTTGGGAAGCCGCGCTGCGCAAATACGGCATGACGGAAACGCTCGACAAGGATCTGTTTTACTCGCTCGGCGGAGTGAACTCGCAAGGCGTCGCCGCCGTCTTCGGCAAGCGCTACGGCCTGAAACTCGATCCCGACGAGGTCATGCATGTGAAAGAAGCCATGTATATTGACCTCATCTCCGAAATCAAACGCATCGAACTCGTCGCCTCCTTCGCCGAGCGCGTCGCAAAAACGCATCCCGTCGCCATTGCAACGGGCGGCTATCGTGACATCGCGCTGCCCGCGCTCAAGGCGGCGAAGCTCGATCACATTTTCAAAATCGTGGTCACGCCCGCCGATGTCCCGTCGGGCCGCGGCAAGCCGCATCCCGACATGTTCCTGCTCGCGGCGAAACTCGCGGGCGTCGATCCCGAAAAATGCCTCGCCTTCGAGGACGCCACGCCCGGCCTCCAAGCCGCCGTCGCCGCCGGCATGCAAGTCGTCCACGTCCCCAGCCGCCCCTGAGCGCGGCGTGACGGTTTGCCTTGGATCATCAACCAGCCAGTCGGCGACTGGCCCTTTCGCTTCTCCTTGCAACGCTGCAAAGGCATCAGAAGCGCCTTCCAATAACGCTCCCGAAATTCCGCCGGTCCGCCGGGATTGAATCGCCATCCAAAACCGCCTGCCACCCTGGAAACGAAACAACCTTCGAGTTCATGACCGGCCCAGTGCAGCTTTTGTCCCCTGCAAGGCAACCATGAAATAACCCAAAAAAAACGGGCTCTGATTTTTTTTACGGCATAAACCCTTGCAAAATAAAAGAAACATAGTCTTCTGGTCATCATACCATGACCCGAATTACCTCACTCCCAAATGCCACTCATACTGCACTGAGTGCAGCTCAATAATACTTTAGCCCAACCTAAAACCCGAGAACATATGCTCCAGAACGAATCATTGATCGAAATCGTAATCGAGTATGACGGCTTCATTGCGGGCCGAGAACTCGCGGAGATCATAGAGCTAGTCGATGACGCACTCTGGACGGAAATGGAGGACTACTATCTTCCTCCGCCGTTTCGCTATCGCTACGCTCGCGTAAGAGACGAACCACCTCCGCTCTTTTGTATTACGGAGGTTCGTCCGGGTTCAATGGTACTCCTGGGTGCTATAGGCGGTGCGGCAGCAATGTACTGCTATCGACGTTTTAGAAAGGGGCTGCGGCGGTCTCGCGTCGGTGATGAGATCGAGCACCTTGGCCAAATTGTTGGTGATAGGCTGGGAAGTATCGTCGAGCGACTTAATCGTTGGCTTGAAGATTATTCCGAAGATGCGAAGAGACAGGAGTCCCGCATCAAGCGGGTCCATGCTCGGAAGCGAGGGTACCAAAGTGATGAAAGAAAGGGCTAACCAGACGCTACAGACAACCTCGGTTGCGCGCGGGGCTTTCGGAAGGATCAGCGTTTTCGATCGTCACCGGCTCGGTGTCTGAGCTTCATCTTAGCCTGAGAGTATGACTCCCCATCGTAAACTACTACTCTTTGCATACATTGGCATCCTAGCAGCGATGCTCCTATTTCCACCCACGCTTGTCATCACGACTACCGCGCATGTTAGTGGCGGCGGTATTATGTTCGATAGCAGTAGTTCCAGCGGCGGTTTCAAGTTCATTGGATATATCGGTAGCAGTTGGGGACCACTAACGGCCGAACGCTCCATCGCGATGGATATCCGCCAGCTTGGTGTTCAGATACTGATTGTTACTCTAATTGCCGCCGCCGCCTATGCAGCGTTCAAGGAAAAAGATGCAAGATGTGCACCACAGAAGCCATCTCCCGAACAACATGCGCCCCCAACAGAGCCAACGCCACACCTCAAATCAAAGGCGAAGTCCCGAATTACCGAGATTATACGTCACCCTACTATTGTATATCTTGCAGCCGCGCTACTACTTCTCAATCCTATAATTATTGCTTCGCAAATTGAAAACAACCAGGGCGATAAACTGGTTAATTGGATAGTTGTTGGAATATACGCCGGCTTCGCTTTGGCATTTTGTTGGAAGCCATTTATTTTACGCTGGTTAGCGGCTCCATATTTCATTTTTTTAGCGATATTCTCGTTTATAGCAATAGGGAATATGCGAGATTTTACGATTCTCAGGTTATGGTGGCCCTGTTTTTTCTTATATATAGGATTTAAACTTTTCGTTCTAAGAGCGTCTAACAAAATGGATTGAGGGGGGGCGGAAAATTATGATGAGCGTGATGAATGGCAAAGCCACTATTAAGCGACGAGTTATGGGAACAGATCAAAGATTTGCTGCCGGCGCCGAAGGCGCGGCGCAAACGCAATCCCGGGCGAAAGTCGATAGGAAACCGAGAAGCGCTCACGGGCATCATTTTCATATTGAAAACGGGCATGGGGTGGGAGGATTTGCCGCAGGAACTCGGGTGCGGCAGCGGCATGACATGCTGGCGGCGCATGCGCGATTGGCTGGCTGCGGGAGTATGGGATCGGCTGCAATTGGCCTTGCTCGAAAAACTCGGCGGAGCGGGGAAAATCGACTGGTCGAGAGTGACTGTGGACTCAAGCAGCGTGAGGGCTGTTTTTGGGGGAGCCAGACGGGGCCAAATCCGGTCGACCGGGCCAAATCGGGCAGCAAACACCATGTCCTGAGCGACGCCAAAGGCGTGCCTCTGACAACCAGCCTGTCGGCTGCGAACCGCCATGACACCGGTTATCTGTTTGCCCTGCTCGCCGGACTGCCTGATTGCCTGCGTTGCAAAACCATCAGCCTGTATGCCGACCGCGCCTATGATTGCGCCGCCTTCCGACAACGCCTCAAAAACGAAGGCATCGGGCCGTTTCTGGCCAAACGCTGCACCGCGCATGGCAGCGGCCTGGGCGCGAAACGCTGGGTGGTCGAAAGAACCATCGCCAGGCTCCACCAATTCCGGCGGTTGCGAATCCGCTATGAGCGCCATGGCTATATGCATCGCGCCTTTCTTTCGCTTGCCGCTTCCATTGTCATGCCCAGATTCCTCCCAAAATCATTTTGTTAGACGCTCTAAGAATCATATGATCGAAGTATATTCCAACCCAGATCCTATAATCGTAGGACTTCTCAAGTCCGAGTTAGACGCTGCTGGTATACCCTGTTATATACAGAATCAGAACGCGGATACGGCCATGATGGGTATGATAGGCGTTCTAACAAACCTATTTTGGCCTACTTTGTGTGTCACTAACGATAGCGACGCAGAAGAGGCAAAGTCGATTGTTTCCGCATTTATGACGATGCGAAAGAAGGAAATATCAATTTCCTCTGATTGGGTCTGCCAAAAGTGCGGTGAAGCAGTTCCAGAGACTTTTAGTGCTTGCTGGAATTGTAAAGCGACGAAACCAAAGTTGGAAGAAGGACAGAGCGATTCTCCATCCCTGCCTTCATTCACTGCGCCACAAGAGTTATACGAATCTCATAATCACATATACACAATGGATATTAAAATAGGAGATGTTGTTCAGCTAAAATCTGGCGGCCCTAAAATGACTGTTTCGAATATCGGAGAATACCACGCTCGCCAAATGGTGCTTTGCACATGGTTCGACAAAAAAGAAGAACATCAAGAAAAACTTTTTGAGCCGTCGCAGTTAAAAATTTTAGAATAATAAAAAAGATAACCGGTAGCCAGAGACGATTATTTTTCAATTTAACAGCTGTCGCCTCCGTTTGGTTTTTCTTAAATATTCCATTAAAAATACCACGATAATGATTATAAATACATATTCTTTTCGACGTCCTCAAATGCCTTTATCTAAGGCGGAATACGCGCAATTCAAAGAGATGAGTGCAGATGTTTTTGATGAATATATATCAGCGTCAGTATCTTCAGCTTGGCGAAGATTTAATAAAGATCGGTATTTTGAGCGTAGAATGATAGGTGTTGCAGCTTGTTGCGTGCCTCTTTGTATTATTAATTTTTTCAAGATGGACATTATAGAAATTATTGAATATATAGCATTGTTTATTGCTTTCTTCGGCTCACTGAGGTATGCTTTTGAATCGCTAAATTATACCAATTTTACCAGTGGTTTGAAAAAATATTTAAAATTACAGCGGGAACTTATAATATTATCGAAATCATATGATGATTATATCACCAAGGAACTTTTCGAGATAGAGAAAGATGCTAACTAGTAGCCAGAGCCAACGCGGATGGGTGATTGTTCTGCGAATTAACGCTTGGTGCTCCGCGTAGCTCATATTAAACGTTAGTCAAAGATGGAAAATCCTTTCAAAGAGTTTAATCAGATCGAATGGCGCACGTATAATACGTTTAGCGCGCTTGCCACGTTCGAAAGGAAAGCCGACGACACTGGAAAGCCGACGACACTTGGAAAGCCGACGACACTAGGTGGTGTTTTGTCAATTTTTGCAGAGGATGAAGGCCAAGCATCGTCATACGAAAACTGACCTTGTTTTTTCCAGCATCTGAATCTCGTCGGGAATGTGAACCCCGGCCTCATGCCTGACAATCCGAGCGGGCGGGCTATTTCGGCTGGGAGGAAAGTTTTGGCTTGAGCGGGCGGCGCTTTTCTTTTCCGTTCACGTTCCCTTTTTCAGGGCGCGGTAGCCAAGTGGTAAGGCCGAGGTCTGCAAAACCTCTATGCGCCGGTTCAATTCCGGCCCGCGCCTCCAATTTTACGAGGGTTTGCGGACCCATGACGGGCTTACTTCGCATCCACAAACGCAGCCTTGACCGGCTTGCCGTCCAGATTGGGCGGAACGAGCAGCCCGAGCAGCCAGAGCGATGTCGCGGCGGTGTCCATCACGCTCACTTGCAGCGGTTGAACCTGTGTCAGGTCAAAAGACGCGCGCACGCCCGGGCCGGTGATGATCCAGGGAATGTGGCGGCTGCGCATGTCGTCGAAATCCGTCTGCCCGTGCGTGCGCCCCGCGCCACCGTGGTCGGCGGTGACGATCACGATTGTTTTTTCGCGAATGCCCGCGCGATCGAGCGCGGCGAACACCTTGCCCACGTCGGCGTCGGTCTGCTCGATGACTGCGGATTGCCCGGGCGATCCCCAGCCTTCCTGATGGCCGATGACATCCACGTCCGGGAGATGCACAAAGGTTAGCGCCGGCTTGTGCTTTTCGATGATGGAAACGGCTCTTTCGAGGACCACGCTGTTTGAACCGTTGGCCTTGGTGCTGTCCGGTTCATATTCGTCGGGCACGAATACATGGTTGATCGTTCCCGGTTTGTTGAGGGCGCTGAACTTCGATTTGCCCGCGATCATGGCCGTTGTGCAGCCGGCCTTTGCCGCCATTTCAAAAATCGTCGGCACGCGCGGATAAACCGGCTCCTTCAACGGCAAATCGCGGTTCCACTCGATGCCGTGTTTGCGTTCGTTGACGCCCGTGAGCATGCTTGCGTGCGCCGGCAGCGTGATCGCCGGCACGATCGTGCGCGCCCACATCGTGTAAGCGCCTTCCTTCAGCAGCCCGCGCAACACCGGCGCGTCGCAGATCAACATGCGGTCGGGCCGCAGGCCGTCGATGCTGATGATGAGCACATGCTCGACACCCGCGATGGGCGGCTCCGGTTTGCGGACGGGCACGGCGTTTTGCGCATTGGATGCCGATGCCATGCTGGAGCAGGCCAGCAGAAAGAGCGCGGTAAAGCGCATGCGAAGAGAGCGTTTGTTCATGGCTAGATTCGGCTGCGATCGTGAAAAGATTTCCCGGTGAAACGAATAAATACATCCATTTTGAGCGCGATTTTGCACAACCGTCACACAACGGCGCCATTTGAAACCGTGCGGGGCATCCGCGATTCCGTCTTTGCCTTCGCGTCATCGCACATTCATTGTCGCGCACAATGAAAGCTTCCGATCTCTACGACCTGCCGGAATCGCTCAGCCCGTTTGCGCCGCACTTTCCCGCCGGCGCGGCCCCGTGGACATGGGTCGGCGCAATCGGCCCGGCGCTCAAGGCCGTCCTCGCGGCGACGCCCGCCTACGCCTTCGCCACCGCCCCGCACAATCCCGGCCCGACCTCGCCGCCTCCGATTCCGCCCGGCGTGCATATCGAGGGCGATGTCGTCATCAATCCCGGCGTGGCGCTTCCGGCGCACGCCACGATCATCGGCCCGGCGTGGATCGGCGCGGGCACGGAGGTGCGCCCGGGCGCGTTCATCCGCGGCAATGTCATCATCGGCGCCAACTGCGTAATCGGCAACTCGTGTGAATTCAAAAACTGCCTCCTCATGGACGGCGTGCAAGTGCCGCATTTCAGCTACGTGGGCGATTCCATCCTCGGCAACAATGTCCATCTCGGCGCCGGCGTGATTCTCTCCAACCTCCGGCTCGACCAGCAATCCGTGACCGTCCGCACGCCCGGCGGAGGCGTTGACACCGGCCTGCGCAAACTCGGCGCACTCCTTGGCGACGCCGCCGAGGTCGGCTGCAACGCCGTGCTCCAGCCCGGCGTGATCATGGGCAAGCGCGCCCTCGTCATGCCCACCGCCGCCTTTGCGGGCTACCTGCCGGCGGCGACCATCGCGCGTATCCGGAATCCCATTACAACGCTGCCGAGGCGGGACTGATGGCAAGCGCGGCGCGGCTCAGCCGGATGCCGGGCCGCGTCCCCTGCCCCTGTCCGCCACATACACGCCCGCGATGATCAGGGCCGTGCCCGCGACCGCATACACGGTGATTTTCTCGCACAGCACGATCGCGGCGCCAACGAGCGTCACCACGGGCACAAAATAAAGGAAATACGATGCGCGCACGATTCCGACCATGCCCGCCGCCGTATTCCAAAACACATAGCACAAAGCCGACGCGCCCAGGCCGAGAAAGAGCAGGTTGCCGGCCACGACGGGATTCGCGAGCGTCGCTACGCTCGTACGCAGGTCCGTCGCGCACAGCAGCGGAATCATCGCAATCAGCGCGTAGCCGAAAATCCGCCGTGTAAGCGCGATCGTACTCGTGATCCCGGCGATGCGCTTGAGCAGTATGCAATACACCGCCCAGCACAGCGCCGCCAGCAAAGCCAGGATGTCGCCGAGCAGATTGATTTCCAGCACCACGCTCCCGTTGCAAAAAACCAAAATCACGCCGGCCAGCCCCGCAAAACATCCAACGACGGTCGCGCGCGTAATGCCGCCGTCGCGATTGATCCACGCCGAAAGCAGCAGCGTCATCACGGGAGTCGTGGCGACGAGCGGACTGACGCTGGACGCCTGCGTGTAAACGAGCGCCACGTTTTCACAGAGGAAATACAGCACGATGCCGCTCGCGCCGGCGGTGAAAAGAAGCAGCTCGTTTTTGAGCGTCGTGAATTTTTCACGGCGCGGGTGCATCAGCCAGAGCGCCGCGTAACCGATCAGGAAACGGTCGAAGAGGATGTCAACGGGCGTGAGATAATGCAGCAGAACCTTGGTGGAGACAAACGTCGTCCCCCAAAGGATGACCGTGAACACGAGCATCGTGTAACCGATGGCGGTTTTGTTGCGCATGGGATTTTGTCGGGAGCAGAGGCGGCCCGGAGGCCGGCTTCCGCCTCACCACACGAGCAGGCCGCCCGCGAAGGTCAAGCCGGCGCCGACGCTGCAGAAGATGATCCTGTCGCCGTCGTTGAAGATTTGCTCCTCGGCGGCCCAGCCGAGCGCCATCGAAATGCTCGCGGCGGACGTGTTGCCGTATTTGCCGATGGTAACGACAAATTTTTCGTAGGGAATGCCCACGCGTTTGCTCACGGCGCGCAGGATGCGCTCGTTGGCCTGGTGCGGCACGATCCACGCGATGTCCTCGGGCTTGAGATTGTGGCGCTTGAGCGTCGATTCGATCTGGTCGGCAAACGCGATCACGGCGTGTTTGAACACCGCGGCGCCGTTCATCTGGAGATAAAAGTCGCAATGGTCGTCGCCACTCTTGTTCGGGAACGGGCGGCGCGCGCCGCCGCCGGGACGCTGGATCGCGTCGAACTGGTCGGCGTCGCCCGAGAGCGCCATGCGCGCGAGGCGGTGACCGTCCGCGGTGTCGGTGAGGATCGCCGCGCCCGCGCCGTCGCCGAAGAGAAACGCCGTGGCGTGGTCCTTCGGGTTGGTGATGCGCGAAAGAAGCTCGGCGGTGACCACGATGAGTTTTTTCGCCGTGCCGGCGCGAATGAACGCGCGGCCCACCTCGAGCGCGTAGAGCCAGCCGGCGCATGCGGCGTTGAGATCGAAGGCAAGCGCGTGCGGGATGCCGAGCTGCTTGGCAAGCGCGCTGGCCATTGCGGGCACGGGCTGGTCGGGAATGAGCGTGGCCATGATCACGCCGTCGATTTCCTTGACGTCGATCCCGGCCTGCGCGAGCGCGTGGCGCACGGCGGTGACGGCGAGGCTCGTGGCGGTCTCGCCTTCGGCGGCGTAACGGCGTTCGCGAATGCCGGTGAGCTTGATGACCTCCGCCTCGGTCATGTCGGGAAATTCCTTGAGGATGTCGATGTTGGAGCGCACCCCGAGCGGGAACGCATAACCGACACCCGCGATGCAAACGGTCTCGCCGTTCGGCTTTTTGCCCGCGTCCGCGGCGGGGGTGGACGCGGCGGCAGGACGCCGGGCGAGGTAAGCGGCCACGTCGTCACCGGAGACGCGCCCGCCGGGGCCGGTAGCGGCAATGTCGGTGATTGCGGTGTGATCGAGGCCGGCTTCCTGCGCGACCTTGATCGCACGCGGCGTCCATTGCATGGCGGATTGCGCGGCGGGCTTTGGAGCGGGCGGCGCGGAAGCGGCGGCGGCAGGCTTGACGGGTTGCGCGAGACGGACGGGCTGTGTGGCAGGGGCATCCTGCCCGTGCTCCGAAGGCGCGGGCCGGAAGCCCGCGCCACCCGATCGGGCGCTTTGCAGGTGCCTGAGCGACTGGTCGCTCGTTTCCATGCGCAGAAAGGGCGCGCCCGAGGGAAGAATGTCGCCCGCGCGTCCGGAAATTTCGCGGATGACGCCGTCGCACGGCGACTCGAATTCGAAAACAGATTTGTCGCTCTCAAGTTCGGCGAGCTTCTGACCCTTGGCGACTTGCGCGCCGGGTTGCACGACAATGTCGATCACCGTGAGTTCGCTTACTGTTGCCCCCATTGAAGGCACGGGCACGTCGATGAGAAAGGTATCCATTTTTGCAGAGGTGCGGTTAAATAGACCGGATCGCCAATTCGCAAGCGCGCCTTTGCAAAGCATAAATTTACCAAATTCATTTTGAACGAATCCCGGTTTTTGCATTTTTTACCGACACAAGCAGCAACCGGCCATGCGCGACATCCATTTCGGCAAAATCAAAAAAGTCCATCCCTACGCGTGGCTCTGGGAGCCGCTTGAAGGCGATCCGGGATTTTTCCTGCGCGCGATGTTTGGCGGCAGGGCGGCTTACATTGATGGCAAACTGGCGCTGTATTTTCCTTTTCCGGCGGACAATGACCCGGACTGGCGCGGCGTTTGCGTGTGCACCGGGCGCGAGCATCACGCGTCGCTCATCGCGGAATTCCCGGCGCTGGAACCGCACAGGATTCTGCCCAAGTGGCTGTTTTTACCCGAGGAAAACGACCGTTTTGAAGCGGTAGCGGAGAAACTGGTCTCGCTCGCCAAACGTCGTGATCCGCGGCTGGGCGTGATCGGGAAAAGCAAAAGCGCGCGGCAAAAACGACGGCAAAAGCGGTCGTGACGCGCGCTTTCATTTTGGTTTTTTTGTCTTCACACATGCATTCCATCCAGCAACTCGCCAATCCGTCCGTCCTCACCCAGCCCGTCTATGAGCCGGGCAAGCCCATCGAGGACGTCGCACGCGAACTCGGCCTCGATCCGGACGGCATCATCAAGATTGCCTCCAATGAAAACCCCGCCGGCCCGTCGCCGCTGGGCATCGCGGCGGCGCAACGCGCGCTCTCGCAGGCGCAGCTGTATCCGGATGGCGGTTGCGTGGCGCTGCGCGCAAAACTCGCGAAAAAATGGAATCTCGCGCCGGAGCAATTCGTGATCGGCAACGGCTCGAACGAACTGCTCGAACTCGCGGGCCGCGTGTTCCTGCGCCCCGGCGACGAGGTCGTGATGGGCGCGCCGGCGTTTGCGGTGTACAAGCTCGTCGCGCTCCTGTTTGGCGCGACGCCTGTCGAGGTGCCGCTCGTCAATCACACGCACGATCTCGCGGCCATGCTGCGCGCGATCACGCCGAAGACGCGCATCGTGTATTACGCGAGCCCGAACAATCCGACCGGCACCGTCAACGGCGCAAAGGAGATCATGGAATTCGCGCGCGCCCTGCCGCCGCACGTCGTGCTCGTCTTCGACGAAGCCTACGCCGAATTTGTGGAGGCCGGCGGCAAGGACGCGGCGCCCGACATCCGCCCGCTGATCGCCGAGGGACGCCACGTGATCGGACTGCGGACGTTTTCAAAATTATACGGACTGGCGGCGCTGCGCATCGGCTACGGATACGCGAGCGCAGAGCTTGCCGCGCTGCTGAACCGGGTGCGCCAGCCGTTCAACGTGAACGCCATCGCGCAAGCGGCGGCCATCGCGGCGCTGGACGACGGGGAATTCACCGCGCGATGCCTGAGGGAAAACAAGGAAGGGCTCGCGGAAGTGGAAACAAGCTGCGCAAAACTCGGATTGGAATGCGTGCCGAGCCGCGCGAACTTCATGCTCGTGAAGGTCGGCGACGGCGCGCGTGTGTTCGACGCGTTGCAACAGCGCGGCGTGATCGTGCGCCCGCTGAGGAGTTATGCGCTGCCCGAATGGATTCGCGTGACCATCGGCACGCACGAACAAAACGCCCGGTTTTTGGAAGAGCTGGGGAAAATCATTTTTCCTCGCGCGAATCCACAATGATTGTCACCGGACCGTCGTTGACGAGTGCGACTTGCATCATCGCGCCGAATTCGCCGCATGACACGGGACGCCCGATAACAGACGCCAGATGCGTGAGGAATAGCCCGTAAAGCGGGCGCGCCAGCGCCGGTTTTGCGGCGTGATGAAACGAGGGCCGCGCGCCCTTGCGGCAGCTCGCGATGAGCGTGAACTGGCTGATCACGAGCGCGCCGCCGCCAATATCAACAAGCGAGCGGTTCATCGCACCCGCGCCGTCATCGAAGATGCGCAGCGCGGCGCATTTTTCGGCGAGCCAGCGGACATCCGCCTCGGTGTCCGTGTCGGCAATGCCGAGCAGGATCACCATGCCCGCGCCGATTTCACCACGCACCACGCCGTCGATGGTGACGCTGGCAGACGTGACGCGCTGGACGAGGGCTTTCATGGTGGTGGAATGCGAGTGGGTATGAGAGTGAGAATGCGTGGAGGTGCGGAGCGGGTGGAGGTGGAGAAATCCCAAATCCCAATCTCCAAATTCCAAAAAAAATCCAATATTCAAATCACAAATTCCAAAGGACCTAGCTTTGCGGGTTGAGTGGCACGGGCGACTCGCCCGTGTTTCTGAAAACATGGGCTGGAAGCCCATGCCACCCGATCCCACGGGCGAGTCGCCCGTGCCACCCGATCCTCGCTCTTTGTGATTTTTTCGGCGATTGGGATTTGGGATTTACCGATGCCGGCACGAGGCTTCCCCGCGCCGCTTCGGGTTATTCCGGCATCGGTCGATGCGGTTCGACCTCGGCGTCGTAGTTGACACCGGGGAGGCCGAAACCGAACAGGCGCATGAACTCGCTGCGGTAGCCGTCGATGTCGGTGAGCGCGGCGAGGTTTTCGGTGGTGATCTGCGGCCAGAGTTGCGCGGCTTCGGCCTGCACGTCGGCGCGCATTTCGAGATCGTCGATGCGGACGCGTCCGCCGTCGTCGAAGGCGAGCGCGGAGTTGTTATACATCTGCGTCGCGAAGAGGCGTTGCATTTGCTCGATGCAGCCCTCGTGAAGGCCTTTTGCCTTCATGATCTTGTAGAGGATGGAAATGTAGAGCGGCACGACGGGGATGGCCGAGCTGGCTTGCGTGACGAGCGCCTTGTTGACGGAGATGAAGGCGCGTCCGTAGCCGTGCGCCTTGAGCGTGGCGTCGATTTTTTTGGCGGCGCGCTCGAGGTCGATTTTCGCCATGCCGATGGTGCCATTTTTGTAGATGGGCCAGGTGACTTCGGGGCCGATGTAGGAAAACGCGACAGAGGTCGCGCCGGGCGCGAGCACGCCGGCCTGGAGGAGCGCGTCGATCCACATTTCCCAATCCTCGCCGCCCATGACGGCGACGGTGTCGGCGATGTCGGTCTCGGTCGCCGCTTCGAGCGTGATATCCGAGACGACGCCTTTGTCGGTATCGACGGTCTTGGCGGTGTAGGCGGCGCCGATGGGCTTGAGGCAGGATTTGTGAACGGCGCCGGTGCGCGGATGCTGGCGGCGCGGGGAGGCGAGCGAGTAAACGACGAGATCGACCTGGCCGAGGTCGGCTTTGATGGTGTCGATCGTCTGCTGCTTGATCGCGTCGGAGAAGGCGTCGCCGTTGATGTTTTTGGCGTAACAGCCCCTGGCGTGGGCGGCGTTGGTGAAGGCGATGGTGTTATACCAGCCGGGCGTGGCGGGGCGGCCTTCCTCGGAGGGGCGCTCAAAGAAAACGCCGAGCGTGGCGGCGCCGGAGCCGAATGCGGCGGTGACGCGCGAGGCGAGGCCGAAACCGGTCGAGGCGCCGATGACGAGGACTTTTTTCGGGCCGTTTTTGACCGGCCCCTTCGCGAGCACGTGGTCGATTTGTTGCTGCACATGGGCGGCGCAGCCGGTCGGGTGCGCCGTTATACAGATGAATCCGCGGACTTTGGGCTTGATAACCATAGGGGCGCGAGCTTGTCGGCCGACGTCGCCGGGTCAAGCTGGCGCAAAGGCGGAAAAAGATGTGAAGGAGACCGGCGAAAACGGCGCGCGCAAGATGCCAGGGATGACGGAGCCGGAGCGGACGCACGCCAACGGCGTGCCATTCGTCAGCCCGGCGGTCGAGCGTTGCGCGAGACCCCGGGTTCATGCCGTTTGCAATCATGCGCCCTGTAGGGGCGCCACAATTCGCCGAATGACGCCTGTAGCGCCCCTACAGGACGCTCGTATCCAAATATCCAATACCCCGGGTGTCGCAAGCTCCACCCGGGGCTGACGGGTGGCACGCCGTTGGCGTGCTGCCTGTGCTTTGCGATTTGCTTACTTCTCCTGCTTGAGCGTGATGTTGCCGTTCATCGTGGTGAGCTGGATGTCCACGCCGCCGCCATTAAGTTCGCCGGTGATTGTTTTGCCGCCGATGGAGGGCACGCCGGCTGTGCGCGCGGTGCGGGGGATGGCGTCGGAGCCCGATTGGAGTTTGCGTTTGATGAGTTCTTTTTCCTCGTCGCTCAAACCCTTGATTTCATCGATCACCTTCATCGCGGAGGCCATACCTTTCTGCGCGGCGGCGAGGCCTTTGTCGGCGTAGTCGAGAGCCTGCGCTTTGCGCGTTTCGATGATTGTCTGCACGAGTTCGCCATCGCTCGGAGCGGACGATGCGGACATCTGGATGTCGGCGCCCGTGGTCGAGAACGCGTAGCTGTCACCGGAGCTGCTGGTGACGACGGTCACGTCCCTGTCGCTCGTGATGCTCATGCTTGTTTTTTTCTGCGCGGTCGCAGTCGTTTTGAGCGCGCTTTCGGGGAAGTTGGTGCGGATGGCGCCGTTCATGGTGCGCATGCGGAGATTCGCGGCGGCGGAGGGAGGGAGCGAAAGCCCGATGCTGCCGTTCATGGCGGTGAGCGAGACGGGTTTCTGCGGGGCGCGTTTGAACTCGGCTTCTATCTTGCCGCTTATGGTGTTGGCGACGACGGAGCCGCTTACGTTTTCGAGGTCGATCTCGCTGTTCACGGTGGAGACTTCGATGTCGCCGTCGATGTCGTCGATTTCAACGCCGCCGCCCGATTGGGTCTTGATGACAAGGTTGGTGCTGCGCGGAACCTGGATTTTGAATTCGGCGTCGGAGGCGGACCATTGGTTGCTGCCCGCGATGCGGAGCGTGGCGATGTTGTTTTCCTCGACGAGCTCGAATGCGACTTCCTGGTCGAGGCGGCGGAAGCCGTCGGCATCGGTTTTGGCGGCGCCTTTTTTGTCGAGCGAGGACGTGACGATCACTTCACTGCCGTCGGTGCCCTGGACGTCAATTTCGGCAAAGGCCATGGTGATTTTCAGGGTGCCGGGCTTGGTTTTGTCGGAAAACGAAATGCGTTCTGTGGCCGTGCCTTTTTTGGATTGGACCGTGGAGCGGGTCTTTTTGGCGGGTTTGTTTTCGGCGGCGGCAGAGCCGAGTTCGCGGTAATTGTCCTGCGCGGGAAGCGCGGCGGCGAAGAGGCCGAGGGTGGCAAGAAGGGATGCGAGTGTTTTCATTTTCATAAAGCGCGTGTGTGTTTTCAAATCATGGTTTTTGTGATGGCGGGCCTGCGCGGCAGGGCCGCCGTGGAAGGATTGGGGGTGTTGAGGATGGCGAGGGCGCGGCGCGCGGTTTCGCGAACGGAGGGGTCGGCGCGCTCGTCGAGCATGAGGCGCGCGAAGATGGGCGCGGCCTCGGTGTCGCGCGCGGCGGCGAGGAGCTCGATCATGGCGACTTGCACGAGCGGGGCAGTCTCGCGGGGAAGCGCGGCGATGAGGCCGGCGCGCACGAGGTCTTCGCCCGTGTGCGGCGCGAGCGCCTCGACGGCGGAAAGGCGCACGTTCACGGAGGGATCGAGCGCAAGCGTGCCGACGAGGTCGGTGAGGAGCCGGCGGTCGGGCGTTTTTAGCTGGAGCGTGGCGAGGACGGATTGAAGGCGCTCGCTCGTGGATTTTTGCTGGAGGAGCGAATAGGTGACGAGGCGGCCCATGTTGTTCACCTGCTCGCGGAGCTCGGCGAGTTCGGCGGCGGAGGCGGCGTTTGCCAGTGTGTTTTCAGTTTGCGCGATGACGGGCCGCTTTGTTTCCGGGGCGAGGTAACGCGCGCCGACGAAAAGACCGAGTGCGAGGAGTGAGAGCGAGGCGGCGAATTGATACGCGGGCCGTCGTGGAAAAAAGCGGGCGAAAAAACGGTCGAGGCCCGACGCCGGGCGCGGACTGGCCGACGCCGCGGAAAGCGCGCGCTTCTCGGCGTCGAGCATGGCCTGGAAGCCGGCGCGCATGCGGTCCGTGGGCGCCGGGGGAACGGGGATGCGGTCGAGTTGCGCGGCGAGGGCTTCGAGCGAGGCGAGTTGAGCGCGGCAGGCGTCGCAGGTGAGAAGGTGGGCGCGCACGGCATCGGCGGCGCCGGGCGGGAGCGCGCCGTCGTGAAGCGCTTCGAGCAAGAGTTCATCCTGGATGCGTTGGCAATTCATGGCATGTGCGTTGTTAAAGTGGTTGCGGGTTCTGGCGGAGTGCGAAGTAGGTTTCACGCAGCGCTTTCAAGGCGCGATGGGCGCGGACTTTGGCGGCGCCGACGGAGCAATCGAGGATGCGGGCGGCTTCGCGGTGTTCGAGATTCTGGAGGCGGGAGAGGATGAGGATTTCGCGATGTTCGCGGGAAAGGCGGTGGAGCGCGGCGCGGAGGAGCGCGAGGTCGTCGGACTGCGAGGCGTGCGCATCGGGGGCGGGATCGGCGGAGGCGTGCCCGTGGAGATCAGCGGGATCGACGGGTGTGGGAGCGGCGGATTGTTTATTGAAAAAGTCGGCGGCGCAGGTGCGCGCGAGATGATACATCCAGGTGGTGAAACGGCCATCGTCGCGGTAGGTGTGGCGGTATTTGAGGATGCGGTGAAAAACGTTTTGCACGATGTCCTCGGCGGCGGCGGGCTGGCCTGTGAGATGGGCGCAAAACGCATAGAGGCGGCGGTGGTGTCGCTCGAAAAGTTCGCCGAGGCAGTCGAGGTCGCCGGCGCGCACAGCGAGCATGAGCGCGTGATCGCCGGTCGTGGAAACAGCGTGTGGAGAGTCTGGATGTTCGGTGTTCAGAGGCGTGGGAAAAATCGTGGTTGCGCAAACAGTGACAGTCATTGTGCGAAAAGGGAAACCGAACCGGCGCGAAATGGTTACAGGAAATCTTTTGCAGTCCGGCCTCGGGTCGCATATCCGGTTTTTCTGAAGCGCGCCACCACCGATGAAACTGCTCGTTTTTGCCCAGACTCCCCCGCCCGTGCACGGACAGAGTGTCATGGTGCGGACGCTCGTCGAAGGGCTGGGCGCGGCGGCGCGGGAAACCGATGATGAAATCGAAGTGCTTCATGTGAGCCCTGCGCTGTCACGCGACGCGGCGGACATCGGGCGCGTGCGAATCGGAAAAGTGCTCGCGCTCGGGCGGGCATGCTGGCGGGCGTTGTGGATGCGCGCGCGCAATCGCGGCGCGGGCGGGGTGGCGCTTTATTACGTGCCCGCGCCGGGAAAACGCGCCGCGGTCTGGCGCGACTGGATGGTGATGTTTGCGCTGAGGCCGTTTTTCACGCGGCTGGTGCTTCACTGGCACGCAGCCGGGCTGGGCGCGTGGATTTCCGAAAACGCGCGCGCGCCGGAACGCTGGCTGACGCGGCTCGCGCTCGGGCGGGCTGATCTGTCGATCGTGCTCGCGCCGGAGCTTGCAGGGGACGCGCTGGCATTTGCGCCGAAAAAAGTGCGCGTGGTGGCGAACGGCGTGGATGCGGAGCCCATTGCTTTCTCCAAGGCGCAAAGGCACGCCTGCTCCCTGCTGTTTCTCGGCACATGCAGCCGTGAAAAAGGACTTTTTGCGGCGCTCGATGCGCTGGCGGTTTTGCAACGGGATACGCCCGGCGTGTTTGAGCTGACGGTCGCTGGCACGTTTGCGAGCGCGGAGGAGGAGCGCGCGTTCGACGCGCTGCTCGCCAACGACCACGCGCCCCTGCGCGAATGCGTGCGCCGCGCCGGGCATGCGGACGAAGCGCAAAAGCACGCGCTTTACACAGCCGCGGACATGTTCGTTTTCCCGACATATTACACGCACGAGGCGCAGCCGCTCGTGCTGATCGAGGCGATGGCGCACGACCTGCCCGTCGTGACGACGCGCTGGCGCGCGATTCCGGGGATGCTTCCCGATGGCAGCGACCACGCGCGCGTGGTCACGCCCGACGCGACGCCGCGGCAGCTCGCGGCGGCAATCCGCGCCGTGGCCGGCGCGGGCCCGGCGCGCGGGACGATGCGCGCGCATTACGAAAGGCATTTTACGCGCGCGCGGCACTTGCGCGGGCTGGCGGAGGTTTTATGCGAAATGAAACACGCGGATTGATGCGGCGCGCCGGAAATGCGCGAACGGGCGTGTTTCTGTTCTCGCTACCAATGGCGGCTGCCGCATAACTTTCCCAACGACACAAAAACGCCGCTCCCGCTCCCATGCTCAGACAATCCCGGCAGACACGAACCCGCGTCCAGCAGCTATGCGACGGCGCGCTTTTTGCGCTTTCGCCGGTGATCGCGTATGCGCTGCGCGAGGGGCTGTCGCGGATCGACGCGCTCGGGCTGTCGCCGCTCGAACCGTTTGCCGACCTCGCATGGGTGCTCCCGTTTGCCGCCGTGCTCGGGCCGGCGTTTCTGGCGGCGCAGGGCTTTTATTCCGCGCAGCGCCCGGCGGCGGGCGGGGCGGCGCGCGCATCGGCGTTCATGGCGCTGGCGGTTGTGATCGTGCTGTTTCTCACGCGCGCGCAGGTCGCGCGCTCGGTCGTGATTCTCGGTTGCGCGTTTGGCGGCGCGCTTGCGTATGCGCGCGCCGTTTTCACGGAGCGGCTCGCGTCGTCGCGGCTCGCGCGCGAACAGTGGCGCGAGCGCGTGCTCTGGGTGGGCGACCCCAAGGCGAACAAGGCGCGCCGCGCCGCGCTGCCGTCCGAGGAGGTGGCGCACATCGCCGATCTGGGCGACTTCGACCCGGCGGAGCAATCGCCGGAGCGCTTCGCCGAGGCGTTGCATGAGCACGCAATCAACACCGCCATTTTTGAGCGGGACGGCACGGGCGCGCTCGCGCCGTACATCGAATGCTGCGCGCGCGAGGGCGTGTCGGTCGTGATTCGCACGGGGCTGAGGCAGACGGCGGCTCCGTTTGCACCGGTCGCACATCTCGACTCGCTCGGCGGGGAAACGGTCATCCACTATCGCGCTGCGCATCGCGCGGGACCGGGCGCGCTCGCGGTCAAACGGGCGGCGGATGTCGTGATCTCGGCGGGCGCGCTGCTGGTGCTTTCGCCTGTTTTCGCGCTTGTTGCGCTGGCAATAAAACTTTCGTCGCGCGGACCGGTGTTTTTTAAGCAGACGCGCGCGGGGCTCAACGGACGGCCGTTTGAAATGATAAAATTCCGCACGATGCGTCCGGGAGCCGAGGCCGGGCGGGATGCGCTGGCGGCGCAAAACGAAATGCGCGGGCCGGTTTTCAAGATGGCGGACGATCCGCGAATCACCCGGGCCGGGCGTTTTTTAAGGAGGCACGCAATCGATGAGCTCCCGCAATTTTGGAATGTGTTGCGCGGCGAAATGAGCCTGGTGGGACCGCGTCCGCTGCCGGCTTACGAGGTGAAGCGGTTTGACGACGACGCGCACCGGCGGCGGCAAAGCATGCGCCCGGGGCTGACGTGCCTGTGGCAGATCAGCGGGCGCAACGAGATCGACGATTTCGGCGAGTGGGTGCGGCTCGACCTGGCGTATATCGACTGCTGGTCGCTGTGGCTCGACGCGAAGATCCTGCTCGCGACCGCGCCGGTGGTGATCTCCGGCAAGGGCGGACGGTAAGACCAGAAAAACGGGGCACGCAAAACGGCGCTGGTTTCGTTGGTGTTATTTCGGTTTTCGATTCGCCCCGTCGAAGCGACGCGGGAATTGCCGGTTGCAAGACGGGGAAGCGGATTTGTAGTCTGCGTGTTTCGTTTCGACATTCCATGTTCCCGCAACTCGCAGCGCTTCTGGGCATTTTGACCGCAGGCCTGATAAGCCCCGGGCCCGATTTTTTCCT
This sequence comes from Ereboglobus sp., assembly GCA_029974595.1. Taxonomy (GTDB): domain Bacteria; phylum Verrucomicrobiota; class Verrucomicrobiia; order Opitutales; family Opitutaceae; genus Ereboglobus. Next base: position 35,197 of record JARKRC010000051.1, on the reverse strand, counting down.
CATCGTGAAAAACAGCATGAGCGGCTCCCGTTCGCGCGCATTTGCCACGGGCTGGGGCATTGCGGCGGGATTGTGCATCCAAGTGCTCGCGCTCTCGCTCGGGCTCGCCGTGGCGCCGCCGGTTGTGCTGCGCGTCGTGCAACTGGCAGGCGCGGCGTTCCTGGTGTGGGTGGGGCTGAAGGCGCTGTTTGCGAAATCCGAGGCGGACAGGACGCAGGCGGCGCTGGATCATGCGGGCGCGCGAATACGCGAGCGCGGACAGGCGGCGGCGGGGTTCATGGAGGGGTTTTTGTGCAATGTCACCAACGTGAAGGTGTTTGTTTTTTTCACGAGCATCTTTTCGCAATTTGTGACTCCGGAATCGCCGGCGAGCTGGCATGTCTTGATGCCGGTGGTCGTCGTGGCGCACGGCGCGGTGATGTGGACGCTGATCACGTGGGCGCTCCTGTTTCCTCCGGTGGCGCGGCAGCTGGCGCGCGCGCAACGGTGGCTGCCGCGCGTGTTTGGCGTGATTTTGATCGGATTCGCGCTGTTTGTCATTTGGGAGAGCCTGCGCGGGTGAGGCAAAGCACGCATCCGCAGACTTCACGCCGGCTACTTGCCAGCCGCTTTCTTCAGCTCCAACTCTATAAGCTCCCGCTTGGATAAATCGAATGACAGTCGTGAGGCAAAAATTCCGCCTTTTGGCTTCCTCGCGTCAAGAATACGCCATGAGGGATTAAAAGCCAGCGCCTCAAGTTGATAAGTGCCCTTTGATGATGCGCGCCCGCCTTCAAAAAGCGGTATATACAGGAATCTGCCATGAATCATGGGCTGCGTATATCGCACCAAAAAATGGATGTTTCGGCGATTCAGCCCAGCCTCTAATGAAAACAGGAAAAGCACAACGTCTGTGCCTTCGGGCGCCTTATAATGCTGTGCTGTTTTTCGGTCCCGGATTCTCGAAGGCTTATCACCGATGTCTGGCGCTAACAACGGCAAAGCCGTTGCCCATTACAGCCCAAGGCAGGCTCCTTCGCCGCACCTTGGGCCATATGAGGAAACGGCGTTGCCGTTTTATATGGCGCAGCGGAAGACCGCCCCACCGCCTTTTTCACCATTCACCTTTCACAGCTCACTCTTCTTTTTCGCTGCGCGGGAAAATTGATTTGCCACCCGCCAAGCCCAGCCGCTTGTCTTGTCCCTCACAATTTTATCAGCACTCAAAAAACACAACCATATCGCATAATACCATGGCCGAACTCGTAGGAAATGTCTTGGTGGGCCAGTCAGGAGGCCCCACCGCCGTCATAAACGCCAGCGTCGCCGGAGTCGTCTCCGAAGCGCTCAACCACGAGTGCATCGAGGAAATCTACGGCACCCTCAACGGCGTCCTCGGCATCCTTAACGAGGACTTCGTGGACCTCGCTTCCGAGTCGCAACAGACCATCCGCGGCCTCCGCCACACGCCCGGCGCCGCGCTCGGCACGTGCCGTTACAAACTCAAGAAACAGCAGGACTTCGAACGCGTCCTCGAAGTTTTCAAGGCCCACAACATCCGCTACTTCTTCTACGCTGGCGGCAATGACTCGCAGGACACCGCCGACAAGATTTCCAAGCTCGCCGCGCAGCAAAATTACGACCTCCGCGTCATCGGCATTCCCAAGACCATCGACAACGACCTGCCCGTCACCGATCACTGCCCCGGCTACGGCTCCGTCATCAAGCACATCTGCACCACCGTCCGCGAAGTCGCCTGCGACAACGAGGCCATGGGCCAGCACGACCTCGTGCAAATCATCGAAGTCATGGGCCGCAACGCCGGCTGGATCGCCGCCGGCGCCGCGCTCGCCAAGCGCCGCGACCAGCCGCACGATCCCCCGCACCTCATTTACCTCCCCGAAGTCGCGTTCACGACCGAGAAATTCGTCGCCGACGTGCAACGCGTCCTCAAACGCGAAAAATACTGCATGATCGTCGTGGGCGAGGGCCTCATCGACGCAGACGGCAATTACCTTTCCGCCGACGAAAAAACCGACGCCTTCGGCCACGCCCAGCTCGGCGGCGCCGCCGATTACCTGAAAGGCCTCATCGAACAAAACTTCCCGACCCTCAAGTGCCGCACCATCAAGCTCGGCATGGCCCAGCGCGCCGCCGTCGTTGGCGGCTCGAAAGTCGATGCCGACGAAGCCTACCTCGCAGGCCAGGCCGCCGTCAAAGCCGCCGTCCTCGAAGCCGAGACCGACAAAATGGTCACGCTCCTCCGCGGCGACACCGACCACTATTCCTGTGAAACCGGCCTCGCCCCCCTCAGCGACATCGCCAACGGAGTCAAAAAACTCCCCCGCGAATGGATCAACGAGGACGGCGTCAGCATGAGCAACCAGTTCATCCGCTACGCGCAGCCGCTCATCCAGGGCGAGACGCCCGTTCCCTACGAGAACGGCCTCCCCGTCTTTGCGAAACTCGAAAAAGTGCGCATCGACAAAATGCTCCCCGCCTACGAAATCTGATCCCGCGCCGCAAACGCCCGCAGGCATCGGCACATTTCCCGCAGAAAAAACGCCGCGCCCAAAAAGCGCGGCGTTTTTTTGCGCGCGTGCGACGGGGAGCATTTTCTTCAAAATTTAACGCCCCTGCGCCCCTTTGCGTCATCAGGCCGCTTGTAAGCCCCGCGCACGCAATCCAAGCTCGGCAAAATTCATGAACGCAGACACTGCACGTCATCCGTTTCTTCAGGGCCTTAGCAAACACCGAGGCGCGCCGCCCACCGTCGTTGTCATTTTCGGAGCCTCGGGCGACCTTACCGCGCGCAAGCTCATCCCCGCCGTTTACAACCTCGGCCACGACAACCTCCTGCCCGCCGATTTCCATCTCGTCGGCTACGGACGCAAGGCCATCCCCGACGACGAATTTCGCGCGCTCGCCACAAGCGCCATCCACGAGTTTTCCCGCCGCGAGCTCAACCCCGCCGTCTGGGATCGCATCGCGCAAAACACCACCTACGTCGCCGGCGGCTACGACGAGCCGGAGGCCTTCAAGCGCCTCGCCGCGCACATCGCCGCCATCGAGAAAAAAATCAGCCGCGAGGTGCAGGTGCTCTTTTATATTTCCACGCCGCCGACGGTCTTCGCGCCCATCCTCAAAAATCTCGGCGCATCCGGCCTCGCGGCAAAACACCTCGGCGAGCCGCACCACGCCAAGGTCATCATCGAAAAACCCTTTGGCCGCAACCTTGCCTCCGCGCGCGAACTCAACGCCACCATCCGCTCCGTGTTCGAGGAGCATCAGGTTTACCGCATCGACCACTATCTCGGGAAGGAAACCGTGCAGGACCTCCTCGTGCAGCGCTTCGGCAACGCGATCTTCGAACCGCTCTGGAACCGCAACTTCATCGACCACGTCCAGATCACCGTCGCCGAGGAGGTCGGCGTCGGCACGCGCGGCGGTTATTACGAGACCAGCGGCGCGCTCCGCGACATGATCCAGAATCACACCATGCAGCTCCTCGCGCTCACCGCGATGGAGCCGCCCGTGTCGCTCTCCGCCGAGGACGTGCGCGACGAAAAAGTAAAGGTGCTCAAGGCCATCCAGGCCCTCCGCCCCGGCCCCGGCGGCGACACCGCGCGCGCGCAATACGTCACCGGTTTCATCGGCGGCAAACAGGCCCCCGGCTATCTCGACGAGGAGGGCATCAGCGCAACCTCCGCCACCGAAACCTACGCCGCCATCCGCCTCTCGATCAACAACTGGCGCTGGCAGGGCGTGCCCTTCTACCTGCGCTCCGGCAAGCGCATGGCCCGCCGCGTATCCGAAATCGCAATACAGTTCAAACGCCCGCCCGGCACGCTTTTCTCGGACAATCCGCTCTACAATATCGCGCCCAACACGCTCGCGTTCCAGATCCAGCCCGACGAGGGTCTAAGCCTCATCCTCAACGGAAAAGTCCCCGGCCTCGAAACGCGCACGCAGCCCGTGAAGATGAACTTCCGCTACTCGACCACCTTCGGCTCGAACACACCCGAGGCCTACGAGCGCCTCGTGCTCGACGCGATGGTCGGCGACGGCACGCTCTTCATTCGCGGCGACGAGGCCGAGGCGTCGTGGAAACTCTACACGCCCGTCCTCGAAGCCTGGGCCGCCGCCGGGCGCGACGGCATGGACACCTACGCCTCCGGCTCATGGGGACCGAAATCCGCCGACGACCTCATGGCCCAGACCAAATCCGCATGGAGGCAGCCGTGAGGCCATTTACGATTTACAAATTACGATTTACGATTGCCCCGGCCATCGCGAATCACGCCACACGCCGCCGCACACATCCGGCATCCGCCCGTCCGCAATTCGTCTATTTGTAATTCGTAATTCGTCATTCGCAATTCATCATGCCAACCGTTTTTAACGCCTTGCCCGGCATCGAGGTCCCGGCGGGCCTCATCAACAAAAGTTTCGCCGACATGTGGACATCCGCCGCAGCCGGCGGACGTCCCTCGCCCGCGAGCGACTACACCAAGGCCACGCAGATCAACCTCGTCATTCACCTCGGCTTCGGCACCACCTGCGAGGATGCCGCGGCGCAGTTCCAAGTCGCCGTCAATTTCTCGCGCCGCTATCCATGCCGCGTCGTCATCCTGTGCCCGCTCCCGCTCGACGACACCTCGACCGACCGCATCCGCGCAAAAATCTACGGCGAATGCCACCTCGGCAAAACCAAGGGCGACACGCGCTGCGTCGAGTTTGTCGCGCTGTCCTATCCGATGAGCGCGCGCCGTTTTCTCGAAAGCCAGGTCTCGGTCTGCCTCTCCACCGATCTGCCGCTCTATTACTGGGTGCATCGCTTCTCCTCCGCGCGCCGCCTCATCGACTACCAGTATCTCCTGCTCAACTCCCGGCGCGTCATCCTCGACAGCGCCGTCATCCCGCAGGGCTTCGCCGCCTACGCATGGCCGCGGCCCGAGGCGTTTCGCGACCTCGCGCTCGCGCGCACGCTGCCGATCCGCCAGGGCATCGGGCAGTTTTTGAGCGCCTGCCCGCCGTCCGAACTCACCGGCGACATCGCCTCGGTGCGCGTTTCGCACGCGCCGCAATACGCAGCCGAGGCCGCCGCCCTCCTCGGCTGGGCGCGCGAACGCCTGCTCGCGTGCGGCATGGCCGAAAACACACCCGCCACGCTGGAGCCTGCTCCGGCGGACGACGCGCCGCTGTCATTGGATTTTGGATACACAACGACCGACCGTCGTTTTCACTGGGAGGGCAATCCCGATGCCGGCACGTCGGCCATCGACGCGATCCTCTGCCGCGGTCCCGCGCAGATGAGCGCGCCCATTTCGCTGCTCTCCCCCGAGGCCGCGCTCAGCGAGGCCATGTTTTTTTGAGGAGCCCGCCGTCGCGACCGTCCATCCGCTCCCACAGCATCCGCAGCGCATTCGTGAAATCCTGCGGACGCTCAGCGAGCGCGTGAAACAGCGCCTCCCTTGTCCACCATTCGCCGCGCTCGATTTCCGCCGTGTTCAACCGAAACGCAAACGGCCCGTGCGATTTCAGCCGGAACACGCGCAAAAACTCCCAGCCGTTTGCCTCGCACGGCGCGAGTGTGAACAGCGGCTCGATCGCGTCCGTCCCGCCAAGCGCCCCGGCGTCGAGGCCAATTTCCTCGCGCAACTCCCGCACCGCCGCCGCCTCGTAGCTCTCGCCCGCGTCAACATGCCCGGAACACGCCGAGTCCCAGCGCCCGGGCGCGGTGTCCTTGGCCATCGAGCGTTTTTGCAAAAACACGCGCCCTTGCCCGTCTTCCACGACAACGTGCGTCGCCCGATGCCACAGTCCGCGCGCGTGCGCCTCTCGGCGCGTGGCGCGCCCGATGACCTCGTCGTGTCCGTTCACGATGTCGAAAACCTCGTCGTCACGCTGCGCGTGCGGGGCGTTGTCCGGTGTGGCTGGTTTTTGCATATCTGGCTTGTCGCACCCTGGCGAAACGTGTGCTCTCGTGGAAACAGTTTTTTCCGAAATCCACCCGCGCTTCGCGCACATTTACCAATTCCGCACATGGCCAAAATCGATATCAACAAAGTCGCCGAAATCCTCAAAAAAAATCAGGTCGATCCCTCGCTCCTCCGCCAGATCGTCGAGGAGATGAATGCCCTCACGCAAACCGAGGCCGACGAGGAAAAGCCCCCCGCGGTCAAAAAACAATTTGCCATCCTGATCTCCGATCCCGAGGGCGTGCTGCCCAAGGAGGAGCTCGCCGGCTGGGTGCTCCAGCTCCCCGAAACCGAAAGCGTGGCCACGGTCGAGGAGCGCGTCTTTCGCGGCGCCTACGATTACAACGCCACCCGCAAGGGCCGCCAATATCCGGTCAAAACCGTCGGCGAGGCGCTCGAACAAGTCCCCACCAAAATTTTCAAGGAAATCGATCTCTGGGTGAAAACCAAAACCCCCGTGCTCATGCTCCGCACCAACAACGAAATCCCCCGCGAACTGAAGCAGCGCGATTGAGGCCGGGTCGGGCGGGTCGAGTGGCACGGGCTGCCAGCCCGTGTGCTTGAGTCAGTTTTTTAACCGCGAATAAACGCGAATGGGCGCGAATATAAACAGCCCCTGTCGGATGCCCGGGCACGCCAACGGCGTGCCACTCGTCAGCCCAACGGTCGAGCGTTGCGCGAGACCTTGGGTATTGAATGTTTGAATACACGCGCGCCCTGCAGCGGCGCCACAATCCATCGAATCGCACTTGTGGCACCCTGACAGGGTGCTTTTTCAAAATGACATGAACCCCAGGGTTGCGCGCTGCCCATGCCACCCAATCCGCCGCGCTTCCGCCGCATCACCCTTTCCACGCCAGCACAAAACGATCGCGCCCAGTCAAATCCTTCCGCGATTCGCAGCGCGCAAACTCCGCACCGGCGCAAGCAGCAAGGAGCGTCGCGTGCTGCGCGATTCCCGTTTCGAGCGCGAGCAACCCGCCCGGTTTCAAAAACACCGCTGCGCCCGAAACGATTTTCAGCAAATCCGCGCAGCCTTCGTCCGCCGCGACAAGCGCGGCCCGCGGCTCGTATTGCCGCACCTCCGGCTGCGCTTCGGCGGTCTCGGCCTCGGTCAGATAGGGCGGATTCGACACGATCACATCGAACATCCCCCCGGCGGGAATCGCGCCGAACCAGTCGGATTTGAAAATCGAAACACGCGCCGCCAACCCCGTCGCAGCGGCGTTTTCGCGGGCGAGCGCAAGCGCGTCGTCGCTCGCATCGACGGCTGTCACGCGCGCATTCGGACGCGCGTTTGCCAGCGCGAGCGCGAGCGCGCCCGTGCCCGTGCCAAGATCGAGCATCGTTTCCACGTCCTGCCCCACAATGCCGAGCACGATTTCGAGCAGCAGCTCTGTCTCGGGACGCGGAATGAGCGCGCGGCGGTCAACCTTGAGCCGCAGGCCGCCCCACTCCACCTCGCCGATCACGTATTGGAGCGGCTCGCGCGCGGCGCGACGGCGCACGAGTGGACGGATTTTTTCCAGCTCCGGCTCGGTGAGAAACCGCTCAAATTGCAGATAAAGCTGCATGCGCTTCAGCCCGAGCGAATGACCGACCAGCAATTCCGCGTCGAGGCGCGGCGATTCGATGCCTTTGGCGGCGAAAAAGTCGGTGGTCTTCTTGATGATTTCGAGGACTGAGAGCATCTGCGAATCGCGCAAGCAAAGCCCAATCCGCACGAATTACGAAGGAAAAACACGCCGCGCTCACACGCCGTTTGACAGTCCGACAAAACGCCCTGCTGACAGCGCGCGCCGCGCTGCGCACCATGCCGCAATCACCCGTCTCCAAAAGCCAATGAATCCACGCATCATCCTCCTCGCCACGCTCTGCGCGCTCATCTTTCCCGCCGCCCTCTGCGCATCCAACGTCGGCAAACGCTATCCGTCCGAAATGCGCTTCATGACCGACCGCGTCACCGGACGCGCGCTCACCGTGCTCACCGCCTCGTCCTTCAGCGACTCCAAGCCCTACCAGACACACGACACCTGGACGGCCGACGGCAACTGGATCATCTTCCGCTCCACGCGCGACGGCGGCAAAAACGGCCAGATTTTCGTCGTGAGCGAAATCACCGGCGACATCATCCAGCTAACCGACCACCCCGCCACGAACACCGGCTCGATCAATCTTTCGCGCAAGGAAATGAAGCTCTTCTACACACGCGGCGGCCCGCGCCGCCAGCCGCCCGGCGCAACCGAGCCGCCGCCGCCCGCCAACCCCGCCGAGGTCGTCGAACTCGACATCGGCGCGCTCATCGCCGACAGCATGACCGGCAAGGTGCAGGCGCCCGAAACCTACGAGCGCATCATCACCACACTTCCGACCGATGTCCGCGACGGCGGCCTCGCGCTCGACGCCGACGAAACACGCCTCTACTGGGGCGTCAGCTACACGCAGCCCGACGAGGCGCGCCGCCAAGCGCAAGCCACCGCCGCGCGCGACTCCAAGGGCGGACGCCAGATCGACAACCGCAACACCGACCCGAATGTCGACCGCGAGGCCAACCGCAAGCGCTTCGAGGAGGCCGGCAAGGGCAGTTGCGGCATCCGCCAGATCGACATTGCCACCGGCAAAATCACAAAGGTCATCGACATCCCGTTTCGTCTCGGCCACCTGCAAGCCAACCCGTGGACGCCCGGCGAAATCATTTACTGTCACGAGACAACCGGCGACGCCGTGCAACGCATCTGGGCCTGCAACGCCGACGGCACCAACAACCGCCCCATCTACGTCGAGACGCCCGACGAGTGGATCACGCACGAAACCGTCGCCGGCCCCGACGAACTCATTTTCAATATCATGGGCCACCTCCCCTACCTGCGCGAGCACCCCACCGGCATCGCCGTCGTCAACCTGCGCACAAAACAGATGAAGCTCCTCGGGCAGGTCGAGGAGGACATGGGCAACGACCAGCTCGGCGGCTTCTGGCACAGCAACGGCTCGCCTGACGCCAAGTGGGCGGTCGGCGACACCTTCAAGGGCAGCGTTTACGCAATCAATCGCGAGACCGGCAAACGCACCCTGCTCACGACGGGCCACGTGATGCGCCCCGACCACACGCACCCGATTGTGAGCAAGGACAGCAAGCGCGTGCTCATCCAGTCCGGTATGCTCACGAACGGCAAAGCCCTGAACCTGATGGTCGTCGCCCTGCCGGAAGAGTAAGTCCGCATCGCGCAAATCAAGAAAGCACGCGTGCGACAGGGAGCGGCGGCGCCCCCGCCGCCGGACACGACGAAGTCGTGCACGCTTTGGATGATGCATGAATCAATTTTGGCGAGGCTTCGCCTCGTCGGGCGGCGGGGACGCCGCCCCTCCTTCTCGCACGCGTGTCTTCCTCCATCCCTCGCACTCCCCACTCATCCCGCACTCACGCCTTGCCACCGCTCGCCGGCCTTGGTTGCCTCGCGCTTTTTCTTTTCAGCCTTTTACGCACCATGTCCGCAGAAATCGCCAAAAGCTACGAACCGCACGACGTCGAGAAAAAGTGGTATTCCGCCTGGATGCAGGCGCGCGCCTTCGCAGCGCCCGACCCCGCGTCCGGACAGGAAACGCACACCATCGTCATCCCGCCGCCCAATGTCACCGGCATCCTGCACATGGGCCACGCCCTCAACAACACCTTGCAGGACGTCCTCACCCGCCGCGCCCGCCTCGAAGGCAAGGCCGCGTGCTGGATTCCCGGCACCGATCACGCCGGCATCGCCACGCAGACGATGGTCGAAAAACACCTCAAGAAAACCGAGGGCAAAACCCGCTACGACCTTGGCCGCGACGCCTTTCTCGCCCGCGTCTGGGAATGGCGGCAGGAAAAAGGCGACCACATCCTCAACCAGCTCCGACAGCTCGGCTGCTCCTGCGATTGGGATCGCACGCATTTCACGATGGACCCCGGCTACAGCCGCGCCGTTCTGACCGCCTTTGTCGATCTCTACAAAAAAGGCCACATCTACCGCGGCAAACGCATGGTCAACTGGTGCCCCGCCTCCCTCACCGCGCTCTCCGACGAGGAGGTCGAGATGCGCCCCACCAAGGGCCACATCTACAAGCTCCGCTACGAACTCGTCGAACCCGCGCCGCTCCCCGCAAACCTCCCCGAGGGCGCGCACTCGCTTCCCGCCGAGGCCGTCAACGACGGACGCATCACGCACCTCGTCCTCGAAACCACGCGCCCCGAAACCATCGCCGCGGACGTCGCCGTCGCCGTCCATCCCGACGATCCGCGTTACAAACATCTTCATGGCCGCAAGGTCTGGCGACCCCTCGGCGAGCGCGTCCAGATCGCCATCATCGCCGACGCCGCCGTCGATCCCGCCTTCGCCGCCGGCGCGCTCAAGGTCACGCCCGCCCACGACAAGGTGGACTTCGAGATCGGCCAGCGCCACAGCCTCCCCGTCATCGACAGCATCAACGCCGACGGCACCATGAACGCCGCCGCCGGCCCCGAGCTCGCCGGTATCGAACGCTTCGCCGCGCGCAAAAAAGCCGCCGACATCCTCTCCGAACGCGGCGCTCTCATCGAGGCCAAGCCCTACGAAAACAACGTCGGCTACTCCCAGCGCGCAGGCGTCCCCATCGAGCCGCGCCTCACCTGGCAATGGTGGCTCAAATACCCGCGCGTCGAGGAAGCCAAGCAGGTTGTCCGCGACGGCATCATCCAGTTCCACCCCGAGCGCTGGACAAAAGTCTATCTCAACTGGCTCGAAAACATCCAGGACTGGTGCATCAGCCGCCAGCTCTGGTGGGGCCACCGCATCCCCGTCTGGTATCGCAAGGGCATCGACCGCGACACGCTCGCGCCCGCCGACCTCGCCGACCCGCAAAAAGTCCACGTCTCCCTCGACGGCCCCGCCGACCCGGAAAACTGGACGCAGGAAGACGACGTCCTCGACACTTGGGCCTCCTCGTGGCTCTGGCCCTTCGCCACCCAAGGCTGGCCCGACGCCGCGGCGATGCGCGACGCCGGTTTCGACAAGTTCTACCCGACGACAACCCTCGCCACCGGCGCCGATATCATTTTCTTCTGGGTCGCCCGCATGATCATGGCCGGCCTCGAATTCGCCAATCCCGGCGCGCCCGTCGAAAAACGAATTCCTTTCAAGCACGTTTATTTCAACGGCATCGTCCGCGACAAGCAGGGCCGCAAGATGTCCAAGACGCTCGGCAACTCGCCCGACCCGCTCGACCTCGTCAACAAATACGGAGCCGACGGCCTGCGCTTCGGCCTCCTCCAGATCGCCCCGCTCGGACAGGACGTGAAGTTCGACGAGGACCGCATCGAAGGCGGCAAAAACTTCTGCAACAAGCTCTGGAACGCCTGCCGCTTCCGCCAGATGAGCGGCGAGATGGCCGACAACTCCACCCTCCCTGCCATCATCGCGCGCATCCACCCGAAGCAACTCGACGACGACGACCACGCCCTCCTCGGCGCGCTCATCGACACCATGCGCGTGCTCGAACGCTCCTTCGCCGAGTTCGAATTCGCCACAGCCACGCAGCGGCTCTACGCCTTTTTTTGGAATGATTTTTGCGACTGGTATGTCGAAGTCGCCAAAACCCGCGTCCAGGACCCCGCCGCCAAGGCGCACGCCCTCGCGATTCAAGACCTCGTCATCCGCGAGTTCTTGCTCCTTTTCGAGCCCTTCGCCCCCTTCATCACCGAGGAACTCTGGCACCTGCTCGGATACAGCGGAAATGTGGAATGCGGAGTGCGGAATGCGGAATTGCAAACCACCGCCGGGCAGAATGCGCCGCTTGCGTCCGATCATTCCGCAATCCGAAATCCGCATGGCGGGCATGTCGCTTCGCTCGGAACCGCATTCCTCCAGCACACGCGCATCGAGACCGCCGACGCGCTCGCTGCCGCGCTCGCAAAAACAGGCATCGCCATCGACCCCGCCGCGAGCGCGCGCGTCGAAAAACTCAAGCAGACCGCCACCCTCGCCCGCCAGCTCAAGGCCGACCAGTCCGTCGCGCAAAAACGCGACGTGACGTTCCTCGCCCTTGCCGACGACGCCAGTTGGAGCGACCTCTCCGCCTCCGCCCCCAAGCTCGCCCGCCTCGTCGGCGCAGCCAGCATCGAACGCGCCGCGCAGGAACCCGCGCTCCCCGCCATCGTCACCCCGCTCGGCACGCTCTATCTCGACACCGGCGTCAAAGTCGATGCCGCCGCCGAGCGCGCCCGTCTGGGCAAGGAACTCGCGCAAATCGAAAAACACATCGCCGGCACGCAAGCCCGCCTCGCCAACGAAGCCTTCGTGAGCAAAGCCCCCCCCGCCGTGCTCGAAGGCGCCAAAAAACAACTCGCCGACCAGCAAGCCAAGCGCGCCGAACTGGAACGCCTGCTAAAAGCGCTATGATTTTGAACAGCAAAGGCGCCAAGTTCGCCAAGCTCAGATAAAAGACGGGATGAACAAGATTTACAGGATTCAAGCCCGTTCATCCTGTTGATCCTGTCACCAACTCCGAATCTTTGCGCCTTCGCTGTTCAAGTAATCCATGTCTGAAACGACTCACAGCACCATCGACTGGGGCCGCACCCGTTACGAACCGGCGTGGCGCGAGCAGGAAAAACTCGTCGCGCGCCGCATCGCGGGCGAAATCCCCGACACGCTCGTGTTCACCGAGCACGACGCCGTTTTCACCATCGGCCTGCACAGCGGTTCCGAGCAGCACCTCGTCTGGGACGCCGATGCGCTCGCGCGCGAACGCGTCGAAGTCGTCCGCACCAATCGCGGCGGCGACATCACCTACCACGGTCCCGGCCAGATCGTTGGCTACCCCGTCGTCGGACTCGCGCCGCGCAAAGACCTGCACGCCTACCTGCGTTTCCTTGAGGAAGTCCTCATCCGCGCGCTCGCACATCCGACCTACAATCTCATCACCACGCGCCGCCCTGGACTGACCGGCATCTGGGTGGGCACGCGCAAAATCGCCGCCATCGGCGTCGCGGTGAAACGCTGGATCGCGTATCACGGCTTCGCCCTCAACGTGAACACGCACCTCGCGCATTTCGGCGGCATCATCCCCTGCGGTATCGCCTCCAGCGACGGCACCGTGACCTCGATGCAGTCCGAGTTTGGCCGCTACGTTGATCCCGACGCAGTCAAACGCATCATCGACGCCGAGTTCTGGAATCTTTTTCCACGCTACCTCGACGGGAGTTTGAAGTGAGGAGCACGGAGTTCCAACTCCGCAAAAACATTCGACGTATCTTCAACATGAAGCTGGTGGGTTTGCCCCTGAGTTGCAGACAGTGGGGGCAGACGAACGGCTGATGCCAATGTCCGCCGGCTTTTGCGTTTTGGAAGGACGGACACGCTACCAAGGGAGCCGGTATCACTTGATGACAAACGTCTTGTCGCGACCCGTGATCAGGCGGGCGCCGCGGCGGAAGGTGACATAGGCATAAAACCATTGCAGGAGCACCGCGAGCTTATTGCGGAAGCCGATCAGGAAAAGCAGATGCACAAAAAGCCACATCTGCCAGGCGATCATGCCGGAAAATTTCAGCCGCCCCGCCTGCGCCACCGCGCGCGAGCGGCCAATGGTCGCCATGCTGCCTTTGTCGAAATACGCAAAGGCGGCGCGGCGAACACTGCCGGGCGCGACTTGCTGCCTGAGCTCGTCGCGGATCAGGCGCGCCGCATGGCGACCCATCTGCATCGCGGCGGGCGACACGCCGGGAACGATTTTCCCATTTTTATCCTTGAGACTCACGATGTCGCCCAACGCGAAAACCTCCGGATGTCCGGGCACGCTCAGGTCCGGCGCGACCTCGATCCGGTCGCCGCGCCCGAGCGGAATGCCGAGTTGCCGGCAAAGCGGGCTGGCCGCAATGCCCGCGCCCCAGACGATGTTCGCCGCCTCGATGACGCCTTCCGCCGTGGTGATTTTGCCCGGCTCGATGGAGAGTATTTTTTGATTTGTGCGCACATCGACTCCGAGCGAGCGGAGTTGCTTTTCGCCTTTTTCCGAAAGCGACGGATCAAAAGCCCCCAGAATGCGCGGACTGGCTTCGAGCAGAATGACACGCGCGGCCGAGGGATCAATGAGGCGAAACTCCCGGCGCAAGACTTGCCGGGTCAGCTCGGCAAAGGAACCCGCCAATTCGACGCCGGTGGGTCCTCCGCCCACCACAACAATCGTCATATAGCGCTGACGGGCGGCCGGGTCGGGGTCGCATTCGGCCTTCTCAAAGGCGAGCAGAACATTGTGCCGGATGAGGCGCGCGTCATCGAGCGACTTGAGGCCCGGGGCAAATTGCTCCCACTCGGGATTGCCGTAGTAGGATGTCCTGGCGCCCATCGCGAGGACGAGATAGTCGTATGAAAGCGGTGCCTGCCGGCTGTTTTTCAGCGTGACCGTTTTCGCATTGAGGTCGAGTTGCGTGACTTCATCGAGCAGCACGCGCACATTTTTCTGCCGCGCAAGGATGCGGCGGATGGGCTGCGCGATTTCCGGGGCCGAGAGCCCGCTCGTTGCCACTTGGTAGAGAAGCGGCTGGAAAAGATGATGATTTTGCCGGTCGATCAGCGTAATATCGGCATCAAGGCCGGAAGCGCTTTGACAAAACGTCAACCCCGCGAATCCCGCGCCAATCACTACGATTTGCTTTCTGGAAGATACCTTGTTCATGCACAAATGAGACGATGTCTCACAAAATGCGTTATTTGTTAAAACCGCAAGCCGCGAAGCGCCGTCGTTGGTCTATGAAACGTGAAAAATCATAAGGGGCGGGAGGAGATGGAGGAGTCAGGAAGGATGAAGGAGGTAAAGGAGTCAGGAGTCAGGAGAAAGCACTCCGGCTCCGCTGCCTGGCTCCTGATTTCCTTAACTCCTTACTCCTCTATCTCCTGACTCCTTTACCTCCTGACTCCTTCCTCCTCCTACGGATGCAGAAACGCCCACAGCTCCGCGGCCATTTTTTCTCCGAAGCCCTCGACCGCGGCGATTTTTTCGACGCTGGCGGCGCGCAGTCGGTCGATGTCGCCGAAGTGCGCCATGAGCGCGGCGCGGCGCACGGCTCCCATGCCCGGAAAATCGTCGAGCACGCTCTCGCGGATTTTTTTTGAGCGCAGGTCGGCGTTGTAGGTGTTCGCGAAGCGATGCGCTTCGTCGCGCAGCCGTTGCAACAATTGCAGGCCGGGATGCGTGAGCGGCAGGTTCAGCGGCGGGCGCGTGTCGGGGAAAATGATCGTCTCGTGTTTTTTCGCAAGGCCGATGAGCGCGGGCGGGGCGATGCCGAGCGCGATGAACGCCTTCAGCGCCGCGCCGATCTGGCCGCGCCCGCCGTCGATCACGACGAGATCGGGGAACGCCCGCTCCTCGCCATGCAGGCGGCCGTAGCGGCGGCCCACGACTTCCTCCATCGCGCGGAAGTCGTCGTTGCCCGTGAAACTTTTTATGCGGAAGCGCCGGTAGTTGTTTTTGTCGGGACGCCCGGCGTTGAAATGCGCGCACGAGGCGACGACAAACGTGCCCGAGATGTGCGAAATATCAAAGCACTCCATGCGCGCGGGCGGCGCAGGCAGGTCGAGCGCGGCGCGCAGCGCCTCGAGGGCGTCGGCATCGGTGTGGATGACATCCTGCTCGCGCTCGAAACGGCGCGCGGGGGCGAGCGTTTTTTCGAGCGCGAAGACAATGTCGCGCAGTTCCGCGGCCTTTTCGAATTCCTGTTTTCCGGCGGCGGCAAGCATCTCGTTTTTCAGCGATTCGAGCCACTCGCGCGATTTGCCTTCGAGAAAGGCGCACGCCGCGTCGAGGCGCGCGCGGTATTCTGCGGCGGTGACGATGTTCGCATGGCCGCCGTAGATTTCCTGGCGGATGTCGTCGTAGAGCTGCCAGCGTCCGTCGGTGAGTTTTTGCGGGGACGAGTCGGCCAGGAGCACGCCGAACTGGCGGCGCATTTGCGCGAGTGTCTTGCGCAGCGGACCGGAGTGCGCGAAGGGGCCGAAATAGCGAGAGACGGTGTCTTTGCGGATGCGCGTCAGGCGGATGCGCGGCAATTCCTCGCGGGGATCGACGCGCACGAGCAGGAAGCGTTTGTCGTCAACGAAGTCGGTGTTGTATTTCGGCTTCCACTGCTTGATGAGGCGGCCTTCGAGCAGGATCGCCTCGGGCTCGGATTTCACTTCGATCGTGTCGAAGTCGGCGATCAGGCCGATGAGCGCGCGGATTTTCGGCTGTGTGATCATCGCGGCGCGCGAAGGCGCGAAATACGACGAGACGCGTTTTTTCAGATTTTTCGCCTTTCCGACGTAAAGGATGCGCCCGAGCCGGTCCTTCATCAGATACACGCCGGGTTTGCCGGGAAGGCGGCGCACCTTTCCCTTCAAACTCAAAGGCCCGTCGTTGTCTGTGGTCTCTGGCGGCATGTTTCAGGACTTCGATCTTTTGAAAACCGCCGCCTCAGGCGACCCTTTTTATGATTTGCAAATCACGGGCGGCATCCCTGCCATCACCGCGCCCGGAAAACGCGGCTTGGGGTTCGATTTTTCTGGCATGCGACGGTTCCGGCGGTTTTATTTTTAAACAAGATAGTACAAGCGCATGACAATTTCTTTGGCAAAAACTTGCCGGCGGACGGTCCGCGTCCATTTCGGCTTCAACTTTTAATTTTTTCAGCCGTGCCAGTCATGACAGTTTCCCAGTCAAATGAATCCGAACAATCGCGTGATTTCGTAAAACAGTCCTCGCTTTATCAGGAGTTTTTGGCGGAGCGGGAGGAAATCCTGCGTCACAAGTGGATCGAATCGGAGCGGCTCGGCTACGACATCGGGTTTGAGCGCGCGCTGCTGGACTGGATTCGCAAACACCGCGAGGGCTGGCGCGCGGCGCGGCGCGGAAAGGGCTCGCCGGAAGCGGGCAAAAAATAAGTCCGCCCGCGGCTGCGTTTATGCGAGCTCGGCCTTGATGGCGGCGAGCAGTTGTTCGTAGGTGTCGAACGCGGTGAACTGGGGAAAGCGCTCGATCACGTTTTGCGGCGCGTGGAAGAGGAACCCGATGTCGGCCTCGCCGAGCATCGCGGTGTCGTTGAACGAATCCCCGGCGGCGATCACGCGGTAGTTCATTTGTTTGAGCGCGGCCACGGCCTTTTGCTTCTGTTCCGGGGTGCGGATCTGGTAATTCACGATGCGGTCGTTTTCGACGATGAGCCGGTGGCAGAGCAGCGTGGGCCAGTTGAGCTGGCGCATGAGCGGCTGCGCGAATTGCTCAAACGTGTCGGACAGGATGATGACCTGCGAAAGCGTGCGCAGCTCGTCCAGGAATTCCTTTCCGCCGGGGAGCGGGCGGAGCGTGCCGATCACGTCCTGGATATCGGAAAGTTTGAGTCCGTGGCGGTCGAGGATCTCGAGGCGTCCGCGCATGAGCTTGTCGTAGTCGGGTTCGTCCCGCGTGGTGCGGCGCAGTTCGGGAATGCCGGTTTTTTCGGCAACGGCTATCCAGATTTCGGGGACGAGGACGCCCTCCATGTCGAGAGTGATGATCGCTTGTTTTTTCACGCGACAGCCGAGTGTTGGAAAAAACGCGGGCGTGTCGAGTCTGGCGAGGTGCGGAGATTCGCCTCCACGCTACCTGCGGCGTTTCCAGAGTTTTTCCACTTCGCGCATCTCGGCTTTCTTTTTGAGGTCGCCGCGTTTGTCGAAGAGTTTTTTGCCGGAGCACACCGCCATTTCGACTTTCACGAGGCCGCCCTTGAAATACATGCGCAGCGGCACGAAGGAGCGGCCCGCGACCTGGATTTCCTGCGCGATTTTGCGGATCTGGTGTTTGTGCAGGAGAAGTTTCCGGATGCGGCGCGCGTCGTGGTTCCAGATGTTGCCGAACGCGTATTCCTCGATGTGGGCGTTGTGGAGCCAGAGCGCGCCTTTTTCAAAGCGGCCAAACGCGTCGTTGATCTGCGCCTTGCCAGCGCGGATGGATTTCACCTCGGTGCCGCGCAGGGCGATGCCGCACTCGAATTTTTCGTCGATGAAATAATCGCGTCCCGCCTTGGCGTTGCGGATTTCGGTGTAGCGGGGGGATTCGTTTTTGCGGGCGGCTGACATGGCGCGGTCTTATGAACGGCTGCTGCTTCGTGCGCCCGGGCCGGAAGCTCCCTGTCGTTGCGCGCGGGATGGGCGCGCGTGAAACACGGACGGGTTTGCGAGTCGCAAACGGGCGTCAGATGGTCTTGGCGGTTTCGTAACTGATTTTGCCTTCAATGATTTCGCGCAGGGCCAGGTCTTCGGGCGAGAGCTTTTCCAGCGACTCGATCAAGGGACGGCTGCCGTGCTTGAGTTGTTTCACGCGGCGGGACACCACGTTGATGAGCACGTTCGGGTCGGTGATGACCTTTTGGGCTTCCTTTAGATATTCGTCTCTCATGGCTGGATTTTTGCTCTGGTGAAAATGTGCTAAAACATGCCCATCCGTCAGGGGCGTCAAGGGTTTTTGCGGAGCGTGCCGTCAGG
This sequence comes from Ereboglobus sp., assembly GCA_029974595.1. Lineage (GTDB taxonomy): Bacteria > Verrucomicrobiota > Verrucomicrobiia > Opitutales > Opitutaceae > Ereboglobus. The sequence goes on along the minus strand of JARKRC010000051.1, from coordinate 16,734 downwards.
CGACGACTTTCCCGCCGCAAATAACCTGCGCGACGGGATTGCCGCCCATCTCGTAGGCGAGCAGCCGTTCGTCCTTGTGATGCAACAGGAGCAGATCGGCGCGCTTGCCGGTCTCGATTGTGCCGCGATCGGTCAGGCCGAGCACATGCGCGGGATTCACCGTCGCCGCGACAATCGCCTCCTCGGTTTCCAGCCCGCAGAAACGCACCGCCGTCGCAATCGCGAGCGGCATCGAGCACGAGGGCGACGTGCCGGGATTGCAATTCGTGGCGATGGCAACCGCGCCGCCTTTTTCCACAATGTAGCCGCCGCGCGCAAAACGCTGGTTGAGGTGCAGGCCGGTCAACGGCGTGAGCACGGCGACGACGGGCGATTCGGCGAGCGCGAGCAGTTGATCCTTCGTCGTGCCTTCGAGATGCGCTACGCACGCGGCGTGAAGCCGCACGGCCTCGGGAACCATGCCGGTGCAACTGAACTGGTCCGCGCTTACGCGGATCGGCAGATGTTTGCGCGCTTTTTCGAGGAGGCGCACACACGCCTCGATCGTCCACGCCCCCTGGTCGCAAAACGCCTCGACCGCGATACCCGGAAATTCGCGCAGCACCTCCGGCAAAATATCGCGGACAACGAGCTTCGCGTAATCGTCGAGGCTGCTGCCCTCGCAACCGTGTCCGAGCAGCGCCGTCGGCACGATCGTGCCCGCCCAGTCGGTCGCGGCGCGCTGGATTGCGCGCAGCATTTTTATCTCGGCTTCGAGCGTGAGTCCATAGCCGCTCTTGATCTCGATGGTCGTCGTGCCGTTGCGCAGCACCTCGTCGAGACGCCCGCGAAGATTCGCCGCGAGCTGGTTGCGCGTGATCTCGCGCACGGCGCGCACCGTGGCGAGCATGCCGCCGCCTTTTTTCAAAAGATCAGGATACGTTTCGCCGTTGAGAAGCGCCGTCCACTCGTCGAGCCGCGAACCCGCCCAGCATGCGTGCGTGTGGCAATCGACAAAGCCGGGCATCAGCACGCGCCCCGCCGCGTCAATCACCTGCGCATCCGCCGGCACGTTTTCGATCTTCTGGCCAACCGCCGCGATTTTCCCGTCGGCGCCGGCCAAAATCTCGCCCTGCGGAATGACACCGAGCGCGCGCATTTCCGCGCCGCGGCGGGCGATGGGCGAGCCGGAAAGGGTGAGAATGCGGGCGTTGCGAATGATGAGGGCGGGCATGGCTGGCAGCGTGCGGAGAAAAACTCACCGCATCAAGTCCCGTGACACAATCCGCACAAACTCCGCGCGCGTTTCCATGTGCGGATTGTGGCCCGACATCGCGATTGTCTCGATGCGCGCCTTCGGAAAATGCCGCGCAATCGCCGCGCGATCCTCCTCGCGCACGTAATTCGATTTTCCGCCCGTCACAAAAAGCGCCGGTCCGTCAAAACGCTCGTCCTCGCGCAACGGATCCGCCTCCAGCGCAGGCAGCGCCGCCGTGATCGCCGGCAGGTTGATCGCCCACGTCCACGCGCCCGTCGCGCCGTCGCGCTCCAGGTTTGTCGCGAGAAATTTCTGCATCGCCCAGTCGCTCACCCTCGCCTCGAAACGCAGTTCCGCCTCCGCGCGGGACGCGAGCATCCGCAAATCCAGCTCGTTCATCGCCGCGAATTCGTTGCGATGCGCGATCGACAGATAATCCTTCGGCGCGATGTCCACGACGACCAGCCGTCTGACGCGCTCCGGATTCCGGCACGCCAGCGCCATCGCGACTTTTCCGCCCATGCTGTGCCCCATGAGCGCGACGCGCCCGAACCCGCGCGCATCCAGCCATGCGAGCACATCGGCCACCATCGCTTGATAGCTCATCTCATCCGCATGAGGCGACCGCCCATGATTGCGCAAATCCAGCGCGAACACATGCCCCGCGCCCGCCTGCGCCAGATCGCCGCCCGCCGTCTGCCAGTTGCGCGACGAGCCCAGCAATCCGTGCAGCACCACGAGCGGCGGATTTCCCCCGCCGCCCAGATCCCTGCAAAACAATTCCACGGTTTTTGCGCTGTTCATGTCTGCAATCACGGAAGCACGGAACGGCGGAAAAACACAAAGCATAATGGCGCCGCTCACGCCGCGTCTTTCGTAGGATTCGCGTTTCCCCGATTAAAAATATCCTTCCCGCGCCCGTCTCCGCCGCTAGCTTACTTCATTTCCGCACCGCATCATGCCCGCCAAACCCGACACTCCCGCATCATCCTCCGACACGCCCCCGGCCGCGCCGGCCAGGCTCACCCCGATGATGCAGCAATACGTCGAGGTAAAACGCAACCTCCCCCGCGACACCCTGCTCCTCTTCCGCCTCGGCGATTTTTTCGAGATGTTCAACGACGACGCCCTGCTCGCGTCGAAACTCCTCGGCCTCACCCTCACCAAGCGCCAGGAAACCCCCATGTGCGGCATCCCCGCGCACGCGCTCGACAACTACGTCGGCAAACTCCTCGCGCTGGGCAAAAAAGTCGGCATCTGCGACCAGGCCGAGCCCGCCAAGGCCGGCAAGCTCGTCCGCCGCCAGCTCACCCGCATCCTCACGCCCGGCACCACGCTCGACGCCGCGCAAATCGACGCCGCCCGCAACCACTACCTCTGCGCCCTCTCGCACGACAAACACGGCCTCCACGCCGCGTGGCTCGACCTCACCACCGGCGAGTTCAAAGTCGCCACCGATCCGCGGCCCGAAAACCTGCTTCCCATCCTGACCGCGCTCGACCCCTCTGAAATCCTCGCGCCCGAAAACGCCGTCGCCGCCTGGCAGCACGCCGCGCACGACCACGCCAACCCCGCCCACGCGGCGCTCGCCGCGCTCGCCAATTTCTGCGCCCCGCGCCTCGTCACCGAGCTTCCCGGCTACCAATTCGAAACCGCCTCCGCCGCCGGCGCCATCGCCGCCGCGCTTGGTGTGTTGAACCTCGAAGGTTTCGGGCTCGACCGCGCGCACCCCGCGCTCGGCCCCGCCGCCGCGCTCGTTTACTACGCCACTGAAAACCTCTGCGCCAAACCCGAAAACCTCCGCGGCCTTCAGGAATACCGCCCCGCCAAAACGCTCCTCCTCGACCCCGCGACACTCCGCAACCTCGAAATCTTCAACTCCACCCGCGGCACCCGCGACGGCTCGCTCTACGCCGCGATGAACCACACCGCGACCCCCGCCGGCGCGCGCCTCCTCGAACGCTGGCTCGCCGCGCCCGTGCTCGACATCCCCGAAATCCACCGCCGCCAGACCATCACGGGCGAACTCCTCGCCATGCCCGGCTCACTCTCCGCCCTCCGCGACGCGCTCCGGCACATCCGCGACATTCCCCGCATCATCGGACGCCTCCAAAACCGCCTTCGCAATCCGCGCGAACTCGGCGGCGTCCGCGACACCCTCGCGCAACTTCCCAAAATCCACGACACCCTCGCGCAATTCGCCCCCGACACCACCGCCTACATTCAAAAGGACAAGATCGACCTTCTCCCCGAACTGCGCGCGCTCCTCACGCGCGCCCTCGCCGACGAACTCCCCAACGACATCAACGAAGGCAACCACATCCGCGCCGGTTACGACCCCGAACTCGACCGCCTCCGCGCCCTCACCAGCGGCAACAAGACCTGGCTCTCCGACCTCGAACGGGCCGAGCAGGAACGCACCGGCATCCGCTCCCTCAAGGTCAAATACACCGGCAATTTCGGCTACTACATCGAAGTCACCAAAGCCAATTTGCACCTCGTCCCCGCCGACTACATCCGGCGCCAGACCACGGTCGGCGGCGAGCGCTACGTCACCGAGGCGCTCAAACAAAAGGAAAAGGAAATCTTTCACGCCGAGGAAAACGCCCTCGCCCGCGAACTCGTTCTCTTCAACGACCTCGTCACCGCCGTCCTCGACGACTCCATCGCGCTCGTCCGCACCGCCGACACGCTCGCCGAGCTCGATGTCCTCTGCGGCTGGACGCAACTCGCCCGCGAATGGGATTACGTTTGCCCGACGATCGACAGCAGCGACACCCTGGAAATCACCGAAGGCCGCCATCCCGTCGTCGAGCAAATGCTGAAAAATCCCGAATCCGGCAGCCCGCAAACCTTCGTCCCCAACGACACGCAACTCAGCTCAAGCGAATCCCAAATCGCGCTCATCACCGGCCCCAACATGGCCGGCAAATCGACCTACATCCGCCAGGTCGCGCTCATCACCCTCATGGCGCAAGTCGGCTGCTGGGTTCCCGCGAAATCCTGCCGCATAGGCCTTGTCGACCGCATTTTTTCCCGCGTCGGCGCGAGCGACGACCTCGCGCGCGGCAACTCGACCTTCATGGTCGAGATGAACGAAACCGCGAACATCCTCAACAACGCCACCGACCGCTCGCTGATCATCCTCGACGAAATCGGCCGCGGCACATCGACCTACGACGGCCTGAGCATCGCCTGGGCCGTTGTCGAGCACCTCCATCGCGATGAGGCGCGCGGCCCCCGCACGCTGTTTGCCACGCACTACCAGGAACTCACGCAGATGGAAAAATATTTGCCGCGCATGAGAAACCTCAGCGTGGCGGTGAAAGAGTGGAACGACGAAATCGTCTTTGTACGCCGCGTCGTTCCCGGCGCCGCCGACCGCAGCTACGGCATCCAAGTCGCAAGACTGGCCGGCCTGCCGCTGACGGTGATCGACCGCGCGAAGACCATTCTGGCGAAACTCGAAAGCGAAGACACCGACATCGAATTAACAGCAGCGCCGAAAGCCCGCCCGCGCAAAAAAATCACCGTCAAGCCCGGTGACGACGCGCAGATGAGTTTGCTGTGACGAAAAACGCGACAGCGCCGTAGCGCAGACTTCCGTCTGCTCCGAAAAAAGCAGGCTGGAAGCCTGCGCTACGACTGGCATTTCCCGCCACCCCTTGTTCTTATCCGCCTCCCATGCCCGACGAACCTAGCAATCAAATCCACGGCTATCACAACCGCGGATACCTCCCTCACAAAAAAGTCGCGGGCTCAAACTACTTCGTGACATTTCGCCTCGCCGATTCGTTGCCACGCTCCGCCCTCGAACGGCTCGAAGCCGAAATCGAATCACTCATCCACGCATTTCCGGCAGACATGTTCGCCGCCGAAAAAGAACGTCAGGCGAATCTGAAACGTCAGCGGGAAATCGAAAAGCTCCTTGATCACGGAACCGGCGAATGCTGGCTGAAACGCCCCGACATCGCCGGCATGGTTGCATCGGCGATCACGCATTTCGACGGCACGCGCTACAATCTGAGAGCGTGGGTTGTCATGCCGAATCACGTCCACGCGCTTCTCTCGCCCGCAGCCGGACACATGCTCGGCAGCATCATAAAAAGCTGGAAGCAGTTTACCTCAATGCGGGCGCGGCGTGTCTTGAAAATAACCGGGAAGGGCGATCATTTTTGGCAGCCCGAATCCTACGACCACTATGTACGCGATGCCGGCGACTACGACCGCATCGTCCACTACATTCACTGGAACTCCGTAAAAGCACGTCTCTGTGCCAACCCGGAAGACTGGCCGTGGGGCAGCGCGAAAAACGCGACAGCGCCGTAGCGCAGGCTTCCAGCCTGCCTCCGAAAAAGCAGACTGGAAGTCTGCGCTACGACCGGCATCCCCTCACTTCAACAATTTGATCAACGCCGAGAAATCCTCGTCGGCGAGGCCGGCCTGGTCGGCGTGGTGCAGACATTCACGCACCGTGTCCAGCAACGGAAACTCATCGCAAGCGGCGACCCTCGATGCGAGGCGCATGTCTTTCAGCATGTGTTTCACCGAAAATTGCGGCGAAAATTCGCCGGCCTTGAGCTTCGGCTCCTTGAGCGCCGTGACGCCGGAGTAACTCACGTTCTGCTTGATCACCTTGAAAAACAGATCGTCCGCCACGCCCGAGTTGCGCACCAGCGTCAGCGTCTCGGCGAGCGCCTGCATCTGCCCGGCGATGTTCAGGTTCATCGCCAGCTTGAGCGTCGTCGCATGCACGTTTGTGCCGATTGTGTAGCGGAACTCCGACACGAGCGACAGCAGCGGCTCCACGTCCGCGATCAGCGCGTCGTCACCGCCCAGATAATACACCGATTTCTTCTGCTCCGCCGCGGGCTTGCTGCCCGTGAACGGCGCTTCGAGATAACGCGCTCCCGCCGCCTCGACGCGCTTCTTGAACTCCGTGCTGCTGACGGGATCGATCGTGCTCGACTGGATCACGATTTTCCCGGGGCCGAGCACCGGCAGGATCGCCTCGATCACGTTTTGCACCGCGGGAGGATCGGCGACGACGATCTGCACCACATCGGACGCCTTCGCGACATCGAGCGCGGTTGGTTTCCATTGCGGAAAATCGGGCTTGGCGGAGCGGTTCCACGCGCCCGCCAGCACGCCCGCTTCATTGTAATGGCGCGCCCAAACGCTGCCGATGATTCCAAGGCCGATGACGCCAATTGTCTTGTTCATGATGGGAGAATAGTCGGCCTTTCTTGGGGAAATCGCAAAGCGTATTTTAGTAGAAGCAGCGGTCCCCGCCGCTTTCGCAAGCCTAGCGACGGAGACTGTCGCTTCTACTTTGAAAGCCTGTTGCGTATTTTCCAACGCATTCACAATCTCCGGCCCATGAGCACCGGCTGGCTCGCAAACGCGCATCCCGAATCTTTCTGGCCCAACCACACGTGGACCGGTTTCGCCGCGCTTTCAGGAGAGACAAAGGCGCGGATGCTCGTCGTGCTTCCCATCCACGGCATCGCCGATCATGGGCTCGGCCTGCCGCTCGATGCCGAAGAGATCGCCGGCGGAGAAATTTTGAGGCGCGTCGTTTCCAAAAACGATTCCTTGCGCGTGCTTCCGCCGCTGCGTTTCGCGCTCGCTCCCTATCCGTCGGCGCGCTTCGGCGTGGATGCCGAAACTGCGCACGGGCAGCTATGTGAAATCGCGCGGAGCGTGAAAGCCGCGGGCTTTCGCCGGATTTTATTTTTCAACACAAGCCCGTGGAATGAGGAAATGGCCGCCACCGTCGCGCTCGACACGCGCGTCGGGCTCGGACTGGAAAGTCATGTCGTGAACCTCTCGCAACTCGGCATGAGCTTTCATCCGGGCGCGTCGAGGGAGGCGCGCGCGAATGCGCAGGCCGCCGCAGCGTACGCGCTCGGGCTGCCCGTGGAGACGATCGCGGACAATGTGAGGCGCGCGACGAAGGCCGATGTGCGTGACGCGGATTTTCGTCCCGGCAATTTTCAGCAGCCGGAGCCGCTCGCGCCGGATGACACGCTGGACGGCGAAACGATTCTGGAGGCGGCTGCGATGATTTGCGCGGCGCAGGCTTCCAGCCTGCTTCCGGAATGCAGGCTGGAAGCCTGCGCTACGACGCTTCGCGCTCCGGCGTTTCCTTCTGGCTATCGCAAAAATTACCTGCCCGCGCTCACCGCCGGCGAATTTGCCGCGATTCCGCAGAAAAATCGCGCGCTTGTCATTATTCCGACAGGCGCGATCGAGCAGCATGGGCCGCATTTGCCGGTCGGAGTCGATGCGATGCTCGGCCAGGCGTGGCTCGCTCACGCGTTGCCGAAATTGTCGCAGGCCGCGGCGCGGCGCGTGTTTGTCGCGCCTCCCGTCACCTTTGGAAAAAGCAACGAGCACGACGGCTTTCCGGGGACGATCACGGTGTCGGCAAAAACACTCCGCCGCGTGCTCTTCGCGCTTGCGACGGAACTGCACGCGATGGGGTTTCGAAATCTCGCGGTGCTCAACACGCACGGCGGAAACAGCGCCGTGCTCGTTTACACGCTGCGCGAAATCCAGACCGTGCTCGGATTGCGCGCAGGCATGATAAAGCCGCCGATGGCTCCTGAGATTTCAGCAAAGGAAGCGGAGCTCGGCATTCACGCGGGCGAGTGGGAAACTGCGCTCATGCTCGCGTGCGCGCCGGAACTTGTGCGCATGGACGAGGCGGTTTGCGAATATCCCTCGCGCCTGCTGACATCACAGGCATGGATGACGCGCGATGTCTCCAAGAGCGGCGTGATGGGCGACGCCTCCGCGGCGACTCCGGAAAAAGGCGGGGCGTGGCTGGAAAAAGCGAGCGCAGCGCTGGCGAAACGGATTGGGGAATTGCTGGACTGAAGCGCAAATTACGGAGCGCGGTTTTGAGCGAAACGACAGTCCGCCACTCCATCCCCGCGAATGATGTTCAACGCGCCACCCGCCCCGGCGCGGAAGCGTTGTTGTGCGCGCGCAGTAGCACGATCCATTCGCGCGTCAGCCGCATGGTGTTGCGCAGTTCCTTCGCGGAGATCTCCGGACCCGAGGCGGTCAGGATGAGAATTTTTTCATTGAGAAGAATGTAGGTGACGCAGGCCACGGTGCTTTCGATTTCGCGGCCGCCGCGCAAGTCCTTGCCGACCGCGGCGGTCGCTATGCACAAGGTGAAGGAGTCGGGCCCGAGGTTCGCCGCGCCGAGGATGACTTGCGCTCCGTCCTGTTGTTTGAGCCGGCTCAAATCGAGCATCGAAAAAAGCGTGTCGGTGTCTTCCTCCGCGAGCAGACGCGTGGTCTGCATCGTGTCCTCGCGCTGCTTGTTGATCCAGTCGGGGCCGTAGCCCGGCTCCTCCATTTCCTTGAGAATCTGGATTTGGAGCGAACGGTAACGCTCGGATTTTTCGTTGAGCTGCTCCTTGACGGAGAGCGCGGGGATATACCACGAGATGAGCCGGTAACCCGGCGGGGATTTCAGACGGCGTTGCGCAAAAGCCTCGGGCAGCACGCGGGAAACCTCCACGAATGGAAAAGGCGCCTCGATTACGATGGGCACTTTCTTGTTAATGAGCGCAACGAGTTGCGCCTCGTATTGCGCGGACAGCCCGCCGCACGAGAAAACAACAAACAGGAGAGCGAGGATGGGTTTGCACAATTGCATCATACGTGTGCGTTTCGGGTTGATGAGAAAAGGACGGAAACAGTTTGCCGCGTCCTTGCCAAGTAAGGAACGAGCAAGGAACTCGAAACTCCCGCCCCGCGAATAAGATTCGATGCGGAACAAGAGCTCCGCGCCCCTTATCTTCCTGACGTGAGCGCAAGGCCCGGCACGGAGTGCAAATCCCAAAACCAGGCCTCGTTTTCCCTGCCGGCGGCTACCAAGCGAAGATCGCGCCGGCGCCACCCATGATCTCACCATTGTCCGACAGCGAGAAGCTGGCATTCACACCGCGGTCGCCGGCGCGGCTGGTGTAGCCATAGCCCATCGCAAAGGCTCCGCGATGGCGGAACACACCCACACCCAAGGCGATCTGGTTGCGATTGGCCTGTGGCATGAGACGCGAGTTGACCTGGTTGAGCGCGGAAGCCATCGCGCCGACCGTGTCGATGCGATCGCTAAACATGTTCACCTGCTCGGCGATGTAGGTAAGACGGCTGTCCACCAACTCTCCGAAGGCCTTGAACTGGCCAACATTGACCGCATCGGTATCGTCGATGCCAGCCGCGATGTTGGTGAGACGGCGCTGGTAGGTGGCGTTGCCGAAGGAAACGGTGTTCGCCTCAGTGGCGACCGAATTCGCTCCGATGGCCACTGAGCTGACCGCGCCGGCAAGCACGCGGGCATTATCACCAAGTGCGGTGCCGCCCACGGCTTCGGCTTGCGCGTCCGTGCCGACGGCGATGGCGCCCGCGGCCGTGGCGCTGGACGAACGCCCGATGGCGATTGATTGCTGGCCGGAGGCTTTTGCGCTCGCGCCGATGGCCGTCGAAGACATGCCGCTCGCATCGGCCGCAGTGCCCGCCGCCACGGCATTGCCGCCGCCCGCACTGGCCGGGATTGAGTGATCGTCATTGCCCGTGGTAAAATGCGCGGAGGCCAGCGTCGCCATGACGTTTTCGATGGCGGTGACGCGCATGTTCGTCTCGTAGAGTTGCGAGCCGTTCACCGCGTCGGACGAGGCCGCGCTCAGCGCTCCGAGGGCGAGGTTGGTAATGCGCGTGCCGCCGCCGGTCATGGTGCCACCGGAAACGACGACCGCGGGGCCGCCGAGCATCACGGTGTCCTTCGCAGCACTGTCGTAAGACAGCACGTTGACGAGCCCGCCAGCGCCGTCCATGAGACCCGCTTCCTTGAGCTGTTTGACGTTGACCGCGTCGTTGTCGGCAACGCCCGCGAGCACACCGGTGACGCGGCGGTCGCCGGCGGTGCCCGAAACGGAAAGCACGGTGCCGCCAGTTTGCGCGCCCATACTGATCACCGCATCGCTTCCTCCTGTTTGTTGCGCCAATCCGGAGCTGCCGCTGGTGATGTTTGTGATCGCATTGTTGATGCCGGCGATCGTGTCGCCAAGATTGCCGTAGGTGGTCCCGCCTGTCGTGAAGCTCACCCCGGAGAGGCTTCCATCCGCGTTGAGCGTGCCCGTGCCGAGGATTTTCACCAGGCTGGTCCCGGTGGCAAAGAGCTGCCCGCCGTTCACCGCCTCCAGCGAGGTGGCGCTCAGCGCTCCCGCCGCCACATTGCCGAGCTTTTGCGCGCTCCCGCCGCGGCTCGCATCATAGGCTCCCAGGGTGCCGTTCCACACGAGCGCGCCGCCTTCGAGTCCGGTCGTGCTGGCGTAAAGGCTCGTGATCGCCGCCGCCAGCGTCGTGTCTCCCGTCGCAAACGTCCCGCTGACGAGCTGCCCGCTCGCCGCGTCGAATGAACCCGTGCCGATCACCCCGGCCAGGCCCGTCCCAAAACTGTAGAGCTGCCCGCCGCTCACCGCCTCTGTCGAGCCCGCGTCCAGCGTTCCGCCGGCCAGCCCGGTGATCTTGCGCCCGCCCAAGTCGAGTTGGGTGAGACCCGCAAAACTGCCGCTGATGGAAAGCGTGGAGCCGTTCACCACGAAGACCCCCGCGCTGCCGCTGTTGAGGCTGGCGATTGCGGCGCTCGCGCTTGTCGCGCTCGCCTCAAGGCCGGTGATCGCACCCGCCACGGTTGCATCGCCGGTGGCGAAGGCGCCGGTGGTGATCGTGCCATCGGCGTTCACCGTGCCGGTGCCGAGAATGCCCGCGACCGAGGCGGCCGTGGCGTGAAGCTGGCTTCCGTTGACCGCATCGGAGGACGTTGCGTCAACCTTGCCGGGGGCCACTCCGGTAATGACGCCCGCCGTGCCGGAACGGGCCGCGTTGTAAGCACCCGCGCCATCATTTGCCGCGCCATCCCAAAGAAGGGCATTGCCGGAAAGCGCCGAACCCGCGACGCCGAGCGCGGCGATGGCATCGCCGACATTGTTGTAGTTGGAACCCGACACCGCATAGGTCGGCGAGGTAAGAAGGCCGTTGGCATCGACTGTCGCGCCGCCGCCGAGCGCCGCCGCAATCGTCGTATTCGTGGTGAGCAACTGGCCGCCCAAGCTGCCCAGCGAGCCGCTCACCCTGGCGTCCAATGCGCTCAGCGTCGTGTTCGTTGTGTAGAGCTCCGCGCCAAGATCGGCCAGCGAGCTGCTGACGCGCGCATCGAGATCGCCGAGCGAGCCGCTGATGACGCTCACATTGCTGTTCGTCGCGTCCAGGGCCGCGCCGAGATCGCTCAGCGAACCGCTCACGCGCAGGTCCAATGTGCTCAGCGATCCGCTGATGGCGGTCACACTGCTGTTCGTTGCCTCCAAAATCGTGTCGAGGTCGTTTAACGAATTGCTCACTCGCAAATCCAAGACGCCAATCGACGTGCCAAGATCACTCAACGAGTTGCTCACCCGAAGGTCCAGCGTGCCAATCGACGCACCGAGATCGCCCAAGGAATTGCTCACCCGCAGATCCAAGGCCCCGATTGATGTGCCTAGGTCGCTCAGCGAACTGCTCACCCGCAAGTCCAGTGCGCCAATTGACGTGCCGAGATCACTTAACGAATTGCTCACTCGCAAATCCAAGGCGCCAATCGATGTTCCGAGATCGCCCAAGGAATTGCTCACTCGCAGATCCAAGGCCCCGATTGATGTGCCAAGGTCGCTCAGTGAGCTGCTCACCCGCAAGTCCAGCGCACCAATTGATGTTCCGAGATCACTCAAGGAATTGCTTACCCGCAGGTCCAAAGCACCGATTGATGTGCCAAGGTCACTTAGTGAGCTACTCACCCGAAGGTCCAGCGCGCCAAGCGACGTGCCGAGATCACTCAGCGAGCCGCTTATCACACCCACCGTCGTGTTCAGTGTGCTCAACGAACCGCTGACCCCACCCACCGTGCTCGTCAGATTTGTGACGTTCGTGTTCGTTGTGGCCAATCCGCTTTCGAGCCCGTCCACCTTCGTGTTTGTTGCCGCAAGATCATTGGTCAGGCCGGTTACATTCGCATTCGTTGTCCCAAGAGCGCTCGCAAAGTCACCCAACGAGCCGCTGATTGCCGTCACCGTATTGTTTATGGTGCTTACCGTCCCGCCCAAGTTGCTCAATGTCGTTTCCGCCGCGGTGAGTGTTGTGCCCAAGGTGCCCAGCGATCCGGTCACCCGCGTGTCCAATGCTCCCAGCGAGCCGCTCACCGCACCCACTGTCGTTTCCAGCGTGTTCAGCGAACCGCTGATACCGCTCACCGTATTTGTCAGAGTCGTGACGTTCGTGTTTGTCGTCGCAAGAGCGCTTCCGAGGTCAGCCAACGACCCGCTCACTCGTGTGTCCAGACCAGCCAGATCGTTGCCAAGGTTCGTCAGCGATCCTGTCACCCTCGTATCCAATGCTCCCAACGAGCCGCTCACCGCACCCAGCGCCGTATTCAATGTATTGAGCGATCCGCTCACCCCGGCCAGTGATCCACTCACTGCGCTCAGGGTGCCGCTGATCGCCGTTATCGTGTTGTTTATCGTGCTCACCGTCCCGCCCAAGTTGCTCAATGTCGTTTCCGCCGCCGCAAGTGTCGTGCCTAGGGCGCTCAACGATCCTGTTACCCGTGTGTCCAATGCTCCCAACGAGCCGCTTACCGCACCCACTGTTGTCTCCAGCGTGTTCAGCGATCCGCTTATCGTGCTGACGTCGCTGCCAAGACTCGCGAGCGATCCCGTCACCCGCGTATCCAACGCGCCCAGCGAGCCGCTCACTGCTCCCAGCGCGGTGTCCAGTGTGTTCAGCGATCCGCTTACCCCGACCAGTGATCCGCTGATTGCCGTTACCGCATTGTTTATCGTGCCCACCGTCCCGCCGAGATTGCTCAGCGTCGCCTCCAATGTCGCCACCGTTCCACCGAGGCTGCCCAATGTCGTCCCCAAATCACTCAGCGATCCGCTCACGCGTGTGTCCAGAGCGCCGAGCGAGCCACTTATCGTCATCATATCGCTGCTAATGCTTGCCAACGATCCCGTCACCCGTGTGTCCAACGCTCCCAGAGACCCGCTCACCGCACCGACCGTCGTTTCCAGCGTGTTCAGCGATCCGCTGATTGTGCTGACGGTTTCACCGAGGCTGCTCAAGGTCGTTGTCGCCGTCGCAAGTGTCACGCCCAAGGCGTTCAAGGAACCGGTCACTCGTGTGTCCAACGTTCCCAAAGAGCCACTCACCGCATCCAGCGCTATGTTCAATGTGTTCAAGGATCCGCTCACATTCGCGTCCAAGTTGCTCAACGCCGTGCCCAAGTCATTCAACGAGCCGCTCACTACTCCCATCGCGGTGTCCAGCGTGTTCAGCGATCCACTGATGGCGGTCATTGTGCCGGCGAGATTTGCCACATTCGTATTCGTGATCGCCAGATTTGCATTCGTTGTTTCAAGTGCGCTGCTGAGGTCAGCCAACGAGCCTGTCACCCGTGTATCCAGCGCGCCAAGTGATCCACTGATTGCCGTCACCGTGTTGTTTATCACGCCCACCGTCCCACCAAGGTTGCTCAGCGTCGTATCCAATGTCGCCACTGTTCCGCCGAGGCTGCCCAGGGTCGTTGTCGCCGTCGCCAGCGTTGTGCCCAAATCACTCAAAGAGCCGCTCAACGTGGTGATCGTCGCCGTCGCGCTATCCAGCACCGTTCCCAGGCTCGCCAGCGAACCCGTCACCCGTGTGTCCAATGCACCTAGCGAGCCGCTCACTGCTCCCAGTGCCGTGTTCAATGTGCCCAAGGAACCGCTTACATTCGCTTCCAAGTCGCTCACCGTCGTGCTCAGGCTGCCGAGCGAGCCGCTTATCTCCGTGACCGTGCTGGCTAGGTTCGTCACATTCGTATTCGTAGTCGCCAGATTTGCGTTCGTCGTCGCAAGAGCATCACCGAGATTGGCCAGTGAGCCCGTCACCCTCGTGTCCAACGCTCCGAGCGAACCGCTCACCGTGCCCAGCGCCGTGTTCAATGTGTTCAAGGATCCGCTCACCCCGGTCAGTGATCCGCTTATAGCCGTCACAGTCTGGTTCGTTGCTTCAAGCGTCATGCCTGTCGTGTAAAGCTCCGCGCCAAGATCGGCCAAAGACCCGCTTACCCGCGTGTCCAATGCGCTCAACGATCCGCTCATCGCCGTTAGGGCGTTGTTTATGGTGCTTACCGTCCCGCCCAAGTTGCTCAATGTCGTTTCCGTCGCCGCAAGTGTCGTGCCTAGGGCGCTCAACGAACCCGTCACCCGTGTGTCCAGCGCTCCCAGCGAACCGCTTACCGCACCCATCGTCGTTTCAAGCGTGTTCAGCGATCCGCTGATCCCGCTCACCGTATTTGCCAGAGTCGTGACGTTCGTGTTCGTTGTCGCAAGCGCGCTGCCAAGGTCACTCAACGATCCACTGACGCGTGTATCGAGATTGCCGAGCGAGCCACTCACCGTGCTCAGGGTGCTGCTGATCGCCGTCACCGTGTTGCTGATCACGCCCACCGTTCCTCCGAGGCTGGCCAACGTCGTTGTCGCCGTCGTCACCGTTTCGCCGAGATTGCCCAGCGTTGTTCCGATGCTGCTCAGCGATCCGCTCACCCGCGCATCCAATGCGCTCAAAGTCGTGTTGGTGGTGTAAAGCTGGCTTCCGTTCACCGCCTCGCTCGACGTGCCGCTGATCTCTCCAGCGTTTACCCCGGTTATCGTGCGGCTGCCCATGTCCAGTTGCGCCACTCCCGCAAAATTGCCACTCACTTCGATGCTCGTTCCGCTCGCCCCGAGGACAAACACACCCGCATTTCCTGTTGCGATGTTGCTCAGCGCCTCACCCAAGCCGGCCAACGAACCAGTCACTCGTACGTCCAACGCTCCCAGCGAGCCGCTCACTGTACCCAGCGTCGTATTCAATGTGCTCAGCGATCCGCTTATCACGCCCACTGTTGTATCAAGTATGTTCACCGATCCGCTGATTCCCGCCATCGCCGTGTTCGTCGCGTTTAATGCCGTATCAAGCGACGCCAGCGATCCGCTCACCCGCGTGTCCAACGCCGCGAGCGTCGTGTTCGTCGTGTAAAGCTGGCTTCCATTCACCGCTTCGCTCGACGTGCCGCTTATCTCTCCAGCGTTTACCCCGGTTATCGTGCGACCTCCCATGTCCAATTGCGTCACCTCGCCAAAGCTGCCGCTCACTTCGATGCTTGTTCCACTTGCTCCGAGGACAAACACGCCTGCATTTCCTGTTGCGATGTTGCTCAGCGCCTCTCCCAAGCCGGCCAACGATCCCGTCACCCTCGTATCCAGCGCGTTGAGCGAGCCACTGATTGAGGTCACGTCGTTGCCAAGATTCGTCAGCGATCCTGTCACCCGTGTGTCCAATGCCGCGATTGTCGTGTTCGTCGTGTGGATCTCCGCACCAAGATCGGCCAGCGAGTTGCTCACCCGTGTATCCAATGCGCTCAGCGAGCCGCTCACTGCACCTAGTGCCGTGTTCAATGTGTTCAGCGAGCCGCTTATCACGCCCACTGTTGTATCAAGTATGCTCAACGATCCGCTGATTGCACTGACGGTTCCGCCGAGGTTGCTCAAGGTCGTTGTCGCCGTCGCGAGTGTCGCGCCCAAGACGTTCAGCGAGCCGGTCACTCGCGTGTCCAGCGCCCCCAGCGAGCCACTCACTGTGCCCAAGCTGCCGCTGATCGCATTCACCGTCGCGCCAAGCGTATCCAGCGAGCCCGTGATTGTGCTCACGGTTCCACCGAGGTTGCTCAACGTTGTATCTAACGTCGCCACTGTTCCACTGAGGCTGGTCAATGTTGTTGTCGCCGTCGCGAGTATCGTTCCCAAGGTGTTCAACGAACCGCTCACTCGCGTGTCCAACGCGCTCAACGTCGTATTGGTCGTGTACAGCTGACTTCCGTTCACCGCTTCACTCGACGTGCCGCTTATTTCTCCAGCATTTACCCCGGTTATCGTGCGGCTGCCCATGTCCAGTTGCGTCACCCCCGCAAAGCTGCCGCTCACCTCGATACTCGTTCCGCCTGCCCCGAGCACAAACAGGCCTGCGCTTCCGGTTGCCAGTACATTCACGTTCGCATTCGTCGTCGCAAGCGCGCTGCCGAGGTCACTCAACGATCCGCTGACGCGTGTATCGAGATTGCCGAGCGAGCCGCTGATCGTGCTCACGGTTCCACCGAGGTTACTCAGTGTTGCGTCCAATGTCGCCACTGTTCCGCCGAGACTGCCCAAGGTCGTTGTCGCTGTCGCCAGTATCGTCCCCAGATCAGCCAGCGAGCCGCTCACGCGTGTATCCAACGTGCCCAACGATCCACTTATCGCCATCATATCACTGCTGATGCTTGCCAGAGATCCCGTTACCCGTGTGTCCAACGCCGCGAGCGTCGTGTTTGTTGTGTAAAGCTGGCTCCCGTTTACCACTTCGTTTGACGTGCCGCTTATTTCTCC
>JARKRC010000044.1 GCA_029974595.1 Ereboglobus sp. | reverse complement strand
CCCCCCCCCCCCCCCCCCCCCCCCCCCCCCCCCCCCCCCCCCCCCCCCCCCCCCCCCCCCCCCCCCCCCCCCCAAAATTGTTGGTATCCAGCAGTATATTAGATTTTTTTACTTGTTCACCATCCTGCGCCCCAGGCAACGCAGTAATAGAGATAAGAACAAGAATCGCCATCCATAGAAAGACTTGAATGGATAGCACACACAATGGGCGGATGATGATAGTATTGGTTTTCATTGAAGGGTAAAGCTTAATACTGGGTTGATCGCTTCAGGACTGAAGTGCCAAATTTTAATATAAACGGTGAAACCGACTGATGGGTGGCCAAGGGCTGTTTTCAATGTGAAGATATACCCAAGATGCGCTCGCGACAGCTTAATGTTCTGGTAACTGAAAGGAACCACCCTCCTCCGGTATTATGAAAAATCCCGCCGCCCCGGCGCATGAAATCAGCGCATGGGAGAAAATTCGTGGATGCCGTTGCGCTCCAGATTGAGCGTCATCTCGCGTCCTCCAGTGTGAAAGCGGACGCGCGCGGGGCCGGGACGCAGATTGATGACGCGCAACACCGTGCCCCGCCAGTCGGTGTCAACACGCACGCCGCAGTCGGCCTCGAAAATCTCGCGCCCGTCGATGCGCGCGATTGCGCGGCCGTCCTTGCTTTCGATTGCGTAGGCGACGCCATCCCAATGCTGCGTGTAGGCCGTGGTGTGGCCCTCGCGGCCAAGCGCGCCCCAGTGCAGCTCGTCAAACTCGACGTTCACACCGTAAAAGCGGGCCATGTATTCGAGCACGGCGAGGATCGTGGGGCCGTAGTCCTTGCGGTTTTTGTAAGGCGAGGCCTCGGTTGTGCGCGGATCCCATTGCTGCGGGAAAAATTTGTCGCGCCCTACGACCGCGAGGAGTTTTTCGCCGATGAGGACGACCTCCGCGTTGAAGCCGTAGTTTTCGAGCGCGCGGATGGCGCGCTGATAGGTGAGGCCCATCGACTCGCCGCTCCAGTCGTTCGGGCCGGCGCGGTAAACGGGGTCGTTGATGGCGACGGAGGGCAGCGGGAAAGGCGTCCAAAACTCGTCCGGGTTGAGCAGGTGCTCGTGGACAAAACGTCCGGCCATCTCCGGCGTGAATACGCCGTGATACATCGCGCGGAGATTGTTGTGCAGGAGCGCGGGCATGGTTTTGTTGTTGCGATCGCGGTCAAAGCACGCCCCGCGTTTGTCGTCCCAGAGATACGAGCGGAGCTTGTCGCGCACGGCGCCGGCCCTGGCCTGCCATTCGGCCTCCGTGCCCTTGCCGAGCAGGACGGAAAGGCGGGCGAGCGTGGCCCGGGCATCATACGAATAGGCCATGAAGTCCATGCTCTCGATGGGAAACACGGGATCGTCGGGCGGGGTCTCGCCGGCCCAGCCGCCGTGGTTGAGCTTGGTGCCGGTGAAGCGGTTGGAATTATCCTCGCCAGTATCCCAAACAGACCAGGTTTCAAGGCAGCCATCGCCGTCGGAGTCGCGATAACGCCAGAGATAGGCATCAAATTTTTCCAGGGAATCGTAAAGCCGCTGCAGATAGGAGGCGTCGCGTTTCTTGTTCCAATAATAAAGATTCAACGCGTGGAACGGGAAGCAGAAGCCCTGTGTGTGCGTATAGACGGGCATGAGTTTCTGGTCGCGGTTGTGGTGACGGATGAGGCCGGGGTAGCGCCCGTTGGGCAGTTGCTGTTCGATAAAGAGCAGCGTGTTGTTGAACGCGGTGACCATGTTGCGCTTGGCGTTCATCTCGCCGCCCATCGGCTGGGTTTCGATCCAGATGCCGTTGTAGCCGCCGCCTTCAATGAGCACCGGGCGCCCTGCGAAAATCTTCTCATTCGTCCTGCTGGTCGTTTCCGCGGCGGTGTAAAGATCGCTGAGAAAAACGTCGGAAGTATGAAACTCCACGCGAGTCATGATGGAAGGCGCGCCAGCCTGGGCCGAGGGCGGCGTTGCGCCGAGAAACAGCGCCATCGGCGGCGCCATGCAAAGTGTGCAAAACAGGAAAACTCTTTTGTATCGCGCCTTGTTCATATGAATAAAGACAAAGGTTTATTTTCGGAATCGTCCAACCACAAATCCGTTCAAACGCTCCGCAGTGGGCGCAGGTTCGAGCAGGCTGACGCAATAGCCGACCGCAAACACCACGAGCATCGAGAAAAATCCATACCACAGCATCGCCACGTCGGTGCCGAGCCACAGCCAGACCGCCGAGGCGAAGCCGCACAGCATCCCGATGAACGCGCCGCGCGCCGTCACCCGGTGGCATAACATGCCGAGCAAAAAGGTGCCCACAAGGCTGCCTCCGAACAAATTGCCGATCAAAACCGAGGCCTCCAATATATTGCCGAATTTGTCTCCAAAGCAGGCCAGCATCGTCGCAACCGCCCCCAGCCCAAGCGTGCACCAGCGCCCGGCGCTCACCCCGGGCTTGCGCGATGTGATTCGCGGCCACACATCCGCAAGCATCACGGTCGCCATTGAATTCAGCACCGCACTGATTGTGGACATGGCCGCCGCCAATATCGCCGCCACAAGCACGCCTTTTATCCCGTGCGGCATTTCCTCGATGATGAATTTCGGAAAAACATCATTCGGCCCCACGCCGCCCGCGAGCTTTGCGGGATTCATTTGATAATAGGCAAACAGGGCCGCGCCGATGAAAAACACGGCAAACCCCATCGCGGCGGCGGCGACCATCGAGGTGATCATCGCGATATTCGACTGGCGTATATTGGCCGTCGTCAGGAAACGCTGGACCTCGGCCTGGTCCACGCCGAACTGGCTGAGCGTATATACCGTGCCGCCAAAAAGCGCGCCGAGGAAGGTGTAGGACTCCGTCAGACTCCATGAAAAATTAAAAAAACTCAGCCGCCCGTGCTCGCCCGCAATGCTCACGACGGCCGCCACGCCCCCGTCAACCTTGTAACATATCAAACCGATTACAAAGATGATCGCCCCGCCAAAGATGCCGAGCTGGAGCGTGTCGGTCCATATGACCGCCTTGATGCCGCCGGCCATGGTGTACAACGCCGTGATCGCGCCCACCGCGATCACAATGGTGTTCGCGGACATGCCGAGCATCCGGGAAAGCACCAGCGCGGGCGCATACATGCAAATCGCCAGATACCCCGCCTTGAGCAGGAGAAACAACACACTGGCCACGAGCTTCACGCGCGTATCAAAACGACGCTCCAGATATTCATAAATGGAATATACATGCAGTCTGAAAAACATCGGCAGTATGATTCCGCAAATGATCCCCAGCACCACCGGCATCGCCAGGCGATATTGCAAAAACTGCAGGTTCCCGGAAAAAGCCATGCCCGGCCCGCCAAGGAAGGATGTGGCGCTCACGATTGTCGCTATGCCCGAGAACGTCGCCGCATACCACGGTACATTGCGGTCGCCCAGAAAATAGTCCTTCAACGACTTCTGCCGTCCGGCAAACAGGGCGGCGACCCCGCACACCATGGCGAAATAGACGAGGAGAATGAAATAATCGAGGGTGTTCATGAAATTTGTTTTTATTCACCATCAAGGCGCAAAGAGCACAAGGGAAGGAACTTATTGGAAACAATTCTTTGTGTCTTGGTGGTGAGTTTATTGGTTGGCTTTTTTCATTATATAAACGTTGCGGGCCCGGAGGCCGGGCGCGGGCTCCCCCCCGGCCACGAGCCAGCGGCCGCCCAAGTCCGCAACCGCCGCGGATGCCGCGCCGAGGGGCATCCTGCCGACGGCGCGCCATTGGTTTGCGTTCGCGTCGTAAAACGCCATGTGGTCCGGCAGGGCGGGAGCCGGGTCCGCGCCCGGCCCCGTCATCCGCGCGAGGTGGCTTCCGTCGGAGCCGCCCATCACGATCATCTCGCTGTCGCCCGTGCGCGCCGCCGCGGGCAGCAGCGCGCGCCAAGGCAGCGGTGCGGCGGACGACCACGCGCCGGTTTCAAAGTCATAGGAAAAACCGTCCACAAGATAATCCGTCTCCACTACGCGACCCGCTGACTCCGCCCGCCCTCCGAACACAAACAGCCGCTCGCCTCCGCCCGCGCGCAGCACCGCCGCCGCCGCGCCGAAGCGCGGCGTGCCCGGCAATGGCGGCAGCTCGCGCCAGACTGCGCCGTTCGTCGCGGCGGCGAGGTCGAGCTCCATGAGCCGCCGCGACACGCGCCCCCGGTTTTCCCCTCCGATGACATATAATTTTCCACCCCGGCAAACGGCGGCAGCGTTGGCAGCCGGCTCAGGCAGCGGCGGGAGCGGCGTTCGGACAACACGGCCCGCGGCGTCGTCCCATTTTAATATAAACACGTCCGCGACCGGGCCGGACTCGCCGTTTCCGCCGATGGCCACGACCCCGTGCTCCGTCGTGACCGACGCGCCCTCGCCGAGGCCGGCGGGCAGTGCCACCGCGCCGATCTCCCAAGGCGCGTCATCCGGCGCGTTGGCGAGGCGCGTGAACACACGGCGCGCATACACTTTTTTTCCGCCCTGGCTTGCGGGCACGGGAAAATTCGAACCGCCTGCAAGAATCACACGTCCGTTGCTCACGCCCGCATACATGCCCTTCAATCCGGCAGGATCAGGCAGATCAGCCGCCCGCTCCCATGCGATCCCGGACGCGGCTGCCGCCCGCCCGCATGCGAACGCGCACATCATGATTGGGATCGCAAGGAAGTATCTTTTTGCCAGGAAATGCATTGGGAAACGGAAATGGCCCCGGGGAAACGGTAAAACCGCGCGCACGTTCGCCAGTAATTCCGCCCGGCGCAAACACTGAAAACTGGATCCCCCAAGAAACCAGCACAAAACGGCGCATCCATTCCCGGACTTGCCATTTGTGGGCCACAAAGGATACCAGTAGCTTCCGTTCGCAAGATAGCCCGGAGCATCCATTATTGGCCTCATCTTATGATTCCTCTAAAACCCAATCAATTCCTGTCAAATGTGCGCGCAGGCCGCGTTGAGCACTGCTACGTGTTCGGCAATCATGCCACGCCGCGCCTGGTCGATTTCGTAAGCGGAAGCGGCCTCTTCGAGACGCTCTGGTTCGACCTCGAACATTTCGACATACCGACGGACCAGCTCGCCGTCCTCAATCTCGTGGCGCGCGCGCATCCCGTGACGACGCTCGCGCGTTTTCACGCCACCAATTACCAGGCCGTGCAGCGCGTCCTCGAAACCGGCATCGGCGGCATCATGTGCGCGATGGTCGAAAGCGGCGCGGAAGCCGCGCAGATCGTGCGCTGGGCAAAGTTCAACAATCCGCACCCCGCCGACGGCGAGACCATCGGCCAGCGCGGATGGAACGGCGGAGGCATCGACGCCTGCTACGGCACCATTCCCGCGGCGGACTATGTCGCCTACCAAAACCGCGAAACGGCGATTCTCTGCCAGGTTGAGACCGAACTGGGACTGAGCAAGGTTGACGAGATCATCGCCACGCCCGGCGTCAACGGCATCTTCTTCGGACCCGGCGACTACGCGCACCGCATCGGCAAGCTCGGCCAGATCGGCCACGACGACGTGCTCGCCGCGATGAAACGCGTGGACGAGGCCTGCAAACGCCACGGGAAGTTCTGGGGCACGCTCGGCATAGGCCGCGACCACTACCAGAAAGTGCGCGCGCTCGGCGCGAGCCTCATCTGCCCGGGCGGCGACGTCCGCACCATGAACCTCGGCCTGAAGGAACTCGTGAAGAGCTTTCAGGATTTGAAGTGAAAAGCTGAGCCGCTGCGCTTTCAAGCGCAGCAACGCCACCTTTTTCTAAATATCGCAAATCTGACGTGAGGCTGCACCGGGCGCCCGGTCTCTCATTTACATCCAATCAATTTTCACCATCTCTTCGAGACGGATGGAATCGAGGACGATCTTGCCGGATTTCTCACGGTGTCCCTCAACAATTATGCCGTGTTTTTTGTCGGACATCCAAAGCATCCTGAACTTGTTGAAATCCGGATCGCTTCTCTTTCTCGCATGAACACGAAGAGCCCACTCGTCGGAGATCACGTGCCAGAAAGGATTCCATTCCATCGTAACCCATTTTTCTCCGACCCTCGAATCCGCGAGCTTCACTCCATCGACTTGGGGATGCCGGACGATCACATCTTTCACAAAAGCCGTAAGATTCTTCTCTCCGTAGTGCCGCCGGATTGTGTGCACAGGCGCTCACGATCACGAATCATCTCCGGTGTGATGATCGTAAAACCACAGCAGAGAGCCGCGCAACAAAGTAGAAGGAATCGGTGCATTCTATTTCGGCCAATGTTTAAGATAAGCCACGGGGCTGCAACAATCTCAAAATGTCCGCATTCTCAAGAACGGTTGAGCCAACGTGGCCATTGGTTATCCTCTTTCTTCACTGACCTAGCATGTAGCGGATGAATGTAAAATCTGACTTCAAATAAACCCAGCCGTGTCCGCCGGGATAATATAACGGGCGGCCATCCTTATCGTAACTGCCCACAAACATGATGAAAGCCTCATAACCTTCCGATGTGCTCTTAACTCGATAGCGCGCATCAAGAGGCTTCTGGCGCTTCTCTTCGAGGTAAGCTTTTGCGGCTGTGACGGCTCGCTGCTCTGCAACCGTAAATCGCTTGTCCCCAGATGGCCACATATCCGAAAAAGGCTCTTTCTTGGTAGCGGGTGCAGGTGACGCTGCAAAATGCTGCTGCGGACAGCTGATTAGTATCAAAAGAGTAAATAGTATAAATGCTATTTTCATCTTATTTCTTTTCAGTCAGATACTGCAACAATCGAGAAGAGTCCTTCCCTGCTTCTTCTATCTTCAGTAAGTTTGTTACGAAGTAAACAACTCCGACGGGAATAAGAATTCCCGATAAACAAAGAATCAATAAAATCAGCATATTGCCATGCCATTCCCATCGAGTTAGCCGTATAGTGTTCATAATTTTGCCTGACAGTGTTATTGGGCCAAATTGAGTTTGGCTTTTGGGTTTTTGTGACAAGTGAACGCAATCATTTGTATCTTCTTGATAGTCAATTCTATTTTGGTTCTAGTTTGGCTTTCGGATTTATTTTTTTTGGGGATAAATAGCCAAACTTGATTTGTGACTTGGCAGGTAGTTGCACGGGGGCGGACGACATCTTGGCTGATAAGATGGGTGGATTTGCCGGAGTTTGAAAGTCCCAGGTTTCGCTACGGCATCACGGCCAGCGACGCGCCTTTCGTGTAAGTCGGGATGATCCGCGTGCCGCGCGGCGAAACGGCTTCGCCCTGCAAAACCTGCATCAGCGGCTTCAGGATTTTCTTCGCATAGGCATTCGGACTGCTCGTGTAACGCGAAGGCGCCGGCAGCAAAAAACTCAGGAACGGCTCGTCGTCGCGCGACACGACGGAAATATCACCCGGCACGCGCAAGCCCCGCTGCGCGAGCACGCTGATCACCGTCAGGTAACTCGCGCTGTTGGAGGCAAGCAACGCAGTCGGCGGATTCGACATGTTGAGCAGGGAGTTGAGCACGCGCGACAGGCTCGCGGCGGAATGGTCGTGATACATCACGAGCGGCACCGCCGAGGCGCGCCTCGATTCGCGCACGCCCGCGACAAAACCCGCCTCGCTTTCCATGTCGCCCGCGCGCCCCGAACGCTCATTGAGCAGCGCCACGCGCCTGTGCCCCGCCGCAAGCAGCACGCCCGCCGCATGGCGGCAGAGCGCATAGTGGTCGAGATCGACAAAAGGCAGATCGATGCCCGGGTGGCACGAACCGGCAATCACGCAGGGCACCTTGTTTTCGCAAAACCAGCGCTGCGTCGCCTTGGTCGAGTTGGCAAGGATCCAGCACGACACGGATTGCTGGGCGACGAGTTTTTCGAGCGCGTTGGCCGGCTGCCGGCTGAAGAATTTATGACCGTCGAACGCATACAGCCGCACGCGGTTTTCGATGAGCATCGACTTGAGGCGGTTTATCCAGAGCAGCGTGTGCAGGCGCATCTGCTCTATCGGGTCGGGGGTGAGCAGCGCGACGGCGGATTCCTCGCTCGCCCGAACGGTCTCCGTGTCCGATGCGGGCGCGATGATGCGGTTGCCAAGTCCGTGCTCCGCCTTCACCAGCCCCTCGGCCTGCAGTTGCGCGAGCGCCTTGCGCAGCGTCTTGCGGCTGATCTGGAATGTCTCGGTCAGCGCTCGCTCGCCCGGCAGCCACTCCTTCCACGCATGCTGGCCGATCCCCTGCCGCAATGCGTCTGCGACTTGTGCTGGGAGCGAGGTGAATCGGCGCGATGTGGGTGGCATGTCAGACGATTTCGTTAATGGCGGCGCCCTTAATGGCGAGCACCTGCCCGGCCTTTGTCAAGGCCTCGTGCAAACCCGCATAGGGCACGTCCTGCGCGGCGCAGCGTTCGAGAAGCGCGATTCTCGCGGCGACCGCCGCCGCCTGCCCGAGCATCATGAACACGGGTTCCATGCGAATCGAACCGTAGGCGATGTGCGACGCGGACACGCACGACGGCACGAGCAGGTTGGCGCACTCGCCCCGGCGCGGCACGATCACGCGGTAGCTGATCGCGTAGGGTTTGAAGCCGGCCTCCTGCACATCGCCCTCGTTCCAGAGGCGTCCGCGATAAAACATCCGGCGGCAGTTGTGCGAGTCCATGCCGTATGCGCCCATCGCGATGGCGTCCTCCGCGGCGCGCGTTCCGCGGCAGTCGTTCTCGGTCATCACGTAATCCGAGACCATGCGCCGGGCCTCGCGGATGTAGAGCGCGTGCGGCCATCCGCCGGTCGTGACAAACTCGTCGCGCGGCAGGCCCCACTGCGCGTATTTTTCGCGAATCGCGGCGGGCACGGCGGGATCGTTAGCCAGGAACCACTGCAGGCCCTGCTGGTAAGTGACGTGCTCCTGGAAGATTTTTTCGCGCGCCTGATACGTGGCGAGGGGCCACGCGTGATTGCGCCCGATGAAATCCGTGGAAAAGGCGCCGTGGTTGTTGGTGTCGGTTTTTTTGCCGGGAATGCGGTCGAACTTTGCAAAGACTTCGTCCCAGCCCGTGCGCAGGTAGCGCGCGAGCAGCTCGTAATCGGCGCGGTTGTAGCCCGCCGGTTTCGGAAACGGGATGCGGTTGCCCGGATCATCCGTCAGGCACATGCGGAAATTGTAAGCCTGGATGCGCCGGTCCCCCGCGCCTTCGACAAAATCGCCCCCGTCCTCGATGCCCGGCAGCAGGCCGCTGCCCGGCGCGCCCTCGGTGCGGTAGGGATCGACGACGTTGTCGAACTGGTGCTTCCGGCGGAGCTGCATGCCGTTGATCGTCTCCCCGTAGGTCGCGTTGCCCTCGCGGCCCACGGTGAACGTGACGCCCGCGCGCGCCATCAAATCGCCCTCGTAAGTCGCGTCGGCAAACATCCGCGCGCGCACCTGCATGCCGTTTTCCAGGCGGATCGCGGAAATGCGGTTGTTTTCCATGACGACATCGTCGACGAAACCCCGGAAGAAAACCGGCACGCCCGCCTCGCGTATCCAGTCATTGAATACGGCCTCGGCGACGCGCGGCTCGAAGCTCCACTGCTCCGCCACGCCGTAGCGCGCGCCGACCTTGCGGTAGAACTCGCGGGCGATGCCGCCCACGCTGTCCTTGTTGCCAAAATCCGTCCAGCCGAGGCCCGACGCGGACAAGCCGCCGAGGTGCGCGCTGTTCTCGATCAGGACGACGCGGAGCCCGTCGCGCGCCGCCTGGAGCGCGGCGGCCACGCCGGCGGACGTGCCTCCATAAACGCAGAGGTCTGCATCGGAGACATCCTGGGAGGACGTCCGGGCCCGGGGCGCATGATAACGCAATTCGCTTGGAGTATCATTCATGATCCGTGTCAGCCTAGGCGGCAGACGCCCCGTGTAAGCACCGGACATGCGGACTCCCCGGGAGACCAGTCCGGCCTGGAGGCGCCGGCGCGATCACGCGCCGGTGATCCGCTGGACGCCGATGGTGTGCCTCAGGCTTTCCAGATACGCGGGGGAATAGACATGGTCCAATTTCTTCAGCGCGTGCTGGAGCAGGCCGTGCAGGTCGAGGGAGTCGATGATGTCCTTTGAATTCGGGCGTTCGAGATACGCTTCCAGATATTGCACGTGGCGTTTCCAGAGGGCGATTTCGTAGCGCTGTTTCGCAAGGAGACGCCCGGCATACCAGTCGCTCGCGAGCATGTTGTCGCGGTCGAAGAGCGCGCGGATTTCGGGGGCGTCCAGGCCTTTGCCCTCGTAGCTGCCGTGCGCCATGATGTGCAGGAGCGCCTTGAGCGGAGGGACGGCGAGGTCGATGCCGCCGTCGGCAAAATAACTCTGGGCGACGCGCTTGTGCGTCACGCAGATGTTGTCCATGCCGTCGGCAAAGATGTCCATGCTCTGCAATTCGGGGCGGAGCATTTCGTCGCTGAAGACGGAGTGCGGGTGGTTGAAAACGCGCCCGAAGTAGATGCGCACGAAGCGGGTCGTGATGCGGTAGCCGAGGCGGCTGGAGAGCACGGGCTTGCCGTTGTGCATCATGTCGGGCACTTTTTCGAGACAGCCTTCGGCGATGAGCGCCTTCGCGCTGCGCTCGACGGGATTCATGCGCGAGAAGACCTCGGGGATGAGCATCGAGATGTCGTGATCGACGCGCATGTGCGGGCCGACGTAGCCGGCGGCGGAAAGAAACGCGTCGTGCCCCGTGAGGATGAGCGAGATGAGCGAGGCGTTCAGGTCGATGATGGGCGGAATGGCGTTGAAGGGGCCCTTGGTGAGCGCGCCTTCGGAGCCGGCGCCTGTCGTCGAGGGGGACTTGCCGGTCATGGAACTGATGAACTCCATGAAGAGCTCGGGCAGTTCCATGTAGTGGATCGGGTTGAAGACGGCGAGGGAGCGGATCTTGCCCTCGGGCGGATTGTTCCGGCGTCCGGGGACGAGAACATTGACCGGCGTGGGAAGCGGCGCGTCCGCGGGGAGCTTGCGGTGGAGGCGCGCGGAGAGATCGGCAAGCGCGGCTTCGAGCGGTTTGGCGAGGTCGGGGCGCACTTGCAGGTAGCGCGGATTCTTGGAGGGTTTGCCGTCAACGATGCGCGGATGCGCGGAGGAAACGAAATAGGCGGGCGTCCTCGATGCGGCGGCGGCGCGGATGATGTCGCGCATGGGCTTCGTGTAGGAGCGGAAGCCGATGGCTTCCTCCATGAGCTCCTTCGCGTCGGATTGCATGAGGGGCTCGTAATTCGAGAGGAAGGTGCCGGGCGAGGCGATGTCGGCCTCGGCCTGGCGGTCGTAGCCGCGGTGGATGGCGTCGTCGGGGCGCTGGAAGAGGCGCGCCTCGCAATTCTGCACGAACTTGACGGAGGTCGCGCCGGCGCATTGCTCGGGGAGCCCCTTGATGGCGGAGGCGGGCGCGACGACGGAGGCGGTGATGTCGTCCTCCATCTGCACTTTCGCGACGGGATGAAAATCGTTGCGAAGGCTGAAGACGCGCCAGGAGCCGTCGTCCTCAAAACCGACGCGGAGGTTGTTCGTGACGATTTTGCGCCCGTCGATCTTGAGTTCGTAGCCGGGAAGCCCGTTGATGGTATCGACGGAGAAATGGCTGAGCCATTTGTCGCTCCACTCGGGCTTGTAGTAGCGCTTGAGGACGAAGATGAGCTGCTTGATGTGCTGCGGGATGGCGAGGAGCCACTTGTTGTATTCCTCGGTGTAGTCGCGGCGCGAGGGGGTGAGGAGCTTGATGACGGAGCCGAGCGTGCGATGCGGGCTGAGAATGGAGCGGGTGTCCTTGCCGCGGCGCGCGGGATCGGAGAAGCGCTGCGAGTAGTCGCGCTTGAGCAGCACGGCGACCTGGTCGAAGTCCCGGTCGAAATCGGCGACAAAAACGTGCCCCGGGATGATGGCGTAGGAGATCGACTTGGAGATTTCGGATTTGCCGCCGCCGGAAACAGTGGAGGGTTTGTGGCAGAGCGATCCCTCGGGGACGGTGCCGACGAGCCGCCACGCGGAGCGCTCGCCGGTGCCGGTGATCTGCTCCATCTGCACGCGGTAGCCGGACGGGCGGACGTAGATTTTTTCGGCGAGGAGCTTGATGGTGCGCAGCTGCCCGTCGGAGGCGATCCAAGTGATGGTGCCGGTGCGGAGGTTGAAGGTCGTCACCTCGGGGACGAGGACGACCTCGGGATGGAGCGTGTCGAGCGCGTGGCCTTCCGGCTGGAGGACAAAGCGGCCGGGAAATTTTTCCATCGCATCGGCAACGTCCTGCGCATGGGTGTCGGAGTAGGCGGAAAACTCGTCGCCGAGGTCGTAGCTCGGGAAGACGAGCGCGCCGCCGGCGTGCTCCTCCTCGGTGAGGCCGTAGAGGTTCGAGGAAAAACTGATCTGGGTTTTGACCTCTTTCTTGCAGTAGCCGTAGTAGTTGTCGGCGATGATCGTGACCATCACGCCCTTGTGGTTGCGGGCGGTGAGCTTGAAGGCGCTGCCGCCGTTGTAGAGTTCCTTTTCGTCTTTCCAGCACATGCCGTCGCGGCGCTGGCGCTCGGTGGCGAGGTCGTAGTGGGGAAGGCCGGCGAGATGTTTTGGAATGCCGGTGAGGTGCGGCGCGAGGATGACGCAGCCGGTGTGGCCGATCCAGTGATCGACATCGAGGCCGGCGTCGTTTTCGGGAAGATACGGGTCGCCGGCGTTGCCGAAAATGCCTTCCACGAAATCGAGGTTGCTGACGAGCGAGCCGGGCGCGAAGAAACGGATTTCCATGCGTTTTTCGTCGATGAAACCGGGCACCTCGGGACAGACAAGGGGGCGCAGGAGGAGCGAAACGAAGCATTCGGCCTCGCGGACGCGGTTGGCCGTGAAGGGCAGGCGCATGAGTTCGCGCGGCGGCTGGAGCGCGAGGGCAAGCATTTTGCCGAAGACGTTTTTCGGCACGGCGAGCTTGTCGTCGGGAACGGGCAGGCCGCCCTCGGCAACGTGGAAAACGCCCTGCGTGGTGCGGCGGTCGCTGGCGGGATTGTGGAGGACGCCCTGGCGGACGCGGTAGCTTTTGAGGAGCGAGGAGGTGAATTCGTCGCCATCGGCGGGAAGCGAAAGCTCGCGGGCGATGCCGGGCTGGTCGAGAATGAAGGTGCGCACGGGAAGGCGCGGGACGCTGCCGACGTCGGAAAGATAGGAGTCGAGCCAGGTCTGGATGCGATGATCGACAGGGCAAAGCGGATCGATGACCTGACGCGTGGTCTCGCGGAAACGCGCGATGATGGGCTCGGCGAGATCCGTCATCGCAATGTCTGTCGCGCTGACGGGCGGGCAGCCCAGAAGCGAAAGGCGAAGGTTGATCGCGTTGTGGAGCTTCTCGGTGGACTTGGCGGAGGCGGTGATGCTTTCAGGCATGGTAAAAATCAGAATGACGTGAAATCATGGTATCCGAGCAGCGGGCGCTTGCGCAACAAAATCGGCGATCTCCGGCTTCAATTTCAGAACAGGCTGCCAATCCAGCCTTTCAAGGCGTCGAAGCTCACGATGACACCGGCCCCCAGCAGGGTGAGGCACAGCAGGCTGACGGCAAAAATCACATGGCCTATCATCACAAAAAGGCCGTCGCGCGCAAGCAGCCCCGCGGCGATGAAGAGAATCGCCCACGAGGGGAGAAAATTGGAAAACGGGAACGGCGACGCGAGGAAGAGCGCCGTGAGAAGCAGCCCGGCGATTTGCAGGCGCTCACGGTATTTTTTGCCGAACATGAACCCCCAGCGCCCGGGACGCAGCCAGCGTTCGATCCACGTGACGACGCTCCTCGAAAAACGCACGAGCTTGTCGTGCACGCCGGGAGGAAATCTGGCGTCGAGGATTTTCCCGGAGAAACGCGGCTGCCGGCCGCGCAGAAGCGCGAGCGCCACGAACACGATCGCGAGGCCGAAGGGAAGCGAAATCGGCAGCGGCCACGGGATCGCGAACGGAAGCGCGAGCAGGATGATGAGCAGCAGCGGGGCGTGCTCGCCGAGCACGCCGATCATGTCGCGCAATTGCATCGGTTTGTTCGCAAACACGGTGTGCAGGTAGGCGAGCTGCTCGGAGAGCTTCGCGTCCTTGGGAAACGGCGGATGCTCGGATGTCGTTTGGGGGCCGGGCGGCTCGTTGGTCATGTGCGTCGTGTGCGGGTGTCCGCCTTCCTCGGGCGGGCGTGTTTCGTTGATGATTTGGTTTTTCACGCGTTGCGGCGCACGGCGCGCCAGACTGCAAGGCAGCGTTCGAGAAGTTTCGCGAGCTCGTGAAGCGGCACCATGTTCGGGCCGTCGCTGATCGCCTCCGCGGGATTCGGATGCGTCTCGACAAACAGGCCGTCCGCCCCCGCCGCGAGCGCCGCAAATGCGAGCGGCGGCACATATTCGCGCTGGCCGCCGCTCCTGCCGCCCGCGGCCCCGGGCAGTTGCACGCTGTGCGTGGCGTCGAAAATCGCCGGAAAACCGTTTGTCTTCATGATTGCAAACGAGCGCATGTCCACGACGAGATTCTGGTAGCCGAAAGTCGTGCCGCGCTCGGTCTGCCAGATCTCGGCCGGCGGGCGACGCGCGTCCCCGCCCGAACCGGCGCCGCTGCCGCGCAATTTCGCGACCACGTGCGCCATTTCCTGCGGCGAAAGGAACTGGCCTTTTTTCACATTGACCGTGCGCCCCGTCTCCGCCGCCGCCACGAGCAGATCCGTCTGCCTGCAAAGAAACGCCGGGATTTGCAGCACGTCGCACACCGCCGCCACCGCGCGCACCTGCTCGCGCTCATGGATGTCGGTGAGCACCGGAAAACCGTATTCGCGCTTGATAAGCGCGAGCAGACGCAGTCCCTCGTCGATGCCGGTGCCGCGCGGCCCCGCGAGCGAAGTGCGATTGGCCTTGTCAAACGATCCCTTGAAAACGATCCGCAAATCCGGCTGTTCCTTCTGGATTCGCGCCAGCTCCCCGGCGACGGCGCGGCAGATGCTTTCGCTTTCGAGCGAACAGGGCCCGGCGATGAGCAACAGCTTGCTGGGATCAAAAATCATGCGCCAAACTCGAATCACTTGCCGGAAAAACGCAAGTGTCGATCCACGGCCCGCACCATGCAAACCGCCCATGCGTCCCTTCCCTTCCGCTGATTTTTTGCAAAAAACAACCTTGCTCTTGCCCGTACATCGCGGCGCCGCCATGCAAAGTGGTGTTTTTCATCCATGCGCCGCCTAAGCCGCATATTTTTTGTCCTTCTCGCCATTCTGATCACAGGAGTCCTGACGTCCCCGTGGTGGATCGCCGCGGCATTGCGCCCCATCCTGGCCGCCAATGGCGTCACCTTCGCCGAATCCGAAACCAATGGCTATTCGCGCCTTGTCCTCAACGGCGTGAACGTCGCCACGCCCGCCGCCGACATCACCGCCGGCCGCATCGAACTCGACACGCCGTGGCTTCTCCTCTGGCGGCGCGCTTTCTCCGTCCCCGGCCCCGTCACAATCGACAACTGCGCCGTCACCCTCAAATCCGCGCCCCCGACTGCGCCGCCGGCAAATCAGCCCGCCGAAACCTCGCCCGACGGCGTCCTGCCCACCCGCGACCTCATCACAAACCTCCGCGCGCAAATCGCCCCCTGGCTCCCCGAGCTCTCGCTCACGCGCATCCGGATCAACCTCGCCCCCGGCGACGCCACTCCGGTCACCATAGGCTCGCTCACCGTCAACGGAGACAAAACCGCCGGTGAAATCAATATCTCCGACATCGCCTACGACACGTCCTCCGCCGCCGTCAAAATCGCCTTTGCCCCGGACGCCGTCACCATCACCGCCCGCGCCGACACTCCGCAAACCCGTCTCGACGCCAGCCTGGAGCTCGGCGCCGACACCCTTCGCGCCACCTTCTGCGCACACGACCAGCAAGCCAGCCTCACAGCCCGCTTCGCTCCCGCCGGATGGCTCCCCGACGAAGCGCTCCTCGAAGCTCCCGCCCTCGCCTTCACCGCGCAGCAACTCGCCCGATTCAAACTTCCCCCCTACACCGCCGCCAACGGCAACGCCCGCATCGAATACCGCGATGCGCGCCTCACTGCCGACATCGCCGCCCGCGCCGATGCCGACGCAACCAACACCGCGCTTCCCGCTTTTAATATCGCTCTCCACGCCCAAGGCACCCTCGACCGGATCGACATCACCACGCTCGACATCGCCCTGCCCTTTCTCACCGCAAAACTTTCCGCCCCCGTCACCATCACCCGCGACCTCCGCCTCCTCACCTCCGAATCCCGTTTCACCCTCGACGCCGACCTGTCCAAACAACCCTGGCTTCCCGGCGCCACCGGGCGCATCACCGGCGAGGCCACTTTTGCCACCACGCACCCCGGCAAACTTGACGCCGCCGCCCGTCTCGACGCCGAAAATATCCGCCTCCGCGACATCGCCATCTCCCGCCTCAACATCGCCCTCGCCCAACAAGATCATATCACCACCCTCGCCCAACTCGACATCGCCCTCCCCGCCAACTCCCGTCTCACCGCCGCCGGCCAATACGACACCGCCACCCGCTCCCTCTCCAAAACCACCCTCGACGCCCGCATCCGCTTCGCCGACCTCGCCTCTTGGCTCCCAAAAACGCTCCGCTTCGACGAAGCCGCCCTCACCATTGCTGCCGACGGCCCCGTCGCCGCCCCCGTCCACAAAGGCGCGCTCTCCATCAAACAACTCATCGCCCCCGGCCTCGCCAACCCTGCCGACATCACCGCCGACTGGCATGGCCGCGCCCTCGCCGCCGACACCCTCAACCTCGCCCTCGCCGCCGCCGCCGCCGAACTCCGGCTCACTGCCGCCGATCTCACGCACGACCGCGCGACCCTCACCGCCCTCACCCTTCGCAAGGACAAAACCGACCGCCTCTCCCTTGTCGCCCCGGCCACCTATTCGCGCGCGCCCGACGGCGCCATCGCCCTCACCCCCCTCGCGCTCGCGTCGCCCGACGGCGTATCCAAACTTTCACTACAAGCGGCCTTCGCCCCGCCCGCGCCAAATCCGCTGTTTGCCTTCTCTTTCTCCGCCGCCAATATCGATTCCGCCCTTTTTGCCGGCCTCGCCGACACCGGCCCGCTTCCCTGGAGCATCGCCGGCGCCGAGCTTACCGCCGCCCTCGCCTCGCCCGACGCCCCGCTCACCGCCACGCTCGCCCTCGCCGCGCGCCTCGACTACGCGCAAACCCTTCCCTCCGCCGCGCAAGGCACGCCCGAAATTCCCGATTCCGCATTCATCAACGCCGCCGCCGCCCTTACCCCCAAAGGCATTTCCATCTCCCACCTCGCCATCAACGAGACCAACAGCCACTCGCTCATTGCCCACGTCTCCGGCGAAATCCCCGTCACCATCCGCCCCGCCTCCGAAACGCCTGTCCTCATCGACAAAAACGCCCCCCTCGCGCTCGACGCCCACACCCAGCCCAACAGCCCCTTCTGGCAAAATCTCGCCCACGCCACCGGCATCACGCTCGAATCCCCCCTCATCAACGCCCGCCTCGAAGGCACCTTCCAAAAACCCGCCGCCAACGCCAGCATCGCCATTTCCCGCCTCAGCTTCGACAAGGCCCGCTGGCCAAAACGCTTCCCAAAACTCCCCGACCTCCCGCCGCTTCCCCCGATCAACGACCTTGCCGCCGCGATCACCACCGACGGCAGCACCCTCGACCTTGTACAATTCGCCCTCCGCATCGCCGGCCAGCCCGTGACAGCCAGCGCCCGCTTCACCCTCGACAAAACCCTGGCCCCAAAACTCGAAACCCTGAACTTCTCATCCAACGCCGACCTCGCGGCCCTCGCCCCCTACGCCGGCTCCATCCTCGCCCCGCGCGGACGTCTCCAGATCGACATCAACCTCGCCACCGGCCGTCCCCTCGAAGGCCGCATCCAGCTCCACGACGCCGCCCTCCGTCCCATCGCGCCGCTCGGCGTCGTCAGCTCCATCAACGCCGACGCCCGCCTCACCGGCGCCCTCATCGAAATCGCCAGCGCCACCGCCCTCATCGGAAACCAGCCCGCCACGCTTGCCGGCGCTGTCGCGCTCCCCGACTCCGACGAAAAAAAATCCGCCCTTCGTCCCGACCTCTCCATCAAGGCCTCCAACATCCCCTTCGTCCGCGAGCCCGGGCTCCTCGTGCGCGGCGACATCGACCTGCGTATCAACACCGCGGATACAAACGCCGGACGCGTTCCCCGCATCCAGGGCGCCATCAACCTCCGCGAAAGCCTCTTCCTGGCCGACCTCCGCTCCCTCTGGTCCGCGCGCCCCGCCAGCGGCCCCGCCAGCCGCCCGCCCTTCTTCGCCATCGACACCCCGCCCCTCGACAAATGGCTTCTCGACATCGACGTGCGCGGCAGCCGCTTCCTCCGCATCGACACCACCGTCTTCGCCGGACAGCTCTCCGCCGCCTTCAAGCTCGACGGCACGCTGGGCGACCCCCGCCTCACCGGCGACGCCAGCATCGACACCGGCAAAGTCCGCCTCCCCTTCGCCTCCTTCACCACGCAAACCGCACGCGTCCGCCTCACCAAGGCCTCCCCCCACATGCCCTCCATCGAGTTCTCCGCCACCTCGCGCACACTCGGCTACGACTTGCGCATGGACATCAACGGCACGCTCGACAACCCCCGCCTCGCCTTTGCCTCCAGCCCCGCACTCACCTCCGAGCAAATCCTCCTCTTCGTCATGGCCGGCGAGACCCCGAACAACGACTTTGACTACTCCAACCAGCAACGCGCCCTCAGCTTTGGCGCCTACCTCGGCCAGGGCATCTTCAATGAAATTTTCGGCGTCTCCAGCGACGAGGAACGCCTCACGCTCTCCAGCGGCGAAAAACTCACGCGCCAGGGCCGCGAAACCTACAATGTCGAATACAAACTCGCCGACCGCTGGACGGCCGTCGGCGAATACGACGAATTCGACGCCTACAATCTCGGCCTCAAATGGCTCGCCTACCGCGGCAAGCGATCCGGTGCCGGCACCCCGCCAAAAAAGGAAAAATCCGCCGCCGCGCCCAAGACAACGCCCCCGAAACTCAAAATCACCGGACGCGGCTTCTGGACGAATCTCACCAGTAAACGCATGCTCCAGCGCACGCTTTCGCTGAACGACAGCCACCCGGCCGCCTTCTCCGCCAACGAAGCCGAGGACGCCGCCTTCCTCCTCGTCTCGCAACTGGTCTCGGGCGGCTACATGCACCCCAAACTCGAACTCACCGCCACCCCTGCCGCCGATCCCGCCGCCGCTCAAACCTTCTCCACCAACGAAACCCTCGACACCGATTTCCCCCGCGACCTCGCCGCAAAACAACTCCGCATCAAAATCACCCCCGGCCTCCGCTACAAACTCCGCGACGTCATCTTCACGCACACCGGCCCCGCCTCGCTCACCGACGACGAGGCGCGCCAGTTTTTCCTCCCCACCAAAAGTCTCTTCGGCGGCAAAAGCATCCCCTACTCCCCCGCCGCCCTCAAAAGCGCCGCCTCCTCGCTTCAGGAAGCACTCAGGCAAAAAGGCCGCGCCAAAGCCGCCGTCACCATGGCAGGCATCGACATCGACGACACCACCGGCCGCGTTGTCGCGCGCATCGACATCAACGAAGGCCCCCTCTGGAAAATCCAAACCCTCGACACCGCCCTGAATGCCGATTCCCCCGCAGGCGGCGACGCCCTCCCCGCGCTCGACGCCACCCTCCGCCGCGAGTTCACCGGCATCCCCTGGTCGCAATGGACGCAGCAGGACATCGCCGAAAAAGTCCGCCAGCATTACTACCGCCAGGGTTATCCCGACATCGCCGTCCAAGTCACACAAACCGCCTCCAATCCCGGTGGCGCGACATCTCCCGCCGGGCCGCAAGACGAAACCCCCGTCGCCGTCCACGTAGCCATCACCCCCGGCCCCCAGGTGCGCATCAGCCAGATCCACATCAAAGGCAACCGCCACACGCGCCCCTCGCTCGTCCAGCGCCGCCTCCGCATCCGCTCCGGCGACCTCCTCGATCCGCTCGCCCTCGAATCCGCGCGCCACCGCATCAGCCGCCTCGGCGTTTTCCGCGGCATCGACGTCGATTACGACCCCGCCGGCGGCCCCGTGCGCAACGCGACCTTCAACCTCGCCGAATACCCGCAAACCAGCCTCTCGCTCCTCCTCGGCTGGGGCAGCTACGAACAACTGCGCGGCGGCGTTGAAATCCGCCGCCTCAACACCTTTGGCATCGCCGACCAGACCCGCCTCCAGCTCATCCAGTCGATGAAAAGCACCAGTGGCGACCTCACCTTCAGCCTGCCCGATCTCTTCGCGCGCGGCGTCAACGGCTCCGTGCGTGCCTTCGGCCTGCGCCGCGACGAAGCCGCCTTCGTCCGCGAGGAGTACGGCGGCGCCGTCACGCTCCGCCGCGCCTGGCCCTCGCGCGGCTACGAAGCCTCCGTCGGTTACACCCACGAATCGCTCAACAGCTCCAACGACATCCTCTCGCCCGACGCCGGCGAAACCAACCGCACCATCGCCGCCACCATCAACCTCAGCATCGGGCGCGACCGCCGCGACAACCCGCTGTCTCCAAAAAAAGGATACAACTGGTATCTGCAAGGCGAGTTCGCCAGCCACTACCTTGGCGGCGAGGCCAATTACCAGCGTTACCGCGCGGGCATCAATTATCACACGCCCTGGGGCCGCACCCGCTGGATACACGCCGGCCTCTCGCAAGGCTTCATCAATCCCTTCGGCAGCAAGGATACTCCCCTGCCGGTGAACAAACTCTTCTATCCCGGCGGTGAAAGCAGCATCCGCGGATACAAGGAGGGCGAAGCCGCGCCGCGCGACGCCAACGGCGCATTCCTCGGCGCCAAAACCTACACGCTCTTTAATCTGGAAGTCGAACAGGCGCTCATTGGCAACCTGAGCCTCGTCGCGTTTTACGACCTGCTTGGCGCCAGCGCGGACCTTTCCGATTACCCCGGCAACGAATGGCTGAACAGCGCCGGTCTCGGCCTGCGCTATCACACAATCCTGGGCCCCCTGCGCCTCGAGTATGGCCGCAACCTGAATCCCCGCCCCGGCGACCCCGCCGGCACCCTCCACTTCTCAATCGGGATACCGTTTTAGGGTTCAATACGATTTGGACGGAATGAACAGAATATCTTTTCCCCCATCCTGTTCATCCTGTCCAATTATATAAATCCCCGTCACTCGACCCGGCTCAATACCACGGGAGATTGCTCGGCCTTGCGGATGGTCTCATAGAAACCCCGCACGCTGGCATAGTCCGATGCCGGGATTTCAGCGGCATTCATTACAAGCGTGCGGCGATACTGGACCTGATGCGTGCCGGCATCGTAGGAGCATTGCGCCGTGTAGCGTCCGAAACTCGTTTCCGCCTCCACGGGCGGCGGCAGTTCGTCGACCTTAAAACCCTCGGGAATCCTGATGTCGCTTTCCTCATTATAGG
The DNA here is from genome assembly GCA_029974595.1 of Ereboglobus sp. Lineage (GTDB taxonomy): Bacteria > Verrucomicrobiota > Verrucomicrobiia > Opitutales > Opitutaceae > Ereboglobus. The sequence goes on along the minus strand of JARKRC010000044.1, from coordinate 53,049 downwards.
ACTGCGGCTCCATCACCACGGGATACGTCCGCTCGGGCTGCGTGAGGGGGACAAAATTGCGGCGGCTCACAATGGCGGGCTTGAAGACCAGCAATTTCCCGCGCATGGATTGCGCGTAACCCGGAGCGACAAACTCCGCGGTCATGTCGAATGTTCCCCGCTCCTGATCGTCCACGACATCCGTCTTGAGGAGTTTCGCAGCCCGGACGGTGCTGTTTATCCAGTCACGCATGAGATCGGAAAACTTGCCCCGGCCCGAACGATATACCGCGCGCCCCCACACGGCGGACTGGCCCGTATGGTGCTCGGCGATGCGCCCGCCAATCGCGCCGGCAACGGTGATCTCGGCCGTGACCTTGCGAGCGAGATGGTTTGCCTCCGGCGAGGTAAAGGGCAGGCGCACCAGTTCGCCTTCGCGTCCCGCGAGCACCAGCACCAGCGAACCCTGCTGGTCATAGCTCAAGTCTCCCAAGGGCGTATACGAGTCGGTCGGGTCAAAAAACAACAGCCGCCCGAGCGTCGGATGCGTCACGATGGCCGGCGATTGAATCGCCGGATCATCGATCTTGATCGCTGTGATCACATGATTGAACTGCATCGGCGTGGGCCAGGCATCGGCGACGCGGTAGCGGTCGCCCGAAAACGCGATGACGGAATACGACTCGATGCCCGCGACCTTGAGCATGGCGCGCAGGAGCGCGGTCTTGTCCTTGCAATCGCCATAACCGGTTTTCAACACGTCGGGCGCCGCGCGCGGCGTGTAGCCGCCGCCCCGCCCCACGTTCATCGCGATCTGCACATAGTTGATCGCCTGCGCATGCCGGGCGAGCGTGTTGATGCGCTCCCAGGGCCCCGCGCCCGCCGCGGCAAGAAGCTCGCGCGCCTTGGCCTCCACAGCGGCATCCGGTATGCACGGCTTTGTGTGGAGCGCCGTGCCATATGCGGACACATCGGCCCATCCTGGAAACGAAATGCGGGACGGCTTTTTCGCCCCCGGAGGCGGGATCAGATCGACATTCATTCGCGGCGCGATGCGCGAAAGCGACGGGCTGAGGGGCTCCGTTTTGAAGGCAGGCAGGTCACGCATTTCCCATGTGTGCGTGCTGTCGTTCACCACCGGTTGGACGGGAGCGTGGTTGACCATGCTTGATGTAATGCTCCAGCCCTTCGGAATCTTATATATTATGCGCGACAAGGCGACGGGATGTTCCGACTGGAAAAACCAGATATTCTGCCCGAACACACCGCGATCCTCGATCGTGTATTCATACCCAAAAACACAACCCTCGAAGGCATCCCTGAAGGCCGAGAGCATCATCTGCCGTGACTCCGCATACACGGCTTCCGGAGACGTCGCCACATCGACCGCATCATTTCTCGAATAGGTTTTCCCGGTGGCATCGGGACGGACAAGCCATGCCCTGAAATCAGTGACCCTCGCCGACGACGAATCATACGGAACCACCGCGGAGGCAATGGAGCGCCCGTCGTGCGTCACCACGCGGACGGCGACGCGGGCGGTAATGGTGATGAGTCCGCCGGACTGCACCGTATATATTTCCTCATTGTGCAAAATGACGGCCGTGACGCCCTTCGTCTCCGAGACCTGCCTCAACGAGGCCTCCGCCAGCCAGGGGGGAGGTTTCAGTCGCGCGGCCTTTGCCCCAGGGACAAAACCGGTCAGCGCAAATGCAAGGCAGGCAAGCATCCACAGGTGTTTTCGGGTCATGGCGGGATGTCGGGTGTTCATGGATGAGGTCATTGCGCGCCCATGCGGAAGGTGAGCGTGTGCGAATCGCTGGAATGCACGGTGTCGAATATATATTTCACGGCCTTGTAGTGCTCCGGCGGCACGAGCAGCAGCGAAAAGGAAAACTCGCGTTTGTAGATTATGCTGTTCCCGCTCTTTTTCACGCCGATGCCGATTTTATAATACCCCCAGCTCGCGGACGGAAGATCGGGCGGCGCGCTGCCCTCCTCAAGGCGGAACCCGGCGGGCATTTTTATGGTGACATTATCCTCGAAGGTTTCGCCATATCTGAAAAACATGGCCAGCTTGCGCTTGTCCGCCGTGAAACGGGCCTGCGCGCCCTTGGTGAAAAAACCGGGCTGTATAAAAAGGCGCTGCCCGGTGCCCTCGGCATAGCCGGGAATTTTTACGCTGTAGGTGAGCACAAGCGGCTTCAGGACATTGTCCGAATTGGTCACGCGAATATCGGTGACCTCGGCGTTTGGCAGCCGGGATTGCACGTCTTCGCGGACGAGTTCCTCGATCTTCTGGTCTGTTTCATTGTGATACAGATGCCGCGCCGATATTTCCGCCTGCCCGCTGTATTCGATGTTCACATCGCCGAGCAGGGTTCCCTCGTCATTGAGGCGCATCGTGGCCGTGCGTTTTGTGACGGAGAGACTCGCGGCGGTCCTTCCCGTGACCACCCACTCCACATCCTTGGGCAAAACAATCATAGCCGGCACGCCTTCGTTCTGCCAGCGGAGCATGCCAGTGCTCACCATGTTATGCGCGGGATCATACATCTTCCATTTGTCATTGATCTTCACGGCCACAAATATCTCGTTGAGATAATACTCGACGGGCAGGCTCATCTTGAACGCGCCATCGCGTCTGTTCGAGCAAAGCGCGATGCGCGCATCGATCCCCTGGGCGCGGGCGAGCGCGACAAACAACACGGGAATGTCGTCGCTATTCCCGAGCTTGGTCTTGATCAATTCATCGGGAGAGCGGTCGTATTGCTTCCGAATCTTGTCAATGAGGCTGTTCTTCGATGCATAGACCCAGTAGTTGACTATGTTTCCGCGGCAATAGTCATTGATGCGGATCAGTTTTCCCTCGGGGTCGGAGACGCCCGCCACGATGCGGGCGGCCGTCTCGGCGACGAGTTTGCCCGGTTTTTTCGCATAACGTTCCACTCGTTTGCGCGCCTTGTCGGCCACCTCTTCCCAAAACTTCTTGGGAACCTGCCCGGCCTTCAAGGGATAAAACATGATCCAAGGCTGGGCATCGAATTCCGGCTCCATGAAGGGCTCGCTCACAAAGGCCGGAAGATTGTTCAACGTGATTTGGCCGAAACCTTCTTCATCCATCTGCACCCGCTGCTGATCGCATTTATAAAAATACGTCATCGTCTTGTATTGATGGATCAAGGGCGCGGGCTTTACACGGAAAATCACGCGCCGCGTGGGGATGTCGCTGAGGAAGAAGAAATTGCTGGCGATGACATTGGTCTCGCCCACGATGCATGATTTGTATTCCGCGATGTCGCCCGGTTCGAGGCGAGGGAAGGAAAACGAGCGCACGCGCACTTTCTCATCGCCGGACTTGATGACGTCGCGATCATAAAAGGCGTTTTTTTCGACATTGAGGATCGTGCCGTCCGGTTTGATGACCCGCGCCTCCAGTGAGGAGACGCGCTCTCCGGATTTGCACTGAACCTCGACCTTGTCGAATTGCCGCACGCCTTTCTCATTGAAAATCTTGATGCGAACATACTCATCCGTCGCCGGCGACTCATAATCACCGTCGTCGATCTGCTTGAGTCGATAGAGGATTTCCGCCCCCGCTTCGGGATCGATGCTCGATGCGGTCGCGGAAAGCTCCTCCTGCGTGGGAGCGATCCACTCAAGCGCGCGAAGCGACGGCGCAAATACTGCGGCCAGCCAAAACAGCAAAAAACAGCCGCTCTTGGAAAAAGGGTTTGAAGAAAGAAGCACGGGAATAGGGTTGTTGCTGATATAATGTTCTAATCTTTGAAATTTTAATGAAAAAAATTCGGACTCATGCGAACCTAAAATTACGGATACCTCCACCAAGCCCGAGATATATAAGCACATCAGGGCTCGCTCATTAGAACAAATTAAATAACTTTTCAGCCGTCTTGTAGAAATAGTTTTTCAGTCGCAGCGCCGGGGCAGACACGTTTTTCTGCGCGATGCCGTGCGTGTTTTGGGATCACGGAAACACGAAAACACGGAAGAATTCACAGCAAAGGCGAGAAGGGCGCGAAGGACGGAAAAGGAGGAAGAAGGACGGAGATCAGAGAATGGGGAAAGCGTGCGCGTCTTGCTGGGGAGCGCACGCGTCCCGCGTGCAGACGAAGGGCGTCCCGCACTTCGCCTAAAAGTCCGAAACCGGTTGGCAAATCACCTTACTTTTCCCCGGCGGCACGATGGCGGTGCGGCGGCTCGGAGACCAGGGCGGCAAACACCTCCCGGAGACGGCCGCTTTGGGTTTGGTCAACCGTCAGATATACATCGCGACCGCCCTCCCCCGGCGTGAACAGCGTGTAACCTTCGGGGGTGATTTTCACGCGCCCGGAAGCGGACTTTGCGAAATAATCGCGATCCGGCCAGACCACGCACGCGACCGAGGTCAGGTCCCAGCAGGGCCGCTCATGCGGCGTAGGCCGGTAGGCTTGATAGGCCTCCTTGACCGGATGGTGGGGCACATAGTCGAAATCACGGTCGATGCTCCACGCCGGATAGCGGACCGCCATGCCCACATTCCAGTCGCTCCAGATGATCGGCGTCGGCCATTCGTTCGCCAGTTTGCGGGCCGAAGAGATGTCCCTTTTGACATTAAACTCGGAATACGCCTTTCCGCCGGGATCGTGGGGGAACCGCCCCGCCATGATGGAGAGCAAGCGCACTTTGCGCCGGGCAAGCTCGCGGCCGGGCAGCGGCGAAATGTCGTCCGGCGGCGTGTCGAGCAGACGCGCGAGGTTGGTCGAAAAACCGACTTGCACGATCACGATTTCGCCATCCTGCGCATCTGCAAGCACGCGACGCAGCAAGGCGACCGACGGGAGCGCGGATGCGGGATCGAACTTCGATGGGAACAGCGGCCGCCCGTCCGACCCGCGACGGGATGCGACGCCGAGATACCTGTTTTCGGTGCTCTTGGGCGCGTCGGGTGACACGCCGATGGGAATATCCGGACGCCCATAGAAGGTATTGACCGCAGCGAGATAGGGGGCGGCTTCTGGCAGCGGGCAGGTGAGCGTGACGGCCAGCAATTCGCAAGTCCCGCGCGACTGCAAGGCGTGCAGGAGCGCAAGGGCGAGGGCGTCGTCGATGTCATTGCCCATGTCGGTGTCAAAAATGATCTTCACCGGGAACTCCGGCGGAGGCTCAGCGGCGACTGGTACGGAGAAGGCGGGCGTCGCAAACGCAGCAAACAGGCAAACCAAGCCTGGCCGTCCCAAAGCACGGACGGAATTCCGCAAAGTGGAAAAAAGACGTTGCGCCGGTGATGGATCCCAAGAAAGGGACAAGGTGATCATAAGCAAAAAATACGGTGGCCAAGTCAGGGAAGTTTGTCGAGGGGGATGCGGGCGTGCAGGCCGCCCATGCTCGCAAGAAGATAAAGGTGTTCGCCGTGCTCAAAGACGGTGACATAGGTAATCCAGCCGCCGCTGAAGGCACCGCTTTTGCGGGGATGGCGCGCAACAATGAGAGGTTTGCTCCAGGTTTTGCCTTCGTCGGCAGAGGTGGCGAGGTGAAGCTCGCGGCGGTGCCAGCTCGCGACGGCAAGCGAGAAGTCGGTGGTGTCGGCGCCGCCTCGGGTTTGGGGCGCGTTGCCCTCGCTGTCTTTCCATGGACTCCAGACGAGCACGAGGCGCCCGTCGGAGAGGCGTTCGAGCGTCGCGGGAGAGGAGGAGGCGTAGATGCGGGTGGGACGAAGCGGAGACCAAGTGAGGCCGTCGTCGTGGGAGCGGGACTCCCAAAGGGCTCCGAGGTTGGTGCGGGTGAGGAACCACACGGTGCCGTCTTTGAGTTGGATGAGGGTGGGTTCGACAACGCCGTCGTGGTTGCCGTTGGAGTTGGGCAGGTCAAAGGCAGGCGCAGGAGCCGACCAAGTGAGACCGTCGTCGGTGGAGCGAAGGATGGAAACAGTGTGCCGCCCGGGATTTGGCGTGCGGTATTGTGCGGGCAGGAGGAAAACGCCGGATTTGGTCTGGAGGATTTTCCGGGGCGGGTGTCCGTTGGTGTAACGTGGATCGGAAATACGGAGCGGAGCCGACCAAGTTTTGCCGGAATCGGCGGAGCGCGCGACCATGAGCTGGCCGCCGGTCAGATGGGGAACGTAGTTGTGAGTGGTCTTGTCCCAGAATTGGGCAAGGTCGTCCGGGGTGTGCGCGGTGCGCCAGATGACAAGCCATGCGCCGCTGGTGCTGATGGCAAGACGGGAGGCGCGCGGGGAGCCGGCGGCGGACGTGTCCTTGACAAAGGGGATGTTGTTTTTCGCTGGAAAGGTTTTCATGCCGTCGGTGGACGCGACGATGTTGCCGCCGCGCGCGGTGAGAAAGCGTCCGTCAGGAAGGCTGAGGTAGGAGGTTTCGTTCCAGCCAATGGGGGGCGTGGCGATGGGCTCGAAACTGTTGCCGGGAATGAGCCAAGTGGCAGGGTTGCTCCGGTCGGCAGCATCAGCCTGGGCTTTCGCAGCGAGTTTTCGCTGACGAATTTCCTTCTGCGCCGGGGTGAAGAGATCGATGACCTTTCCATAGGCTGATCTGTTGACGCGATTGATTTTTTCCTTTCTCACCGCCGGATCCAGCGAGACATCGGCCTGTACAGCAGCGACGTCCGCCTGCTGCTTTTCAAGGATGGGCAGGATTTGTTTCTTCTGGGCGTCGCTGAATGAGTAGTCCTCATCCATCCGCTCCAGCTCGGCTCGGGCTTTTTCGGGGACACCGGGCGGCAGTGCGGCGGAGACGGGCGCGGCAATGGACAGACACACGGCGGACACGAAGACAAAAGCGGCAGCGCGCACGCAGGCGAAACGGGAGGATGGAAGTATTTTTAACAGATGCATGGCAGGATGGAGAGATGATGGAAGAAAAGAATGGACGGGGAAAAATAACTGGATGTGAGCGCGTCTCTTGCCCGGCACGAGCAGGCACGACCGAGGTCGTTATCCGCAGATGATGAAAACGGTGCGGCGTCCTGGATTCGAGGCGCGCCGCACGGGACATCACCAGCTTATTCTAAGCACCGAGTTGAACGTGTGCCGGCCGGTGCCGTTGTTTTGCTCGCCGAACAGGACGCAGTCATAGTCATAAGCCAGCGAGAACAGCATGGATTTGGACAACATCATCCTGACGGCCAAACTCGCAATGAAGCCGTTTTTGGCGTACTCGTCGCCGCGAATCTGCAGTCGTGCATCCGGATACTCCACCAGCGTCGCCCACGCATCCGTCCGGTCACTGAGGAGATTCTGGCGCCACCCCACGCCCAGGCCCACCTTGCCGGGGAGTCCCCAAGGCAGTGTGATGCCCTTGTCGGCATCGATGCGGACCACGCCTTGCAACATGGATGCGCGCATGTCGTCCAGGCGCACCGCGCCCTTCCCCGTCTCGGAATAATCGCGGAGCGACAAATTCATATAATGAATCCCGACGGACGGCCTGATCTCGCCGCCGGAAAGGATCGGCATCACATAGCCGAGTTCCAAGTTGCTACCAAGGGTGCTGAGCTTGTGGGAGCCGGTCACGAGGTTGCCGAAATCTTCGTAGCGCTGGGTGTCGGCACTCCCGAAGCCCTTCGTCAAACCCGCCGACACATAAAGATCTCCCATGCGCCGAACCGCATACAGCCCCACGTAAGGCATGTCTATATCCGTGGTCGCATTGTTGGTGGTTTCCAAGCTCGTGGTGGAATAGCCGAGATAGCCGCCAAGCATGAAGTCTTTGGCGGAAATCCAGTCATACCCGATGATGCCTGCATAAGTGTTGTCGGTATAACCAAGATAATTCCGATCATCGCCGTATTCCATGAAAGAGCCGATAACACGGACCCACAGGCTGTTTCTACGGGGCGTCTCGCGTCCGAGCAGGGGGGAAATGAATTCTTCGCTGATATGAGCGTAAACGGCGCGCATCGAGGCGGAGATTGCGTCGAAAGCCACGACGATGTCCTTGCCGGGCTCCAGCGCCTTGTTGTAGGCGGTGATGCGCAACGTGTCGCCATTGACGATGTCCGCCACCATGAACATGCCGCCTTGATGCGGATCATAAACGGGCGCGCCTGTGATGCCGCCATAAGCGACAGCGGCGTTATAGATGCCGGTGGTCAGAAGGATGCCGAGGCGGATTTCGCCGCCGTTGGAAAAGCTTAGCGTGCCGGACAACGCCAGCGAGCCAGGCGTGCCCAAAATCGCGAGCGGGTTGGTGAGGGGCGCGCCGAAGACGAGCGCGCCGCCATCCACGCTCATATTGCCAGCCAGCGTGGCCAGATTCTGCACCATGACCCACGCCCCGTCGCGCACGGTGACGTTTGCACCCACGCCGCCGAGCGCCCCGGTGGAGATGGTGGTGACACGCGAGCCGGCGGCGATGTCGAGCGCCTGCAGGTTGTTCACGCCGCTCAGGGACATCGTGCTTGAGGTGAGCAGCACGCGGTCACCAGAGAGGTTGCCGCGCACCTCGCCCGACTGGACGCCGCGCAACTCCAGCGTGGAGCCGTTGGCGATGCTCACCGCCGCATTACCGATGGACTCGGCGCGGCGGGCGATGACAAGGGGATTGTTGATCGTGAGGGCGGTGATGGCGTTGTTGCCCGAAAGCGCGAGTGTGCCGGAGGCGGCAATCACGAGGGAGGGAGCGGTGATGCCGCCGGAAAATTCCGCAAAACGCCCGTTGAGGTCGAGGGTCAGCGGGACCGAGCCGTTTACCACGACGTTGTTGGCGATGTTCAATCCATCGGCGTCGATGGAGAGGGTGCCGCCGGCGGGAGCACTGACGGTGAGCTTGGCGGTGCCAAGCGCAGCGTTATTGGCCAAGCCGAGCACGCCGGCGTTCACAAAGAAATCGCCGTCGAAACTGCTCGATCCAGAGAGCGTCCATTTGCCATCGCCGACTTTGTTAATCGTGCCGCTGCCGGCAAAACTTCCGACAAAAGTGTCGGTGCCGCTGGGGGCGACGACGTATCTGAGTGCTGCGCCGGCGACATCCACGGTGCCCTGGCCGGAGAGGTTGGGCAGTTGCAGATTGTGGCCGTTGAGATCGATTTTCGCGCCGGCCTCGACAACGACGGATGAGCTTTCCGCAGTTGAGAGCACATTGTTTTCGCCCGCGCGCAACGTGCCTTTGCGCACGGCCAGCGTGGCGGAGTCAGCCAGGGCAAGAATCTCATCGATGAGCACGACACCGACACCCTCTTTTGCGAAAGTGCCGTCCATCCCGACAGCTACGGTGTTGCTTAGCGTCACATCGTGGCCGTTGGTGTCGAGCACCCCGGTGCGGCTGCTGCCCACGGCGATAGTGTTGTCGAGTTCGAGATCGGCGTTCGCACGAAGCGTGCTCTCGCCGGCGAAGTAAATCCCGCTGGTCGCGCTGGTGGTGAGCTGGTCGCCCCGGCTGATGGCAAGCACGCCACTGTCGATCTGTACGCCGCCCAAGAAAGTGTTTTTCGCGTTCGCCAGCGTCAGCGTGCCGCTGCCCGTTTTTATAAGTTTGCCGGTCGCGTCGGTGATGTGCGCCACCCCTCCCGCATCCGGTTGCACGTTGCCCGCGTCGGCGTGGATGCCCCCGCCAGTGAATGTGTAATTCGCCGCGCCATCCACGATCATGTCGGCAACGCGTACTTCGCCCGCGTCGATGAAGATGTCCCGGCTCCCGGCGGCGCCGGTACCGTCGAAGCGCACCCGGTCGCCGTAGCTGAACTGGTTCACCGCGCCGGCTCCCGTCCAGTTCGCCTGCGCGAGATTCCAAGTCGAGCCGCTGCTGCCCGTCCACGTCATCGCGCGGGACTGGTCGGCGGTCGTGACGAGTTGCAGCACGCCGGAGTTGTTGGTCAACGCCGCTGTGAGACGGCCGCCGGAGGGCAGCGCCATGCCGCTGAGTGTCACGCGCCCGGCGGCGGCGAGACCAGTGAGGTTGCCGAGATTGAACGTGCCCGAGGCAAAGGAGTCGATGTCGATGGTACTGGTGCCGCTGATGGCAGAGCTGCCCGTGTCGATAATGCGGTCGCTCTTTTGGTAGCCACCGGTGTCGGCATCCTTGAACAAATCCATCCGCACCATGGCTTGTCCGGCCATCTCCAGATTGTGCACGGTGAGCGTGCCAGGTTGCGTGTTGCTGAGGCCGGCCTCCAGAATTCCGCCGGCGGCAACCTTGACAGAGCCGCCCGCCGTCCCCACGCCGCCGAGTGTCGCGCCGGAGCCCACGGTGATTTTCCCGCCGAGCGCCGCGCCGGGCGTCGCCAGTGTCAGCGCGCCCGCTTCCAATGCGACCGTACCGGTATTGGCCGAACTGTCACCGGTGAGAAGCAGCGCGCCTTCGCCTGTCTTGCGCAGCGTCGAATCCGCCGCCGAGGTCAGCGCCCCGGCGTAAACGAGCGCGCCTGCCTGCTCCACCTCCACACCGGCGGTCTTGCCTGCGGCGATGTTGATGCCGCCGGTCAATGTTCCCGTAACCGTGCCGGCGGCGCGCAGGGTGGCCGAGTCGACAAATGCGATTCCGCCCGTGCCGGAGCCGAGCTGTCCCGCGTGGTCAAAGGCGAGCACGCCGCCTGTGATTTCGATGCCGCCTTGAAAAAGGTTTGACCCGGTGTTGACGAAGGCCAGTTCGCCGGCGCCGCTTTTTTTCAATTTGCCCGACGGCGCAAATGCCGCGCTGCCCACCGCGCCGGCGTCGGCCTCGATGCCGCCTGCCCCGCCGAACACATAACGCGCCGTGCCCGTCACCTCCATGCCCGAGACCACCACACCGCTAGCCTCGATGGTGATGTCGCGATTGCCGGCGTTGGCTGCGTCGGCCACACCGTCAAATACCACGGTGTCCGCGTTGAAAAAACGGTCCTCAGCGGAGCCTCCGGCGTCGCCCCAGTTTCTCTGTGCGTTGGAAGGACGGCGCGTCCAGCTGGCTCCCTCGGCCCCCGTCCAGCGCATGATGAGGTTGTTCACCGTGTTGGTCACGACAAGCTGGTTGCCCGACAAGGAAAGCGCGGCGTTGCTGCGGGGGTTGCTGGCCACGCCGTCCACGGTGAGGATGAGCCGGCTCAAATCCGACGCTCCAAGCCCGGAGCCCGACCACTCAATGAGCGCAAACGAGCCGGTCGCCAGCAATCCGAGGTTGACCGTCCCGGTTCCCGCCAGGCTCAGATTGGCTACGCGCAACAGGCTCGCCGAGCCGCTGGTGAAAAGGTCGTGCCCGAAGGTGATGCCCGCGCCCGCGACCAAGTCGCCAGCCACCGTCAGCGTCTCCGCGTCCACGGCAGTATCGGTGCCGACCTGAAGGCGGGCATTTTCACCGATGTCGAGTTTGGTGCGGTCTGCAAACACCGTGCCGTTTTGCTTGTATGTGACCAGCTCGCCGGCGCCGCCGAAGGCCGCGCCGCTGGCCACGGTAATGGCACCGCCGAGCTTGGCGTTCTGATTGCCGAGAAGGAGCGTGCCCTTGTCCACGTTGACCATGCCTTGGAAGTAGGAGTTGTCGGCGTGCAAAACCAGCGTGCCACCGCCGGAGGCGACGGTGCCGGTGAGCGCGATTGTTGCGGTGGTGCCGGAGACGTCGTTGTTGGCGAAGGAATCCCAGGCGGAGGGGTTGCTAGCCTTGCCGATGGCGACGGTGACGCCCTCGGCGATGTCGAAACGGAGGCGGGTGTTGGTGGTGGCTGAAAAATAGAAGCCGCCAGCCTTGGCCGCGGCAGTGGCGGTGAAGACGAAGGAGCCGGAGCGCGCGGCGGTAATTTCGGCGGCTGTCATCCCCACGCCGCGCGCGATGTTACCCGAATAGACGTAATTGGTAATGCCGGTGGTGCCGGTGAAGACGAAGCGCTGGCCGTCAATAATGCGCGTGGAGCCGGCCATGCCCGCGTCAATGTTGGCGAAGTCGTAGAACGCGCCGCCATTGATCCCCGCAAAGTTGTTGTCGAAGCCGACATGGTCAAAGAAGTTGAAGGAGTGGTAGCCGAGGGTGTCCAAGCCAATGGCACCGCCGTAGCGGGAGGCCCAGTTGTCAGCGAAGTAGCTTTCGCTAATGACGCTTTGTTGAACGCCGTTGTTGTTGGTATTGAGGCCGCCGGCGTAGGCGGCGATGGCGCCACCGTAGCCCTGGGTGTTGGCGGTGCCGGCGCTGGCTGCGTAATTGCCGGTAAAGGTGCCTGAGGTGATTGAGATCCCGTGAAGGGTGCGGATGGCGCCGCCGAGGGAGAGGGCGTAGTTTTTATCAAAAAGAACGTTGGTGAACGTTGCCCCCGGCACGGTGGAGCCGAGTCTGAGAGCGCCGCCGCCGTGGGCGGTTGTCTTGGTGGAGCCGTTGCCGATGAAAGAAACGTTGGTGAAGTTGAGCCTGCCGTACACCGCGTAAATGACGCCGCCTTCGCCACTGGTGAGATTGTTTTGAAAAATGACACGTCCGGTGGAACCGGACGGGGCAATAGTGAAAACGAGGTTGTTGCCGCTGGTCTCGAGGTCAAAGACGCGGCCGTTGGCGCTGGTAATGGCAGCGTTGGCTATGGTGACGGTGACATCGTCGGCGACCAGCCATGTGGTGGTGAACGAGGTTGCGTTCATTACCTGCCGGTTGGGATTGTCGTAGGTGATCGACCCATTAAATTGATACGTCCCTACAATCGGCGGGGTCTGGGCCAGTGCGAAGGGGGAAAGCGCCAAGGCCGCCAGTGCCGGCGCGAGAGAACGAAGGAGAATCGTGCGTTGTGGGCTCTTCATATAAATTGTCCTTTCTTGTCCGTGGTCAGAAGCGTCCCTTGATGCCTACCATGATATAGGTGGGGGTGACGATGCGCTGGTATTTTTGCGCGTATACCGGGGTGTTGTCGGCGCGACGGTATTTTATACGGTCATCACCGATGATGTCGCTCCAGTTCATGTAAACGGTGAAAGCGCGGGAGAAGGCGTATTCGGCGGTGACGCCATAGCGGGTGTAGGCGTCCTGGTATTCATAGGTTCTGGCGGGGATGTATTTGCCCGCATTGCCTCCGGTGCCGACCGCGGCGGATTTTGTCTCGGCCTGGTAAGCGCAATTGAAGCGGAAGGAAAAACGCGGGCGGATATAGTTCACACCCCAGGAAAACGCCTCGGGGGTGAAACCGACGAAATCGCGAGCGCTGGTGCCGCCGAGATTCATGCGGGTGTAATTCACCCAGACTTGCACGGTCCGGAGCCAGCTTGGAAGGAAGAACAGATCCTGCCGATAGGTGAACTCGAGACCGTCGAGGCGGGCGTCGCCGATGTTCTCGTAACGCCTGATGGCATAGTTGTTCGCGAGCATGAAATCGATGTCGTTGCTGTTGATGCCGTAGTGTTCGAAATCCTCGCGGGTGGCAGTGTAATTGCGCTGCTGGAAAAAATTGCTCACGTATTTGCGATAGACGCCAAGGGAGCCGAAGCCGCCCTTGAGGAGGTAGGAGTCGAGCGAAAGGTGGAAGCTGTCGGCCGTCCACGGTTTGAGGGCTGGGTTGCCGACACTGACAGTGGGAATAGGATCGTCCTCCTCCAAAGGCTCGGTGGGGAGGCCTGGAATGGTGATACCGTTGACAACAAAAACTATGTTCGGACGTCCGAGTGTGCGGGCGTAGGCGGCGCGGAGGATGAGATTCTCGGTGAATGAATAGTTGATATGGAGGCTGGGATAGAAATCGCCGTAACTTTGACCCTCGTGAAAGGCGCGCTCCTGATATTGCAGACGGAGCTGTTCCTCGACGTTGGTAGTGATCAATTGCCAGGTGCCATTGGGATTTTTCAGGGGCAGACCGGTATCAGGATCGCGCACGTAAATCGCGGTTGGATCCCGTTTCACGCTCCAGCCGTCGAGATCGGTTTTTTCATAACGCACGCCGCCGATGGCGTGGAGCCGGTTGGAAAACAGCCGCAAGTCGAACCGCACGTAGGCCGCGGCGATATCCTCGATCATTTTTTTCGAGCGCTCCGCACGGTATGTGATGGCGCTGCTTTCCGGGGTAAACCATTCGGGATGCAACTGGGACAATTTATACACGCCCGCCGGGTTGATCCAAGTGACATCATTGCCGTTCATGCGCACGCCGGAAACCAGGAGATAAGGATAATCTTCAATATAATACTTCAGCTTTTTTCTTTCATAGGAAGCCGCGGTGGTGGTCCCAGGGGCGACCGAGGGATCACCCAAAAAAGTAATAATGCTCGGAACCTGCCAGTCATCCTTGGTCATGCGGTTGAAAGAAACACCGGCCTTGATTTGAAGATGACGGCTGAGAATGCGCGTCGCGTCCACGCGACCCGAGAACAGGTCCGTTTTATACATTCCGTCCTCGTTGCGCACCTGATGCAGGAGGTAGCTGCCGCCGTCGTACGGGCTGACCGTCTCGCCGGTGGCCACGTTTTTCGCGACATAGCTGGCCGGGAGAATGCTGTCGGTCGAGTTGATGCCGTAGCCTTCCATTTGATAACCCTTGCGCGGGCTCATGGATTCATTGCCCAAGGCGTAGATGCCCGCGAAGTAGCCCTGATCCAGATTGCTTTTGACACGTTTGGCGCGCGAATAGACGGCCTGCCCGTCGATCTGCCATTTCGGACCGCGGTGCTTGTAGCGCAGCGTCATGTGGGTGGTGTCCGTCTTCTCGCGAAAGTTGAGCGCGGCGTTCTGGCCCATCTCAAACTCGCCGCCGGCTGTCGTGGGATTGGGGGCGGCGGTCCAGTCCGCGCCGCCGACAGGATCGTAATTGGTGCCCAAATAAAAGCGGGTGGCCAGGCGGCTGGTCGAACGGTCGGTGGTGACCTCGCGACTTTGGAGGGTGAACGAGAGCGTGTCGTTGCGCGCCATCTTCCACTCCACGCCAACCTGCACGTTTTCAGTGACGGTAATCTGTGCGATTTGCGACCACTGCGCTTCCGCCAGCGCGATGTCCTTGGAGATGCTGGGATTGGACTGCTCGGTGGTCCTCAGATTCCATAGCGCGATTTCGGTCGGCGTGCCCGACGCGGGACGCGATCGCCAGGAGCGGGAAATGGCGGCGCTGAGAACGAACGATCTGCTCATCGGCACGACGATGGAGGTGTTGAAGGAGGGTTTTTTGTTTTTAGGCGAGGTCTGCGGGGTAAGCTGCCTCTCGCCGCCGTCGAAGGACAGGCCCTCCTTGTTATTAAAGTTCATATACAGCTGGTAGTCGATGTAGGCGCGACGCGTGCCGAGCAGACTCTTGGTGATGAGGTTCATCGAGCCACCCAGCCCCGAAGCCGACATGTCGGGCGTGGGCACTTTGGTGACTTCCACACGCTCGATGTTCACCATCGGCACCTCCGCGAGCGTGAGGTTGCGTTTGCTGAGGTTTTCGGCGCCGCCGGGCGTGCCGCCGCCGGTGCTGGCAACATCGCCGCCATCAAGTTGCACGTTGGTAAACTCCGGGCCGAAGCCGCCGAGCCCTAGCTGGCCCGCATCTTCGCCGTCATCAATGATGGCCACACCCGGCAAAAAACGGATGTAGTCGCCGATATTTTCGGTGCCAAAGTTGCCGAGGTCCTCCATGGCAACGACATTTTTGATGTTCGCTGCGGCGCGCTGCTCGTTCATCGCGAGAGCCTGCGCGCTCATGGTCTGGTCGGCCACCACCTCGAATTTTTCGAGCAAGACCACCTCGTCGTCCCTGGCGCGGCTGCGCGCCGAGCCTTCGCGGATGATCTGGAAATCGCGGACGGCGGTTTTGCCCGCCTCCACCGTCACGGTGGCAGTTTGCGAATCGAAGCCCAAGTAGGAGACCTCCAAGTCGGTCGCGCCCGCCCGCACATTAATGAATCTGAATCTCCCCTCGTCGTCCGTAAGTGTCTCATCCCCGATGCTCTTGATGCGGACTTTCGCCCTGCCCACCGGCAAACCGTTGGTCGAGTTATACACCACGCCCTCGATGCTGCCAACACCGGCGGTTCCCGCAGGCTGTGCCGGCGCCGGCACAGACACGCAGACTGCCGCGAAAAAGACAAGCGCGGCCAGCCTCAGATATTCAAAACGGGGGGATAAATTCCGGGGAGCGCACGCGTCCCGCGTGCCTTGCACGGCGTCCCGCCGGGCAACGGTTTTTGGCGGGACGCAAAAACTAGCCCGCGAGCCGCGTGCGCTCCCCAAGCCGATTAACGAACGGGTGATTTTGTGGACAATGTTATGCATGGGAGGACGTTTTTGATCAGGATTGGAGAATGCGGGACGGGCTCACGGAAGTTTGTCGATGGGGATGCGGGCGTGCAGGCCGCCCATGCTGGCAAAAAGATAGAGGTGTTTGCCGTGCTCAAAGAGGGTGACATAGGAAATCCAGCCGCCCTTGAAGACGCCGCTTATGCGGGGATGACGCGCAACAACGAGAGGTTTGCTCCAGGTTTTGCCTTCGTCGGCGGAGGTGGCCAGGTGAAGCTCGCGGCGGTGCCAGCTCGCGACCGCGAGGGAGTAGTCGGTGGTGTCGGCGCCGCCTCGGGTTTGGGGCGCGTTGCCTTCGGTGTCCTTCCAAGGACTCCAGACAAGCACGAGGCGCCCGTCGGAGAGGCGTTCGAGCGTCGCGGGAGACGAGGAGGCGTAGATGCGGGTGGGACGAAGCGGGGACCAGGTGAGGCCGTCGTCGTGGGAGCGGGACTCCCAAAGGGCGCCAAGGTTGGTGCGGGTGAGGAACCACACGGTGCCGTCTTTGAGTTGGATGAGGGTGGGTTCGACAACGCCGTCGTGGTTGCCGTTGGAGTTGGGCAGGTCGAAGGCAGGCGCGGGAGCCGACCAAGTGACGCCGTCGTCCGTGGAGCGAAGGATGGAAACAGTGTGCCGACCGGGATTTGGCGTGCGGTATTGCGCGGGCAAGAGGAAAACACCGGATTTGGTCTGGAGGATCTTCCGGGGCGGGTGTCCGTTGGTGTAACGCGGGTCCGAGATGCGCAGCGGAGCCGACCAGGTTTTGCCGGAGTCGGTGGAGCGGGATACCATGAGCTGGCCGCCAGTGAGATGGGGGACGTAGTTGTGGGTGGATTTGTCCCAAAACTGGGAAAGTTCGCCGGGGATGTGCGCGGTGCGCCAGACAACAAGCCAGGCGCCGCTGGTGCTGATGGCGAGGCGGGAAGCGCGAGGGGAGTCGGCAGCGGATGTGCCTTTGATGAAGGGGATGTTGCTTTTTTCCGGGAAGGTTTTCATGCCGTTGGTGGAAACGGCAATATGGTCGCCACGCGCGGTGAGGACGCGCCCGTCGGGGAGGCTGAGGTAGGAGGTTTCACTCCAGCCAATGGAAGGCGTGGCCACAGGCTCGAAACCGTTGCCGGGAATGAGCCAAGTGGCAGGCTGCCTGGCATCCGGTGCCTGCGACGCGGCGCCTGTCGAAGCCGGGAACAACAAGGGCAAAGCAAGGCACAGGGCCATGATGGCGGATTTTAATGAGCGGGCACGAGTCATGTGTTTTGGGAGCTTTCCTTTTCGGCCGACGCACGGATTTTCCCGCCGCAGCAGCCGATATCGCTGACGAAACTGACGGGAAGCGTGAAATACCGTGGAATTCGGGGATGGAGTGTCTTCATTTGAATGCTGCCGGATCGGGACTGTCGGGAAGGGAACGCGAAAGAAGAACGCACCAAAAACAGGCGCGAACAATCGCAACAAACTGGCCTCCTATTTATGCCACGCTTCGCCTGTCGCAAAGACATCAACGCCGACGGAATATCTCCGCCTCGCGCGAGGCGGAAGGCGGCGGCCCGACCGAGCCGCCCTTTATATAATCAGGAATGAGCAACTCCTTGAAATCAAAACCCGCCCCTTGTTCCATCACGCGTTTGACCGTTTTATATAAGGCGTTGGCAAACCTGTCCGGTTCGATGGTGTAACGCGCCGGGGACGGATACAGAAACCGCAGGAAAGTATCCTCGTCGTGACTGATAAGGGAAATGTCCCTGGGAACAAGCAGCTGCTGTGAGTTAAACCAACTGAGCGTCGTCACATAAGAAAATGCATTGCCAATCATGTAGGCGGTCGGCCGCAGACTGGAATTATGGATGCGGCGCAGTTCGTTGATGATCGAAGCCGCATTCATCGCCACGCGACATATCCCGAGCGTGGCGGACGCATCGTATTCGGCTATGGTTTTGCGAAAAACCTGCTCTCCGATCACGGTGCCTCCAAACATTGTCTTTTCAAACACATACACCAGCCGCCGGTGTCCCGCGCGAAGGAAGTTGAGCGCCGCGTGGCGGACAATGGCCCGATGATCGAAATCCACGCTGGGCAGCTTGACGCCATCGAAGGGCGAGCCGACCAGCACGCACGGGATACCGCTGTCGGCAAACCACTGCTGGATCGGACGCGACGTGCGCATGAGCACGTAACATTTGGCCGGATGGGAGTCCACCAATTGCCGGAGCGAGCGGTCCGCATGCCTCCCGAAATAACGCCAGCCGCTGATCAGCTCGAAGTCCACGCCGATCCGGTGCATCAGCATGGCAAGACTGTTCAGCCAATACGAAATGAACGGACGATTCTGATTGAGCGGATTGGGCAGCAGGAGCACCACGCGGTCGAGCGTCTTTGCATCCTGCGCAGGGATCTTTCCCGGGACCAGCAAACTCGACCTGCCCCGTGCGGTCCGGATGATGCCCTCCGCTCGCAGCAGGGAGATCGACTTGCCCACCGTCTTGCGGCTCACGCCGAAATGCTTCGCGAGTTGCCTTTCGCCAGGCAGCGTCGCGCCCCAGGCGCCCGCGCACAGTTGCTCCCGAAGCGTATCGGCTATCTGTGCGCTGAGGGATTGAAATGACTTGGGCATGGATCGCGGAATGAGTCCTTGAGGATGGGGGAACTACGTCTTGTGGTTATCGAGATAAAAAGACTGTACAAGACAGGTTTGTGGTGAATTTGGCTGGAAAGAAAAAATACTCGAAACAAAGGGTCGGAAGTGACCGGCAACATTAAGCAATCAAAGAATGACAGGAGGATATTCAGGTAAACCGGAAGGACGGGCAGTTTTTTCAAGAACGAGATTATGGTATTTTATCAATACCTTATCAGATTATTGCAATACAATGATTTGCAAAAAATAATTCTTCGCGTCGATTCGCGGTTAATGTTTTCCTACAAAAAACAATAATCGCAGACACCCACAAAGGAGGGAAAAAGCCGGCTGCTTCATTTCGTGCTTCCGTGTTTCCGTGATTAAAAAACCGTCGCGCCTTCGCGCCTTCGTTGTTCAATTGGCGTTTTTCCAATGTCGTCATCGGCGATACCGTATCGAGCCAAACACGTCGGAGTCTGCCCGCCGGCACGCGGCGCAGTCATCGACGAGCTCGTGCGCGCGCACCCCGCGCCTGTGTGGCTGATCGTGGCCGACGAACCCAAGCTCGCCGAACAACTTGCCGAGGATCTCGCATTTTTCGAAAATGCAACCCCCGCGTCGTCCGCCCCGCACATCTACATCCTCCCCCAGTCAATGCCCGACACGCGCGACATGCGCGAAGCCTTTGCCGCCAGCGCCGACCGCCTCACCGTCCTCTCGGCCCTGCGCGGATTGAGTGGCACGGGCTGCCAGCCCGTATCGTCCGAACACGGGCAGGCCGTCCGTGCCACGCAATCACTCGACAAGATGCCCGCGCGCTCCGCCATCATTGTCACGACTCCGACCGCGCTCCTGCAACCCGTCCCCGCGCTCGAACAATTCGCCACCGCCGAGCTCACGCTCACACGCGGCCAGACCTGCCCTTTCAAAACGCTCCTCGAAAAACTCAACGCGCTCGATTACGACAGCGAAGCCGTCTGCGAGACACCCGGCAGTTATGCCGTGCGCGGCGGCATCATCGACGTCTATCCCATCACCGCCACGCAACCCTGCCGGCTCGATTTCTTCGGCGACGAAATCGAGGACATCCGCGCCTTCGATCCCGTCACGCAACGCTCCGCCGAATCGCTCCCCGCCATCACGCTCTCCGCAAGCCCGCGCGTGCGCCTTGCGCCCTCGAAAACCGGCCTCGCCGATTATCTCCCGCCCGGCACGCACATGCTTCTCGTCGAACCCGCCGCGATTGAGGAAACCGCCGCTTTGGGTAGGGCGAAGCCTCCGGCTAAGCCGTCAACGTCTCCCGATTTTCCATCCATTGCGGCTCAGCCGGAGGCTTCGCCCTACCCTGCTTCGTCCTGCCCTTTCGCGGCCTTCTTTCCGAAACTCTCCGCCCTCTTCGGCGTGAGCGACATCGACGAAGTCACCACGCTCTTCGACACCCCCGGCACACACGAAACCGTCTGGGAAACCGACAGTCTCGTCCACCACCGCAGTTATCCCTCGAACGACCTCGTCGCCAACGAACGCCTCCAAGCTGAGGAAGACGCCCGCGCCCGTTTCCTGAAACAAGTCGCCGAGTGGGTTACGCGCGATGGCTACGCGCTCACCATCATCACCGCGAAGGAGGGCGAGGAAAGCCGCGCCAAGGAAATTCTAGCCGCCTGCCCCGGCCTCAAAAAAATCCGGCCCCGCTACCTGCGGGGCACGCTCAACGAAGGCTTCCGCATCACGCGCCGCGGCGGGTCGGGTGGCACGGGGTCGGGTGGCATGGGCGACCCGCCCATGGGATCGGGCCTCGCGGCCGACTCGGCCGCGCTCTCAGAACACGGGCGAGTCGCCCGTGCCACCCGATCCCTCAAACCCACGGGCAGGATGCCCGTGCCACTCGACCCGCCCAACCCGCCGCACTCCGATCATTCCGCATTCCGCACTCCGCATTCCGAATTATTCCTGACGGAAACCGAACTCTTCGGACGCCAGCGCGCGCGACGCCCCGGAGCCACCGCGCTGCAACGCCGCGCGCTCGTGCAACGCGCGCAAATCGACCAGCTCCTCGACTTCTCCGAACTGGTCGAAGGCGATTACATTGTCCACATCCAACACGGCATCGCGCTCTACCGCGGCCTCGCAAAAATCGATCACGCCGCCGGCATCCGCGAAGTCATCTCGCTCGAATTCGACGACGGCGTCACCCTCCACGTCCCGCTTCAGGAATCGCACCTCATCAGCCGCTACGTCGGCCTCAGCAAGACGCGCCCGCAGCTCGGCCGCATCGGCACCAATCGCTGGGAAAAAACGCGCCGCGCCGCCGAAATCGCCACCATCGACCTCGCCGCCGATCTCCTCCGCATCCAAGCCTCGCGGGAAGCCCAACCCGGCCACGCCTTCAGCACCGACACGACGTGGCAGAAGGAATTCGAAGCCTCCTTCCCCTACACCGAAACCCGCGACCAGCTCTGCGCCATCGACGAAACGAAAGCCGACATGGAACGCCCCCGCGGCATGGACCGCCTCATCTGCGGCGATGTCGGCTTTGGCAAAACCGAAGTGGCGATCCGCGCCGCCTTCAAGGCCGCGCAGGACGGACGCCAGGTCGCGGTACTTGTGCCCACGACCGTCCTCGCGCAGCAACACCTCAACACCTTCCGCGAACGCATGGCCGGCTACCCCGTCGTCGTCGAAATGGTCTCGCGCTTCCGCACGCGCCGCGAACAGCAAAAAATCATCGCGGCCACCGCCGCCGGGCAGGTTGACATCCTCATCGGCACGCACCGCCTCCTCCAAAAAGACATTGTCTTCCGCAACCTCGGCCTCGTTGTCATCGACGAGGAGCAACGCTTCGGCGTAAAACACAAGGAGCGCCTCAAGACCATGCGCGCCACCGTGGACGTGCTGTCGATGAGCGCCACGCCCATCCCGCGCACCCTCTACATGGCGCTCACCGGCGCGCGCGACATGAGCGTGATCGAAACCCCGCCCGTCGACCGCCACCCCGTCCAGACGATCGTCAAAACCTACGATGAAAAACTCATCGTCGAAGCCGTGCGCCACGAACTGCGCCGCGGCGGGCAGGTTTTTTATCTGCACAACCGCGTCCAGACAATCGACCTCGTCGCCGCGCGCCTCCGCCAGCTCATGCCCGACCTGCGCATCGGCGTCGGCCACGGCCAAATGGACGAAAAAGACCTCGAACGGGTGATGACCGATTTTGTCGCCGGCAAACACGACATCCTCGTCTGCACCACGATCATCGAAAGCGGCCTCGATATTCCCAACTGCAACACGATCATCATCGAGGGCGCGGACCGCTTCGGCCTCTCTCAACTCTACCAGCTCCGCGGCCGCGTGGGACGTTTCAAGCACCAGGCCTACGCCTACCTGCTTCTGCACCGCCACACGCACCTCGTCGAAATCGCGCGCCAGCGCCTCAACGCCCTCCGCACGCACAACCAGCTCGGCGCGGGCTTCCGCATTGCGATGCGCGACCTCGAACTGCGCGGCGCGGGCAACCTCCTCGGCTCCGAGCAAAGCGGCCACATCGTCGGCGTCGGCTTCGAGCTTTACTGCCAGCTCCTCCGCCAGTCCGTCGCCCGCTTGAAAGGCGAAAAAGCCGCCGCCAATGTCCGCGCCTCCGTGAAACTCGATTTCGTTTACGTGGGCGAAGCCGACGCGACGGGTGGCACGGGGTCGAGTGGCGCGGGCAGCCAGCCCGTGTCTCAAAAACATGGGCCTGCAGCCCATGCCACTTCCTACTCCGCCATCAAGGCCGCCGAGGACGAGGCGAACGGCGCCGCCACCGTCGCGCCGATTCAAGCGCGCATCCCAACTGCCTACATTTCGGAAACGCGCCTGCGCATCGACATCTACCGCCGCCTCGCGCTCGCCGATTCGCCCGGCGCCCTCAAGCAAATCGAGGCCGACCTGCGCGACCGTTTCGGCAAATACGGCGACGAAGTCCGCGCCCTTTTCCTGATCACCGAAATCCGAATCCGCGCCGAGCAGAAAAACATTCTCAGCGTCGAAACCGACGGCACGCGCCTGAAATGCCTGCGCAACACCGGCAGGCGCGACGACTACGTGATGCACGGCACCCGCTTCCCCCGCCTCGCCGCGACCAAGCCTCTCGCGCGCCTGAAAGAAATCATCACCTTCCTGAACAACCTCCCCGCGTGAGCGCGCCGCTCGCGCTGGAAACGCGAAGATCAGAGCCGCGCCCCGTTGATGCGCGACAAAAGCTCGCGCGCCGCGACGGATTGCGGATTCACGCGCAGCGCCTCCCGCGCCTGCGCAGCCGCCTCGTCAAACCTGCCCGTTCTCGCGAGCGCGGTCGCGACCAGGCACCGCGCCGCCGCCTCATCCGGCGCATGAGCCACCGCCGTCTCCAGATAAGGCAGCGCCTCCTCATTGCGCCCGAGCGACAGCGCATAGCGTCCCGCATTGTCCAGCGCCTCCCACATCGCGGGAGCAAGCGCGGCGGCACGCTTGTAGCAGCGCAACGCCTCCTCCCTATCCGCGCCGCGCGCCGAAAATATATTGCCGCGATTGTTCCACGCCGAGGCAAGCCCCGGCGCAAGCGCGATGGCCTTGTCCAGTTGCACAAGCGCCTCGTCCGAACGCCCCGCCGCATGCAGGGCATTGCCATAATTGCTGAGCGCCTCCTCATAATCGGGACGAATTTTCAACGCCGCCTCGCAATCCGCCAGCGCCTCCCCCAAGCGTCCGAAACAATACAACGCATAACCCCGGTTGCACAACACGATCTCCATTCCGTGCCCCCGAAGCCCAAGCGCCTTGTCGAAATAGGGCAGCGCCTCGCCGAAACGCCCCAACTTCGACAACGTGTATCCGCAGTTGTTGTAGGCGGCGGAAAATTCGGGATCCAAATCGATCGCACGCCGGCAATACGCCAGCGCCTCCCCGGGATTTTTTCCCTCCGCGAGCGCCTTGGCGTAGTTGTTATTCGCGCGCGCGGAGCCGGGCGCCTTCCGCACCGTGTCGCCCCACAGCGAAAGCTCGGTTTCATACACGGCGTTGCGGCGGACCGTGAGCGCAAAAAGCGCAACACCCGCCGCGCACCATGCGCAGCCCCATACAAGCGGACGCTTCCGCCCCGCCCATAGCCACGAAGCCGCCGCCGCTCCCGCCACGATCGCCGCCAGCGGAAGATACATGCGATGCTCCGCGACCGGCTCCGTCCAGACCGGCACAAAACTCGACGACGGCGCCAGCACTGCAAAAACAAAAAACGCCGCCAGCCCGGCAATCGGACGGCGCACAAGCAGCCACACCGCCGCGCCGGCCAGACCGGCGATCAACACCGCCTGCGGCCACACATCGGCCAGACTCTTCACCGTGGCGGTGCCATAATCGAAAATCTGCCCGGCTGGCCACACGATCAGCTTCAGATAAATCGAGATCGCCCCGGCTTGCGTGAGCAAATAAGACCACACGCCCACCTTCCCTCCGAATCCCGCCGTGTTGCCGCGAGTCCCGGCCTGCACAACAAGCCACGCCAGCAACAACCACGTCGCCGCGAGCGCCAGATAAAATCCCTTCCGCCGCGCCCACGCCTCGCGAAACGACCCCGCCACCAGCGCGCGATCATACAGCAGCACAATCAACGGAGCCGACACCATCACCTCCTTGCACGCCATGCCCAGCGCGCAGCAAACAACCGAAAGCGCGAGCCAGCCCCTCCCTCCGCGCACGAAACAATACAGCGTCAGCAAATAAAACAGCGCCATGAGCGACTCCGCGCGCTGCACGACATACGTCACCGCGCCGGTTTGCAGCGGATGCAGCAACCACACCGCCGCCGTCACGCACGCCACCGGCAGCGCCGCCCCGCCAAACCTCGGACGCAGCGCCGGCAGCAAAAGCGTGCGCCGCATCAACCCGAACAACACCAGCCCCGCCGCGACATGGATAACCAGGTTACCCGCGTGATAACTCCAAACCTCCCTGCCGCTGATTGCGTGATTGATCGCAAAGGACAAATTAAGCAACGGACGCCCGCCGACCGTTTCCCCTGCGCCGCCCGGCGGATTCAATGCCGTTCCAAACTGCCTGATCGTCGGGTTAAACGTGATCGATTGCAGATCATCAAAAACGAACGGCGCGGAAAACGTGTTGCGGTATGCCGCGAACGTCGCGAGCGAAATCACAAGCGCGACGGCCCACGCCACCCAGCGGGGAGCCGCCGCGCAGGCATCGGGCGCCGAATGCTTTTGCGTAAAATGTGCCACGGAAGAAAAGGGGACGCATCCCGTGTCGTGAGGAAAATCCCAATTCCCGCCGCCTCAAGACCAATTGCCGCCTTTTTCCCCCTCCCCCCTCTGATTCAATGCGCACCCTGAACTTTTCGGTTTACAAGCCACGCGCCGCACCTAGCGTCTCGAACTCGCGCGTTAGCATCCGGGCCAGGATGGCGGAATTGGCAGACGCAGTGGACTCAAAATCCACCGCCCCCTAAAGGCTTGCGGGTTCGACCCCCGCTCCTGGCACCAAAAACCCGCACAACCGGCGCGTGCGACAAGAAGCAACGCGTGCTTTTCAGCCGCCACTTTGCCCCATCGCCACACGCGCCGGAACCACAAACCTCAAATCGCCGCGTCGCCCAGTTCTTCCGTTCGGATGCGGACGGCCTGCTCCACCGGGACGACAAAGATTTTTCCGTCGCCGATCTTGCCGGTCTTGGCGGCCTTCGTGATCGTCTCGATGACCTTCGGCGCGATTTCGCCGCTCACGACGAGCTCGATTTTGACCTTAGGAAGAAAATCGACCGTGTATTCGCTGCCGCGATAGATTTCGGTGTGGCCTTTCTGGCGTCCGAAGCCCTTGACTTCGGACACCGTCATGCCCTCGACGTTGATTTCTGCGAGCGCCATTTTCACTTCCTCGAGCTTGAACGGCTTGATAATTGCAATGATGAGTTTCATGTGGATGCGGGATGTAGTTGATTGATGGATACAGATGATTGCCACGGCGGATCAGGTGTCGATGTAGCCCTCTTCGCCGTGCTCCGAAATGTCGAGCCCCTGACGCTCGACCTCGGCGGTCGGGCGCAGGCCGATGGTGGCCTTGATGACGTAGGCGAGAATCACCGTGGCGATCACGCTCCAGGCAAGCACGATGCCGACGCTGCCGAGCTGCTTGAGAAACAGGGCCGCGCCACCCTCGTGGCCGTTGATGTCCTTGACGGCGAGGATGCCGGTCAGGAGGGTGCCCACGGTGCCGCCGACGGCATGGACGCCGAAGGTGTCGAGCGCGTCGTCATAACCGATCCATTTTTTGAGATAAACGACCGCGAAGTAGGGAACCACACCGGCGGCGATGCCGCAGATGACCGCGCCACCGGCGCTGACAAAACCCGCGGCGGGCGTGATGACGACCAGACCGGCGACGACACCGGAGCAGAAGCCGAGCACCGAGGGCTGCCTCTTGGCAAAATATTCGAGGGTCGCCCAGACGAATCCGCCGATTGCCGCGGCAAGGGTGGTCGTCAGGAAGGCCGATCCGGCCAGGCCGCTGGCCGAGCCCGCGCTGCCCGCGTTGAAGCCATACCAGCCGACCCACAGGATCGCCGTGCCGACCATGCAGATCACCATGCTGTGCGGGGCCATCTTTTCCTTCCCGAAGCCAAGGCGCGGGCCGAGGATGATCGCGAGCACCAAGGCCGAGTAACCGGAGGACATGTGAACGACGAGGCCGCCGGCGAAGTCGATCGCCCCGAGGGTGCCGCCGATGTAGCCGCCGCCCCAGACCATGTGCGCGAAGGGGAAATAGACGAGGAAGAGCCAGCCGGTGACGAAGGCGAGAACCGCGGCGAACTTCATGCGCTCGGCGATGGCGCCGACGATGAGCGCGGGCGTGATGACCGCGAAGGTGTATTGGAACATCACCCAGACCGTCTCGGGCACGCCCGCGAGGGTGCTGGAAAAGTTGATATCAACCTTGGCCGGATCGGGGCCGTAAATCCCCTTCAGAAAGGCCATGTCGAGGTTGCCGATAAACGCCCCGTCGCCGGAAAACGAGAGGCTGTATCCGACGGCCCACCAAATGACGGCGGCCAACCCGGCGATGCCGAGACACTGCGCGAGGACGGAAAGCACGTTCTTCCTGCGGACGAGTCCGCCGTAGAAGAGCGCCAGACCGGGCAGGGTCATGAAGAGCACGAGGGCGGTGCTGGTGAGCATCCAGGCGGTGTCGCCCGAATTGATGGCGGGAGCCTTTTCAGCGGCGGCGCTGACTTGGGCCGCCAGCGCCTCGGCGGTGGCGGGAGCCGCTGCATCAGCCCGCGCGATGGACGCGAACAAACAAATGCCGATGCCGAAAGCGGCGGTGCGAAGAAACCTTGGAATGATGTTTGGTGTCATGGCACTGCCCGCAATAGCATGGGCAATGCCAACTTCATTCGCAAAAAAAACGGCGCGCCCGCAAAACAGGCGCGCCGCTCTCAAAATACGGTGTTGTTGTTTTATCAGACGGCGCCTTCGCCGCGCTCGTCGGTGCGGATGCGGACGACTTCCTCGACGGGGGCGACAAACACCTTGCCGTCGCCGATCTTGCCGGTCTTGGCGGCCTTCACGATGGTGTCGACGACCTTGTCCTTGATCTCGTCGGTGACCACGATCTCG
This sequence comes from Ereboglobus sp., assembly GCA_029974595.1. Lineage (GTDB taxonomy): Bacteria > Verrucomicrobiota > Verrucomicrobiia > Opitutales > Opitutaceae > Ereboglobus. Next base: position 25,678 of record JARKRC010000044.1, on the reverse strand, counting down.
ACCTTCACCTTCGGCAGAAAATCGACGGTGTATTCGCTGCCGCGATAGATTTCGGTATGACCTTTTTGGCGCCCGAAGCCCTTGACCTCGGTTACGGTCATGCCCTCGACGCCAATTTCGGCGAGCGCATCTTTGACTTCCTCCAGCTTGAACGGTTTGATGATCGCGATGATGAGTTTCATGGGTGCTAAATGGGTTGAATGTTGCTGCGAGTGACTCCGGAATGCAACAACTCGGGCCGGACAGCGCAAGCACGCATCCGCAAAAATCCGCAAAAAAAATCCCCGGCCATCCGGGCCTTTGCGGAAGCCCCCCCGCAAATCAACCCTTGTTCCTGGGATGAAACCGGGCGTGCTGGTCGATGAGCCGGCCGGGCTCGACCGCGGTGTAGACCTGCGTGGTGGCAAGGCTTGCGTGGCCGAGCATTTCCTGAATGGCGCGCAAATCCGCGCCGCCGCCGAGCAGGTGCGTGGCGAAGGAATGGCGGAGGAGGTGCGGCTTCACCTTTTTTTCCACGCCCGCGCGCCTGGCGTATTTTTTGACGATGACCCAAAGTGTTTTCCGGGAAATGGCGGCGCCGCGTTCGCTGAGAAAAACCTCGGCCCCGGTCTTGCCGGTGCGCACGAAACGGGGGCGGGCGGCGTCGAGGTAAACGCGGAGGGCTTCGAGCGCCTTGCCGCCGATGGGCACGACGCGCTCCTTGGAGCCCTTGCCGAAGACGCGCAGGAAGCCGTCGTCGAGGTTGAGCTGCGGAATGGCGAGCGTGGAAAGCTCGGTCACACGCAGGCCGCTCGAATAAAACAACTCCAGGATGGCGCGGTCGCGCACGGCCATGGCGTCGCCGCCGGCGGGCGCGGCGAGTATTTTTTCCATCTCGGCCTCGCTGAGCGTGCCGGGGATTCGGCGCGGGAGCTTGGGCGAGGAGATGAGCTCGGTGAAGTCGTCGGGGCGGAACTGCTCGCGCACGAGCTGCCGCGCGAACGTGCGCAGGGCGCTGAGTTTGCGCGCGCTGCTGGCGGCGCTCATGCCGCCGTCGCGGAGCGAGTGCAGCCACGCGGTGGCGGCGGCGGCGGTGACGTCGCGCCAGGATTTGAGGCCGTGTTTTTCGGCGAGAAAGGCGGCGCAGTCGTCGAGGTCGCCCTGGTAGGCGGACTGGGTGTTGAGGGAGAGGCCGCGTTCGAGGCTGAGGCAGGCGATGAAGGCGTCAATGCGATCCGCGAAGCCGGCGGGCGCGCTGCTTGGCGGGAGCTTGCGGTGTTTGTTGGTCGGGCGTGGCATCGGCGGCTGGCGTTGCAGGTGGTTGCGTTATGCGATGCGTCTACTGAGTAGCGGATGGGCGCGCGCGGGCAAGTATTACCAAGCGCGGGCAAACGGGCGCGCACCGATTGTCCGCATTTTGTAACGTAATACGTTACAATCATCGAATGGGATGTTTTTTCGGGTTTGTAACGTATTACGTTACAAAAATAGCCTGTGTTTTTGGCGGAAGAGGAGGAGCCGCGGGTTTGCACTTTTCATCGCCCTCGCAATGTGCCATCCAATGGCGATATGAACAGTTCTTCCATTCCCGCCCTCATGTTTCCGGCAATCTCGCTGCTTTGCCTGGCCTACACGAACCGGTTTCTCGGGCTGACCGGGGTGGCGCGCGGGATTCTGAAGGAACACCTCGCGGCCCCGCAGCCGCATTGGGAGGTGCAGCTGCTGAACATCCGCCACCGGCTGTATCTGATCAAACGCATGCAAATGCTCGGGCTCGGCGCGTTGTTGTGCGCGGCGCTGTCGATGGGGCTCATGTATTTCGACGCGCCGTGGCGGATGGGCGAAATCGCGCTGGCCTTCGCGCTGGTTTGCTTCATTTCGTCGCTCGGGATTTGCGTGCACGAAATCACGCTTTCGATCGATGCGATCGAGGTGGAATTCAGGCGCGCCAAGGTGCCGGAAGTTTGAGCAGGGTCACTTTATTTCGAACTCGAACGAGTGCCCCGGCGCATGGAGGGCATAGCGGCCTGCGGGGAGCTGTCGCTGCACGCGAATGACATAAAGATCCGGCTCGGCTTCGGAGCGTTCGATTGCAAGCGGCTCGGCTTTTTTTCCAAAGGTCGCGGCGGCGTCGCCGAGGCGGTTGAGTTCGGCGACGCGTTTGCGTCCGTTGGCTTTGATTTCCAAGAGGGCGACTTCGATGGGAAATTTGCCGGCGGGAACGCCGGGATTGGTGGTGAAGGCGCCGCGGAAGACAAGGAGGGTATTTCGCCCGGAAGCCGACGGTGGAATGCCCGCGCCTTCGAAGGTGAGCGTGCCGGTTTCCTGTTTTTCGGGGCGCGTCCTGACGAGCGAGACGGCGGCGCTCCAGATGCCGCCGACTTTCTGGAGCGTGGAGCGCACAACGCGGGCGTTGTTTGAGGGGAGCGCTTTCCAGGCGGTTTCGTCCCAGATAAAGGCGCCCTTGGCCGCGGGAATGCGCTCAAGGGGATTGGCCGGACGCGCCGGGGATGAGATGGCGACGGCTTCCTCCGCGGCGGCGCGGCGCGCTTCGGCGATTTCGTCGAGGTAGCGTTTGCCAGCAGGCTCGACAGTGATGTTTTGCGTGCCGTGCATGCGTATCGAACCTTTGAATACGTTTCCGTCTTCGAGGCGGAGGCTCAGGGCGGCAGGGGGGGGCGCGGAGTCGATGACGCTGAGCAGGCGGAGATGGTAGCCGTTGGCGCGCGCGGGGCTGGCAGCGATGGCGCCGTGGAGCTCGCGTTTCCAGAGGCCGGGAATGTCCTCGATCGTCGCAGTGAGGGAGCCGGTGGCGGGATCCTGGGTTTGGAAACGCAGGATGATGTCGGAGGCGTCGCCGGAGCGGACGCGGTAAGCGAGGCCGGGGCGCGTGGCATCGAGGAGCTTTTGCTCGGCGGCGCCGAAAGCTGCCATCATGGCGGCGCGTCCGGCATCGGGAATGCGGGCGAGTTTGCACGACCAGGCGCCGGTGTCGCCGGAGAGTTCGTCGGCGGCGAGACGGAGCATGAGGCGGAAGGGTTTGGTGTCAGCGATGACAAGGCCGGCGGCGCTGGCAAGGGGAATGCCTTCGCGGGCGGAGAGGGTGAGCGTGAAGATGCCCGTGTCAGCGTCGCAGGCATAGCGCCCTTCGAGCGGACGGGCGTCGATCCAGGAGATTTCGGCGCGGAGGCTTGCGCGAAGCGTGGAGGCGGCGCGGTCGGTGGAAACAATTTCGAGGCAGACGCCGGGGCTGACGCGCTGGCCGGGGAGCGTGGCTTTGCCGGCGTAGAGCGCGCCGGGGGTGAGCCGGGCGAGGCTTGCGGCGATGACACGGCTGGCGTTGGCGGCGAGTTCGGAACGATGGCGTTCGCGGGCGGTTTCGACGCGGCGGAGGGTTTCGTCGGATTGCGCGACGAGGCGGCGCAGGGTGGCGCGGTCGGAGTCGCGCGTGATGTCGATGAGGCGTCCGCTGAATTTGTCGAGGGTTTCGCCTTCGGGGAGCGGTGTTTTCGGAGTGAGGCTGGCGATGTTGACGTGCCAGCCGGAGGCGGAGCGGACGGCCTTGATGCGGGCGAGCATTTCGAAGCGGGCGCCGGCGCGGGCGGTTTCGCGAATGAGGCGCAAGGAGGCGAGCGAATCGGCATTGGGGTCGATGCCGGCGAGTTCGCGGATGCGGGCGCCGCCGGGCCCGCGCATGATCTCCTCGATTTTGCGCTCGGCGGAAGTGTCGAGCTTCATTTCGTGCGCGATGTAGGCGGGGGCGTCGACAGGCACGTAGAGGGCCTCGGAGAGACGCGCGGAGAGTGTGGCGTTGTAGTGGAGGCGTCCGTCGGGAGCAGGCGCGGAGACGATGGGGGAAAAGGGGGACGCCGGATTGTCACCGGCGGGCCGGACGGGAGAAGTGGCCGCAAGGGCGGGCGGAGGGCGATCGAACGCGGGGCCGGGGATGAACTGCGCGAGTGTGTAGAGGCTGCCGTAACGGGACTGGAGCGCCCTGGCTGCCGCGGTTTCGAGCGCGGAAGGCGGCGGGGTTTTGGCAGGGGCGAGGAAATTCCAGACGAGGATTGCGAGGAAAATGGCAGCCGCGGCGCCGATGGCGGCGACGCTTCCCGGACGAAGCAGGCGCGCGCGACGGGTGCTGGTTTGTTGCGGCTGAATGGTCATTACGCACCGGCCAGTTTTGGCTCATGCGCGAGGTTCTCAAGAAAATAGGCTGAACGCGTGCGACGGTTTTTCTCAACCCATCCAACTAAAAGTAAAAATTACATGCGCGAACCGCATGAGGCCGTAACCTATGGCGCCGGTGACGGGAATGGTGAGAACCCACGCCCAGACGATGCGCCCGACGATGCCCCATTTGACGGCGCTGAAGCGTTTCACGGAGCCCACGCCCATGATCGAGGTGGAAATGACGTGCGTCGTGGAGAGCGGCACGCCGAAGTGGGTCGCGGTTTCGATGACCATCGCCGCGGTGGTCTCGGCGGCGAATCCGTTCACGGGCTGGAGTTTTACCATTTTGTGGCCCATGGTTTTGATGATGCGCCAGCCGCCAGCCGCGGTGCCGGCGGCCATGGTGAGGGCGCAGACAATAATGACCCAGTTGTGGACTTCCATCGTTTCGACGCGGAGAAAGCCGAGCCATTCGGGAAGATCGTTGAACACGCCTGTCTGCGTGCCGGTGACGAGGGCGAGGGTGACGATGCCCATGGTTTTTTGCGCGTCGTTGGAGCCGTGGCTGAAACCCATCCACGCGGCGCTGACGACCTGAAGTTTTCCAAAAATCAGGTTGACCCAGCGGGGACGCACGCGGCGGAGGATAAAGTAAAGGGCAGCCATGACAATGGCGGCGATGGCAAAGCCGGCGAACGGCGCGAGGAGCATGGGCATGACGACTTTGGGCCAGAGGCCGGTGGACCAGTAAAGGACGTTCCAATCGCCGTGCGTGGACGCCAAGGCCGCGCCGCAAAGTCCGCCGATCAGCGCGTGGCTGGAGCTGGAGGGCAGGCCGAGCCACCACGTGAAAACATTCCAGAAAATCGCCCCGAGCAGCGCGCAGAGCACGGTGGGCATCGATATGACACTGGCGTCAACAAGCCCGGCGCCGATTGTCTTGGCAACGCTGGTGCCCATGATGAGCGCGCCTGCGAGGTTCATGATCGTGGCCACCATGATCGCCTGGCGGGGCGTGAGCACTTTGGTCGAGACGACGGTGGCGATGGAATTGGCCGTGTCGTGAAAGCCGTTGATATACTCGAAAACGAGCGCGGCCAGCAGGACGATCAGAAAGAGTGTCATGAGCGGATGATGAATGAATCCGAGACGGATATGGCGATTTTTTTGTTTTGGACTAAAAGATAAAAAACACGTGGGCGAGCCGCATGAGGCCGAAGCCGATGAGGCCGGTGATGGGAATGGTGAGAACCCACGCCCAGACGATGCGCCCGACGATGCCCCACTTGACGGCGCTGAAGCGTTTCACCGCGCCGACGCCCATGATCGAGGTGGAGATGACATGCGTGGTGGAAAGAGGCACCCCGAAGTGAGTCGCGCTGACGATGACCATGGCGGCGGTGGTTTCGGCGGCAAAGCCGTTTATGGGCTGCAATTTCACCATTTTGTGCCCCATGGTTTTGATGATGCGCCAGCCGCCCATCGCAGTGCCGCAGGCCATGGTGACGCCGCAGAGGATGATGACCCAGGTATGCACTTCCATTTTTGGCGTGTGCAAAAACGAAAGCCAGGAGGGCAGGCTGTCGAATGCGCCGCTCGCAGTCGCGGTGCAAAGGGCAAGGGTGACGACGCCCATGCCCTTTTGCGCGTCGTTGGAACCGTGGCTGAAACCCATCCATGCGGCGCTGAGAATTTGGAGCTTGCCGAAGATCATGTTCACGATGTGCGGGCGCACGCGCCGCAACACGAGGTAAAGAATCCACATGACAGCCGCCGCGACAAGGAAGCCGGCGCAGGGAGCGATGAGCATGGGCATGACAACCTTGGGCCAGAGCCCGAAGGCGTGCCCGGCGGCATCGACATCGGACCAGTGAAGCACGCTCCAGTTGCCATGGGTCGCCGAAAGGGCCGCGCCGCAAAGTCCGCCGATGAGCGCGTGGCTGGAACTGGAAGGCAGGCCGAGCCACCACGTGAAGATGTTCCAGAAAATCGCGCCGAGAAGCGCGCAAAGGACGGCGGGCATTGTGACCGCGCTCACATCGACGAGGCCGGCCCCGATTGTCCTGGCGACGCTCGTGCCCATGATGAGCGCGCCGGCGAGATCGACGAAGGCCGCCATCATGATGGCCTGGCGCGGCGTGAGAACCTTGGTCGAGACAACGGTGGCGATGGAATTGGCCGTGTCGTGAAAACCGTTGATGAACTCGAACGCAAGGACGGCGATGAGGACGAGCAGGAAAAGTGTCATGACGTGGGCGCGACTGCTGGCGGCGGCGTGTGATGCGGGTTTTGCTGTCGGCCGCCGGCCCGGCTGGCCGTGCGGGTGCCGACGGCCGCTCAGGAGTATTTCAGCACAATTTGAAACACCACGTTTCCGGCGTCGCGGCAGCGGTCGATCGTCTTTTCCAGCATCTCAAAAAACTCGCCGAGGATGACGGTTTCCTTCGCGTCATACGGGCCTTGGTAAAGTTCCTTGATGAGTTCGAGGAGATGGCGGTCGCCCTCGCCCTCGATGAATTGGAGTTGCGTGTTGTCCTCGCCGATGCGCTCCATGTCGGCGCCGTGGCGGAGTTGCTTGACCATGCTCACGACGCACTCGGCGGCCTTGCTGAGATAGGAGGACTGGAGGAGCAGGCCTTCGCGGGGGAGTTTGCCGGGGTAGATCGAGATGCGCGAAACGAGTTTTTCGACTGTCTTGGGAATTTTATAAAGGGCGGACGAAAGCGCCTCGATGTCCTCGCGCTCGATCGGGGTGACAAAGGTGCGGCAGAGCTCCTCGGTGATGCGATTGTTGATTTTTTTGTCCTTGCGACGGTTCTGGATGAAGTCGTCGAGGTCGGTGGAGCTGCGGAACGAGTCGATGCGTTGGAGGAAGTTCGAAAGGAGCTTGGTGCTCGTGAGCGCCTCTTCTGCGCTGGCTTCGAGCAAGTCGTAGAATTTCTGGTCTTTGCCGAAAAGTTTTTGAAGCGAGATCATGGAAGGAAGCCGCAAGGTTGTGCGATTCGGCAGGTATGGGAAATGAAAATTTTAGCAAAATATTGCTTTTGCAGCAGTGCGTGTCCGGGGCTTTTCCCACCGCAAACAAAAAAGCCGGGGTGGAGCCCGGCGTCTTTTGCAAAATCTGGTGGAGCAGACCGGGCTCAAACCGGCGACCTCGTCGTTGCGAACGACGCGCTCTATCAACTGAGCTACTGCCCCAAAAGTGAGGGTGCAGGTTTTGGTGGATGCGCGGGCGTTAGTAAACATCTATTTTTCGCGGCGGACGCAAACCGCCGCAAAAAAAGGCGCGCGTCACGCGGATGTCTTGGCCGATCCTTGCGCGGTCACGCTGCGCAGGAGCGCATAGAGCATTTCCAGCCGCGGCGTGGCGACGTTCCTGGCCTTTGCGCGGCGGAGCGGCTCGCCCCAGATGGACTCGACCTCGACTTCGCGCCCGGCGAGGCAGTCGATGAGGCTCGACGGTTTGTAGGGCCCCATCGGGCGCGTCCGTTCGAGCTGGCCTTGGATAAAATTGTCCGAAATCGCAAAGCCGTGCGCGGCGGCTGCGGCGGCGACTTCGCGCATCAGGGCGGCGGCCTCGGCTTCGAGCGCGGGATCGCCCATGATTTTATCGGTCGTGACGCAACCGGCGGCAATCGAGAGGCCGTTGAAGGGGACGTTCCAGATGAGTTTGCGCCAGCGCAATTCCATGAGGTTGTCGCTGATGGCGGCCTTGATGCCGGCGCGGGTGAATTTCCCGGCGATTGCGCGGAGCCGGTCCGTGGCGGGGCGCCGGTATTCGCCAAGACTGATCGTGCCGGGGGAGGTGCAGGAGATTTCGCCGGGCGCGAGACGGTTGACGCAGATGAAACAGAGTCCTCCAAGAATGCGCTCGGGGCCGAAGGCGGCGGCGAGTTCCTCGTCGGAGCCAAGCCCGTTTTGCAGAGTCACAATCGCGGTGTTTGCATGAAGGAGCGGCGTGATGAGATCGCGAAAGACCGCGTTGGCCGTCGTCTTCAGGGCGACGAAAACGATGTCGCACGGGCCGATCTCAGCCGGCGTGGCGGCGGCGTGCAGTTGCGCGGGCGCCAGGTGAAACGTCTCGTCGGGCGTGGCGACCGTGAGGCCGCGTTCGCGAACCGCCGCCAGGTCGTTGCGCATGAGAAAGTGTACCTCTTCGCCGGCGCAGGCCAGGCGCGCGCCGTAGTAACATCCGATGGCGCCGGAGCCGACGATGACAATTTTGGGCGATGTGGCGTTTGTGAGCGCGAGGTTCATTGGGAGCGGCACGGGGTCAGTTGTTTTCGCCGAGGCAGCGGAGGGTCATTTCACGCAGCACCTCCTCCTGCTCGCGCGGGCGGCGGATGATTTCCTCGAAGGCGTTTATGAACTCGTGCTGGTTGTCGATGAGGCGGCGCATCGAGGGAAGGCGCCCCGATGAGGCGAGACGGCCAAGATACCAGACGTTCTGGCTGAAAAGATTGAAGCTGGTTTTATCGGTGACGCCCGCGAAGTGGCGTCCGTAAGAATCGGGCGAGGCGAGTTTGTCGAAGGAAGATTTGTCGATGCCGCGCGGGCCGATCCTGAGGTCTCCGGAGTGGACGAGGGCGCGGATCTGGAGCAGGAGCCGGTTGCGGTTTTGGAGCGAGGCGAGAAGCGGGCGCGAGTCGCCGCCGCCGAAAAAGTGCCGGTGGATGGCGTCGAGCGTGCGCTGAAGATTGCCGCTGAAAAAGGTCTCCACGGCCTCGAAGAAATCGCCCTCGGCGACATTGGGCGTGAGCTCGGCGACATGGCCTTCCTCGATGACGGTGGCGCCGTCGTCGAGATAATTGGCGAGCTTGTGCACCTCCTCGATGAGGAGCCGGGTGTTGGGGCCGATTTTCGCGAGGAGGAGCGGCAGGGCGTTTTCGCCAAAGGTGACGCCGAGCGCCTTCGCCTCCGCGGCGACGATGCCGGCGAGCGCGTCGGCGCCGTCCGACGAATCGCCGCCGCGCAGCACGAAATCCGCATTTTTTTCGCACCATTTATAAAAGGAGCGGCGTTTATCGACGGGAGCGGCGGTGACGATGACAGCCGTCTGCGCGGGATCGATGGCGGCGAGAATTTCCCGAAGATTTTCGACTTGGGCGAGCGTGGATTCGGCGCGACCCGTGGGCGTGTCGGCGAGGAAATTGACGTCCTTGAGCCAGACCAGGCGGCGGTCGCCGAACATGGAAATGGTTTGCACGCTGTCGCGAAAGCGGTTCACGGCGGCCTCCACCTCGGCGACGTTGTTGGCGGCGCCGTTGATGGTTTCGCGCGAAAACTCGTCGGTGATGGTGGCGGCGATTTCGTCATGACGCGCCCTGCCCTCGCGGTTGACGAGAAAATCGTCGGGGCCGCAGATAAAGATGAAAGGTTTGGCGGAGGCGGGCGCGGTCATGGTTGTTTTCTGAAAATGCGCGTTGAGGATGCGCGTGCAAGCCGGGGCAACAAGAAAGAACGCATGCCGCGGCATTTTCCAAATTTTCCCTTTACACCTGCCTGCGCAGCCTATCTTTTGTCCGGCTCTACTGTCATCATGCAAAAGACCAAAAAGTCCGTTGCCAAACGATTCAAGGTGTCCGCCAAGGGCAAATTGATCTATCGTTCGCCGGGTACCCGCCACATCGCGAGTACCAAGTCCTCCAAGCAGAAACGCCGTTTGGGCAAGGCCAAGGCTCTCTCCGAGACCCACACGCCTCCGCTCCTTCGCTGCCTGCCCCATGCCTAATCGCAGAAGGGACTAGCGCTTACGAATAAACGATAACTTCGCCGACCGGGTGAATCCCAACGAGACGACCCGGCGGCAACCAAACAAAACATACACTAAATAACATGGCTCGTGTCACAAACTCCCCCGCGTCGCGCAAGCGCCGCAAGAACATGCTGAAGCATGCCAAAGGCTACTTCGGCAATAAATCGAAACTCTTCCGCTACGCGAAGGAAGCCGTCCACCACGGCTGGCAATACGCCTACATCGCCCGTCGCAAGAAGAAGGCCAACATGCGCGCCCTCTGGATCGCGCGCATCAACGCCGCATGCCGCAACGCCGGCATCAGCTACAACCGCTTCATCGAAGGCCTCAACGCCGCCCAGATCGGCCTCGACCGCAAGGTTCTCTCCGACCTCGCGATCCGCGACGAAGCCGCCTTTAACGGCCTGGTCAAACAAGCCCAGGACGCGTTGAAGAAAAAGGCCGAAGCGAAGAAGGCCTGAAAAACTTAAACGCGAGCCCGGACGCGGCTCGCCTCTCATTTTTTCAAAACACCAGAGGACGGGCCTCGTTCGAGCGAGGTTCCGTCCTCTTTTTCTTTTGGCGAATTGATTCCCGACAGAATGAACCGCATTAACAAAATGGAAGACAATTGCCCGGCCTCCATCGCTGCCCACGAAGCGTTTCTCCTCGATTAAAAGTCCCATTTCCCGACATCCCTCCATGCAACAAGAACTCCACGCCCTGCTCGACAAAGCCCGCGCCGAATTTTCCGCGACCAAGATTCGCGCCGATTTCGAAGCCACGAAAGCCCGCTACGTCGGCCCCAACGGCTCCCTCACCGCATTCATGAAGCAAATGGGCGGCCTGCCGAAGGAGCAAAAACCCGTCGTCGGCAAACTCATCAACGAAACCAAGACCGCCCTCGCCGCGCTCCTCGCCGCCGCACTGCGCACGATCGAAGCCGGCGAACTCGCCGCACAACTCGGCCCCGCAATCGACCCCACCCTTCCCTCGCCCGACGCGCCTGCCGGCACCTCGCACCCGCTCACCCTCGTCCGCGAGGAAATGTGCCGCATCCTCGCCAAGGCCGGTTTTTCCGTCGTCGAGGGCCCCGAGGCCGAAACCGAGTTCTACTGCTTCGACGCCCTCAACACGCCCGCCGACCACCCCGCGCGCAACGAGCAGGACACGTTTTATTTCCCCGCCGACGCCCGCTTCGGCAACATCTCCAAAAAAGTCCCCGGCGAGAAATACCTCCTCCGCACGCACACCTCGTCCGTGCAGATCCGCACCATGCTCAAGGGCCAGCCGCCCATCCGCATCGTCTCGCCGGGCCGCGTTTACCGCCGCGACACAACCGACGCCACGCACTCCGCCAACTTCCACCAGCTCGAATGCCTCTACGTCGATAAAAACGTCACCGTCCGCGACCTCAAGGCGCTGCTCGATTACATCTTCGCCTCGCTCCTCGGCAAGGACACCAAGACGCGTTTCCGCCCGCACTATTTCGGTTACACCGAGCCGAGCTTCGAAGTCGATCTGAGCGCAAAACACCTTCCCAAGGTGAACAAGGAATGGATCGAAATCGGCGGCTGCGGCATGGTCGATCCCACGGTTTTCGACGCCGTCGGCTACGACTCGAAAGTCTGGACCGGCTATGCCTTCGGCATGGGCCTCGAACGCCTCGCCATGCTCCTCTACGGCATCGACGACATCCGCTACTTCTACCAAAACGACCTCCGTTTCCTCAGGCAGTTTGCGTGAGAAAATTTTCGATTTTCGATTCTCGATTCTCGATTTTCGATTCCGCGCTACCGCGCGATACTGAAATCAAAGCCGGAGCGGCAGCTCCCAATCGAAAATCGAGAATCCAAAATCGAGAATAAAAATTACCGCCACACACGCCACTCACAAAACCACACGCTCACTTTCGCACTCACTTCCATGAAAATTTCCCTCAACTGGCTCAACGACTACATCGATCTCTCCGGCATCTCCAACGACGACATCTCGAAAGCCATCACCTTCCTCGGCTTCGAGGTCGAGTCCGTCCACAACACCGGCGCGCCCAAGTTCAACAACGTCGTCACCGGTCGCATCCTCACGCGCGACAGGCATCCGAACGCCGACAAGCTCTCCGTCTGCACCGTTGACGTCGGTCCCGCCGGCGGCGTGAAAACCATCGTCTGCGGCGCGCCCAACTGCGACGCCGGCAACCTCGTTCCCGTCGCCCTCCCCGGCGCAATCCTTCCCGGCAATTTCGAAATCAAACAATCCAAAATCCGCGGCCAGTCCTCCGACGGCATGATGTGCTCATCCAAGGAGCTCGCCATCGAAGGCGGCGACCACGCCGGGCTCATGATTCTCGCCGCCCCCGCCGACGCGAACCCGCCCGCCCTCGGCGTCGCGATCAACGATGTGCTGCCTCCCGGCGACACCGTTTTCGACATCGAAATCACGCCCAACCGCCCTGACTGCCTCAGCCACATCGGCATCGCGCGCGAACTCTCCGCCTGGTTCAAAAACCCCCTCAAGTATCCGGAAACCAAATACGCGCCCGCCGCCGGCGCCCCCGCGCGCCCCGACCTCCTCGAAGCCATCCGCGTTGATAGCGCCGAGATGTGCCCGCTCTACACCGCCACCGTCATCACCGGCATCAAGACCGGCCCCAGCCCCGAGTGGATGCAGCGCCGCCTTATCGCCGCCGGGATGCGCCCGATCAGCAACATCGTGGACATCTCCAACTACGTGATGCTCGAATACGGCCAGCCCACGCACGCCTTCGACGCCAAAAAAATCGCCGGTCGCCAGATCATCATCCGCCCCGCCGCCGAAGGCGAAAAAATCACCACCCTCGACGAAAAGGAGCGCGCCCTCAACAGTCGCATGTTGGTCATTGCCGACGCGGAAAAGCCGCTCGTCATCGCCGGCATCATGGGCGGCGAAAACTCCGGCATCGACGACACCACCGCCGACATTGTCCTCGAAGCCGCCATCTTCTCGCGCACCCTCATCCGCTGGACTTCGCGCCAGATCGGACTCTCGTCCGATTCCTCCTACCGCTTCGAGCGCGGCGTCGATCCGCACACGCTCGACGAAGCCGCGCGCCGCGCCATCTCGCTCATCCTCGAACTCTGCGGCGGGCAGGTCGCCGGAACCACGCACAAGGCGGGCGGCGACATCCCCTGGCAGCGCGAAATCCAGATCAGCCCCGCCTACGTCAACGAACGCGCCGGCTTCGAAATCCCCGCCGCCGACCAGCGCGCCGCGCTCGAAGCGCTCGAACTGCGCATCACCCGCGAGGACAAATCTGCGTCGGACGGTCCCGTGTGGACCGTTTCGATTCCCACGTGGCGCGACGATCTCGACCGTCCCATCGACCTCGTCGAGGAAGTCCTCCGCGTTTACGGCACCGAAAAGATCCCGCCCTCGCCCGTCCTCGCGCCCGCCCTCATCGGCAACGACGATCCCATCGTGCTCTTCAACCGCGCCGTCTCCGCGCAACTCGCCGGCCAGGGTTTTAACGAATGCGTGAACTACACGCTCCGCTCCAAGGCCGAGGTTGACGCGTGGGCCCCGCCCGCCGCCGCAGCCGGGCTTGCGCTCTCGAATCCGTTCACCGAAGACCAGTCGCACCTGCGCGCCACGCTCGTCCCCGGCCTTCTCGAAACCCTCAAGCTCAACCAATCGCGCGGCGTCGCCGCCACGCGCCTCTTCGAAGCCGGACGCGTTTTCATCGAGCGCAACGGTCAGAACTTTGAATGCGTCTCCGCCGCCTTCATCATCGCCGAAAACGCAGACGCCAACCGCGCATGGCTCAAGCGCAGCCCCGCCGATTTCTACACCGCCAAATGCCTCGTCGAAACGCTCGCCTCCATCGGCGGCATCGACCTCTCGCGCCAGCCCGTCGAGATGCCTTCCGGCGCGACCTTCGGCTGGCAGGAAGGCCAGTTCGCGGTCATCGGCGACATCGCGCGCGGCTGGATTGCGCGCCTCGGCCTCGTCGATCTCGCGCTCCTCCGCGGCCTCGGCATCGAGGGCAAAGTCTATGCCGGCGCGCTCTCCATCCTCTCCGAGCGCGTCAAAAACACATCCGACCGCCGGCGCTACCAGCCCGTCGCGATGACTCCCGCGGCCCTCCGCGACATCGCGCTCGTCGTTGACGAAAAACTCCCCGCCGCCGACGTCCAGAAGACGCTCGCCAAGCTCGCCCGCGCCGCGCTCCCGAACACCTTCGCGCTCGAAACCGTGGACATCTTCGACGTCTATCAAGGCAAGGGCCTGCCCGAAGCCAAAAAGAGCCTCGCCTTCAGCCTCGCCTACCGCGCCCCCGACCGCACCCTGACCGACGACGAGGTGAACACCGCCTTCACAAAACTTCAGGAAGCCATCGCCAAAAACCAACCCGACTGGCAGATTCGGAAATAAAAAAGACAGAATGGTTCACCACGGAGACACGGAGGCCGGAAAGAATTTTTTGAAGCAGTGTTCTCTCCGACCCGACCTCCGTGTTCTCCGTGGTGAATAAAATTCCTTAATGAAACCCAAAGTTGGCGACCTTCCGCCACCGCACCCCTACGAGCGCCTCATCGAAGCGCGCGAACTCTGGACGTCGGGGCAGCGCCAGGCCTCCGCGCTCCACGAAGTTTCCTACCGCGCCTGTTTCAAGCCCCAGCTCCCCGCCTATTTCATTACCCGCCACACGCAGCCCGGCGACCTCGTTTATGATCCCTTTGGAGGACGCGGCACCACCGCCATCGAAGCTGCGCTCCTTGGCCGCCGCGTCGCCACGAACGACGTCAACCCGCTCTCGCGCATCTTCACCGAACCGCGCCTCGAACTCCCCCCGGCCGGCGCGATTGCCGCCCGCCTCAAATCGCTCGAACAACTCCTCAACGACACCGCGCCTACGCTCACGCCCGACATCGATCTCTCGATGTTCTACGAAGCCAAAACGCTCCGGCATATCCTCGCCCTCCGCGAATACCTGCGCCAGGCGCGCGCCAGCGGCGTCGAGGACGCCGTTGACCGCTGGCTGCGCATGGTCGCCACCAACCGCCTCACAGGGCACTCGCCCGGCTTTTTCTCCGTTTACACGCTCCCTCCCAATCAAGCCGCCTCGCAAAAACGCCAGCTCCTCATCAACACGAAACGCAACCAAACCCCGCCGCACCGCGACATCCTGAAACTCATCGCGAAAAAATCGCGCCAGCTCGTCTCCGATCTCACCCCCGCGCAAATCGCCAATCTCCACGCCGCCGCCCGCGACGCCCGATTTCTCACCAACCCCGCCGCCGCCACCCCCGCCCTCGCGGACAACACCGTCGCTCTCACCGTCACCTCGCCGCCGTTCCTCGACGTCGTGCAATACGCCGACGACAACTGGCTCCGCTGCTGGTTCAACCACATCGACACCGCCGCCGTCGCCAGGCGCATCACCATCGCGCGCAAACTCGAAGCCTGGGACGTCGCCATGCGCGAAGTCTTCCGCGAACTCCACCGCGTCACGCGCCCCGGCGGGCACGTCGCGTTCGAAGTCGGCGAAGTCCGCAAAGGCGCCATCCGCCTCGAAGAAACCGTCGTCCCCGCCGCCGAATCCGCCGGTTTCGTTTGCCGAAAAATCCTCATCAACACCCAGGCTTTTACCAAAACCGCCAACATCTGGGGCATCTCCAACAACGCCACCGGGACCAACACCAACCGCATCGTTGTCCTGCAAAAACCATCGGGATTTTAATTCACCACGGAGCGCGCAAAGGATACGGAACCAAACCAATTCAGACAGAATTGACACCGTTGAAACCAACGCTCCCGAACGCCTGCTTTTCATTCTGTCCATTCCGTTAATTCTGCCCAAAAACTCCTTCCGAATTTCGTGCCCTCCGTAGTGAATCATCTCTAAAAAACACCTATGAAATCCCCAATCTCCCGCCTCGCGCTTTTCAGCCTCATCCTCTGCATCGCCCCGTTTTTCGCCCGCGCGCAAACTCCGCCGCCCGCATCCGGTTCTTCCCCTTCCGCCGCTGAAGCCGAGCGCATCAAAACCCTCATCGCCCAAATGCGCGAGCCCCTGCGCTCCGTCCCGCTCAATCTCGTCGTCGAAGCGCTCACCGGGCACAAAGTCCTCCCCTTCGATCCTGCGAAACCCAACCACGCCGAAGTCCTCAAACGCCTCAACGCCGCTGCCGCATCCGTCGCCGCCAAAATCCGCTCCGAAGGCGGCATCCAAAGCAAACGCGTCAACGAAGTCGGCAATGCGATCGAGCAATACGTCCGCGACGCGCTCACCGCGCAAGGCATGCCCGCGACCATTCCCACCGGTAAAAAAAGCGGCAAGGCCCGCGCCACGGGCTATCCCGACATCGCCTTCGCCTTCAACGGCGAATATTTTTATATGGATTGCAAAACCTACAGCGCCGCCACCGCAAACACCTCGCTGCGCACCTTCTATCTCTCGCCCTCCGACGACCCCAAGATCAGCCGCGACGCCGTCCACCTCATCATCTCCTTCGAAACCGCCCGCGCCGGCGACACCTACCGCCTCGTCCACTACAAACTCATCTCCCTCGAACGCCTCTCGCTCGACGTAAAATACGAGTTTAACTCCGACAACCGCCGCATGTATTCCGACAAACACGGCGCCCAAACCCTCGGAGACGCCGCTTGCGAATAAGTCCGATCATCCTCATCGTTGTACTTTTTCACATGCCAGCATCCATCGCACTCGACATCGACAAACTCGCCACGCTCGCGCGCATCGAACTCACGCCCGCCGAAAAGGAAAAGTTTTCCGCGCAACTCGGCGACGTCCTAAAATACGTCGATCAACTCAAACAAGTTGACATCACCGGCATCGAGCCGACCGCGCACGGTTTTCCCATCAGCAACGTCTGGAGCGAAGACATCCCCGCCCTCGGCCTTCCTGTAAACGACGTCCTCCGCAACGCCCCCGCCTCCCGCGACAACATGATCTCCGTCCCCAAGGTCGTGGACTGAAAACAGCAGCGAGTAGCGGGTAGTGAGTAGCGGGCATACGAAATGCTGCCTCACTTCTGATTTACCTACTCGCTACCCGCTACTCACTACTCGCTACTCTTCAAAAAAATGATTTCCCAACCTCTCACCGCCGTCTCCGCGCAGCTCGCTGCGAAAAAAATCTCCTCGGTCGAACTCACGCAGGTTCACATCGCGCGTACGCGAGCGGTCGAGCCGCGTATTGGCGCATTCAACTCCTCCGACGAAACCGCCGCACTTGCGCAAGCCCGCGCTTCCGACGAGCGCCGCGCCGCTGGCAAATCCCTCGGCCCCCTCGACGGCATTCCCATCGGCCTGAAGGACATCATCTCCGTCAAGGATCAACCGCTCACTGCGTCCTCAAAAATCCTCGCCAGCTACATCTCGCCCTACGACGCCACCGTCACACGCAAACTCCGCGAAGCCGGCGCCGTTTTCTGGGGCCGCCTCAATCTCGACGAATTCGCGATGGGCAGCTCCACCGAGAATTCCGCCTTTCACCCGACCAACAACCCCTACGATCTCACGCGCGTCGCAGGCGGCTCCTCCGGCGGAAGCGCCGCAGCCGTTGCCGCAGGCGAAGTCACCGCCTCGCTCGGCACCGACACCGGTGGCTCCATCCGCCAGCCCGCATCCTTCTGCAATCTCGTCGGCCTCAAGCCCACCTATGGACTCGTCTCGCGCTACGGTGTTTCCGCCTACGCATCATCGCTCGATCAAGTCGGCCCGATCGGACGCACCGTCGAAGATGTCGCGCTCATGCTCGCTGCCATCGCCGGACACGATCCGCTCGACTCCACGTCGATCCTCTCCGAAGCCACTGACTATCGCGCCGCGCTCGCCGCGAAAAAAGGCCCGTGGCGCCTCGGCATCCCGAAGGAGTATTTCGGCGAAGGCCTCGATCCCGAGGTCGCCGCCGCCGTGCAATCCGCCGTCGATTTCTACAAAAACCTGGGTTGCGAAATCCGCGAAATCAGCCTGCCGCACACCGAATACGGCATCGCTGTTTACTACATCATCGCGACCGCCGAGTGCTCCTCCAACATGGCGCGTTTCGACGGCATCCGCTACGGACACCGCTCGCCGCGCGCGACCGATGCCGTTGACATTTATGCGAAATCCCGCGCCGAGGGTTTTGGCGAGGAAGTGAAACGCCGCATCATCCTCGGCACCTATGTCCTGAGCAGCGGCTATTACGACGCATATTATCTGCGCGCGCAAAAAGTCCGCACGCTCATCCGCCAGGATTTCATCGACGCCTACAAGCAAGTCGATGCGATCATCACGCCCACCGCGCCCACGCCCGCCTTCCTTAAGGATTCCCACAAAACGCCGCTCGAAACCTATCTTGGCGACATCTACACCATCGGCGTCAACATGGCCGGCCTCCCCGGCCTGAGCATGCCGTGCGGTTTCACAAAAGCCGGCCTCCCCGTCGGCGTGCAACTCATCGGCCAGCCCTTCCGCGAAGCCGACCTGCTCGCCATCGCCCACGCCTACGACTCCGCGCACCAGTGGAGCCAGCGCCTGCCAAATCTTTGAAGCTAGATTCACCACGGAGGCACGGAGAACACGGAGCGATGAAGAAGACAGAAAAATACAAATGTGGAATGTCCAAGCTCTCGCTTGTGTCCGTTTCATTCCGCATTCCGAAATCCCAATTCCGCATTTCTCCGTGTCCTCCGTGCCTCCGTGGTGAACCAAAACCGTCCCGAATTTTCGAATCTCAAAAATGAAATACGAAGCCGTCATCGGTCTTGAAGTCCACATCCAGCTCAAGACCCGCACAAAAATGTTCACCCGCGCCGCCGCCGGTTACGGGCACGAGCCGAACACGCTCACCGACCCCGTCGTCCTCGCGCTCCCCGGCGCGCTTCCCGTGCTCAACAAAGCCGCGATCGACCAGGTCATCCGCGCCGGCCTCCTCGTGAACTGCCGCATCGCCGACGAATGCCGCTGGGATCGCAAAAACTACTTCTACCCCGACTCGCCCAAAAACTACCAACTCACCCAGCAGTTCAAACCCATCTGCATCGGCGGCTCCGTCGAAATCGAACTCCCCGGCCCCGCGCGCAACATCCAAGGCGGGCACAAAACGATTTCCCTCAATCGCATCCACCTCGAGGAGGACGTCGGCAAACTCAACCACTTCGCTACCGAGTCCCTCGTCGATTACAACCGCGCCGGCACCCCGCTCATGGAACTCGTCACCGAACCCGCGCTCGCCAGCGGCGACGAGGCCGCCGCCTTCCTCACCATCCTCCGCGCGACCATGCAGCAAGGCGGCGTCTCCGACTGCGACATGGAAAAAGGCCAGATGCGCTGCGACGCCAACGTCTCCATCCGCCCCGCCGGTTCAAAAACGCTCGGCACAAAAGTGGAGATGAAAAACCTCAACTCCATTTCCTTCGTCCGCGACGCCATCACCCACGAAATCAAACGCCAGACCGCGATCGTTGAAAGCGGCGGCTCCGTCATTCAGGAAACGCGCGATTTCGACGGCATCACCGGCACCTCCCAATCGCTCCGCACCAAGGAAGACGCCCACGACTACCGCTACTTTCCCGACCCCGATCTCATGCCCGTGCGCATCGACGACGCCTGGCGCTCCGCCCTCGCCGCCACGCTCCCCGAGCGTCCCTTCGACCGCCAGCGCCGCCTGATGGCCGATTACAAACTCCCCTACACGATCACCTCCGTCCTCATCTGGGACAAACGGCTCGCCGACTACTACGACACCGCCGTCAAACTCGCCGGCCTCGACGCTCCCGCGCTCGCGCAACCCATCGGCAACTGGATCACAAACGACCTCCTCCGCGAACTCGGCGCCACCAGCGCCACCTTCGACGAAGCCGCCGCCAAAGTCACGCCCGCGAATCTCGTCGCCCTCGTCAAACTCATCGCCGCCGGCACGCTCACCAGCAACGCCGCCAAGGAAGTTTTCGCCGACATGTTCGCCACCGGCGACGCGCCGGAAACAATCGCTGACCGACGCGGCCTTAAAACCGCGCCGACCAACACCGATGAACTCGAACAATGGTGCCGCGACGCCATCGCCGCGAATGCAAAAGCCGCCGAGGAATTCCGCGCCGGAAAGGAAA
The DNA here is from genome assembly GCA_029974595.1 of Ereboglobus sp. Lineage (GTDB taxonomy): Bacteria > Verrucomicrobiota > Verrucomicrobiia > Opitutales > Opitutaceae > Ereboglobus. Next base: position 5,698 of record JARKRC010000044.1, on the reverse strand, counting down.
GCGCCATCAACGGCCTCAAAGGCCCCGTGATGAAAGCGAGCAAAGGCAAGGCCAACCCCGCGGACGTGGATAAAACCCTCCGCCGCCTGCTGGCAAACTAGCGCATGACCCTTCCCCTCTCGAAAGCACGCGTGCGACAAGGAGGGGCGGCGTCCTCGCCGCCCGGCGCGACGCAGTCGCGCCCGGATTGGATCGCCCGCGATTTGGAAAATCCGCGCGCAAATCGTGGCGAGGCATTCGCCTCGTCCGGCGGCGGGACGCCGCCGCCCCTTGCGCAAGCGTGTTGTTCAAGCGATGCGCAAAACGACGCGATATGAACCCGAACCCCGCCCGTTCACGCCCATGACACCGCCCGCCTCGCTCCTCTCCACTTGGCGCGGCCTCGTCTCCGCCGCGCCGGCTGCCACCGCCATCATCGACGGCGCGAGCGGACGCGCATGGACCCGCTCCGAACTCGCCGCAGCCGCCGCCGACTGGCTTGCCACGCTTCCCGACACCACCCGCGCGCGCCTTGCCCGATGCCGCATCGTCATGGCCGAGCCAAACGGCGCGCGCTGGTTTCACATTTTTCTCGGCCTGCTCGAACTCGGCGCCATCCCCGCTCTGGCCGATTCCAAGGAGACGCCCGCCCGCCTCGCGGCCATCGCCGCCGGCTGCCGCGCCGCCGCCATCTGGCACGAAGGCAGTCTCACGCTTCTCGCATCGCGCGCCGCCGTTCGCCGTGCCGATCATTGCCTTATCAAACTCACCAGCGGCAGCACCGGCGCGCCGCGCGCGCTCGCGTTCACACACGCCCAAATGCTTGCCGACGGACGCCAAATCTGCGCGACCATGAGCATCCGCCCGGACGATCTGAGTCTCGGCATCATCCCCTTCGGCCACTCCTACGGACTCGGCCACATCGTCGTCCCGCTCCTCGAACAAGGCACGCCTGTCCTCAGCGCCGCGAGCCCTTTTCCCCATGTGATCGCCGCCGATTGCGTCCGCTGGAAACCGACCGTCTTCCCCGCCGTTCCCACGCTCCTTCGCGCGCTCGCAAACGCCGGCATTTCTCCAGACGCCCTCGCAAGTCTGCGCCTTGTCATTTCCGCCGGCGCGCCGCTCGCGCCAGCCGACGCGCTCGCCTTTGCGCAAAAATACGACCTCCACATCCACAATTTCTACGGCACCAGCGAGACCGGCGGCATCAGTTATGACCGTTTGGGCGACGCCGCCGAAACCGCGCGCGGCGTTGGCAGCCCGCTTGAAGGCGTGCGCCTCATCTGGCGGCGCGGCGGACGCTTCACCGTCGAAAGCGCCGCCGTGCACGGCGATGGGCGTTACTCGCCGCCTGACCGCGGCGAACTCACCCCCGCCGGCGAACTGCGGCTCCTTGGCCGCGCCGGGCGCACATTAAAAATCGCCGGACGCCGCCTCGATCCCGCCGAGGTCGAAAACGCCCTTCGCGCGCTGCCCGGCGTGCGCGACGCCTTTGTCGCCGCCGATCCGAAACGCCCCGATTCCATCGCCGCCGGCATTGCCGCGGACGAACCGCTCTCGCACGCCATCGACCTGCGCAGGCAACTCTCATCGCGCATCGCCGCGTGGAAAATTCCCGACCACATCGTGGTGACGCCCGCCTTTCCGACAACCCAGCGCGGCAAAACCGACCACGCCGCGCTGCTCAAAATGCTCGAATGCCAGTGACGCCGCTCATTTGGTTGCCACGGGCTCAAAAGCATTTTTCCCTTCGCGCATGAAAAAAATATCCCCTGCCCTCGAACAACGTTTGAAAAAAGCCGCGCGTGCCGCCGCAAAAAAATCCTATTCTCCCTACAGCACGTTTCCCGTCGGCGCGGCGATTCTCGCCGGCTCCGGCAGAATCCACGCCGGTTGCAATATCGAAAACGCCTCCTACGGCCTGTGCAATTGCGCCGAGCGCACGGCGATTTTCACGGCCGCCGCCCTCGGCGAGCGCGAAGTGCGCTGCGTCGTTGTTTACACGCCCACCCAAACGGCAACCCCGCCCTGCGGCGCGTGCCGCCAGGTCATCAACGAGTTTGGCCCGCAAGCCCGCGTGATCTCCATTTGCGATTCCGACCATTGCATCGACACAACGCTGGACGCCCTGCTCCCGCACGCATTCGGCCCGCGCAACCTCGCGTAAAAACACGGCGCGTCACACCCGCTGCGGACGCGCCTCGTTTGTAACGCATTACGTTACAAACTTAAAATAATAACGGATGACCGGCCAATGGATAATCGACAGACGATGGGCAAATGTTCAACTAACAATCGATGCATAATCCCGCAGATGATCCCCCGGATGATTATGCCGGGCTATTTGTAACGTAATACGTTACAAATAGGAAAGCGAGAGGCCGATCAAGGGATTGCACGTTGCCTCTTTTTGCAATCTCGCACGGATGATTTGATCTTGCAGTGATCGCGCGGCGCTGGCTTTGTTCAATGGCAAAAACCCTTGCCATTTCACGACATGTCGCGACGTATTCTCCGATCGTGCTTTTCCATCGCCGTGTGCGCCCTGCTCTTTGCATGCATGGCGCCACATGCAACCCAAGCCGCCGAGAAATGGCTCCGCCTGAGCAGCGAAAATTTCGACATGCTCAGTTGCACCTCCGAGCGCGAAGCGAAGAACCTGCTGGTGAGGCTCGAACAATTTCGCACGGCATTTTTCACCTTCTTTCCCCAGAAACGCACCCACTACACACGGCCCTACATCGTTGTCCTCGGCTCCCAAAAACAATTCATCCCGTATCTGCCGTCATACAAGCAGAAGGTCCGCACAAATCTGACGGGCGTGTTCATGCAAAGCCCGACCAATCCCCGAATCATGATGGTGAACGAGGAAGTCGATGAGGGCCTGCAGACCATATTCCACGAATATGTCCACTCGCTCATCGCGGCGATGGGTTTGCGCCCGCCTTTGTATCTGAACGAGGGGCTCGCCGAGGTCTATTCGACATTCGAGGTCAAGGGCGACACGGTGAAGATCGGCGTCGCGCAGCCCTGGTATGTCCACCTCCTGAGCAGGAAGAGATGGCTGCCCTTCAAGACGTTTTTTGCCGTCGATCACAAAAGCAAATATTATAATGAAAAAGACCATGTGAATATATTCTACGCGCAATCATGGCTCCTCATGCATTATATGGTATTCGGAAACAATTCCGACCTCGTCACCGCGAAAAAACTGGATGTGTTTTTGGATCTTTGCGAGACTCCCGGCATATCGACATCCGACGCCTTCGAGCGGGCCTTTGGACTGGACTATGCGAAGCTGGAAGAGGCGCTCAGGGACTATCTCAGCCGCGGACGCCACATCACCGTGACCAAAAAGATTCCCGCCGCGCCGATCCGCCGGAAAATCACCGCCAAGCCCGCCGATCCCATCGAACGCGACATCGAGCTGGCCGGATTCAAATGGCGCATCAAACAGGCGCCCGACGCCGAATTCCGCCTCCTGCAATTGCTCGAACAACATCCGGCCAATCCGCGCATCTGCGAGATACTCGCCGAGATCAAGGCATATGAAGGCGGGATGGGCGCCGCGGGAGAATACTGGCTCAAGGCTGTGAAAAACAACAGCGTCAACCCGCTCGTTTATGTGTGGCTGCTGCGCAGTTTTTATCAAAACAGCAACCTGCCGTTGAAATATATAATGCACGGCGACATGTGCGCCGAATACAGGAAACTCATTGATCGCGCGCTCGAACTGGCGCCCGACTCCATGGATGCGTATGAGCTGCTGGCAATGATCGAATCGCAAAGCCCGAACATACGCGCGAAGGAAATGAACAAGGTGCTCTCCGCCCTGCCCGCCATGCGCGAAAGGAGCAGAACCTATCTGGCCCTTGCGGTTACCTATTGGCGGCTGAAACAGTATGAAAGCGCCGAGACTGTGATAAAAGTGCTGTCAGCCGATCCAAAGGCGACCCACGAGCAAAAAAGAATGGCCCGCGAGGTGCTTCGTGAAGTTGCAAGAGAAACCGGCAAGGAAATCCCTCCGCCGCTTCCACAGGAAAATCCCAGGAGGGAATTCAAAATCCAGCCGGCTCCATTTGGGGGATAATCGCCCGCGGCGTTGAAACCTTGCGTACTTTCGCGCATCTCATGTTTTTTCCAAGACATGAAACACGCCATTTTTGCCAGCTTCCTTGTTTTGTCGGCATCGTTGCTCGCCGCGCCGCCCGCCAATCCGCCGCCGCAGCTCAAGATCGACGACTCGCCCGTCTCCGCCGGCAGGACGCCCGCGCTCACCAGTTATGCCGACGCCGTTGAACCCGCGCAAAAATCCGTCGTCTCCATCGCCTCCGCGCGCTTCGTGCGCCAGCGCCTGCCGTTCCCGTGGTTCGCGCCCGGAGCCAATCGCGAGTTGAAAATCGAGGGACTCGGCTCCGGTGTGATCGTATCCGAGGACGGTTACATCCTCACCAACAACCACGTCGTCGAAGGCGCCGACGAGCTCACGGTCATCATGTCCGACGAACGCGAACTGAAGGCGCGCGTCATCGGCACCGACCCCAAGACCGACGTCGCCGTCATCAAAATCGACGCGATAAACCTCCCCGTCGCCACGCTCGCCGACAGCGACAAGCTCCGCGTCGGCGACATCGTGTTCGCCGTCGGCAACCCGCTCGGCATCGGCCAGACCGTCACCATGGGCATCGTTTCCGCCACGGGCCGCCGCGTCGGCATCCTTGCCGAAGTCGAGGGCTACGAGGATTTCATCCAGACCGACGCCTCGATCAACCAGGGCAACAGTGGCGGCGCGCTCATCGACGCGAAGGGCCGGCTCGTCGGCATCAACAGCGCCATCATCTCGCCCACGCGCGGCAACGTCGGCATCGGCTTCGCGATCCCGGTCAACCTGGCGCGTAACATCATGAACAATCTCATCGCGAGCGGCAAAGTCACACGCGGCTATTTCGGCGCGAGCGGCGAACCGCTGACGCCCGATCTCGCCGAGGCGCTCGACCTGCCGCGCGACACCAAGGGCGTGATCCTCAACGACGTCGTTCCCGGCGGCCCCGCGGAAAGCGCCGGGCTGCGCCGCTACGACGTGGTCACGACAATCAACAACCGCACCGTGACCAACGCCGCCGATCTGCGCACGCACGTCGCGCAACTGCCCCCCGGCGCCGAGGTGGCGACGAGATTCCTCCGCGACGGCAAGGCGCAAACCGCCACGGTAAAACTCGGCAAGGCCGGCGACGCCCTCGCCTACAACGAACTCCTGCCCGGCATCCAAGTGACGCGCCTGTCCGCCACGCAACGCCGCGCCCTGCGCCTGTCAGGCAGTGTTGACGGCCTGTATGTCGTCAAAGTGGACGACGACTCGCCGTATAAAAACCAGTTTGCGGAAGGCATGGTGATCCTGGAAATCAACCGCGTGAGCGCCGCCGACATCGAGACGGCGCGCAACTCGCTCGTCCGCGGACGAAACCTCTTTGCCATCTACGCCAAGGGCGCGCTCCGCGCCGTCGTGATCGTGGTGAGATGAGAGCGTTTTATAAATCACGGAAACACGGAAAACAATCCATTGAGGTGAAGCGGCGATGGATGGGGTGGCATGGGCGAGTCGCCATGGCTTTATACACAAGTTCGGGAGATAAAAGCTGGAAGGCAGAGGGGTGAAAGTGCACAGAGATGGGGGATGAGCGAATGGGTTGACGAAGAATTTGAATCGGCGGATTTTGGG
>JARKRC010000043.1 GCA_029974595.1 Ereboglobus sp. | reverse complement strand
AGGCGACCCAAGCAAGGCCAGCCATATCCTATGCCATCTCTAAGCTCTCATCCCCATGTTTCGGACAGCTATGCGGGGACCGTCGCTTGGTTTTTTTTCGATTTGTTTTTTTGGCGAGGCTTCGCCTCGTCCGGCGGCGGGGACGCCGCCCCTCCTTGCGCAAGCGTTCTTCCTTCCTTTTCCACCTTAATCATTGCCACGGGCGCGGAGCGATTCCTAGCGTCTCGGGCATGTCAAATCCCGCTCCTGCCGCAACCCCGTCCGATGCCTTTGCCGCGCGCCATAATTCGCCGGCCGATGCCGACATCGCCAAAATGCTTGCCGTGCTCGGCCAGCCGTCGCTCGACGCGCTTATCGACGCCACCGTGCCCGCCGGGATTCGTTTCAACCGCGCGCTGGACCTTCCGCCCGCCGCCAGCGAGAGTGCCGCGCTTGCGGAGCTGGGCGGCATCGCCGCGCAAAACGAAATCTTTCGCTCTTTCATCGGGCAGGGCTACCACGGCACGCATACGCCGTCGGTCATACGCCGCGCGATTTGGGAAAATCCCGGCTGGTATACCGCCTACACGCCCTATCAGGCGGAGATCTCGCAGGGCCGGCTTGAGGCGCTCCTCAATTTCCAGACGCTCGTCACCGACCTCACCGCGCTCGACATCGCCAACGCGTCGCTCCTCGACGAGGCCACCGCTGCCGCCGAGGCGATGACGCTCTGCCACCGCATGGCCGCCGATCCGGCGCGCAACACCTTTTTCGTTTCCGATGCCTGCCACCCGCAGACAATCGATCTCATCCGCACCCGCGCAGAACCGCTCGGCATCAACATCGCCATCGGCGATCACGCGCAGGCCGCGCCCGACGCCACGTGGTGCGGCCTTATCGTGCAATATCCCGACACGCGGGGAAACATCCACGACTACACGGATCTTTTCGCGCGCGCCCACGCGGCCGGCGCGCTCTGTGTCGTTGCCGCCGATTTGCTCGCGCTTACGCTCCTCCGCGCGCCCGGCGAGTTTGGCGCCGATGTCGCCGTCGGCAGCACGCAACGCTTCGGCGTCCCGATGGCGTTTGGCGGGCCGCACGCGGGCTATATGGCGACGAAGGACGCCTGCAAACGCCAGATGCCCGGACGCCTCGTCGGCCTTTCGAAGGACGCGCAGGGCAATCCGGCCCTCCGCCTCGCCCTCGGCACGCGCGAGCAGCACATCCGCCGCGACAAAGCCACCTCGAACATCTGCACGGCGCAGGTGCTCCTCGCCGTGATGGCGTCCATGTATGCCGTGTATCACGGCCCGGACGGTCTGCGCAAAATCGCCCGCGACACCCGCGCCCGCACGCTCCGCCTTCAGTCCGCGCTCCAGTCTGCCGGCATCGAGACGAACACCGCGCCCGTCTTCGACACCCTCTGTATTCAAAACGTGGATGCGGCTGTGGTTCACGCCCGCGTCGCCATCAAAAAAATCAACCTCCGCGCCATCGACGCCCGCGCCGTCGGGGTCTCGCTCGACGAGACGACCACCGATGCCGACGTCGAAGACCTCATCCAGGTCATCGCCGGCAAAACCATTCCGCATTCCGTCTACGAGTCTGCGAGTGGTTCGACACTCCGCATTCCGCATTCATCAGAAACGCGCGCCAGCGCATTTCTGACGCATCCGGTTTTTAATCGTTATCACACCGAGCACGAAATGCTCCGCTACATCAAGCGGCTCGAAGCGCGCGACCTCTCGCTCTGTCATTCGATGATTTCGCTCGGCTCGTGCACGATGAAGCTCAACGCCGCCAGCGAAATGCTCCCCATCACCTGGCCCGGCTTTGCGGCGATGCATCCGTTTGCGCCCGCCTCGCAGACGCGCGGCTACGCGAAACTGTTTTCCGACCTCGAAAACTGGCTCGCGGAAATCACCGGTTTCGCCGCCGTCTCGCTCCAGCCCAACTCCGGCGCAAACGGCGAATACGCGGGCATCCTCTCCATCCGCCGCTACCACGCCTCGCGCGGGCAGGGGCATCGCAACATCTGCCTCATCCCCATCAGCGCGCACGGCACCAATCCCGCGACCGCCGCGATGGCGGGCATGAAAGTCGTCGTCGTCGCCTGCGACGCGGCGGGCAACATCGACGTCGCCGACCTCCGCGCCAAGGCCGCCGCGCACGCGAACGACCTCGCGGCGATCATGGTCACCTATCCGTCCACGCACGGCGTATTCGAGGAATCAATACGCGAAATCTGCGACATCGTCCACGCGCACGGCGGGCAGGTTTACATGGACGGCGCGAACATGAACGCGCAAGTGGGCCTCACCTCGCCCGGACACATTGGCGCGGACGTCTGCCACCTGAACTTGCACAAAACCTTCGCGATTCCCCACGGCGGCGGCGGCCCCGGCGTCGGCCCGATCGGCGTCGCGAAACACCTCGCGCCCTTCCTGCCCGGACACGTCCGAGACAACACGCCCGGCGCCGTCAGCGCCGCGCCGCACGGCAGCGCGGGCGTGCAGCCGATCACGTGGATGTATATTCGCATGATGGGCGCAGAAGGGCTCACGCAGGCCACGAAGCTCGCGATTCTCAACGCCAACTACATCGCGCGGCGCCTCGATGCGCATTATCCCGTGCTCTACAAGGGCGCGACCGGCCATGTCGCGCACGAGTGCATCATCGACTGCCGCCAGTTCAAGAAGCACGGCATCGAGGTGGACGACATCGCGAAGCGGCTTCAGGATTACAATTATCATGCGCCGACGATGAGTTTTCCGGTTCCCGGCACGCTCATGATCGAGCCGACCGAGAGCGAATCGCTCGTCGAACTCGACCGCTTTTGCGACGCCTTGATCGCGATTGCGAAGGAAATTGCCGATATCGCCGAAGGTCGCGCCGACAAAACGAACAACGTCCTGAAAAACGCCCCGCACACCGCGAAGGTCGTGTGTGCCGATGCATGGACGCACCCCTATTCGCGCGAGCAGGCGGCATTTCCGACCGCGTGGGTGCGCGAGCACAAGTTCTGGCCCGCAGTCGGTCGCGTGGACAACGTCTACGGCGACCGCAACCTCGTTTGCGCCTGCCCGCCGGTGTCGGAGTGGCAGTGAGCAAAAGTGTAGCACAGCCATTTCTGGCTGTGTCGTGATTGGCGTATGCTCTGCACAGCTAGGAATGGCTGTGCTGCATTTTTGCACGACTTCGTCGTGTCCGGCGGCATACTTCGTTTCCATCATATCGAATTGTTCCCCTCACACACGGCGTGAGGTTTTCAATATTGCAATGGTTCTGTGTCTGCACTTGCGTTTTGAACCGTGAGATCCCTGCCCATCTTGGGATTACCCTTGTATTGAAGACAGAGAGAGCAAGTGGAGGAAGCAGATCAGTTGTTAAGGTTTTCGAAGTCAACCGGAGAGAGGTTTCCGATTGAGGAGTGACGGCGACGCAGGTTGTAGAAGGCTTCGATCCATTCG
>JARKRC010000037.1 GCA_029974595.1 Ereboglobus sp. | reverse complement strand
CGCCACAATGTGCGCGTAGTTTTTCCAAATCGCGGGCGATCCAAACCGGGCGCGACTGCGTCGCGTCGGGCGGCGGGGACGCCGCCCCTCCCTGTCGCACGCGCCGTGCTGACGGTAAAATGCTTTTGGGATCGGCCTCGTGCGAGGGATGTGTCTGATGGAGGCATTATGAAGACTTCAGGGATCTGCGCAGCACTGGCGGCGGTTTGTCTTTTTACGGCGGCTCGTCCGACTGCCGTCACCGCCTCTCCCGCCGCATCCCGCATCGTCATCGACACGGCGGCGCAGGGCATTGCGGTTTCCCCGGTCATGCACGGGGTGTTTTTTGAGGACATCAACTATGGCGCGGACGGCGGGATTTATGCCGAGCTCGTGCAAAATCGCTCCTTTGAACATGCCGAGGCGCTTTATTCCTGGGGCACCGTCAATCGCGGCGCGGACGCGGTGCTTTCCATTTCGGACGACCGTCCGCTGAACAAAAAGAACACCCACTTCGCGCGGCTCGCGATTCGCGATGCCGGCCGGGGTTTCGGCATCGCCAACCACGGCTTCGGCGGCATCGCGGTGAAATCCGGCGAGAAGTATTTGTTTTCCGTTCGCGCCCGCGCGCTCGACGGCTTCACCGGCGCGCTCGGCGTGCGGCTCGAGGACGAAACCGGACAGGTCATCGGGCAGGCTGAAATCCCGTCCCTGAAAGCCGATGCGTGGCAAAAATACGAGGCGTCGTTCAAGAGCGCCGCTACGACTCCGCGCGCGCGTCTCGTGGTGCTCGCGACCGGCGGGGCGGGGCGCGTCGATTTGGATGTCGTTTCGCTTTTCCCGGAAAACACTTGGAAAAAACGCCGCAACGGCCTGCGCGCCGACATGGTGAAAATGCTTGCCGACATGAAACCCGGCTTCCTGCGGTTTCCCGGCGGCTGCATTGTCGAGGGCGCCGATCTCGCCAACGCCTACCGCTGGAAGGACACCGTGGGTGACATTGCCGAACGTCCGCAGAATTGGAGCCGCTGGCAGCACGCGCTGCGGAAGGATCACGCGCCGCAGTATTACCAGACCTGCGGGCTGGGATTTTTCGAGTATTTCCAGTTATGCGAGGACATTGGCGCGGAGCCGGTGCCGATCATCAACTGCGGCATGGCGTGCCAGTATCAATCCAAACAGCTCGTGCCGCTCGCGAAGCTCGGCCCCTATGTGCAGGACGCGCTCGACCTGATCGAATTCGCGAACGGTCCCGCGACGAGCAAATGGGGCGGCGTGCGCGCCGCGATGGGACACCCTGGGCCGTTCCGCCTGAAATATCTCGGCATCGGAAATGAGCAATGGGGGCCGCAGTATTTCGAGCGCTACAAGGTTTTTTATGACGCCCTGAAGGCGAAGCATCCCGACATCGTCCTGATAACGACATCCGGCCCCGGCGTGGACGACGAGTGGTGGAAACTCGCATGGAAAAAATTCCGCGGCGAGGACGGCAAGCCGCCTATGCCCGCCGACATCGTCGATGAGCATTACTACCGACCGCCCTCGTGGTTTTTCTCCAACGCCGCCCGCTATGACAGCTACGACCGCGACGGCCCGAAAGTTTTCGCGGGTGAATTCGCCGCGCACGAACGCGACCGCCGCAACACACTCCGCGCCGCGCTCTCCGAGGCCGCGTTCATGACGGGCCTGCTGCGCAACGCCGACGTTGTCACGATGGCCGCCTACGCGCCGTTGTTTGCGAAGCAGGGCGCGACGCAGTGGGCGCCCGATTTGATCTGGTTCGACAATACGCGTGTGTTCGCCACGCCGTCGTATCACGTGCAAAAACTCTACGCGCTCAACCGCCCGGATGCCGTTTTGCCGGTGAAACTCGAATTGCCGCCGCCGCCCGCGCCTTCGTATCCGGGAAAAATCGGCGTCGGCACCTGGAAAAGCCAGGCGGAGTTCAAGGACGTGCGCGTGACCGGCGCGGACGGGAGCGAACTCGCCGCCGGCGATGCGCTCACATGGAAAATGTCCGGCGCAGGAAAATGGACCGTGTCTGAAGGCGGCCGTTCGCTGCGCCAGGACAATCCCGGCGTTTATGATGTGCGCGCCGTCGCGGGCGACGCGGCGTGGCGCGATTGTACGCTTTCGCTCAAGGCCCGCAAGACGAAGGGCGAGGAGGGATTCCAGATTTTCTTCCAGGTCGAGCGCGACGGCTCGGCGGGCCGTCTCAATCTGGGCAGCCACAAAAACACACGCTTCGGCCTGGATCTCGGCGGTGCCGCGGTTGATTCGAAGGCGGGCAGGATCGAGGCGGGACGCTGGTATGATGTGCGCGTCGAGATGCGCGGCGGCTCGGTGAAATGTTACCTCGACGGCGAATTGATCCTGCAAGGCGAACGCAAGCCGCCCGCGGCGCTCTACGCCGTCGCCGGGCGCGATGCAAAAACCGGCGAGATCATCGTGCATGCCGTGAATCCGGGCGCCGGGGAGCAGGCGGTTGAGATCGACTTTGGCGGCGCAAAAGTCACCGCCGTCCGGGTTACGGTGCTCACGTCGAAGAGCCTGGATGATGTGAACACGTTCGAGGCTCCTCAAAAAATCTCTCCGAGGCGTGAAACCGTCACGCTGCCCGATGCGAAGGCGCGCGGCAGCGCGGGCATGTTTGCGCGCACGCTGCCGCCGTATTCATATTCGGTATTGCGCGTGAAGGTGGCGAAGTGATGCATTTTGCCAGGAGCGCGGAGCGCTGACCTGAAGATTACCCACAAGTCAGCGCAGGCATGCCCGAGATGAGAGGGATTGGGATGTCTGGGGAGCACACGCGTCTCGCGTGTGGGCTTTGGCGTCCCGCCGAAGCCTGACACGGGCGGAGCGCTCGTGCCACAATGGCAAGAGCCCGGAGGTGGAGAAATCGCGGATGCGTTTTGTCCGTTCCGCACCGAAAGCGTTGGGCGGGACGCCCAACGCAGCACGCGAGACGCGTGCGCTCCCCGGACCAATCGATGCCCGAGTGATTTGGGGCAATCTCCGTGTCGCGCCTGCGCTACGAAAGGCATTCGCAGTTCTACGCCAACTTGTGGGTAATCTTCAGGCGCTGACGGCGCACTCCTTATTTGGCGCTTACGCAATCCTCACGGCTTTTGCCTGCGCTTTCAGGCAGAGCTCGGCGGCCTTGAAGGCGTGCGCTTGCGTCATCGCGTTTTCGGTGCGGTTCAGGCAATCGAGGATCAATTGTCCAAAAAAGCGGTAGCCGACCTTGCCGGCGACGTTGATGTGCTGCTCGCCTTCGTCGTTCACCAGATACACGTGCCCACCGGTTTTTTCGCGGGCCACGTCGATGTATTTGCGGAGTTCGATGTAGCCTTTGGTGCCGAGGATGATCGTGCGGCCGTCGCCCCAGGTGCCGAGGCCGTCGGGCGTGAACCAGTCCACGCGGACGTAGCTTGTCGCGCCGTTGTTGCCGATGAGGATGGACTGGCCGAAATCCTCCAGTTCGGGTGTGTCGGGGTTGTTGTAGTTGGCGACGCTGGCTTCCGCGATGGTGGCGTCGGTCGCACCGGTGTAGTGGAGAAATTGTTCGTATTGGTGGCTGCCGATATCGCAGAGAATGCCGCCGTATTGCTCTTTTTTGAAAAACCACGCGGGGCGGGACGCCTTGTTCAGGCGGTGGGGGCCGAGACCGATGACCTGGATGACGCGTCCGATGGCGCCGCCATGCACGAGATCACCGGCGTGCATCGCGGCTTCGACGTGGAGGCGTTCGCTGAAATACACCATGTATTTGCGACCGGTGCGCGCGACGGCAGCCTTGGCCTGGTCGAGTTGGGCGAGGGTGGTGAAGGGCGTTTTATCGGTGAAATAGTCCTTCCCGGCGTCCATCACGCGACAGCCGATCGGGCCGCGTTCGTTGGGGATTGCGGCGGCGGCGACGAGTTTGATGTCGGGCTGCGCGAGGATTTCGTCGAGCGAACGGGCGGCGCGGGCTTGGGGATATTTTTTTCGGAAGGCGGCGACTTTTTGCGGATCGGGGTCGTAAACCCACTTCAATTCGGCACCGGCTTCGAGCAGGCCGTTGCACTGGCCGTGGATGTGGCCGTGGTCGAGGTGCGCGGCGGCAAAGGCGAATTCGCCCGGTTTTACCACGGGAGAGGGTTTGCCTTGGGGGGCATGGTTCATGCCGTCGGATTTTTGGTGTGCCATGAGAGGAATAAATCGGGCGGATTGCGGGTGCAGATGCCGGATTTTTTATGAATTACGATGATTTAATCAATACGGACAGGCGGCCAAAACACAGAGCACTTTGCGGTGTCGCGAAATGCGAATGCTTGAGGAAAATCAAGAAAGGGGACGGAATATCTGGTGAATCGCGCAATTTCTTTCAAGTTAGCTTCTTATTTCAGAAATAGACCGGTGAATCAAGAGGGTGTCCGCGGCATAAAAGACCTTGCGTGCAAGGAGGGCGACATTACGTTTGCCGGTTTCCGGCTGATAATTGTTTTTTACTACAATGGTTACTGCGAACAAAGAAGCGATTTATAACTCGGCGATCGAGGGCGACATCGTCGTCACCCGTCTGGACGCGGTGATCAACTGGATTCGTGCCAACTCGATCTGGCCCATGCCGATGGGGCTCGCGTGCTGCGGCATCGAGCTCATGGCGGCGGGCGGGGCGCGCTTTGATATTTCGCGTTTTGGCGCCGAGGTGATGCGTTTTTCGCCGCGCCAGTCGGACTGCATGATTGTGGCCGGCACGGTCACTTATAAAATGGCTCCGCATATCCGCCGCATTTACGACCAGATGGCGTCGCCAAAATGGGTGATCGCGATGGGCGCTTGCGCGAGCACCGGGGGCATGTATCGCAGCTACGCGACGATGCAGGGCGTGGACCGGATTTTGCCCGTCGATGTGTATATCAGCGGCTGTCCTCCGCGCCCCGAGGCTGTGCTGGACGCCTTGGTGAAGATGCAGGACAAAATCGGTCGCGAGCGTTCGGGCGGCAGGCTGTTCAAGGAGGAGAACAAAGGCTGACTGCAGAGACCGGAAAACCCGAAACAGAAAAATTTTGAAAAATGTCCGCCGCCAATACCACCGCCACCACATCCGCTGCCGCGGGTTCAGCCATCATCGCCGCCTTGCATGAAAGCTTTTCGCAAATCGCGGACAAAATCACACCGCGCGCCTCGGCAGACCATCCGGCGGTGAATGTACCTGCCGCCGACGCGGTTGCCGTTCTCACGCACCTGCGCGATGTGCGCGGCTACGACATGCTCGCCGATCTCACGGCGATCGACTGGGCCGAAGGCGCTTCGCCGCGTTTCACGGTCGTGTGGCATTTGCTCTCCACCGAACGCGCCCCGGGGGCGTATCTGCGCGTCGCGGCCGATTGTGCGAGCGACACCGAGCCGGAAATGCCCAGTGTCGCCGCGATCTGGCCGGTCGCAAACTGGCACGAACGCGAGACATTCGACATGTTCGGCATCGTTTTCACGGGTCACCCGGATCTGCGCCGCATCCTCATGTGGGACGGCTATCCGCATTATCCGCTGCGCAAGGAGTTTCCCCTCGCGGGCATCGAAGGCGAGCTGCCCGATCCCGAAGTCGCCGGGGAAACCAAAACCAAAGTCATCCCTGCGCCGATGGCCGGCGGGCCGTTTGTCGCGTCGAGCGGCGGCGAATTGAACCTCTCCGAAGCCGAACCGCGCGCCAAGGACGAAAGCTGGAACGAGCGCACGCAGAAAAATTAGGAAGTAGAAATTAGGAATTAAAAATCCAAACCACCGAACAAAACCGCCGTTCGCGCCGCGAAACCGAATCCGCATTTTCCCTCCCGTTTTCAATTTCCAATTTTCACGCTCCACTTTTCCGCAATGCCGCCGACCGAATACACTTTTCAGGACAACGCCGCCAAGAACGCCACCGCCGCCGCGGGCGGGGGGCTGCCTGATGACACGCCCATTTTCGACACCGAAAAAATGTCCCTCTCGATGGGACCCTCGCACCCGTCCACGCACGGCGTGCTCCGCCTGCAACTGGAACTCGACGGCGACACCGTCACCCATTGCGAGCCCGTCATCGGCTACTTGCATCGCGGCGATGAAAAGATCGCCGAGAACATGACCTACAACCAGTTCGTGCCCTATACGGACCGGCTGGATTATCTCGCGCCGCTCGCCAACAACGTCGCCTACGCCATCGCCGTCGAACAGCTCGCCGGCCTGAAAGTTCCGCCGCGTTGCGAAGCCATTCGCGTGCTCGTCGCCGAGCTCGCGCGCATTTCCTCGCATCTGCTCGGCTTTGGCTCATTCGCGATGGATACCGGCGCATGGACGCCCTTCCTCTACCAGTTCACCGAGCGCGAAAAACTCTACACGCTTTTCGAGGAGCTGACCGGCGCGCGTTTCACCACCAGCTACACACGCATCGGCGGCCTCGCACGCGATTTGCCCGAAGGCTGGCTCGGCCGCGTCAGCGCCTTTTGCGACCAGTTTCTCCCGCGCCTCGAAGAGATGCTCGCGATGCTCACGCGCAACAAAATCTTCCTCGACCGCACGGTCGGCATTGGCGTCATAAGCAAGGAGGACGCGCTCGGCTACGGTCTCACCGGTCCGAATCTCCGCGGCTCCGGCCCCTCGTTCGACCTCCGCAAAGACAAACCTTACAGCGGCTACGAGAAATACGAGTTCGATGTCCCCGTCGGCACCACCGGCGATTGTTACGACCGCTATCTCTGTCGCGGCGAGGAAATCCGCCAGTCCGTGCGCATCGTCCGGCAGGTCATCAAAAACATGCCCGACGGCCCTTGGTATGCCGCCGACAGCGACGAGGCGCGCCGTATTTTTGCCCCGCGCAAGGACAAGGTGCTCACAAAAATGGAGGAGCTCATCAACAACTTCATGATCGTGACCGCCGGCCCGCAAATGCCTGCTGGCGAAGCCTACTTCGAAGCTGAAAATCCGAAAGGCGCGCTCGGCTTCTACATCGTGAGCAAGGGTGGGGGAGTCCCGTGGCGCATGAAAATCCGCAGCCCCTCGTTCTGCACGCTCTCGATCCTGCCGAAGCTCTGCAAAGGCGTCATGATGACCGACATCGTTTCCATCCTGGGTTCGCTGGACTTCGTCATGGGCGAATGCGACCGATGAAACGCAAGCTCACGCCATCCGCCATGCCGCCCAAATCGAAAACAGACACTCTCACCGTTCAAGGAACGGAAGTCGTGCTTTATGAGACAGGCGCGGGCGCGTTCATATCGCTTACCGATATTGCCAGATTCAGAAATGCCGACAATCCCACTGCGGTCATTGCCAACTGGCTGCGGAGTCGTGCCACGATTGAGTTTGTCGGCCTTTGGGAAATGCTGAATAACCCCAATTTTAAACCCATCGAATTCGAGGGGTTTAAAAACGAGGCGGGAAGCAACTATTTTGTGTTGTCACCGCAGCGCTGGGTTGAGTCCACAAATGCGATAGGTATTGTTTCCAAGTCCGGCAGGTATGGAGGCACCTTTGCGCATGTGGATATTGCATTTGAGTTTGCGACGTGGATTTCGTCCGAATTCAAACTGTATCTGATTACCGAATACAAGCGCCTGCAAATCGAGGACAACCAGCGTAAAAACCTCGAATGGAACCTCCAGCGCACACTCTCGAAAATCAATTATCGCATCCACACCGATGCCATTCGCGAGCAGATCATCCCGGCGATCGTGACACGCGAGCAAGTCACGGCCGTTTACGCATCCGAAGCCGACCTGCTCAACGTGGCCCTCTTTGGAAAAACCGCTGCCCAGTGGCGGAGCGAAAACCCGAAACTCGCCGCCAAGGGCAACATCCGCGACGAAGCGACGCTGGAGCAACTGGTCGTCCTCTCCAACATGGAAAGCATCAACGCTCTCCTCATCCGTCAGGACCTGCCTCAAAAAGACCGCCTCCTGCAACTCAACGCCGCCGCCATTGCGCAAATGAAATCGCTCGTAGCGAGCACTTCATTGAAAAAGTTAAAATAGAAACCGACTCCGGCATCATTCCGCACTCCGCATTCCACCTTCCGCATTTAGATGAATCTCAAACCCGAAACACTCCAGCGCATCGACGAAGTGATCACGCACTATCCCGTCAAGCGCAGCGCCACGCTCCCGCTCCTGCACCTCATCCAAGAGGACATCGGCTACATTCCCGATGAAGCCATCGAGTGGGTCGCCGCGAAACTGGAGCTCCAGCCGATCAACGTCTATGAGGTCGTGACGTTTTACCCGATGTTCAAGCGCAAGCCCGTCGGACGCCGCCACATCAAGGTCTGCCGCACGCTCTCCTGCGCGCTCAAGGGCGGCTACAAGGTGTGCGACACGTTCAAGAAGGAGTTCGGAGTCGGGCTCGACGAAGTGACGCCGGATGGCGAAGTGAGCATCGAATTTGTCGAATGCCTCGCCAGTTGCGGCACGGCCCCCGTCGTCATGATCGACGAAAAACTCCACGAAAACGTCGATCCCGCCAAAGCCTGCGCGCTTTCCGCCGAAATCAAAGCCGCCGCGAAAAAATAAACGCGTTATTCTTCAAACCATGAACAGCCGCAAAAAGGCACAAAAGCCGCAAAGAAAAGACAGCCGCGCCCGCTGCCTTTCGCGATTCTTTGCGTCCCCCGCGCCTCTTCGCGGCCAGTAAAAACATTCCGCATTCCGAACTCCGCATTCCGCATTTCCAAAATGTCCGCACCCGCCCAAACACGCATCATTTTCAAGCACATCGACGAGCCCAGTTACACGAACGACCTCGCGTGCTACCAACGCCACGGCGGTTACGAAATCCTCCGCCGCGCCGTCAAACGCCCGCCCGCCGAACTCATTGACGAAGTGAAAAAATCCGGCCTGCGCGGACGCGGCGGCGCCGGCTTCCCCTGCGGCGTGAAGTGGGGACTCGTTGACCGCAAATCCGGCAAACCCATCTACCTCATCGTCAACGCCGACGAATCCGAACCCGGCACCTTCAAAGACCGCTACATCATCCACCAAGACCCGCACCAACTCCTCGAAGGCACGCTCATCTCCTGCTTCGCGAACAACGTCAAACAAGCCTACATCTACATCCGCGGCGAAATGCCCGAAGGCGCGCGCATCCTCGAACGCGCCATCGCCGAGGCCCGCGCCGCCAATCTCGTCGGCCCCAACATCCTCGGCACCGGCTACTCTTGCGAAATCTACGTGCACCGCGGCGCAGGCGCCTACATCTGCGGCGAGGAAACCGGCCTCATCGAATCGCTCGAAGGCAAACGCGCCCACCCCCGCATCAAGCCGCCCTACTTCCCTGCCGTCCTCGGCCTCTACCAATGCCCCACTATCGTCAACAACGTCGAGACGCTCTGCCACGTTAAGCACATCATCGAGCGCGGCGGCGAAGCCTACGCAAAAATCGGTACGCCCAACAACACCGGCACGCGCATCTATTGCGTCTCCGGCCACGTGCAGCGCCCCGGCTATTACGAATTCGAGTGCGGCAAAATCACCCTCGGCCAGCTCCTCAACGACGTCTGCGGCGGCCCGCTCCCCGGACGCACCTTCAAGGCCGTCATCCCCGGCGGCTCCTCCGCAAAAGTCCTTCGCTACGACGAGACGTTCACGCTCAAAAACAAGGACGGGAGCACCCGCTCCCTCGCCGCTGCCGACATCCCCCTCGATTTCGACACCCTCGCCGCCTGCGGCACGATGGGCGGCTCCGGCGGCATCATCGTCATGGACGATTCCGTCAACATGGTCGAGGCGCTCGCCAACATCAACGCCTTCTACTCGCACGAATCCTGCGGCCAGTGCACGCCCTGCCGCGAAGGCTCGCTCTGGATGAAGCGCATCAGCAGCCGCATGGTTCACGGCATGGCCCGCGCCGAGGACGCCGCGCTCCTCAAGTCGGTCGCCGACCAGATTCCCGGACGCACCATTTGCGCTATGGGCGAAGCCTGCTCATGGCCGACGCAAAGCTTCGTGCAAAAATTTCAGGACGAGTTCGTCAGCTATCACACGACAAAAAAGACGCGCCCGGCCGACGCGTTGCAATTGGTGTAATTTTGGGAAATGGAAATGCCGATGACGATGAATACGGAAAAAGGAGTCAGGAGTCAGGAGTCAGGAGTCAGGAGAAAAACCTCCCGACTCGCTGATTCGCGTGCTCCATCGCGCACCTTTGAAGACCTCATCGTCTGGCAAAAAGCGCACGCGTGGGTTCTAGCCGCGTATCGCTTCACCCGCACATTTCCACAAAGCGAACTCTACGCCCTCGTCTCGCAATTTCGCCGTGCCGCAGTTTCGGTTCCCGCCAACATTGCCGAAGGCTACAAGAAAAACAGCGTGGCCGACAAACGCCGTTTCATGAACATCGCCCAAGGTTCGCTCGAAGAGTGTCGCTATTATCTGATCCTCGCCCGCGACCTTGAATATGGCGACAGCACGCCGCTCATGACCCAACTCGCCGAAGTCAGCCGCATGCTAAACGCCTACGCCAAGGCCATCGAAGTGCCCGCTTCCGGCTCCTCTAACTCCTGACTCCTTCCATCCTGACTCCTTTCCAGCAATGTCCGCTACACCAGAGCTTATCAAAATCAACATCGACGGCCGCGACATCGCCGTGCCGCGCGGCACCAACGTCATCGAGGCGTCGCGCCTGCTCGGCATCGACGTGCCGCATTATTGCTATCATCCGAAACTCCCCGTCGTCGGCAACTGCCGCATGTGCCTCGTCGAAATGGGACTGCCCGCCGTCGATCCCGCCACCAAGACGCCCGTCATCGACCCGGCCACCGGCAGGCAAAAAATCAACTGGATGCCCCGCCCGCAAATCGGCTGCGGCACCAACGCGATCCCCGGCCTCCACATCCGCACGACCACGCAAATGGTGAAGGACGCCCGCGCCGGTGTGATGGAGTTCCTCCTCATCAACCACCCGCTCGACTGCCCCATTTGCGATCAGGCCGGCGAGTGCAAGCTCCAGGAGCAGGCCACTTCCTACGGACGCGGCTATTCCCGTTACATCGAGGACAAAAACGTAAAGCCCAAACGCACCCAGCTCGGCCCCCGCGTCATGCTCGACGACGAGCGCTGCATCCTCTGCTCGCGCTGCGTGCGCTTCAGCAAGGAGGTCGCCAAGGACGACGTGCTCGGCTTCATCGACCGCGGCAGCTACTCCACGCTCACCTGCTACCCCGGCAAGGAGCTCGCCAACAACTACTCGCTGAACACTGTCGATATCTGCCCCGTCGGCGCGCTCACATCGACCGATTTCCGTTTCAAAATGCGCGTCTGGTTTCTCAAGCAGACGAACAGCATCGACACCGAATCCAGCGTCGGCGCAAACACCGTCGTCTGGTCGCGTGAAGGCCAGATTTACCGCATCACCCCGCGCCGCAACGACGAAGTCAACGACACGTGGATGTCCGACAGCGGACGCGATCTCTACAAACAAGTCCGCGCCGAAAACCGCCTCTCCAGTCCCGCGCCCCTCGCCGACCTCATCGCGCAGGCCAAGGCGCTTCTCGCATCGGGCGGCGTGGCCCTTGTCGCCAGCGCGCGCAGCACGGTCGCCGAGCAATACCTCGCCAAAAAAATCGCCGACCATCTCAAAATTCCCGCCGATTCGCGCCACGTCCCCGCGCACCTCGCCAAAGGCGACGGTCTCCTCATTTCCGCCGACCGCACGCCGAACACACGCGGCGCGCTCGTCACCGGACTGATCGACACACTTCCGTCCGAAAAACTCACGCAACTCGCCGCCGGTATCGACGCGGGCAAAATCAAAACCGTTCTCGTCATCAACGAAGACCTTTCGCTGCACGGCCTCGCGCCGGAGCAACTCGCCCGCGTGGATATCATCCACATCGGCACGCACGCCAGCGCGACCAGCGCCGCCGCGAAGGTCGTCATCCCCTCGCACACGGTCTTCGAGAAAAACGGCACCTTCATCAACCAGCAGTTCCGCCTGCAACAATTCAACGCCGCCGTTCCCGGCCACGTCGGCACGCACAACGACGCGACGATCCTTTCCGGTCTGCTTGCCGCGCTCGGCGGCCACGACTTCGAGGGCAAATCCAACGCCATTTGGAGCCGCCTCACCGAGGAAACGCCCGAGCTCGCCGGCCTCGCGCACGGCAACATCCCCGAAACCGGCCACCTCATCGACGCCGCCCGTTTCTCCCACCACGCCTTCCCCGAAACCGAGGGCCTCCACTACAAACCCGCAAAATAAGACGGATTCACCACGGAGACACGGAGAACACGGAGTCATGAAGAAGACAGTAAAATGTGGAATGCGAATTTCGAAATCGGGAATGCTCACATTCCCGCTTGTTTCCGTTTCATTCCGCATTCCGAAATCCCAATTCCACATTTCTCCGTGTCCTCCGTGCCTCCGTGGTGAATCATTTCTCTAAGACTATTTTCCAATGCTAGATTTCTATTTCAGCCTTCCGCTCATTGTGCGCCTGATCATCCAGGGGCTTGCCGTCATCGCCGTGCTTTTCCCGCTTGGCGCGGCGTGCTCGATGGCCGAGCGCAAAGTCGCCGCGTGGGCGCAGGATCGCCCCGGCCCGAATCGCGCGCGTCCGTGGGGGCTTGGCCGCATCCCGATCATCGGGCCAATCCTCGGACGCTTCGGTATTTTCAACCTCATGGCCGACGGCGGCAAACTCCTCTTCAAGGAGGACATCGTGCCCGGCCACGTTAACAAATTCTACTTCGTCATCGCGCCCATCGTCGCCATGACGCCCGCGCTCTCCACCATCGCCTTCGTCCCCTTCGGCGCTTATCTTGACGGCGCCGGACGCGTTCTCCCCGTCATGCTCGCCGACGTCGATATCGGCATCCTCGGCGTGTTCGCGCTCGCCTCGCTCGGCGTCTATTCGCTCATCCTCGCAGGCTGGGCGTCGAATTCCAAATACCCCTTCCTCGGGGCCATCCGCGCCAGCGCGCAACTCATCTCCTACGAGCTCTCCATGACGCTCGCCGTCGTGCCCGTGCTCCTCTGGATAAACGCCCCCGGCACACCGGGCACGCTCAGCCTCGTCCGCGTCGTGGAGTTTCAATCGCAATCCGGCTTTTGGGGCGGCGCGTGGTTTGTGTTCGTGATGCCCCTTTCCGCGTTTATTTTCCTCGTCGCGCTCTTCGCCGAGACAAACCGCCAGCCGTTTGACATGCCCGAATCCGAGGCCGATCTGGTCGGCGGGTTCCACACCGAATACGGCTCCTACAAATGGTCGCTCTTTTTCGTCGCGGAATACGGCCACATGATCGTCGGCTCCGCGCTCTTCATTCTGCTCTTCTGCGGCGGCTGGAATCCGCTTCCGTGGCTGCCGCTCTCGACGTTCGTCGGCTGGCTTGCCCCGCTCGGCGCGTGGACGGCGCACCCGCTTTTTGTCGGGATTCTTTCCATCTGCATTTTCCTCGGGAAAGTGATTTTCTCGATCTTCTTCTTCATGTGGGTGCGCTGGACGCTCCCGCGTTTCCGTTACGACCAGGTCATGCGCATCGGCTGGCAGCGCCTGCTCCCGCTCTCCATCGCCAACCTGATCATCTACACCATCGCGATCGCACTGCTTAACTGAATTAAGAATTTTAAAAACATCACCGGAGCGCCCGCGCTTCACTTCTTAATTCTTAAATCTTAATTCTTAATTTTTTCTCTCATGTCTGTGATCAAAGTCCCACGCAAACCGCTCACCTTCGCCGAGCGCACTTACATCCCGCAAATCGTCTCCGGGATGATGACGACCCTGAAACATATTGTCGCCAAGCCGCTCACCGTGAACTACCCCGAAGAGCGCCCCGAAATCCCCGCCGGCTACCGTGGCGTGCCGACGCTCGTGCGCGACCCGAACGGACGCGAAAAATGCGTCTCCTGCCAGCTCTGCGAATTTGTCTGCCCGCCCAAGGCCATCCGCATTACGCCCGGCGAAATCCCTGCCGATTCGCCCGCCGCTCACGTCGAGAAAGCGCCAAAAGAATTCGAGATCAACATGCTCCGCTGCATCTATTGCGGCCTCTGCCAGGAAGTCTGCCCCGAGGAGGCCATCTGGCTGCAAAACGTCTTTTCCGTGAGCGGCTACGAGCGCGGCGAGTTCATCAACAACAAACAAAAACTCTACGAACTCGGCGGCACGCTCCCCGACGCGCATTACAAGTGGGACAAAAAGAAAGCCGCGGCGGAGGAAGCCGCCCTGCACGGACAACATTAAAAATTAAGAATTAAGATTTAAGAAAACGAACCTCCGGCTTCGATTACCACATGCCAATCTCAAACACACCTTCACCCATCGGCCATTTCACATCTGCGCGGCGAAGCCACGCGCTGTCGGGCCGCAGGCCCCACTTCTTAATGGCGGGCATCTCGCTTCGCTCGGAACTTAATTCTTAATTCTTACTTTTTTTCCTCATGCCCGCCCTCCTATTCTACATTTTCTGCACGATCACAATCGCCTCCGCGATAGGTGTTGTCTCGAACAAAAACGCCGTGGCCTCCGCACTCAGCTTTTTCGTGTGCCTGTGCGGCATCTCGGTGCTCTTCGTGATGCTCGACGCCTACCTGCTCGCGTTCCTGCTCATCCTTGTTTACGCGGGCGCGGTCGTTGCGCTGTTCCTTTTCATCATCATGCTTCTCGACATGCAGGGCGGGGATCGTCCGCCCTTCAAAAAGATGACCATCGCCTCCAGCGCCATCGCCGGCGCGCTGCTTGTGGCCGGCGTCGTGGTTTTCCTCGCGCGCGGACAATTTTCCACCGAGAGCATCGCGCTCGCGCAAGCGCCCTCGTTTTTCACCGACCTCAAGATGTATGGCGTGAAACTCTTCACCAGCTACATGCTTCCGGTGCAACTCGTCGGCTTCCTGCTCCTCATCTCCATGCTCGGCGTGATCGTCATCAGCAAAAAACACGAGGAGAAGCAGGAGTCAGGAGGTAAAGGAGCCAGGAGCTAAGGAGACAATCCCGCCACCGCTCGCTGCAACACACACCAATCCGCACATTCTTCACGCATTTCCGGAACTCCTCTAACTCCTAACTCCTTTTCGCCATGATCATCGGACTTTATCACTACATCGCGCTTGCCGTGACGCTTTTTGCGATCGGCTTCCTTGGAGTGCTTCTGCGCAAAAACACGCTCATCATTTACATGTGCCTTGAGCTGATGCTTGTTGCCGCGACGCTCGCGCTCGTGGCCTTTTCGCATCACAACGGCACCGTCGAGGGCAACGTGTTTGTCTTCTTCATCCTGACCGTCGCCGCCGCCGAGGTCGCGGTCGGCCTCGCCATCGTCGTCACCCTCTTCCGCAAACGCGGCACCGTCGATGTCGCCAAGTTGAATGCGCTGAAAAACTGATTTAAAAACAATTTCACCACGGAGACACGGAGGACACGGAGCCATGAAAAAACAAAAGACTCACGCAGAGACGCAAAGCCGCAGAGAAGAAAACTCCGCGCCTCTGCGTCTCTGCGTGAGCAACTTTCTCCTCTTTTCCGGCCTCCGTGCTCTCCGTGTCTCCGTGGTGAGCTAATTCCGTAACAAAAAACTTTCCATCATGGCGCCCACGCCCGCACACCTCGCTCTCATCACCCTCCTTTTGCCGCTCGCATCGGCGGCGCTCATCGCGCTTTTCCTGCGACGTGCAGGCGCGCTTGCGCAGATCGTCTCCGTCCTTGCCTGCGCCGGATACGCCGCCGCCGCGCTCGCGCTCGCCTTCGGAGGCCACCGCGAGACCGCGGTGAACGCCTCGCTCGACTGGCTCGCCATCGGCGGCTTCACGCTTTCGCTCGGCATCAAGTTCGACGACATCGCCGCGCTCATGCTCTGCATCGTCGCCGTGGTCGGCCTGTGCGTGCACATTTTTTCGATCGGCTACATGCATGACGACAAGGCGCGCGCACGCTATTTCGGCGGGCTTTCGATCTTCATGTTTTCGATGACCGGCATCGTGCTCGCCGACAATCTTTTCATGATGTTCATATTCTGGGAGCTCGTCGGTTTCAGTTCCTGGCTGCTCATCAATCACTATTGTGAAAAGCAATCCGCCGCCGACGCCTCCAAAAAAGCCTTCATCGTAAATCGCATCGGCGACTTCGGTTTTCTGCTCGGCATCATCGCGTGCTACTACGTTTTCGGCACGGTCAACCTCGCCGAAATCGCCTCCAAGGTTCACGGCGGCGTCGCGGTCATCGCGTGCATCCCGCTTGCCCTTTTCTGCGGCGCGATTGGCAAATCCGCGCAAGTGCCGCTACAAGTCTGGCTCCCCGACGCGATGGAAGGCCCGACGCCGGTTTCCGCGCTCATCCACGCCGCGACGATGGTCGCCGCCGGCATCTACATGCTCTGCCGCATCGAGCCGCTTTTCGCCGCCGCGCCCGCTGCGTTGAATGTCGTGATGTGGGTTGGCGTCATCACCGCGCTCTATGCGGCGCTTTGCGCCATCACGCAGAGCGACATCAAAAAAGTCCTGGCCTACTCCACGCTTTCCCAACTCGGCTACATGGTCGCGGCGTTCGGGTTGGGTGTGGCAACAGTGAGCAACATGTATGCGCCGTATGATACGCTGTTTTTCACCGGTGCTGCTGCCGCGATGTTCCATCTCACTACGCACGCTGCTTTCAAAGCACTTCTGTTCCTCGGCTCCGGCTCAGTCATCGCAGGCTGCCACCATGAACAGGACATTTTCAAAATGGGCGGCCTTCGTAAAAAGATGCCTGTTACGTTTATCACCTTCACTATCGGCGTACTCGCTATCATAGGCATGCCATTCTTTGCGGGCTTCTTTTCGAAAGATGCCATCCTTTACCTCGCAATGCTGAAGAGCACGCCCGTCTTCATCATGCTCGCCCTCACTGCCATCCTCACTGCTTTCTACATGGTGCGCCTGTGGAAAGTCACATTTTGGGGCGAAACGCGTACCGCCGAATCCTCGCACGCCCATGAAAGCGGTCCCGCTATGTTGTTCCCACTAATCGTCCTTGGCATTCTCTCAATCATTGCTGGTTACACGGTCATTTATGGCGGCGCGTTCGACAGCATCTTGTCTCGAATTCCCTCTACCTACGGCGATCCTCTCCACCATACCATCATCCTCATTACCAGCCTTGCCGTCATGGTTATCGGCGCGGGCGCGGCGTTGCTCTTCTACAAATCCGCCGCGACCGACAGCCTTCGCGACCGCATCCCCGGCGTGTTCACCATCCTCACGCATCTCAAGGAAACGCCCGATCGTGTTTACAATTATTATGTCGCCAAAATCCAGCAGCGTTTCGCGCTGTTCCTGAACTTCATCGATCAATTTTTCATCGGCGGCCTTGTCGTGCGCGGCCTCGCGGGAGTGACCGGTTTCCTCGGACTCGGCGCGCGCGCCCTGCACGTCGGCAGCATCCACGCCTATCTCTATTGGTTCCTCGCCGGAGCAGTCCTCATCTGGGCCTTCGCGGCGGGATTTCTGCATTAACTTTCATCGACTTGATTCGACTCAAATCGACTTAAGTCGAATCCACCAATCACCACAACCCGCACTCGCCGCCTCCCTTTCCCATTTTTCGAATGAACCCATTCCCAGTCGATCTTCTGCTTCTTTCGATAGCGACGCCGCTTGCCGCCGCGCTCATCATTGCGTTTGGCGCGCACAAGAAACTCGCCCTGTTTCTCGCCTATATCGGCTTCTCGGTGCCGGCGCTCGTCGCCGTCTATCTCGTCGCCAAGTTCGCCGGCGCGCCGCAGCATCACGGCTACGCATTTTTCACCAGCTACGACATGGGGCTCGCCGCATGGGGCATCAAACTTACCCTCGGGCTCAACGGCATCTCGCTCGGCCTCTTCGCACTCGCGGGAATCGTCGGCTTCGCGGCCGGATTCTACGCGCTGCAATCCGGCGCGGAACGCCTCAAATACTACCTCCTGCTCCTCCTCGTCATGCAAGGCGGTCTCATGGGCGTGTTCGCGAGCGTGGATATTTTCTTCTTCTACTTCTTCCATGAGTTCGCGCTCATTGCCACGTTCATCATGGTCGGCGTCTGGGGCGGGCGCGACCGCAACTACGCGGCAATGATGATGACGATTTACCTCACGCTCGGCGCGATGCTCTCGCTCGCCGGCCTCATTGCCATCTACATCAAGAGCGGCGCGGGAACCTTCGACCTTATCGCGCTCCGTGAAACCATCGCCGCGCAGCCGCTCTCCGCGCTCGTGCAGAAAAACATTTTCGGCATCCTCATGTTCGGTTTCGGCGTGCTGGTCTCGCTGTTTCCGTTGCACTCCTGGGCGCCGCTCGGCTACGGCGCCGCGCCCAGTTCGGCGGCAATGTTGCACGCGGGCGTGCTCAAGAAATTCGGCCT
This sequence comes from Ereboglobus sp., assembly GCA_029974595.1. Lineage (GTDB taxonomy): Bacteria > Verrucomicrobiota > Verrucomicrobiia > Opitutales > Opitutaceae > Ereboglobus. Next base: position 24,715 of record JARKRC010000037.1, on the reverse strand, counting down.
CTACGGACTCATCCAGATCGCGCTCCCGCTTCTTCCCAGCGGCGCGGGCCACTGGGCGCACATCCTCGGCGTCCTCGCACTGTGCAATGTCATCGTGATCGGCTTCGTGACCATCGCGCAAAGCGACCTCAAGCAGATGATCGGTTACAGTTCCGTGATGCACATGGGTTATGCGTTTCTCGGCATCGCGGCGATGAGCACGCTCGGCGTCGGCGGCGTGGTCATCATGATGATCGGCCACGGCCTGTCGGTCGCGCTCCTGTTCCTGCTCGCCACGAGCATCCACCATCGCACGCAGACCTTCGACATGGCGGAAATGGGCGGCCTCGCAAAACAAGCCCCCGTGCTCGCCGCGTTTTTTGTCGCGACGACCTTCGCGAGCATCGGACTGCCGGGCTTCGCGAATTTCTGGGGCGAACTCACGATCTTCATCGCGCTGTGGGGCTTTTCCAAATGGATGACCATCGCCGCGGTCGCGGGCATCATCATTTCGGCAATCTACGGGCTGCGCTCCGCCGCGCGCGTGTTTTTCGGGCCGCAAAGCGCGACCTTTGCCAAGGTCGCCGCCGAGCACTCGCCCGCCGATCTGCGCTGGAGCGAACGCGTCCCGGCGCTCGTGCTGCTCGCCGCGCTGCTGCTTGTCGGCTTCTGGCCGAAAATCATCACCACGCCGCTCAACGCGCACTTGAATCACGCTCCTTACATTTCCCAAAAATAATTTCCGCCAACAATGACCACCGACTTTATAACCACCACCGCCCAAAGCGGCTCCAATCCATGGAGTTACATCCTGCCTGAAATTTCGCTCGGCGGTCTGGCTTTGCTGCTGCTGGTGTTTGAGATCGTTTTCCCAAAAACGCTCAAACGTCACATTCCGACGCTATCAATAATCGCACAACTCGGCATCCTCGTCCTGACAGTGTGCGCTGCGATGCGGACGCGCGGCAATGTATCAGACTATTTTTATGGAATGCTTGCCAATAATACGGGAGCGCAGTTCATGCGCATATTCTTCGTCATTGTGTCTATTCTCGTTCACGGATTGGCAATGATTTCGTTGAAAAAGCAACGTGTGCCGCGCACTGAGTTTTTCCATATAGTGCTTGTCATCACAGCGGCGATGATGCTGCTGGCGCAAGCGGCGAATTTTTTGATGCTCTTCGTCGCGCTGGAAACGGTGACGGTGGGTTTCTACATCCTGATCAGTTACTATCGAGCCAGCCCGCTGTCGCTTGAGGCAGGCTTGAAGTATCTTATCCTCGGCGCGCTTAGTTCCGGGCTTTTGTTGTTTGGCATCGTATTGCTTTACGGTGTTGCCGGAAATCCGGACATCATGTCCAATATTCCACTTTCCGAGGGGGGCTTCAGGGATCCTCTTGGTTTTGAGCGTGTGTTTTTTGGTTTTACTTCCGGTATAAATCCATTTCTCGCCAATACCGGCTTGCTCTTGGTGTTGAGCGGCATCGCTTTCAAAATCGGGCTCGTGCCGTTCCAAATTTGGATTCCCGATGTGTATCAAGGTGCTCCCACTCCCGTAACGGCGTTTCTGTCCGTTGGTTCAAAAACAGCGGGATTTGCGGTGCTGCTTTCGCTTTTGCGGATAATCGTATTCACGCCGGCCGCCAAGGTAGTCGTTCCGTTCCTCGTGGTGATGACATTTGCCACTATTATTTTCGGCAATCTCGCGGCGCTCACGCAGCACAATGTCAAACGCATCATGGGACTGTCCGGCGTGTCGCATGCGGGCTTCATTATGATAGGCGTGCTGTCGATGATAAGCGTGATGAGTGAGGAAGGTTACAAGAGCGGCTTGTTTACGGCTATTTTTGTTTACTTGATCGCCTACGCGCTGGCGTCGTTCGCCGTGTTTGGCGTGATGGCGCTCGTCGCCGGCGAAAGTGATGCCGAGCAGGAGCTCAGCGATTATCACGGCCTCTCGAAACGCAGCCCGTTTCTTGCGGGCGTGCTTGCGGTCGGTCTCGGCTCGCTCGCGGGCATTCCGCCGCTCTTCGGATTCATGGGCAAGCTGCTCGTCTTCATCAGCGCTTTCCAGGCCGGGCTTTACGGCATGTTGGCCGTGGCGATTCTCGGCGTGGTGGTTTCGATCTATTATTACTTCGGATGGCTGCGCGCGGCATTCTTCCAAAACTGGCAGACACCGACGACGCCCAGCGACGTTCCGGCGCATCCGGCAGACCGCATTCGCGTGCCGGTTGCCATGAAGGCATTGCTCGCCGTGCTCGCGCTCGCCTCGGTGTTTTTCGGTTTCTATCAAAAACCGGTGATGGATCTGCTGGTGCTGCTGCGGCTGGCCTGACAAAAGCAGCGACGCAAAATGGAGGCGGCCATTCGGGCCGCCTTATTTTTTCCGCTCGTCTCCGCCGGTCATCGAGATCGGACGGATGGAACCGTCGGCGTTGTAATAAACGCGCTCGATGGCGATTTCGCGGCGGACTTTATACGGGCCGTCGCCGGTCACGCCGTCATAACGATGGTAGGCGATGAGCAAGGCGCCGTCGGACGGGCGGGTGAAAAACGAATGATGCCCCGGGCCTTTCCGGGTGGCATCGCTGGTCAGAATCGCGCCTCGATACGTCCACGGCCCGACCGGGGTTTTGGCCGTGGCGTAGTGGACGGAGTAGGACGATTTTTTATAATTTCCATAGCTGTAGGACAAATAATACACACCATTGCGGAAGTGCATGAATGGGCCTTCGGTAAAATATTTCGGCGTTTCAACGGGGATTTCGGCGGCAAAACTTACCATGTCGGTGTTCAATTCAAACACGCGCAGCTTCGAACCGGCGCTGCCACCGGCGTAGAAATAATATTTTCCCGATTTCGGATCGGAGAACACCATCGCGTCGATCGCCTCGAAGCCGCGCCGCCCTCCGTCTTCGAGTAGCGGGCGGCCTGAATCGCGGAAGGGGCCGGCGGGATTGTCGGCGACGGCCACGCCGATGCGCGAGGGTTTGGGGCCGATGGAATAATACAGATACCATTTTCCGTCGCGCTTTATCACTCCCGGCGCCCATGCGCCGTTGTTCGGGCGGCTCGTGTCGTTGAACCACGGCGCATCCGTGAGGCGAAACACGGGGCCGTGTTTTTTCCAGTTTTTCAAATCAACGGACGAGTAGGCGTAAAAGGCTTTGCGCTCCGGGTCGGCGCGTGTCGGATACATCCAGACGGTTTCCCCGTCCGTCAGCGCGTGCGGGTCCGCGCCGCGCATCAAGGGATTGGAAAACTCTTCCGCGCGGCCAATGGCCATGCAAAATACGAATGCGCAAAAGGCGGGAATCAGCGCGGAGCGCTTATGGCTGCCGGAGGTTTTCCCAATGTTATGTTTATTCCGCATGGCCGGGTGACGGAATGGCGGGATGATGGGAATTGTGAGCATCGTTCCTATTTTTGCGTCCGTTTCACCAAGTCCGTATGGCCGACGATGCGCGTGATGCCGGGATATTCGTCGCGCGCGTGGTGCTCGATTTCGTCGATCAGGCGGTGCGCCGAGGCGACATCGATGTCCGCGCTGGCGCGGCAGTGATAATTCACGACGAGGCCACCCGGAGTCCTGCGCACGCGCACGCTGTGTATGTCGCTGATCGATTCGTTTTCGGCGGCGAGTTTTTTGAGCAGCGCCGTGATGTCGGCGACGATTTCAGCCGGAGCGTTCTGGCCGGCGAGGTGCTCGATTTCAAGGGGCTCGATGTGAGGCTCCACTTCCGTGTTTGCGCCGAACTCAAGGCGGATGTCCCTTTTGAGCGCCTCGGCCTCCTCGTGTGCCTCGCCAAGGCGCATCCGGCCGTCCACCTCCATGTCGAAGCTGATCGAGAGGCGCGCGTCGAGATCCTGCACCGTGACATGGTGTACGGGCAGCCCGCGTTTTTGCGCGATCAGCGTGATGCGGTCGCGCACGGTCTCGCTGTCGGGCGTGACGGGGAGGGTGGTCACGATGAGCGTCGTGTCGGGGAATTCCTCGCGCACGCGGGCGATCACCTTGTTGCGAATGGCGGATGCCTGGTCCATCGGAAGCGTGCGCGCGACCAGAAGCGCCATCTCGCCAAAAACCTCGTGCGCGGCGGCGCGCAGGCGGATGGTCCCGGTGCCGAGCACGCCGGGTTCGGCGGCGGCGATCACGCGCAGGCGCGCCACGCGGCCTTTCGGGGCGGTGTCGAGCAGCGTGTCGAGCGTGCGCCGTCCGAGCCTCCAGCCCGCCAGCCCGATGAAGACGGCGACGCCCGCTGCCGCGATGGCGTCGCCGTAGAGGAAACCGAAACGCGATGCGACGAGGCCGAGCAGGACGAGCGTCGAGCCGGCGAGATCGGACGAAAAATGCAGCACGTCCGCCTCCAGCGCCTGGCTGCCGGTGTCGCGCGCGACTTTCCTCAGCGCGCGGATGCGGTTCAGGTCGATGGCGATTGAAACGATGACGACGGCGAACACCAGCGGCGTGGCCTCGATGATGTGCCCGCCCAAAAAAATATTCCGCATCGCCTGCGCGAGCACCGCCAGCGCGAGCAGGAACAGGATGCCGGTCTCCACGAGCGCGGCCACGCTTTCGAACTTGGCGTGGCCGTAGTGATGCTCGTCGTCGGCGGGCTTGTTGGATGCGCGCACGGCGAACCAGGTGACGGTTGTCGCGAAGGTGTCGACGAGCGCGTGCGCCGCCTCGGAGAGCAGCGCGATGGAGCCGGAGAGCAATCCCGCCGCGAGTTTGCCGAGCGTGATGATCGCGCTGGCAACAACAGACCAGCGCGCGACGCGCTCCTTGCGAATGGCTGCGTTGGAATGTTGCGCGGACATCTTCAGGTGGCGGCTTGCGCGGTCTCGGGCGCGCCCGGTTTTGCGTCGGGGTTGAGTTCGTCAAGACGTCTGGCGAGCGAATCGGGCGTGGTGGCGCGATCCTGCAATTCCGCGGGCGGCACGAGCTGGCAGCGCAGGCGGATGCGCGAGAACGGGCGTGGCAGGTAAAAGCGGTCCCAGCTGCGGAGCTGTTTTGCGTGCCGGAACTGCATGCCGAGCAGCACGAGCGCGGCGCGCGCGCGGCGGGCCACGATCATCCCGCCGCCTTTGAATTGATAAATGGGGCCGCGCGGGCCGTCGGGCGTGATGCCGATGTCGTGGCCTTGTTTCATGACGCCGACCAGAAGGCTGACGGATTCGCGGGCGTTGAAACTGCTGGAGCCGCGCACGCATTTGATGCCGATGATGTCGAAGAACGCGGCGAGCCACGCGCCGTCCTTGCTCGCGCTGACGAGCGCGTAGAGGTCGCGGCGGCGGTAGCGCCTGAAGACTTCGCCGATCATGAAGAGGCGGTTGTGCCAGAGGATGAACGCGATCGGATGCTCCTCGCTGCGGAGCGCCCGCTCGCTCGCCTCGTCGCAATCGAAACGGATCGAGGCGCACCAGAGCCGCACGAGCATGCCGAGCGGCCAGATGAGGATACGTTTCCAGCCGCTGATGGTGACGACCTGCGATTCGGTGTTGTTGGTTTCGGTGCTCACGGTTCGGGAGGGGAATGAAAATCGTAACGGTTCCGCCTGGGCAAGACATCTAAGACGCCGCGCTTGTGCCCTTGATGAAAAAGATTGTTGCCGCGCCCGGTTTTCCGCCACTCTGCGGCCCTTACTTATGGAACAGATCAACATCGGCATGATTGGCGGCGGCACTGTCGGGAGCGGGGTTTTCCGCGCCCTCGAAAAAAACAGCGCCCTCATGACGGCGCGCCTCGGCGTCAAACTCAGGATCGCGAAAGTCGCGGTCAAGGCGTTCGACGAACCGCGCCCGTATAAAATCCCCGCCTCCGTCATGACGACCGACTGGACCAGCGTCGTGAACGACCCCGACATTCACGTGGTCATCGAACTCATGGGCGGCACCGGCCTCGCAAAAACCGTCGTGCTCGCCGCGCTCAAGCTCGGCAAGCCCGTGATCACCGCCAACAAGGCGCTCATCTCCGAATGCGGCCCCGAACTCTTCGACGCCGCGGCTAAAAACAACACCAATCTCTATTACGAGGCCAGCGTCGCGGGCGGCATTCCGATCATCAAGACGGTGCGCGAGGCGCTCGTCGGAAACCGTTTCGTGCAGATCTACGGCATCGTGAACGGCACCTGCAATTACATCCTCACGCGCATGAAAAACGAGCGCGCCGAGTTTGCCGCGATCCTTGCCGATGCGCAAAAGCTGGGCTACGCCGAGGCCGAGCCCTCGCTCGACGTGGACGGCTACGACGCGATGCACAAGACCCACATCCTCGCCTCGCTCGCGCACGGCTTCTGGGTGGACAAGAAAAAAATCCTCGTCGAGGGCATCCGCTCCATTTCGCAAACAGACATCCAGTTCGCCGAAAAACTCGGCTACACGATCAAGCTGCTCGGCATCGTGAAGGCCGCCGCCGAGGGCAAAAACGAGAAGGTGCAGATCTCCGTTTATCCCGCGCTCATTCCGCAGCAGCATGTGCTGGCCAATGTGAACGATGTCTTCAACGCCGTGTTTGTGCGCGGCGACATTGTCGGCGACACGCTCTACTACGGGCGCGGCGCGGGCAAGGACGCCACCGCGAGCGCGGTACTCAGCGACATCGCCGACGCCGCGACCGACATCGTCAACAAGACGCCGCGCCGCGTGCCCGCGTTTGCCGCCTACGCGAAGCGCGCGACCGTGATGGCGGCGGGCGACGCCGTTTCGCAATTCTACATCCGCCTCGGCGTGCTCGACAAACCGGGCGTGCTCGCGCGCGTGACCGCGATTTTCCGCGACAACAAGATCAGCATTTCATCGGTCGTCCAGCCCGAGACACAGGCCGCGAGCACCGTGCCGCTCATCATCATGACGCATTCGTGCAAGGAGGCCGCGTTGCAAAAAGCGCTGGCCAAAATTGCGCGCCTCCCCGAGGTGAAGGCGAAGCCCGTGCTTCTGCGCGTCGAGCATTTCGAGTGAGCCTCCCGAGCCGTGATTCACCACGGGGTCACGGAGGGCACGGAGGTCGGAAAAGGCAGAGGACGGAAAAGTCAGAAAAAGCACTCCGGTTTCCGATCTCTGACTTCCGTCCTTTCCTTATGTCTTCGTGCTTTGTGCTGAATCCGCTTGGTGCTAGGCGAATGGAGGAATAAAACAGGTTCTGACGCTGCCGGGTGAGGATTGCTACCGCCTGTGCTGGCGCGCCGAGTGCGACAGATTGAGTTCGCTCCAGTTGATTTTAGCGGGATAAAGCGCGCTGATCGGGGTGCGAAGGATGCGGGCCAGCAGAGCGACCTCAAAATCGCCGACCCAGCGGACCGATCCTTCAATCGCAGCGACGATGCCACGGGAAATATCCCACCCGGCCAGCTGGCATTTCAGGGCCAGTTGCGCCTGCGACCAGCCCAATCCCTGCCGGAGCTGGCGCACCGCAGGCCCGATGATGTTTCGAGGATGTTTGGATGTCGTTGCCACAATGTCCGAGATTTCGGACAAAGGTATCGTTTTTGGCTTGCTTATATGTCTGGAATTCCAGACATAAGTTTCTGCCCTATGAAAAATCCATCCTCAGTCATCGCTCCCCAGGACAAGTTCGAACTCATCGCCGTCATTTACAATAGCGGGGCTGGCCGTGAATCCATCGCGTATCGGACGTGGGAAGGCGCTCCGGTCATTTGCTGCCGGCATAATGGTTCGAAAAGCCGGTCGGACGTAGGCAGTCCTCAATCGCGCGGCCATCCGACATGGTTTGTGCTTCCCTGGCATTTTGGAATGGCCGCGCTGCAAGAATTGCTGAGACATCATATCACAGGAGATTCGGAATGGGCAAAAGGCATGAAAACGGAGGCCCTGTTTGAGGCGATAAAAGCCTTTCGGGCGTAATGTTTTTTGAGGGGCCCCCCATGATGAAAATAATAGCAGCACATTGTTGACTGCTAAAAATGGCGTTGAAAAACGTCTTGAAGAAATAAAGCATAACAGCCTCATCCCTAAAATTATATCGCTTAACCTCACATTCGTCATGTCTTTCATAAAACACACACTCATTGCCTTAATGATAATTCATATAACGATCTCATGCTGCAGCACGCTCGTAGCTTCTGCCGTAATGCAGGGTGCAAGCATTGAGGCTCCCAAGGTTGCTGCTGGCCAATCAAATTTTTACGTTACAGGCGATGGCACGCTATATGGCATAGGATCCATTCCGGGATATTTGACTTCTTCCGCACCGGTGCGCTTGGCCTCCAATGTCATCGCGGTTGCCGCTGGTAACGGCGGACACATCCTCTATGTTACGGGAGATGGCACGCTATATGGCATGGGGTCTAATGATCTTGGTCAGTTGGGCAATGGGACCAATACTACATCGAATACGCCAGTTCAAATAGCTTCTGACGTCATCGCAGTTGCAGCAGGCCACTACCATAGTCTTTTTGTTAAAAACGATGGCACACTTTGGGGCATGGGAGAAAATCTCGAAGGCCAGCTTGGAGATGGCACTGCAATAAATAGAAAGGTGCCCGTATTTGTAGCTTCAAATGTTGCTGCCATGGCTGCTGGCATTAACCATAGCCTTTTTGTAACAAACGATGGAAAATTATATGCGATGGGGAGCAATAAGTGGGGAAAGCTAGGCACCGGTTCCACGACGTGGGATCGGCGCACTCCAGTGCAAGTAGCTTCCAATGTGATCGCGGTTGCGGCAGGCATCACCCATAGTCTTTTTGTAACAAACGATGGCACGCTATATGGCATGGGATACAATTCGTATGGCGAACTGGGCAACCATAACGATATTGAACAACATGCGCCTGTTCCGGTGGCTTCGGATGTCATTAAAGTCGCAGCTGGCAGCAATTTTACTATTTTCTTAAAAAATGACGGGAGTCTTTATACAATGGGAAGTAACATTAACGGTCAATTAGGCGACGGTGCCCTGTCTGGTCGTGATAGAAGCATACCCAAACCAATTGCAGCAAATGTGATCGCAGTCGCCGCAAGCTTATACGGCGGGCTTTTTGTCACGAACGACGGCAAGCTATATGGGATGGGGTTGAATAGTAACAGTCGGCTGGGCGACACCGGCAATATTTCCGAAAGCGTGCCGGTGCTGATCGCCAGCGACCTTCTTTCAAACACCGCGCCATTGATTAAAGCCCAGCCTGCAAATATAACGGTTAATGCCGGTCAAGAGGCGACCCTCTCCATTTCCGTAATTGGCAATCCAATGCCAGAGATGCAATGGCAGTCTTCAAGCAATGGCAGCACATGGACGAATCTTTCCAATGGAGCATCTTATTCCGGAGTGACCACCTCGGCACTCAGGATTTCCAAAGTCACCGCCGCCATGAACGGCACCCGCTACAGTTGCATGGCTACGAATGCTCTTGGCAACGTCAGAAGCGCCACGGCCTTGCTCACTGTTAATGCCGCGCCCGCACCGCCTGTCATCACCACGCACCCGCTGAGTCAATCCGTCATCGTCGGCCAGGATGTGATTTTTATAGTCGCTGCCACAAGCAACCCGGCTCCAACCTACCAATGGCAATCATCGTCTAATGGCACTACGTGGACAAACATTGCCGGAGCGAGTGCGGCATCGCTTACGCTCAGATCTGTCACGCTCGGCATGAATGGCATGCAATACCGCTGCCGTGCCAGTAATTCAGAGGGTGCTGATATCAGCAACGCAGCAACGCTCACTGTCACGCCCGATGCCGAAACCTTGGCCGCGCAACAACTCAAAATCCAGCTCGAATCGTCGGGCACCGCCTCCATCACGCTGACTGGCACAACCGACCTCTCACTGGTCGGCGGAGCCACTCTTGCATCAGGCAAAACCATTACCGGCGCGGGAGCCACAGCCACAATTATCGGAAGCCTCACCATCCATGCAACTGCAGGAAATCTCACAATCCTTGGCGTAAATATTGTTAACGGCGGCCTCAATATAGTTGGTGCAAGAGATGTTAGCGTAACTCACTGCACCTTTACGGATGCACCCATAACAATTACGGGCGGGGCAGATAATATCTCATTTTTTTGGAATCGCTTTGTCGCCACAACTGCGGGTAGCGGCTCCGGCATGACGATATCCAATGCGGGTGCATCGACAGGCATCATTCTGGACAATAACTTTTGGGGAGGAGGCTTGCGCAACAACATGCCCTCGGCAAGCAACGCCCGCGTGCTTATACGCAACAACTATTTTGTTCCCGATGGCACCGGAAACATTACTGCGACCATTGCCGGCTCCGGCGCGCAAATTCTCTCACAAAATAATATTTACCAAGGTGTGCATAATCCTCTTATCAAGCAATCCGGCGGCCTTATTCGTAGCATTGATAATTTCATGACAGCAACCACTGGCACAACAGCACCCGGCACGGATCATGTGTTTGTCCCAGATTTCTCATATCTCATTCGTCCCTCCGGACTTGATATTCCTGGTGCCGCTGAACTTGTGCAACTCATCAGCGCCCATGCAGGAAACACGGCTGGCAAAAACTCCATCACTCCTTCGCAAACGAATGCCGCCTCGAAAATCGTTGCGACCATGATCGGTGCCGGAGCCACGGCAAACGCCACGGCAGCCAACATCCCCAGCACTGGAAATCTCACGCTCACTGCAACGGCATCTGGATTTTCTCCCGCATCGTATCAGTGGTATCTCGACAACTTTGCGATTTCCGAAGCGACCGCTGCGACTTACAACATCACGAATGCCAGTGCCGCCGAGCATGCGGGTGTCTATGCTGTTGCGCTCGCAACCCCCGCCAGTGAAATTGTAACCAGTGCCGGATTCACTGTGAGCGTTGGCACGCTCTCAGCTCCGATTATCACGGCACATCCCTCTTCACAAACCGCCAGCGCAGGCCAATCGGCTAGCTTTACTGTGAGCGCCGCTGGCAATATGCTGGTTTACCAGTGGATAAAAGATGGTCAGGACATTGTTGGCGCGACCGCCGCCACCTATACAATTGCCAGCACCCAGCAAACGCACGCTGGCAAATACAGCGCTCGCGTGAGCAACTCCGTCGGCTCCGTCACCAGCAACACCGCTACGCTTACCGTTAATACGAGCAACGATGCAAACAGCAACTCTGGCGGTGGCAGCAGCAGCGGAGGAGGCGGTGGAGCGACCTCCCTCCCCGTATTCGTATTGATCGCCGGATTGCTCGTCCTGCGCCTGTGGAGGGAGAGGGGGAGAATATAGAACGCACGCGGGGCGTTGTTTTTATTCACCACGGAGGGCGGAAAAAGTAGGAAGTCGGAATTAGGAATTAGAAAGTGGAAAGAGGAGCGTGCGCTTCTCGCACTTCGGCACGGCGTTCCGATCTGTGTCATTCAGCCGCTGTTCTCCGATTTCTGTTTTTCTGACTTCTGATTTCTTTCACCTTTCACTTTTCACACTTCACTCTTCTTCAAAATTGCTGCGACTTGCTGCACGTCTTTGTCGCCGCGTCCGGAGAGGTTTATGAGGATGAGCTTGTCCTTTGAGAGCGCCTTGGCGCGCTTGATGCCTTCGGCGAGGGCGTGGGAGCTTTCGAGCGCGGGAATGATGCCTTCGAGACGCGAGAGGAGCTGGAAGGCTTCGAGCACCTCGTCATCGGTCGCGTAAGTGAAATCGATGCGTCCGCGCTCATGATAAAAAGCGTGCTCGGGGCCGACCGCTGGATAATCGAGGCCGGCGCTCACGGAGTGCGTGAGCTCGATCTGGCCGTCCTCGTTTTGGAGAATGTGGGTTTTGCAGCCTTGGAGGACGCCGAGCTTGCCCCCGGCAAAACGCGCGGCGTGGTCACCCCGCGCAATGCCGCGTCCGCCGGCCTCGACGCCCGTGAGGCGGATATTCGCGTCTTCGAGGAAATCGAAAAAGATTCCGATGGCGTTTGAGCCGCCGCCGACGCAGGCGATGATTTCGTCGGGCAGGCGGTTTTCGCGGGCGAGGATTTGTTCGCGCGCCTCCTGTCCGATGACGCGGTGAAAATCGCGCACCATCATCGGATACGGGTGCGAGCCATAGGCGGTGCCGAGGATGTAGTGGGTGGTGCGGACGTTCGTGACCCAGTCGCGCATGGCCTCGTTGATCGCCTCCTTGAGTGTTTTCTGGCCGGCATCGACGGCGCGAACCTCGGCTCCCATGAGGCGCATGCGAAAGACGTTGAGAGCCTGGCGCTCCATGTCGTGCGCGCCCATGTAAATGACGCATTCGAACCCGAACTTGGCGCAGGCGGCGGCGGTGGCCACGCCGTGCTGGCCGGCGCCGGTTTCGGCGATGATGCGGCGCTTGCCCATGCGGCGGGCGAGGAGGGCTTGCGCGAGGGCATTGTTGATCTTGTGCGCGCCGGTGTGCAGCAGGTCTTCGCGCTTGAGGTAGATTTTCGCGCCGCCGCAATGTTCGGTGAGGCGCGCGGCGTGATAGAGCTCGGTGGGCCGCCCGGCAAATTCCTTGAGGTGATGGCGCAACTCGGCGAGGAACGCGGGCTCGCGGCGCGCCTGTTCGTAGGCGTCGGCGAGCTCCTTGAGCGCGGTCATGAGTGTCTCGGCGACATAGATGCCGCCATACTGGCCGAAATGGCCTCCGGAGTCGGGTTGTGAAAAACGATCCATGTTGAAATTAAGAATGAGGGTTCGGGAAATGGGAAGCGATGGGATTGCGGCTGGCTATTTTTTTGCGAGGCGCTCCTTCACATTAGCGATGTTTTCGCGCAGGTCTCTGCCGCCGGTGAGCTGCGTGTAGATTTGGTAGATGTTGGCCATGTTGAGCGCGGGGCTGTTTTCTTCGCGGAGGCGTTTGAAGAGGCTGGGAATCCATTCCTCGCCGGCGTCGCCGACGGCGTTGAGCGTGGCGAGCAGCGCGATGTAGGAGTAGGCGTCGGTTTCGGGCCTGGTCGTCGCGGGCGAGCGCGTTGCGAGCCAAGTGTCGAGGTTGATGCGGTCGATGTAATCGGAGACGCCCGGCGGAATGGGGCTGTGCGCCAGGAGGAGCTGCTCGAAGCTGAGCTTCGGGTTGTGCGAGCGCATGACGATGAGGGGAACCGCGTTTGTGAGACCGTCGATGAGCCAGAGAGGAAAGCGCGCCTTGTCGATGGATGCGAGGATGGATGGGCGCGCGATTTCGTAGAGCTTGGCGCAATAGGCGTTGTAAATGGCCTCGTCGAGCCGCCAGCGCATGTCGCGGAGCGCGCCGTTGAAGAGCCGCATTTTTTCGTCTGTGCCGTCGGGGATGCCTGGCATGAGCACGATGGGGATGACGCGCATTTTGTGTCCGCCGGCAAGGTTTGCGGCGATGTAATTGGCGATGCTCACCGAGTCGGTTTTCGGCAGATAATTGATGCCCTCGATGGCGATGCCGCGGGCGTGCGCCTCCTTTATGTCGGTGAAATGGTAGATGCGGACCTCGCCGATTTCCTCGGCGACGGCGGGTTCGCACATGGCGCGAAATTGCTCGAAGCCCGTTTCCATGTCCGCGGTTGGTTTTTCGAGCGCGAGGGTTTGGGCGATGAAGGCGAGATCGTGTTTTTTCCAGCGGTCGAGTTGCGCGGTGAAGCTGGCGTTGTCGATGATGCGGAGAGGAAAATGGTAGGCTTGGAGAATTTCGTTTGCGAAATCCTCCTCGCCGGGCGGGCAGGTGATGGTGACGGCGCCGGATGTTTGGGTTTTGTAGGCGTCGAAGGGATTTGCGGGCGCGGGTTCGGTGGCGGCGGAGGAATCGTCGCAGCGGCCCTGCGTGAAAAACGGCGCAAGCAGCACGAGCGGCAGCATGAGAAGTGCTGCCGGAAGAAGGCGGGAGAGCTGGCGTTTGTTTGTGTGCATGCGTCGAGCGCGAAGGGAAAATGCAAACGGATATGCACGCGGTGCGCAAGAGGCGGAGCATGCGAGTTTGCCGGACGCCCGGACTGCGCGAGCCTACAATACGTTTGCGCCGCGTATGCCGTTGTGGCTACTTTTCGACGACCATGAAACTCTTCCGCAGGCAAGTCAGGTTTCGCTGTTTCGCCGCCACAATGTTTTTTTGCGCCTTCACGCTCATCGCCCGCGCGCAGCAATCCGCGCCGCTCACTTTCGACGAAGCTCGCGCGCAACTCGCCGCGCGCGCCCCCTCGCTCAAGGCCGCGCAAGCCCGCCATGCCTCCAGACGCGACACGGCCGATTCTCTCAAAAGCCTCAATTATCCCAACCTTGATCTCGAAGTGCGCTACTTCAAATATCAGCACACTTTTAACGACAAGCAGGCATCGATCGACTCGCTTTCGATCAACGGCATTCCGTTGCCGTTGGGCGCGCTCGGCCTCAATTCATACGAGGCGAAGCTCTCTCAAACCGCCTTCCAGCCCGTGGCCAACGCCTCGTGGGTGCTGTATTCGGGCGGCGAAATCACCGCTGCCAGACGCGCGGCTTTCGCGGCGGCGGAACAGGCCGGCGCGCAAGTGGACGCGGTGCGCGAGGCGCTCGACCTCGAACTCGTGCGCGCCTATTTCGGCCAGCAACTCGCCGCGCGCGTGCTCGATCTCCGCAGGGATTTGCTCGACGGCATGCGCGAGCATCTCGACAACGCCATCAAGCTCGAAAAAGGCGGCCTGATCACCAAGGCCCAGCGTTTGCAGGCGCAGGTCGCGCATGACGCCGCGCAACGCGGTTGCGATGGCGCCGCGCACGCGCTCGAAAACGCCTGCATCGGCTTGTCCGCCCTTCTCAATACCAGCGACCGCCACACCACGAGCACCCAGCTTTTTGTCATCAGAAAGCCCATCGACTCGCTTGCGAGCTTCGTGGTCGGCGCGCGCGAGCGCAATCCGCAGGTGCGAACCATCGACTCTCTCAAACGCGCCGCGGAACAGGGCGTGAAGGTTGAGCGCGCCCGCTGGATGCCCAAGGTGCTCGCCTTCGGCAGTTACAATTTCAACAGAAACGGCGAGACGATCACTGACACCGACTGGATGGCCGGCGTCGGCGTGCGCTGGGCGCTGTTCGACAAAATCGACCGTCGCAAAAGTTACAGCGCCGCGAAGCACACTGTCACCGAAGCCGCCGAGTCCGCCGAACACGTCCGCATGATGGCCGACGCCGGCGCGCGCCAGGCGTACGACGGACTCGCGAGCGCGCTTCGCCAGTTCGATCTGCTCGAAAGCAATCTCGAGGCCGCCCGCGAAAATCTCCGCGTGCAGGAACTCGCCTTCAAGGAAGGGCAGGGCATCTCGACCGATGTCACGAACGCGCGCATCGCGCTCACCAATGTTCTCGTCGAGCGCGCCGTCGCCGCCTACCAGTTCGACCTCGAACTCGCAAAACTCCTCCACGCGAGCGGCCAGATGGACCAATTCGCGACCTACATGCGCCAGGCCGACGTGCTCATACCGTGAAATCCTTCAATTTTTAATCATCATCCCATGACTCAAAAAACTCCCGCAAAATCCGCCAGTTTCAAAGTGCTTGCCGTGATTGTGCTCGCCGGCATCGCCGCCGTGCTCGCCACCGGCATCTGGCTTTCCTCGAAACCGATTCCCGCGCAGATCCAGGGCATGATCGACACGGACGAAATCCGCGTCGCGGCCAAGGCGCCAGGACGGCTCGAAACCGTCTCCGCTGCCGAGGGCGACACGGTCAAGACCGGGCAAATCCTCTTCACGCTTTCCAACGCGGAACTCGACGCAAAAGTTCGCGAAGTCACCGCGCTCGAACTTTCCATAAAAGCGCTTCAGGCCAAGGCCGAGAAAGGCGCGCAGGACGAGGACATCGCCTCCGCGAAATCCGTGTGGCAGGCGCAGCAGGCCGCCGCCGATGTCTCCGCCAAAACGGCGCAACGCCTGCAAAAGCTCTTCGCAGAAGGCGTCGTTTCCGAGCAGAAACGCGACGAGGCCGTCGCCGCCGCGTTAGCCACCGCCGAGGGTGCTGAGGCCGCGCGCCAGCAATACGAAAAGGCGCTCGCGGGCACGCGCCCCGAGGACAAGGCCGCCGTTGACGCGCAGGTCGCGCAAGCCCGCGCCGCGCTTGCCGCCGTGAAATCGCTGGAGGAGGAATTGAAAACGCCCGCGCCGATCAACGGCCAGATCACGAAACGCTTTGCGAATGTCGGTGAAATCGTGCCGCCGGGATTTCCCGTGTTTTCGATGATCAATCCCGACGATGTGTGGGTGTCGCTCAATGTGCGCGAAAACCAGTTTTCGGGAATCGAGATCGGGAAAATCATCGAGGGCAAGGTGCCCGCGCTCGACGGACGGCGCATGGCGTTCAAGGTGTATTTCATAAGCCCGCAGGGTTCGTTTGCGACGTGGCGCGCCGTGCGCCAGTCGGAAGGCTACGACGTGAAAACTTTCGAGGTGCACGCGCGTCCCGTCGAGGCTGCCGCCGGTCAAAACGGAAAACTGCGTCCGGGCATGAGCGTTTTGTTCGACTGGCCGCAAGGCGGCGGCGCGCGCTGAGGCGTTTTTCCGGCAGATCCCGGGAATTTTTTTCGGATGCTCACCTCTTTCATCAATTCCATCGCGCACGAACTGCGTTTTCTGCGGCGGGACAAGTGGAATCTCTCGCTGGTCACATGGGTGCCGCTGTTCGTGATCGTCTGGTTCGGCATTGTGTTTTCCAGCAGCTCGGCGCGCCGGATGCCGGTGATTGTCGCGGACGCGGACCAGTCGTCGGTGAGCCGGCAGATAGTCCGTTTTTTGGAGGCCGCGCCGGGCGCGGAGATCGTGCGGGTGAGCGACCGCTTCGATGACATTCCCGTGGCGATCGGGACGCGCGAGGCGTATGCGGCGGTGTTCATTCCGGCAGGGACGGAGCTGGATGTGATGCGCGGCAGGCGGGCGCACGTTTACTCGTATTACAACACGCTTTATTATTCCTCGGCTAAACTCATCGAGCGCGATCTGGAGGCCGCGATTTCCGCGATGAATGCAAAGCTGTCCGAGTCGCGCTCGGGCGGCGCGACGAATCGCGCGGTCGATGGCAGCCCTGCCTTTGGCGCGCCGCTGTCGGCGCAGGCCACGTTTCTCTACAATGCGCCCAACAGCTATGAATGGTCGCTCGGTTCGACGCTGATTCCCGCGATGCTGCTTGTCATCATGGGCAACGCGCTCGTGTTTTCGTTGCTCAAGGACATGGAGCCGCAAAACCGCGCCGCGTGGGTCGCCGACGCGGGCGGGAGCATGGTTTTCGCTGTGATCACGAAGGTGTTTTTTTATGCGCTTGTGTTCACCGCGATGGGCGCGCTCGGGATCCTGTGGATGCGGTGGCGTGGCTGGCCGGTGAACGGAAGCATGGGCGTGATTGTCGCGGCGCTCATGCTGCTGTTTCTGGCGACGAGCGCGGTGTGCGCGCTGCTCGCGTCCGCCTCATGGCGGAAGCCGCTCTTTGCGCTGAGCCTGATAAATATATATACGGGCGGCGGCATTTCGTTCGGGAACATACTTTTCCCGGTCGATGCGTCGCCGTGGTACACGCGGCTGATCAGCGAAATCATGCCGTTCACCGCTTACATGCAGGCGCAGGCGCAGCAAATGCAAATGGGTGCGCCGCCGGGCGACTCGCTTTGGTTTTTGTGCAAACTGGGGCTTTTCACGCTCATCGTGTTTCTGGCCGCGCTGCTGGTGTTGCGCGTGTCGCTGGCGTTCGGCGATGCCGCGCCGCCCGGGCGCGCCGCGTCGGGATTTTTTGGCGCGGACGGACGCGAGGGCGCGGGTTTTGTCGACGGCGCGCGGGTGTTGCTGCGCGCGATCAAGGCGGAGGGCGCGGTCGCGGTGCTGCTGTTTTTAGCGACGTTCGTTTATACGTTTTATTATCCCGCCGCCTACGTCGCGCAGGTGTCGGCGCATTTGCCCGTGGCGGTGGTTGACATGGACAACAGCGCGGAGAGCAGAAGCCTGATCCGCAAAGTCGCGGCCATGAAATCGGTGGATGTGACGGCGCGTCCCGCGTCGTTTGCGGACGCGCGCCGGATGGTCGAGCGGCGCGAGGTGGACGGCATTTTGCTGATCGGCGAAAACTTCGGGCGCCACGCGCTTTCCGGACGGACGGGGCGTTTGGCGATTTATGGCAACAACGCGTTCATCGTGCGCTGCGGCGTCGTGCTCGCCGCGCTCGGCGAGGCCGTGGAGGGCGCGGCGCTGGAGATCATGGAACCGCAACTGTTGAAAGCGGGCATCGCCGCCGAATCGGTCGCGGCGCGGGCGATGCCGGTGGCCGTCGTGGCACGGCCGCTCTTCAACACGCGCGAAGGCTACGGCAGTTTTGCGGTGCCCGCCGTCGCCCAGCTTGTCGTGCATCAGGCGCTTTTTTTTGGCATCCTGATGGTGTTTGGCTTGCGCAGGCAAAAGGCGGTTGAGGCGGGCATTCCGCTGCCTGCGATGAGCGCGCGCGCGTTTTTCGGCCTCTTCGCCGTGCTCGCGGTCGTTGGGTTGTTCAGCGCCGCGTGGGTGAACGGCTACTGCCTGTGGCTGCAGGATTATCCGCGGCAGGCGAATGTCGGCGGGCTGCTTGTTTACATGGCCGTGTATGTGTGCGCGGTCGTCGCGCTGGCGATGTTTGCGGGCGCATTTGTGGATCGCACGGAGCGGGCGTTGCAGTTTTTCACTTTCATATCGATACCGCTGTTTTTTGCGCTGGGAGTGTCGTGGCCCTTGGAGATGATCCCGGCGTCGGTGCGCGCGGTCTGCCAGATTTTCCCGGCGGCTCCGGGCAGCGTGGCGTTTGCGAAGCTCGGCCAGATGGGTGCGCCCCTGGCCGAGGCGCGTGGCGAAATTTTGCATCTGATGATCATCGCCGTCGTGTGCGCGGCGCTCGCGTGGTTGCGGCTTGGGAGCGGGGCGAGAAGGGAAGGGTGAAGGGGGAAGGGAGAAGAAGAGTTCACAGCTAAGACGCCAAGGTCGCAAAGGTCGGAAAAGGAGAAAGGGGCGGAAGGGGATCAGAGAGCGGAGGTTTTTAACTGCGAATGGGCGCCAATGATCGCGAAGGCTTCGGCAGGGATGCTTGTATTCGCGGGTTTTGGTGTTCATTGGCGGGTGAACTTGCCGTGGAACGGATGGCG
Organism: Ereboglobus sp.; assembly: GCA_029974595.1. Lineage (GTDB taxonomy): Bacteria > Verrucomicrobiota > Verrucomicrobiia > Opitutales > Opitutaceae > Ereboglobus. The sequence goes on along the minus strand of JARKRC010000037.1, from coordinate 5,730 downwards.
GCAGAGTGAAATAGATCGGGTGGCAGGGGCATCCTGCCCGTGTTCCGAAAGACACGGGCTGGAAGCCCGTGCCACACGACCCATCTGCGGTGCCACTCTCGTATTACTTCTTGCTTGGGGTGATTTCCTTCAGGAAGCGGGCGGCGGCGCTGCCTCTGATGCGTTTCACGGCGGCGATGATGGCGTCCTTGGTTTCCTGCGTGTCGGCGGTTTGCCAGAGTTTGCGGTAGGCGTCGATTTTGTCGTTTGCGGGGAGCGTGAGCTGGTCGATGGTGTCGATCGCGCCGCGTTGGGCGAGGAGGCGCTCGGAGGTGTCGGTCGCGGCGTTGATGCGCGCGAGCAGAAGCTCGAAGGCCGTTTCGCTGCGGGCGCTGCTGAGGGCGCGGATGGTTTCCTTGCGGATGTCGATGTCGGGGGAGGTAAGCATGGCGTCGAGCGCGGCCTTGGCGTTGTCGGATTTCACCATCGTGAGCGCGGCGATGAGGAAGGGGCGGTCGGCGGGCTTGGCGGCGGCGAGTTGTTTTTGGAGGAGCGTGACAACGGCTGCGGGCTCGGGGTGGAGCGCGGCGGCGGCGTAGAGGGCTTTGCTCCATTCGCGGCGGTTGGGCGCGGCGTCGAGGGAGAGGATGGCCGGGAGATCGTCGGCGCGCACGAGGAGGGCGACGGCTTCGTAGGCAGCGGCGCGCAAGGTTTTGTCGGGCGAAGTGGCGGCCGTCATGGCGGCGGCGAAGCTGTCGCGGTCCTGACGGGTGGCGAGGATGCGGAGAATTTGCGGCGCGATTGTTTGCGTGACGTTGGTGAGGCGAATCGCGGCGTTGGTTTCGCCGTCATAGTCGGGGAGCTGGGTGAGCGCGGTGAAGGCGGCGGCGGAAAGGGCTTTGTCCTCGGAGGCGAGGAGCGGGATGAGTTTGGCGACGGTGGTTTGGTTGCCTCCGGAACCGGCGGCGGCGAGGGCGGCGAGGTGCACGTCGATGTTATCGGAGGCGAGGGCGCGTTCGATGAGGGGCAGCGCGGCGGGGTTGGCGGATACGGTGGCGAGTGCGGTGGCGAGGGTGCGCATCATGCGCGCTTGGGTGTCCGGCGCGATGTCGGCGAAACGGGAGGAGAGGATTTTGAGAGCATTGCGATTGCCGGAGACGGCCATGCCGCAGGCGATGACATTGCGGAGCCGGGGATCGGAGTCGGCGGCAAATTGGAAGAGCGCGGGGTTGACGGGATCGAGAGTGACGAGGGCTTGGGCGGTTTCGATGCGGGCGACGGGGTGTGTGGTTTTCGTGAGCATGATCGCATAAGCCCCAACGGCGATTTTTCGCAGGGGGGCAATTTCTTCAGACGGTGTGCGCCGGAGTGAGTTCACGATTATGGCGAGCATAGTCCGAATTTCAGCAGGAGAAACTTTCGCGATGAACTCGGTGTCGGAAACGATATTAATGCCTTCAAAATCAGCAGGTGATACGCCTGAGCTACCGAAGGATTCGAGTTCCGCAGATTCAAGTGCAGATATGCTAGCGCTGAATTCATTAGAAATATCGTCGAGGTTGAAGATGCGGCGTTGCCCAATGGCATTGAAAGATTCAATACGCGTGGCTTCAGGATAATTGTAACCAAGATAATCAAGATCGCTGCGCCTTTGATTGAACCCGGGAATGCTGAGGCCCGGGGATTCCTGACTATCAATTGATCGACTGATACCGATGAGCGCTTCATCGGATTTGGGAATGTTGAGGGCTGCGAGGGCGCTGACAGCGGCGTGGGCGAGGTCGGGGTTTTTGGCTGCTTCGGTGAGCGTGGGGATGGATTTTTTGGTGCCGATCCAGCCGAGCCAGTGGAGAAAAACGCGCTTGGCGGCGGTTGTGGTTTTTGGCGCGGCGATGAGGGAGATGAGTTCGGTTTCGGTGGCGGCGCGCTCTTTGGATTTTGCGGCGCGCAGGCGTTTTTCGAAGGCGAGCTGCGGCGCGAGGGGATCGCCGACCTCGTAGGAGGCGAGTTCGGCGAGCGCGGGGCTGGCGGCCTGCATCACGGAGGCGGTGGCGAGGAAGAGGGAGAGGAGGAGGGTTGTGCGGAGGGGAGGCATGGAATGGGACCGATAGGACTGGTAGGACGGAGAGGACGGGTAGGACGGATGGGATGAGGATGGGTGCGGGAGAGGCGCGGGGCGCGCCCGGGTTTGGGGCCGGGCGCGGCGGGCGGGCGGGTTAATTTGGTTGGGTGGCGTTGCGTTTGGCTTGTTTTTCCTTCATCTTTTTTTGGCCGGCTTTGTTGGGGGTGAGGCCTTCTTCGCCCCACGGCCAGGGTTTGGCCTTGGCTTCGAGGGCCCATGATTCCCAGGCGGTGGCGAGGCGGCTGGCGATGTCCGGTTTTTGCGAGACGAGGTTGTTGAGTTCGCTGCGGTCGGCGTCCATGTCGTAGAGTTCCCAAGGGCCGTCATGGTCGATGGCGACGAGTTTCCATTTGCCGTCGCGCACGGCGCGGTTGCCTTCGTGCTCCCATAAAAGGGGCGCGGGGCGCTGGAGCGACTGGCCGGAAAAGAGGGGGCGGAGGCTTGCGCCGGGGAGCGGCGGAAGTTTCACGCCGTTGCGCTCGGCGGGATACCCGACTCCAGCGAAATCGTAGCAAGTGGCGGCGATGTCGATGAGGTGCCCGGGCGTGTGGACGAAGGCGCCGTTCAGGTCGGCGCGGATGCCGGCGGGCCAGCGCACGATGAGCGGGGTGCTGATGCCGCCTTCATGCACCCAGTGTTTGTATTCGCGGAAGGGCGTGTTGCTGACGTTGGCCCAGTTGTGGCCGACGGAGATGAAGGTGTCCTCCGGGCCGGGCATAACGCGGGGGCCGGTGCGTACGGGGCGTCCGTCGCGTGTTTGCATGGGCGGCCTCGTGTTTGTCTGGAGGTCGTCGGGGCCGAGGGGAGGGTAGGTTTTGCCGGCTGTTTTCCCGGCATTGGATATGCGCCCGGTGGTCTCGGCGCAGGCGCCATTGTCCTGGAGAAACATGACGATGGTGTTTTCGAGCTGCCCCGAGGCTTCGAGTTGTGCGAGGATGCGGGCGATGCCTTGGTCCATGCGATCAATCATGGCGGCGTAAACTTCCATGCAGCGGATTTCCCATTCCTTGTTTTCCAGGGTTTTCCAGTCGCTGTTGTCGGGAGGGGTGAGCTTGGCGTGGGGCGGGAGCGCGCCGAGTTCGATGGCGCGTTTGAAGCGGGCCTCGCGGATGGCGTTGTAGCCTTTGTCATAAACGCCCTTGTATTTGGCGATGTCCTCCGGGAGCGCGTGCATGGGCCAGTGCGCGGCGGTGTAGGCGACATACATGAAGAAGGGTTTCCGCGGGTCCGCGTTCTGGTGCTGTCGGAGAAAGCGCACGGCATTGTCGGTGATGGCGTCGGTGTAATAGAAATTTTGCGGACGGTAGTCGGGGTCGTTCAAGGGCGTGATGAGCGTGTTGCCGCGGCAGAGCGTGGCGGGGTCGTAGTAGCTGCCGTAGCCGCTGATGGTGCCGTAGAATTTTTCGAAACCGCGCTGGAGGGGCCAGTTTTGCCTTTCGTCCACGCCTTGGGCGAGGTGCCATTTGCCGACGGCATAGGTGGCGTAACCGGCGGGGCGGAGCACCTCGGCCATCGTCGCGCTGTGGTCGCGGATGGAGCCGGTGTAGCCGGGTTTGTTTTCGGGGACGTTCATGTGGCCCATACCGGCCGTGTGCGGGTAGAGGCCGGTTATGAGCGAGGCGCGCGAGGGGCAGCAGCGGGCGTTGTTGTAGAACTGGGTGAAGCGCAGGCCTTGCGAGGCGAGTCTGTCGATCGCGGGCGTTTTTATTTCGCCGCCGTAGCAGCCGAGGTCGGTGTAGCCCATGTCGTCGGAGAGGATGACGATGATGTTGGGGCGTTGGGCGGGCGCGCTTGCAGCGGGCAGTATGAGCGGCGCGGCAGTTGCCAAAAGTCCGGTGGCAAGTCCGGGGATGATCTTGGGTTTCATGCGGGGAAAATCCTTGGTGAAGGTGTGTTTTGGAAGCGTGTGTTGGTTTTACGCGGGAAAAGCCCACGGGGCGCGATAGACTTTTTGGAGGAAGCCGGCGGCGTCGGGGGCGTTGATGGCGCGCTCGGTTTTGAGGTCGATGTCGAGAGAGGCGCGACCGGAGCGGAAGGCGGCGTTGGCGAGGTGGCCGGCGCCGACGGCGGCGTGCGAGCTGATCACCGGGCAGCGGGGCTCGCCGCCGTTGAGCGCGCAGTCGATGAAATTTTCCATGTGGCCGCGCGCGCCGCGGGCGAGAGGATTTTTCCAGGGCGGAATGATGACGCGTTCGAGCGTGGGGGAGCTGTGGGTGATGCGTCCGCGGGTGACGTGTACGGTGCCTTCGCTGCCGATGAGGGTGAGGCCCTCGCGGTTTTCGTCGCAAAGGTTGATGACGGTGCCGTCGGCGTAGTGGGCGTCGAAATTGTAAGTCCAGGCGGTGTTGAAAAGGGCGCGGCCTTCGATGAAGGTGGCGCGGGCGTTGCGGATGGCGACGGGGAGCTGATTTTCAACGCTGGCGGCGAGCATGGCGATGTCGTGGTGATGTCCAATCCAGTCGGTGAGGCGTCCGCCGGAGAAGGCGAAGTTGTGCCGCCAGTAGTAGTGGGTGCCTTGCTCGAAATAAGGGCGATAGGGGGCGGGGCCGAGCCAGAGTTCGTAATCGAGCTCGGGCGGGAGCGGGTCGGGGCGCGCGCGGTCGGGATCGGCGGGGAGACGCGCGCCGGGAGGAAGGCCAACCTTGATGGCGGTGAGTTTGCCGAGATAGCCGTTGCGGGCGAGGGCGATGGCGCGCTGGAACTCGGCCCAGGAGCGTTGCATGGAGCCGATCTGGCAGGCGACGCCCGCGCGGCGCACGGCTTCGATCATGGCGCGGGATTCGTCGAGCGTGGTGGCGGCGGGTTTTTCGCAGTAGATGTGTTTTCCGGTGCGGGCGGCGTGGACCGTCTGGAGGCAGTGCCAGTGGTCGGGCGTGGCAATGAGGACGGCGTCGATGTCGGGGCGGGCGAGGAGTTCGCGGTAATCGCGGTAAACGGCGCAGCCTTTGTAGGAGCCGGAGGGAGACTCGACGGCGTAGGCTTTTTCGACGCGGGTGCGCCCGGCGGCGGCGTGTTTGCTGTCAACATCGCAGACAGCGACGACTTGGGCGAGCGGGCTGGCGAGTGCCTGCGTCATGATGCCGAGGCCCTGCCCGCCGGTGCCGATGACGCCGATGGCGAGGCGCGCGTTTGCGGAGGCGCGGGCAGCGGGCTGGGCGCGGAGGAGCTGCGGGAGCGCGGCGGAGGAAGCAGCGGCGGTGACCGTGGTGGCGGCGAGGGTTTTGAGGAAGGTTTTGCGGTTCATAGGGCGAGGGCGCGAGCGTGAATATGATTAAAATTTCAAATCCTAATATCCTACCGGGCGAAGCGAGATTCCGCCAATTCCAAATAAACGCCAAAGGACAAATTCCAAATTACAAATGGAGCGAGGCTTTGCCTCGTCGGTAGGTTGAGTGACACGGGCGACTCGCCCGTTTCCCGAAAACACGTATTGGTATTCCGCTGAAGGAAACCATAAGTTTCGGGGAGGGGCGCAGGGGAGGGGCGAAGCCCCTGCCCGCCCCGAAGCGAAGCGCAGGTGGATTGAGGCCGGCTTGGAAACGACTCGGCCTTGATCGACTTTGGCGTCAATTTGCCGACCGGCCGCAGGACGACTGGACCACACATTCCCGAGAGGAATACAGCCCAAG
>JARKRC010000028.1 GCA_029974595.1 Ereboglobus sp. | reverse complement strand
GCGGCTACCTCGGACGCAAAAACGATGCGCCCCCCGGCATCAAGGCCATGTGGATCGGCATGACCCGCCTCTGCGACCTCTCCCTGGCATGGGAACGCTTCGGCCCAGCTTCTCCATCTTGTGTATAAAGCTATGGCGTCTCGCCCGTGCCACCCGACCCGTTCGCATTCTCTACTCCGGCTTGTAACGAACCGCGCGTCCCCTGACTCAATCCCACCAGATGATGCGTCCGCATTGGTCGCAGGTTGCGAGCATCTCGCCCTTGCGGGCATTGGCCTCGGACTCTCCTGAGATTTTCAGATGGCACCCGTCGCACGTCCCGCCGCGCACGGCCGCGATCACCGGCTGCGTGCGCACCGCGATGCGATCATACAGGCGCAATACCAGCGCATCCAGCGACTCCCGCGCCTTGCCCACCTCGCCCTGCGCGACAGCCAGCTGACCGACCAAGTTTTTCTCGCTTTCGCGCAGCGTCGCAATCCGCGACTCATACCCGGCGATGTTGTCCTTCAAAACCTGTTCCGCCGCGGCGAACCTCAACTTCGCCTCGTCTATCGCAAACATCACGCCCAGCTCCTGTTCCTCGAGCGCGTCGATGGCCGCCTCGGCCGTCGCGATCTGTTGTCCGAGCGCCTGGTACTCGTCGTTTTTGCGCACCAGCGACTGCTGCGTCTTGTATTTTGCGAGCGTATCCTGCATCGCGCCGATTTCCGTTTCGACCAGCTTTTTCTTCGTCTCGAGCTCCTTCAGCTCCGAGCGCGCATCCTCGATCGACTTTTTCTCCAGCCGCACCTTCTCCTCAATGGCCCGGATCGCATCGGGCACCGATTTGATTTCGGATTCCAGCTGGATTCGTTTCGTGTCGCGGTTCTGGAGGATGAGCAGATGGTCGACGGCAGGATGGCGCATGGCCGCACCTTAGAGGGCGGCCCGGGCAACGCTCAATCACCAAACGCGCGCCCGTCCAAAAAAAACGCATCCGCAACACCCGGGATCAAATCCGGCCGGCTCAGGAACAGCCCCGAAAATTGATCTGGACGGCATGTCACCGGCTGTTTTTACATTTCGGGGAAACAGCGGGACCGCCGCCTTCATTGCAAACGAACGTATTTAAAAAACCAATACACTCCCCGGAATAGAAGACATTTTGCCGCCCAAAACCCGCTTGGCCGCCATTGAGAAAACGGATGGATTTCAACACGCCTGAAAATGGTGTTTTTTTGCCAGAAAACGCGCCGCTATGCATGTGAATTTATTTCTCGCAACCATCAAATTCGACAAAATGTGCATATCTTGTGAACAAGGTTGCATTAATTTATTAATCATGGATTTATATTACATATTTTTTCCAAAAAAAAGGCGAATTTAGTGCTCGCCCAATCTCCCAAAGTTATCCACTACATGGCTCTTTCCGTTATGAAACCAACCAGCCCTATTTCCCTGTCCACCATCCTTCCCTCCGAACCCTCCGCGAACGCTCCCAAGGGCGCCCAGTTGCTCAACCGCAGCATCCCCGCCGATGGCCGCATGGTCATCAAGCGCGACGGCACCCGCGCCCGCTACGACCAGAACAAAGTCACCCGCGCCATCGCCCTCGCCTTCCACGAAGTCCGCACCAGCAACGCCCCCAACCCCTCGCGCGACGACTTCCTCGCCCAATACGGCGTGAGCTCCGACATCTTTGCCGAGGCAGCCCGCCTCGGCGAAAACGTCTCGCAAATGCTCGAACTCTACTACCGCGAAGGCAAGCACCCCACCATCGAGCAGATCCAGGACGCCGCCGAAAAAGCCATCGCCGCCTCCGGCAATTGGGAAGTCGCCCGCGCCTACGTCCTCTACCGCGTCCAGCATGCCGCCAACCGCCTCGCCAAATACGAGGAAAACGGCCTCGGCGACTACATCGCCATGGCGAAATACGCCCGCTACCGCCCCGAACTCAAGCGCCGCGAAACCTTCCCGGAGGCCGCCGACCGCGTCCGCGAAATGCACTTCACCCATTTCCACGGCAAAATCGACGCCCGCACACCCGAGAAACTCCCCTCCGACCTCGCCGACCTCGCTGGCGACGCCGCCCCGCAACTCCTTGCAACCTTGGGCAACAAGCGCCTCTACGACATCATCGAGATGGTGTTCGACAAAGTCGCCAAAAAGGAAGTCCTCCCGTCGATGCGCTCCATGCAATTCGGCGGCGAAGCCATCCTCAAGAATCACAGCCGCATGTTCAATTGCAGCTTCGCCAACGTCGATCGCGTCGAGTTCTTCCGCGAATACCTCTTCCTCCTCCTCTCCGGCTGCGGCGTCGGCTTCTCCGTCCAGAAACACCACGTCGCCCAGCTCCCCTCCCTCCCCGCCCGCCCCAACGAATACGACCTGCCCGTCTGGCACTACGACATCGCCGACACCATCGAAGGCTGGGCCGACGCCATCCACGCCCTCTTCCAATCCTTCTACGAAGGCAAAAAAATCGAGTTCAACTACTCGCTCATCCGCTCCCGCGGCCTCCCCCTCAAAACCTCCGGCGGCAAAGCCCCCGGGCACCTCCCCCTCAAACGCGCCCTCAACAACGTCGAGGGAATCCTCTCGCAAGCCTCCGGCCGCGCCCTCCGCCCCATCGAGGTTTACGACATCAACATGTATCTGGCGAAAGCCGTGCTCGCCGGCGGCATCCGCCGCTCCGCGACCATCTGCCTCTTCTCGCCCGACGACGAGGAAATGATGAACGCCAAGACCGGCAACTGGTTCGAGAAATACCCGCACCGCTCCGCATCGAACAACTCCGCCGTCCTCGCACGCGCCGAGGACAACCGCGCGCACTTCAAAAAACTCTTCAAGGCCCAGAAGGAATTCGGCGAACCCGGCTTCTTCTTCTGCGATCACCCCGACGCCGGCTGCAATCCCTGCGCCGAGATCAACCTCCTCCCCATCGTCGATTGGGAACTCTCCGGCGAGGAAGTCTCCAAACTCTTCGCCTGGGGCTACAAGGGCGACCTCCCGGGCACCACCCGCCTCTCCGGCTTCCAGATGTGCAACCTCACGACGATCAACGGCCGCATGGCCACCACCGTCGAAGCCTTTTTCGAAGGCTGCATCGCCGCCACCGTCATCGGCACCCTTCAGGCCGCCTACACCGACATGCCCTACCTCGGGCCCGTTACCCGCCTCATCAACGAGCACGATGCCCTGCTCGGTGTTTCCATCTGCGGTTTCATGGACAACCCGAACATCCTCTTCGACGCCGACATCCTCACCCGCGGCGCCAGCCTCTGCCGCGCCACCAACCGCCTCATCGCACAACTCATCGGCATTCGCCCCGCCGCGAAACTCACCACCTGCAAACCCGAAGGCACCGCCTCGCTCATCCTCAACGCCGCCTCAGGCATCCACCCGCACCACGCGCGCCACTACTTCCGCCGCGTGCAGGCCAACCGCAAGGAACCCATTTACTCCTTCTTCAAGCAGCACAACCCGCAGATGACCGAAGCCAGCGTTTACAATCCCGACACCGACGACGTCATCACCTTCCCTGTCGAGGCGACTCCGCAGGCCATCCTCCGCAAGGACATCAGCGCGCTCCAATTCCTCCAGCTCGTCGAGCTCGTGCAGCAATCCTGGGTCATTCCCGGCGGCGACCCCGAGTCCCGCTCGCCCAACCTGCATCACAACGTCTCGAACACCTGCACGGTGAACCCGACCGAGTGGAACGACGTCGAGGAGTTCATTTGGGATCACCGCGAATCCTTCACCGGCATCTCGCTCCTCCAGGACGCCGGGGACAAAGTCTATGCGCAGGCCCCCCGCGAGGAAGTCGCGACCGAAAGCGACGTCATCCGCTGGAATATGCTCCGCCCGAACAAGGTCGATTACACAAAGATGCGCGAGGACACCGACGAGACAAAACTCGCCGAGCACATAGCCTGCGCCGGCGGCGCCTGCGAAATCGTGCGCACCTGAGGTTTTCCCGTCTCGCGCAAAAGCGCGCGTGCGACAAGGAGGGGCGGCGTCCTCGCCGCCCGACGCGCACAACGTGCGCGCCCTTCCGGGTAGAGCGACCGTCTCCGTCGCTTGTTTGCTCTGCGTCTTTTTTTGGCGAGGCTTTGCCTCGTCGGGCGGCGGGACGCCGCCCCTCCTTGTCGCACGCGTAATTTGCCTACCGCTTGAGCTTCTTCTTAAACTCGTCCGTCGGGCAGCCGACACCGCCGCCGCAACCCGGTTTCTTGCGTTTCGTCCACGCGCGCCAGATCAACCACGCCGCCGACACCGCCGCCAGCGTGATCGCCGCATATTTCTGGAATGTCGGGTCATCAATCATCGCGTTTCTAGAATCCCAGGAACGTCCCCGTCTGGTAAACAACAAAACACACGACCCATGCCGTGCCGGTCATGTACACCAGTTGGAACAAAGGCCAGCGCCACGAGTTGGTCTCGCGCCGCACGACCGCAAGCGTGCTCATGCACTGCATCGCGAAAACATAAAACAGCATCAGCGTAAAACAAACCAGCGGCGTGAAAAGCCGGCGCCCGTCGGGCCATGTCGCCTTCGCCAGCGCGGCGCGCAGGCTCACCGTGTCCTCGTCATCACCGCCCTCGGCGTTGTAAACGACCTTCATCGTCGAAACAAAAACCTCGCGCGCCGCCAGCGAGCCGATCAGCCCGATGCCGATCTCCCAATTGAAACCGAGCGGCTTGATCACCGGCTCGATCGCATGCCCCGCCATGCCCGCGTAACTGTGCCTGATCGTGTCCAATCCGGAATCAGCGGGATCCTTCCCGGCGCCCTGCCCTGCTTCCTGCGCGACCGGCGCGCTTTGCGCCGTCACGCCGGCCACGGCATCGGCGCCCGCGGCTTCATGCTTCGGATAGGCGGTCAGAAACCACAACACGATTGAAATGCCGAGAATCACCGTGCCCGCGCGCTTCAAAAACATCCACGCGCTCTCCATCATGTGCATCAGCACATCGCGCAGGCGCGGCAGGCGGTAGGGCGGCAACTCCATGATCATGACCGGCGGCTCGCCCTTGAACAGCGTGCGCTTGAACAGCCACGCGAAAGCGAACGCGCCGGCGGGCCCGAGCAGATACATGAGAATCATCACCCCGACCTTGGTCGGCACGGACGCATGACCGTCTGGGATCAGCGTCGCGATCATCAGCAAATAAACCGGCAGACGCGCCGAGCAGCTCATGAACGGCGCGATCAAGATCGTCACGAGCCGGTCGCGTGAACTCTCGATCGTGCGCGTTGCCATGATGCCCGGAATCGCGCACGCATGGGAACTGAGCAGCGGGATGAACGATTTCCCGTTGAGCCCCACAAAACTCATCAGCCTGTCCATGATGAACGCAGCGCGCGCCATGTAGCCGGTGTTTTCCAGCAGGCCGATGAAGAAAAACAAAATCAAAATCTGCGGCAAAAACACGACCACGCCGCTCACGCCCGCGATCGCGCCGTCCGTTATCAAGTCGCGCAAATCGCCCGGCCCCATCGAGCCTTTCACCCACGACGCCAGATCGCCAAACCAGCCCTCGATCAGCGCCATCGGATACTCGGCAAACGTGAAGATGCTCAAAAACAGCAGCACCATGATCACGCCAAGCACGAGCCAGCCCCACAAGGGATGCGTCACGACCGCGTCGATCCTGTCGCTGCGCGAGAGCCTCGCTGCCGCGCCCTCTTTTTGCTCAACAATGCCCTCGCAAAGCGCCGAGATCGCATCGTAGCGGCTGTTCACCAGCGCGGCCGACCAGTCGGTGCCCTCCGCGTCCCAGCGTTTTTTCCAGGCGGCGAGAATGCCGTGCGTGCGTTCGCTGAGCGGGGTCGATCCGGCCACGCGCATCGCGTCCTGGTCGGTGAGCAGCAGCAGCGCCTCGGCGCGCGCGATGAGCGGCGGCTTGCCGTCGCTGGCCGTGAGCGACGATTGCAATTCCGCCACCGCCGGCGCAATCGCCGCGGGCACATCCCATGCATGGCGCGACAACGGCAGATCCGGGCGGCTCATCGCGAGTTTGATTTCGACGATGCCTTTTCCATTTGCCGCCTCGCAGGGAATCACGGGGATGCCGAGCGTTTTTTCGAGCCGCGCCACGCGGATGCTGATCCCCGCCTGCGCCGCGAGATCCATCATGTTGAGCACGAGGATCACCGGGCGTCCCAAGTCGAGCACCTGATGCACGAGATACAGGTTGCGCTCCAGATTCGCCGCATCGACGATGCATAAAATCCGGTCGGGCTGCGGCGTGTCGGCGCGGCGGCCCAGGAGCACGTCGCGCGTCACCGCTTCATCGGGCGAGCGCGCCGCGAGCGAATACGCGCCGGGCAAATCGATGAGCGTGATCGGATGCCCGTGTTGCGAATACGCCGTGCCCATCTTTTTTTCGACGGTCACGCCGGGATAATTGCCGACCTTCTGCTTGAGCCCCGTGAGCGCGTTGAAGAGCGTGCTCTTGCCGCAATTCGGATTGCCCACGAGCGCGTAAACTGGCGCGCGGGCTGGCGTGGAAGGAAAACGGGTATTGGACATGCTCATAGGTTACAAGGCAACGCTTGCGCAAGGAGCGGCGGGGTCCCGCCGCCGGACACGACGAAG
>JARKRC010000076.1 GCA_029974595.1 Ereboglobus sp. | reverse complement strand
AAACGATGCGCCCCCCGGCATCAAGGCCATGTGGATCGGCATGACCCGCCTCTGCGACCTCTCCCTGGCATGGGAACGCTTCGGCCCAGCTTCTCCATCTTGTGTATAAAGCTATGGCGTCTCGCCCATGCCACACGATCCGCCCGAACCCTTAAACTTAATCTTCAATCTTAATCTCCCCGCTCCCCTCCGGCTCCTCTCCTCTATCTCCTGACTCCTCTACATCCTCCCATCCTTTTTAATGCCGCGCTCAACCGCGCTTCCCCCAGAAGGCCTGATCGAGCACAAATTGCTTCTCCACCTCAGGCTCGCCGGGATTCGCCACGACGACGCGAAGCCTCGGGCTGCCTTTCGCCGGCGTTTCGAGAATCCACGACGACAGCGTGCAGCTCGATTTGGCGGTGCGCCAGAGGCTGTTGTCCGGGCCGGCGGCTTGATCCTTGCTCATCGCCGCGAACGCCGCAATGTCGGGCGCGGCCGGCGCTTTTTGCAGCAACTCGGAGATGCGGCGGAAACGCGTGTCGCTGCTCGCGCCGATCTTGATGTTGCAATCGGCGAGCGCGCCATCGAGGTAGTGGTTCGTGTGGGCGACGTGGCCCGCCGTGGTGACTTTTACGCTGTAACGACCTTTCAGCCCGACTTCCAGCGTGATGATTTTCGTGCGATCCGAAATCAGGAGGAAGCTCGGGCCGCGGCCGGCGAACAGCTTCCCGGCATCCGCGAGCACCTGGTCGCACGTCGCGTAATCCGTGAGCAGCGTGCGCATGAGGCTGCCGCGCTTGGAGGCGTGCTGGACGCGGATTTTTTTCGGGATCGAGCTGGCCGAGGCGGAAACGACGCACAGCCCCTTCTCGTTCACGCCTTCCTTGAGTCCGGGCGAGTCGTTGCCCACCGCGTAGAGTCCGAAATACGCGTAACCCTTGTCGTCGCGATGCAGCTTCAGCACCTGCGTGTGATCAGGCTTCCAATCGCGGTTCTTCGAGATGATCGTGCCGCCTGTTTCCGGCACGACCGCAGCCCACAGCGTGCAGGCGCGGAGATCGGAAAAGCCCAGCACAAGGGAGAGACCAAGCAGTGCGAGAAACCCGGACGGCCCGAGGCGGGGTATTGTTGGTTTTTTAAGCAAGGAAATGGGATGCATGAGGAAATCCGGACCTGATGAGCACGAGAAGAGGCACGCACGCATGCAGTAAGTGTCATGAAAACAATGCTTCAAACAAGGAAATTGAAGCAGGCAAAGGCAGGCCGGACAACCCGTGCGGGCATTCTCAATCGTCTGATTTTTTCGGAAATTGCTATTGACGCCGCCAGCCAGCCCCTTAGTCCTTTTCGCCTGCAAATTCATTTTGCGGGCGTAGCTCAGTTGGTAGAGCACCACCTTGCCAAGGTGGACGTCGAGAGTTCGAGTCTCTTCGCCCGCTCCATTTTCAAAACAGGAAAACCGCCGGAATCTCCCGGCGGTTTTTTATTTGTCCGGCATTATGCGCGAATGGAGTCTTGCAGCCTTCATGACAGAATCCACGCTCCGCAAATCTCCATGAAAAATCCTCCGCTTGCGGCGTTCGCTTTCGCTCTCGTCACCGCCTTTGTCGCGTCGCTCGCGCGCGCCCAGGCGCCATCGGCCACATTCCGCCCGTCGCTCGTCGAGAGTTGCGCAGTTTCGTATTCGTATTCGGGAAAATCCGGCTACAAGCACAACGCCACGCCGGGCGAGACGTCGGTGAATCACTTCGACATCAGCGCGTCGGGTCGCATCGCGCTCGGCGAGGCGACTTTTTTCGGCTACGGAGCGGCTTTCGCGATCAATGACATCAATTCCGATGACCCCGTGCCTGCGCCGGCCCGGCTCGGCGAGTTGACGTTGAATGCCGGAATCACGCAGTTGTTTTCAAAGGAATGGCGCGGCTCGGTTTTTGCGCGCCCGGGTTATTACGGCGATTTCGAAAGTTATACGTCTCGCACGCTCAACGCGCCGCTCATCGCGCTCGCAAACTACGCTCCGTCCGGCAGCAGCGTCGTGTGGCTTTTCGGCATGAGCGTAAATCCTATCGCCGAATATCCGGTGCTTCCGGTTGTCAGTTTTCGCTGGGCTTTTGCCGCCGGCTGGTCGCTCAACCTCGGCTTTCCACGCCTCGGCGTGACGTGGCAGGCAACCAAGGCCCTCGATCTGAGCCTCAGCGCAACCATGCAGGGCGGCGGTTATCGGGTCACAAAAACCCCGGGCAATTCCGGGCGCGGCGATCTTGCCAATACCCATGTGAATTATCGCGAAATCCGCGCCGGTGTCCGCGCGACATATAAAATTGCGGGGAAAACCAGCCTTTCCCTCGAAGGCGGATGGATGGCGGACCGGCGCTTTGATTACTACGACCGCGATTATGAGATCAAAGGCAAGCCAGCCGCCTACATGACGGCGGGCGTCGATGTTAAATTCTAAAACTCACACCATCGCAAAAAGGATCGCGAGGTAGTGCGTCACGCTGCCCGCCAAGATGAACCCGTGCCAGATGGCGTGGTGAAACGGCAGTTTTTTCCGGATATAAAAAAGCGCGCCGCCCGTATAACAGAGCCCGCCCGCAAGCAGCAGCCAGAGCGACACCGCCGGCACCCCGGCAATCATCGGTTTTGCGGCGATCACGATCAACCAGCCCATCGCCACGTAAATCGCCGTGGACAATTTCACATAACGCCCCGTCAACCTGAATTTCATCACGATGCCCGCGAGCGCCAGGCTCCATACGATTCCGAAAAACGTCCAGCCCCACGGGCCGCGCAGGTTGACAAGCATGAACGGCGTGTAAGTGCCCGCGATAAGCGTGAAAATCGCCGCGTGATCGATTTTGCGCAGCACATGTTTGTGACGCGGATTTCTGGCCGCGTGGTAAACCGTGGACGCCGCGTATCCCAAGACGAGCGTCACGCCATAGGTTGCCGACGCCGTCACCGCCCACGCGTCGGCGTAAATCGCCGCGAGCGTGACGAGCACACCCAGACCCGCGATGCTGAGCAGCAGGCCAAGCCCGCCGGTGATGACATTGGCGAGTTCCTCCGCGGGGGAGTATTGCGGCTGGGCGTTGGTGGCGGTCATTGCGTGGGTTTGCGAAAGAAGAAAAACACCTGGGGAAAAATCCGGCCATACAATTCTCCGGCAAACAAAAAAACGCTCCAGCGCATGTACGGCCTCGCGCTTTTCATCAAGATACTTGAATAGTTGCCATGAATTATCCTAATAATGCCTTGTTTCTAACCTGTAAATTACTGTCACAACATGTAAAAAAGCGCGCATGATGCCTTCCGGTCACTACTTTTTGGAAAACATCCATGTTTGATGTCATCCCACTAACCCTCGCCATCAGCCTGTTGCTCGTCGCCGTGTTTGTGTATTTTTTCTGGCGCGAATATTCGCGGCGTCGATTCAACAGCACCGAGTCCGACGCGCTGCTCCCGCTTGCCGAGGAAAAGCCATCCGCAAACGAATCCGCCGCCAAGCGCCCCTCCGGGCGCGACACCAGCCACGCCGCCCGGTGAGCATCGAGACGACCCTTTAATTTCCCGCATTCCCAAACCCTTCCCTTTACCATGACCGCCAACGCCATTTCGCCCGGATCCAAAACCACCATCGAGTTCGACGACCGCATCGTGCGCCTGTTCATGATCGCCGCCATATTTTGGGGCGCGGTCGGGATGCTCGTCGGCGTGCTCATCGCCGCGCAGCTCAATTTCTGGCCGCTGAACTTCGACACGCAGTGGCTGACGTTCGGACGCCTCCGCCCGCTGCACACCAACGCCGTCATCTTCGCTCTCGTGGGCAACATGATGTTCGCCGGCATCTACTACTCCACGCAGCGCCTCGTGAAGGCGCGTCTCGCGAGCGATTTCCTGAGCAATCTCCATTTCTGGGGCTGGCAGGCGATCATTGCCGCCGCCGCGATCACGCTTCCGGCGGGCCTCACGCGCAGCAAGGAATACGCAGAGCTCATCTGGCCCATCAACATCGCCGTCGTCATCATCTGGGTCGTTTTTGCGGTGAACTTTTTCTGGACGCTCGCGCGCCGCAACGAAAAGAGCCTCTACGTCGCCATCTGGTTTTACATCGCGACGATCCTGACGGTCGCGATGCTCTACATCGTCAACCACCTCTCGATCCCCACGTCGATCACGCACAGCTACCCCATCTTCGCCGGAGTGCAGGATGGCCTCGTGCAATGGTGGTACGGGCACAACGCCGTCGCGTTCTTCCTCACCACGCCGATTCTCGGCATCATGTATTACTTCATACCGAAGGCGGCCGAACGCCCGGTGTATAGCTACAAACTTTCCGTCATTCACTTCTGGTCGCTTGTTTTCATCTACATCTGGGCCGGGCCGCACCACCTCCTGAATACCGCCCTGCCCAACTGGCTGCAGATGCTCGGCATGACCTTCTCGCTCATGCTCTGGGCGCCGTCGTGGGGCGGCATGTTGAACGGCCTCCTCACGCTTCGCGGCGCGTGGCACAAACTCCGCACCGATCCCGTGCTCAAATTCATGGCCGCCGCCGTCACCTTCTACGGCATGTCCACCTTTGAGGGCCCGCTCCTTTCCATCAAGTCCGTCAACGCGCTCGGCCACTACACCGACTGGATCATCGGGCACGTCCACGCCGGCGCGCTCGGCTGGAACGGCTTCATGGCCGCCGGCATGTTCTACTACCTCGTTCCCCGCCTCTGGAACAAACCGCTCTACTCGACCGCGCTCGCCAACCTCCACTTCTGGATCGGCACCGTGGGCATCCTCCTCTACGTCGGCGCTATGTGGACGAGCGGCATCACGCAAGGCCTCATGCTCAACGCCACCACCGAAGGCGGCACCGTGCTCGCGTATCCCAACTTCCTCGAAACGCTCAACACCATCCGCCCCGCCATGCTCTTCCGCGTACTCGGCGGCGGCCTCTACCTCGCCGGCTGGTTCATCATGGTTTACAATTTCGCGCGCACGCTCAAGGGCGCGAAAGCCGTCAACGGCACAATGGAGGTCTTTGTTGAAAAAAATCCCGCGACGGCGTCCGATACCCGCCTCGGCGTGCGCGGCACCCTGCTCTCGCCGCCCTTCCTCTTCACCGCGCTCGGCATGATTCTCGCCTTTGCGTGGATGTTTGGCGGCAACACCCTCAGCCTCGCCGGCCTCTTCGGCACCATCCTCTGCGCCATCATCGCGGTCGTGCACTACGAGACCCGCCATCGGAGCTGGGGCGCCTGGTATGACAAGCTCCTCGTCAACTGCGCGCCCTTCACCGTCCTCGTCTTCCTCGCGGTCGCCATCGGCGGGCTCATCCAGATCGTTCCCGCCTACGTGATGAACAAAGCCGAAAACGTCGAGGATCGCATCCAGGTCGTTTACTCGCCGCTCCAGCTCGCAGGCCGCGACATCTACGTGCGCGAAGGCTGCTACCTCTGTCACTCGCAAATGATCCGCACGCTCGTCCCCGACGTCATGCGCTACGGCCGCAACGGCGCGGCCGACGACTATTCGCGCCTCGGCGAAAGCATTTACGACTACCCCTACCAGTGGGGCTCGAAGCGCACCGGCCCGGACCTCGCGCACGTCGGCGGCAAATACAACCACATGTGGCATTTCAAGCACATGTTTGACCCGCGCTCCGTCTCCTCCGGCGACGCCGATCCGAACAACATTTGGGCCGGCTCCAACATGCCGCGCTACCCGTGGCTCTACAAACAGGCCACCGACATCGCCGCCCTCGAAAGCAAGATCAAGGTCCAGCGCACCCTCGGCGTCCCCTTCCCGCCCATGACCGCCGAGGACATCAAGGCGTCCGCCGATGCCGAGGCCGCGCAAATCGTCGCCGACCTCAAGGCCCAGGGCGGCATCATCGAGCCCGACAAGGAAATCGTGGCCCTCATCGCCTACCTCCAGCAACTCGGCAAAAGCCGGCCCGTCGCCAAGTAACCCCGCGCCGCCATGTTCCGCCGTCTCATATTCGACAACTGGGTGTCGATCTTTCCGCTGATCTCCATCATCGTGACCGGAGTCGTTTACGCCACCATCACCTGGCGCGCCTGCCGCATGAAAAAAACACAGATCGAACACCTGGAAAACCTCCCGCTCTCCGGCGATGAACCCGCCGCGCCACCCGCCTCCGCATCTTCAAATCCCGAACACTAAACCCAATCCCATTTCGCGATGAGCACCCAACGCAACGAACCACCCGAACCGCCCGCCGCGCCGCTCGACGGCGCGATCCGCGAACACACCTACGACGGCATCCAGGAATACGACAAACGCCTGCCCAACTGGTGGCTCCTCACCTTCTACGGCGCGATCGTCTTCTCGATCGTCTACTGGTTCTATTATCACCACAACCATATCTCCCTTCCCGACGGCGAGCGCGTCACGGCCGAGCTCCAGCAACTCGAAGCCGTCAAAATGGCCAACGCCACCACCTACGACGACGACACCCTCTGGAAAATGAGCCAGAACCTCGTCTTCGTTAACGCCGGGCGCGACATTTTTAATGCGAATTGCGCCACCTGCCACATGGCGAGCCTGCGCGGACGCGACGAAAATCCCACCGCCGTCGGCCCCAATCTCGCCGACACCAAATGGCTCCACGGCGGCAAACCCACCGAAGTTCTCCACACCGTCACCGTCGGCGTCCCCGACAAAGGCATGCAAGCCTGGGCGCCCCAAATCGGCGCCAAGCGGGTCGCCGAAACCGTCGCCTACGTCCTCAGCCACCACAAAGAAGGAGAGCCGGTCGAAGTCGACACCACATTCCACGCCGGAGCCGCCAAATAAAAACCACGAACAGATAACCGCAAAAGGCACGCGAGGCGCAAAAATCACCCGGAACGCCGCTTGCCCTTTGCGTCTTTTGCGCCTCCTTGCGGTTATTCTTTTTGCATCATTCCGCATTCATGCCTCCTCCGTCCGCAAAGCTTCCCAACCGCGACAGCGTCACCACCATCCGCGACGACGGCTCCCACCGTTACCTCCATCCCGCCGACACCCGGGGTCGCTTCACCCGCGCGCGCCGCTTGAGCGGCTACGCCCTCATCGTCATCTATTTCATCCTCCCCTGGATACCCATCGGCGGGCATCCCGCCGTCTTCCTCGACGTCGCCGCGCGCCGCTTCCACCTCTTCGGCCACACCCTTGCGCTGCAAGATCTCTGGCTCCTCTTTTTTCTCATCACCGGACTCGCCTTCTCGCTCTTCGTCGTCACCGCCCTGTTCGGCCGCGTCTGGTGCGGCTGGACTTGCCCGCAAACCGTGTTTCTCGAACACGTTTACCGTCGCATCGAACACTTCATCGAAGGCGATGCCGTCGCGCGCCGCCGCCTCGACGCCGCGCCTTGGGACATGTCCAAAGCCCTCCGCCGCGTCGCCAAGCACACCCTCTACATCATCGTCTCCGCCCTCATCGCGAACCTCTTTCTCGCCTACTTCGTTTCGATCCCGCGCCTCTGGCAAATGATCGCGAGCGCCCCCGGCGAGCACATCGGCGCCTTCCTTTTCGTGCTGATCTTCGCAGGCATCCTCTACTTCAACTTCGCATGGTTCCGCGAACAGCTCTGCATCATCATTTGTCCCTACGGCCGCCTCCAATCCGCCCTCATCGACGACAACTCCCTCGTCATCGGCTACGACACCGCGCGCGGCGAGCCTCGCGGCAAACCCGGCGCGCAGGACGCGGGCGATTGCATCGACTGCAACCGCTGCGTCAACGTCTGCCCCACCGGCATCGACATCCGCCAGGGACTACAGATGGAATGCATCGGCTGCTCCGCCTGCATCGACGCCTGCGACGATGTGATGACCCGCCTGAAACGTCCGCGCGGCCTCATACGCTACGACTCGCTCAACGGCTTTGCCGGCAAAGCCACCAGCATACTCCGCCCCCGCGTCTTCGTTTACTTCGCGCTCCTCTGCATCGGAGCCGGCGCCGCCCTCTACGCCTTCTCCACCGTCAAGCCCGCCACCATCGGCATCACGCGCATGACCGGCGCGCCTTACTACATGGACGCCGACACGATCCGCAATCAATACAACGTCCGCCTCGTCAACAAACAGAACACACCGCTCACGATCACCCTCTCGCCCGCGCTCGCAAACCTGCCCGACGGCATCCGCATCGACGGGCTTGACGCACCCGTTCACCTCGCCTCCGGCGACGAAACCGTCCGCGTCCTCATCGTGCGCATTCCGAAAAAACAATACAACGGTTCCTTCCGCGTCCCCATCGTCGCAACAGACGCCGGCAAATCGTTCCATATCTCCCGCGCCGCCGAGTTCATCGGCCCCGATCCCGAGTTCATGAAAATGACCACCGGCCAATGATCTCGCCCTCCGACAACAACAAAAAGAAATCCGCCCTGGGTTTCCTCTGGTTCGCGATCATCGCCTTCGCCTTGATGCTCGCCGTCTGGCTCACCCTCTTCATTCTGGCCGCCACGCACCCCGTGGAGCAAATCCCCCTGAAATCCTCGCGCGGCAACACACCCGTCGCGCACGCACGCCCCGCCGCCTGATGACTCTTGGCAACATCGACTCCCCCGCCGCCGCTTTCATCGCCGGCCTCGTGACCAGCCTTCACTGTCTCGGCATGTGCGGCCCCATCGCCTGCTGGCTCACGCCCGCGCGCGGCAGCGGCGACGCGCTCACCGTCACCGTCGTTTACCAGCTCACGCGCCTCGCATCCTACGCGTTTCTCGGCGCGCTCGCGGGCGCGGCGGGCTCCGTCGTCCTGTCGGTCATCAACACCACGATTCTCGCGTGGCTGCCGTGGCTCATGGTTGCGTTTTTCCTCGTAGTCGCCTTCCGGCTCGACCGCCACCTCCTCCCGCGCATCCCCGCGCTCAGCCGCCTGCTCCTGCGCATCCAATCCACGCTCGCCCGCCGCTCGCGCGTGACCGCCGCCGCGATTGTCGGCGTCTCGACGCCGCTGCTGCCCTGCGGCCCGCTTTATTTTCTCATCGGCCTCGCCGCCATGACCGGCTCCGCGCTGCGCGGCGTCGAATTCATGCTCGCCTTCGGTTGCGGCACGCTCCCCCTCCTCTGGCTCGCGCAGGCAAACTACGGCTGGCTCCGCGCGAAAATTTCCCCTGTCGCCATGAGCCGCGCCCAAACCATCCTCGCCCTCACCGCCGCCCTTCTCATCGCCTGGCGCCTGCGCGCCACGCTTGGGTTTTCCGGCCCCGGCGCGGAGGGCTTTTTCTGCTGCCACTGAAAGGCCGGCCCGGCAGGCAGTCCGTTTTTTCGGCCATCTATATTCGTATTGACGAATATACCTGAATGCGCATGTTCATCGACATGGAACTCGTCAAAATCTATGAATGCCTCTGCGACCGCACGCGACTGCGCATTCTCAACCTGCTTTGCTCCGGGCCGCTTTGCGTGTGCCACGTCCAGGAAATACTCCGCGAGCCGCAGGTGAAGATTTCACGCCACCTCAATTATCTCAGGGCGCGGGACATGGTCGCCGTCCAGCGCGAAGCCAATTGGATGGTTTACAGCCTGCCGGAGGAGCGTTCGCGCGAACTGGATGCGAACCTCGCCTGCCTGCAAGACTGCGCGCGCGACGACAAGCTGATCATCCGCGACAATGCGCGCCTCGAAAAGGTCCGCGCGCGCTTGGGCAAGGACGCTTCCGCCGCCGCCGCCCTCTGCCGCGGGATGACATGCCGATCGCAAGCGCCCTTTCGTTTTTCCCATGCGCAACCGTGAAAACTGAAAATAAAACACCCGATCCAGGCATGCTTCGCGAAGCCGTGCGCGCCCGTTATGCAGCCATTGCCGGCGGTGAATCCACGCTTGTCGAGCGCAACAAGATGGATGGTCCCGACGGCTCGTGCTGCCGTTCCTCGAATCCGGAAATGGAGGACGCGCCAACGCCAAATCAACCAAGCGGCTGCTGTTTTACGCCCGATGAGCAGGCGCACACCCTCGGCTACTCCGCCGCCGACATTGCCGTCGTGCCGGAAGGGGCGAACCTCGGACTTGGTTGCGGAAATCCCGTGGCAATCGCCTCGCTGCGTCCCGGCCAGGTGGTTCTCGACCTTGGCGCGGGCGCGGGATTCGACGCTTTCCTCGCGGCGCGTGAGGTCGGCGAAACGGGGCGAGTCATTGGCGTGGACATGACGCCGGAAATGGTTGCCAAGGCGCGCGCCAACGCGCGCGCCGGCGGCTTTTCGCAGGTGGAGTTTCGCCTCGGCGAGATCGAGGCGCTGCCCGTCGCCGACGCCGCGGCGGACGTGATTATCTCGAATTGTGTCATCAACCTCTGTCCGGACAAACGCCCCGTGTATCGCGAGGCATTCCGGGTGCTCAAGCCGGGAGGCCGCATCGTCATCTCGGATGTCGTGGCACGCGAGGCGTTGAGCGACGAGGCCAGAGAAGACTTGGCGCTTTATTCCGGCTGCCTCTCCGGCGCGACGCTGCTTGCCGACCTTGAAAAAATTCTCGCCGACGCGGGTTTCGTTGACGTGGTGATTCGTCCGAAGGGAAACAGCGACGAGGTGATCACAAGCTGGGAGGCAAAGCGCGGCTTCGAGCAAAAAGTGTTCGCCGCCGAGGTGACCGCAAAAAAACCGGACGGCCAATGCCGCTGCGACTGACGCGCGCAAAAGGCTCCCGCAACTCCATTCCGCATTTTTCATCCATGTCTGATTCCGTGGCCAAAAACATGTCGTTCCTCGACCGTTACCTGACGGTCTGGATATTTGTCGCAATGGGCCTGGGCGTGCTGCTCGGTCATTTTGTCGTCACCGATCCGGAGGCGTTTTTCGCGCCGATAACGATTGGCACGACAAACCTGCTAATCGCCGCGGGGCTTGTTGTAATGATGTATCCCCCGCTGGCGAAAGTGCGGTATTCACAGTTGCCAAAGGTTTTTGCCAACGGCCGCATCCTCGCGCTTTCGCTCGTGCAAAACTGGGTTGTCGGCCCGCTGCTCATGTTTGCGCTGGCGATGATTTTTCTGCGCGGCCACCCCGACTACATGGTGGGGCTGATTCTTGTGGGCATTGCCCGCTGCATCGCGATGGTGCTTGTGTGGAATGACCTCGCCAGGGGAAGCGCCGAATACGCCGCCGCGCTGGTGGCGCTTAACAGCGTTGCCCAAATCCTGTTCTACAGTCTCTACGCGTGGTTGTTCATCACGGTGCTGCCACCGTATTTCGGCATGGCCGGCTCGGTGGTTCCGGTGAGGATGATGGATATATTTTGGAGCGTGATGGTGTATCTCGGCATACCGTTCGCGGCGGGCGTGCTGAGCCGCGTCATTCTGATTCGGCTCAAGGGGCGGGAGTGGTTCGACAAAAAATTCCTGCCGCGCATCTCTCCGCTGACGCTCATTGCGCTGCTGTTCACCATTGTCGTGATGTTCACATTCAAGGGCGACGCCATCGTGTCGCTGCCCGCGGACGTGCTGCGCATCGCGGTGCCGCTGGCGATTTATTTCGCGATGATGTTCGGCGTGAGCTTTTTCATGTCGAAATGGCTGGGCGCGGATTACCCGCGTGCAACGACCCTGGCGTTCACCTCGGCGGGCAATAATTTTGAGCTGGCGATAGCGGTTGCCATAGCGGTGTTCGGCATCGGCTCCGGCGTGGCGTTCGCCGCCGTGGTCGGCCCGCTCATCGAAGTGCCGGTGCTCATCGGTCTGGTGCATGTCGCGCTGCGGCTGAGGAAACGATTCAAAGCATGAATAAAATGTCCTCATCCATGAAAACCAAGCCCGGCATCCTCATTCTTTGCACGGGCAACTCATGTCGCAGCCAGATGGCGGAGGGCTTCCTGCGCGCCGCCGCCGGCGACATCGTCGATGCTTACAGCGCGGGTTCAAAGCCCGCCGGCCACATTCACCCGCTTGCCATGCAGGTGATGCGCGAGGCGGGCGTTGAACTGTCGTCGCCGCAATACCGCTCGAAATCGTGGAATGAGTTTTTGGACAAAAGCATCACGACCATCATCACGGTTTGTGGCGCCGCGGACGGGGCATGCCCCTGCTTTCCGGGACAGATGCATCGCCACCATTGGCAATTCGACGATCCGGCCCATGCGACCGGCTCCGAAGCCGAAATCCTCGCAGAGTTCCGCCGTGTTCGGGACCAGATCCAACTTGTTTTCAACGCATATGCGGCCGGCCTGCGTGAAGGGCAATATGCATGATGCCCGTTCTGGCGGCCGTTCATAAGCGCCCTACGTTTGGCTCGCCGTGATGGCGTGAGGCGGTAGCGTTCGCTTTCCATGACGGCAAACAGGCAAGACAAACAATCCGGGAAAACGAACCGTCCGCCCGCCTGCAAACATTGCGGCGCGCCCATCCCGGAAAACACACCCGCCGCCAGCGCCGATTTTTGCTGCGCCGGATGCGCCGCCGTCCACCGCCTTATCAACGAGCACGGCCTCGCCAGCTTCTACGAACTTAAGGACCAGATCACCCCGCCCGCGACGACCGCGCTCCTGCCCGAGCGCGATTACACCTGGCTCGCCGACGCGCAAGCCGCCGCCGAACGCGACGCCCTCGCCCACAACCGCGCCGCCACGCTCACCCTCGACGTGCAAGGCATCTCCTGTGCCGCCTGCGTCTGGCTCATCGAACGCCTCCACGACAAACAACCTGGCTCCGGTCGCATCGAGATCAACGCCCCCGCCGGACAGTTGAGGCTCACATGGAGTCCGCCTGCTCCGCAGCCGGAAATCCCAAATCCCAATCCCCAAATCCCAAATAAATCACAAAACAATCCACCGGCGCGGCAGCGCCCAATCGAGAATCGAGAATCGAAAATCGAAAATCCCCCTATTCCGCACTCCGCATTCCGCATTCCGCATTTTGCCGCGGCCCTCCAATCCTACAACTACCTCCTCGCGCCCGCGTCAGCCGAACGCACCGCGCCGCCCGAAAGCCGCGGACTCGTCCGTCGCATCGGCCTGTGCGCCGCGTTTGCGATGAACACCATGCTGTTCACGCTTCCGCTGTATTTCGGCATGGACGCCGCGTTCGAATACGAGCGCCTCTTCATCACGCTCTCGATGATCTTCGGCACGCTCAGCCTGCTTGTCGGCGGCGGCTACTTCATCAGTCGCGCCGCCCGCGCGCTCGCCGCCGGCGTCGCGCACATCGACCTCCCCATCGCGCTCGGTCTCATCGGCTCCTACGCCGCCTCGTTCTTCGGCTGGCTCGCCAACGATCCCGCCTACATCTACTTCGATTTCGTATCCACTTTTTCACTACTGATGCTCATTGGCCGCTGGGCGCAAACCGCCGCCGTCGAGCGCAACCGCCGCCGGCTCCTCGCTCGCCAACCCGCCCCGCCCCGCGTCCGCACGTGGGACAACACGGGAACTCCCGGTGAAACGTCGCCCGAAAACCTTCGCGCCGGGCAGCGCTACGCGCTCGGCCCCGGACAAGTCGTCCCCGTCGATTCGCGCCTCGAAACCGGAACCGCCTCCATGAACCTCGCGTGGATCAACGGCGAGCCCGAGCCGCGCGCGTATCGCGCCGGGCAAATCATCCCCTCGGGCGCGCTCAGCCTCGCGCGCGCCGAAACGCGCTTGCGCGCCGTCCAGGGCTGGCCCGACTCGCTGCTCGCGCGCCTCATGCGGCCCGCTTCGCGCCCCAGCGCGCGCAATCTCTTTTTCGAGCGCGTCATCCAGGGCTATCTCTTCGCGATCATCGTCATCTCCGCCGTCGCCGGCATCGCGTGGTGGATTTCCACGCACGATGCGTTGCGTTCCGGCGCGATTGCCGCCGCCGTGCTCGTCGTCTCCTGCCCCTGCGCCATCGGCCTCGCGCTGCCGCTCGCCGACGAAGCCGCCGCCGTCGCGCTGCGCCGTCGCGGCGTGTTTGTGCGCGTCCCCGATCTCTGGCCGCGCATCGCAAAAATCCGCCGCATCGTCTTCGACAAGACCGGCACGCTCACGCTCGAAACCCCCGTGCCCCTGAATCCCGATGCGCTCGACACGCTCGCGTCCGACGCCCGGCGCGCGCTCCTCGCGCTCACGCAAAACAACCGCCATCCCGTCGCCCGCGCCCTGCACGAAGCCATCATCCTTCGCCGCTGGGATGACATTCCGCTCGCCGGCGAGCCGCGCGAAAGCATCGGCCACGGCGTGAGCCTTGGCGAATGGGAACTGGGCAAGGCTCCCGGCGAAAATTCCGACCTCGTTCTTTCGCGCGAGGGAAATACGGTCGCGCATTTTCACTTTGCCGATCTTCCCCGCGCCAACGCGCGCGCCGAGCTCGACGCCCTCCGCGCGCGTGCCCTCGACATCACAATCCTCAGCGGCGACCGTCCAGAAAAAGTCGCCGCGTTCGCCGCGCCGCTCGGCCTATCCGCAACCGAGGCGCTCGGCGGCCTTACGCCGCAAGCGAAGGCGGAGTGGCTTTCGGGTAGGGCGAACCCTCAGGGTGAGCCGCACGCGGCTGTGGCTCAGCCGGAGGCTTCGCCCTACCCTGCAAACACCCCGGAAACACCAACCCTCATGCTCGGCGACGGCGCAAACGATTCCCTCGCCTTCGACGCGGCGCTCTGCCGCGGCACGCCTGCGATCCACAACGGCATCCTCGCCGAGAAAGCCGATTTCTACTACCTCGGACACGACATCTCCGGCATCCGCGCGCTGTTTGAAACCGACGCCCTCCGCCGCCGCACGCACGGCTGGCTGCTGGCGTTTGCGATCAGCTACAACATCGCCGCTATTGCCTTCGCGGCGACCGGGCACATCGACCCGCTCGTCGCCGCCATCATCATGCCGTTCAGTTCGCTCGCGACGCTCGTGTTCGTGGCGCTCGGCATGAGGCGCGCGTTTTAGCGCATTTCAAACGGAAGTGTGGGCGTTTTATTTTCACGCGGATGCGATTCGTGTGGCACGGGCTGGCAGCCCAAAAGCTGAGGTGGTCCGCGCAAGTCTTTTTTTGAAGGATTTTCAGGCTGGGGCGATCCGGGGGCGGGCCCGTTTGGCCAGGGCGCTCAGGTAACGGGTTTGGTCATAGGCGACGCCATC
>JARKRC010000010.1 GCA_029974595.1 Ereboglobus sp. | reverse complement strand
CAAGGCTCTGGGCACAAATCAGGCTAACGGGACGGGAGGAGAGGGCGGGCCTGCAGGCCCGCCCTCTCCTGACAACTGGCCATGCCCCGTTTCGTTATATGACTCCTCGGGGCTTGGCCAGTTGTCCTACAAGGCACAAAGCTCTTCATGCCCTGGCTGGAATCCAAGGATCCTTGTGTCGTCGCCAACGTTCTCCTCGTGCTCATTCGCCGCGCGATGGGCATGCTCGCCTCCCAAACCCGGCGGCAAGGCGAGGCCTTTCTCGAAAGCGGCGGCTTTCGCGAGCGCCTGACAACACAACGCCTCGAAGCTCGCGACGCACCGCAAGAGGAAACGCCCGCCTGCCCCGAATGCGGCCAGCCCATGCGCCGCCGCACCGCCCGCA
Organism: Ereboglobus sp.; assembly: GCA_029974595.1. Lineage (GTDB taxonomy): Bacteria > Verrucomicrobiota > Verrucomicrobiia > Opitutales > Opitutaceae > Ereboglobus. The sequence goes on along the minus strand of JARKRC010000010.1, from coordinate 2,641 downwards.
AAGGCCCCAACGCGGGCAAGGAGTTCTGGAGTTGCAGCCACTACCCCGAGTGCAAAGGCACCCGACCCATCGCAAGCTCAGGACTTGGGACTCCGGTCTCCTGAGTCCTGCGCCCCAGCCCAAATCCTGCGTCCGGTCCCCCGCCCCGCCATCCGCACGGCGCAAATCGTCTCCCGCTTTCTACCCCGCTTTTGTAAAACAACTCTCAAGCAGTTCTTGCAATCACCGCCGCCGCTCTGTTTCCATTTCATCCTTTCACACCATGCCAAAGTTCAAAACCATCCGCGATCTCGATCTCGCCGGCAAACGCGTCCTCATCCGCGTTGACTTCAATGTCCCGCAAGACAAGGCCACCGGCGCCATCACCAACAACCAGCGCATTGTCGCCGCCCTCCCCACGATCAAATACGCGCTCGAAAAAGGTGCGTCCGTCGTCCTCATGAGCCACCTTGGCCGCCCGGATGGCAAGGTCGTCGCCAAATTCTCCCTCAAACCCGTCGCCACCGAGCTCGAAAAACTCCTCGGCAAACCCGTCGCCTTCGCCGAGGACTGCGTCGGCCCCGTTGTCGAACAACAGGCTGCCGCGCTCAAACCCGGCGCCGTCCTCCTCCTCGAAAACCTCCGCTTCCACATCGAGGAAGAAGGCAAGGTCAAAATCGAGAACAAGGAAACCAAGGAAGTCACCACCATCAAAGCCGAGCCCGAAAAAGTCGCAGCCTTCCGCGCCAGCCTCAGCAAACTCGGCGACATCTACGTCAACGACGCCTTCGGCACCGCGCACCGCGCCCACTCCTCCATGGTCGGCGTCAACCTCAAGGACAAAGCCGCCGGCTTCCTCATGGAAGCGGAGCTGAACGCCTTCGCCAAGGTTTTGGACAACCCGCAACGCCCCCTTCTCGCCATCCTCGGCGGCGCCAAGATCGCCGACAAGATCCCCCTCATCAACAACCTCCTCGACAAAGCCAACGCCATCATCATCGGCGGCGGCATGGCCTTCACCTTCAAAAAGGTGATGCAAAACATGGAAATCGGAAACAGCCTCTTCGACGAAGCCGGTTCAAAGCTCGTTCCCGAAATCGTCGCCAAGGCCAAAGCCAAGGGCGTGCATCTCGTCCTTCCCGTCGATTACATCTGCGGCGACAAATTCGCCCCCGACGCCAATGTCCAACCCGCGACCGACGCCACCGGCATCCCCGCCGGCTGGCTGGGCCTCGACGTCGGCCCACAGTCCATCGAACTCTTCACCCGGACAATCACATCCTCCAAGACCATCGTCTGGAACGGCCCCGCGGGCGTGTTTGAATTCGAGAAATTTGCCGCCGGCACAAAAGCGCAGGCCGACGCCATGTCCGCCGCTACCGCAGCCGGCGCCGTGACCGTCATCGGCGGCGGCGATACAGCCACTGCCGCAAAAAAATTCAAAGTGGCCGACAAAGTCACTCACTGCTCCACCGGCGGCGGCGCCAGCCTCGAATTCCTCGAAGGCAAAGCTCTCCCCGGCGTCGTGTTTTTGGAATCCTGAAGATTCCAAAAACACACAAGTAAGAAGTAGAAATTAAAAATTAGGAAACCAAGCTCACAACCAGGCGCACGTCTCCAAATTCTGATTTCTACTTTCTAAATCCTAATTCCTACTTTCTACTTTTTATACCATCATGATTCGCAAAAAACTCATCGCCGGAAATTGGAAAATGAACAAATCCGCGACCGAAGCCGCGCCCCTCGCGCAGGAAATCGTCGCCGCCGCAGGTCGCAACACCGACGTGGACATCGTCGTATGCCCGCCCTTCACCGCGCTCGAAACCGTCGGCAAGATCATTGACGGCTCCAGCATCAAGCTCGGCGCGCAAAACATGCACCCCGAGGCCAGCGGCGCCTACACCGGCGAAATCTCCGCCGGAATGCTCCGCGATCTCTTCGCCTCGCACATCCTCCTCGGCCACAGCGAACGCCGCAGCTACTTCGGCGAAACCGACGCCTTCATCAACAAAAAGACACTCGCCGCGCTCAAGAACCAGCTCCGCCCGATCCTCTGCGTCGGCGAAACCCTCGCCGAGCGCGAAGCCGGCACCACCCTCAAGGTTGTGCAAACTCAAATCGAAGGCGGCCTCGAAGGCGTGACCAAGGATCAGGTGACAAACGTCGTCATCGCCTACGAACCCGTCTGGGCGATCGGCACCGGCAAAGTCGCCACGACCGCGCAAGCGCAGGAAGTGCACGCCTTCATCCGCGGGCTGCTCGTCAAACTTTATGGCGACGCCATCGCGCAAAAAATCCGCATCCTCTACGGCGGCTCGATGAAACCCTCGAACGCGCCCGAACTGCTCGCGCAAAAGGACATTGACGGCGGCCTCATCGGCGGCGCGTCCCTCGAATCGCGCAGTTTCCTCGAACTCATCACGGCCGCCGCCGCGGTGAAGTAAGAGCACGCTCCAGAAAAACTGCTTATCTCTCAAAAAACGCGAGCCCGCTGCGGCTCGCGTTTTTTTTGGGTCGGGTGGCATGGGCGAGTCGCCATAGCTTTATACACAAGTTCGGGAGATAAAAGCTGGAAGGCAGAGGGGTGAAAGTGCACAGAGATGGGGGATGAGCGAATGGGTTGACGAAGAGTTTGAATCGGCGGATTTCGGGGACGCGCGGC
>JARKRC010000009.1 GCA_029974595.1 Ereboglobus sp. | reverse complement strand
GACAGCCGCGCGTCCCCGAAATCCGCCGATTCAAACTCTTCGTCAACCCATTCGCTCATCCCCCATCTCTGTGCACTTTCACCCCTCTGCCTTCCAGCTTTTATCTCCCGAACTTGTGTATAAAGCTATGGCGACTCGCCCATGTTTTCAGGAACACGGGCGAGTCGCCCGTGCCACTCAACCCGCTCAAAACCCATCCCGCATCACGCGACTTCCGCATCGATGAGATCGCAGAAATGGTGCACCAAAAACAAATGCGCCTCCTGCGCCGCACGGCCTGAATCGCCGGGGATGATCAAATCCACCGTGGCGAGCCCCTTCGCCTTGCCGCCGCCGCGGCCAAGGAAACTGATGCTCTCCAACCCCATCTTTTTCGCCGTGTTCAACGCGGCGATTATATTCGCCGAATTGCCGCTCGACGTGATGCCGATCACAATATCGCCCGGTTTGGCCAGTCCTTCGATCTGGCGCGAAAAGACCGAATCATATCCGTAGTCGTTGCCTATGCACGAAAGCAGCGAGCCGTCCGCGTTCAACGCCACCGACGGCAGGGAGCGCCTGTTCTTGAAATAACGTCCCACCAGCTCCGTCGAAAAATGCTGCGCCTCCGCCGCGCTTCCTCCGTTGCCGCAGATCAGCAGCTTGTTTCCAGATCGCACGGTTTTCAGGATCAATTCCGCGGCCCGGTCGATTTCGGAGCGGATTTGCCTAAGCGACTCCAGGCAACGCACAGTCGCCTGGATGGAATCATCGAGAAGAGTATTGGAAATGGTGCCCATGGCCCCATTTGTTTGCGGATAAATCGCCGCGAGGCAACTCCGCACATTGCAACTCACTCCGAATCATCACCCGGCGACGCATCAATCGCATCGCGGCAGTCATCCATCATGCGCAGTGAGATTTCGCGCAGGTCAAAAAGCATCTTCATCGCGGCAATCCGATATTTCGCAAGCGCCGGCGAACACCCATCCGCCTGTTCGTCGAGGATGGCAATCGCCCGGTTTATATCGCTGAACGTTCTCTTGAACAAACTGACGGCCATCGCGAAATCACCCAGGTCAAGCGCATGCACCGCAAGCACCGCGTTTGATTCGCCGCGATGCAACGCGCCCAGAAAAGCAAGCGCCAGCCGCTGCGGCACGCGCGCCGGATCCGCCGCGATCTGTTCCCACGAGTGCGTCAGTTTCAGATAAATCGCCCGCGCCGCCACATAGATGTAGTTTTTCTGAACCGTGTAAGGCCCGCCCTCGTCGTCATCATCATCATCATCGTCGTCATCGCTCTCATCCGGCGTCAGCGCCCAGCCCATGCGACTCGCCACCTGTTCAAGCCGGTCTCCGTGCGAGGCGAGCATTTCATAGAAGCCGATGTAACGGTGTATGACGTCATCCTGCTCACGCAAATAGTGTTCCCAGTCGAATTCATTCCACGCGATCCCGCCGAGATCATCATCATCTTCGAAATTGGACGGATTATTTGGATCAAAATCGTTCATTGAACTTGCAAGGGTCGGAACGTGCGCCCCCCTTCCCCAAAAAGCAATGTCAGAAATGACAAAAATCCAGTAACAAAAAAGGCCTCCGGAAAACTCCCGGAGGCCTTGCATTTGTCAATATGACAAAGTATTAGCGGCGCTTTTTGACGAGGCCGAATTCTTTTTTGATGTTCTGAACGCTCGGGAGCGAGATGCCGAGTTCCTTGGCGATTGCAGCACCCGTTTTGCCGGCGGAAACCAAGGACTTTACCTGTTCCTTGATCTCGGGCGTGATACGAGCGCGTTTGCCCTTCCTTTTGGCTTTGGCCGCCTTGGGGGCGGCAACTTTCGCGGGACGGCCAGCTTTGACGGCAGCGCCGGCAGCGCGCTTGAGCGCCTTGATGAAGGAATTCAGATCACTGAATCCGTAATCTGCGGGCAGATTTGCAAGTTTACCTTGGATCTTTTGGAAACTTTCAAGCTCTGCGAGTTTTGCTCTTGTTGCTTCGATTTCGTTTTGGATGTCGTTAGCCATACGGCGATGAATGCAATAATAAGTGTTGCCGTATGCAAGCATTATTATTCGCAATATATGCTACTGCGGGTTGCCGGAAGATCAATAAATCAAGTTTTACTGTCCGATAAACCATGACGCCGCCGCCGATGAATCGCCGGAAATCGGACATTATAAATTATAAAAAATTGATTTTCATTATTTTATGCCAGATCTAAATTGTCGGGAAATCTTTGTAGCGCCTGTCAGGATGCGCCGGCAAGAGGCATGTAAAACATTCCCGGAACCTTTCCTCCCAAGGCTAAGATTACGTAAAATAAGGTCGTTTTGTGCAAAAACGCTTCTGAAAAGTGCGCTCTAAATTCCGCCCGCCGCCTTTATTTTTGCGATCAGGCCTGTGGTGCTGAATCCCGGCAGGAACGGCAGGAACTCGATTTTTGTCCCCGCCGTCTGCAACGCGGCGCGTTCGCCCGCGTCGAGTTTTTCCAAAGTGTAATCACCTGCCTTTGCATAAATGTCCGGCTCCAACGCCAGAATCTCCGCCGTCAGACGCGGTTCGCGAAACACAAACACGCCGTCAACAAACCATGTCGCCGCGAGCGCGTAGGCGCGCTGCGCCTCGTCTTGCACCGGACGCAACGGCCCTTTCAACGCCTTCACGCTCGCATCGGAATTGAGAGCGATGAAAAGCGCGCCGTTCGCGCCGCCGAGCGCCCGCGCTTTCTGCAAATAATACAAATGCCCCGTGTGCAGCAGATCGAACACGCCGTTTGTCAGGACGAGTCTGCGCCCCTCGGCGCGCATTTTTTCGCGCGCAGCAACGGCTTGTTCGAGGGTGAGAAGTTTTGGATTTTCGAGCGTCATGTCTTTTGTGGCGCAGGCCTTCGGCCTGCCTGAATATTAAAATGTTTACGAGGCGTTTTCGGATGGGGAATCTGCGCTGCAAAAGCCGTGTTGTCTGCAAAAATCCGCCATGTCGGCGGCCAGCGGCGCGGCGAAAACATAATCGAATCCCGCGGGGCGCAGGTCGATTTCCGCGCAATGCAAGGCCTGTCGCGGGAGCAGCAAGCGCGCGGCGAGTTCCGGCGTCCAGCCGGTCTCTATAAACTCAAGGAACAGCCGCGCATCAGGTCCGTAGATTTTATCGCCGAGCAGCGGATAACCCAGCCATTGCGCGTGCGCCCGGATCTGGTGCTTGCGTCCCGTTTCCGTGGTCACGCGCGCGAGCGTGAATCCGCCGCCGGGCGCGACGGCCAGCGGCTCAAAGCGTGTCTTCGCAATCTGCCCGAACGCCCGCCCGCGCGGCACCACCTTGCTTTTTATTGCCACCGGCGAATCGTAATCCGGCCCCAGCGGCTCATTCACAAAAACCGCCTCCCTCAATGCGCCGCATAAAATCGTCAGATATTTTTTCGAGTATTTCCGGTTTTGCGCGGCCGTCTGCAAACGGCGCGCGGTTTTCGGATCGCGAGCATAAACGACTACGCCGCTCGTTTCGCGGTCGAGCCGGAAGACAAGATGCGCCGCCGTCTCGCCGAAATGCTCGCGCACCGCGCCGGACAGGCTCGACCACGGGCCGTCCTTCGACGGATGGCACGGGATGTCGCCCGATTTGTTGATGACGACCACGCGCTCATCGGCATGGATGACGGCCGCGGCGAGCTCGTCGGGCGTGAGTTTTTTGATGACGCCTTCGCCATGCTCCTTCGCGCGCCGCACCCACGGGCCGATCGGTTTTTCGTAGTCAGAGTAGAAGCGGCCGTCCCGGCCGCTTGATCCAGTTGCGTTCATGCGGTTGTTCGAATCCCAAGCGGCCGGGACGGCCGCTTCTACTTTATTTATACGTCCGTGTCTTTTTCCATTGGGCGCGCCCGGCGTTGTCGAAAGTCGCCTTGATCGCATCGGCATCCGCGGGCGCGTGGTCGCGCGCAAAGGCGAGCACGGTGATTTGTTCGCGTGTGTTTTCGGCCAATGCGCTTTTCAGGATCTCAACGGCGCGGGCTTTTGTGAGTTTGTCGAGCGCGGCAAGTGTTGCGGCGCGGCGTTCCCAATCGCCGTCATATTCATAGGCGAGCGCGTTGAGGCGTGAGGCGCGCTCGGCGATGGATTTGTCTTTTTCCTCAAGCTGCGAGCGCGCGCCGGCAACAAAATCGGCCCACTTGGCATCGTCAAGCGCGGCGAGCTGCGCGGGAAGCGTTGCGATGAATTCGCGCGCGCGCTTTTCAAGCTCATCCGCGGGATGGTTTCCCGACTGGATGAGGAACAGCGCATAGCAATAATCTTTGCCGGTCACGGCCCCGCCGCTGACTATGTAGCCGAGTTGCTGGCGCGTGCGCAGTTCCGTGTAGAAAGGTTCGTAGAGAAAACTATTGAGCACGATACTTGCGGCGCGCATGTCCGGCGAAACATCGCCGAGGCGGCACATGAGCGCCATCGCGGAATTGTTGACGACGAGTTTTTCCGTGGCTCGGATTTCCTCGCCGGGAGTGAAGACAAGGTTGCGCGAGTCCAAAAGGTCGGACTCAGGCAGCGGCGTGTGGTCCTTGAAGCGGCGGGCGAGCGCGACGGCATCGGCGGCGGTTATGTTGCCGTAGATGAGAGCTTCGATTTTGCCGCTTGTATAGAGTTTCCGCGCAAAAGCGCGGACATCGGCGAGCGTCATTTTTTCAGCGGTGGCGATTTGCTCGTCGGGCCTGTAAACGTATTCGCCGGAAATGGCCCTGACCGTGGCGAGTCCGATGCGGAACGCGTCATTGCGCTCGAAATTGCGAAGTCCTCTGAGGATGCGGTCTTTCAGCGCGGCGAAACGCTCCTCGGTGAGATCAAAATCGACGAGCTGCGAGAACACGGTGGCGAGAAGGCGTCCCGCCGATTCGTCGTAACCATTGATCGTAAGCGTGACACCGTCCGAAAGCGACGCGCTGACCCGCGCGTTGAGCCCGGCTTCCGCGGCGACGTAAGTGATTTCGTTGAGCGCTTCATTGACGCACGCGGCATAAAAACTCAGCGCCACGGCGCTATCGAGCGAGGCAAGCGAGCGCGGCAGGCGGAACGTGAAAATCTGCGTCACCATCGGACGTTGAAACTCGGTGTCCTGCGCGTAGTAGAGGCTGAGGCCCGGCTCGTCGATGAGGCGCGCCGGCGTGATCGCCCGCACGGCGGCGTTGTTTGGAATATACGGATTCGGCTTCGGGAGATGAATCGCGACACCGGAAGGAAACGCGGCGGCCTGCGCGGCTGCGATGAGTTTGTCGTAGGCCGGGCCCGTGATTTCGTGGTAACTGTATTTGGTTCCGTAATATCGTTCGATCGAGTCGGTCTCGCCGCCCTTGGCGGTGAGCGACACGAGCATGTTGTCAGGACGCAAATAAGAGAGCAGTTTGTCATAAGCATCCGCGTCGGGTTTCAGCCACAGGAACGGCTCGCGCTCGGCAATGGAGAACGGATAAGTGGCAATCTGGTTCGCAAGAAACACGGCGCGCTGCGAGCCCTCGCCCTTGTCCTGATAAAGCTCGTCGAGCGATGCCATGGTCTTGCGCTCGTTGAACAGATATTCGGGATAACCGGCGCGGCGCATTTCGGCTGCGGTGGCAAGGATAAGTTCGAGCACGCGCTCGTAATTTTGCAGGCCGGCGGGCGTGAGTTGCACGCTCACATAAAAGCGGCCGTAGTCGCGCGTCTCGTCGTTTCCCGAAGCGCCGAGTCCGGTGGCGAGCCCCTCGGCCTTGAGTTGCGAAAGCAGGCTGCCCTCGCCTTCGTGCCCGAGGATGAAACCCAGGAGGTGCGCCGGTTTCGACATCCAATGGGCCTTCGTCGAGGGCATCGGAAACTCAAGCATGAGCTGGCGGACATCCGCAACCGGCTCGATGCGCACGAGACGCAGCGCCGCTTTTTCAGGCAAAAAATCCGGATCGTAGCGGATGGGGCCGAGCGAGCGGTTGACGATGGGAGAAAAGTACTGGCGCGCCCACTGCTCCATCTGGTCGAGGCTCGCGCGTCCGGTGAGCGCGAGCGTCATGCGGTCGGCGCTGTAGTATTTGTTGTAGAATGCGAGCAATTCCTCGCGCGTCACGCCGTCAAGCGTGTCCTTGTTTCCCGTGCCGAAATGATTCGCCGGGTGATCCGCGCGATAAAGCGAGCGGCGCACCTGCCAGCCGCGCCACAGGTCGTTTTCGAGATTTTTCTGGTTCTCGGAATTGACCGCATTCATTTCGCGCCCGGTGAATTCAGGCGTGAATAGAGGCGCGATGAAAAATTGCGCGAAGCGGTCGATCGCGCCTTCAAACGCCTCATGGCGTATCTCGAAAAGATAATTCGTGTGATCGTCCGCGGTGTAGGCGTTGTTGTAGCCGCCGTTGCTGGTGAGGTAATTTCCGTAATCGTTCACGTCGGGATATTTTTCCGTGCCGAGGAAAAGCATGTGCTCCAGAAAGTGCGCGAGCCCCTGCCGGTCGTGCGGATCCATGAGCGAGCCCGCGCCGACCGCGAGCGACGCGGAGGATTTGTTGAGCTTCGGGTCGGAGAGCAGGATGACCTTGATGCCGTTGTCGAGCGTGAAGCGGCGGTATTCCGATTGGTCGGTCGCGAGGCGCTTGAGCGGTGGAATGACGGGGTCGCTTTCATTTGCCCAGGCAAACGAAAAAACGGACAATCCGATAACAAACAAAAAAAGCCGGCGCATGGATTCGAATCGCATAATCCCGGCTTTTTGCTTTGTCGCGACAACCACGGCAACCGGAAACTCCAAATGCCGAAACACACAAGCACCGTCCGGCGCTGGCTATTTTCGAAGGCAGCGGTCCATCACGGTCGTTTGCTCCAATAGCCCGGCTCGCGTTTCAAATGCATCACGGCCACGACCAAAATACCTTCGGGGCGTTGTTGATACACCAAGCCATAGGGGAATCTGTTCAATCTGCAGCGACGTGTGCGAGCGGATAGTTTCTGCCACGCATCGGGAAAGTCCGAGATGCGCTGCAACGCGGCCGCAACTTCCTCCCTGAAATCATCACCCAGACCAAGGACCTCCGCGTTATAATAGTCAATGGCATCGCGGTATTCCGCCTCTGCGACAGCCAGAAACCGCACATTCGGACTCATCGTTTTCCCTGGTAAGCCAGCACATCCGCGGCAGCGACAGTCTTCCCTCCCGCGGAATCATACTCCGCAATGCGGGCTTCCGCCTCGCTTGCCCAAGCTGCGTCCAGATGCTTCCGTTGCCGCGCGTCGATGCTCTCCAGCAACTGCGCGGCAAGACGCGCTCTCGATCTGGCCGGAAGTTTGAGCGCGTGCGTCATGATTTCTTTCGTGGACATGCCCGGAAGGAGAATCCAGCGCGCCCCTCTTTGCAAGATTTGCTTGGCGTGCGAAACACCGCCGATTCGCATCATTGACCGCCGCCGCGCGAGGCCTTTTTCTTTGCCGCTTTTCATGCTCACACTGGCCGACGTTTCCAAATCCTACGGCACGCGCGAACTTTTCAGCGACGTGTCACTCTTTATTGCGCGCACCGACCGACTCGGCCTCGTCGGCGCCAACGGCGCGGGCAAGACCACGCTCTTCAACCTCATCCTCGGTGAGGAGCGCGCGGACACCGGCACCATCGAATGGGAGCGCGGCGCGGACTTCGGCTACCTCCCGCAGGAAAGCGCCCCCGTCGGCGACGAGACCATTCTGGAAATCGCCACCAGCGGCAAACAGCTCGAGCCGACCGAGGAACACTGGGACATCGACTACACGCTCGAACCCCGCGCCAAACGCATCCTCGCCGGACTCGGCTTTCGCGAGGACGATTTCCTCAAGCAGGCAAAAACATTTTCCGGCGGCTGGGTGATGCGCGCGCACCTCGCCCGGCTCCTCGTTTCCGAACCCGCCCTCCTCCTCCTCGACGAGCCGACCAACCACCTCGACCTCGAAGCGCTCCTGTGGTTTCAGGACTACCTCGCGCGCTATCCCGGCGGCCTCGTCGTCATCTCGCACGACCGCGCCTTCCTCAACGCCCTTTGCACCGGCATCCTCGAACTGCGCGCGGGCACGCTCCACTACTACCACGGCAATTACGACAACTACGTCGCCGAAAAAGAAGCCCGCAAAGCCCAGCAACTCGCCCTCTTCAAAAACCAGCAGCGCGAAATCGCGCACCTCCAGGAATTCGTTGACCGTTTCGGCGCAAAAGCCTCGCTCGCCACGCGCGCCAAATCCAAGGAAAAACAAATCGAACGCCTCAAGGAGGAAGCCATCGAGGAACCCATCGAAGAACTCAAACGCATCAACTTCCGCTTCCCGCAGCCCGCCCGCTCCGGCCTGAAAGTGATCGAGCTGAAAGACGTCTATCAGGCCTACGGCGACCACGTCGTTTACCGCGGCGATCTCAACTTCACCGCCGAGCGCGGCCAGCGCATCGTCCTCGTCGGCCCCAACGGCGCGGGCAAATCCACGCTCCTTAAAATCCTCGCCGATGTCGTCCCCATCCAGGGCGGCGCGCGCGAACTCGGCGCAAACGTCACGGCAGGCTACTTCGCGCAAAACCGCCTCGACAATCTGCGCGCCGACGCGACCGTTTTCGACAACGTCATGGAGCTGCGCACCAATGAAAACCAGCTCACCGAGCAGCAAGTGCGCGCCATCCTCGGCGCGTTCCTCTTCCGCAAGGACGACGTTTTCAAAAAAGTCTCCGTGCTCTCCGGCGGCGAAAAATCCCGCCTCGCCCTCGCCCGCCTCCTCGTGAACCCGCCCAACCTCCTACTCATGGACGAGCCCACGACGCACCTCGACATCCCCTCGATCGACGCGCTCGTCACCGCGCTCAAATCCTACTCGGGCACGCTCATCTTCATCAGCCACGACGTCTATTTTATCCGCGCCCTCGCCGAAAGCGTCCTTCACATCAACGCAGGACGCCTCACACCCTACGCGGGAAATTACGATTATTATCTCGAAAAATCGAAATCGACCGACGCCCGCGCCGCGATCACCGCCGCCGGCTTCACCGACGCCCGTCCGCAGCAACAGCCGCCCCAAACGGCCCCCGCCGCCAAGCAGCCGGAGCCCGCGGTTCCTGCAAAACCCAAGTTCACCGCCAACCAGCTCCGCAAACTCCGCGAGGAAGTCGGCCAGTTGGAAAAATACGTTGCCGAGCTTGAGGCGCGGCAAAACCAGATCACCGCCGAGCTCGAGTCACCCGAAACCTATAACATCCCCGGCAAAGCACAGCAGTTGAACCGCGACCTCAGCAGCATCGTGGACCGCCTCCAAGCCGCCACGGCCGACTGGGAAGCCGCCGCCTCGCGCCTCATGGAAGCAGAGGGCTGAGCGCCACTCCAAATAAATTTTCAAACCACGCGTGCGACAAGGAGGGGCGGCGTCCCCGCCGCCCGACGCGCACAACGTGCGCGCCCTTCCGAGTTCCGAATAGAAGCGACCGATCCCCGTCGCTCGTCCACCTTGGATCTTTGCCGCCTTATCTTTTGGCGAGGCTTGCGCCTCGTCCGGCGGCGGGGACACCGCCGCTCCTTGCGCAAGCGTCGTCCTTTGCGTCCTTTTCCGTGCTTCCGTGTTTCCGTGATTTATAAAACACAAACGGTATTGGGCGGAAAGAGGCTCACGCAACGACGCGGCGACGCAACGGGAGCTACCGCTCCGCCGTGTTTTTCGCTGCGCCGTGGCGTCGTTGCGTGAACCCGGTTTGCTCGGAATGCGCGCGATGCGCGGGGTAAAAAACAAAACAATCCCCGCACTCCGGGCATGTCTGCGCTGACTTGTGGGTAGTCTCCCGCCCGCCCTGCCGCAGCCACACAAACTTGACACGTGGAAAAACACCTCCATCACACTGCCAAAAAAAATTACGGACTTATTTATCACGCCCCATGAGCAATATTTCGCATGAGCCTCCTCTCAGCACGCCGCCCTGCGCGACCATTTCGATGGAAAAAACGCGCTGGTTCGAAAACGAGGTGCATGCCCATAACGCCCATCTCAAATCCTACATCCGCGGCTCATTCCCCTCGGTCGATGTCGAGGATATCGTGCAGGAGTCCTACTTGCGCACTTGGCTCGCAAACGCATCCAAGCCCATCAGATCGGCCAAGGCGTTTTTGTTCACAGTAGCCAGGCGTCTGGCGATCGATTCGGTCCGTCACCAAAAAAAATCCCCGATGATTGCCATGTCAGATTTGGCCGTGCTGGACGTCATAGATGATGGCAAGGATCCTGTCGAAGCGGCCGCCGTCAGTGACGAAATCGCGTTGCTGGCCGATGCCATCGACTCGCTCCCACCGCAATGCCGTGAAATCATCCTCCTTCGCAAACTTCAGGGGCTCCCGCAGCGCGAGGTCGCCGCGCTCCTCTCCACGACCGAAGCCGCCGTCGGGCAACAGGTCTGCCGCGGCATCCTCCGTCTGGTGACATTTTTCGCCGACCGCGGCGCGATCGGAACGAAGCGAAACAAAACATGAACAAAGACTCCGACCAAAAAGCCATTTTCGAGGCCGCTGCCTGCTGGGTCGCCCGGCATGACGCCGGATTGTCGGCGGCGGAGGCGGCGGAGTTTGAGCAATGGCGCGCGGCGGACAAGCGGCACGGGGCCGCGTTTGAATGCTGCTCGCGCGCATGGTCGGCTCTCGACCGCCCGTTGCTCGCAGACGAGCAGGGTGCGCTTGTGCGCGAACTTCGCGCACGCACGCTCCGCCGGCAGGCGCGCCGGCGCCGCGCCCAGCGGGTGCAAATCGCAGCCGCCGCTGCCTGCGCCGCCGTGCTGATCGCCCTCGCGTCCCTCTGGCAGCGTCCGCGCGAAATCACCGGCTTGCCGCCGCTTGTCACGCCCGTGGGAACGGTTGCGGTTGTTGCCGCTGCTCCGGCCACCGTCACGGACTCGACCGAGGTCGCGTCCGAACAACCCCGGCCAAGCATCGTGACCGTCACAAGCCCTGAACAGCGCGAACTGCCGGATGGCTCGACGGTGGAAATCAGGCAGGGCACAGTCATCGACGTGCGTTACGACGATGCCGTCCGCCGGGTCGTTCTCGTGAGCGGGGAGGCGTATTTTGATGTCGTGAAAGGACTGCCACGCCCATTCGTCGTCGTAGCCGGAGGCATTGAGGTGAGGGCGGTCGGCACGGCGTTTTCCGTCGGGCTCGACAAGGAGCAGATGGAGGTTCTGGTCACCGAGGGCCGTGTCGCCGTGGAAAAACCGGCATCCCCGCCGGACGCCGCAGCGCGCGAAGCAATCGCGGGGGCTGATGCGTCCGCGCAAAAACCGGACGAGGACGAACGCGCAACCGTCGCGCCCGTCCTCGTGGCGACGCTTGGCATGCGCGAGCGCCTCGTGCTGGAAACCGCGCAACCGACGGTCGCTCGTGTCTCGCTAGCGGTGACCTCCGATGAAATTAACGAACGCCTCTCGTGGCGCGTTTCTCGGCTGGAGTTTTCCGCGACGCCGCTGGCCGAGGCGGTGGCGTTGATGAACCGTCATTCGCAATTGCCCGATGGCAGCGCAAACACGCGCCTCGTGCTGGACGAGTCGCTGTCCGCCATGAAGGCGGAGCCGGTGAGCGGTTATTTTCCGGCGAGCGACATCGCAACCTTTGTGGATGTGCTCCATGTGAGCATGGGCATCGCAAGCGAACGTCGGGGAGATGTGATCGTCTTGCGCAAAGGGGAAGATTGAGCCGGGTGGCCGGGAGTGTCCGCGAAGAGGGCGCAAGAAGCGCAAAAGAAGACACCGGATTTATAAATCACGGAAACACGGAAGCACGAAAGAGAGCGTCCCTTCTTTTTTCCGTTATTCCGTGTTTCCGTGATTTATAAAAATGCCTTGTCCATCTGCGGTTCAAAACACCCTGTCCTTCGCGCCTTTTTGGGGCTGTTTTTCGTGGGTGATTTTTCCGCCGGAATTTTTTTTCGCATTTGGCCTGTCAAATTTTTCCGGCCCGGACGTTTTAATCCATGTATGGCTTCTCTATCACTAAACACTATAAAATTGAAAATCACCCTCATCCGCCTCACCCTATCCGCACTCGCAAGCGTCTTTTGCATCGCCGTCGCGCATGCTACACCCCTCCGCGTGCTCACCTACAACATTCTCGCCTCGCAACCCTCATGGGAAGTCGATGCCAAGAGAAAAAATCCCGGAATCGGAACTTGGGATAAACGCATGCCACTAGTAATTGAGATCATGGGTAAAAAAATCGACGGCATGGGCTATGATTTCATCGGCACACAAGAGACATCGATCCATCCCAAGCCCGAACTTCATCAAGTCAACCAACTCGCCGGAGCGCTGCCGGACTACGGTTCGCTTTATGCCGCCGTTTCCGGCGCGGCGGACAGCAAAGCCCCTAAGAAATTCTCAATCTCAAACATGATCTTCTGGCGCAAGGATCGCTGGGAAATCGACACTCGCGACCATGGCACATTCTGGCTCTCCGACACGCCCGAGGTTCCCGGATCAAACACATGGTCGCCCATCAGCGAAAAAACGGGCAAGCGCACAAACAAAGGCGGCAAGCGCAATGTCACCTACGGGCTGTTCCACGAAATTGCAAACGGCAAGCGCACCGGCAAAAAAGTGTATTTCTACAACACGCACCTCAATGTCCACGTGCCCGACGCCCGCGTAAAGTCGGCGCTCCTCATCATGGAGCGCATCCGCACGCGCGCCGAGCAATCCGCGCCGGTGATCGTGACGGGCGACTTCAATTCCCTGCGCAACGACTCCCGTGGCGACGGCAACGTTTACAAATACCTAACCGGAAATCCCATTGATTTTCAAAATGCACGGCACCAGCCACCGTTGACATTGACCGAGGCCTTCGCCGCCACCGGCCCGCAGGATCAACTGCCGCGCATCGATTTTATCTTTTCGGGCAAAGGGTTGAAGCCTGTTTCCGCCGCCAATGTTGACATTCGCCGAACCGGCGTCCGAGGCAGCGACCATGCGCCCATCGCCGCCGTCCTCGAATGGGAATAAACAATCAACCGCCGGGTCTGCCAAAATGCGGCCCGGTAGCACCGGCAAATCATTTTCCAGAGACAGAAAACGGAGAATAGCCGCAAGCGGGCGCAAGAAGCCCAAAAGAAGACACCGGATTTATAAATCACGGAAACACGGAAGCACGAAAGAAAGCGTCCCTTCTTTTTTCCGTTATTCCGTGTTTCCGTGATTTATAAAAACGCCTTGTCCATCTGCGGTTCAAAACACCCTGTCCTTCGCGCCTTTTTTGGGCTGTTTTTTCGTGGGTGATTTTTTCGCCGGAATTTTTTTGCATTTCTTCTGTCAAATTTTTCCGGCCCGGACGTTTTAATTCATGTATGACCTCCCGTCGCCTTTTCCACGATTTCCTCAAGCACATTGCCGTATTACTGTCGTTCCTCACCATCACCGCGTGCCTTTCGGCCGCCGATCCCGTGTCGGAAAAGCGCGCCATCGATGTGCCCGCCGATTCCGTGGAAAACGCCATCAAGACCCTTTTCCAGCAAACCGGCGTGAACATCCTCGTGCCGACGAATGTCATCCGCGACCTCCGCTCCAAACCCGTCAAGGGCGACTACACCGCGCGCGAGGCGCTTGAAATCATGCTCGCGGACACGGGCCTCGTCGTCGAGCAGACGGCCAAGGGCGGAGCCCTCACCGTGCGCCATGCAAACACCGCGCCCGGCACAAAAAAAAAGACACTCGCGCAAACCGCCACCATAACCGGCCGCGTGGTCAACATCGCCTCCGACGCCTACCTGCATAACGCCGAGGTGCGCGTCGCCGGCACCGAGCGCTACGTCTATACCGGCGAGGACGGCTCCTACGCCATCGAAGCGCCCGCCGGCCCGGTCGCGCTCATCGCCAGCTACTCCGGCGTCGAGTCGCGCACGAACAGAATCACCGCCACCGCCGGCGCGTCCAACATCCTCAACTTCGACCTCCAGCCGATCATTGTCTCCCCTTCCGCCAGCGATGTCACCGGACCGGTTGTCGCGCTCGATCGTTTTGTTGTCTCCGAGGATCGCGAAGGCCAGGCGAAGGCCATCATGGACGAGCGCGCCGCCCCCAACGCCGTCACCCTCATCTCCGCCGACAATTTCGGCGACGTAACCATGGGCGCGGTTGGCGAAATCCTTAAATACATGCCCGGAATCACCCTTGAATACGGCGATGCCGACGCGACGGGCGTGCGCATCGGCGGGCTCGACAGCAAATACACGACCGCCGCGCTCGACGGCGTCGCCATCTCGACGAGCGGGCGCGCCGTTGACCTCACCGACATCACCTCCACCGGCATCGAGACCATCGAGTTTGTGCAGACGCTGACGGCGAGCATGGATGCCGGGGCCGCCGCCGGGCGCATCAATTTCCGCTCCAAAAATCCGTTCAGCCGGCGCGGCACGCAGATTCGCTACCAGTTCGGCTTGAACGGCCACAGCAGCGCCATCAACTGGGGCGGCTCCTACCTGCCCGACGACCGCAAGCACAATCTCGTTTTTCCGAGCTGGCAGATCAACTACGGCGGCGTGTTTTTCCGACGCCGCCTCGCCGTCGATTTTAATCTCAGCTACAATGGCACCTATAATCTGGTGCAGCAACATGTGACCACTTACTCCTACCTCAACCCCAACCCCGCGGCCAATCCCCAGTATGACTACCTCGACCATGAGCCGGTGATCGTCAATCTCTCCTGGCGTCCGCTGGTGCAGCTTTTGGACCGCTATGGCGCCAATCTCAATCTCGGTTACAAGATCAGCCCCTTCCTCACCGTCTCGATGCGCGGGGGATTCTATCATGAGGATCGCGAGTCCTACTCGCTCACCACCGCGCTTCGCGCTTACAATAACACCGCCTCCAGTTTGGACCGCCGCTATTCACCCACCGCCAGCGTTGACCGGATAAACTCCACCCTCACGCACTGGGTCGTGAACAATCTGGGTTCCACCGAGACGCGCCTTTTCAACAGCTACGTCCACCGCCAGCACTCGACGCTCACCCGGTTCGCCACCCCGCGCCTCACCTACAAGCGCGGAAGCTTTTCCGCCGATCTTCACGGCGGCTACGCCAACACCCTCAAACGCTACCGCGACAACGAAAAGGGCTTTTTCTACGCCAGCAACTCCTATGTGAGCAACATAGGCTGGGTCGCCGACCGGCCCTCCTCCGACTCGCCCACATGGACGCTCCGCCAGACCAGCGGTGATCCGTGGGGAAATCCCGAAAACTGGAGCAAGCGCAACTACTCCAACCTCGGCATCCGCTCCTATCCATCACGCTCGGAGACCGAACAGTATGTCGGCGGCCTGGACCTTTCCTACGCCGTTCCCATTTTTGGCGTGCCCGTCACTTTCCAGACCGGCGGCCATTTCCGCCGCAATACCTACGACAACTGGAACAAGAACATCGGCTACAATTATCTCGGCCCGACCGGACGCCCGCAGGAAGCCCCCATTCCCCACACCTCGAACTATGTCTTTGACTTTCCCCTCGGCGGCAAGGGCGGCAACATTTCCGAGCAAGGCTGGCGCATCGACGACACCTACGCGCTTTACGACATCTTCAGGGAGCATCCCGACTGGTTCACCGGCACCGTTGCCAACCTGCGCGGCGAGTTCACCAACCGACGCCATCTCGTCGAGGACATCAGCGCCGCCTACTTTGAGGTGAACACCCGCATCAACCGCCTGCGCCTCAACTTCGGCGGACGTTTTGAAGAGACCGAGGTCGAGACCCTCACCGTGCCGCGCCGCACCAGCGCCGAGGTCACCGCCGCCGGCTACCCCCTCAACGCGAGCGGAAATGCCACCACCGAGGAGGGAATCCGCTACCAATACCACTACGGCGAACGCATCAAGCGCCGCAACAGCTATGGCAACGGCTTCTTTTCCGGCGGACTCAAATACGACATCACCCGCAATCTTCAGGCCCAGCTTTCCGCCAGCCAATCCATCATGCGCCCTGATTACGCCAACCTATCCGGCACCGTCAACTATGACGAGGAACGCAGCACCGGCACCATCCCCAACGCCACCCTCAAGCCCGAATACATGACCAAGGTTTTTGCCGGCCTGAACTGGCGTCTCGAACCCGCCGGCACCCTCAGCCTCCAAGCCTACCGCATGGACATAAAAAACAAGCAGATTCGCAATATCGAAATCAGCCGCGCCGAGGCCGAGCGCATTGTCGGCTACCCGCTGGGCGATACCGACGACGAGGAGTCGGACGGTTCCGAAACCGTCGCCCCGCCAGCCGATCCCGAAGAAACCGTCACGGTCGATAATACGAGCGACACCGCCTTCTACACCACCATCAATTCCCGCAACCGCCTCGCCGTCTATGGCATGACCCTTCAATACAACCAGCAGCTCACCTTCCTGCCCGGTTATCTCAAGGGCTTGAGCGTCTTCAGCTCCGTCACCTGGTCCGACATCCACGGCGCGCAGACCGACGAGGAGAAAATCGGCCAGGTCCGCAAGTCGGCCAACGGCGGCATCCGCTACCGTGTCGGGCGCGTGCGCCTGCAGCTTCGCGGCACATGGAACGACACCACCCTCTACTCCGTCACCCGCCCGGCGGGCATCAGGAATTATTTTCTCAACGACCACCGCTACCTCAAGGGCCGCTTCATCATGGATCTGAGCGGCGGCTTCAGGCTCACCCGGCGCTGCGAGCTTTCCTTCAGCGTGCGCAACATCACCAACTCGCCCGCGATCATCTATTCCAACGTCCCCGACCGCCTCGCAGCCTACACCCTGCGCGGTTCCTACTGGAACGTGAGCCTGAAAGGATCGTTCTGACGCGCGCCGTGCGCGCTAATGAAGAATGTAGCATACAGAATTAAGAATGATAAAGCCACCGATCTCCCGTCCCCTCTCGACATCTTTTATGAGAACACTCCGCACTTTTGTCCTCTGTCTTCTGTCGTCCGTTCTCTGCGCATTTCATGCGCTCCGCGCCGACACGGTCGTCTTTACGGGCGGCGATTACACCGACGACATTTACCTCGCCAACCGGACGGACACCTTTGTCGTTGACGCCGATACGACCATCTCGGGCCGCATCACAGGCACCAGCGATTACCGGGAAATCGCCACCGGCGGCGCTTTCATCAAGACCGGCGACGGCACGCTCACCATCACCGGCCAGCGCAACTGGTTTCGCGGCCCCAACACCGTCTCGTCCGGCACCCTCGTCATCACGCATGTCGGCGCACTCGGCTGGGGCAATCTCGTCGTCAGCCCCGGCGCGACCTTCGTGATGAGCGGCATCCGCGACGGCATGAACTTTCCGCAATCCATCACCGGCGGCGGGCGCGTCGAGGTTGCGGACAGCGACATGACGCTCAATTACCGCGACGGGTTTGTCATCGGCGCGCCGGCCGCGGCCAACAACAACTTCAGCGAGCTGGCCGTCATGCGCTCGCGCCTCTACGCGCTGGCCAGCGGCACGCTCTCCAGCGGGCTGGGCGGCGCGAATGTCGCCGTCTCCATCGCGGACAACTCGACGCTCGTGCTTGGCCGCGAGGGCATCACGCCCGGCGTCTCCGGCCTGCTCGCCCGAACCAGCTACGCCATCGTGGCGCGCACGCTCGCCGTTGACGCCACCAGCGCGCTCATGCTCAACCCCGGCACAAACCTCACCATCACCGGCACGCTCGCGCTTGACCCGGATGCGACCTTCACCTTTGGCGGCGCGGGCTTCATGCGCCTCGAATACGCTGCGCTCGCCCCCGGCTCGGCCAGCCCCGACAGCCTCGCCGCCGCGCCCGCCGGCTACAGTCTCGACACCACCAGCGTCGTCGGCAGCGGCGGACGCCAGCGGCGCGACTACCTTGTCGTTAATCAGGGCGCGAATCCCATGCACGACATCGCCATGACCACCGCCGCGATCGACACCATCCTCGACACCGTGTCGGGCCGTCTCAACGAGCTTTTTCTTCTGCCCGCCGCCGACACGCCCGCCCGGCGCGGGACGGGCAAATGGAACAACAACGCCTGGCTGCGCGGCCTTTTCAGCGCGGTTGATTACGAAACCCGCGGCGAAAGTCGCCCCGGCCACAACGGACGGCTCAGCGGCCTCGTGCTCGGCCTCGACAGCGCGTATCGCCAGCGGGTCAACCTCGGCCTCTACGGCGGCATCACCGAAAGCAATCTCGACACGACCGGCGCGACCTCGCTCCTGTCCAAGCAGCGTTACTTCGGCGTGAGCGTGACCCCGCGTTTCAAGCATTTCTACATCACCGCCGACGCCTTTTCCGGCAATGCCGATTCCGAGTCGCTGCGCCGCGAGGCCAACGGCTCCACCACCGCGCATTGGAGCAACCAGTTCAGCGGAGGAGGCCTCGAAGCCGGCGCGATTCTCCGCCCGTGGGATGACGGTTTTCTGCGCCCGCGCGTCGGCGTGCGTTACACGAGCATCGATGTCAGGGACTACAAGGAGAGCGCCCCCATCGGCGCAAGCCCGATGGTCGTGGAGGATTTCAGCGACTCGCTCGTGCAGGTTAACCTCGCGGTCGATGCGGCGCGCCGCTTCACGCTTCTCAAGCGCAGCGCGCTGGCCGGCGTCAGCCTCGGCCTCAAGCGGCATGTGAGCGAGCCCCGGGCGACGCTTGCCGCGGCCTTCCGCGATTATTCGGAGCACGGCTTTGCGCTGGAGCGCGGCGATTATTACGGGGACACCGTCTCGCTCGGCGCGTCCCTCGGCGTCGCCGTCACTCCGAGCGTCCATGCCGGCCTGTCGCTCGGCTACGAACGCGGCGCGCATCACGACCGCATGACCGCCTCCCTCTCGGTCAACTGCATGTGGTAGCAAGCCCGCAACGGTGAAACCCTCCAAAATCCAGAATCCCAACTCCGCACTTTCTCCATGAATACACTTCGCACTTTCGCCGCCCGCCACGCGCTCACCGCCATGCGCCTCTGCGCGCCTCTCTGCGCGTTCATCGCGTTTGGCACGCTCAACGCGCAAATCATCGCACCGCAGGACGCCAACCAGTTTCGCGTCACCCTCGCCAACAGCAGCACCTACATCGTGCGCGATACCGGCACCTACTACACGATCCCGGGGTCTTGGACGTTTAACGACATGACATTCACCAATTCCGGGACTGACGCCGAAAACCAGGCCGCCGTGTATGTCGTGGGCACCGACGAGCTCAGCCTTGGCGCTACCGTCTTCACCGGCTCCAATCTCACCATCCTCGGCAGCGGCACCTCCGGCGCCTCCCGCCGCGCTCTCGCCATCGGTCTCGGAGCCAATGTCATTCTCACCGACAGCGTCATCCGCCAGACCGAGGCGAGCGCGGCCACCGGCGCTTACTACGCCGTTTACATCACCTCGAACAGCCAACTCATCGGAACCAATCTCACCATTGAGGCGGCCGGCCCTCAAGTGAGCGCCGTCTCCCTCGCCGACTACCGCCTCAACCGTCTCATCCTCGACGGCTCGGTCGTCTCAAACTCCGGCTCCGCCGCCGCCATCCGCATGGCTGGCGCGGGCACCGTCATGCTGACCTCGTCCACCATCAGCACCACCGGTGATGTCGCCCCCGGTTTCCAGTCCATTGGCGGGCGCGCTTATTTTATTCTCGATGGCGGGCTCATCCAAACCACCGGCGCGCTCTCCCCCGGTCTCTGGCTCGGCGGCGGCACTATCAGCTCCTCGTTCGGCAACGGCATCACGGAGTTCACCGGCGTCTTGCAGGACGCGCTTGTGCGGGCCGATACCGGCATGGGCATCGAGCTCAACACCAACCTGCCCGGCCTCGGCTCCCGTCCCGGCATCGCCAACCCGCAGCCGACCATCGCCGGTTATTACGATCTCACCGTTGTGTCTTCCACCATCTCCGGTGCGCTCGGCGCGTTCCGCATGACATCCAGCGCCACCAGCGGAACCACGATCACCGAGATGCCTACCATCGTCCGCATGAAACTCACCGACAGCGCCCTTGAGGGCGATGTCTTTGTCAACGACGGCGCGCAATTCATCCTCAACGGCGCCTCCTCCCGCCTTGACGGCGCCCTGCGCATCTCCGGCACGGCTCCCACCGCCGCCGTCACCCTTGCCGGCTCCGCCATCACCGGTGGCATCGTCCTCTCGGGCAATGCCGCGCTCGATCTTTCCGCTGACAACACCACGATCACCGGCACCCTCGCCGCCTCCGGCTCCGCCACCGCGAAGGTTCTCCTCACCGGCGGCTCCACCATCGACGCCGTCGCCTTCACCGGCAGCTCCACCCTCGAACTCACACTCGACAACACCAGCCGCGTGCTCGGCGACTTCAGCTTCAGCGGCGGAGCCACCTACACGCTGCTCCCCGCCGACAACCGCGCCCTGGTTTTCCCCAACGCCCTCGCTCTCGCCGCAGGCGGCAATCTGCGCATCGCTCCCGCCACCCGCCTCACACTCACCGCGCCTCTCACCCTCGCCGATCCCACCGCCGTCATCAGCATTGCCGACGCGCGCGGCGACGATCTCGTGCTCGCCGCCGGTCTCACCGGCAATGGCCGCCTGATCGTCCAGGGCATCCACTCCGACGCCCTCGGCGAGCCGGAATTGCGCGTCATCCGCGACGACACCGGCGCGCTCGCCTCCGACGCGTTCACACTCGCGGCCCCCGCCGCCGGACGCCTCTTCGCCTATCACGGCCTCGAAAACCGCCACGACGGCGTTTACCTGACAGGCGGCGGTTTCAGTCCCGCAGGCGCGGCCATCATCAACACCTCCGCGCTCGCCGCCGCCGACTTTTTCGACGCGCTCGCACCTGTTTCCCGTCACCTCTCCGGACTGCGCGAAAGCGGCACGATGGGCGCGGGCGCGCGTTATGCCGATGGCGATTCCGGCGCCTTCTGGCTCTCCGGCAACACCGCCTACACCACGGTTGGCGGCGACGCCCCCGGCCTCGGCTTCCGGCAGCAAACCTTTGCCCTCTCCACCGGCGCCGACCTGCGCTGGGGCGGCGGCAATGGCAGGCCCGCGATGACCGCCGGCGTCTTTGCCGGCACCAGTTACAGCCATCGCGACTTTTCCGGCGATGCCGACGGACGCACGACCACTTTTGGCGGCGGTCTTTACGCGCTTTACCAGCGTCCCGCCGGATGGCACGCGGCGCTGACCCTGCGCGTCGAAAAAGCCGACCACGACCTCGATGTCCGCGACCTCCTCACCTCCCTTGCTGCGGACTACTCCGTCAATGCCTTTGGCGCGACGCTTCAATTTGGCCGGTTCATGTCCGGTTTCAGTCCCTCGGGCTGGTGGGCCGAGCCGTCTGTCGAAATCGGTTATGCCGGCATCGGCAGCGCCAGCTACGATACTCGCTCCGCCGACGCCGCATACCGCTTCCATGTCCGGCAGGACGCCATCACCGCCATCCAAGGCCGCGCGCAAATCGCCTTTGGCCGCGAGCTCTATAAAAAATGGAGCCTCCGCACCCGCGTGGCCGGCGCATGGCTGAACACCTCCGGCGGCGGCATCACCGGAGGCGGCATCACAAAGCCCGGGTTTCTGGTCGATGGCATCCGCGCCGAGGCTTCCGTCGGCTTCTTCCGCCAGTTCGGCCCGACAAACCGCCTCTGGATTGATTGCGACGCCGTCCTCGCGGCCGACTACAAACGCCCCTGCATGTTGAGCATCGGCTTTGCCAAGGCGTGGTGACGCCCGCAGCGGAAAATTCCAGTGAAATCCATTTTCGACACCGAGCACGCAGAGCCATGACACAGAGATCACAGAGTTCCGGCATTTTAATAAAAGGGTGCTTTGAAAAATTGACACCTCACGCGGAGGCGCGGAGACGCGAAGGTTTGAAAATGAAAAGAGATGCTCCTGAAGGCCCCGTAAAGACTATTAATCACGCAAGATGCATATTTCCCATGATTCCTGCCCTTTCCGCGCCTCCGCGCCTCCGCGTGAGAAAATTGCTTTCGGAGAATTTTTCAAAACGCCCCAAAATCATAACTACGCGGAGCGCCGGAATTGCACGAATCACGAAAAAACACCTCCTCCGATCTTTCCGCCTCTTTGCGTCCTTCGCGCCCTTTGCCGTTAAAGCAAATCCTTATTCCTCTTTCCCAATCCACAATTTCTTCATGAAACCCAGCCCATCCGCCATGCGCTTCCCAGCCTTCCGCCTTCTGGCATCCGTTCTCTGGCCGCTGCTCCCCTTCCTCTGCCTTCAGGCATCCGCCGCCAGCTTCTACTGGAACGCCTCCTCCGGCACCTGGTTCACGCCCAACGGCTGGTTCACCAGCACAACCTTCAGCACTCCCACCAATGCGCCCGCCGCGAGCGGCACCGCCTTTATCGAAGGCGGCAGCGTCACCATAGGATCCGGCGTTTCGGCGGTAAGCGCCCGCGGCTATATCGGCTTCGGCGCGGGCAGCAGCGGCACGGTGACGATCCATGACGGCGGCGTATGGAATACCTCTGCCCATTTTTACGTTGGTTACTCCGGCACCGGCTTCCTCGACATCAAAAATGGTGCCAGCCTCATCACGGGCAACAACACTTTCCTCGGCTACAGTGCCAATTCCAGCGGCACCGCCATCGTTTCGGGCCTCTGGAATACCCCCAACAATTTGGAGGTCGGCTATGACGGCTCGGGCTACCTCAGAATCGAGCAAACCGGCACCGTCGTGAGCAGCCAAGGCATACTCGCTTACAACTCCGCATCCAGCAGCGGCACGGCCTTTGTCGCCGGGCTATGGCAAAACACTGCCGCCGTCGCCTTCGGGCGCACCGGCAATGGTTATCTCGAAATCGAGCAGACTGGCACCGTCACAAGCCCTCTCGGCTACATCGGCCACTACGCAAGCGGCAACGGCACCGTCGTCGTAAAAGGCCTCTGGCAAAACACGGGCACCCTCTTCGTCGGAAACAGCGGAACAGGTCTTCTCAACATCGCGCAGACTGGCACGGTCAGCGACGCCGTTGGCGTTATCGGCCAAGCTGCGGGCAGCAGCGGCAGCGTCACCGTCGAAGGTCTCTGGCAAAACAGCGGCTCGCTTTCGGTTGGCGTCGGCGGCACCGGCTATCTCAATATCACACAGACCGGCACGGTGCTCGCCGATAGCTCGTCCAGTCAGGTTAGCATCGCAAACGCCGCCACGGCCACCGGCACCGTTTTTGTCGCCGGTCTTTTGAACACCAACAATTATATTTACGTCGGATACGGCGGCACGGGCGTTCTGCACATCGCGGAGACCGGCACTGCGAGTGCTCCGTATGGTTACATTGGTTTCAACGCAGGTAGCAGCGGAACGGCTATCGTCGAAGGTTTGTGGCAAAATACCGACAACTTTTATATTGGCCGCAATGCCGACGGCGGCGGCGGCGTTCTCGATATCAGGCAAACCGGCACCGTCACCAACAATGTCGGCAATGTCGGGTATGGCGCGAACACCACCGGCACCGCCATCGTCGCGGGCTTTTGGGGTAATCAGGGCAATCTGCAGGTCGGCTATAACGGCTCGGGCTTCCTCAGAATCGAGCAGGACGGCGTTGTTGTGAGCAATCAGGGCATACTCGCCAACAACTCCGCCGACAGTAGCGGCACGGCCTTTGTCGCCGGGTTATGGCAAAACACTACTGCGGTCGCCTTCGGGCGCTATGGCACCGGCTATCTCGAAATCGAGCAGACCGGCACCGTCACAAGCCCTCTTGGCTACATCGGCCACTACGCAAGCGGCAACGGCACCGTCGTCGTAAAAGGCCTCTGGCAAAACACGGGCACCCTCTTCGTAGGAAACAACGGAACAGGCCTCCTCCAGATCGCGCAAAGTGGCTCCGTCGCCATTGGTGGCAATTACACGCAGAATGCCATCAGCGCCCTCGCCATCGACCTGAACCCCGGACGCGACACGCCCTATGTCTCGGCAGACGGCTCCGCGTCCCTTAATGGCGCACTCGTCATCAACGGTCTCGCGCCCTCCGGCACCAAGGCCAGCGAACTCGTCGGCGACAGCATCCTCATCCTCCGCGCCGAAAGTGGCATCAGCGGCAGCTTTAACGCCATCACCGCGCCGGGAACCTCTCACCCCGCCTATCTCGTTGCCGGCGGTTACATCCTCGAAAACGGCACGGAATACCACGCCGGTTACGGCCTCGCGTGGAATGGACTGCCGGACAACGCCCACGGCACCTTTGACATCTCCGCCGGGCACAGCTTCGACGTGGACATTCCTCTCGAAGACCGCGCGGGCGTCACCTCCGGTTGGGACGGTGTCTCGCTCACCAAAAACGGCGGCGGCACGCTCATCCTCAGCGCGCAAAACGCCTTCACCGGCCCCGTCTTCATTCACGACGGCGTCATCCGGCTCAACGGCGGCGCGGATGTCCGCCTTGGCGCGGTTCATTTCATCAACGGCGGCGAAATCGACTTCGGCGGTCCCTCCAATCTCGTCATCGGCGGCGCGCCCGGCGACATCATCACGCCCGCCTACGACGGCTACCGCACCCTCACGCTCGACTCCCTCGACGGCTCCGGCGACTTCCGCATGAAGATCGACCTGAGCGCGGGTAAAAACGACCGCCTTATCGTCAACGGCGACGCCACTGGGTCGTTTCGCCTCCTCGTCCACCCCGCCGCCGGCCCCGCGCTTCCCAAGGGTGACGAGCCGGTGCTCACCCTCGTCAGCATCGGCGGGCTGGACGACACGAACTACACAGGCGATTTCATCCTGCCCGACGGCCCCGTCTTCACGGGCGGTTTTGATTACGGCCCGTTCAATTACCTGCTCGAACAAAGGGACAACCAGGTGCACATCATCAACAATGGCCTCTCCACCGCGCACGCGCCCATCCGCGGCGTGCCCGGCGCGCAAAGCCTCGTGTGGTTCGGCCAGCAGGACAACCTCGGCAAACGCCTCGGGGAGCTGCGCGCCGCCGCCCTTGACGACGACGGGACAAAACGCGCGGGCAAACGCTGGGACTTCTGGGCCCGCGCCCGCGCCAGCCAGTCCGATCTCGACGCCAGCGAAGGCATGACCGCCTCGCGCCTCACGCTCTGGGGCGTCGAAGCCGGCGTGGACAAAACATGGCTGCTCCCCGAGGACACAGTCAGCCTCGGCCTCTTCCTTGGCTACGGCAGCGGCGACCAGGATTTCACCCTCGACGCCAGCCTCGCCGGCGCCGAGGCAAGCGGCGGCAGCGACCTGCTCGGCGGCGGCATCTACGCCCTCTGGCTCAACAGCCGCGGCTGGTTTGCCAACGCAACCGTCACGACCGCGCGTTACAAAAACAACTTCGACGTTTCCGACCAAAGCGGAAATCACAACACCGCCGACTACAACGACACCGCTTATGGCGTGAGCCTTGAGGCCGGCAAACGTTTCGCCCTCGGCGCTGAATCCGGCTGGTTTGTCGAGCCCGCGGCCCTGCTGTCGTATGCGCGGTTTGACCGCTCCGATTATCTCACCAAAGGCGACTCGCCCATGAGCGTGCACAATGCGAACGCCACCGTCACGCGTCTGCGCGGCGCGCTGCGCGCGGGTCGCGCGTGGCGCGGCGGCGGCGGCGGCGTCATGGAGCTTGCCGGACGCGTTGCCTATGTCCGCGAGACCAGCATGGGCGGCGACGTGCGCATCGGTTCCGAAACCTGGCGCCCCAACCTCGACGGCAGCCGAGGCGAAGCGGGCGTGAGCGCGATCTGGAGCCCCCTCGGACGGTTCCATCTCTATTTCGACTACGAGGCCGCCTACGGCGACAACTACAAAAAACCCTGGGACATCAGCCTCGGCGTCCGCTGCCAGTTCTAATATAATGGCCGCAAAAAGGCACAAGAAGCGCAAAAGAAACAATTCATTCCTGTGAACCGCAGATGAACACAGATCGACGCAGAGGAAGAAGAAGTTTAAGGTTCAAGATAAAGTTTAAGAGGGGCGAGAGCGTCTTCTTAATCTTAAATCTTAATCTTAAACGCGGATGGGGCAATCTGTATTCATCTGCGGTTAAAAAATCCTGTCCTCTTTGCGCCTTTTGCGCTTCTTTGCGGCCATCCAATATCTTTCCTTTTCCAACCTTTGCGACCTTCGCGCCTTCGCTGTTAAAATAAACCCTCCATTCCTTTTTCAATATCCAGAATCCAAAATCCACATGCGTCTCCTCGCTTATACATTACTGGCCATGCATTCCACATTGGCAGTCTGTGCCCTCGCGCAAAACGCGGATACACAGGTCGCCCCCGCCGCGCTCTCCGCCGGCGAATGGAAATATACCGAAATCCGCCGCATTCCCGCAGCCGAGGCCAAGCAGGGCGTGGTCGCCGACAAGCACCACTTCTATGCCATAGACAATTATACCATCGGAAAATACAGGAAGGACACCGGCGAGCGCGTGGGCGGCTGGAAATGTCCGAAGGGAGACCCGCTCATACACGTCAACGCAGGCTTGATGCACAACGACAAACTCTACGGCGCGCATTCCAATTTTCCCGGCGTGCCGAACCTGAGCTCCGTCGAGATTTGGGACACGGAGACCATGCAGCACGTCGGCACGCACAGCTTTGGGCGCGCCGACGGCTCGCTGACATGGATTGAGCGCCACAAGAATCGCTGGATTGCGTGCTTTGTTCATTATGGTAGCGAGAAAAAATCCGCCGAGCGCGGGCCGCGGCCCCGAATGGACCCGCCTTGTCGAATACGATGACGAGTGGCGCGAAACCGGCGGCTGGGCCTTCCCGGATGATTTGATGAAAATAATCGGCGCGCGCGGCTTCTCGGTGTCAGGGGGATTGTTTGGGCCCGGCGGGTTTCTCTATGTGACGGGACACTCCGAGCAAGCGCTCTATCTTTTGGAAATGCCGAAGGGCGGATCGACGCTCAAGTGGGTCGCCACCATTCCCATCAGCGCGAAGGGACAGGCCTTCGGCTGGGATCCCGACGATCCGGGCCTGTTTTATAGCATTCTGAGGGGAAAGCCGAACGTGGTCATCGAGGCACGCATCAGCCACCCGACATACCTTCCTGAAAAGAAGCGCTGAACCGCAAAAATGGATTGAGTGGCACGGGCGACTCGCCCGTGTGCCCCGAAGACACGGGCAGGATGCCCGTGCCACCCGATCCACATGGGCGAGACGCCATAGCTTTATACACAAGATGGAGAAGCTGGGCCGAAGCGTTCCCATGCCAGGGAGAG
>JARKRC010000058.1 GCA_029974595.1 Ereboglobus sp. | reverse complement strand
CCGCATCGCAGGCGGACGCTCCCGCCCCCGCCGCGTCCTCTACATGGCCGCCATCAGCGCCGCTCGTTGCAACCCAGTCCTCAAACTGTTTTACCAGCGCCTGCGCGCCCGCGGCAAACTCCCCAAAGTCGCCCTTTGCGCCGTCATGCGCAAACTCGCAGAACTGCTCAACCTCGCCTTAAAATATCCTGATTTTGTGCTTGTTCGCTGACACCGTTGCTTTGTGCCTTTGCGGTGAAAATACAATCGGGCTCAGCCTAACACTTGCTCGAATTTCACGGCGTCCTCCGGCGTGTCCACGCCGATGCTCGCATCCTTCGTGAAACCGACAGCGATTTCGTAGCCGTTTTCCAGCACGCGCAACTGTTCCAGTTTCTCGATTTGCTCCAGTTTTCCCATCGGCAGACTGGCGAATTTTTCCAGCAGCGCGGCCTTGTAGGCATACAATCCGAGATGCCGGTAGCAGGGATTCGCCGCTACCCACGCATCGTCGCCCTGCCCGGCCCGGTCGCGCGCGTAGGGCATCGGCGAACGTGAAAAATACAACGCCCGCCCATCGTTGCGCAGCACGACCTTTACCTGGTTCGGATTCGCAAAATCCGCAGCGCGCGTGAACGGCGTTGCCATTGTCGCCATATCCACCGGCCCCGCAATCAGTTCGGCCAGACGCCGGATTTGGGTGCCGGTCACGAGCGGCTCATCAGCCTGCACGTTCACGATGCGCCGGGCGCGCACGATGCCATTGGCCTCGGCGATGCGATCCGTGCCGCTCTGGTGTTTTATACTTGTCAAAATCGTTTTGAACCCCGCATCCCCAAGCGGTTTTGCGAGCAACACATCATCCACCGCAAAAAAAAGCGGAAACTCCGGCGCCTCGCTTTTGATCCGCTCCGCAACCCACAATACCAATGGTTTGTGCTTTATCTGATGCAGCAGTTTACGCGGAAAACGAGTCGATTCGAGGCGGCAGGGAACAATGATCGCTACGTCGTGGGACATGATTCGCGGAGATTGAAACAAGTTTTTGAGATTGCAAGCAGTGCCATCAATCGAACGATAGATCGTTCTTCATACACCACACACGTTAATGGATAAAAATGATACGTCTTCATCCGCGACAGTCGGCCCTCTGGTAAAAGAACTGGTCGTCCAGAACAAAATGGGCATCCATGCCCGTCCCGCCGCCATGATTGTACGCATCACGAACAAGTATAAAGCCGACGTCTTCATGGAAAAAGACGACGAGCAGGTGAACGGCAAAAGCATCATGGGCCTCATGATGCTCGCGGCCGGCAAAGGCTCCAAAATCAAGTTTTCCGCCACCGGAGCCGACGCCCCGCAAATGCTCGTCGAGCTCGAACAGCTCTTCGCCCGCAAGTTCGACGAGGCGTAAGCGCGGCGGTGATGTTTTTGGCAGGGCGAAGCCGGACCTCGTCAGCATCCCGCTCCCATGAAGTTGCTGTCAGACGCGAACCAAACCAGCGCCGTTGACCACAGCAATCCAAGGGAGCCGAAAACAAACCTTTTGGAATCCACCAATACCTTCGTCCCACCGCGTCTCGCATCACGGATCGAAATGGCGATAAACCCCGCTATGCTCACCAAGCATGGCATCATCGGCGGCAAACGTTCCCCCGATAATGCAAAACCCGCGAAAAGCATTACACCCGACACCAACGGCAGTAAAAACAGCAACGGATAAATGATACTCGCATTTGCCGACCGGCGCAGCGCGACAACCCATGCAGCGCAGACAGCCAGACAAATAATGTGTCCCCCGAAAAGAACCGCGCTAAAGATAACAGCCATGATGGTGTCTCTCATGCCGGGCATTCTCACATTCTCAAGCGCAAACACTTCTATTCCGCGCTGGATTTCCGGCACGCGCGCGCTAGGATTTGCGGTTTTCCCATTTCATCATGCCGACCAACAAAACGCTCACATTCGCCGTCCTTCCCGGAGACTACATCGGGCCTGAAGTCATGGCCGAGGCCCTTCGCGTCCTCGAACACGCCGTCAAGCCTGCGGGCATCACGCTCTCCTACAAAATCGCCGACGTCGGCGGCGCCGGCATCGACAACCACGGCAAAGCCCTCCCCGATTCCACGCTCGCCCTCTGCCGCGAATCCGACGCCATCCTCTTCGGCAGCGTCGGCGGCCCGAAATGGGAAAAACTTCCCCCGAAGGAGCAGCCCGAGCGCGCCGCGCTCCTCCCGCTCCGCAAGGCCTTCAATCTCTTCGCCAACATCCGCCCCGGCCTCCTCTACCGCGAACTCGCCGACGCCTCGCCGCTGAAAACCGAGCGCATCCCCAACGGCATCGACATCGTCTGCATCCGCGAGCTCACTGGCGGCATTTACTTCGGCCAGCCCAAGCAGACCATCGCCCTCGAAAACGGCGAACTCCAGGCCTGCGACACGATGGTGTATAAGGTTTCCGAAATCGAGCGCATCGCCGAGACAGCCGCCGTCACCGCAAAATCGCGCGGCAAAAAAGTCTGCTCCGTTGACAAGGCCAACGTCCTCGAAACCTCCGTCCTCTGGCGCAAGACCGTCACCGATTATTTCGGGAAAAACCACCCCGACATCGCCCTCTCGCACATGTATGTGGACAACGCCGCGATGCAGCTCGCCCGCGACCCGAACCAGTTCGACGTGCTCTTCACCGAAATCATGTTCGGCGACATCCTCTCGGACGAGATGGCCGTCATCTGCGGCTCGCTCGGAATGCTCTCCTCGGCCTCGCTCGGCACCGGCAAAAACTCGCTCGGCCTGCCCTTCGGCCTCTACGAACCCGCAGGCGGCACCGCGCCCGACATCGCCGGCAAGGGCATCGCGAATCCGTGCGCCCAAGTCCTCAGCGGCGCGCTGATGCTCCGCCACAGTTTTGGCGAGGAGCAGCTCGCGCAAAAAATCGAAGCCGCCGTCCGCAAAACCGTCACGCAGGACGGCATTCGCACCGGCGACATCGCCTTCGGCCGCCCCAGCGTCGGCACCAAACAAATGGCCGACGCCATCATCGCGAATCTCTGACGATTTTTATTATTCACCACGGAGACACGGAGTCCGGACATGAGTTTGGAAAAAGAAGATCTCGCAGGCCGGGTGATTGGAGCGGCAATCGCCGTGCACAAGCACCTCGGCCCCGGGCTTCTCGAATCAACCTACGAAACCTGCCTCGCCATTGAGCTTCGCCACTTGAACATTCCCTTCGAACAACAAAAAATCCTGCCCATCAAATACAGGGGCGAAACCGTCAACGACGCCTACCGGCTCGACTTCGTCATCAACAACGAACTCATCCTTGAACTAAAATCCGTCGATCGTCTTGCGCCAATTCACACCGCACAAACGCTCACCTACCTGCGTCTCACCAACATCAAAACCGCGCTCCTCATCAACTTCAACACGCCCCTCCTCCGCGACGGCATTCAACGCCTTTCGCTCTAAAAAACTTATTCCGACCTCCGTGTCCTCCGTGCCTCCGTGGTGAACCAAAAAAATCTTTCGCATAACATGACGTCCTCGCAAATCCGCCAAAGCTTCCTCGACTTCTTCGCCAGTCACCAGCACAGCATCGTCGCATCGTCCTCGCTCCTGCCCGACTCGCCCGGCCTGCTGTTCACCAACGCCGGCATGAACCAGTTCGTCCCCATCTTCCTCAACGAACGCAAACCCGACGCCGCCCACCGGCCCAACACCCTCCGCCCCGCGTCCGACACCCGCGCCGCCGACACCCAGAAATGCATCCGCGCCGGCGGCAAGCACAACGACCTCGATGACGTCGGCTTCGACACCTACCACCACACCATGTTCGAGATGCTCGGCAACTGGTCGTTCGGCGATTACTTCAAAAAGGAATCCCTCACCTGGGGCTGGGAGCTCCTCACCAAAGTCTGGGGCATCCCCGCCAAGCGCCTTTTCGCCACCGTCTATTCCCCCGACAAAACCAAAAACGATCCCGCCTCCTTCGACCAGGAGGCCTACGACATCTGGGCCAAGCTCTTCACCGACGCCGGACTCGACCCGGCCATCCACATCGTCAACGGAAACAAAAAGGACAATTTCTGGATGATGGGCGACACCGGCCCCTGCGGTCCCTGCTCCGAAATCCATTTCAACCTCCTCCCCGACGACGACGAAGCCGCGGGCCGCGCGCTCGTCAACTCCAGCTCACCGCGCTGCATCGAAATCTGGAACCACGTCTTCATCCAGTTCGCCGCGCAAGCCGACGGCACCTTCGCCAACCTCCCCGCAAAACACGTTGACACCGGCATGGGCTTCGAGCGCGTCGCCGGCATTTACGCCACGACGAAAGGCTTCACCGACTTCACCCCCGAGCCTTCCAACTACAACGCCGACGTCTTCACCGACCTCTTCCGCTCCATCGCCGCGCTCTCCGGCAAAACCTACGCCGGCACCGTTCCGACATCGCGCGAAAATCTCAGCGAACAGCAGCGCACCGACATCGCCTTCCGCGTCCTCGCCGACCACGCCCGCACCGTGAGCTGCGCCATCGCCGACGGCATTCTCCCCAGCAACGAAGGCCGCAACTACGTCATCCGCCGCATCCTCCGCCGCGGTATTCTCTACGGACGCAAAGACCTCGGCCTCGCGACCGGATTCTTCGCGAAACTCGTCCCCGCCGTCGTCGCCTCCCTCGGGGATGTGTTTCCCGAATTGAAACAACAGCAGCAACTCATCGAACGCGTCATCCACAGCGAAGAGGAAGCCTTCGGCAAAACGCTTGATCGCGGCATCGCCGTTTTCAACCAGGCAGTCGCTCCTCTTCTGGAAAACATTCCGGGGAGCGCACGCGTCCCGCGTGCTGCGCCGGGCGTCACGCCCGGCGCCACCCGCGATGTCCGCTACACCAAACGCAACCTCCCGCACTTCGAACGCCCTTGGGGCAAATACCACGTCACCTTTTCAACTCACAAACGCGCCATCCTCTCCGAAGCGGCACGCCGCATCGTCCTCGATAGTCTTGCCTTTGGCCACAATCAGAATCGTTACCATCTCTACATCGCGTGCGTGATGCCCGACCACGTGCACTTCCTCATTGAGCCGAGCCCCAAAGGCCAATTGCCCGAGGGGCAAACCCAGTTTCACACGCTCACGGATATCCTGCATTCGTTGAAATCGTTTACAGCGCACGAAATCAACAAACTCACAAACAGCACCGGCCCGGTATGGGATAAGGAAAGCTACGACCGTCTCATACGGTCCGAGCCCGATCTTCGTGAAAAATTCAACTATATCCTCAACAATCCGCGCAACGATAACATCGTCGCGCCCGATCAGGAGTATCCGTTTATTTGGACGCCAGATGTTGTCGTCACCGAAACGGCTCGGCGGGACGCCGAGCCGAGCACGCGAGACGCGTGCGCTCCCCGGAACATCATCCCTGGCGCTGTCGCCTTCGAACTCTACGACACCTACGGCTTCCCGCTCGACATGACGGAACTTCTCGCCGCCGAGCGCGGCCTGACCGTGGACACCGCCGGTTTTGAAACCGAAATGGAAGCTCAGCGCGCCCGCGCCCGCGCCGCGCAGAAAAAGGAAATCATCGAAGTCTCATCCGACGACAACACCGCCACGCACGCCGCGACCGTTTTCACCGGCTTCGACTACACACACACGCAGCACAACGCCGAGCCCGCGCCGCAAACCGCGACGCTCATCGACATCGTCCGCACCGAAAAGTCCACCTACCTCGTTTTCGACCGCACGCCTTTCTACGCCGAAATGGGCGGACAGGTCGGCGACACCGGCAGCATTTCCTTCGACGGCAAAACGCACGCCATCAAAAACACCATCAAGGACAAATCGGGCCGCCATCTCCACGAATTGGAAAAAGCGACCGACGCCGGAGCTTTCACTCTTCACTCTTCACCCTTCACTCTTTCCCCCGACCTCGCCCGCCGCCGTGGTATCCAGAGGCACCACACCGCCACGCATCTTCTCCACTGGGCGCTGCGAAAAGTTTTAGGGGGACACGTCCGCCAGGCCGGCTCGTCCGTGCATCCCGATGCGCTGCGCTTCGACTTCGCGCATTTCGAGCAGGTCAAACCCGCGCAACTCCACGAAATCGAAAACCTCGTCAATGAGCGCATCCTCGAAAACGCCACGGTGAGCGCCACCGAAGTCGCGCACGCCGACATCTCCGCGCGCAAGGACATCAACCAGTTCTTCGGCGACAAATACGGCGACATCGTTCGCGTCGTCCAGATCGGCGGCGTCCCCGGCGCGCTCGACGGCTACTCGATGGAATTGTGCGGCGGCACGCACACCGCGCAAACCGGCGAGCTCGGCCTCTTCAAAATCACCGTCGAAAGCGCCATCGCCGCCGGAACGCGCCGCATCGAAGCCGTCGCCGGAACGCCCGCCTACGCGCTCAGCGCCGCGCACGAAACACTCCTCAAGGAACTCGGCTCCCGCATTCAGGCCGGCCCGCAGGATGTCCTCAAAAAACTCGACGCGATGCTGGCGAACAAAACCGACACCGAGAAGAAACTCAAAGCCCACGAACAGCGCGCCGCCGCCAGTCTCGCCTCCGAGCTCGCAGCCAAAGCCGTCGCGCTCGACGGCGGACTCAAGCAAGTCAGCGCCGTGGTCGAAACCGATTCGCCCGACGCGCTCCGCAGCATCGGCAGCCAGATCCTCGCCAAGCTCGGCGAAGGCGTGGTGAAACTCGGCGCCGCTTTCGGTTCCGACAAGGTTTCCGTTGTCGTCTTCTGTTCTCCCGCCGCAAACAAAGCCGGGCTCCAAGCGGGCAAACTCGTGAGCGAACTCTGCGCAAAACTCGACGGCAAAGGCGGAGGCAAACCCGACTTCGCGATGGGCGGAGGAAAGGCAGCCGCAAAGCTCGCCGAGGTTTTTAAGTAAGGATCCCGGGAGCAGGCTCCGGGAATCTTTACCATCCTTTGATGCGGAATCTCCTTTCTCATTTCGCGTAAATTTCTACTTCATTCATCGACATAAATTCCTACCTTCTTCGACCTATGAATTTTGTCGTTATCGGTGCTGGCGCCTGGGGTACGGCATTCGCCATGCATCTCAGCCGCCTCGGGCACCCGGTCACCTTGATGCCTCGCCGTTTCGAACAGGCGCTCGCCCTGTCTTCGGAACAGGAAAACACCGAACATCTCCCGGGCATAAAAATCCCGCCAAGCGTCCAGGTCGGCCACGAGCTCACTCCCGTGCTTATGGAAGCCGAGGTCGTGCTTCTCGCATGCCCCGCCCAGGCTCTTCGTGAAACGTGCCTGCGTATCCGAAACAACCTCTCGCTCTCAACACAGCTTCGCTTCGTAATCAGTCTCGCCAAGGGCATCGAGGCCGGCACCCACCTGCGCCCCACCGAAATCATCAACGCCACAATCCCCGGCATTTGCGCGGGCATACTTTCCGGCCCGACCAACGCCGAGGAGGTCGCCCTTGGCAAACTCGCCGCCATGGTTTTGGCAGTCTCGCATGCCTGTGACCGCGCAGCCGAAGTCCAGGCCGCCATGAGCAGCGCGGCACTCCGCATCTACACAAGCGATGACGTCGCGGGCGTCGAACTCGGCGGAGCCCTCAAAAACGTTTACGCCATCGCAGCCGGCGCATGCGACGGGCTCCGCTGCGGCGACAATGTCAAGGCCGCGCTCCTCACCCGCGCTCTCGCCGAAATGATCCGCATCGGGCAGAAACTCGGCGCGCGCCCCGAAACCTTCTACGGCCTCAGCGGCTTCGGCGACCTCATCGCCACCAGCTACGGCTCATGGAGCCGCAACCGCGCCTTCGGCCAGCGCCTCGCCGAAAACCGCGCCCCCGAGGAACTCATTTCCTCCAGCCACAGCGTCATCGAAGGTTACAAAACCACCCAATCCATCGCCGAACTCTGCGCCAAACGCGGCATCTCCAACACCCCGCTTCTCGACGAAATCCACGCCGTGCTCTTCGCTCAAAAACACCCCGGTCAAACCGTCGCCGACCTCATGAGCCGCACCCTCAAATCCGAATGACATGCCGCCAACCTTGCCGCCGGCCACACCGCAAAGCGCAAACACACACACGCATCGCACCGTCACGGGACATGCGTTTCGCGCCTTGTGCTTTTACCCGTGCCATCCGCACAATTTAACACCACAAGAACAGCGCTCATCAACCTCATCATGACACTCCGAAAACACACCCGCCTCCTCGCTGCCATCGCCGCCATCTGCACGTCAGTCTTCATCAGCTCTCCGTCATCCGCACAAAAGGCCGAAGAAAACATGGAAGAACTCCTCCGCGAAAACTTTGACATCGCCGCTCGGCAATACACGCAACTCCTCGACACGCTCAAAGCCTCCGGCGCATGGGAAAGCGACCGTCCTTTCCCGCACAGCATCAGGGACGGCCAGCTCTTTTGCGTCCGCGACACCGGATGGACGAGCGGTTTTTTCCCGGGTTCGCTCTGGTATCTTTATGAATACACCGGCGACGCCAAATGGCGCGACGCCGCCCGCGCCTACACCGCGCGCCTCGAAAAAATCAAGGACTTCACCGGCCACCACGACATCGGCTTCATGCTCTATTGCAGTTACGGCAACGGCTACCGCCTCACCCGCGACGCCGCCTACCGCGACGTCCTGCTTCAAGGCTCGCGCTCGCTCGCCTCGCGCTTCAATCCCTACGCAGGCGTCATCCGCTCGTGGAGCAGCGGCCAATGGACGCACCCCGTCATCATCGACAACATGATGAACCTCGAACTCCTCAACTGGGCCACGCGCGAATCCGCCGATCCCCGTTATCGGGAAATCTCCATCCGCCACGCCCAGACCACGCTCGCGAATCATTTCCGCGACGACGGCAGCAGCTTTCATCTCGTCGATTACGATCCGTCCACCGGCGCGATCATCCGCCGCCACACCGCGCAGGGTTATGCCAACTGGTCGGCATGGGCGCGCGGACAGGCGTGGGGGCTCTACGGCTTCACGCTCATGTATCGCGACACGCGCAACCCGGCGTATCTCGAACAGGCCAAAAAAATCGCCTTCTTTCTCCTCAATCACAACAGGCTCCCCGCCGACAAAGTCCCCTACTGGGATTTCGACGCCCCCGACATCCCCAACGCCCCGCGCGACGCCTCTTCCGCCGCGATCATGGCCTCCGCGCTCATCGAGCTCAGCGACTATGTGGATGCGAAACTCTCCAAGTGGTATCTCGACACCGCGCGCCGCCAGCTCCTCTCGCTCTCATCGCCCGCCTATCGCGCCAAGGCCGGCGAAAACGGCGGCTTCATCCTGATGCACTCCGTCACGCATTTCCCGAAAAACAGCGAAGTGGACGTGCCGCTGAACTACGCGGATTATTATTTCCTGGAAGCGCTCCTCCGCTACCGCGTCAAAATGTCCGGCCAGCCCGTCGTGTCGCAACCGACGGAGCCCCCGGACGCCGCGGACGGAAACGCCCCGCGCGCCAAAAACGGAAAATCGAAGCAATAACCGCCTCGTTTTACGCGAGGATCGAAACGCCCCTCAAAAAAACGTTTTTCCTAAAAGCCCGGTTGCGGGACATGGCGGAGTCGTTTTCATCCGCGTCATGAAATCCCACCGCAAAGAACTCTGGTTCGAGATACCCCGCCGTCGCGGGCTTGTGAACATCACCCCGCAAGTCCAGGAAGCCCTGCGCGAAAGCGGCATCCGCGAAGGCCTGTGCCTCGTAAATACGATGCACATCACCGCAAGCGTCTTCATCAATGACGACGAATCGGGGCTGCACTCCGATTTTGAACAGTGGCTCGAAAAACTCGCGCCGGAAAAACCTCATGAGCAATACGCGCACAACGGCGCCGAGGACAATGCCGACGCGCATTTGAAACGCACGATCATGGGACGCGAGGTCGTTGTCGCCGTGACGCAAGGTAAGCTCGATTTCGGCCCGTGGGAGCAGATTTTCTATTACGAGCTCGACGGCCTCCGCCGCAAACGCGCCCTGATAAAAATCATCGGGGAGTAAGAAAGACCAAGGGGGCGGAAGCCATTCGCCAGGAGCGCAAAACTTGCGCGGTGGCAACAGCGCTGGCAGAGTAGTGTCTTCTCATTTTTTTATAAAAAGCGCGTTTTTCTTTATATCCTCGGTCATTGCAAGGCCGTCCATGATCGCCTGCATTTTGCGGCGAGCGCGTGAAAGTGGATGATCGGGCAGCCCGGCGTCCCACTTTCTGTCATCCGAATCCATATAGAGCGCACCTTTATCATGGTTGGCGTCATAAGGGTCGCGCATTTTGAGATAAGCTTCCTCAGCCGGCTTGCCCGCATCTTGAGCACTTTTAATATTGACCAGATTCACGATGGCTTCGCGCATTCCCGTCGTGCCGCGCTCCTGGCACATGATGCTGATGGTAACCATGTTTTTTGATGTAAAAATGAACATGTACGCATGATAGATAAAACCAAGGTTATCCTGCCTCTTTTTTGTCACAATCCATTGTATTATTACATCGCCGATCGTGATGGGAAATGCCTCTACGAGAAACTCGCCGTTTGCTGCATAACTCCCGCGAATAGCTTCACGCGATTTTTCCAGATCTCGGGGATCGATCACATTCGTCCAAGGCTGTTCCAGCGCAAAAGTGATTTGGTCAAAATCCTTGTCCCTGTAACTGAGCAGTCCCGGCATGGGAATAAACGGATCCCATTCAGAAGATCCAAATGACATGGCTCTCGCCAGTTTCTGTATCGGCGCTTCGCCCTTTTTAAGGGCTTCCTCACTTTTAATATATTCCTCCATCATCCGCCGGTTGCGCGCCATCTCCTCTTTATATTGAGGAAACCCTTTCGCAGCCATTTCTTCATTCAATTTGTCGAATATGGTCATGTTCGGAAGGACCATCTGGGCAGGCCATCTATCCGGCCAACCCAACGCGACGCTGTGTTGTATCGCAAGCGATGTGATTAACTTTTTATCCCGGTAGATTTCTATTGTGGGATCACCGTGGCAATTGCATTGGGTCGCGTACTGTTTGGGTGAAAAAAGCTCCAATGGCTCAAGAAATTCACGCACGGCTTTCATGCCTTTGATTTCAAGAATCGTTTTACTTTCAACGTGCATCGAAGCGGGCACGCCTCCGGTGCGGACGCGAATGTAATCGGCACCCTCAATCTCAGCGCGATACTTTGGCGAATCATTTTTGTAAATTTTGTCCGTGGCGCCGGCACGCAACAAAAGGGTACAGGCAACCGGAAGCACGAAACACAAAGATATCAAGCGGGGGATTTTCATGATTATAGGATTCGGACAAGTTGAACCTTGAATGAAAACCTCAATGAGGGCAAGCACAGCCCTGCGGGAGACTCAAAAATCCGGACACTTTTTTCGGTTTGAAGCAATCACGGATCGTGCTGTGTGGGATTCTTAGTTTCTTCGTAATCTCACGACCATCCTTTGGCATTTTGGCCGCTTTGCCCCGTTTGATCCGCATACTCCGTTCCTCGCTAGGCGTCATGCGATGCGTGACGTTATGACATTTAGGCAGCATAACCAACGCCCTCCTTTTCCATGCCACCCCTTAGCTCGAAGGCAAAACAGTGGTCGCAATTATTTCTGCCAATCAAATGCTGAGACGACCGCTCAGGATCGCCCCTGAAGTTTCCATCTCAGCCACGCTCTTGTCCCTGCATTTCTTCCCTGTTCTCGACAAGTCCCATTACGGATGAACGTATCCCATGTTTTCGGTGTTCGCTGGGAGTTCGACTTGAATGTTTGGCAAACCACGTGGAAAAATGGGATGCCTGCTTAAATCCCAAGCGATAGCCAACCTCCTTAATGGAAAGGGTTGTTGCTTCAAGAAGACGCACGCCTTCATCCAACTTGATTTTCTCCCAATAATTTCGGCTGGTTATGCCAAAATGCCCACAGAACAATCGGTCGAGGTGTTTGCGACTGAGCCCGGTTTCCTTGGCGATATGCTCCCAAGGAAATGGTTCATTTTGAGGCGTTGCGTGGATGCAATTGAGCGCCAGTGTAAGCCGGTCGTCATGAGTCCCGTAGTGACTGAACTGGCGGCTAAATTGACTCATCGCCTCTGAAAATTCGATAAGGAAAAAGGTTAAGGCGTGATAAAAGCGCATGAAGAGCGAGTAGCTGACAGATTGGAGGTACAGATTCAGCCATGCATGGGGGCAATGGCGCTTGATCAAGCGGTGGAGGGATACCGTGCTACGTTCAAGCTTCGGGGTGTCCTTGGCATCCCAAATTAAACCCTGCTTGCCAGTGAAAAGGTTCTCTCCCGAGGGCCATTGGCAGTTGAAGTGAATGGAAAGGATACGCGAGCCCTTGGCAAATTTTTGTGTGGTCAGTGCATGTGGAGAAAGCATCCATTGGCCGGCGGTGGCGGTGTGTGTGCCGAGATCACTTGTCATTGTCACTCGTCCCTTGCGTATCAGCCAAAGCCAATACCCGTTTCTGTGGTCAGCGGTGACCGTCTCTCCGTAACTTTGCTCAATTCCATCATATATCCATAGCAATTCGGTTCTTACACTTGACCAACGATGCATGCTTGTCGGGGTATGCGAGGTTCCCATGTCTCATTTGAGTAATCTTTTAAGAAATAGTGGCAAGGCAAAATGCTTTAACTTTGCCGTTAGCAAAAGATAAATTTGGGAGCGTCAGGACGGCAGCTTAATATCTTCCCAATTTCACTCCGCAGTCCCCCCCTATGCATATGATCATCATTTCCAAGTGCGTTCCGTCCGGATATGGCATAGCTTGCGCGCCGCGCGCGGCGGTGTGTCTGTTTTGTGCACGTTTCAAGGAAACTAGCATGGTTAGCGTCATTATGCAGGCAGGTTGCCCCGGGTGGAATAACGCCAGCATCAAACTTCGAGCCGGCCTCCCTATGAATATACATGGTTGGATATGAAAAATGGCCTTCAATCCCAATTACGGTGTCGAATGATGACTTCTTCGATTTCATTCGATGATATATATAAGACGGTCCTCACGGGGTGCTCGCCAAGGAGGCTGATTGGACTTCTCGCGGTTGTGATATGTCTGGCCTTTGGCCCTGTCATGATGGCCGACGCCATTACCCTGGACCGTTTCGGCATTGGCGAGGCACCGATGAACCGGGACAGCGACTATCTGGCGGAGTGCGACGAAATCATCGCGACCGGCATCAAGTGGATTCGCGTCGGCCCGTCATGGAACCGGATCGAAAAATCCAAGGGTGTTTATGACACCGCCTACCTCGCCAAATGCGACGAGGTGATAAACCGGCTCACATCGAACGGCGTCAACGTGCTGTGGATTTTGTCCTATACGGCGCCTTGGGCCTCATCCAATCCCTCCAGCAGGCCCACCTTCCACAAGCCGGCCAACTGGGCCGACTGGGAAGATTTTGTCCAATTTGTCTGCACCAGATACAAGGGGAAAATCAAACACTGGGAGGTGTGGAACGAACCGGACCATCCCAGCAAAACGTTCTGGGAAGACAGCCCCGCGGACTTCGCGGTGTTGCTGCAAAAAGCATCGGCCAAGGTGCGCTCGGTTGATCCGGAAAACAAGGTTGTGATCAGCGGATTTACCGGCGGCGCCGCCGCTCCTCGCGAAGACTTGGGCGGCATCTCTTATCTTGACAGCCTGTTTGACGCGGATCCCGCGCTGGGCAGCTACTTTGACATCATGGCCTGGCACGCCTACGTTGACAGCGCCAACATGATCAACCGCTACAATGAGTTTGCCACTGTGATGGCGGCGAGAAACATTGCCGGCAAGCCGACTTGGATTACGGAAACCGGCTACTCCTCCAACGGATATCCCGAACGCGAAGTGACCAAGGCTGAGTGGCTGGACCAAACGCGGGTCACCCTGTTCAGGTTGCCCGGCATTGAACGGCTCTTTTGGTATAACTATCGGAACTCCTCTTCCGGTGAGACCATCGAACTAGCAAACTATGGGCTGGAAGACTCCAACCGCGTTCCGCTGAAAGCCTACTATCACT
Organism: Ereboglobus sp.; assembly: GCA_029974595.1. GTDB lineage: Bacteria > Verrucomicrobiota > Verrucomicrobiia > Opitutales > Opitutaceae > Ereboglobus. The sequence goes on along the minus strand of JARKRC010000058.1, from coordinate 110,785 downwards.
ACCAAGGCGGGGACTGCGCCGAAACCAACTTCGCCCTTCAGAAAGCCTATCCAACGGAGGCCGCCCAGCGTCTGGCGCTCACCTTTGTGAATGCCACCAGCGGCGATGCCGTGGTCGGGGATTATGCTCCCGATGGCTCCAGCAAACTCATTCACGCGGGGCATTATCTGGTCTGCCGCATCAACGATCACTACATCCTTGGCAACAACCACGGCCTGGATTCGTCCGTGACGCTTGAGGTGACGTATTGGGACGAGGGCGCCGGCGAGTGGCAACTCCAATACCAAACCGCTACGAATACCGCCAAAGCGCTGACGCATGCGCGCACCAACACGCTCCAATGGAAAACCCAGAGCTTCACCATGACTGATCACGATTTCCAAAACGGACAGGGCTCAGGGGGAGATTTCCGCATTTACGCCGGTTCCAGCAAGGCGTTGGCGGTCAGCCGTGTTGCCGTCCGTCGTGAAATGAACCCCGGCCGGGTGATTCTGGGATCCGCCAATTACAACAAGTTACTGGAGCAAGCGCTCGATACCAACCCAACCGGCGGCGCCTATACCATTCCCTGGACGATTGGCGGCCGCGAATGCCGCAAGGTCGAAGACGGTGGCAAATATTTTTATTTCAAAGTCAGTGATGGCTTGGTCGGCGCGAATGACGCGGATGTCACGATTGGCATCCGTTATTATGATACCGGCACCGACAACATCATCGTGCAGTATCAGTCCACGACCAGCGGCGGAGCGACTGTCAATGCCCCTCCCATTGTCAAAACCAATACCAACACTTGGAAGTATGGCACAGTCCGCCTTATCGATGCGAAGTTCGACAATTCCAGATCATACAAAGCCGATTTCCGCATTGGTTCCGGACCCGATGGCAGCGCGGAGTATATCGACATGGTTGATGTAAGGCGCAACGAAGCTCTCCCGCCGCCGACGCTCTCCATCTCCCCGGCGGGCAGCGACATCGCCGCCGCCGGAGGCATCACGACATTCACCGTTACCAACACCGGCGGCAGCCTGCTTACCTACGGGGCCACGATGACGGTCGGTGGTGAGTGGGCCGTCATCACGGAGGGCACTGGCGGCAGTCTCGCCAGCGGGGCCAGCGCCACCATCATCATCGACTGCGCGCCGAACCAAGCCGGCGGCGCGGCGCGCATGGCCACGCTTACCGTCACCGCCGCCGGTGCTACCGGCAGTCCGCAAACCGTCACTCTCACCCAAGCCGCAAACCCCGCGACGCCGACGCTGGAGGTCAATAAGATCATCCTCACCCTTGCTCCCGCCGCCGGCAGCACCGGCACCTTCGGCATCACCGGCAATGTCGCGTGGAATGCCACCGTCATCGACACCGCGGACACCTGGCTCACTATCGCGCCCGCCGCCGGCGCTGCTGGCGTGGCCGCCACCGGCACCGCTCGGGCTCTTACCGCCAACACCGCCGCCGCCCCGCGCACCGGGGTCGTGGACATCATCGGCGGCGGCATTACCCGCAGTCTCATTGTCACCCAACTCGCCACCAACACCATCACCACCGCCCCCGCCGCCCTCCCCGGAGGCGCCGGGCTCACGCTTGTCTTCGGTCCGTCAGAAAGCCGAGCCTACACCGTCGTCGCCGGCGGCAAACTCCGCACCACCGACGGGCAAGGGTTGATCGACATTCCTTACGAATACGCGCCGTCCGGCAACACCGCCACGCTCATCTTTCTCGACAGCGTCTGGACGCTGGACTTCACAAAGCACACCTTCCAACTCCACACGTCTGACGCCGCCGGCCCGATCGAACGCTCCGGGGACTTCACCTACACCGTGACTGTGACCTTCGCCGCCAACGCCGCCGGTGTCACCGTTTCCCCGGCAAGCAAAACCGTGGTGCATGGCGGACCCTATGGCGTCCTGCCGGAACCGGCGCGGGACGGTTACACCTTGGCCGGCTGGTTTGCGAACGCCGCGGGCACCGGTCCGCAAGTGACCGCGAGCACCACCGTGACCACCGGCACGCACCACACCCTTCACGCCAAATGGACCACCGGCGGCACCGGCGGAGGTGGCGCCGGCAATAACAACGGTGGCGGTGGCGGCGCCTTGTCCGCATGGGCGCTCGTTGCGGCCGCCACATTAGTGATTGTCCGCCACGCAACACGCACCGCAAAACTGTCCGGATGATGCCTGCAGCCGGCTGGGGAAGAGTTCCGGGACATGCGAGGCATTCCGCGTGCCAGGCGACCATCGGCGCCCGCCGCATCGGAACTCCCTGCATTGAAAGCTGAAGCGAATCACGATCTTAACTGAGATTTGAAAATGTCCCAATTGGATAATGAAATACGAAATATTAGAACACACATGGATTTGCCAGCCGGGCGATTAATGGCGAGCCTGGGGCGACAGTTGGGGGTTATGTGATCCAGCGCCCAACGCCCGCAATTGGCAGATCACTCAACTCCCGTCCCAAAAATATGAATACTATTCCTCCTATCCCGGTAACGACATTATATGTGTTTGCGACAAATATAAACAAGCGATCATCGCCAGGATTACTGAGTGGATTGGTGGCAATCCTTCTCATGGCCGGTTTGGCGAGGGCGGACAGTCTGAATTTTTTGGCGTCTCCAGAGACCGGACGCCTCATTGCAACATTCGACTTCGATGAAAAGATGTCCTCTCCGGTCAAGATCAAATCCCAGTATGCGCAAATTTCAAGCGGGGTCGATTCGGTGGACGGGAGCAATGCTCTGGTGGCAAGGGCCGACGAAAGCGAATCGAAATGGAATATCTGCTTCGAAATAGAGCCGGGCCTGATGCAGCCGTATCATTATTACCGCATTTCATTTGATTATAAACTGCTGGAGCCGGCCACGCGCCAGTTCCATCCCTATTTCACCACCAAACCGCGCAATCCCGACGGTCGACAAACAGCCCCGACAATCGAAGGCCCGGTGAACGTCGTCCTTAGAAAAGTCTATGAAGTGGTTCCGGCAAACCATTCCGACGGACATTTCGCGCTCGGCATTCGAGGGCGGGGCGCTGTCGCGGTGGACAATATCCGCATCGAAAAATTGCCGAGATTGGACACCACGGTGCCGGCGGTCATGGATCATGGCGCCTCATGGAGGGATTTCGCCGGTGTCTGCGCGCATCCGACACGCCAGAGCTTTTATAAAACGGAAAAGGAGATCCTGACATTATTGGGCAAGATGCAGGCGCTCGGCATCGGCTACCTCCGCACGGACTTTGCCTGGCGCGTCCTGTTTCCGGAATCGTTTGATGCTCCCGATGCCGAGTCCATGCGCCGCGCGGAACTCATCGTGGATGAAGCCAATCGGCGCGGGTTGCGGATCGTTGCCATCCTGAGCGCTCCTCCCAAGTGGGCCTCTTCCCGCCCCGACGCGCCTTCCACGCTTCCTTATCCCGCCAAAAATATAGCCGATTATGAGCGCTATATCAGGATCATGGCCGAAAAATTCAAAGGCCGCATCCACGTCTGGGAAATCGGCAATGAGCCCAACTGGTATAAATTCTGGCTGGCGCCTTTCTCTGATTATTTGCTTCAGCTCCACACTGCATCACGGGTGCTTCGCAAAACTGATCCGAAGAACTTCATTCTCAACGGAGGGCTGGCCGCGACCGGCTTCGTTGGCATGTGGGGGGCCAATGTCGATGCGCTGCCGATACTGCTGGAACCCAAAAACGCGACCGCTTATGACGCATTGTCGGTCCACGCTTATCCGGGCCATCCCGACGAATGGCTTTACCTGGTAAACCAGATTACTGCGCTGATGCGTGAAAAAGGAGTGGACAAGCGTATTTGGATAACAGAAACCGGCTATACTGTTGCCAACAAGGCGACGGAACAGGATCAGGCCGATTTTCTGGAGATGCTTTTCCTGAAGCTGGCGGCGCACCCGCAAGTAGACCGGCTTTTTATTTACAATGCGCGCTCAAAGCCGCCCCCCGAGAATGATTTCGAGCGCGGACTCGGCATTCTCAACCTCAACTTGACCCCCCGTCCGGCATATCACCGGCTGCAAAAGATATTTCAAGGGCCCGTTCCCGCCAAGAATCCGGCGTTTGCCGGAAAGAATGCCGTCCAGCAGGCGTCCCGATAATTAAATACTACTATTATATACACACGCTCCTCTCATGCATCCGACCAAAGCCCTGACAGCCACAATTCTGTTAACCGCCTTGCTAACGAGCAGTGCCGGCGCCGCCATCCTTCGCGTGGACCGGCGCGGCGGCGCCGATTTTACCTCGCTTCGCGCCGCCGGCGAGGCGGCTAAACCGGGCGATACGATTGAGATTGCGAAAGGCAGCGGGCCTTATCGCGAAGCGCTCCATGTGCAGCGTTCAGGAACCGAGACCGAGCCAATCGTCATCGAGGGCAACGGAGAACTCATAACCGGCTTTGAGCCATTGCGCGGCTTCAAGGAGGAAAACGGACAATGGGTGTGTGATTTGCCACGCAAGTTTCCCTGTGTGATCACCTATCAAGGAGAGCGTTTGGTCGTGTCGCCAAAAACAAATCAGCCAACGCGCCATGCGACTTTTGACGCCGGGCGGACACGCCTGGTTTTGCTGCCCGGCGTAAAACCTGCGGGCTGGGAAATTTCCTCCAGGGGCTTTGCGGTGCGCATTCACAATGCCTCCCATCATATTTACCGGAATATCAGGGCCAGCGGGAGCCTGAACGACGGGTTCAACCTGCACGGCGAAGGGGCGGGGCTGGTGTTTGAGAACATCGAAGGATTCAATAATCTGGATGAGGGATTCTCCGCCCATGATATGATTCGTTGCAGGGTCAAGGGCGGCAGGTTCTGGGGCAACGATAATGGCCTCGCTAATATCAATGATTCGCAGATGGATGCGGAGGGGATTGATGTTTTTGCGAATCTTGGGTTCGGATTTTTTCTTACCAAATGCTCGGCAAAGGTCGACGGATTGCGGGCATGGGACAACGGGATCACCCAAATCTACATCGGGTCCGGCTGCAACGTGATCTTTAAAAACAGCACGGCCTACCGCCCGGCGTGGACCGACCGCCAGTTGGAAAGTTACTTCGAAAGCAAGCAATCCAAGGTCTCCGCGCCGGTCCGTATCAATCCCGGCAAGATCGACGGCAAGCCGGCAACAGAGCCGGCGCCTCGTCCAAACAACGAATCCCCAGCGGCATTCCTCATCCCTTAAATCGGAATGCTCCTTCTATTCGAGAAAAACCTCAGCCCGTTTTTACAGACAGGTTCGCGGCTTGGCTGCGCACCGGAAAACAACGGATGAAATTTTTATGCCATTGTCATATTACCAACCGGAAAAATACAAAAGAGAAGGCCAGCATCTTCAGGCCGACCTCTGCATTTACGGAGCCACCTCCGCGGGTGTCATGGCGGCCGTGGAAGGCGCGCGCCAGAATCTGCGGATAATATTATTGGCAAACACCCGCCACATCGGCGGGCTTGCATCCGGTGGCTTGGGCTACACGGATTTCGGTGATTTCGCAATCATCGGCGGATTGGCCAGCGAGTTTTACAGTCGCGCCGGCGCCCACTACGGAGCCGAAAGGGAGTGGCGCATTGAGCCGCATGTGGCCCAAAAGTTATTCGCTGAGTTTTTGCAGGAAGCAGGCGTCGAGCCGATACCATTCCAGTATCTCGACACAGTGAAGGTGGAGAACGGCAGAATTCGCTCGATACGCATGGAGAGCGGGCTGGAAGTGACAGCGGCTCACTTTGTGGACGCCACTTACGAGGGGGATCTGATGGCCAAGGCCGGAGTGCCTTTCACCGTGGGCCGGGAAGCCAATGCACAGTATGGCGAATTGCTTAACGGCGTCCAGATGCACAGCCAGCACCAATTTGAAGTGCCCGTATCCCCCTATATCCGGGAAGGCGACCCTGCCAGCGGCCTGCTGCCCGGAATTGATCCGGAACCGCTCGCCCGCCAGGGAACCGGCGATCGTCGCGTGCAGGCCTACAATTTTCGGATGTGCTTGTCGCGCGCTCGCGACCGGGTGCCGTTCACGAAACCGGATGGTTACGATCCTCGTAATTACGAACTGCTCGCCCGCTATCTGCGGGCGGGATGGAGGCAAACATTCCGCAAGTTCGACATGATCCGGGGCAACAAAACCGATATGAACAATCACGGCGCGGTTTCCACGGATTACATCGGCGGCAGTCATTTGTATCCGGAATCATCATACGATGCCCGGGAGCGGAGCTTTCAGGAACATGTGGATTACACGCGGGGATTGTTCTGGTTTTATTCCCAAGATCCCCGGGTGCCGATGGAAATCCAGATGGCGATGCGGGGATGGGGGCTGGCCGCCGATGAATTTGCCGACAGCGGCCACTGGCCTCCGCAGCTCTATGTCCGCGAAGCAAGGCGCATGGTTTCCGACTACGTGATGACTGAACTCGACTACCGCGGATATCGCCGGGCCCATGATGTGGTGGGCTTTGGCGCCTACGGCATGGACTCGCATAATTGCCGGCGAGTCGTTGTGGATGGCCGGGTGTTGAACGAAGGAGACGTGCAGTATTGGGGAGATCCGCCATATCCCATTTCTTACCGTGCAGTCGTGCCGCCGCGAGAATCGGTTTCCAATCTGTTTGTGCCCGTCTGTGTGTCGGCCTCGCATATCGCTTTTGGATCGATCCGCATGGAGCCGATTTTTATGATCCTCGCGCAAAGTTGCGCCATTGCGGCCGCGCTATGCCAGAAACAAAAATGTGATGCGCAGCACCTGCCCTATGAGATCCTGAAACATTCCTTGGAAAATGCATCGCAAATCACAACCCACCAATCGATCCGGCCGCTCTATCCGCGCAGTCAATTGTCCGAGGCAATGTCCCCGGTCTGATCTCTTTGCAATTCCACTTTTGTCATGAGCAATTCCAAAATGAACAATACCCATTCACCCGCTTCCATGGCTGAAGCGGCGACCTCGCGGCCCGTGGCCACCCGTTATGCCATGGTCGGTTTTGGCGGTCGTGCATCCATGTTTCTGGATCCGATCGTGCGTGACTTTCCGGAGCAGGCCCGATTGGTGGCCGGTTGCGACAAGAGTTTCAGAGCCTTTGATTATCACCTGAATCGCGTACGCTCCGCCTATTCGGCGAAAGTAGAGCCGCGATTTTTTCGCGACGACGAATTCAGCCGCATGCTCACGGAGTGCAAACCCGACGCGGTGATCGTTTGCTCGCCTGATTACACCCACGAACGCTACATCACCGGGGCGCTTGCCGCGGGCTGCGATGTGATCACTGAAAAGCCGATGGTCACAACGGCCGAAAGCTGCCGCAAGGTGCTCGAGGCGGCAGGTCGCGCCAAGGGACGGATGCGAGTGGCATTCAACTACCGCTGGTCCACCGGCACCACGCATGTGAGGAAGCTCCTCCAGGACGGAATGATTGGAAATATCAAGCACGTCAGCCTCGACTATTTCCTCGATACGATGCACGGCGCCGATTATTTTCGGCGCTGGCACAGCGAGAAGGCCTGCTCTGGCGGGCTTATCATCCACAAGGCCACCCATCACTTTGACTTGGTAAACTGGTGGATCGACGGAATCCCCGAGGAAGTGTTCGGGTTGGGAAACCTCGCCTTCTACGGCAGGGAAAATGCGATCCGGCGCGGGGATGGCAAGTGGACTGGATATGACCGCTACACAGGCAAGGCGGAAGCCGATGACCCGTTTAAGATGGACCTTTCCCAAGACGATGCCTTGCGCGGCATCTACCTGAACGCCGAAGCTGAAACCGGTTATATAAGAGACCGAAATGTGTTTCGTCCTGACATTGATATTGAAGATACGATGAGCGTTCTGGTGCGCTATCGCGGAGGGCAGCAGCTCAACTATTCGCTCGTGGCCTATGCGCCCTACGAGGGCTACCGGGTCTCTTTTACGGGTGACCGCGGCCGGTTGGAATATGAGGAGCTTCACCGCAGCCACCTCATCACCGGACAGTCCGACGAGGAACTCGCTGCGCAGCAAAAAGCGGGCGGACGCAATATCACCATCCGGCTGACGCCTCATTTTCAAAAACAGCAGGTCATCCACGTGCAACCCGACGCCGGCGCCCACGGAGGCGGCGATCCCCGCATGCAGGCGGCCATATTCGATGCATCATTGGGACGGGATCCGCTGGGACGCGACGCGGGCGTGGAGCAAGGCGCCGCATCCATCATGGTAGGAGTGGCGGCGAATGCCAGTTTCATCTCGAATTTGCCGGTGCGTATATCCCAGTTGTGCCCGATCAAACCAAGCGCGGTCCGGCTTGGCGAGCTTGCGTGATAGGAGCGTCCCGGATTGGGCGCATCAAACAAAAATCCTAAGGACAATGTCTCAAAATGATAATAAATCAAGCAATTGCTGAAATTCAAATGACTCGGAAACTGACGGCAACGGGCAACACTGGTGACGCTGCCTTTTGCCGTCACCAAGCAAAGGATAGATAAAACAACCTCGCTCTCGCTTAACCACCCCTGACCATGAATATAAATATGCTTCTGCCATCCATAAAAACTGTTCGCGCCGGTATTATATTTTCATCACTCACATTTTCCGCCCCGTTCATGATGCTCGGCCAGAGCGTTGACACGGGGAAAAGCACCACCGAAAACATCAGTGATGAAATCGTGGAGCTTTCCGTGTTCACGGTGTCGGCCGAGAGGGCCGAGGTCGGGTATATGGCCAAGGAGACGGTCGCCGGGAACCGCCTGCGCGCGGATGTGAAGGATATCGGCGCCTCCATTGATGTGCTCACCAATGAATTGCTTGATGATATTGGCGCGTGGAATGTGCAGGACGCGCTTAAAATTGTGGCCAACGTGACCACCTATGAGGGGGACACTGACAACGGCGATGTTACCAATAATACACAATGGTTCGCCAGCAATTACTATTCCCGCGGCTTTACAACGAGCAGCCAGCGGGTGGATTTCTTTCCCCGCCTCATGGTGCCCATTGACAGGTTCAGCACCGAAAGCCTTACGTTTTCCCGGGGACCCAATGCGATTCTGATCGGGGTCGGAAGCCCGGGCGGCAGCATAGGATCTACGTCGAAACGCCCCAATTTGGGCAAAAATCGTTTTTCAGTCGCCTACACCACGGACAAATACAGCAGCTCAAGGGGAGAGTTTGATTTTAACACCGTCCTGCTCAGAAGAGAGCTGGCCATTCGCGTCGCCGGGGTCAGCCAGGAACGCAAAACATACAAGAAGCCCTCGCTAGACGCGCTTGGCGCGTTATACGGCGCGATCACGTGGCGCCCGTTCAGGACCACGGCGATCACCGCGAATTACGAGGAGGGGGCTCGGCGGCGATACCTCGACATCAACAATGTCTTCTATGACGCTTACACCCCATGGGCGCTGGCGGGGCGCCCGACGGTGAACTGGATGACCGGCGAAGGTCAGAACGACACAGGAAAGGGAAATTTCACCGCAACCGCCGCCTCCGGATTGGGCAACTATTCCACCGGGCACAATCTTGTCTATGTGGAGGGTGGCGACGGCACCGTGCAGGACTGGATGAACATGGCCCGGTCCGCTCACTGGCAGAGCCAGACGGCGTCCTCGGCCGACAGATCATTGGTCCAATTTATTTCCTTCACGGAAGACACCAATCTGCTGGAAATGCCCGATGGCACCCAGTGGCGGCTTAACCTGGCCAAAAACCTTTACGGAAACCGGGCTTACCACCGCACGGAATACAAGAACATGAGCGTCTTTCTTGAGCAGCAACTGCTCCGCGGCATGAGCCTTGAGCTGGCGGCCAACAGGCATGAGTCCTGGTATATGCTCGACGACCAAGGCTGGGGGTCGGGCGCCATCCGCACGATTTATGTTGATCCCAACGAGCTTCTGCCCAATGGCGACCCCAACCCGCATGTCGGGCAGCCGTATATCGAGGACACGGTCATGGAGGACACGCGTCAGAAGTGGGAGCTAAAAAACTACCGGGCGACTTTGGTTTATGACTTTAGCCTGGAGAAGCTTTTCGGGAGCTTTGGCCTCGGACGGCATCGTTTGATGGGATTGTATGAAAACAATCGCGAAGACACATGGTTTGCGGTGGGCCGGTATGTCAACACAACGCCCCTGAGCGGATTTAGCCCTCAGATAAACAACGCTGTGAACGCTCTCCGTCGCCGCTATTATTTGAGCCCGGGGGCGGAAGTCTATGTGTCTGATGGCAGCCTGAAGGGGGTGAATGTCGGCGATGGGATAAACCTTGATATGGTGATGGCGCAGCAGGCACCAAGGAGATCCATCAGCAAAACCGAGAGCCTTGTGGCCGGTCTCCAGTCAAACTTTATCCTTTCAAAGAACGGCTATTACCGCCTGACCACACTCTACGGTTACCGGCATGATGTTTTGGATTCGCAATCCATGACCTTCACAAGAAACGCCGCCAACGGTTTCGACGGGGATTATAGAAACTGGGCCTCCGCCATACAATCCGGCACTTGGAATGCGGCGGTCGAAACGAAGGTGGATACCAAGACCTACAGCATTGTGCTCCGTCCGTTCCAAAGAATCGGCCTCTCCTATAATTATTCCGACATTTTCGTCTCCGGGGCCGTGAACGCCGGGGACATCTATGGAAACCCCCTGCGCCCCACCTACGGGGTGACGGAGGATTGGGGAATCAAGGTTGATTTGTATGGCGGACGGATATTTGGCTCCTTTACCTACTTCGAAACGACCCAGCGCGATGTGACCAGCCAGCTATCGGCGTTGATGATGGATTATGCGAACAAGATATGGAACACGATCAATCCCAGCAAGGTGCTGAACACCACTCTCAACCGCTTCTATCGCGACGATTCCACCGACGGCATTGAATTTGCACTTACCGGGAATATAGGCCGGTCAATCCGGATGCGTTTGACTGTTGGACAACAAAAAACGACCATCTCAAAATACGCAAATGAACTGGTTGATTATATCAACCAGAATTGGGCCGAGTGGCAGGAAAACCGGAACGTGATACTGACCTCCGTGAACGCGGCGGCGCGCACGGTTGGCGAGGCGGCCGATGTTTACCGGCAAAACGTGGCCGATGCCAGGGCGATCATTGGGAAAAGAGGCAGCAACAGTCGCGAATGGAATGCCAACTTCAACCTGAATTACACCTTCCAGCAGGGACTGCTGAAAGGCGTGACCGCCGGCACCGATGTCCGCTGGAAATCCGAGAGCATTATCGGCTATGAAAGAATGAACAACGGAGAGCTTGATATCAACCGGCCTTATCATGGGCCGTCGGAGCTCAAGGTGAACATGAATGTAGGCTATAGCCGGAGAATTTGGAATAAAAAAGTGCTTTGGGATTTGCGCCTGTATGTTTTCAACGTGCTTGACGACCATGACCTGCAGCCGCGCCGGGCGGTTGACTCCGGTGTCAACCACGCCCCGTTGATCCTCGAACGCTACACCCAGGAGCCGCGCTCCTTCCAAATCCGCAGCGGCTTTACATTCTGAACTAATTCTGTGCCCCAAAAAGCGCAGGAACCTAAAAACCGATCCTGAAAAACATGCAAGATATTGGTCATAAAAAGCCATCATCTCTCTGGCTTCTGCCGTCGCTCTGCCTCGCCGCCACAGTTCCCGGACAAGGCGCCGAAGTCATCGAAATCGCAACCAACGACTCGGCCATGATCTTCGTCGCAAAACCGGGCGCGCCCGTGGTGTTCCGACATTGGGGCGGGAAAATAGATGACAAACGCGCGCTCCTCCAGAAAGGATACAACGAAAACCTCCAAGTGCTTCCGGCCTTCGGCGGGCGAAACCACGCAAACATCGCCCTGAGCCTCGTCCATGCGGACGGCTCGCTCACCACCGAGTTGATATGCGCCGGAGTTGAAACCAGCGTGCTGGACGACAACCGCGTGGAAACAATCGTCCACTTGAAGGACAGCCTGTATCCGGTATTCGTGGATGTTCGCTTTACCGCCTACAAGTCGGAAAATGTCATCACGCAGCGCGCCGTCATTTTCCATCGGGAGGAAAAACCGTTGCGCGTGGAAAGTATCGCCTCCTCGTATATTCCGCTCAGGGCAAATTCATACTATTTGACCCACTTTCACGGCGCATGGGGACGGGAAATGCGTGTGACGGAGGAGAAGCTCACCCCGGGTGTGAAAACAATCGAAGAATACAGAAAAGGCGTGCAAACCACCATGTCCGACAATCCCTCCTTCATGCTTTCCCTGAACCATCCGGCGGACGAAGATGCCGGTGATGTATATGCCGGGGCTCTGGCATGGTCGGGCAACTACAAGCTGACGTTCGCGATAGACGAGCGCGAAATCCTGCACTTTACAGGCGGCATGAGTCCCTTCGCAGCCAGCCGCATCCTGGAGCCGGGCAAGATCATGGAAACTCCCGAGATGGTGCTCACCTACAGTGATCGCGGACGCGGACAGGCATCGCGCAACCTGCATGACTGGTGTCGTCGCTACGGGCTGGCACATGGCGACCAGCCCAGGGCCGTACTGCTGAACAGCTGGGAAGGCGCCTATTTTAAGTTCGATGAGAAGACACTCACCGACATGATGGACGCCGCAGCCGAGCTCGGCCTCGAAATGTTTGTGCTCGATGACGGCTGGTTCGGCAACAAATACCCGCGCGATAATGACAAGGCCGGCCTCGGCGACTGGCAGGCCAACAAAAAGAAAGTTCCGCGCGGCATCGGTTATCTTGCCGACTATGCCGTCGCCAAGGGCCTCCGCTTCGGCATCTGGATCGAGCCGGAAATGGTGAACGCGAAAAGCGAACTCGCCGAAAGACATCCCGAATGGATTGTCAAAAGCCCCGGGCGCGCCATCCCCGAAAGCCGCAACCAGTGGCTGCTCGACCTGAGCAATCCCGCCGTGCAGGATTTTGTGGTTAAAACTTTTGATGATGTCCTCGCCCTCTCGCCCAACATCACTTATATAAAATGGGACGCCAACCGCCACGTGCTCAGCCCCGGCTCCGAATACCTGCCGGCGGACAAACAGACGCACTTCTGGAAGGATTACGTGGACGGATTATACAAAGTGTACGAGCGCGTCCGGGCCAGGCATCGGCGCATTACCATGCAACTCTGCTCCTCGGGTGGCGCGCGCCTTGACTATGGCGCGCTGAAATATCACGACGAATTCTGGACGAGTGACAACACCAACGCCGTCGACAGGATATTTATACAATACGGCACCAATATGATATACCCGGCCATCGCCACCGCCGCGCACGTTTCCGCGACGCGCAATCACCAGACCGGCATGATGCTTCCGCTGAAATTCCGCTTTGATGTGGCCATGTCGGGCCGCTTGGGCATGGAGTTGCAGCCCAAGGATATTGCCGGCGAGGAGCGGTCGTTTGCCAAAAATGCGATCCAGAACTACAAGCTCGTCCGCTCCATCGTGCAATTCGGCGATTTATACCGCATTGTCTCCCCCTATGATGAAGGCGCGCGCGCGGCCCTGGCGTATGTTTCCAAGGACAAGAAACAATCGGTATTCTTCGCCTACACCCTGCAAAACAGCGCCCGCACATCCACGTTCGATGTGAGGCTGAAAGGGCTGGACCCTGCCAAAAACTACAAGGTAGCGGAATTAAATCCGAAAAATCCCAGCGGAGTTTTTCCCGGCAACGGAAATACGTTTTCAGGTGATTATCTGATGAAGGCGGGCATCAGCCTGAAAATCCATCGGCCCCACGAAAGCGTCGTTCTCCATCTGACTGAGAAATGACGCCATGCACAAGCACCCTATTGCCCACATAAAGTCATGTCATTATTGGATTGGACCATATTAATTCTGCCAATACTAGCGATTGCCATCGTGGGTGGTTTCACCCACCGGGCGATGAGGGGTGTGGCGCAGTTCGTTTCCGGCGGACGGATGGCCGGACGTTACCTGCTGGCCGTTGCGAAGGGCGAGATGCAGGCGGGAGCGGTGGTTTTTGTCGCGGCATGGGAGATATTCGCGCATGCGGGGTTTGTCCCCACTTGGTGGGGCTGGATCACGCCACCGATCTATCTTGTTGTCGGCATTTTTGGTTTCGTGATCTATCGTTTTCGGGAAACCCGGGCCATGACACTGGCACAGTTTTTCGAAATGAGATACAGTCGGGGGTTCCGGCTATTCAGCGGCATCCTCGGATTTATCGCAGGCATATTGAACTTCGGAATAATACCGGCAGTCGGCGCCCGTTTCATGGTTTATTTCCTGCAACTGCCGCCGGAATTTGTCGTGGCAGGATATAATATTCCCACGTATATTCCAATCATGGGCGGGCTGATTTCCGTGAGCCTGGGGCTGACGCTTGCCGGGGGATTGATAACGCTGATGGTCACGGATTGCCTGGAGGGCATTTTTTCGCAGATAATGTATCTTCTCATTATCGGCGGCGTATTTTGTGTCGTCGGCTGGTCGCAGATGAGCGACGTGCTGGGCAGCCGCCCCTCCGGCTACTCCATGATTAATCCTTTCGATGCGTGGAAGGTTCAGGACTTCAACTTGTGGTATGTGCTCATGGGCGTGTTTCTCGGCGTTTATGGAACCATGGCGTTTCAGAACGCCGGGGCTTATAATTCCGCGGCCGCGACCCCTCACGATTCGCGCATGGCCGTGGTGCTCGGGAAATGGCGCGAGGCCGGCAAGGTTGTGGTGATCGCTTTGCTGGGCGCGGCGGCGCTTGCGTTTCTAAACCATCCCGATTTCGCGGCGGAGTCCACGCATGCAAAAGCGACGCTGGACGCGATATCGTCTCCCCAGCTTGAAAAACAAATGACCATTCCTGTCGCCCTGTCGCATATGCTGCCCGCGGGTGTGAAGGGCGCGCTGTGCGCCATATTGTTGCTGGGCATATTTGGCGGCGACTCCACACATTTGCACTCTTGGGGCGGCATGCTGGCGCAGGATGTGATTCTTCCACGCCTGAAACGCCCGCCGTCCTCGAAGCAGCATATCAGATTGCTCCGGTGCTGCATTATTGGCGTGGCGGCCTTTGCCTTTGTCTTCGGTTCATTGTTTAGCCAGACGGAATATATAGTCATGTGGTGGCAAGTGACCACGGCGGTTTATGTGGGAGGCGCGGGAGCCGCCATTATCGGCGGCTTGTATTGGCGTCGCGGCACGGCTGCCGGGGCTTGGGCCGCAATGGTGTCGGGTGCGATTTTATCAGGCGGCGGCATTCTGGTGTATAAAATATGGGGAGCGGGTGTGTTTTCATCGCTTGTGAACCATGCATTGACAGCATTGGGAATGCCAGAATTGCCCCCTTTCGGGGTAAACGGGATTCAGATCTCGCTGATTGCCACGCTTATTGCCATAACGTTGTATATTGGCGTCTCATTGGGCACATGCAAGGAGCCGTATCCGCTCGAAAAGATGCTGCATCGGGATGGTGCAAATGCGCAAGCGCGCTTGACGGAGCACGCAAAAAAGCGCTGGACGCTCGGACGTTTAATTGGATTCGACAACGAATATCGACGGGCGGACAAATGGATTGCGGGCATTCTGTTCGCCTGGATGGCGAGCTGGTTTTTCGTGATGCTGATCGGGAGCGCTTGGAATCTGATAGGCCAAGCCGGCATAGTAAGCTGGCTCCGGCCTTGGCCCAAGGACGTATGGCTTGGTTTCTGGCATGTCACGGCCATTGGATTGCCCCTGTTAATCACGGTGATTACTGCGGTCTGGTTTACTTGGGGTGGTTTCCGCGATATCCGTAGATTATTCAAAAATCTGCGGACTGCGGCCGTTGATGATTCGGATAATGGCACTGTTACTAAATAAACGTCTTATAATCTTTCTTGCAACACCATGACCTCCGAGTCCGCCCAGTATCTTGCCTTGATAGACAATCATCTCGGCAGCGACTATGCACGGATGCTGCGAGGGCCCGGAGGGGCGATGACGCATCCCTTTATCGTGCCTGGTAGCGCGCAGTACGAGGACGAATTGTGGGACTGGGATTCCTGGTTGAGCAATGTCGCGTTGCGCCAGATTCTCGCGAGGCATGGCGATGCGGCGGCGCTGGAGAAAGTGCGGCCCCATGAGCGGGGTTGCGTGCTCAACTTCCTCGACCATGGCGGCATGGATGGATGGATGGATTCCGATTTCCTTTGGACGCGGGGGCCTGCAAAACCTTCGCGCCTCTATGAGGCCAATATGCACAAGCCCTGTCTCGCGCAACACGCGGCCTTTCTTGTGGCGGCGGACGGAGGCGATGCCGAATGGCTGCGTCCGCGGTTCTATTTTCTGCAAACATTTCTGAACAATTACCGCAACCACCATCGTCATCCGTGCGGTTTGTACTTCTGGCAAAACGACGAATGCATCGGCACGGACAACGATCCCTGTACTTATTATCGGCCGCCGCGCAGTTCCGGATCGTTTTTCCTGAACGCGCTCATGTCGAAGGAGCTGGAGGCAATGGTCTATCTTTGCCGGCAGCTCGATTTGGGCAAAGTCGGCGCGCATTTCGCCAGCGATGCGCGCGCTCTTCGTGCTGCAATCCACGAGCACTGCTGGGATGAGCGCGACGGCTATTTCTACAGCGTCGATTTAAATCTCCGGTCGCTTGAAGCCCCCGCGACCTTCGGTTTGCACCAAGGCGCGCCGCGGAGCTGGCCGTGCCTCATTCAACGCATTGGCACGTGGTCCGGATTTCTCGCACTCTGGGCCGGGCTTGCGACGCCGGAGCAGGCTGCGCGCATCGTCGCGGAGCACTATCGGAATACGCGGACCTTCAATGCGCCGTTTGGCGTGCGCACGCTTTCACGTCTCGAAAAAATGTATGACCTGCGCGCAAGCGGGAATCCCTCCTCGTGGCTCGGTCCCGTGTGGGGCATTTCCAACTACATGACATGGCTCGGCCTGGTTAACTACGGTTTCCGTGAGGAAGCCGGAGAACTTGCCGAAAAGACGATCCGCCTGTTTGGCCGCGACCTTGAGCGATTCGGCGTGCTGCATGAATATTATCAACCCGATAACGGCGAGCCAATCCTCAATCCGGGTTTCCAGAATTGGAACTACCTCGTGCTCTCCATGGCCGAATGGCTGCAGGGTCGCGAACCGGCAGTCGAGTGGGGAATGCCTCCAACCTCCATCCAAATATGAAATGTGACATGGACATCCCAAGTCTTTTGCCAAGTCCGCCGGTCGGTGCGAATTTGGCAAATCTGCCCGTCCCAAAGCAGGAATGGGTTGAGCGCGCAGCCGGATCAATCGCGTCAGCCCGCGAGATGGCGGCGAATATACAACTGGTTTTTGACGGGGACTCGATTACAGATGCATGGCAAACCCATGGCAGATGCATATGGGAGGAGCGTTATGGCCCGGCGGGGGCGTTTAATTTCGGGATTTCCGGAGACCGCACAGAGCACCTTCTCTGGCGCCTCAAGCAAGGCCAGGCGCGCGGCTTGCGACCCAAATTGATAGTGTTGCTGATAGGAACGAATAATATACGCCGGGACCCCGCCGGACAAATCGCAGAGGGAATCGCTTCAATTGTTGGAGAATACAGACGCGAGTGCCCCGCGGCGATCCTGCTCCTGCATGCCTTGCTGCCACGGGAACGCGAAGCCGGCAGTCCGCTGCGAGTCAAAGTGGCAAAAGTAAACAGCATGATCGCGACGCTTCAGGGACCGGGAGTGGTGTTTCAAGACTTTGGCGGACGCTTTTTGCGGCTCGATGGAAGTATCATTGAGGAGCTGATGCCCGATTATTTGCATCCCTCCGAAGCGGGATATGCAATATGGGCCGAGGCAATCCAGCCGATGGTAGACAAATACGTGATAGCGGTGGATATCCCGATGATCGCTGGCGGCGGCTGAGATCGTCTGCTGAAAAATACAATTATTACAATTATATGCTTAATAAAACATTCTTACTTCAATTGATACCGCCAAGAATCGGCGAGGCCTTGCGCCGGTTGGAGGCCTGTATCTGGAGTCCAGCCGAAGGTGACATCATTGTATATCAAACAGAAAGCAGCGTGCGGCATCGGCGGGGGAATGAATTGACCCCCGGCAGCTTTTCATTGGTGGCTGAGGGAGGATTTTTCTGGGGGCCCAAATATGCGCAACGCTGGTTCCGGCTCGAATTCCCATCCGAAATCCGGGAAGAAAGCATTTATCTGCACTGGCGCGACCAGGCGGAAGCAACAGCTTACAGCGAAGGCTCGCCGGTCGCTGGAATTGATCTGGCCCATCCATATTACCCGCTGCCAAAGGGGACGGACTCACTCTGGATCGAGGCGGTGTGCATCCGCTCGGGCATCTGGCTCGACGGAAATGCGCTCTCGATGGCGGATGAGGGGAGCCGGTTCGAGGCGCCGCGTCTGTTGCAGCGAAATGATCTGGCGTGGTCGCTTTATCATGATCTTCGCGTGTTGCTGGATATTCTTGAGGTTGATATTGCGGATACGCAACCCGGGCTGCGCAAGGCGCTGACGGATCCGGTCCGTTTCACGCCATCTTTTCAACGGGCGACACCGTTGTTCCGCCGATGGTGCATGCGCCTGGACCAAGCGATTGATGTGTTTGACGCGGAGGGGCCCGAAGCTTTCAAGGCACAGCTGGCCGCAATCTATCGCGATTTCCCGGCAGATCCGCAGGCGCTGCGCGCGGTGCTGACCGGTCATGCGCATATCGACCTCGTCTGGCTCTGGCCGGAACGCGTGGGCGAATTCAAGGCGGTGCATACTTGGGCCACGCAGGTCCGGCTGCTGAACCTGTATCCGGAATATCGGTTCGGATATTCACAACCGGCCAGCTACGAAGCGGTGGCGCGACGCGCGCCTGCTTTGTATGATCGTGTGCGTGCGCTGATCGGGGAGGGGCGATGGGAGGCGACCGGGGCGAGTTATGTCGAGAGCGATACCCAGCTTCCCTGTGGCGAGGCGCTGCTGCGCAGCCTTCGGCTGGGGCAGCGTCGATTCGTGAAATTGCGCGGGGAACCGGCGCGTGTTTTTTGGCTGCCGGATGTTTTCGGATACAGCGGATGCGTGCCACAGTTGCTCAAGGCGGTCGGGGTCACCGGATTTTTCACAACCAAACTTTCTTGGAGCACGATCAACCGGTTTCCCCATACGAGCTTTCGCTGGCGTGGCTTCGATGGAAGCGAGGTAACCTCACACGTCGTGATGTTGCATGATTACAACGAGGCGGTGGGGATTCGCAATCTGCGGGAGGATGCGCTTCAACACCAACAGGCCGCCGTGCATCCCGAGTTCCTTGTGCCCACAGGCTATGGGGACGGTGGCGGCGGCCCGACCGAGGCGATGTGCGAACGGGCGCGCCGGCTGGCGGATCTCGCCGGCTCGCCACGCGTAGGCTGGGGTAGAATCGAGGATTTCTTTGGCCGGCTCGAAGCGGTCAAGGACGCTTTGCCCGTCGTAGCCGGCGAGTTGAGCCTGGAGCTTCATCGTGGCGTTTTCACGACTCACGGCCGGCTCAAGGCGGCGTTCCGCGCGCTTGAGCGGGCATTGCAAACACAGGAGGCGGCACATGCGGCAGCCGGCGCCGGCCCCATTGATGAGCATGCGTGGGAGCGACTGGTGTTCGCCCAGTTCCACGATTACATTCCGGGAAGCTCGATTTGGGAAGTGTATGCCGAGGCCATACCGGAGCTGGAGAAACTGGCCGGAGAAGCCGTTCGCGAGGCCGCGACCGTGCTTGGAGGAGAGTCGGGCGCTCCTTCCTTGTTCAACCCGTTGCCGTTGCCGCGGGTCTGGCGCGACGGCCCGGAGTATTATGCGCTTCCGCCCTTGTCGGGAACGCCCTTGTCATCCGTGCGGCGGCTCGAATTTGCCCGCCCGGAGGCGACGCCATGCTCGCTCAAAAACCAACGGGTGTCCGCCACGTTTTCAGACGATGGGAGTTTGCGCACTTTGATAATAGACGGCCATAAGGTGGCTGTCGTCCCGGGATCGATGTTGCGCGGATACTTCGATCATCCGGCAACGAATGATGCCTGGGATATTGACCGGCCCTCGCTCGTGTCGGGCATCAAGCCGGAGCGAACCCCGGACCAGCAGCGAATCGAGAATGACGCGACATCGGCGTCGCTCACTTTTGAATACAAACTCAAATCGAGCCGGATAGCCGTGAAGTATTCACTGTTTGGCGACGAATCAGTCCTGCGCATCACCTACGACATTGACTGGCGCGAGCCAAAGATGTGCCTGAAGGGACTTTTCCACACCGCCTGCCTCGGGCGGCAGGTTCGTTATGGAGCGCCGTTCGGCAGCGTGCTGCGCAGTCAATCGCCCGGTTACGCAAAGGAAGAGGCCGCTTGGGAGGTTCCGGCCAGCCGCTGGCTGGCAATCATGGACGATGCGCAGCATGAGGGACTTTTTGTTGTGACCGAGGCAAAATACGGCGTCACCGTGAATGAAGGTTGCATCGGCGTAAGCCTGCTGCGGAGCGCGTTGGTGACAGAGGCGGATATGCATCCCGAAATACGTACCCTTCAGAATCGCCCGCGGTTTTCCGACATGCATCGTCACGAAATAGCGCTGGCGATTGGCCGGTTCAGTTCCGATTCCCCGAGTGCCGGGCACCCGGCGGCCCTGGCGGATTTGTTGTTCACGCCCTGCCTGCGGTATTCGGGCGGACCGGCAAGCGGCGGATTTCTGGGTTTGGAGGGCGCGCCCTCATTGCTGCCCGCTTGGTGTGAACCGGTAAAAACAGGATGGGCCCTGCGTTTGCACGAGACCTCCGGTTGTCGCGGAGAGGCATTGCTGCGAATCGCGCCGGGGTGGAAAGCCTCGGTTTGCGATGTGGATAAGGAAACCGGCCTCGCAACGCCCGCGACGGAGACTCTGCGTGTGCCGTTCACTCCATATCAACTCATGACAGTTCTCTTTTCCCGCGACGCATGAGACCGCAATCCCCATTGAATTCATGAAACCAAGCAATGGCACCTTTGTATATAATCGCGCCCTTCCCGTGGAAGGCGATTATGACCTTGTGGTCGCCGGCGGCGGCCCGGGAGGATGCGGCGCGGCAATCAGCGCCGCGCGACTTGGAGCCAGGGTGCTACTGGTGGAGGCAATGGGCTGTCTTGGCGGCATGGGAACATCCGCCCTGGTGTCAGCCTGGTCGGATACGGCGGATGGAGAACGCATGGTCGTCGGCGGACTGGTTGCCGAACTGCTGGAAGAGCTGCATACAAGAGGATGCCTTAAACCGGGCATCCACCCCGACCGGTGGCGAAAAGATTTGCACAGCGGCGTGGCGTTTAATCCCGAGGGGCTCAAGATTGTCCTGGATGATTACTGCGCGAGGGCGGGAGTGGAAGTGCGTTTCTTCACCCGGTTGATTGATGTCGATCAGAATAATGGAAAAATAAACGGGGTCATCATCAATAATATTGAGGGCAACAGATACATACGCGCCCGGGCTTTTGTTGATGGCACGGGGGATGCGGTATTGGCCGGCCTTTGCGGCGTGGCCTGCCGTGAGGCCGGGCGCGACACCCCGAATATCATGGCACCCACGCTTTGCGCGGCCCTGGCGGGAATCAACGCAGACGTTTTTGATTCAAGCAAACAACAGGAGGCGGTGTTCAAGGCCATTGAGGACGGTTTTTTCACACAAAATGACCGGCATGTTCCCGGGCTTTTTGTAAATAGTCGCACCACGACCATCATGAATGCCGGGCATCTTTTTAATACGGATGCGTTGAAATGCCGCAGCTTGAGCGATGCGATGGCGAAGGGGCGTCAATTCGCACGCGAATACACGGCGTTCTTTCGGAAATATCTGCCCGGATGCGAGGGCGCGCAGCTTATGGTCACGGGAGCCTTGCTGGGAGTGCGTGAATCACGGCGGATCAAGGGCGAATACGAGTTGAATTATGATGACTTTACCGCCCGGCGCGAATTTCCCGACCAGATAGCCATATACAACAAGGCGATCGATATACATGTGCATGACTGTTCCGATGAGCAATGGGAACGTTATCGCAACGAATATCTTAGCATAGACCGGCCGGCCAGGGGGGAGCACTACGGCATTCCCTATGGCATCCTTGTTCCGGCGGGGGGCTGGACAAACTTGTGGGTGGCCGGCCGGTGCAATTCCAGCGATGTGAAGGTGCACGGCGCCCTGCGCGATCAACCTGCCTGTTATATGATGGGCCAGGCCGCGGGAACAGCCGCCGTGCAATCGTTAAAAACAGGCCAGCCGGCCTGTGATCTTGATATGCAAACCTTGGTGGAAAGTTTGCGAAAACAAGGCGGCATGCTTCCTCAAAAAACACTCTCCCGTCAAATGACACGTTCCGCACGTTAACAAATAACCAAAATCATAATATGAAAAAACAATACTCCAAAAAGAACACATGGATATGTCTCGTGGGAATGTTGTGTGCCAGCATTCACACCGCTCCGCGAGTCATCGCCGAGGCTGTGCAAGCCGTCCAATCGGAAAGTTTTGTCGCCTCCACCGCCGTGGCCACCCGCTGGAACAAAGAAGGGAACGATACCCGGACGTATCAAGATATCTACAAGAAGAAATTCGACGAACTGGCCGACCTCCTGATTGACTCGGGCATCAGGCACATCCGCGACACCGGCACCGGCGACGATTTCATGAAAAAGATCCAGCGCCTCGCCGACGCCGGCGTGAAGAGCATCATCACCCTCGCCCCTGAAACGGGCCTCCGCCCGGATTCCACCTATTGGGCTCAGGAGGCGCAATACATCAACTCGACCGGCCCTGTCTATAACATCGCCGATTTCATCCGCAAGGCCGGACGCGACGTGGTCTCGCATGTCGAGATGAACAGCAAGCTGGACACCAAGCTCGCCACCATCCGCTGGCGCGCGGATGACACAGATCCGCTTTCCTCCGATCCGGCATCCCTCAATTATTATGTCAATTACATCAAGGCTGCCACGGCCTCCACCAAGGCGGCGCTGGCCGCCGATCCCGCATTGGCGGACATCCCGCTCATCGGCCCGGTCTTCACCCTGCCTGCAAGCGAGGACGTGACGGTGGAAAACTCGGCTTATCTGAAAACCGGCGATTTGGGCGCCTTTGTGGATTACAGCAATGTCCACCGTTATTATTATGGCAGGGAGCCGGAAACTGCCACCAGCACTTACCGCATTGACTTTGCCGTGCAGCACGGCGCCCAAGTGCAAGCGCCGGGCAAGGGCAGGATCGCAACGGAAGGCGGCGATAGCACGGTGAAAGGGGGCAACAACCAATACTGGCCCCAGGTCATCCAGGGGCGCTACATGCCGCGGTATTTCCTCACGCATTTTCTCAAGGGCTTTTCCATCACGGCTGCCTACGAGCTGGTGGACGGAAATCTGGATAGGAGCACCGGCGGGACAAGCTCGTCCAGGGACGACAATTTCGGACTCATAAAAAACGAGAACACCACACTCACGCCCAAACCCGCCTACCATGCCATAAAAAACATCCTTTCCGTATTGAAGGACCCGGGGCCCGCGTTCGCGGCTGCCTCCCTCGATTATACAATGACGGGCGAAACCGCCGATGTGTGCTCCACTCTTTTTCAAAAACGCAACGGCAATTTTTATCTTTGCCTCTGGCTCGGAAAATCAAGCCTCAATTATGCAGGCGACGGCACGACATTCGACAACCCGCCGCAGACTGTCACGATTGCCCTGCCGGCGTCCGTCCAAGGCGCCCGCGTTTTCACGCTGGACGATACCGGGGCGATGAGCGCAGCTGCCGCGACCATCACCGGCAACGCCCTCAATGTGAGTGTCACCGACCGCGTTACCATCGTGCGCCTCAGCGTCACGACTTTAGGCGGCGCGGCATCCATGCCCGCCGGGGTGCGCACGACGTCGCTCATGCCCGAGCCGCCGGTTGACGCAACGTCGAAGCTAGAGAACCCGTGGGTGCCGAATATACAGGTAAAGTGGGCGCCAGTGGCCGAGGCGGATTCCTACACCGTCTGGCGTTCCGATTCCGCCACGGGCTCATTTACCGCCATCGCGACCGGGCTCACCGCAACCGAATACAAGGATACCGCTGTCACCGATGGGGTCCCTCTTTATTATAAAGTCACCGCTGTCGCCGGCGGCGGCGAAAGCGAGCCTTCCGCGCCTGTTTCCGGAGTATCGTTCAAGTCAATCATCGACAACCGCGGCGCTACATTTGTCGGCACCTGGAAAACCTCTACGGGGAAGGCATTTGGCCTGGCCAACGAACCTGGCTTTTACGGAATTGACGTGCATTATGACGATACTGTGAATGCGACGAGCGCTGCATACATCCCCAATATCGCCATTGCCGGCAAGTATGACGTCTATACATGCTGGGTCGCGAACAGCAACCGTTGCGCAAACGTGAAAATCGAGGTGACCGATGCCGATGGCACTCATCCTCCCGCCGCCCAAAACCAGCAGAAAAACAATGGTGGCTACAATCAACAGAGAAACAGCGCCACATGGATGCTGCTCGGCACGTACAATTTCGCGCTGGGGACATCCGGCTCCGTCACCCTCAAGCACGAACCTACCACCATCGGCGGAGTGTTCGCCGACGCCATCCGCTTCACGTTGGTGAAATTCCGTCCGCCCTCCGGCCTGGTGGCCACAAATGACGAACGTCCGATCACCCTGTCCTGGGCCGCCATTGACGGAGCCAGTAGCTACACAATTCGTCGCGCGCCGACGCCGGGCGGCCCATGGACCGATCTCGCGGCAGGTATTGCCGCAACCACTTACAGCGACACGACTGCCACTGGCGACACCGCCTACTTTTACACGGTTGCATCATTGGACGCCACCGGTGAGAGCGCGCCCAGCCACCCGGTCGTCGGCGAGGCCAAAAAACCCGTCATCACCAGCGCGCTGACCAAGGCCGATGCCGCCGGCGAACCGTTCACTTACCAAATTACCGCCAGCTATTCGCCCGCCAGTTTTGGCGCGACCGGGCTGCCCGCCGGATTGACCGTGAACACGACGACCGGCGCAATCACCGGCACGATAACGGAGTCGGGCACCTTCAACGTCACCATCTCCGCCACCAACGCCAACGGCACCGCCACGGCCACCCTCGTGCTCGAAATCGCCACGGAACTGCTGCCGCCAGCCATCACCAGCGCCACCACCGCCGAGGCGTGGGCCGGCGAGCCGTTTCTCTACACGCTGACGGCAAGCCAGCAGCCCGAGGAATTGACCGCCTCGCCGCTGCCCGCCGGGCTGTCCTTTGATTCCGGCGCCAATAAAATCGCCGGCATACCTACTGTCACTGGCGCTTATAACGTCACCTTGACCGCGACCAATCGCAAGGGCACCGGCAGCGCCACGCTGGCGCTCACTGTCCATCCGTTGCGTTACGTGCCCGAGATTTCCGGCGCGGTCTCCGCGTCCGGCGCCTTGGGCTCGCCGTTTTCGTATCAGATTGGCGCAAACCACCTCCCCTCCGGCTACGCCGCGGAGGGCCTGCCCGAAGGACTGGCCATTGACACGGCGACCGGCGCGATCACCGGCTCGCCGACCATAAGCGGCAAGTTCATCGTCAAGCTCTTCGCGACAAACGCTGTCGGCACTGCGCAGGCGCAACTCACCATCACCATAGACGCAAGCACCGAAATGGCCGGCGTGGACACCACAAACTTGAACGCCCCGACCTCCATCGCGTGCGACAAGGAAGGCGCGCTCTTCGTATTGGACGGCGGTGTCATCAAGAAACTGTCGCAGACCATCCCCGTCTCGGTGTTCGCCACCTTGCCCCAAGCGACCTGTGTCACGGCCAGTTCCGGCACCTCGGAGATACTTTATGCCGCCGGCAGCGACGGCAAAATAGCAAGGGTGCTCGCCGACGGTACCGTGGTCACGCCTCCTCTGACCCTCGATGCCATCCACGGCATAGCCGTTGACGCACAGGGCAACGTGTATGTTTCCAGCGGCAACACCATCAAGAAAATCTCCCCCGATCGCGAGGTCACCACGCTGGTCGGCGCGGGACTCAACGCACCCGGCGGCCTCGCGCTCAACGAGGCGACGGGCAAGCTTTATGTCGCCGACACGGGGAACAACGCGCTCAAGGAAATCGTCGTCGCGACGGGCAGTGTCGCCACGATTACCGGTTTCAATGCGCCCGCCGCGATTGCGATTGATGAGGCCGGGCTTGTTTATGTGACCGACACCGGCAGTAACAAAGTGCTCGTTTACGATGCGGTTTCCAAAAAGACGGCCACGGTCATCGATGCCGCCGCCGGACTCAACGCGCCTGCCGGCATCGCGATTGATGGCGACGGATTTGTCTATGTGGCGGACACCGGCAACGCGGGCGTGCAAGCCATTCTCGCCAGCCCCGTGCCCGCCACTGCGCTCAAAAACCTGTCGGTCGGGCATCGTTTAAAAACCACGCTTGACGGCACTGTCCGCGCTTCTCCTGGCGCCACTTACCAATGGTATAAGGACGGTGAACCGATTTCCAGTGGCACCAATGCGATCTATGAAATCCAATACACGGAACACAAGGATGCCGGCGCCTATTCCGTCATCGCGGCCAATCCCGTCGGGAAAAACCAGGACAGCATGGTGCTGGCCGTCACCGGCCACGAGCCGTCGCTCTCCGGCGATCCCTCAAAGGAGGGAGGCGGCGCGCCCAGCCTTCTGTTCTTGGGTGCGCTCGGTCTGCTGACCATGGTCCGGTGTTACCGTCAGCGGAAATAAAACTAACCGTTAAGTTCACTACCAAGATACAGCTACCAAACGAAGCCGCCGTTCCTGCGCCAATTTGCGCCTGCGCATCAAGGCGATTCTGTGGATATTGCGCACCGGCGCGCCTTGGCGCGATTTGCCTGCCTCTTTCGGCCCGAGGCAAACCAATTGCAGCCGTTTCAGGGAATGGAAAATCAACAGTCTCTACCAACACATCCTTTCAAAACTCAGCGAGCGCACAGACTTGGAATATCTCTTGATCGACAGCTCCGCATCAAAGCTCCATGCGCACGGCGCCAACCCCGAAGGCGGCCAGCTTGCCCAGGCCATTGGCCGCTCCAAAGGACGCAAACTACGGCAATTGGGGGAGGAACTGGTGAGGCAAATCGAGCAGGCATGGAAGGAGCCGCAGGAGGCCTGGGCGCGCAAGCGCCTGCAGGTGGTCAGGCTGATAGGGCAGCAGGAGCTCAAGGCGGCGCAAATCATGAAAGTGTGCGATGTGAGCAGACAGACGCTCTTCACCTATCGGGACGCCGTGGTGAAGGAAGGGGTGGAAGGTTTGCTCAAGCGCAAATGGGGAGGAGGGCCGAGGCCGGTGGTGCGCGGCATGCTCAGACAGGAGTTTGTAAAGCGACTGGAAGAAGGGAAGTTCCGGCAGGCCTCCGATGCCCGGGCGTGGATACGCAAGCGCACGCGCAAGAACTTGAGCGAAAGCGGCGTGCGCAAGATTCTCAGACGCCTTGGCGGCAGGCTGAAGATGCCGCGCAAAAGCCATGCAAAGAAGAACAAGACGAAGATGGAAGCCTTCAAGGCGAACCTGGTGGACAAGCTCAAGAGCTTGGCAGGCAACGAGCAAAGCGTACGGCTATGGGTGCTTGATGAGCATCGCTACGGACTCCTGCCGGTGATATGCCGGGTATGGGCACGACGGGGTACAAGGGTAACCGCGCCCTATCAGACCCGGTACAAATGGGGCTATCTGCACGAGGCGCTTGAAGTCGACGGGAGTTTTGCCTGCGAACTATGCTTTACCCCGGCGATCGACCGCGACATCCATGCGATTTTCCCCAGGCAAATAGCCGATTCGGACCCCAAAAGCCTCCACGTGATCATAGAGGACCAAGCCGGATTTCATCTGCCCGAAAACGACCCTCGCATCCCTCCCAATGTACGCTTGCTGCCACTGCCCCCGTACAGCCCCGAACTCAACGCGGTGGAACGCTTTGGGGGCCTCATCAAGGCCGCCGTGAGCAACCGTCTTTATCCGACGCTTGAAAAACTCCAGGCGCACATCGAGGCGGTCGCCCGCAAATGGTCCGCGCCCGACAAAGTCTCCGGATTGATTCACCAATGGCTTTTAGAAAAAGCAAACTCTGGCGTTCCAGCCTAAAATCTATTTCATAAGGGACATTGGTATTAAACTTTTCGTCCCTTCCGGCCTCCGTGACCTCCGTTGCTCCGTGGTGAGCAAACCCCGCGGAGCGGCGAGGGAGGATACGCGTTACCAGAATCTGCGGTAGGCGAGGTTGAGGGCCCAGGGGCGCTCGTAGAGGGGAGCCTTGCCGTATTCGTAATCCAAATACACCTGGCTTGTGGCGTTGATGCGGTAGCTCGCGCCGGCGCCGAACTCGACCCGCCAGCCGTCGAAGCCGGGGGAGAACTGGCGGTCGTGGGCGGTGATCGTGCCGCCGGAGCCTGCGGTGCGGACGGCGGCGACCTTGCCGTAGGGCGTCCAGCGGCTGTCGCCGAGCCGGCGGCCAAAGCGCAGCAGGGCGCGATACTGGGCGGCGGTCGTGTCATCGACTTTCACATTGATGGCGGCGTTGGCCGGCGTGGTGCGGTAGCTCGCGCCGGAGAGGCGCGCAATGGCGGCCTGCACGCCGGGCTCGACCCACCAGCCGTCGGCGCGCTGGAGGCGGCGGCCGATCTCAAGCGACGCGCCATAGGCCTTGGTGTTGTAGTGGCCGCGCACGGGGCGTCCGTTGATCGTGGTCACGTCGAGGTTGTGCCGGTAGCGGTCGGCCTTGAGCACCAGGTCGGCGTGCCAGCCGTTGTTCTTGAGAACGGTGCCGTAGAGTCCGGCGGAGACATTGGCGCTCGAACCGGTGCTCCTGCGTCCGAAGTCGCGCTCGATGCGGCCCATGTCCAGGAAGCCGCCGAGGAGGTTCACACCGGTTTCGGTCTCAAAAGCCTTGTCGCCGCCGGCGGTCGCGCCGTAGGCGTATTGGCGCACGCCGCGGCCGGTCTCGGGATTGGTCGCATTCAGGCGGTAGGCGCGCGAGCGGACCCAGACGTTGCCGGAGGGCGCGCGTCCGGAGGAGCCGTCTTGTTCCCCGAAGCCGCGGAGGTTTTCGGAGCGCACATCGCCCATGCGCAGGTAAAGCGCGTCGAGCGAGTAGTGCCAGTCCTTGGCGAGCAAGGCGGCGGTGTCGATGATCGCGTCGGCGGCCTGCGAGAGGCCGGTGCTGTAAAGATACCACGAACCCGGATCGAGCGGGAGCGAGCTCTGCGAGGCCGCCGTCGCGCCGCTGGCAAATTCAAATTCGGTGAGGCCGAACTCGATTTTTTCGACGTCGAGCTGATAGACCGCCGAGCCGGCGGCGTCGGCGATGAGCGGGATCGCCGTCTCGTCGGTGCTCGGGATGCCGAGGCTCGCGGGCTCGACGTGCACGAGGAACGCGCCGGTGCTGCCGCCCGCCACCGTGAGATGGTCGGCGGTTTCGCCGGGGGTTTTCAGGCCGGAGACATCGGTGAAGTCGGCATTAAAGATCAGCGCGCCGGAGCCGGAGAGGCTCGCGAGGGTCGCCTGCATGAAGCCGGAGGGGGCGGGCGGCGCGGCCATGATGCCGGAAGGCCCGGCCGCGGGAGCCGCGGGATTGGGCTTAAAACCGAAGACCGCGCTGTCGAGCGTCGTGTGGCCGAGGCGCGCGCCATCCACGCCAATCCAGATTTGCGAGAGCGCATCGGCGCGGATCGTCGCGGTGTCGGGGCCGAGCGCGCGGACCGCGTCGATGTGAACGACCGAGGTTTTGATTTCGGTGTTTTCAATGGCGTTGTCATGCGCGATCCCAAACGAGCCGCTGTTGACAATCGCGAGCGTGCCGGAGCCGGAGAGCACGTTTTGCAGCGCGCCGGAAACGGCATGGTATTCGAGCGCCGCGCCGGAGGAAACGTCGATCGGGGCGGCGTTGAGCGCCGACAGGTCTTCAAGCACAAGCCGCCCGTTTTCCACGGAGGCCGCGCCGTCGAAGCCGGGGTTCGCGGTCGTGATCGCCACGGTGCCGCCGCCGGTTTTCAGGAAGAGGCCCGCGCCGGAAAGGGCGTTGGCAAACACGCCGGTGTTCGCGTCGTCGATGTCGAGCTGCAGGGCGCCGTCGGCGGTGATCGGGCCGGTCACGCCCAAGCCGGCGACGTTTTTCAAGCTCGCGGTCGCGCCCGCGGCAATGGTCGTGGTCACGTCCAAATCCGGGTTCGCGTTGCTGATCGCGAGCGTGCCGCTTTCGATCACGAGCGAACCCGCGCCGCTGAGGGTGCCGTCGCTCGCGCTATTGCCGGTCGTGCCGCTGATCGTGAGCGCGCCGCCGTTGAAGAGGAGCGTGCCTTCATTGTCGAGCGAGCCGATGGTCTGCGCCTTGCCGTTCAGGTCGGTCGCCGCGGTGTCGCTGATCGCGAGCAGGCTGGTTTCACCCAGCGCGCCGCTGTTTCCGACGACAAGCGTGCCGCTCGTCACGCGCGTTTCGCCGGTATAAGTGTTGTCCGCGTTGTTGATCCGGATGGCGCTCGTCGCGCTGATTTCCAGATGGCCCGAGCCGCTGACAAGCGCGTGCAGTTCGTCGCCGCCGGTGATAAAATCGGTCTCGTTGTCGAGGACGGTTGTCTGGCCGTCGAGCAGGTCGAGCGCGACCAGTTTGTAGCCGAGGTGCAGGCCGCTGCCGCTCGCCGTCGCCGCAAAATCATACGTGCCGCTCGCCGTCGTCGCGCCAGCCTGCACGATGTCCTTCTGCGTCGCATTGGTCAGCATCGCGCCGTCCTGGTCGACGAGGTTGCTGCCGGTGACAAACGTCGCGCCTTCGTGCGCCGTCGCCGCGACAAGCTCGATGTCGCGCGGCTCGTCCTGCTGCAGAATCGGGAGCGTGTGATTAAAGCTGCCGGTGTCGATCGCGACGACCGTCGAGCCGCTCAGCGAGAGCGTGCCGGTCGCGACGATGCCTTCCGCCGCCGTGCCGCTCGCGTCCAGCGTGAACCGGATCGTGCCGCTGTTCAGCGCGAGGTTCGCCACCGCGTGCGTGCCCGTGGTCACGTCCGTGACGTTGTCGTCGGAGATTTCCAGTGTGGCGTTTTCCAAGGGCGCGGCGTTTGCCGCGTCGAGGATGAGCGTGTTCGATTGCAGCGTCACCGTGCCGGTGAACGCATTGCCGGTCGCCGCGCCAAAGTTCAGTTCGCCGGTGTTCGCGAGCACCAAACCGCCCGCGCCGGTCAGCGCTTGATTGAAGACGTAGTCGCCGCCCATGCCAACGAGCGCGAGGTTTCCGCCGCTCGCAATGACAACCGTGGTCGTGCCGCTCGCGCCGAGATTGTCCTGCGCGGTCATCGTGCCGCTGCCGGTGATGTTCCATGCGCCGATAAAATCCGCGTTGTTTCCGGTGATGTTTACGCCATTGCCGCTCACGAGTGTCGTGCCGGTTCCGGCGGTGTTGTTCGCGTGCGTGCCAGTGAAGGCGAGTTCGAGCAGTCCGGTCACCTCCGCGTCGCCGCTTCCGATGGCGTTTTCTGCCGTCAGGATGAGCGCGCCGTCGTTCACCAGCGTTTTGCCGGTGTAACTGTTGCTGTGGCTGATCGTGATCGTGTTCGCGTCCTCCTTCACCAGCGCGCCCGTGCCAGTGATTTCATTTGCGGCGAGCAACGCGTAATCCGCCGCGCCGCCGAGGACGAGCGTTCCGCTGTCCTCGATTTTGCCCGAGCCGAGGCTGTCGGCGCTGATCGCCTTGAGCGCGCTGTCGCCGGCGATCGCCCACGTGCCGGCGAAGGCCGTGTTGACGCCGCCGAGGATGACGTTCGCGGTATTCGTCGCGCTGACAAAACCCGCGCCGTCGATGGCGTTGGCGCTTGTGCCGGTCGCAGCGTCAAAGACGAGCGCGCCGTCCGCCGTGATCGCGCCGGAGCCGAGGCCTTGCAGATCGTCAAGGATGACCGTCGCGGCGCTGTTGATGGTCGTGCTTGCGGTCAGCGTCGCGTTCGCGCCGTCGATCGTGAGCGTGCTGCTCTGGACGACGAGCGCGCCCGCGCCGTCGAGGACGCCGCTGCTCGCGCTATTGCCGGTCGTGCCGCTGATTGTCAGCGTGCCGCCGTTGAGGAAAAACGCGCCTTCGTTGTCGAGCGCGCCGATGGTCTGCGCCTTGCCGTTCAGGTCGGTCGCCGCGGTGTCGCTGATCGCGAGCAGGCTCGTCTGGCCCAAGGCCCCGCTGTTTCCGACGACGAGCGTGCCGCTCGTCACATGGGTTTCGCCGGTGTAGGTGTTGTTTGTGTTGTTGAGCCGGATGGCGCTCGTCGCGGTGATTTCCAGATGGCCCGAGCCGCTGACAAGCGCGTGCAATTCGTCGCCGCCGGTCACGAGGTTCGTGTCGCCCCCAAGCACGGTTGTCCGCCCGGCGAGCAGGTCGAGCGCGGTCAGCTCGTAGCTCAGATACAGGCCGGTGTTTCCGGCGGTCGCCGCAAAATCGTAGGTGCCGCTCGCGGTCGTCACGCCGCCTTGCACGATGTCCTTTTGCGTCGCGTTCGCGAGCTGCGCGCCGTTCTGGTCAACGAGATTGCTGCCCGTGATGAACGACTCGCCTTCGTGGGCCGTCGCCGCGACGAGCTGGAGTTCGAGCATTTCGTCCTGCTGCAGGAGCGGGAGCGTCTGGTTAAAACTGCCGGTGTCCACCATCACCACCGTCGTGCCGCTCACAAAAAGCGTGCCCGTCGTGATGATGCCTTCCGCCGCCGTGCCGCTCGCGCCCAGCGTGAACTGGATCGTGCCGCTGCTCAGCGCGAGGTTCGCGACGGCGTGCGTGCCGGAGGTCACGTTTGTGACGTTGTCGTCGGAGATTTCCAGTGTGGCGTTTGCCAAGGGCACGGCGTTTGCCGCATCGAGATCAAATGTGTTCGATTGCAGCGTCACCGTGCCGGTGAACGCATTGCCCGTCGCCGCGCCAAAGTTCAGCTCGCCGGTGTTCGCGATCACCAAACCGCCCGCGCCGGTCAGCGCCTGATTAAAGGTGTAGTCGCCGCCCATGCCGGTGAGCGCGAGTTTGCCTCCGCTCGCGATATCGACCGTGGTCGTGCCGCTCGCGCCGAGGTTGTCCTGCGCCGTCATCGTGCCGCTGCCGGTGATATTCCACGCGCCCGCAAAGTCCGCGTTGTTTCCGGTGATGTTTATTCCCGATCCGCTCACGGTCGTGACCGCCGTGGTCGTGCCGCCGAGCGCATTTTCAAATGCGCCTTCCGCCGCGAGTTCGAGGCCGTCGTTGTTCACGACCGCGCCCGCGCCGAGGCCCGCAAGGTTGCCGAGGATGAGCGTGCCGCTGTCGATTGTGCTGCCACCGGTAAAACTGTTGCTGTGGCTGATCGTGATTGTGTTCGCTTCCTCCTTCACCAGCGCGCCGGTGCCGCTGATGCCATTGCCGGCGTGCAGCGCATAATCCGCCGCGCCGCCGAGGACGAGCGTGCCGCTGTCCTCGATTTTGCCGCTGCCGAGGCTGTCCGCGCTGATCGCCTTGAGCGCGCTGTCACCGGCAATCGCCCACGTTCCCGCGAAGGCCGTGTTGACGCCGCCAAGGATGACGTTCGCGGCATTCGTCGCGCTGACAAAACCCGCGCCGTCGATGGCGTTCGTGTTTGTGCCCGCCGCGCCGTCGAGGATGAGTTTTCCTCCCGCGCCCGCCGTGATCGCGCCGCTGCCAAAACCGTCGGCCTCGTCGAGGACGAGCGCCGCCGCGCTGGTGATCGAGGCGCTTGCGGTCAGCGTCGTGTTCGCGCCGTTGACCGTGAGCGTGCTGCTCTGGATGACGAGCGCGCCCGCGCCGTCGAGTTCGCCGTTGCTCGTGCTGTTTCCGTTTGTGCCGCTGATTGTGAGCGTGCCGCTGTTGAAGTTGAGCGCGCCTTCGTTGTCGAGCGAGCCGACGGTCTGCGTTTTTCCTTGGAGATCGACGCCGGTGTCCGCGTCGAGGGCGAGGCGCGCGGTCTGTCCGAACGCATTGTTTGAATGCAGGGCCACCGTGCCGCTTGTGATCGCGGTCGTGCCGGTGTAATCGCTGGACGCGCTGCCGATGTTATACACGCCCGTGCCCGCCATGACAAAGCCGCCCTGCCCCGTCAGTTTTGCCGTGAGCGTGTTTGCCGCGTCCGCCGTGCCCGCGTTGTCGAGGGTCACGTTTGTGCTGCTGTTCGCGGAGAGTTCGCGAAGCATGTAGGCGAGGTAGAGGCCGCGATTGGTTCCGGCGTCGAGCACTTGCGCGCCGTAGTCATAGGTCGCCGTGCCGCTGATGCCGCCGTTTTCCTGGATCTGCTTGCGCGTGGCGTCGGTGATCGCGACGCCGTCAAAATCGTGGAGGTCAAACTGCGCGCCGACGTCGTTCACACTGCCGGTCGCGCCGACGAGTTTTTCGAAGGTCGTGCCGTTGTCATGATGAAAAAAGTCCGTGCCGTCGGGCGTGCCCGCGGTGACTTTGTTCCAGTTGTCGAGCGCGACTTTGCTGCCCGCCGGGGCGCTAAAATCGCCGACGGTCAGTTCGCCCTCGGGCCGCGTCGCGTCCTTCATCCGCATTTTGAGGAGGCCGCCGTCGAAGGTGAGCGCGCCGAGCCAATACGTGCCGCTGTCAACCAGCGTGCTCGCGCCCGGGCCGAGGACGAGCATCGCATCATTCATGATGCCCGCGCCTGCCGTCGCGCTCGTGGCGTCGAGCTGGAACGCGCCGCCTTGCATCACAACCGTGCCGGTGAAGGCCGTCGCGTGCGCCGCGCTTGCGTCAAAGGCAAACGTGCCGGTGGCCGGCGCGATGTTTGCAATGAGCGCGCCGTCGCCGGTGAGCGCGTTGGTGAAGTTCCAAGCCGTGCTGCTCACGGTGAGCGCGCCGTCGTCGAGGTTCACTTCGCCCGCGCCGAGATTGTCCTGTTCGGTGACAGAGGCCGCGCCGGTCACGAGCCATGCGGCGATGGCATTGCTGCCGGTGACGTTTACGGTCGATCTGCTCACGAGCGCGGTGCCGCTGCCCGCGGTGTTGTTCGCGTGCTCGCCGGCGAAGGCGAGTTCGAGCAGGCCGGTCACCTCCGCGTCGCCCGAGCCGATGGCGTTTTCCGCTGTCAGGATGAGCGCGCCGTCGTTCACGAGCGTTTTTCCCGTAAAACTGTTGCTGTGGCTGATCGTGATCGCGTTTGCGTCTTCCTTCACCAGCGCGCCCGTGCCGCTGATGGTGTTGCCGGCGTGCAGCGCGTAGTCGCCCGCGCCGCCGAGGATGAGGGTGCCGCTATCCTCGATTTTGCCGCTGCCGAGGCTGTCCGCGTTGATCGCCTTGAGCGCGCTGTCACCTGCGATCGCCCAGGTGCCGGAGAAGGCCGTGTTGACGCCGCCGAGGATGACGTTCGCGGCATTGGTCGCGCTGACGAGGCCCGCGCCGTCGATGGCGTTGGTGTTCGTGCCGGTCGCGCCGTCGAGGACGAGCGCGCCGCCCGCCGTGATCGCGCCGTCGCCGAGCGCGGCGACGTCCTGCAGCGTCACCGTCGCGCTTGCGCCGATGCGCGTTGCCGCGTGCAGGCCGCCATTGCTGCCGGTGATGACGAGATTGCCGAGCGCGGTTTCCAGCGTGCCGCTGCCGGTCAGCGCGTTGTTTCCGGACACCGTGCCGCCGCCGGTGATGACCGAGGTCACGCCGGGCTGCCCGGGCTGGTTGTCGATGATTTTGATCACGCCGCCATTGAGGTCGATCTGCGCGCCGTCGGTGATGAGCAGGCCGCCGACGTGCGCGGTCCGGCCGTTCACGTCGAGGATCGCGTCCGCCGCGGTCGCGCTCACACGCGCGGTGTGGCGGGTTTCGCTTCCGAGCGCGCCGCTGTTGGTGAGGACCAGCGTGGTCGTGCCGCTGATGAAGGTGGTGCCGGTGTAGCTGTTCGCCACGTTCACCCGGATGCCCGCGCCCGACAGGTCGCTGTAGCGCACATTGCCCGAGCCCGCGGAACCGGTATAGGCCGCGCCGTCGGCAGGGTTGTGGATGTAGTCGGTGATTTCGATATTGTAGGAGTTGGTCGGGTCGGCGGCGTCGAGGAGCACTTCCAGCGTGGCGTCCTTGAAGACTTCGAGGCGGGTGAGCTGGTAGCCCACGCGCAGTTCGTGGTTGCCGGGGGTCGTCGCGTCGTAGGCCGTCCAATTAAAAACGCCCTTCGCCACTTCCGCGCCGTCCTGCCCGATGCCCTGGCGCGCGGGCGTGCTCAGCGCATTCCAGCTCGCGCCGTTGTTGATCGAGTATTGCAGGTCCGCCCAATTCATCGCGCCGTCGATCGGCGTGTCGCTGGTCGCGAGGAGCAGGTTGTCCGCGCCGCTCACGACGGTGGAAAAGAGCGAGCCCACGCCTTGCGTGCCGCTGGTGTTTGTCTCCAGCACCGCCTTCACGTTCAAACGGAATTGCGTCGGCGCGCTGATGTCGATCGAGGCCGCGTCCAAAAGCGCCACCGGATTGTTCGCCGCGTCAAACTCCCACTGAAAAATGCCGCCGGCAAAGTCGATGCCGCCGTCGATCCGGCGCGCCGTGCCGCCGGTTCCCGCGATCACGCCGTAGCTGCCGTCCGCCGTCCGCAGGGACGAGGTGCCGGCATTAAGAAAGGCCTCGGCCTGGGCGTTGATGGTGTAGTCGGCGTGGCGCATTTCCACCGTGCCGTGGAAGTTTTCACCATACTGCGCGGCGCGCGCGGTGCCGCCGCTGTTCGCAAAGCTGAACGCGTAGTTTTCCGACGGATGGGAGGTTTCCGCGATGTCCACGATGAGGGTGCCGCTGCCTTTGAGCGTGTTCACCAGGCCGTAGTTGCCGCCGTTTTCGCCGAGGTGCAGCGCCGCGCCCGCGTGGATGTCCACCACGTCGGTCACGCCTTGCGTCGCGGGCGTGCCGATGGCGCCGCCGTTGGAGAGTTTGAGCGTGCCGTTTTCGATCACGCTCCCGCCGGTGTGTTTTTGTTCCACACCGTCGAGGAGGAGTTCGCCAGCGCCGCGCTGGATGAGCGTGCCGCTGCCGGTGATTGCGCCTTTGAGTTCGATGTCGTCGGCGCGGTTCAGAATGAGCGCGCCGGTCGCGCCGATCGTCACGGTTTTTGTCGCGTCGGTCATCGCGAGGATGCTTCCGGTCGTGCCGCCGTCGCCGAGATGGAGTTCGCCGCCGTTCACGGCGGTCGTGCCGGCGTAGGTGTTGCTGCCGGTCAGGGTCAGCGCGGCCGTGCCGGTTTTTTCCAGCGCGCCGGGGCCGGTGACGACGCCGGAGAAGGTTGTGCTTTGCGTGGACTGGACCGTGAGCCAGTCGCCGTCGATCACCGTGCCGCTGCCGGTGATGTTTTGGAGCGTTTGCGAGCCGCTCGCGGTGAGCGTCGCGTCGATCGTCACCGCTGTGCTCGTCGCGATCGCGTTGGGCGCGGTCAGGGCCAGCGTGCCGCCGGTGAGGATGACGCTGCCCGTGTGCGTGTTTTGCGCGGCGAGGGTCAGTTCGCCGGAACCGCCTTTGATGAGCGTGGCCGTGCCGCTGAGCGTGCCCGAGAGGACGGCGCTGCCGGTGTTCGTGATGGTCGAGGTGGTGAGGATTTCGCCGTTGCCCGAGAGCGTGAGCGTGTTCGCCCCGCCGATGGTCACGCTGCCGTCGAGCGCGTAGGTGTTGCCGATTGTGCGCGCGCCGCCGCTCGGCGTGAGCGTGCCGCCGTGGAGGGTCAGCGTTCCGGTGCCGAGCGGGCCGGAGGTCACGGGCGCGCCGGAGGAGTTGGCGCCGAGGAGGAGTTCGCCGTCGAGCAGGAATGCGCCGCCCGAGAAGGTTCCCGCCGCGCTGTTGAGCGCGAGGATTCCCGTGCCGGTTTTGATGAGGCTTTGCGTGCCGCTGACGGGCGCGTTGATTGTCAGCGTGCCGGTGCCCTCGGTGTTCACGACGAGGATGCTGTTGAGCGTCAGCCCGCTGTTGTTGAGCGAGACCGAGTTGTTGCCTTGCAGGAGCAGGTTCGCCGCGCCGCCGGGGTCGCTCACCTCGAAGGCGATTGCGTTGCCCGCGAAGGAATAGTTCGCGCCGCTGTTGTTTTCCAGGACAAGGCTGCCCAGGGTCAGCCCGCTCACGTCGATGTTCACCGGGTTGCCCGCGAGGTTGAGCGTCGTCGAAAACGTCGCCACCGCGCCGACGCCGTTGGGCATGATGTTGCTTTCCCAGTTGCCCCCCAGACTCCAGTTGTTTCCGGAGGCCTGGCCGTTCCAGATGGTGCTCACGCCCACGGGGATCATTTCATAAAACTGGCCCGCGTTGGTCGGCACGATTTTTGCCCCCGGCGCGTAGATCACCGAGGAACTCGCGTCGTAAAATTGCACGCTGGAGAGCATCGCGTGGTCGAAGACCGACAGCACGTTGTCGATGAACCGGAATTGCGTGTTGCCGTTGCCCACGCTTGTCGCCACCCCCGAGCCGTCCCAGTTCACGATGTCCAGCGTGCCGTTCCATGCGCCCACGTTCTTGAAGGTCAGCCGCGCCGGGCCCGCGAAGGCGATTGTTCCGCTGCCTTCGAGGTTGAAGGTCGTGTTCGCGAAGGTCTGGCTTCCGCTCATCAGCAGGTGCGCGTCGCCCAGCGTGAACGCCCCGAGGTTGCCCGTGTTCACGCCGGTCGAAGAGCGGATCATGTTCACGCTTCCGAGATCCAGCGTGCCCGCGCGGATGTCGAGGTTCGGGGCGACGAGGTTGCCGGCGCTCCAGGAGAGCGTGGCCGCGCCGGTCTTGATGATGTCGCCCGGGGCGCGCAGATAGCCGAAGCTGTTGCCGGTGATGGAGCGGTTCACATCGCCGTCGATATAGGTTTTCACGTGCGTCCCGCTGATGACGCCCGCCGTGTCGGTGATGTTGATGGCGGAGGTGTTGGCCGCATTATATCCGGTGAGGGCAAGGCTGCCGAAATGCGCCTCGCTGCCACCGATCACAAGCTCCAGCGTCCTCTGGCCGGCCCCGCTCAAGAAGGCGAAATCGCCCGCGCCCAAATAGCTCTCGCCCGCCACATACTGGCTCATGGTGAAGTTGCCCGCAGCCGCCACGCTGACGGTGCCGGTGGCGATTTTGAAGCCGCCGGTGAAGTCGTTGTCAGCGCTGCGGATCACCAGCGTGCCCGCGCCGCGCTTCGTGATGCCGCCCGTGCCGGTGAAAGCGAAGTCGTCGCCGAAGACCACCGTGCCGCCGATCGTGAGGGTGTGGCTGAGGGCCAAATCCATGACTTGCGATGCGGCCAGCGTGAGCTCGCCGTCGCTGCCGTCGAACCCCACGTTGACATTCGCGAATGTCAACGGGTTATGGAGGGTGATGGCGCTGCCACCCCAAGAAGCCAGCGTGGGGACGTAGGCGCTGATGTATCCAAGCGACAGGGTGCCGCTCCCCAAGGAGGAGCCGCTGCCAACTTGCAGCGTGCCGCCGAGGGTGATTTGCGTGTTACCCGTGTAGGTGTGCGCGCCTTCGAGCCGCAGGAGGCCGTTTTGCAATGTGACCCCGCCCGTGCCGGTGAGCACATGGTCGGTCGTGAACCGCGTCAGCGTGCCCGCGTTGACGAAATTCAATGCGCCGAGCAGCGTGCTCGTGCCGCTGTGGGCAAAGGTGAGCGTGCCGCCGGTCACGCCGTAAGCGCCGGACTTGACCAGCAGCTCGTTGCCGACGGTGCGGTCGCCGCCCACCAAGGAGATCGTGTTGTTCTCGACGCTGCCGGCCAGCGTCAGCGTGCCGGTGCCCAGCGCCGTGTCGCTGCCTATGCCCAGCGTCATTTGGCGCGACTCCGAAAGTCCGCCGAAAATCACGCCGCCGGTGAACAGCGCATTGTCGCCATTAAAAAAGACCTTCGTGGCGTAGCCGCTGATTTGCAGCGCGCCCGGCCCCTCGATGTCGGTATTGAAGTTGAGCACATGGTTCTGCCCGGGGATGTAATTGGCCGAGCCCAGCACCCAGGTGCCGGAGGTGACATAACTGGGGGCGGCGCCCTGAATCGTCAGCGAGTCGGCGGTGCTGGTCGGAAGGGGGGCGTAATACCAGTTTCCGGCAATGCGGACGGACCCGTCGATGACGCGGGGCGTGCCGTCGATGGCTCCGATGGAATAGTAGCGGCCCGGCGTGCCGTCGCCGATGGTGAGCGACTGGATGCTGCCCGCCGCATCGGTGCCGTTGTAGCTGCCGCTGCCGAAGACGGCGCCGTCGGACGCGATGCGGATGATGCGACTGCCCGTCGCGTTGGCGTTGACGGCGGTGCTGCCCACGGCGCGGAAGCCGCCGGTGTAATCGCTGGCGCTCGTGCCGGAGGCGTCCGTCGTGCCCAGGATGAGCGTGCCGGAACCGTTGAAGGTGATGCCGCCCGCGCCGGTGATATGGCTGTCGAGGTTGAAGGCGATGGGGCTGTTCTGATTGATCGCGAG
Source organism: Ereboglobus sp. (assembly GCA_029974595.1). GTDB lineage: Bacteria > Verrucomicrobiota > Verrucomicrobiia > Opitutales > Opitutaceae > Ereboglobus. The sequence continues at coordinate 70,480 of JARKRC010000058.1, read as the reverse complement.
GTCGCCCGCGAGATTCAGATTCGCGCTGATTGTGGCGGCGTGGGAGCCGATGTTGTTGAGGACGGCGGAGTCCGCGCCATTGTCAAAGGTGAGCGTGTGGCCGCCGTTGGAAGTGAGGTGGAAGGACTGGCCGCCGGTGCTTTCGAGGAGGAGTTTGCCGATGGTGGCGTCCTGATCGAGTATGATGACGTTGCTGTCGAGCAGGCCGTCGGCGTCGCGCACGGCGGCGATGCGCCCGATGGAGTCCGGCACGCCGTTGATCCAGTTGGCGGCGTTGCTCCAGAGGCGGTCGGTGTCGATGAGGGCGGAGCCGGGACCGACCCATTCGCTGAGCTGCGAGCCGGTGGGAGCGAGAAACCAGAGGCCGGTCGTGCCGTCCACGACGACAAGCTCCGCGCCGGTCTCGTAACCGGTGAAGGCGATGTTGTTCAGCCGCCACGCGTTCGCGCCGCCGAAACCGGCGGTGCCGGTGAAATAGACATAGGTGTCGTAGGCGGTCTTGTCGCCGGCGTGCGACCAGATGCCGCTGTCGTTGGCCAGGCTGAGCTGGAGGGTCGTGTCGGTCCACGACGGCCCGTTGAACCAGAGGGCCGAATGCTCGGCCATGTAAAAACCCGCGTTGCCGGTGAGACTGAGCGTGGTGAATTTGTTGGTGTTGGGCGCGGCGGCGGACGCGCCTCCGGTGGTTTGCAGGGCGCCGCCGAGCATGGTGAGCGTGGTGGCGGTGGCCGTGCCGGTGCGGGGGAGGATGTAGTTGTCACCATTTAGGATGACCGAGCCCGCGGAAATGCTGAGGGCGTTGAGGTGGATGGGCGTGTCGAGCCAGAGCGTGCCTTGGTATCCGGCCTCCTTGACAAGGGAGCCGACATTGGTGATGCCGCCAGTCATGGTCGAACTGAGATGACTGTCCGTGCCAAAGGGAGCGCGCGAGTAGATATCAACATAGCCGGCGCCGTTGAAGGGGGTGTTCACTTCGAGGTCGTGGGTGAAATAGACTCGCGAGCGGGCGGCGCCGGTCGTCCAAAGCGCGGTGTCGGCGATGAGGGCGTTGCCGCCGTCGAAATAAAGATAGGCATCATTGCCGTTGATGTTGACGGCGCCGCTGATGATGGTGGAGCCGGAGCCGGCAAACCTCATGTAAAGATTGGCGCTGCCGATGGATAATGTGCCGCGCATGTCGGAAGTGTAGCTGTTGTTTTCCACCACGATGTGCCCGGCATTGATGGCGATGCCGCCGGAGCCGAGATAGTTATTGCCGGAAGCGAGCTCGCCCATGACGAGGTCGCTGTGCAGGCTGGTCCGCAAAATACCGCCGCCGGTTTTGGTCAGGCCGCCGCCGAAGGTGTTGGATCCGCTCAGCAGCGAAACCGTGCCAGCGGTGACATTGGCCGTCAGCCCTCCGGCGCCAACCAGATTAAAATCCTCCCCGAATCCGCTGACCCCCGCGCTGAGGCCGGCACTGCCACCCCTCATCGTGATGATGCGATCGACGGGCAGTTCCACGTCGCCTGCATGGGTAAGGAAAACGTAGTCGGCTGTGAAATTGCCGTTGATTGCAACCGGACTGTCAATCGTCGCAATCCGTCCCGTGTAACCGCTGATGGCTCCGCCCTCCTCCATAAAAATCGTGCCTCCGGTGCCAAAGGCGTTGGTTTCGCCATAAGCGCCATCATAAAACACGAGCCTACTGTTGCTGTAAACCGTGATATCCCCGGTATAATTCGGAGTGGCCCGGCCCAGGGCGAGACCCGTCCCCCGCAGCTCAATGTCACCGTCGCCCTCAAGGGCGCCCATAAAAGCCACGGATGCCTGCAATTCGCCATTGGTCCACACGGCGCTGGAGCCGGTCGCGGCGATCACCAGATCGTTGTTCACCCGCACCGCGGCTCTTACCACGAGATTGCCCGTCCCGGAAATGGTCGAGGATGTGCCAAGCACCCCGCTGTCAAAAACCAGCGTGCCAGTATTGATATTGTTTTGATTGATACCGGTGTTGTTGGTGACGATATGGCCGACGGTCGCGGACTGATTTTGCAGACTGGCATGGACGGTGCTGGAAAACGGGCTCAGCGTGACCACCGCGCCGGGGTTGTCCGGGATATCCACCGTCCAGTTGGCAAAATCGAACCAGTTGCCGCCCCACAGGGAGCTGGTGTTGGCGGTGGAGAGAAACCCGGAGGGCGCGAGGACGCCGCCGCCGATGTCCACCGCGCCGGGAGCATAGCCGCGAAACCAGATTTTCGAGAGATCGGCGCTGCCGGTGAGCCGCACGACATTGCCCGCGCTTGACGTGCCGTCGGCGAGGTGCGTGGCGGGGTTGCCACCGTAGTTGTAGATGGACACATAATTACTTCCCAGTGAATTGACCGTCGCCGAAGCCGCGCCGGAAACATCGCCGAGCGTCAGCGTGGAGGGCGTCGCGGCATCAAACCAGAGGCCAAGACGCGCATTGTTTCCGATGGCGATGCTGGAAAAGGTCTGGTCGAGGCCGTTGAGTATCAAGTTCGCAATGACATCCGCACCGACATCCATCGGAGTGGCGGCGGAAAGCTGATCGACCGCGCCAAAACTGACGGCCCCGGAGGGAAGCGCGAGACGGTTGGCAAAGGTCGCATCCGTTCCGGTGAAAAAAAGGCCGTTTGCAAGATCGAGCGAGGATTGGTTGAGCGTGATCGCGCCAAGGCCGGACTCGACGATGAAGCGGTCGGCGACAAACGTGCCCGTGTCTCCGGCGGTGAAGGTGAGGGCGTTGGCGCCGGTCTTGCGGACAAGGCCCAGGCCGGATTGCATGACGGTGCCGTTCAGCGTCACATTCATCGCGGTGGTGTTTTGGCCGGTGTTCAAAATGAGCGAGGGCGCGTTGACGAACGCGCTGCCGCCCGAACCGTCGGCATTGTAGATAAAATCCGCGCCATTGAGGAGGATTTCACCGCGACGGGCATAGGAGAGGTCGCCGCCGCTGATCGTGCCGGAATCGAGAATGAAAGCGAAAGTGGCGCGATAATCGTTTTCGTTGAGGATGAACTGGCCGCCGTTCTCGACGGTCAGCAGGCTGCCTGCGAGGGTCGCGTATTTGCCCGCGGCGGCGCCAACCGTATTGACGGCGAGCGTGGTGCCGACATTGGCCACGAAGATGTCCCCAATGCCGAGGTGGTTCTGGCCGCTGTCCGCGATGCCGCGCCCGAGGATGATGCCGGTGTTGGCGACGTTGGCGAGCGTGGTCGTGACCGCGCCGACGGTGATGTCGAGCCCGCCGCTGAAGGTGTTGTTTCCGGCACTGCCGAACACGAGCGAACCCGGACCGGCCTTGACCAGCCGCGTGCCCGCGCCGCTGATCGCGCCGTTGAACGTGGTGATCGATGGCGCGTGGCCCGAGACAATGTTGATCTGGTGGCCGTTGCCTTGGATGGCACCGAGGACAAGCGTGCTGGCGAACGAGGGGGCGGCGGGATCGCTGCCCGCCTGAATGGTAAGATCGCTGAGGAGGTTTATCGCGCTGCCGATGGTTACGTTATTTGTGCCCTCGTAATTGAGAAACGCGCCCTCCGCGCCCGAAGCGGCAAAGCTAATGGTAGTGGCAGCGTTAGGGATACTCGTTATGGTCGTGCCGCTCGTGCCGATGAAGCTGAGCGTGCCGAGGGTGAGGCTGCTGCCCGACAGAACCGAGATGATGCGATTGCTGCTGCCGCCGGGGAAGGTGTTGAAGATGGCGATGTCATCGACGGCATTCGGGTAGGTGCCGCTCCCGCCCCAGTTGGCGGGCAGTATCCAAGTGCTGCTGCCCGTGCCGTTGGTATTCGACCATGTGAAGGATTCGGCGCGGACAGCGGCAATCCAAGACGACATGGCCAGAATCGGGATGAGGACGATTCGCAAGCATGAAGCAAAACAAATGCGTGGCGATGTGGTGGCTGCTGGAGACATAAGGTGATAAATGTGAAAAGTGATCTGAGTTAATCCTAGCACTTTCGGCCCTGATAATGCAAGATATTATCTTTTGTTTTTGAAATAAAATTTCAATTACGTCGGTCCATCACGATGAAATATTATTAATAGAATTGTAAAAGATATAACAATATTATTATAAATGAATTATATCTATTCTTTCATGTTTCAGACACCCGCTAAAATGCCGTGCGTAACAAAAATCATGTTTTATAATGCTGTTTTATTATAATAATAAACACTGATTTTGTCACAATACGAATAATGTTTTTACAATTGGATGTGTGGGTGGGTGGGTGGGTGCGCGTGGGGGAGGTTCTTTGAAGGCATGAGAGTGGGGCTTGGGTGGGGAGTGGCGGCTTGGGCAAGGAGTGACGCTTGCGCAAGGAGCGGCGGCGTCCCCGCCGCCGGACGCGACACAGTCGCGCCCGGTTTGGGGTTCGAGGAAATCCGATGAGGGTAAAGGGGCGCGGGAAAAAAAGGCGAGGCTTCGCCTCGTCGGGCGGCGGGGACGCCGCCCCTCCTTGTCGCACGCGTTATTTTAGACGCGCCTTCCCGCTGCTTACTTTCCGCTGCGGAGTTTGGCGGCGAGTTGGGCCATGCTGAAACGCATGGCGGCCTCGACGCGGTCGAGTTCCTCGGGGTCCATGCTGTCGCGGTTCTTGAGAGCCTCTTGGGCGCGGCGCACGGCTTCCTCGGCGGCGTGGGTGTCGATCGTTTCGTGGTTGATCGCATTTTCCGCAAGGATGGAAACGCGGTCGCCGGAGACTTCCGCAAAGCCGTCGCCGATGATGATGTATTCCTGCCTGCCGTTCTTGGTCACGCAGAGTTCGCCGGCCTGCACTTGCGTCAGGAGCGGGATGTGGCCCGGCAGGATGCCGATCTCACCGGTCGTCGTGGGAATGACCACGGTCTCTATCGTGTCGGAATAGACGCGGGCTTCGGGAGTGACGATTTCGAGCTTGAGCATGGCGAGAAGGAAAGTAGGAAGTAGAAATTAGAAATTAAGAAGTGGCCGCCTGCGGCGGCGACAGCGCGCGCTTTGCGTGCAGGTGGGTGTGACGGGTTGGTGTGAAATTTTGTGAGTTGATCGTGGCGTTTTTTTGACTTTGCGCGTGGAACGCGCGGACTTGGGCCGCAGGCCCCACTTCTTAATTCTTAAATCTTAATTCTTAATTTTCAGAATCTCGTCGATGCTGCCTCGCATGAAGAAGTCGCCTTCGGAGGCTTCGTCGAGCTCGCCTTCGAGGATCATCTTGAAGCCGCGAATCGTCTCGGCGATGGGGACGTATTTGCCGGGCGTGCCGGTGAAGACTTCCGCCACGGTGAAGGGCTGCGAGAGGAAGCGCTGGACTTTGCGGGCGCGGTAAACGGTGAGCTTGTCCTCGGGCGAGAGCTCGTCGAGGCCGAGAATGGCGATGATGTCCTGAAGGTCCTTGTAACGCTGGAGGACGCGCTGGACTTCGCGGGCAACCTTGTAGTGCTCTTCGCCGACGATGGAGGGTTCGAGCGCCTTCGATGTGGAGGCGAGGGGATCGACGGCAGGATAGATGCCGAGTTCGGCGATGGAGCGTTCGAGAACGATGGTCGAATCAAGGTGCGCGAAGGTGTTCGCGGGGGCCGGGTCGGTGAGATCGTCGGCGGGAACGTAAACGGCCTGGAATGAGGTAATGGAGCCTTTTTTGGTCGAGGTGATGCGTTCCTGGAGGTTGCCCATTTCGTTGGCGAGCGTGGGCTGGTAACCGACGGCGGAGGGCGAGCGGCCAAGAAGCGCGGACACTTCGGAGCCGGCCTGCGAGAAGCGGAAAATGTTGTCGATGAAGAGGAGCACGTCCTGGTTTTTTTCGTCGCGGAAATACTCGGCCATCGCGAGGGCGGAGAGGGCGACGCGCATGCGGGCGCCGGGCGGCTCGTTCATCTGGCCGTAAACGAGGGCGATTTTGGAATTGGCGATGTTTTTCTGGTCGATGACGCCGGCCTCGGACATTTCGTGGTAGAGGTCGTTGCCTTCGCGGGAGCGTTCGCCGACGCCGGCGAACACGGAGCGTCCGCCGTGGGCCTTGGCGATGTTGTTGATGAGCTCCATGATGACGACGGTCTTGCCGACACCGGCGCCGCCGAACGCGCCGACTTTGCCGCCCTTGATGAAGGGGCAGATGAGGTCGATGACCTTGATGCCGGTTTCGAGAATCTGGGCCTTGGTGTCCTGTTCGATGAGCGAGGGGGGATCGCGGTGGATGGGGTAGCGTTTCTCGACTTTGACGTCGCCGCGGTTGTCAACGGTGTCGCCGGTGACGTTGAAGATGCGCCCAAGGACGCCCTCGCCGACGGGCACGGTGATGGGGGAGCCGGTGTCGGTGACAGTCATGCCGCGCACGAGGCCTTCGGAGGAGGACATGGCGATGGTACGCGCGACGCCGTCGCCGAGGTGCTGCTGGACTTCGAGCGTGAGTTTTGCGGCTTTCCCGCCTGCGGTGAACTCGACGATGAGCGCCTGGTTGATGGGCGGAATGGCGTTTTCGGCGAACTGGACGTCAACGACGGCGCCGAGGACTTGGGTGATTTTGCCGGTCATAATAAAGTAGGAAGTAGAAATTAGGAATTAGGAAGTGGGTAAGACTGACAGACTGCGCGTTTTGGTTGTCTTGGTAATGGTGGCGAAAATGGCGATGAGTTGGCGGGTTTCATCAATGAGAGGGGCGAGGCGCGCTGGCTTGACGATGTTTTCGGCTTCAAGGAGTTCGAGCCAGTAGGCGGTCTCTTCGATTTCTTTCAGGCTGTCGCCTGTTTTTGCAAGGAACTCGGCACGCGAGCGGGAACGAAAGGCCTCACGATAATTGGCGCCGACCGAGGTGCCCGAGCGGAGAAATTGTTTTCCCAATATCCGCGCAACGTCGGTTTTCGAGAGCGCCGAGAACAGACGAATGATGCGCCTTGCATAAAGGAAGGTGCGATCTTTCAGGTCTGTTTTTTCAGTGCTCATGACTTTCTAATTCCTAATTTCTACTTCCTACTTTCGGTCAGCTTTGCGCAGCAAAGCTGGCGGCGGCGATTTCGAGGATTTCGTTGGTGATCGCGGTCTGGCGGGCCTTGTTGTATTTGAGCGTGAGGTTGTCGAGGAGCTTGGTGGCGTTGTCCTTGGCGGTTTTCATCGCGACCATGCGGGCGCTGTGCTCGGAAGCGCGCGCGCCGAGGAAGTATTGGTGGACGACGCGGTTCACGTAGAAGGGAAGCAGGGCGTCGAGCACGGCTTTGGGGCTGGGCTCGTAAATGAGGTCGCGCGTGTCGGGAGCGTGGCCGGCCGCGGCGTCCTGCGTGCGAAGCGTTTGAACCATGCCGGCGAGATCCGCAAGGGGAAGCACGGGCATGAGACGGGGGACTTGCACGAGGGTGTTTTTGAATCCGGCAAAGATGACTTCGATGGTGTCGATCGCGCCTTCGAGGTATTGCTTCACCATGTATTGGGCGATGGCGCGGGTCTCTGCGAAGGTGATGCGGTCGCTGACGGTGAAATCGGCGATCATGTCGCGGCCCATGCGCGCAAGGTATTGGGTGCCTTTGCGTCCGACGGAGACGAACTTGGCCGGAGTGGAGCGCGGGACGTTGTCGGAAACGAGTTTGAAGAGATTGGTGTTGAGGGGGCCGCAGAGGCCTTTGTCGGTCGTGATGAGGAGGATACCGCGGGTTTTGACTTCGCGCTTGGCGAGGAAGGGATGCACGTCGTCCGCTTCTTCGAGGCGGGGCGCGAGATTGGCGAGCATCGAGGCGAGGAGTATCGCGTAGGGCCGGCCCGCGAGCGCGGCTTGCTGCGCCTTCTTCATCTTCGAAGAGGCGACAAGCTCCATGGCTTTCGTGATTTGGCGGGTGTTTTTAACCGATTTTATTCGGCGGCGAATGTCTCTGGTTGATGGCATCGGTGCGGGAGTCGACTTAGATCGACTTAAGTCGATTTAAGTCGGAATGTATGTGATCAGGCTTTTTGCGTGAGTTTCCACTCGTCGGCGGCGGCTTTGATCTTGGATTCGAGGTCCTTGTCGAGAGCGGCCTTGGTGCGAATTTCGGCGAGGAGGGCGTCCTTGCGGGTGGCGAAGAACTCGCGGAGGCTGCGCGCCGCCGGGATGATGTCCTTGATTTCGAGGGCGTCGTAATAGCCTTTTTGCATGGCCCAGAGGGTCACGCATTGCTGCTCGATGGGAATGGGGGCGCTGGCGGGTTGCTTGAAGAGTTCGACGATGCGGGAGCCGCGGTCGAGTTGCTTCTTGGTGCGTTCGTCGAGGTCGGAGCCGAATTGGGCAAAGGCGGCGAGTTCGCGGAACTGGGCAAGTTCGCCCTTGAGTTTGCCGCCGACTTGCTTGGTGGCCTTGATTTGCGCGGCGGAGCCGACGCGGGAAACCGAGAGACCGACGGAGACGGCGGGGCGGGTGCCTTGGTTGAAGAGGTCGGTTTCGAGGAAGATTTGCCCGTCGGTGATCGAGATGATGTTCGTCGGAATGTAGGCGGAGATGTCGCCCGCGAGGGTTTCGACGATGGGCAGCGCGGTGAGGGAGCCTTTGCCGTCGAGACGCGCGGCGCGCTCAAGGAGGCGGGAGTGGAGATAGAAAACGTCGCCGGGATAGGCTTCGCGTCCGGAGGGACGCTTGAGGATGAGCGAAATCTGGCGGTAGGCGACGGCGTGCTTGGAGAGATCGTCGTAAATGATCAGCGCGTCCATGTCGTTTTCCATGAACCACTCGCCCATGGCAGCGCCGGCGAAGGGGGCGATGTATTGGTTGGCGACGTTGTCGGCGGCGGGGGCGGCAACGATGACGGTGTATTCGAGGGCGCCGGCCGCTTCGAGGGTGGCGATGGTGCGGACGATATTGGAATTCTTTTGTCCGACGGCGACGTAGATCGAGTAGATCGGGCGGAACTTGGGGTCGCCGCTGGCGAGGCCGACTTTGTTGATCTTGGCCTGATTGAGAATGGTGTCGATGGCGATGGTGGTCTTGCCAGTGCCGCGGTCGCCGATGATGAGTTCGCGCTGTCCGCGTCCGATGGGGATCATCGAGTCGATGGCGGTGATGCCGGTGAAGACGGGCTGGGAAACGGATTTGCGGGCGATGATGCCGGGGGCGATGCGTTCGACGGGATAGGTTTCTCTGGCGTCGATGGGGCCTTTGCCGTCAACCGGCTGTCCGAGAGCGTCAACGACGCGGCCAAGGAGCGCCTTGCCGACGGGGACGGAGAGGAGTTTGCCGGTGGTCTGGACCTCGTCGCCTTCCTTGAGCTTGGCGATGTCGCCGAGGATGACGCAGCCAACTTCGTCCTGGCCGAGGTTGAGGGCGATGCCGATGGCGTTGCCGGGGAACTGCACCATTTCGTTATACATGACGCCGGAAAGCCCGTCGATTTGGGCGACGCCGTCGGCGAGTGCGCGGATGGTGCCGGTGTTGCGTTTTGTGGTGCGGTTGCTGAGTTGGGCGATTTGGGCTTCAACTTGTTCGAGGACGGTCATGGCTGGAATTGGAAAAATGGAATGTGGAAAATCAGGATTTGGAAAAACGGATGGCGGCGGAGGGGGGCTTTCAAATGGCGGTTGCGTCGGCGAGTTCCTTGAGGGCGCCGAGGGCGGAATTGTCGTAAACGTCATCGCCGACACGAATGCGGAGGCCCGCGATGAGCGCGGGGGCGGGTTTGGGCGCAGCGACGATGGGGCGGTTGTATTTTTGGGTCATCACGGCGGCGATTTGCTCGACAATGGCGTCGCTGACGGGACCGGCGTGCTCGATGACGGCCTGCGTGCGCGCGACTTCGACGGCGAGCAGGCGGTGATACGCGTGGAGGAGGGCAAGGGCGCGCGCGGGTTTTGTTTTTTCGATATAGGCGAGGACTCCGGCAACGCGTTCAGCGGATGGGCGTCCATCAGCGTCGAGACTCAATTTAAGGAGCTGGCGGGCGAGTTGTGTCGTGCGTTTGTCGGCTTTCATCAGAGGGAAATTAAGAAGTAAGAATTATGAATTAAGAAGTGGGGGCTTGCAGCCCCAACAGCGCGCGCTTCGCGCGCAGATGGGTGTGACGGCTTGATGTGAAGTTGTGAGTTGGTCGTGGCGTTTTTTTGATTCTGCGCGTGAAACGCGCGGACTTGGCACTTCTTAATTCCTAATTCCTACTTCCTACTTTTTTCAGACGTTGGTGAGTTCTTTTGCGGCGGTTTCGTTATACGCGGCGCGGTCGGCATCGGTCAGCCGTTTGGCAAGGACGCGCTCGGTGGTGGCGACGACGAGGCGGGCGATTTCGCCGCGGGCGTCGGCGAGCATTTTCTTGTGCTCGAGTTCGACAGCCTGCCGGGCCTTGGCGACGATGTCGGCGGCCTTGGCGATGGATTCCTGCTGCTGTTTGTCGGCGTATTCCTTGGAGGCTTTTTGGGTGTCGGCGACGATTTGCTGCGCCTTGGCCTGGGCTTCGCGCAGGATGGCTTCCTGTTTTTGCTGCGAGGCTTCGAGCTCTTTTTTCATCTGTTCGGCATAGGCGACGCCGGACTCGATTTTTTTCTGGCGCTCGCCCATTGTGGCGATGATGGGCTTGATGCCGAACCAGTAAAGCACGCCAAAGAGGATCAGAAAGCTGATCATCTGGAAAACGACGGCCTGCCATTCGATGCCAAATTTACCCAGTCCGAGCTGGTCCAATATCCCGGAGGCTTGTGCGGTTTCGTGTGTGGCGACGACTGCGAGTGTGAGCGTATGCAGCATATTGTTTGGCGAGGAGCGGTTGCTTACTGACTAAAACGGAGGGGAAGCGCTTGCGGCGGGCGCATGAGAAGCCATGCGCCAGCCACATTCGCATTGTCTTATCGGGCGAGGAAGAGGGCGAGAATGCCGAGACCTTCTGCGAGCGCCATGCCGATGATGGCTTGGACGAGGACTTTGCCGGACGCGCCGGGATTGCGACCCACGGCCTCGGCGGCCTTGGTGCCGATCATGCCGACGCCGATGGCGGCTCCGAGGAGGCCGAGGGCGCTGGCGATATTGCCGGTGATTCCGGAAGAAACGACTTGGGCGATGATGTTCATGTTAGTTATTGTTAGCTATGCTATTGTATCTGGTTGGTTGGAGGTGCCGCCGTGCGCGCTCTTTGGCACGCTCCCGACGGTAAAGTGTCAATGTGACGCGTGCCCTTCGGCATGCTCGCCACTGTCATGATTGCAAATAAGGCCGATGTAAGTGGCGCTAAGGAGCGTGAAAACGAGCGCCTGGATGAGCCCGACGAGCAATTCCATGAAATAGAAGATAAAGAAGTAGCCCGTGCCGTGCAGGAGGTTTTCGCCGCCGAAAACATTGCCGAAAAGACGCACCGAAAGCGTGAAGGGACGGATCGCGACCGAGAAAATCTCAATCACACCGACGAGCAAAAACACAATCGTAAGCACGAAATACAGCACCGCCGGTGTCTCTTTTTTGTCGGCCTTGTTGCCAAACCAGTCATAAAAAACGGCCTTCGGTCCGGCGTATTTGAAGATGATAATCAAAAACGCACCGAAGGAAATCAGCGCAAGCGCGATCGTGCCGTTAAAATCCGCCGTGAAAGGCCGGATAAGCGGTGTCGTCAGATGAAAATGGCCATTCTCCTCATGCCCAAAACCCAGCGTGCCCACGCCCGGGAGCAGCCCCATCCAATTCTGCATGAGGATGAAGAGAAAGAATGTAATGAGGAGCGGAAACACCGCCGGAAAAGCCTTTTTGCCCACAATCGGCTCGAACAAATCGCGCAAGGCCTCGATAAGCGATTCAAAGACCGCCTGCGTTTTCGTCGGAAACAGCTTTGGCCGGCGCAACGCAAAAATGACCACACAAATGATCGCGAGCGATACGAGCCACCCCGTCGCCATGCTGTTCGTGATATGCCATCCCCCGCCGAAATCAATGAGAGGCGCGGGGGCCGACGAAACACCATGTCCGCCTTCTCCTGCCGCAAACGCCGCTGTCGCAAACGGGAAACTACTTAAAAAAGCGAGGGCTGATTTTTTCCGGCGGGACATATTTTTGATGCAAGCGAACTGGTATTGGCTGAAGTTGTTGATTAAAAGGGGCGCGACGTAGGCGAAGGGCTTGCATCGCGTCAACGGAAGAAAAAAATTTGATCGAATGTTTACCAGTTGAGCCCAAGACGCTAGGAAAAAAACGTTCGGACGGTAATTTTTCGGGAATCAACGGCTGCCAAACCCGGCCGGCGGACACGCTGCCCGCCCATTGTCCGCGACGCATCATCCACACGCCCCGCGACTTGATTCACACACCGCCACGAGCGACTGATATCCCGCCGCCTTCTCCTGAAAGACGGTCGCGTATTCAAACGGCCATGACGCCGCCGGGTCGCCCCCCGCGATGCGCCAGCGTGCGTGCCCGCCGATCGTCGCGCGCGCCGCGGTGAAATACTCGCGGTCATCCGTGCGGAAACACAGGCGCGCTCCGGGTGCCGCGCGCTCCGCAAGCCCGTCGAGAATCTCCCCGCGAATCAAACGGTGCTTGTGGTGCCGCCGCTTCGGCCACGGATCGGGAAACAAAACAAAAACATCCGCCAGCCTCACATGCCCCGGCAACACCGACAAAAATTCCGCCGCCTCCGCATGAATGAACGCCAGCCTGGCATCCAGCCCCGCCCGCGCGCACTTGCGATTCGCCCGGCGCACCCGCTCGCTGATGATATCCAGCCCCGCGCAAAACGGCGCGCCCGCATGCGCGCTCGCATACGCCGTCAGGAAATGCCCGTGCCCGCAGCCGATTTCCAACACGATGCGCTCATGATCGCGCAAAAGCGACGCGAGCAAACCGCGAAGCGCGGCGATGCGCGAATCGCGCTCGGCGAGATAGTTGGCGGTGCGAACGGGATTTTCCACGAGCGCGCTACGTTGCCCGCCCCGCATCGGGACGCAAGAATTGTGTTGTGCCCCCGCCGTCTCCGTAACCATCTCCCTGCCAGCGCCGTCTCGAAAACCTGCGCCCATCCGCCTCCATGAAGAAACTCATCCCCTTCCTCCTCGCCCTCTCCCTCGTCGCAAACGCCGCGCTCATCATCACGCGTCCCGGCGGGAAATCCCCCGCCCCATCCGCCAGCGCGCGCGCCACCAAAACCCCAAAGACCGCCGCCGAACGCGCCGCGGCGGCCGTCGCCAGCCTCCCCGACGACGCCGAACTCGCCACCCTCCAGAACAAACTCACCGCCGCGGGCTTTTCCGACGAGATCGCCCGCGAAGTCGTGCGCGCCATGCTCTGGAAACCCCTTCGCGACCGCCAGCGCGCCATGCTCGACGCCAAAAACGCAGGCAAACCCTACTGGCAGCAAACCGCCACCAGCAAAAACCAGCTCACCGCCGCCGAACGCTCCGAACTCCGCTCCCTCTCCGAGCAAATCGAAGCCCGCGCCGCCAACGTCCTCGGCGACGAATACGCCGGCGCCGCCGCGACCCGCTATGCCTTCCTCCCTCCCGAAAAAGCCGCCGCCATCCAGCAACTCCGCCGCGACTACGGCAGCATGCAAGACAACATCGCCGACGAAACCTCGGCCTTCCGCGTCCCCTCCGACGACGCCAGCCGCAGGCTCCTCCGGCAGGAACAACGCCGCGACCTCGAAGCCATCCTCTCCCCCGCCGAACTCGCCGAATATGACCTGCGCTACTCCCCCACGTCCCACGAACTCCGCAAACACTTCTCCGGCCTCCCCGATTCCACCGAAGCCGAATACAAAGCCGCCTTCGACATCGCGCAAAGCCTGAACAACTCCAAAAACAATTCCGCCGCCCAAGCCCTCGCCGCGCAGCAGCTCCGCGACCTCCTCGGCCCCGAGCGCTACACCGCATTCCTCCGCGCCAACGACAGCGACTACGCCGCGCTCCAAGGCGCCGCCACCCGCTTCGACATCCCCGCGTCCACCGTTGACAAGGTCTACGGCCTGCGCGACCAGGCCGTCAGCCTCTCGCAACAAATCGCATCCGACAAAAGCCTCTCGCTAGGGGACAGGCAGCAAGCCCTCAGAAGCCTCTCCAACCAAATCCGCAACGACGTGCGCGCCAGTCTCGGCGACGAAGTCGGCAGCGCCTACCTCGAAAAAAACATGACCTGGCTCAACAGCCTTGCCAACGGCAACGTCCTCAACGCCTCCCCCACCGGGAAAATCACAGCCCGCCCCGCCACAAAAAGCGGCAAAAATTCCAAAAGCCAGGGCGGCAAAAAAACAAAGTAACGGGGACGCGCATCGCCGGCACCCGCAGTATTTGGCAACGCGCGCCCATGAACATCATCCTCTTCGACTCCGGCGAGTTTTCGTCCCCCGCATGTGATTCGCTCTCGCTGCCGCAAGCCGATCCGCGCGCCGCGCACATCATCGACGTCCTCCGCCGCAAACCGGGCGACACCTTCGATGCCGGCCTCATCGACGGCCCGCGGGGCAAGGCGACCCTCTCCGCCATCACTTCGGGCTCCGCCGCCCTCGCGCTCACTTTTCGCTGGGCCTCGCCACCCCCGCCCCTTCCGCCCGTCGCGCTCATCATCGGCCTCCCGCGCCCGCAAACCGCGCGCAAGATTCTCAACGAAGCCGCCGCGCTCGGTGTTTCGGAAATGCACTTCGTCGCGACCGAACGCGGCGAGCCCTCTTACGCGCAAAGCACGCTCTGGACGACCGGCGAATACCGGCGCCACCTCGTCGCCGGCGCGGCGCAAGCCTTCTGCACGCGCATCCCGCGCATCACGTTTTCGAATACGCTCGCGGCAACCATCGCCGCGCTCGCGGCGGAACGGCCCGGCGCGCGCCGCATCGCGCTCGACAACTACGAATCGCCCGCCTCGCTCGGCGAAACGCTCGCGACGGGCCGTCATTCCGCGTTCGTGCTGGCGCTCGGCTCCGAGCGCGGCTGGACGGCCGCCGAGCGCGGGCAATTGCGCGCCGCGCAGTTCGATTTCGCGCATCTCGGCCCCCGGGTCTTGCGCACCGAGACGGCGGTCACCGCCGCGCTCGCCCAAGTGCTCGCGCATCTGGGCCGGATGTGAATCGCAGATGCAAGACAAGCAGCGCGGGGCTCAGGGCTGAGCCGAAACATGAAGATGAAAGGAGAAGCACGCCAAAGGCGGATTCCGGTTTCTCCCTTCCTTTTTCACCCTTCCCTTTGCCCGCCTCAAACCTTGGCCAGTTTGCCTTTTTCCATCAGCGTGAGCATCACGCCGCGGCGGAAAAGCGTCACCTGGCCGGTGCTCGATGAAACAGCTATGGCGATGCAACCCGTCGCCACGGAAATCGCCGCCGCCGCCGCGTGGCGGCTGCCAAGCCCGCCGGGAAGCGCGTGACTGTTGTCCGCCGCCTGGATCAGGCTGCCGGCGCTCATGACGACGCCGTCGCCGCGAATCACAAAGGCGCCGTCGATCGACGAGAACTCCTTGATGGTCTCGTCCATGAACGGATTGAGGATGTTGCGGTCCTCCTCCTTGTATCCAAAAAATGGATTCAGCACGAGGGGCTTGGTGAGCTTGTCCACGCGCGCGGTGTCGCCGAGCACGAAGAGACAGCCCACGGGCTTGCCTTCGCGCCCCTCGACGGCGAGCTCGCTCGCGACGGCGATGACGCGCTCGAGCACCTCGGGCTTCACGTCGTCGGGGAGCAGGTCGGTGTTGTGCGTGAGGAGCGTCTGGAATTCGCGGCCCACATCGACGACGACGATCGTGTCGAACTGGTTGCTGCCGGCGAGGCCCGCAAGGCAGCAGATGCGGTCCTTGAAGGAGATGATGCCGCGCGTGAGGCCGACGATGATCGCGCTGCGCAGCTGCGCGAGCCGCTGGCTCGAAAACGAGCGTACCTGGATGATCTCCGCGAATTTCCCGTGCGTTTGCACGGGGTCGATCAGGTTGCGCGTGACGAGGATCGATTTTGTCTTCAGCGACCAGTGCCCGAGCTCGGCTGCGCCGTTGAACGTGTCGCCAAACACCATGATCATGCCGCACGCGGTGCCTTTCGCCACGCGTTCCGATTCGGCGATCATCATGCGGTTCATGCTGCTTTGCGGAACCTGCGGCGGGCGCGCCGTGACGCCGCCGAATGCCGCGTAGAGGCACTCGTAAACGTCGTCCAGCTTGGGCGCGACGAGCAGCGTCTTGACGAATTGCTCGTCGTCGATCAGGCGCGCGATGGCCGCGAGCACTTGCAGGTAATCGCGCGCGCGCTCATCGGCCAGGAGCATGAAAATGAGGTGGATCGCCTCGTCGGCCCTCGTGCCGTCGTGACGAATGCCCGCCACGCTGCGCCCCACGGCGAGGATGTAGCGGCGGTCGCCGCCGAGCCTTACGCGCACATGCGGGAGCGCGACGCCGTGGCCGAGGTACGTAGTCATCGTGCTCTCGCGTTGGAGCAGGCCCTTGAGGAGCACGTCCTGCTTTAGGTTGGGAAAGCGGCTGACGGAAACTTCGAGGAGCTCTTCGAGCGCGCTTGTTATGTCGGGGCTGCCGAGTTCAACGATGCGGCGGCGGGCGATGATTTTTTCGAGGCGCATGGGGCACTGGTCAATGCGGGCGGCGGAAACGCCGGATTATTTTTCCCATTCGAGAGCGCCCTTCTTCACCTCATAGAACAGGCCGAGCACGATGACCCCGATGAACACCAGGATCGGCACGACGATTTCAATATGGCTGGCAAGAAATTCGCGGTAGACAAACGCCCACGGGACAAGAAACACCACCTCGATGTCGAACAGGATGAACAGCATCACCGTGACGTAGAATTTTACCGAGAAGCGCGTGTGCACGAATCCGTCCGGCTTGACCCCGCACTCGTAAGGCGTGTCCTTGATGGCGTTTTTCCGCGCGCGCTGCCCGAGAAATTGCGAGACAAAAACAACCCCCGTCGCGACTCCCGCCGCAAGGAGGATTTGGATGAGAACCGGTAAATAGGCCGCCGAAGACATGATGAAGTCGTGAATGGATGAGCGAAAGCCTGCTAAATGGGAGCAGAAGCGCCTTGGAGACAAGGGATTTTTTGGCCGGTTGCGTTTTGCGCGCGAACCGGCGCACCGGCAGCTTGACGCCCCGTGCGGAATAAAACCTCATTCGCCATCATGAAATCCACACCAAGGCATTTGTCGCGGCGCACGTTTATCGGAACGGGATTGGGAGCGGGAGTGGCCGCCTGGACGGGCATCGCATTCGGCGCCCAAAACACGGCGGACAAGGACACGCTGGCGCAGGCCTTGGGACGCCGCTCGGCGAATACGCAATTTTTGGAAAACGAAGTCGATGTCCTCGTCGTCGGCGGCGGAACGGCCGGGCACGTCGCGGCCATCCAGGCGGCGCGGGCCGGAGCGAAGACGCTCCTGATCGAACGCACCTCGATGCTCGGCGGAAACATGACCGTGGGCGGCGTGGCCTACCCGGGGATTTTTCATGCCTGGGGCGTGCAAATCATCGACGGCATCGGCTGGAAACTCGTGGAAAAAGCCGTCGAATTCGACGGCGGGCGCATGCCCGATTTCATGACGCCCTACGAGGGACGCAAACACTGGCAGCACCAGCTCACGATCAACCCGTTTTTGTACGCCCTGCTCGCCGAGGAAGAGGCGCTCGATGCGGGAGTCTCCATTTGTTATTACGAATTTCCGCTGGGCCTTCAGCGCGAGCCGGACGGATGGAGCGTTGCCACCGCGGGCCCCGGCGTCTGCCGCACCATCCGCGCGCGCCAGTTGATCGACGCCACCGGAGGCGCGGACATCGTCGGCATGGCCGGCCTCCCAAGGCTTCGCGAAGACGAAACCCAGCCGGGCTCGATCCTCTTCAAAACCCGCTCGAACTACCAACCCGGACGCGAGCAACTCCAGGCCATTTACGTGCACGGCGCCGATTCCTCGTCGGCCCTCACGCGGACACGCGACAACTGCACGGGCCGCCGCGCCCTCTTGGCTCGACTGCGCAAGGCAAAGGAAAAGCCCGGCGACAACCCCCGGCTTTTCCACCTGCAACCCGAGGTCTCCATCCGCGAAAGCTGGCGGATCGACGCCGAATACATGATCACGGTCGAGGACTACCGCTCGGGCCGCAAATTCCCGGACGCCGTTTGCAATGCGTTTTATCCGGTCGATCTGCACACCAAAACCGGTGTTCGCCCGCAGCAGTTGAGCCCCGACACCGTTCCGACGATTCCCCTCCGCGCGCTCGTTCCCAAAGGCGGTAAAAACATCATGGTCGCCGGCCGCTCGGTCGGCAGCGACCGCCTCGCGAACTCCGGCCTTCGCGTCCAGGCGCCCTGCATGGCCATGGGGCAGGCCGCGGGCGCGACGGCAACCCTCGCCGCCAAAAAACGGTGCAGTCCGCTCGATGTGCCATTCGAGGAAATCCGCGCCCTGCTCAAAACCCACGGCGCAATCGTGCCATAAATCGTGCGCCGGCATCCTGTCGTGCGCCTGATTCCGCACCTTCAAAAACGCCTTCCCTCTCGCTTCATTGCCGGCGATGGCTGGCGTCTCCATGGCCTCCATTTTTGAAGGCAGGAGAGCACATATTTTCAGGCATTCGTATGATCGCAGGATGCGCACAATCACGCGAAAAACCTCCGTTCATTATTGGAGCGAAAATTACATGAAACGCCCTCCCGCCTAAATGAGACTGCGTCACGATACATGATAGCAGGCCTATATGTAAAATTCAGCGGCTCTAATGAGACAATGTCTCTGTAATCGACAATAAATTCTACTGCAAAAGTTCAGGTTTTCTAATAATGAAGTCTGGACAAATCTCATTTAACGCATCCCCTTTACTTGGACGGCGCCCACGCATTACCAAAGTCCTTTCCGGCTCGCGCTGTCTGGCGTGCCATAAACTTTTTCTCAGAACCAGCCACCACCTACAACACGATGACACCCATCGCCAACCTCGTAAAATCCTCCATAGGTCGAAAATTCCTCATGGCCATCACAGGCCTCGTGCTCACCGGCTTCGTCGCCGGTCACACGGTGGGTAACCTGCAGATCTTTCTGCCGCCCGACCACATCAACGGCTACGCCCATTTCCTCCAAGGGCTCGGGCCCGGCCTCTGGGCCTTCCGCCTCGTCATGCTCCTTTGCGTGGTCGTTCACGTTTGGGCCGCCATCACACTCTGGCGTGAAAACAAAATAGCCCGCGGCCCCGAGAAATACGGCAAGCACAAGTGGCTCGCCGCCTCCACAGCCTCGCGTTACATGCGCCTGACCGGCCTCGTGGTGCTCGCCTTCATCATTTACCACATCCTCCATTTCACCGTCGGCGTCGCGCAGGCCGGCACCTTCAAGGACGCGCTCCCGCACTGGCAAATGACTGAAAGCGTCAAGGAGTTCGGCATCCCGCTCGCGACCAAGGGCGAATCCGTCCACGACGTTTACAGCATGGTTTTCCTCGGCTTCATGAACCCGTATGTCGCCGGCTTCTACATCATCTCCGTCGCCCTGCTCGCCATGCACCTCTGGCACGGCGTTGACTCGCTCTTCCAGACCATCGGCTGGCGCAATCACAAATGGTCCTGCGCCCTGCGCACGGTCGCCGGCGTCTTCGCCCTCGCTTACCTGATCGCCAACGTCGCCATGCCCGGCCTGATCGTCAGCGGCATCGCCAAACCCGCCGCCGGCACGATCGCCGCCCAGGTCGCCGCCGCCAAATGCGCCGGTTGCGCCGCCCACAAATGACCCGCCCCTCACCGCGCAAAACCTCATCACTTAAACTTAAACTCTAAACTTAAACTTTTTTCGTCATGGCCAAACTCGAATCCAAGATTCCCTCCGGCCCGCTCGCCGACAAGTGGAGCTCCTACAAGTCCGGCGCGCTCAAGCTCGTCAACCCCGCCAACAAGCGCAAATACGAAGTCATCGTCGTCGGCGCCGGCCTCGCGGGCGCCTCCGCCGCCGCCACCCTCGCCGAACTCGGCTACAAGGTGAAATGCTTCGTCTTCCACGACACACCCCGCCGCGCCCACTCCATCGCCGCGCAAGGCGGCATCAACGCCGCCAAGAACTACCAGAACGACGGCGACAGCGTCCACCGCCTCTACTACGACACCATCAAGGGCGGCGACTACCGCGCCCGCGAAGCCAACGTCCACCGCCTCGCCGAAGTCTCCGTCAACATCATCGACCAGTGCGTCGCGCAAGGTGTGCCCTTCGCCCGCGAATACGGCGGCCTCCTCGCCAACCGCTCCTTCGGCGGCGCGCAAGTCTCCCGCACCTTCTACGCCCGCGGACAGACCGGCCAGCAACTCCTCCTCGGCGCCTACTCCGCCCTCATGAAAGAAGCGGGCCGCGGCGCCGTCAGCGTCCACCCCTTCGAGGAGATGTGCGACCTCGTCGTCGTTGACGGCCAGGCCAAGGGCATCATCACCCGCAACCTCGTCTCCGGCGAAATCCAGCGCTGGAGCGCCGACGCGGTGATCCTCGCCACCGGCGGCTACGGCAACGTCTTCAACCTCTCCACCTACGCGCGCGGCTCCAACGCCACAGCCATCTGGCGCGCCTACAAACGCGGCGCTTGCTTCGCCAACCCCTGTTTCACGCAAATCCACCCCACCTGCATTCCCGTCTCGGGCGATTACCAGTCCAAACTCACCCTCATGTCCGAGTCCCTCCGCAACGACGGACGCATCTGGGTTCCCAAAAACGCCGCCGACTGCGACAAAAACCCGAACGACATCCCCGAAGACGCGCGCGACTACTACCTCGAACGCATCTATCCGAGCTTCGGCAACCTCGCCCCCCGCGACGTCTCCTCCCGCGCCGCCATGCGCATGTGTGACGAAGGCCGCGGCGTCGGCCCCGGCAAACGCGGCGTTTACCTCGACTTCGCCGACGCCATCCAGCGCCTCACCGAGGATGGCGTTCGCGAGCGCTACGGCAACCTCTTCGACATCTACCACGAAATCACCAACGAAAACGCCTACAAACAACCCATGCGCATCTACCCCGCCGTGCACTACACCATGGGCGGCCTCTGGGTTGACTACAACCTCATGTCGAACGTCCCCGGCCTCTTCGTTCTCGGCGAAGCCAACTTCTCCGACCACGGCGCGAACCGCCTCGGCGCCTCCGCCCTCATGCAAGGTCTCGCCGACGGCTACTTCGTCATCCCCTACACCATCGGCGACTACCTCGCCACGCAAAAGCCCGGCTCCCGCCCGAAGATCGACCGCTCCGAATTCGCTCAAGCCGAGGAAAACGTCCGCGGCATCAACAACCGCCTCCTCGGCATCAACGGCAGGGAAACCGTCGCCAGCTTCCACAAACGCCTCGGTCACATCATGTGGGAAAACTGCGGCATGGCCCGCACGAAAGCCTCCCTCGAAAAAGCGCTCAAGCTCATCCCCGAGCTCCGCGCCGAGTTCTGGCAGAACGTCAAGGTCCCCGGCACCGGCGCGACCCTCAACCAGTCGCTCGAAAACGCCAGCCGCGTTGCCGACTACATGGAACTTGGCGAACTCCTGTGCCGCGACGCGCTCACCCGCGAGGAATCCTGCGGCGGCCACTTCCGCGAAGAGTATCAATACCCGGACGGCGAGTGCAAACGCGACGACGACAACTTCGGCCACGTTGCCGCCTGGGAATACCAAGGCGACGACAAGACCCCCGTCCGCAACGTCGAAGCGCTCAACTACGAGTTCACCAAGATGAGCGTCCGCTCCTACAAATAAGAACACGCGGATTTACGATTTACGAATTACGATTTACGAATGCCGGAAAGGAGTGACACGATGACCAAGGAAGAAATGCTCAAGCGCACCAAGGCCTTCGCCCTGCGTGTCATCAAGGCCGTGAACGCGCCGCCCAAGGGCGGCGTTCCCGACATTCTTGGACGCCAGATGCTCCGCTCCGGCACATCGGTCGGCGCGAATTATCGCGCCGCCTGCCGCGCCAAATCGACTTCGGATTTCGTGAACAAACTCAAGATCGTGGAGGAAGAATGCGACGAAACCCGCTACTGGATGGAACTCCTCGCCGAATCCGGGACGTTTCCGCAAAAACGTCTCGAATCCCTCATGCAAGAAGCCACTGAAATCCTCTCCATCATCGTCTCCGCCCTCCGCACCACCCGCACCCGCCAGCAAAACTATTCCTAAAAAAACACCGGCGCTCCCCGCCGAAGCTCCTTCAATCGTAAATCGTAATTTGTAAATCGTAAATCTCACATCCCATGGTCGCCGAAAACCACACCACCGAAAAAAACATCAACGTCACCTTGCGCGTCTGGCGCCAGGCCGGCCCCAGCCAACCCGGCAAGTTCGTTGAATACAAAGCCAGCAACTGCAACCCGAACATGTCGTTCTTCGAGATGCTCGACGTGGTGAACGAGGAACTCACCCACGCCGGCGAGGAGCCGATCGCATTCGCGCACGACTGCCGCGAAGGCATCTGCGGCACCTGCAATCTCGTCATCGACGGCAAGCCTCACGGCCCGCACAAAGGCGTCGCCACCTGTCAGACCTACATGCGCAGCTTTGCCGACGGCGCGGTCATCACCGTGGAACCCTTCCGCGCAAAACCCTTCCCCGTCATCAAGGATCTCATCACCGATCGCAGCGCGTTCGACAAGATCCAGCAAGCCGGCGGCTTCATCAGCGTCCGCACCGGCGCCCCGCAGGACGCCAATGCAATTCCCGTGGCAAAGGATGCCGCCGACCTCGCGATGGACGCCGCCCAATGCATCGGCTGCGGCGCGTGTGTCGCGGCCTGCAAAAACGCCAGCGCCATGCTCTTCGTCGCTGCGAAAGTCAGCCAGTTCAGCCTCCTCCCGCAAGGCCAGCCCGAGCGTGACCAGCGCGTCCTCGCGATGGTGGCGAAGATGGACGAACTCGGCTTCGGCAGTTGCACCAACCAATACGAATGCAGCGCCGCGTGCCCGAAGCTCATCAGCCACGATTTCATCGCCCGCATGAACCGCGACTACATCGCGGCGACCTTCCGCCAGACCTTCAAGCCGAAGAGCGCCGCCGTCGCCGGTGGCGCGTAAGGTAGAAGCGGCATCCCGCCGCTTTTCCTTCTCCTCCGCCAAAAACGGCCCAATCAACTCACTTCTTACACCCAACAAAGCGCACCGGAATTCCGGTGCGCTTTTTCCATGCCAACAAAAACCTGCTTCCTCAATATATTAAGCACGCGCAGTCCTGCATATTTTGTTAGCATTAAAGCATTTTCGAGGAAATCTGTCGCATCCTGAGCACAGAATGGCGACTTTGGGTAGGGCGAACCCTCTGTGTATGGAGTCAAGACATGGGTAACAGGTGTAACGGCACATGGGTAACAGGTTCAAAGGGAGTGAGGATGAGCGAGCAAGGGCAAGTAATGGCCCTTTGGTTTTGAAGTCGGTTCGCACAGATCAATGAGGCCAAGGGCGATGGAACCGAGGCATACCGAGTAGAGGCCGTCACGCTTGTAAGGACGCAGGGCCAGGGTGTGGGAGTGGAAGGCACGGCCGATGTAATAAAAGCGATTTCGAAAGGTGATTTCGCCCTTGGATTTGACAGTGCGGGTTATCTCGGAGCAGTCGTATTCAAGGGGTGGGTTTTCGCCGACAAAGCGCCTTGCGCTCACGCGGTAACGGGAGATGGGAGCAAGCATGTCGAGAGCCTGATGGGGGCGGTGATGATTGTAATCTTCGCGAAACGCGTCGAAGCGTTTTTGGGTGACATCCATGGAGGGCCAGTCATGGCGGCAAAGCAGTTCGTCTTTGAGGGTGCGATGGAAGCGTTCGTCCTTGCCCTGGGTCTGGGGATGCAAAGGGCGGCCGTGGATAACATGCACGCCTTGGCGCAGGAGCCAGAAGGCCAGGGAGGTGTATTCGCTAGTCGGGCAGCCCCAAGGCGAGCCATTGTCACAGAGTATCTGCATGGGAAGGCCGTAGAGATGGAAAAGCGCGAGCAAGTGCTCGCGCACCGTCGGGCCAGTTTCATCGGCGCAGGCTTGCAGGCACAGAAGAAAACGGGAGTGATCGTCGAGCAAGGTGAGCGGATGGCAGCGCTGGCCCGAGGCGAGGGCAAAATGGCCCTTGAAGTCCATTTGCCACAACTCGTTTGGCCCGAGGCGTTCGAAACGCCGGAAAGCAACATGTTTTTGCGACTCAAGCGGGTTGATGAAGCCATGGCGTTTGAGGATGCGCGCGAAGGTGGTCGCGCTGGGCAAAACAAGATGCCCCTTGTTTTGAAGCCTGCGCTGGAGCTTGCAAGGGCCGTTGCCCGGGTGCAAGGAACGCTCATCAAGCACCAGCCGTTCGGTCGCTTCGGCGGTGCGACGGTGTTGGCGATGGGGTCTTCGGGAACGATCCATCAGGCCGCTTTGACCTTCATTTCCAAAGCGCGAGAGCCACTTGTAGCCGGTCTTTCGGCTGATGCCAAAACGCCGGCAAAGCTCGGCGAAAAACCCACCGCGATGCGAACGGGCCAAAGTTACAAAATCCAAACGTTGTTTCATAGAAGAGCGATTTTCCCAAGGCATGAGGAAAGGGCCATGGCCCTTTCCTCATGCCTTGGGAAGGTGTTACCCATGTGCCGTTACACCTGTTACCCATCTGCCGTAACAAAACACTCTGAGTGAGCCGTTCCGTATTCGCGACTCAGCCGGAAGCTTCGCCCTACCTTGTTATGCGATCAAATAAAACGGAACTGCTCTAATCGTCTTCATTCACCTCTTTCCTCAAATCGTCCGGTCAACGCCGAGTCGCTCGTTCACGAACTGGAAACGTCCTCCCACACGCCCAGCCCAAACGCGCTATCGACCTCATGCGCGATCACTTCGGCACACCCATTGAATGGGATGCCTCGCGTAAAACCTATTACTATACCCGTCCATTGAATCTCTCGCTTGCCACTAGCCGCCGATGAAGCGCTCACGCTCATTCTCACGGCTTTCATATTCTCGCGCGCTTGCAATGCGCATACCCGAAAACGAAAAGCATTCTCATGGATAAGGAGACATTGAATACCTTTAAACACTGCAGCCAAAAGGCAGGCGAAGCGACGTATGAAGCGACCCAAAACTTGCCCGCAGATGAACGAAAAACTTATGAACAGCTCCAAACCGAAGAGACAATTCCGGAGCAGGAAAGAATCTCTCCAGGTTTTGCAAATGAACGTCTGCTCACTATTAACTAGACTCGACATGATACGCGAAAATCCTGATTTTACCTCCTCTACACCCACTGAACACTCATCCTCGCCATGACAAATCCCGAAGCTCAACCCACTCCCCACAACTCCGCTCGCATCGAACAAAATGGCGTGCGCAAACCCAGGGAAGGCACACTCACTCGAAAAATCTGGGACGCCTGCGAGCAACTCACCGCTCAAAAAGGCTCGCCTGTTTCCCGCGCCGAGATCGTCGCCCATTTCGGCGACACCATGAGAGGGAACACGCTTTCAACCCAGCATTCATACTGGAGACGATTCAACGGCATCGGCAGACGCATTACGGCCGGGGCCGACGCAGACGCATCATCGCACTCGGGCTTGACCACGAACGAAAAAACCCAAGCCGAGCTCGAAGCCTTTGCCGAAGTCTCAGCCGATTGGTTCCAGAAGTCCACATTCCTTCGCAGGAACTATGAGTTCTTCAAAAAATTTTTCGCACCAGATAACCTCGCCAAACTGGACTGGCCGAAAGTCCAGGAGTTTGGCGAGCATTTGCACTGCTTCGGCTCACACGCGCTGGCCAAAAAACGCGCTACCGGTCATCCGAATCACAGCATCGAGCATTACCGCGACAGTTTCACCTATCTGGCACACGGCTCCGATGAAACGACGGAACGCATTCGTCGGTTCAGCAGCGACAAGCAATACAGGCTGCTAGGCTTCGGGGAATCCGCCGTCAGTGAAATCGTCGGTTATCTCTTTCCAGATCAGTTCATGTTTTATAACGCACGCGATAAATTCGGCGCGGATTATCTTGATATTTCCATCCCCTCCGCCGACACCGGCGATCGTGTGGGACGCATGCGTGCTTTTCATGAAGCCACACGCCCGCTTGCCGAGGCTTATAAGCAAATTGTCAGGCAGCAAACGAACCTGCCGCTCAATCTGGAACTGGATCAGTTTTTCAGTTGGCTCTACGAAATGAAACAAGAGGAAAAAATTGGCGCCGTCACGTTGCCGCTCGATGCTGATGGCCCTCAATACTGGCTCTATGCACCGGGCGAAAATGCACGCTACTGGGCCGAGTGTCGCAAACTTGGCATCATGTCCCTCGGCTGGGACGAGCTCGGTGATTTCAACGCCTATGCGGACGTTGACACCATGCTCGAAAAAATGAAAACGATTTGGAAGGGCGAAAGAGAACCTATATTTAACGCCAAAACCTGCTGGGGCTTTTTGAATGGAATAAAAACCGGTGACGTCATTTTCGTGAAACAAGGCAGGAGCACGTTGTTGGGCGTTGGCACCGTGACAGGCGACTATCGCTACGACCCGTCACGCAAAACCCATCGCCATGTTCGCGATGTCAAATGGACAACTATCATTGAGAAGCAACTACCCGATGACGCGAAAATACTCCCCCTGAAAACGCTCACTCGCATCAAAAATCCGCAACGGATCGACCTGTTCCGCAAGTTGCTTGAAGACGATAAAATCACGCCGCCGCCGCCGCGACCGGACCCTTATCCGATCGCTCACGCGATGGAAGACCTGTTCATGGAACAATCCGCGCTGGAGACTATTATTGACCGCCTTGACCGCAAAAAATGTCTCGTCCTTCAAGGGCCGCCCGGTGTCGGAAAAACCTTTGTGGCCCGCCGCATCGCCTACGTGCACATGGGAGAGAAAAGCAGCAATCGCATCGAAATGGTGCAGTTTCATCCCAATTACAGCTACGAGGATTTTGTCCAAGGCTACCGCCCCGACGGCAAAGGCGGCTTCGCCCGCAAAAATGGCATCTTTCTCGAATTCGTCACCAAGGCGCGCAACGACCCCGACAACGCCTACGTGTTTATCATTGATGAAATCAATCGCGGAAATCTCGCCAAAATATTCGGCGAATTGCTCATGCTCATCGAGGCGGACAAACGCTCGCCCGAATACGCGGTTCAACTCGCCTATCACGACCCGGAAAAAGACAGCGCCCGCTTTTATATTCCACCCAATCTCCACATCATCGGCACGATGAACACAGCCGACCGCTCACTCGCCATGATGGATTACGCGCTGCGCCGCCGCTTCGCGTTTGAAACACTCGCACCCGCCTTTGAAACGCCCGCATTCAAAACATGGCTCGTAAAACACGGAGCCCTCGGCGAGCTTGTCGAAAAAATCCGCAAGCGCATCGGTGCGCTAAACGACACCATCACGCAGGAAAAAAGCCTCGGTCGCGGATGTCAGATCGGCCACAGCTTTTTCTGCCAGCTTGAGACGCCAGTCACCGATGACGATGACTCGGATGCGAGCGACGCCGAGGAGAAGGCCTGCCTGCGCGACACGGCGTGGTATAACGAAATTATTGACGGCGAAATCCGCCCCCTCCTCGCGGAGTATTTCGATGACCCCGCGACAGTCGACGAACACATCACAGCGCTCAAGCGACCGCTCTAAATCCCGCGACCGCGCCGCACAACCCAGCGCATGAAGCCAATCCCCATAGCCAACATCTACTACTTGCTCTGTTACGCATGGGATGTGTTGGGCGAAACACGCGACACCGTTCCCGCCGATGTGATCGACAGCGCCACCAGCCAGCAGGAACTCCTGGCTCGGGTGCTCATCAGCGGCACGCGGGCGGCAATCCGGCGCGGGCTTGACCGTGCTTATCAACCACGCCGCGACGAGATTGCCGGCATACGCGGCAAGCTCCTCCTCGGGCAAACCTACCGCCGCAACTTGCCTGCGCACGGACGCGCGGCCTGCGAATGGGATGAACTCGTATTCGACACCCAGCCCAACCGAATCCTCAAGGCGACCATGCGCAAACTGCATGACCATTGCGGACTCAATCGCGCATTATGCGACGACCTCCGCGACCTTCTCCTCTGGTTTTCTCCCGTCCAAGACACACGCCTTAACGCGCGCGACTTCCGCCGGATTCAACTTCACGGCAACAACCGCGCCTACGCGCTGCTCTTGCACATATGCGAGCTCGTTCACGAAGAGTGGCTTCCCGACGAGCAAAACGGCGGACGCCGCTTTCGCGATTTCGAGAGGGACGCCCTGCCAAGGCTCTTCGAAAAATTCGTGCTCAATTTCTATCGCCGCGAACTGCCGGACTGGAAAGTCGAATCATTCAAAATCAAATGGGATCGCCTCGACGAAAATGAAGACGCCCGCCGATATTTGCCGGACATGCAAACCGATATCTGCCTGCGCAATCCCGGCGAGAATCGAGCTATTATTCTCGACACAAAATTTTATGCCAATGCGCTCGCAGCCGGCAGGCACGGCGCCGCGAGGCTCTCGTCTGGAAACCTCTACCAACTCTTCACCTATCTGCGCCA
Source organism: Ereboglobus sp. (assembly GCA_029974595.1). Taxonomy (GTDB): domain Bacteria; phylum Verrucomicrobiota; class Verrucomicrobiia; order Opitutales; family Opitutaceae; genus Ereboglobus. Next base: position 42,104 of record JARKRC010000058.1, on the reverse strand, counting down.
ACGCTCCGGAGAACCCCGCTGGGAACACGCCGATGGCATTTTGTTATACCCTAAAAACGAATACGAATTTGATGCTGCATTCACAACCCACGGCCACCGCATGCGTGCTCTGACATTGGACCTCACGCAATCATGGCAAGCAATTCACACCCAGCTTTTGCGCGCAATCCGCTCATAAGCGCTGGCTGATACGCCAGCGTTTTACTCGTCATGTTCTTTTAATCGCCTCCTCTGCTCGGCGATGATGTTTTCGATTTCACAGGCGAGGGATTTTGTTTCGCGCATGACTTCGTCGAGCCACGCCGCATCGGTCAGGTTTTGCTCGGCGCAGCATTCGGCGGCAAGCAGCGCGTCCTCCACAAAATCGAGCGCCTTTTTCAGGCGCACGATTGCATGCGCCGTGAAAAACAACGCCCGCGGCCAGTCGCCTTCGTGACCCAATGCGCCCGCAAGTTTGGGCCCGACACACATCAGGCTGCCGCATAATTGGGCGACGGGATGCTCGCGATGCACGTCCGGCGGCATCCAGCCGCGCGCCTCTATATCGCGATGCACGCGCAGCGAAAAATCTCGCGCGCGTCTCACCAGCGGATGCCATTCGCGCTCCTCCCATTCCCCATCCGCCCATTCGTCAGCTTGCGACGACCCGGCTTCCATGCCCTCCAGCACCCCCTCGGCGCCGCCGTTCATTTCGTCGAGCCTGCGTTGATTTTCCTCAAGCTGTTCCGGCGTCGGCTCGGGTTCGCCGCGCTCCTTGCGAAGACGTGTGATTTCCTCATCGAGGATTTTTTCGTAATCGGCATCCGGCCCTTCGCGCTCCATGCGCGCCTCGACACGGTCCATCAAAATCTCCGAGCGCTCTTGGTCGCGGTCGGCTTCTTCCTCGGTGGGTGGAATCCAATCGTCGAAATCACCACCGTCATCAATGTCCGGATTGCGCACGATTGTGATCGGATCGCTTTCGGCGGCGGCGGCGAGCTCGGCATCGCGCGCGGCTTTTTCCTCGGGCGTAAGTTCCCATGTCGGGGCATCGGCCGAGATGGATAAATTGTATGAGGCTTCGATCACGACGCACCCGTTCGTTTTGCTGAACCACTCAAAGTAAAGCACATTGCCCCAGTGATACGGCGGTCGTTTGCCCGTCTTGTAATACTCGTGAATCCGGTCGGGCGGCACGTCGGGAATCTTCACTTTGCGCGACGCGGTGATGTGCCCGGCGTGACCGCGCTGCTCCAGGCACAGACCCTGCGGCAAACCCGGCTTCGGGTCGGGATTGGTGAACGTGATGAGATGCCCGTGCAAGTCAGGCTCGGCGTCGCCTTGCAGCAAAATATCCATCGGGCGGTCTTCATGGCCGCAAAACCAGAGGCGCGCCGTGACGCGCCCACGAACGCGGTTGTCGATTTCACCGCGCAGAATATTCTCTTCAATTCGCCAGGCCATGGTGCCCGTAATGTTTGAGCGGAGATAACAAGCGCCGCAATCACTCTGTGCCACAAAGCCTTCCTGCCGCCAAACTCCACCGCCCGCTTTTTCCGAGGCTTGGCAGATGGCGCGATCTTCGCGATATTTGCGGGCGAATGTCATACGTCCGACCTGCCACCTCACCGCTTTTTCCGCGTACCGCGCTGCATCCCGCCGCGCTCGCGTGGGCGGACGGGCACGCGAATGACGGCGCGCCGTGGTGCATCGCCTTTTCTGGCGGCGCTGACTCGCTCGCGCTCCTTCTCGCGCTCTGCGCGCACTTCCCTGAACGCCGCGCAAACGGGAAATTTGTCGCGCTCCACTTCAATCATCACCTGCGCGGTGCGGCGAGCGACGGTGACGAATTGTTCTGTCGCGAAATGTGCGCGGCGCTCGACGTCGAGCTGCGCGTCGGTCATTGGCAGCGCGAAGGCGGCAGCGCATCGCCTGTCGCTGACATCAGCGAGGCCGATGCGCGCGAGACACGCCATGCATTCTTCGCTCGCGAAATGTCCGCGCTTGGCGCGAAGGCGCTTTTTCTCGGCCACCAGCGCGACGATGTTGCCGAGACGATGCTCATGCGTCTCGCGCGCGGCAGCAGCGCCGCCGGGCTGGCTGCGCCACGTCCCGTCCATCTCCACGCCGACGGGCGCGTGTTTTTGCGCCCGCTTCTCACACTTTCGAAAAAGCAAATCACCGATGCGCTCGCTGCACGCGGCTTGGCGTGGCGCGAGGACGCCACCAACACCGCACCGGTGGGCGATCCCTCCGGTGATTTTTTTCGCAACCGCATTCGCCGCGATGTTCTGCCCGCCTTCATTGCCGCATCCCAGAACAACGACGCGCTCGCCGGAGCCGCTCTCACCCGCGATCTCCTCGAAGAAGACGCCGCCGCGCTCGACTGCTGGCTCGATGAAATCCTGCCCGCCCCGGCGATCACTCCCGATTCGCTCGACCTGCGCGCTCTCGCGGGAAAACCACGCGCGCTTCTCCGACGCGCGCTGCGCCGCTGGCCGCCCGCTGCGGAACTCGCGCGGGCCGGCTTCGAGGCGCTTCTCGAAATGTGCGTCGAGGGAGAAGGCCGGACCAGCATTGGCAACGCCGTTGCCCTTTTTGAAAACGGCATTCTCCGCATCGAGGCCGCGGCGTCTCTGGCGCTACAAAAGGCATTCAACTATTCGCACGTCCCGCCTTTTGATCTCGCCCTGCCCGATGGCGCGACACTCAAGGCCGAGATCGTCACGCTCACCGATGAACTCCGCGCCGGCATCCTCGCCGGTCACTGCGATCCTATTCACACTCTTTTTATCGCGCCGCCTCCCCCCAAAACTCCGCTCATCATTCGCTCGTGGGAGCCTGGCGACCGCTATCAGCCGCTCGGCGCGCCCGGCTCGGCAAAAGTTTCCGATCTCTTCATCAACCGCAAAATCCCCCACGGGCGCAGGTTCGCCCTGCCGGTTGTCTGCATCGTCCGCGATGGCGCCGGCGAACTCGTCTGGATTCCCGGTTTTCCTCCCGCCGACGCGTGGAAAATTGACGCGCAAACTCCACAGGCCCTGCATTTGACATATCACTGCGGAACCTGCACCGTGCACGCCCAGTCTTTATTACAATCACCGAAACAAAGAAATGTCCGATAACAAAAACGACAAAAAACGCCGTCCTCTGAAAAGCCTTCCGCCGGAAAACTTCCAGCCGAAGGTATGGTTTATTTGGGTCGGACTCATTGCCGCCTGCGCGGCGCTCTACGTGTTCGGCGGGCGTATGGCCACCAGCGGCGAAACCGCCAGGCTCAACATCCAGAACGTCGTTGAGCTCACGCAGGCCAAACAAATCAAAAGCGGCGTCATCGAGCCCAAGCTCGCCGGAGGACGCGACTGGATGACCATCTCCGGCGAACTCGTCGCCAACGCCAAGCTCCCCGAGCAAAAATCCGGCGTCGCCACGCCCGTCCGCTTCACCGCCGAAGGCCGCCTCACCGACAAAAATCTCGAAATCCTCCAGCAATCCGGACTCTACACCGAGAAACAAAGCACCAGCTGGTTCGAGGCCATGGGCTCGCAACTGCTCATGTTCGGCGTGCTCATCGCCGTCGTCTATTTCCTCTTCTTCCGCCAGCTCCGCAACGCCGGGCGCGGCGCGATGAGCTTTGGCAAAAGCCGCGCCAAACTCCTCACCCGCGACCGCGACAAAATCACCTTTGCCGAAGTCGCCGGCTGCGACGAAGCCAAGGAGGAAGTCTCCGAAGTCGTCGAGTTTTTGAAAGACCCGAAAAAGTTCACCCGCATGGGCGGCAAGATCCCGAAAGGCATCCTCATGGTCGGCCCCCCGGGCACCGGCAAGACGCTCCTCGCCAAAGCCGTCGCAGGCGAGGCCGACGTGCCCTTCTTCTCGATCAGCGGCTCGGACTTCGTGGAAATGTTCGTCGGCGTCGGCGCCAGCCGCGTGCGCGACATGTTTGAGCAAGGCCGCAAAAACGCCCCCTGCCTCATCTTCATCGACGAAATCGACGCCGTCGGACGCCAGCGCGGCGCCGGACTCGGCGGCGGCAACGACGAACGCGAGCAAACCCTCAACTCCCTCCTCGTCGAGATGGACGGCTTCGACACCACCGAAGGCGTCATCATCATCGCCGCCACCAACCGCCCCGACGTCCTCGACAGCGCCCTCCTCCGCCCCGGCCGCTTCGATCGCCAGATCTACGTCGATCTCCCCGACCTCATCGGCCGCGAGCAAATCCTCCGCGTCCACGCCCGCAAAATCGCGCTTTCCGACGACGTCGATCTCAACGTCATCGCGCGCGGCACGCCCGGCCGCTCCGGCGCCGACCTCGCCCACCTCCTCAACGAAGGCGCGCTCCTCGCCGCCCGCCGCAATAAGAAACGCGTCGAAATGATCGATATCATCGACGCCCGCGACAAAGTCATCTGGGGCCGCGAGCGCCGCAAGGTCATGGATGACGCCGAGAAAAAAGCCACCGCCTGGCACGAAGCCGGCCACGCCGTCCTCCAAGGCCTCCTCGACGACGGCACCATGCCCATCTACAAGGCCACCATCCTCCCCCGCGGCCGCGCCCTCGGCTTCGTCGCCTCGCTCCCCGCGAAAGACATCCTCATGCGCGGCAAAAAACGCCTTCTCGACGACATCTGCATGTGCATGGGCGGACGCATCGCCGAAAAATTCATCACCAACGACATCAGCACCGGCGCATCGAGCGACATCAAGCAAGCCACGCAAAAAGCCCGCGCCATGGTCTGCGATTACGGCATGAGCGACCTCGGCCCCATCGCCCTCGCGCAGGATCAGGACACCGTGTTCCTCGGCCGCGACATCACCCGCTCGCAACACATCAGCGAAGAAACCGCGCGCAAGGTCGACGCCGCCGTCGCCGACATCATCAACACCGAGTATGCCCGCGCCGAGAAACTCATCAACGAACACCGCGACGTCCTCGACAAAATCGCGCAGGCCCTCCTCGAACACGAAACCATCGAGGGCAAGCACGTCATGGAAATCCTGAAACACGGCGAAATCAAATCCCCCGTGATAAACCAGCCGATGTCGCGCCCTGTGGAAAAAACCGCCGACAAAAAACCGCCGCTCCCAAAGCCCGCTACCGACGGCGGCCTGACCAGCCCCGCGCCAAATCCAAACCCGGCCTGACGGCCAAAAAAAACGCGGACAACCAGTCTGCGTTTTTTATTTCAAGGCGACGGACGCAAAACCCTCCGGAATATAAAAGCAGAAGATCGCATTGTAATGCCCTGAAGATTGCCCGCAAGTCAGTCGGGAATCGAATGCTCCGGGGAGCGCCCGCGTGCCGCGTTGGGCGTCCCGCCCAACGCTTTCGGGGCAGACGGACGGACGCTCCGCCCGTGTCGGGCTTCGGCGGGACGCCTAAGCCGGCACGCGAGACGCGTGCGCTCCCCCGGACCACCAATCCCTCGCATCCCGAATATGTCCACGCTGGCTTGCGGGTAATCTTCGGGTGATGCCCGCACACGCCCTTGGCGTGCCGCGGCTTTCCATATTGCCCTGCAATTCTCACTTCGGCGCGCCATCGCGCCGCTTCACTTCCGCCGCAGCAAAAACGCCGCCGCGCCGTCGTGCCCGTCCACCCAAGGCTGCGCCTGCGCCGATTTCTCCAGCGCAAACCGCCCACCGCCACCCGGCCCGTGCGGGCGCCTCAAAAACTCCGCGACCACCTGTTCGTTTTCCTCGGCGTCGATGCTGCACGTGCTGTAAACCAGCCGCCCGCCCGGCCTCACGCGCCGCGCCGCCGCTTCGAGCAAGCCGAGTTGCTGCCGCGCGTGCTTCGCAAAATCGTTCAACTGCAACCGCCATTTCACGTCCACGCGATGCCGCATCACGCCCGTGTTTGAGCACGGCGCGTCGAGCAGCACCGCGTCATACTCCGCGGGCAGGTCATGCTCGCCGAACAACACCGCGCCCGCCTTCAGCAAATCGCCCTGCACCAGCGCCACCTCGACGCCCGCCGGCGCGCGCGACAGGTTTTCCTTGAGCCGGTCCACGCGCGCGCCCGGCAGATCCATCGCCACGATGAGCGATTTTCCATCAGCCGCGCCGCCCGCGCGCATCGCATCCGCCATCGCCACGCTCTTGCCGCCCGGCGCCGCGCACGCATCGAGAATCGACTCGCCCGCCCGCGGCGCAAGCAGCCCGACCGCCAGGCGGGTGGACGGATCCTGCAAATACAAATCGGCGCGCGCGATCGCCGCCTCCACCGCGCTCCAGTTGCCCGGCTTCACCTCATAAAAATTTTCCCAGCGCGTCGGCGCGAGCCACGCCAGCTCCGCCTCGCCCGGCGAACGCCCGGCCGCCCGCCAGCGCGCATGCACGGGAGCCGGCTGCTGGTTCCACTCAAGCAACGCGCGCGTTCCCGCCGCGCCAAATTGCGCGAGCCACCGCTGCACGAGCCAGACCGGATGCGAAAACCAAGACGCCAGTTGCTCCGCGCCCGCCAGTTTCACCGGCGCCTTTTCCTCGACAAGCGCCGCGGCGAGCTTGCGCACGACGGCGTTCACCATCCGCGACTCCGGCATGCTCGCGAGCGTCTTTGCCTGTTCGACCGCGTGATGCACCACGCGCGCCGCGTGGCCGTCGCCGCCGCCCTCGATCAGCTCAAATCCCGCCACGAGCAAAATCGCCTTCAAGCGCGGCCTCGGCGCGCGCTCCACCAAATGCCACAGCCTCGCCTCGATGCGCCCCTTGTGCCGCACCGCGCCAAACAGCAAATGCTGGCACCGCGCCCGCTCCACTCCCGCCACCGTGCGCGGCAGCGAATCCAGCAGCGTGTCCACGCGCTCGAAGTTTTCGAGCCAGCGCGTGAGCAACATCACTGCGAGCGACCAGGGCGTTGTGGGCTGTTCATTTGTGAGCATCGCGTAAAACTCGCCTTCCCCGCCCCGCAAATCAAAGAAAATCCTCCCACCCCGCGGCCCGGCGAGGCCAGACTGCAAACAGCAAACTGAAAACTCCGCCTCCTCCGCATATGCCCGGCAACGACTACAACACGCCTCCCGTTGTTTATCCCGACAACCAACCCGAGCTCGGCGACATCAAGATCAACCACGACGTGGTCGCCGCCATCGTCCGCCTCGCCGCCCAGCAAGTCCCCGGAGTCGCAGCCGTCGGCGGAGGCATTGCCGACGAGATCACGGATCTCCTTTCCAAAAGCGAAGCTAGCAAACGCGGCGTCAAAATCGTCGAGGACACGGACGACGCCTACGCCATCGAAGTGCGCATCATCATCACCTACGGCCACGAGATCGCGCGCACCGCCTACGACGTGCAGGTCTCCGTGCGCAAACAAATCACCGGCATGACCGGCAAGAACGTCCACCGCGTGGACGTGATCGTCGAAGGCGTGCGCCTCCCCGCCGCTCCCGGCGCGCCGGCGCGCCCCGACAGCCTCTGGCCCGGAATCGCGACCGATTAACCGCGCCTCCGCTCCCGCATTGAAACAAATGCTCCAGCACCTTCTCGAATCGCCCGTCCAGCTTGCCATCCTCTGGCTCGTGCTCGCGGTGCCCGCGATGCTCCTCGTCATCCTGCGCCCCCGGCGCCTCCTTCTGTCCAAGGACGACAACGGCAGCCTGCGCATCTCCCGCCACGCCCTGCACAAGCTGATCGAAACCTGCTGCGAGCAAGTCAAAGGCGTCGCCGCCGCGCGCGCCCGCGTCAAGGGACGCTCCGGAAATCTTGCGACGCGCATCCGCCTGAAAGTCCATCCCGGCGCCAAACTCGACGCCATCCAAAGCTACCTCGCGCAGGAAATCGCCTCCATTTACCGCAACGATCTCGGCATCCCCAACGAAGGCCGCATCGAAATCGAAGTCACCGGAGTCGTTGCCGACGAGAAACCGTTGTAACGCCGGCATTGTTTTCCCGGTTCAATTTGCAGACGGATCATCCGGCTCGCCGGCGGACAGAAACCACTCGTAACTCAGGCCGCCGAGGATTTTTTTCCACATCCGCTCATCGTATTCGGCGGCGTCCCCCTTCGCCAGCAAATGCGGCAGGAGCGGCGCGACGACCCAGGTGTTGCGTTTCAATTCGCCCTCCAGCTGTCCCGACGACCAGCCCGCATAACCGTAAAACGCGCGCAATTCCATGCCCTGCTCGTCGCGAAGCTCTATCGCCTTCTCCGGATCAATGCCGAACATCAGTTGAAACCCAAGCCCCTGCGGATGCATGCGCCACGCGCAAAAAAGCAGTTTGTCCATCGCGACCGGCCCGCCTTGGTAAACCGGCACGTCCGACAGCGGCCCGACCGCAAATTCGCCGCTGATATCGCCGACGCGTTTGTGCAGCGGATGGTTGAGCACGATGCCCATCGAGCCGTTTTCATCGTGGGCCGGCAACAGGATGACGGAGCGACGGAAAATCCCCTCGCCCATCGACGGATGCGCGAGCAAAAGCGACCCTGCGAGCGGACGCTTTTTTTTGTCGGAAAAATCTTTGCCACCTCGGCTCATGAGCCTCAATAAACGCCCCCGCCCCGCCGTTGTGCAATCACATAAACACGGCGGCGGACAGTCCGCCGGACGCGTCTATTTTCCGCCCAGGGCCCCGGCTGAAAACCACGCAAAGACAATGCGTTCGTATGGCTTCGCCTCGCCCGTCTCATACAGGCACCCGGCCGTCTTCGCGTCGATTGCGACAAGACACGAATACGCAGCCGGCCCCGCGGCGAGCACGTGCGAAAGCGGCCAAGTCCGTCCGTTGTCGAGGCTCGCGCGCACGGTCATGTTCACGCGCTTTTTTGCATCGGCGGGATTTGAAAACAGCAGCACTTGCGACGGCTTCAGACCTTTGCGCTCCCAGCGCAAAATGCTGGCCTGGCATACCGGCTCGACAAGCGCGGGCGCATCGCGCATCGGTCCCCAAGTCGCGCCGCCGTCGGTGCTCTCGGCCTGCGCCCGGCATCCGCGCTTCGCATACGAACGCATGTCCATGAGCAGTGTCCCCTTGCCGTCGAACAGTTCGACAACCTGGCACTCGTTCACCCGCGGCTGAATCGGCGCGCCGAATTTCCACGTTTTCCCATGATCGTCGGAATAAATCGCGTGAGACCCGTAACCCGCGCCCGCCGAAGCATCACCGTCCGTCACGGTAAAGCTGTGATCGCACGGAATCACGAGGCGTCCCGCGTGCGGCCCTTGTTTGATTTGGATGCCGACACCCGGCCCGGTGGCATACCAGCCCCAGTCGGCGCTCTTCGTGTCAGCGGTAATGTCTTCCGGCGCGCTCCATGTTTTGCCGTGGTCCGCGGATTGCGAAACCCAGACGGTGCGCGTGCCTTTGCTTGTCTTTGCGATGATATCCTTTTCGCGGTCGGTTCCGATATTGTGCGTCAGCAAAAGCCACAGCGTGCCCGTCGTCTCATCGAGCACGGGGCAGGGATTTCCGCAGGTATTTCCGGCATCGTCCCAAACAATCTGGACCGGGCCCCAAGTGCGTCCGCCGTCAGTCGAGCGTTTCAGCAGAATATCGATGTCGCCGCGGTCGCTGGCGCTTGTTTTGCGACCCTCGCAGAGTGCGAGCAGATCGCCATTCGCCGCCTTCAGGATCGAAGGGATTCGATACGTGTGATATCCGCCCTCGCCGGCCCCAAAAACAACCGTTTGTCCGGCAGTCGCCGGCGCCTCGTCCTTGCATGAGACCAGCGCCACGCACGTCGCGAGGGCGATTGCGAGGCCGATTATCTTTCCCATGATTGTCGTGTTATTGTGTTTCATTGTTTGCATCATTCATCGAGTTTATAGTTCAGGAATGGAATCGCGAAAAACGCCGGAATCGAAACAATAATGCTCAAGCCAAACAGCCATGCATAGCCGACTGCTTCCTGTACAACGCCGCTGATCGCGCCAAAAATCAAATAACTAACGTAGATCACGGAGGCATTGAGCGCCACAAACGACGCGGGATATTTCGATCCCGCCGCCATGCGGAACATATAAAAATTCATGACGGTGAACCCAAGGCCGAAGCCGAAATTCTCCAGGCCGAGCAGCAGCATGAGCAGCCAGTCAAAACGCCACACATAATCGATCCCGACCCATGCGAAACTCCAGTTCACCACGTGGTAATCCCCCCGGTGAACAGCCAGGTATACATAAATGAAACTCGGTATGATCGCCGCGAGGGTGAACGGCCATGTGACTTTGCGCAGGCCGTAACGCTTCAGCAGCACGCCCGAAATCGTGCCGCCCGCCATCGCGCAAACCGATATGACCCCGGTTGCCACGCCCACCTCGGCAATCGTCATGCCGAGGCCACCGGCGCCGGCATTATCCATCAGGAATGCCGGCCCCATTTTTGCGATGAATGTCTCCCCCGAGCGCAGAAAAAATATATATATGATTCCGGCCCACAAATGCGGCAGCTTGAAATAACTTTTCAGCACATCCCAAAACGGAATCGCGCCCGCCGCGCCCGATTTGTCGCGCTGCGGATGATCCGCGACGGGAAACGGAAACACCCTGCGCGTATATATGTATAGCAGGCCGAAGATCAGAATCAGTATCCCGTAATAACTGCCCCACGTAATGCGCGGGTCGCCATACCGCTCGCCCACGATGCCCGCCATCGCGATGAGCACGGAGCCGGAAAACACGGTCGCCACGCGCCCGAACACCGGATCGAGCCCCGAAAACAATGCCTGCTCGCCCTTCGTCAGCGAGATCGTGAAAAAACCCTGCAGCGCGATCTGCTGGAATGATTTCACCACCGCCAAAACCGTGAGCGCGCTCAAATACAGCCAGATGGAAAACGTCTCCTGCATCAAAGACAGACCCAGCAGCGCCAGCGCCACCATGAGCCATTCGCCGGAACGCAAAATCCACCAGCGTTTGGTTTTGTTGGCATCGACAACCGGCCCGAACAGGAATTTGACGGCCATCGGCAGCGTGACAAACGACGCCCAGCCGATCACCGAGTTCGAAACTCCCATCGACTTGAGCATGATCACCGGCACGGATACCAGCACGGGATTGATGAGCCCCTGCCACGCCCCGATGCAGGGCTCAAAACGCCACGGACTCGGATGCGCGCCGCGGCCAAGCGGATCCGCAATGATGTTGCCATGTGAAGGATCCGGCGCGTGCGCGGGTGATTCCGGGTTTTTCATGATTTTATAAACGGTTGCTTTCCGTGTCCGGCAGCGGAAGAAAAAGGCGGCGCAGGCCGTGATGGCGGAGCGACAGACTGAGCACAGGCGCCTCGGGCATTAGCACGTGGGTAAAATCGGCAATCGGGTGACTCATGGGTGTTTTTTATGTCCGGAAATCGGGATGTCCACATGTTGAACCCGCCAAACATAAAATGCTCAACCAAAGCCAATTGGTATCCTGAGGGGACCATTTGCCTGTGTTTGGCTGTGAAACGGTGATTGGGAACTGCCTCCCCTGATGCGGCTCCTTTGTTTCGCGCAAAGCCGCTGTTCCCCGAATGTCCCGCCACGCAATATCAGCATGGACACGTGGTTCCCGCGGGAAACCATGAGCAAATATTTGCGACGGTCGATTCGCGGCATGTTAATCTCCGCCGTCACAGTTCCCTTTTTGCACAACCCGACCTAATAGAAACCCATGTTCCCGACAAAAACGCTCTCCGTTATTGCCGCCATTTTCGCCGCAACTTGCCTTCCGACACAAACATGCGCGCAAAAAAAGACCGTGGCAAATGCCGCCATCATTGCCCCGACGCAAAACTTCCCACTCGTCACCCTTGATATCTCCGGCGACAAAGCGCGCCAGGTCGTCGTGGCTGCCGGCACAACGGAAACTTACCAGGGCCATCCGACCACCGTGCTCCTGCCCGACGGCAAGACCATCTACTGCGTGTGGACGATCAACCACGGCGGGCCGTGCGGACCGATGAAGCGCAGTGACGACGGTGGCAAAACCTGGAGCGATTTGCTCCCCACCCCGAAAAACTGGACGCAAGCCAGCAACTGCCCGACCATTTATCGCCTCGTCGATCCCAAAGGCGCCGCCCGCCTGTTTGTCTTCGCCGGCCACGGGCCCGACAAAGGCAAGACAATGCACTATTCGTATTCCGAGGATGACGGCAAAACCTGGTCCGACATGAAACCTTCCGGTCTCGGAGGCACCGCAATGCCCTTCTGCGACATCAAACCCATCGACGGCGGCAAACGTCTCCTCGGCATCACGAACATCCGCCGCCCCGGCGAAACAAAGGACAAAACCTCCAATGTCATCGCGCAGAGCATTTCCGAAGACGGCGGTTTCACTTGGAGCGCGCCCTGGCGCATCGTGCTCGACCTCGGCAAACTCAAGCCTTGCGAACCCGAACTCATCCGCTCGCCCGACGGCAGGCAACTGCTCTGCCTCATGCGCGAGAACATCAAGCACGAATCCCTCTACATGACCAGTGATGACGAAGGCCGCACCTGGTCGAAACCCAGGACCCTTCCGAAAGGCCTTTGGGGCGACCGCCACAAGGCCAAATACACACCCGACGGACGCCTCGTCGTCTGCTTCCGCGACACAGGCCGCCCAAGCCCGACAAAGGATCATTTCGTGGCCTGGGTCGGCACCTATGGTGACATTATCAAAGGCAGGGAAGGTCTCTACCGCATCAAGCTCATCAACAATCATCGCTGGGACATGCCGAACGGCCGCTCCCGCACTTGGGATTGCGGCTATCCCGGCGTCGAGGTCCTGCCCGACGGCACGGTTGTCGCCACGACCTACACCAAATACACCGACGGCCCCGAATTGAATTCCGTAGTCAGCGTCCGCTTCAAGCTCGCCGAGACCGATGCGCTGTTCGCCTCGCTCTCCCGCAAAAACAAAAAATAACCGTGACCCCGATGCCATGCGGCAATGAAACGAAGCCCCCCTGTAATGATGCCATTGCGCGTGTAATGGTCTTCAAGGGAGAGGCGGGCGACCCGGAAGGCGGATCGCCCCGCGTCCTCGCGACCTTTGCATGACAAGGAGCCTGGAGCGCCAGCACGCCGGCAGACAAATGACAATCGCTGAGAATTTATATCATTGTCGGTATTATTACACACCATGCCCTTGACCACCCTTCGGCCATGCCGGAAAAAAATCCCTCGCAAACATCCCATGACGGAAAGCAGCACGCTTTTAATTTCCTGTGCTGCTTCCGTTCCCATCAAATCCTGCCAGCATAATATTTCGTGAAAACCCAAAACCCTGTACGCCGTTTTTTTGCAAGTCACCAGCGCTGGCTGATTGTCGGAATCCTGTTTTGTTTTTCCGTCACCAATAATCTCGACCGCCAGACCCTTTCCGTCCTCGCGCCCGTCCTGAAGGACAAGCTCGGCTTCACCTCAGTCGAGTACTCCTACATCCTCATGGGATTTCTCGTTGCCTACACCGTCGGCTACCTCTTCTGCGGACGCCTCCTCGACCGCTTCGGCGTCAAGCGATGCATGGCTGTCGCCCTCGCGGCATGGACCATTGCCTCGATGCTGCACGCCGTAGTCGCCGGCTGGGTCAGCCTGTTCGTCTTTCGTTGCATACTCGGCCTTTTCGAAAGCTTTAACTCCCCCGGCGGGATCAAGGCCCTGAGCGAGTGGACGCCCACCCGCGAGCGAGGTCTTTGCGTCGCCATCTTCAACAACGGCTATGTCTGGGGCGCCATCATCGCCGCGCCCCTCGTCGCCTTTGTCACCCTCCGCTCCTCCTGGCACTTCGGTTTTCTCATTCCCAGCTTTTTTGGTTTCATGCTCCTTGCCCTTTGGTTGAAATTCTACGAAAGCCCCGAACGCCACAAGGGCATCTCTCCGGAGGAGCGGCAGCACATTCTCGCCACGCGCGGCACCGCCTCCGCGGAAAAAATCCCCTTCATCAAGCTGCTCACCCATCCCGTTTGCATCGTGTTCTTTTTCGCGCGATTCCTCACCGATCCGTTCGCGTATTTTTTCAATTTTTGGCTGCCGGACTATTTTGTGAGCGAACGGGGTTTCTCCCTCGCCCTCATCGGACTCGTGGCTTGGATGCCCAACCTCGGCGCCGAGATCGGCGGGCCGGGCGGCGGCGCGATTTCCGACTGGCTGGTGCGCCGCGGCATCACGCCGCTTCGCGCCCGTTTCATGCTCCTGTCCGCCGCCGCCATGCTGATGCCCCTGGGCAATCTCGCCGTCCGAACGGAGATCACATGGCTCGCCATCGCCCTTATCGCCGTGATGTTTGCCGGCCAGACTTGCTGGATGGCAAACCAGCTCTCGCTTCTCTCCGAGTCTTTTCCAAGGAGCGCGGTCGCCACGGTGGTCTCCATTTCAGCCATGGGCGGCTCCATCGGCGGCATTGTCGCCATGTTCCTGATCGGACGGGCCGTCCAGCACTACGGCTACATGCCCGTCTTCACCGGCATGAGCGTGGTGCACCTGACGGCGCTCGCGGCAATCGCCCTCGTGTTGTTTCGCAAACAGAAAAGTCCTCATGTCCCGTCCCCGGTAGTGTAAACCGGGCGGCGGTGCCTCCGTCTTTCATATGCATACAAGGCTCTCATATCTCTCCCCCATGAAAAACGTTCTCATAAAATTATGCTTCTTCGCGCAATGTGCCGCGCTGGCTCTGCCTGTCGCCAGCGCCACCGCAATGGCGCAGATCGGATTGATTCAGCCCACGTCCGATTTTCCACTCGCCACGCTGGATTTGTCGGCGGACAAGTCGCGTCATGTCGTTGTCGCGCAGGGCACGACGGAGATTTACCAAGGCCATCCCACCACCGTGCTGCTGCCCGACGGCAAGACCATCTATTGCGTCTGGACCATCGGCCACGGCGGGCCTTGCGGTCCCATGAAGCGCAGCGACGACGGCGGCAAAACGTGGAGCGATCTGCTGCCTGTGCCGGAAAACTGGAAAACCACGCACAACTGCCCCGCCATCTACCGTCTTGTCGATCCGGCGGAAAAAGCGCGCCTCGTCGTCTTTGCCCAGGCCAAGGGAGGCGTCATGCGGCGCGCCTACTCCGAGGATGACGGCAAAACGTGGTCGCCCATGCAAAGCGCCGGCGCCGAATTCGGCCCCTCCGTCATGCCTTTCACCGACGTGAAACCCGTTGACGACGGCAAACGGCTTCTCGCCATGACCAACATCCGCCGTCCCGGCGAAACCAAGGAAAAACGCTCCAATATCCTCGTGCAAAGTTTCTCCACCGACGGCGGCCTCACGTGGTCGGCGTTTGAAATCGTCCGCGACATCCCCGGCCTCCGCCTTTGCGAGCCCGAGATCGTCCGCTCGCCCGACGGCAAACAACTCCTCTGCCTTATCCGCGAGGACGCCAAACACGAGTCGCTCTACATGACCAGCGACGACGAGGGCCGCACGTGGTCGAAGGAGAAAAAACTCCCCCGGACCCTCTGGGGCGACCGCCACAAGGCCAAATACACGCCCGACGGGCGTCTCGTCATCGTCTTCCGCGACGTCGGCCGCAAAACCAGCCCCACAAACAACCACTTCGTCGCATGGGTCGGGCGCTACGACGACATCGTCAACGGCAAACCCGGCCTCTACCGCGTCAAACTCATCCACAACCACCGCCGCGGAAAAAATTTCCCCGGACGCCTCATGGACGACTGCGGCTATCCCGGTCTCGAAGTCCTCCCAGACGCCACCCTCGTGGCCACCACCTACGCCAAATACACGGAAGGCGACGAGGGCAACTATGTCGTCGCTGTCCGCTTTAAGCTCTCCGAAACCGACGCCGCGCTGCGGGAATTCCTGCCTCAAAAACACGCGACCAAAGCCGCAAAATAATTCACCGGCTGGTGTTTTCAGCGCGGTCGTCTGCTCGTCATGAAACACAACCACAACCTCCGCCCCTCCCATGCGGCGCGCCTGCTCGCCACAGCCGCTGCGTTCTCTGCCGGCGCCGGTATTTCATCCGCAGCCAGCGCCGACATCACCGGCGCCCGGCCGCAACCCAATATCATATTTGTCCTGGTTGATGACATGGGTTGGGGCGACTTCTCCTGCTTTGGAAACACCGCCGCGCGCACGCCCAACATTGACCGGCTCGCCGCCGAAGGCATCCGCTTCGAGCAGTTCTATGTGAACGCCCCCATCTGCTCGCCTTCGCGCTGTGCGTTCACCACCGGGCGTTACCCGCAGCACTGGCGCATTACCTCCTACCTTGCCCAACGAGTGCTCAACGAAAACCGCGGTCTCGCGCAGTGGCTCGACCCCGCCGCCCCCACACTCCCGCGCCAGCTCGCGCGCGCCGGTTATGCCACCGGTCATTTCGGCAAGTGGCATCTCGGGGGACAGCGCGACGTTGACGACGCCCCTCCCATCACCGCCTACGGCTTTGCCGAAACGCTCACCAACTTCGAGGGCATGGGTCCGAAATTGCTTCCCCTCACCATCAAGCCCGGCGACGAACAACACAAACGCATCTGGGCTGACGCCGAGCGTCTCGGCGGCCCCGTCGTCTGGCTCCCGCGCTCCGCCATCACCGGCGCCTTCGCCGACGCCGCCCTCGCCTTCATCGGCCGCGCCGCCGGAGCCGGCAAGCCGTTTTATGTGAACGTCTGGCCCGATGATGTCCACGCCCCCTTCTGGCCCTCCGTCACAAACTGGGGTGACGGCTCCCGCCGGCGTCTCTACCTCTCCGTACTGGAGGAAATGGACCGTCAGCTGGGCCGCCTCTTCGAGGCCATCCGTTCCTCGCCCGACTTGCGCGACAACACCCTTATCCTCATCTGCTCCGACAACGGCCCCGACGTCGGCGCCGGCAGCGCCGGTCCGTTCCGCGGCACCAAAGCCACGCTTTTCGAGGGCGGCGTGCGCTCGCCGCTCATCGCATGGGGGCCGGGCCTGCTCGCGCGCGACAAGGCCGGAACGGTCAACACTGCGTCCGTGTTCGCCGCGATGGACCTCGTGCCCACGCTCCTTGACATCGCCGGTGTCGAAACGCCCAAGGACGCAGCGTTCGACGGCGAAAACCTCGCATCCGTTCTCCTCGGCAAAACAAGCGCGTCTCGTCGCGCGCCGATTTTCTGGCGCCGCCCGCCCGACCGCAAATACGCCTACCACGCCGGTCCGCTGCCCGACCTTTCTGTTCGCGACGGTGGCTGGAAACTGCTGTGCGACTACGATGGCAGCCGCGCCGAACTCTACGCGCTAGCAACCGACCCCGGCGAAACCAACAACCTCGCCGCCAGCCAGCCCGAAGTCACCGCCCGTCTCACGCGCGCCGTGCTGGACTGGCACTACTCCCTCCCTCCCGACAACGGCCCCGAGCTCGGCAAGGAGCCTCCTCCCGTGCCGGAAAAAACACGTTCCAAAAACCGCCCGGCAACAAAGCCGGCCAATTCCACCAATAAATAACACCGCCTCCTCCCCCTCCCATGAAAATCAGCCCGTTCCTCGCATTGCCCGCAGTTCTTCTCGCCCACTTTTCATTGCACATTGCCTCCGCCTCGGCGCCGGCGCTCGTCCCCGCATCCATTGTCGCCGACTATGTTGCCGCCTTCAACGCGCACGACAACGAGCTTTACCCGCAAGCGATCACCAATGATCGCGCTGCCGATTTTCTGATAAAAAACATCCCGCGCTTTGAGTGCCCCGACGCCGATGTCGAGCGTACGTATTACTTCCGCTGGTGGACGTTCAGAAAACACATCCGCAAGACTGCCGCAGGCGGCCACGTCATCACCGAGTTCCTCGCGCCCGTGCCGCATGCGGGTCCAGAAAACATCATCAGTTGCCCCGTTGGCCACCAGTTCCGCGAAGGCCGCTGGCTGCGCGACTCGCGCTACCTCGACGACTACGCGCGCTTCTGGCTCGAAGGCATTGCCGAGAAAAGATTTCTCCGCCGCTACTCTGTCTGGCTTGCCGACTCGCTCCTCCAGCAGGCGCGTGCCACCGGCTCCGACTCGCTCGCGCGCGAACTCCTGCCCAAACTCATCCACAATTTCCGCGAATGGGAAAAAATCCGCCGCGACCCCAACGGCCTCTTCTGGCAGCGGGACCTCTTCGACGGCATGGAGGAGTCGTCCGCCTTTGCCGAATTTGGCGGCAAAGACCACTGCGACGACAATCACTACCGCGCCACCATCAACTCCTACATGGCCGCCGATGCCCTGGCCATCGCCTCTTTCGCGAAACGCTCCGGCGACGGCGCCACCGCCGCCGAATTTGAAAAAATTGCCGCCGAAATCCTCACCCTGCGCGACGAAAAACTGTGGGATGAAAACGCCCGCTTCTACAAAGTCGCCTTTCGCGGGAAAACCCCGCCGCCCACCGGCGACGCTCTCCGCCTCAACACCGACCGCGAACTCCACGGCTACACACCTTGGTATTTCGATAACACCATGCCCGTGCCGGCACGCGACGACGCCTGGCTCCAGCTCGCCGATTGGGACGGATTCCGCGCGCCCTACGGTCCGACCACGTGCGAACGTCGCGGGAAGTGGTTCTTGATCGCCTATTCGGGCCGGCGTTTCTGCCAATGGAACGGCCCCTCGTGGCCCTTTGCCACCGCGCAAACCCTCACCGCCCTCGCCAATGTGATAAACGCGCCGCGCCGCGCCAGTGCCGGTGCCGACGCCGGGCAATTAAGACAAATCTGGCTCGACAATTTCCTTACCTACGCCCGCTCGCATAAACTCCGCCACGACGACGGCACCCTGGTTCCGTGGATCGATGAGAATTTGAACCCGCTCAATGGTGATTGGCTCTCCCGCGCCCGGTTCAAGGTTTTCAACAAGGGACAATGGCGCCAGCCCGAGCAGCACAGCAAAGATTACAATCATTCCTCCTTTTGCGATATTGTCATTTCCATGCTCGCCGGCCTGCGTCCGGCGGAGGGCAACGTGTTTTTTGTCAACCCGATCATCCCCGAGAGCTGGGAGTGGTTCTGCTTGGAAAACGTGCGCTACCACGAACGCGATTTGACAATCATTTATGACAAGACCGGACAAAAGTATAATCGCGGCGCAGGCCTTCATGTTTACATTAATGGCCAACTGGCCGCCACCGGGAAAACCCTGGAGTCATTGAGAGTGGATCTGGATCATTTCCCCCTCAAATAAGCCCCGCGAAAGGTCGATTTGACACCATCCGGTTGTACCCCTTTGCCGGAAACCGCATCCGCCTCCCAAGGCGCAATCCCCTCCCTTAACAAATCAAACCGCACATGTTGCCTGTAAAGCATCTGTAAAGGTGCATCCGTCGATATGGTTCCCTTTGGGAACCAGAAGAGAGATATGGCATCCGGCAACTAGGATGCCAGACTAAGTCATACAAAGATACGCCCTCCGCTTTTTTGCCCTCCCAAGCGCCCAGCCCATCCGCCTCAAAAACTGCATCATCAAAAATTCTTGCATTATGAATAGGAATTCTCCCCGTCACGCCCGCACATGCCGCGCCTTTGCACAAGGCCTGTTTTGCCTGTTCGCGTTTATTGTCGCGCCATTGGCCGGTGCCGCAGAAGAGGCCACCGGCACAATCGAAGGCAATGTCACCAACTCAGCCACGAATCTGCCCATCGGCAAGGTCAAGGTGACAATACGCCCGGCATTTCAAACAACACTCACTGATGATGAGGGCTACTATCGCCTGACTGGCGTTCCCGCCGGCGAAGCACAATTGGAAGTCACCTATCTCGGGTTCGACAAGCAAACCGCCACCATTACGGTGCCGCCAAATGCTTCGTTAAAACGCGATTTCGTTCTGGTGCGCGAACAGACGACGCCAAAAGACGATCTCATCGTATTGGAAAAATTCAGCGTTGTCGCAGACAGACTGATGACCGCCCAGGCGCTGGCGATGAACGAGCAGCGTCACGCGCCGAACATCAAAAACGTCATCGCCTTCGAGGAACTCTCCGACCAGGGCCAGGAAAACATCGGCGACTACATACGTTTCATGCCCGGTGTTGCCATCGTTGACGACGGAGAAAACGCCGGCAGTCTCGCGCTCGGCGGAT
This sequence comes from Ereboglobus sp., assembly GCA_029974595.1. Classification (GTDB taxonomy): domain Bacteria; phylum Verrucomicrobiota; class Verrucomicrobiia; order Opitutales; family Opitutaceae; genus Ereboglobus. Next base: position 22,187 of record JARKRC010000058.1, on the reverse strand, counting down.
TCCCGCCCGAGATGTCCGCCGTGCAGCTCGACGGCGGCAATGTCGCCAGCACCGGCGTCGGCGAAGAGAGCAGCCGCACGCTGTCCCTGCTGGAAGTTCCCATGGTGAACATCGAGCGCATCGAGGTTACCAAGGTGCCCACGCCCGACATGCCGGCGACAGGCCTGGGCGGCTCATTGAATCTCGTAACCAAAAGCCTCCTGGGCACCAAAAAACCGAGCTTCAGCTACCGGCTTTTTATGAATTTCGACAGTGCCAACGGACTTGGCTTCGACGGGGGTTCAAAACAGCCGATCTCCCAAGTATCGCCGAAATTCAAGCAACCTTCGTTTACCGCGAACCTTACCTATCCGCTCAGCAGCCGCCTGGCCTTCAGTCTCGGGTTCACAAGGACATGGAGGCAACGCGGCACCAACAACACACCGCAGGAAACCGCGACATGGAATTTAAGAACCGAGGACAAATATATAAACTTGGGCGGCCCGGAGTGGAGCTTCCCGCCCGAATTTTACGGCACCAAGGACATCGCCATGACTTCCGCGCAATGGACGCAACTTGCCGAGCTCACGACGACGGAAAACATGCAGGCCACTGTCGAATGGAAAATGTCCAGGAATGATTCCCTTGCCTATACAATCCAGTACAGGGAAAATGTGACCGAGCGCGCAAACAGCCGCATCACGACAAACTTCAGCGAAAGGGTGCGCAACGACCCCAGGGGCGACGCCACTTACGCGGAAAAGAAACCTGAGACCTCCTATCATACCAACTCGACCCGCGGAGGCATGATCATGGGCGGTAATGCGGCGCTCAATTATGAAGACTCCACGGACAGGACCCACATGACGCTGCGCTACAGGCACCGCGGCGCATGGAACATTGACGGACAGGCAATCTATTCGTCCGCCACAAGAATCCGCACCAGCCTGAACAAGGGTTATTTTACAGGCGTGAACGCCGCGGTCAGCAGCCTGAGCATACGCGGCGACGGCATCAACTCCACGGATAGCATCCTGCCCGTGCTCTATTCCGTGACAAACGACTATGGCGAGGCTTTCAACGTGTATGATGGCGGCAATTACGACATCACGGGAGTCGCCGAGGAGGATGGCACCTACAAAACGACCCTCTACACCGGGCGCATCGATATCGAGCGGCACGTGCGGCATAATTTTTCATTCAAGCTCGGCGGGGCTTACAGCAGGGAGGAAAAGGACGATCGCCGTTTTATGCTCAGGCGCACCTTTACGCCCGCCGGCGGCGCGCTTCCGCTGCGGGCAAGCAATTACGATGTCATAGATGAGGATGTAAATATCACGATAAACGGAAACCCCGTCCGTTGGATCAACCCCTCGAAGGTGTATAAACTTTACCAGGAGCATCCGGACTGGTTTCCCGTCGGCGCGCAGGACCTGCCAAGAGACCGCGCGCTCGGCTCGGTACGCCTCGAGGAAATCATCTCCTCGGCCTACCTGCGCTTCGACCTCAAGCTTTTCCAAAACCGCCTCAACATGACGGGCGGCGCGCGTTTCGAGAGGACCAAGCTCAACGGCTGGAGCATGCTCGAGGACAAGTCGGCAATTTATCAAAAAGATGCCAAGGGCATACCCATAAAGGATGAGAATGGGCGCTTCCTGAAACTGCCCGGCATCGACGACGACCCGGTGCGGGCCGCCAATCTCGTTTACCAGGAGCGCGCAAGCCACGCCGGCCAGTCCTACAAGGACCTGTACCCCAGCCTCAATGCCAATTTCTCCATCACGGAGAATTTGATATTGCGCGCCGCCTATGCACGTACAATCGGGCGCCCCGATGTCAGATACGTGGCGGGCGGGATGACCATACCGGCGCCGGACGCGGAGGAAGAAATGGAAGGGCTGGTCAATGTCCGAATCATCAGTGTTGGCAATCCCGGCCTGGAACCCTGGACAGCGGACAGTTTTCATCTTTCGCTGGATTCGTACCATTTGAAGGGGGGCTTTGGCACCGTAGGCGTATATAAAAAGAACGTCACGAATTTCTTCGCCAGGACTTTGGTGCCGATGACCTATGATAGTCTTAAATTATACGGGTTGTCCGATGAAACCATTGAATATTATATAAACGGGGAAAACCGATATATAATGCGGCGCTGGGAAAACGTGGGCGACGCCAGCCTGACGGGACTGGAGCTGAGCTATCGCCAGGACTTGTTCTTCCTGCCTTCGTGGCTGAAAACCATGCAGCTTTGGGTGAACTATACCCACCTGAAAGTCACCGGCCCGAACGCCGAGGATTTCACAGGATTCACCCCGGACGCTTTTTCGTACGGCGTAAACTTCATTCGTCCCCGATACTCGATCACGCTCAGTTGCGCCTACCAGGCGGAAACGAAGAAAACCAAGGTTGAAGAATATGAAACCTACATACCGGCGGGCACCTATGATTACCAGGCGGCCTACACCACCTACGACCTCGGCGCGGAATACAGCTTCTCCAAATCGTTCTCGGCATATATAACGTGGAGAAACATATTCGCAAAAGACAAAATCATTTACAGGCGCGCCGCGGACACGCCGGGTTATGCCGAGAAGTATCAGCGCTTTGTAATCCCCTCCTACATCATGATAGGCATCAAGGGAACATTCTGACACGGAGCACAGGAACAGACGCATCCCCAATCTTAAATAAAAGAAGGAACCTCTTTATGAAAAATAGAATATTCCCAAGGCTTTCCCGGCTGCTCGTTCTTGCATTGGCCGCGGCCGGATTTCATGCGACCCTGCCGGCGCAGGACAACGCCCTGCCCTCGCCCGGCTTGATCACCAGCGACATCAGCATCATCAAGGCAAAACGCGTGCTCTTCGGCACCTCGCAGGCCTACGACATAGCCGACGGCGTCACCTTTGAAATCAAGGACACGTTGCTGGCTGCCGGTAATGGCACCATCTTCGATTTAAGTTTATCGTCATCCGCGGACATGTTTTTCATCCGCCCGGCGCCAAACGCCGTGGATCAAAGCGGCCGTTTCATATTCAGCAACAATCGTTCCAATGCATATTCGGGCGTGGGCCATATCAGCCGGGGAACGCTCGTGCTGAACAATGGGATCATAATGAACAATTATGCAGCGACCATCGGGGGTGTCTTTACGCTTGGCTCCAATGGCCTTTTGCGCATTACCAATGTTCTGTTCCAAGGCAACAGCGCCGGGGGGAGCGCCGGGGTGATCAGCTTCCGCTCCAACATTGCCGGCAGGCCGCCCTCTACGATAACTTCCAGCACCTTCATTGGAAACTATTCGACCCATACCGCAAACGCCACCGGCGGCGGCGGCGTGTTCGACTTCGCCACAGGCTCGGTGGATCTGACCGTCATCGGTTCCGCCTTCATCAACAACCGCACCGCCCACAGCGGCGCCGCAATCCTGTTCAGGATAAACACCTCCGATGTGATGCTTCAGGATGTCACAAACATCAGCGGGAACTGGGTGGGCGTGAGCGGCGGCTTCATCGACGACCACTCGGGCATCGGCAATGCAGCCAAGCCCATCGTCATATCGCTATCAAGCGCCCTGGCGGGGCAGCACATTGTATATGAAAACAATGCCGCCCTCGGAACCGCCGCATCGGCAACCGCCGCATCGACAATAACCGCCGCGGAAGTGACCAGCGGCACATACCTGGCCACGCGCACGCCGAAAGCCGCAAACGGCGGTTTTTATTTCACAAATAACTTCGGCATGCTTCGCTTTAATATCGCCAGGGACGTCACGCTCTCCATTGGCCGCGCAGGAAACGACACCGCGCTCGATTCGATCGCCACGGCCGACTCAGCCAATGGTTACAAAGCAATCATGGACAAAGTCGGCGCCGGACGCCTGATATTCAACGCCGACAACTCGCATTTCCAAGGCACCACCAATGTGCAGGCTGGCTCGCTGATTCTTGGCAACCAAAACGCATCGCTCGGCGGCGTGATCAACATCTATTCAGGCGCCACTTTCGGCGGATCGGGCACGCTGACCACGCTCAGGACAAACAACACGATCTCCGCAAGCCCGAACCAGACCTTTGTCTCGGCCACGACAAATGCATTCCTGCAAGTCGGCACGGAAACCGCCGTTGACGCGGAAAAACTCATCATCAGCGGCAGCCTCCTCATGCTGGACGGCTTCATGATCAGTCACGATTTGTTCGCAAGCGGCTCGGCCAGCTTTCTCCAAGTGAACGATATCTCCCTCGTCGGGAGCGGCACCATAAACCTGGGCCTCCTGGCCACCGGTACCTTCGTCCTCGCAAAATGGAATACCGGCGCCGTAAACCTCAGCCAGCTCACGCTCACCATCGACGGCGTCGCATCCAATCCGCGCAGCAGCGGCGCTCTCACCGTCGATGGTGTCAACAAACAGCTCATCGTCAGCAACACGGTGAACAACCTCCAGATGAAATGGACCGGGGCCGACGGCTCCACATGGTTTCGCCGCCCCACCGCCACGGAAAGAAACTGGGCCGACATGTCCGCAAGCGGCGAAAACCGTTTCTACAACGGCGACAGCGTGATCTTCGACGGCACCGCCGATGCAGGCCACGCCGCCAACCGCACCATCACCATCGAAACCGGCGGCGTCTCCACCTCCGGCATGGAAGTGAGCGGCACCGCGCGCTACGAGTTCCGCGGCGACGGCGGCATCACCGCGAGCGCGGGCGCGGTCGGCAGCGCGCAATTCGCCCCCACCGGGAAACTGGTGAAAAGCGGCAACGCAGAGCTTGTTTTTGCCAACAACGCGGCCAACACCTTTGCCGGCGGCATCGATATTTCCGGCGGCCAGATCACTTTTGGCAACGCAGGCCAGCTCGGCACCGGAACAAGCGGCATCACGTTTATTGAATCCGCCACACTCCACGCCATGAAATCCGTCAACACCAGCGGCACCATCACCGGCGCCATGGGCATCGCAGCCGGAAAAACCGCCGACCTGATCGTGGACCAGGGCGGCACGCTCGTTTACAATGGCGCGCTCACCTCGGGCGGCGCCGATTCCACCTTCCGCAAAACCGGCGCCGGCGCCCTCCGCCTCACTGGGGACAGCTCTGCAAACACCGGCAATGCCAGCCTCGAAGCAGGCGTCATCACGCTCGCGACCGCCAATGCCACGCTCGGAGGCAAAGTCACTGTCGCTTCCGGCGTCATACTCGGCGGCATCGGGACAGCGGGCACAAACGGCGGCGTCAAAATCGCATCCGGCGCGATGCTCGATGCCGGTGTTTCCGCCGCGCAGTCGGGCACGCTCACGGTAAACAACCTCGAAATGACCGGCGGCGGTATTGTCCGCGTCGGCCTCTTCTCCGACGACGCCGAGGTCGGTTACAAAAAGAGCGACCGCCTGATCGGCACCGGCACATCCGCAATCAGCGGCTCCAATATCATCGATCTCGAATCCTTCGCCTCGGGCACGTTCAATCTCGGCAATATCACCGGCCTCGCCAACAACACCAGCGTTACCATCAGCGGCATGACGCTCCCGACCAGCGGACGCCTCACCGCAACATTGTCCAACAACAGCGGCATCTTGCAACTCGCCGCCGTGTCCGACAAATCCCGCCTCATGACCTGGACGGGCAACAGCGGCACCGTCTGGAATCTCACGCAAAACAGCTGGACCGGCTCCGACAGCATGACCGCCTACAGCTACGGCGATCACGTTGTGTTTGACGGCGCCGCCGACAGCGCCCACGCGGCCAATCGCAACATCTTCATCAACGCCACCGAAGTGCGCATCTCCGACATGATCGTGAGCGGGGGCGCTGATTACACCTTCACCGGCGGCGGCATCAACACCGACGCAACCAATGTCCTCGCCAACTCCGCAGGCGAAATCGAGCTCACCTCCGCCAACGGCAAGCTCGTCAAGACCGGCACCGGCACGCTCACCTTCGCCAACGGTGCGAACACCTTCTCGGGCGGCGCCGATATCGGCGGCGGCGTCATCGCCATCAGCGACGGCAATCAACTCGCCACGGGGGAAACCGCCGGCATCACCTTCACCGGCGATGCCATCATACGCGCCACGGGCAGCGCCGTTGCCATCAATGACACCGTAAGCATCGCATCCGGAAAAACCGGCTCCTTCGACAGCAATGGAAACACCATGACCCTCGGCGGCGCCGTGGACGGCGCGGCCGATTCCACCCTTGCAAAAACAGGCGCGGGCACGCTTGTGCTCGAAGCCGATATTTCCGCGCACGCCGGCGCGCTCGCCGTCAATGGCGGCATTCTGCAACTTGCCGCCCAAAACGTCCTCGGCAACACGGCAGCCGTCGTGGTAAACGCGGGCGCCACACTCGATCTCAACGGTCACAACCAGTCGATTGCCACGCTCGACGGCGTCGGAACCATCGAGCTCCGCACGGCCGATCTGAAGGTCAACATCGACGCTGGCGATGCGGCCTTTGCCGGCAGTTTTTCAGGTGAAGGCAAAGTCACCAAGGCGGGCGCGAGCAAATGGACGCTCTCGGGCGCCAGCACCCACAGCGGCGGTATTGCATATGAAGGCGGCACACTCGGCCTTGCCAATAGTGCCGCGCTCGGCGCCGGCGCGCTGACCATCAACACGGCCAATCCCGTTTTGAGCATCGAGGCGGCTGGTCTTAATATTCCCAACGGCATTGCGATGGGCGAATACAGCACGACCATCGAGACCAACGGACAACAGGTTGAGTTCTCAGGCGACATCACCGGCAATAACGAACTCACCATCGCCGGCACAGGCACGGCCATACTCTCCGGAAGGAATTCCTATGCCAACCTCAACGTCGACGTGCCGTATCTAATCATGCGCCGCGCTGCATCCGCTTCCGACCTCGTCACCATAAAGGTCGGTTCGGTGCTTGAATTCCGGGGCGTGGAAGGCGGCGACGTCAATGGCATCCTCAAAGGCGACCGCGTGCTCTTCACCTCCAGCACCCTTACCCTTCGCGGCGCAAACGTGCTGCGCGATTTCGAAGTCGGCAGCGGTTCCCATCTGAGCATCGAAGGAGTCAACGCCCTCGGCGGCAGTGGCTCCGACGTTGTCGTTCGCCAAGGCGGTGTGTTGCGCATCATCAAGCCCGAAGTCACTGCGCGCAACATGATCATCGACGGCGGAGCCCTCGTGCTCGCCAACTATTACGAAATGACCGCGCTCAAGCTCGCCGGTTCAATGGAGTTTATCAACAACGGCGAGATCCGCCTCGGCGCGCTTCTCCCCACGGGCATCTACACCGCCGCCATCGCCGAAGGCGGCATTCCCAACATGCCGTATTATAATCCGAATCAGGAAGGCATGTTCATGGTTGTCGATATTATCGACGGCAAAAAACTCCAGCTCACCGCCTACAACATGGCCCTCGAACCCGGCAAGGACATCGTCGTCGGTTTCGATTCGATGCTCGCTTCGATGCGCGCCATCTATTCGCACATCAGCGAGGAGTTCCTCACGCCGGTCGTCGATCGCAAGCCCGGCATCACCTCGGGCGCTCCCTGGGCGCGTTTCATGGGGTCATTCGCCGAATACGGCGACGACATCAACCACCTCGGCTACACCGACCGCACCTATGCCGCCATGGTCGGCTACGATTGGATCACGAAAAACAATTACATGCTCGGCGTCTACGGCGGCTTCAACAACACCAACTTGGAAACCACCAACAATGCCACCACCGATATAGAAACCATCTACTTCGGAGCCTATGGCGCGAAGCGCATGGGCGACTTTTATGCATCGCTCGATCTTCTCGGAGGCTCTGGTTCCGCAGACACCGTGCGCCGCGAAGACCAGGGCAATATTGTCACCGGCGGCTACGACATCGACAGCTTCGGAGCCAGCTTCGAAATCGGCTACATGCTGCATCCCTTCGCAACCGGCGGCCTCCGCCCCAATATCGGCCTGCATTACATGAACCTGAATCTCCGCAAATACAGCGAGACCGGCGTCGGCGCCGTCCGCCTCGACGGTATGCGCGCCTATGCCCTTGAAGCCGTCTTCGCCGTCGATATCAACCGCGAGATCAAAATGCCCTGGGGCCAGCCCGGCATGGTCGATGTCCGCATCGGCTGGCGCGAAAACCTCAACACCGACCAATCCGAAATCTGGGCAACGATGGTCGATTATCCCGCCGCGCGCATGCCCATCCGCGGGGACAAATACGACGGCAGCGGCATCACGTGCGGTGTCGGCCTGCGCATGGCCCTCAGCCACCGTGTGTTTTTCGGTTTCGCCTACGATTTCGACTACATACCGATGGGCATTCACGACAACGACACGGTTCGCCACACCCTCAACGGCATCGTGCGCATGAGCTGGTAACAATTAACGAAAAGGAAAAACATGAAATCAGTAATAAACGCGAAAAAATCCCTCCGGGTCTTCATCGCCGTTTGGGCGGCCTCAATGCTGTGCCAGTCCTCCATGCAGGCACAGGCCGATCCCCTTGACGATACCACGCTGGCCGATTTCGAGTTCACCAGCAGCGGCTCCGCACAAGTGCAGGAGATGCGCAACGCGGGATTGATGGAAATCGCCCCGGTGCTTCGCGGCCCCTCCATCATGGACAATGTGGAGTACAAGCATCAGGGCTGGCCCGTGGCCACGCGGTTCCCCTGGGCGATCGAAGGGAATGCAAGCAACGAACGCACCGTGGTGCTGATTCGCAACCTCTTCAACCACTCTCCATCCAGCTACAAATCCAGGCCCAACAACAGCCGGCGTGTCATCTACGCGGACGGAAACATGGGCGCCTGGCTCCCCGAAAACGTAAAGACCGCGACTCCCGTTCTTGGCATAAATCCCGTTGTCGATCATGACAACAACGCCAGCACGCCCTCGATCCGCTTCCCCGGCAATTACGATTATCTTGGCATGCATGCCATGAATTGGCTTTATCCCGGCGGCGACACAACGTTGAAGCCGCGCCTTGTTGTCGTGACTGCAAAATACGACATTGACAACGCTGCAAATGCCACGGAATACACCCCGGTCAGCACGCAGGCGCGCTTTAATTATCGTGTTTATACATCCGATGATGGCGGCGTGCGCTGGACCGAGCAGGACCAGGCGCTCTCCAAAATAAACATCCCGCTCCATGATCCCGTCCACGTTGGTCCGAACATGGTCCGGCATCCCGACTTCGGCCTCTTGATGCCTTTTGGCAAATCCACATCCGGAGTGAACGATAATAATATATTGGCGCGCACGACCAATGGCGTGACATGGTCACGCACCGGGTGGAAAAATTCCGCCACCCAGGTAAACCGCGGTGTCGAACCGACGCTGGTCACCTGGGGGAGCGGGCACATGCTCATACTCACCCGCGAACAAACGGATACCTACGGGTTCCTAGGAGCTACCAGGACGTCCACTTCGACCATAATCACCGGCACCACGGTGGAAAGCGGTACCACATACGCGATAACCACCGGCTCCGCAAAAATTCCGCTCAAGACCACGATTATCGGAACAGGTTCGACCGCGATGAGCATGTCCACCTATGTAAGCGGCACCACCGTGGTAAGCAGCACGCTCACCGTGACCGATCCCCGGTTTGTATATACCCAAAACGTCTATAAACACGAAAAAGGCACCGTTTTCGATGCTATAGTAACAAAGTTTGTCACCAAGAAAACCAACATCGTTGGCAATGGTTACGATCCGTTCGTCCTGAAAAACGGACAGCCTTGGGAAGCCCACGACACGCCCGAAGTCATACATAATCCCGAAACCGGACGCCTCGAAGTCATACAAAGCCACCGCTGGGGCGGCGGCCTTGGCAAGACCCGCCCCACAAACGGCTCGGGCGTGGAAATCCCGCTCTCGGAAGATCCGTCCCAGGCGATGAACTCGCTCAACATTTGGAGCATTGATCCTGTCGATCTGCTCAATGGCTCGGCCGAGTGGCGTTTCGACGGCACACTCATAGAACGGCAGGGCATCATCCTCGGCGGCAGCGCTGTCGCCGCTGCCGGCGTCACCAAAGCCTACCAGGACGGCTTTCACCCCGGCGGTTCTGTTGTCGATGAGAAGAACGGCATGCACCACATGTTCATTTACGTTGGAAAATACAACGACTACGCAAACACCTACCGGCTCAGCCGTACCCTCGATACCTATGCAATTCGCCTGAAAGCCGGCCTGGCCAACGCCGAGGACAAACCCACGATCACCTCCGTCGCTTACACCGGTAAAGAAGAAGGCGCGGGCGTTTATCCCGGCGATCTGATCACGATCAACGGCGTCCGTTACGGCACAATCAAGGAAGTCCTGATCGGCGGCGTGGCCGTGGAAATCGATCGCATAAACAGCACCGCCTCCCAGCTGCTCGTTTACGCTCCCGCAGGCACCAGCAATGGCGATGTTATCGTGCGCACCGAATGGGGCCAGGTGAAGGCGCCCAACGAAATTTTGTTCAACACCGCCCCCATTTTCCCCAACACCGGCGCCCAGCAAACCGTGGTGTCCGGCAAGACGGTCGTCATCTTTGCAAACGCCGTCGCGCGCCCCGCGGCCACCTATCGCTGGCAGGTTCGCACGAGCATCAGCGGCTCGTGGACCGACATTACCGACAGCGCGGACTACGCGGGCACATCAACCGACGCACTCACCATACTGATTCCCGACGGCAAAGACGGCTGGCAATATCGCTGCGTCGCCCAAAACGAACTCGGCCAGCAAAGCAGCGAAGCCACCATGATCAAAGTTGTTCCCAATTACATGCCCTCCCCGTCGGGAGTCGTCACCGATTCGGGCACGACCTCATATAACATCTACGTATCCGACGCCACGCTGCACATCATCCAGAAAATCGCGCCCAACGGCGCCATCACCACACTCGCCGGCCAGTCGGGCACGCCAGGCTCGGCAAACGGCACCGGCACCGCCGCTCAATTCAACACGCCCAAGGGACTTTCCATCAACAACGCCGGCATGCTCATCGTTGCCGACAGCGGCAACAACGCCCTGCGCTCCCTGACAGCCGACGGGATTGTCACCACCACCGGCTCCGGCCCCGACGCCACCCTCGCCGCCCCCGCAAGCGTGGCCTCGCACCACGCCGCATCGGGCGAAACCTACATCGCCGACACACAAAACCACCTGATCAAAAAAATCTCCGCCGACGGCGCGGTCTCCATCGTCGCCGGCGCGGGTGTCGCCGGCGATACCAACGGCGCCGCCTTGCTGGCCAAGTTCAACAGCCCCTCAGGCGTCGCCGTGGACATCGCCGGCAACCTCTATGTGGCTGACACCGGCAACCACACCATCCGCTTCGTCGACACGGACCCCCACTTCACTGATGAGGACGCCAACGGAAACGTGGTAAGCCTGCTCGCCGGCGCATCCGGCGTTCCGGGTGCCACGGACGGCGACGCCCTCACCCAAGCCGCTTTCAACGCGCCCAAAGGCCTCGTAATGGACAGCGGGGGCGTTGTCTATATCGCCGACTCGGGCAACTCTCTCATCCGCGCGTATTTTTCCCACACGGTAACGACGATCGCCGGCAGCGCGCCCGGTTTTGCCGACGGCCACGGCTCCGTCGCGCAATTCAACAACCCCACGGCCATCGCAATCGCGGAGGACGGCAGCCTCTTGATCGCCGACACAGGCAACCATGCCATCCGCCGCATCGCCGACGATGACTACAACACCGTTTCCACACTGTATGTTTACGGCACGCAAAATCCTCCGCCCAACCCCCAACCGCCGCCCGATGACGGCAAGTCGCCCAACAAAGGCGGCGGCGGCGGCGCGCCGTCGCTATGGCTCATCATCGCGCTCCCGGGCCTGCTCCTCATTCGCGCGCTCCGAAAAAAATAGGTCCTGCTCCAGCTGCATTCATCACCCTCTGGCTGCACCTCTCCGTGCGTCATCTTCGTAAATCCCCACACCCGAATGACAAATCCATGAAAACCTCTCATCTGCTCCGCTTCGTCAAACACCACGTGATCGCCCTTGGCTGCGCGTGCTCGCTCCTACTCTCCGCGTCATTCGGCCCGGCGCTCATGGCGGCCGAATACATATTGACCTCTGACAGCCCCATCCCCGCGACAACCGCTTTTGCCGACGGTGACGTTTTCAAAATCTCCGGCAGCAGCGGCAGCGTCACGCTCGCTGACGGCAGGACGCTCACTGTGAATGAATGGGTAACCGTCGGCGCCTACGATGTCCGCAGCGGCTCGAACATCACCTTCAAACAGGAGGATGCCGACCCCGGCACATGGGCGCTTATGCAAAACAACGCGATCGGCGTTCGCCTCATGCGCTACGAAGCCGCGCGCACCTCGCTGACCCTCGACCGCGTAATATTGGGTGACATAGTCTACAATAACCAAGGCGGCGCTCTCTACGTGGCTTCCGCCGCGGCCGGACACCTCGTCATCAATGGCGACGCCATATTCACCAACATCCGCGCCACCATGCAAGGCGGCGCCATATCGATACAAAACGGTTCGCTGACATTCACCGGCACAGTCATCTTCGATCAGTGTCGCGCAGGCTACACGGCCGCCACCGGCACGTTCAGCACGACACACAACGGTGGCGCGATCTATTCAGCCGGAGCCGCCGCAACCTGCGTGCTCACTTTCGAAAACGACGTTTTCTTCTTCAGCAACACCGCCGCCAACCAAGGCGGGGCCATCTTTGCCAACACCAGCAGTCAAGTGGTTTTCGAAAAAGAGGCCGCCCTCATCGGAAACACAGCCAGAAACGGCACGGGCGGAGCCATCATGCTCGTCGGTGGCGCCTCGGCGGCATTCTCCGGAGACGCCCTGCTTGAAGGCAACAAGGCGGCCGGTGACGGCGGCGCCATCTACGCGACCAGCGCTGGCAAGGTCACATTCAATGGCGTCTCAGGCACCGTCACTTTCAAGGACAACTTCGCCGCCGCCGCAGGCGGCGCAATCATGGGCGGAGCCATTGATTTCTCGGCGGCCCGCCTCTCCCTCGAAGGCAACAGCGCGGTGTCCAATGGCGGCGCTTTTCGCGTGAACAACGCACTCACCATCAGCAGCGGCGTTCTCGACATCGCCGGCAACCACGCCGGGAGCGCTGGCGGCGCTCTTAATGTCGGCTCGCTCGACATCGCCGCCTCAGGCACCATCTCCAGCAACATCGCCGGTGCCAACGGCGGCGCCATCCAGACCGGCAACGCGATCATCACCAGCGTGGCCGGACTCACATTCGCAAACAACACATCCGGAACCTACGGCGGCGCGATCTACCTCGGCGGACAATCCGAACTCGCCCTCAATGCCGCCGGCGGCGACATCCTCTTCGAAGGCAACACCAGTGGCGCCGTGATCGACTCTTCCCAGCTTGCCACCGGCGGCGGACTCAGCATCACCACCGCGGGCACGAGCAACGCCATCCACTTTAACGCAGCCACGGGCACGCTCTCGCTGAATGCCGGGGCCGGCAGGGCCATTCGCTTCCACGACGCCATCTCCGCAAGCGACACCACTGTGCTCACCGTAAACAAAACCGGCGCCGGCTCGGTCATCTTCCGCGAACATGCGTCAAATGTCGTTGCCAACACCACTGTCGAGGAGGGCACGTTCCAGCTTTCCGGCGGGGCCATCTACGGCGTGTCAAACAATGCCGGCTCGTTTGAAGTCAAATCCGGCGCCACCCTCGCCATCAATGGCCGGCTCCGCGCCGGCAGCATCACCTTCGCCAATGGCACCGTGCTCGAAGCAATCGAAAACGGAATCGTCTCTCTCGACTCTGCCTCCCCCATTTCCTTCGGCACGGGCCTCACGCTCGCCGGCTCCGGCACATTTTCCACGCCGCTCACCGCCGCCAAAATCAGCGTCGGCTCCGGCACATCAGCCCCGCAGACACTCGCGTTCACCGACAACGTGACTCTCCTCGACGGCGGGACAATCGACATCGATCTTTACATCGGCGCCGGCCTCGACGGCTACGGCCTCAGCGACCGCATCAACCTTGCCGGTGGCGGCACGATCGCACTCGCAGGCAACAACCGCATCGACATCGGCATCGTGCAAAGCGGCACCTTCAACCTCGGCAGCATCGGCAATCTCTACGGAAACATCACGCTGACCATCAACGGCGAAGTCCCCGCCGAGGTCGGACGCCAGTCCGGCTTGCTCATGCAATCCGGAGCCAACCTCCTCGTCATCACCAGCGCGGACATGTCGCGTGACATGACCTGGGCCGGCGCCAGCGGCAATACGACATGGAATCTGACTAGCGAAAACTGGACCGATTTCGGCGGCGTCACCCGCTTCGGCGGCGGTGACCGTGTCATCTTCAGCAGCGCTGCCGGCGCCCTCAACGTCGAAATCAACCCCAACGGCGTAAACGTATCCGACATGTGGGTTGAGGGCGATGCCAGCTACACCTTTACCGGTTCAGGCGGCATCGCTGCCAATGCCAGCCACATCATCGAAGTCGGCGGTGTCTCTGCTGTCACCAACCCCGAGGGAAAACTCGTGAAACGCGGTGCCGGCACGCTCGCCTTTGCCAATACCGCCGGGAATGTGTTCACCGGCGGCATTGACATCCACGGCGGCGCCATCGCTTTCGCCAATTCCAACCAGATTTACACCGCCGGCGCGCCCATTACCTTCGTTGGCAGCGGCACGCTCATGACAACCGCGGACTATGCCTCGCTGGACAGCAACATCGTTATCGCGGATGGCAAAATCGCGACACTGCACAATTCCGTCGCTTACTTCACCTACTCGGGAACCGTCACGGGCCCCAACGCCACGCTCGCAAAGACAGGCTCCCGTTTGCTGACCTTTGCCGGTTCGGCCGATATCGGCACACTGGAAGTCAATTCCGGAAAGCTGGCAATTACAGGCAACGTCAGAGCCTCCAACGCAGTCACCATCGCCAAACAAGGAGTCTTGGCGATTCCAACAACAGCCGCCCTCACAACCGGGGGTGCCGCCTTCACCATGACCAACAAAGGCGTCCTGCAAATCGGCAATGATGGCATCCGCGGCAGCAGTTACGCCAAAGTCTCCATCAACGGCAACTATGCCTCTGACAATGGCAGCATTCTTCTCGCCATCGGCGCCACTCCCGATGGAAATGCCGTGCTCTGCGACGAACTCAACGTCACCGGCAGCGTCACCGGCAACGTGAACATCATATTCAGCCAGCAAACCGCCATCACCGGGGACGCCGACTGGAGCAACGTCACCCCGCTCACCACCACCGACCCCGCATCTGTCACCGCCGAGATCAACTGCGCCCCCATCGAACTCACCAACGGCCTGCTTCGCACGCTGATCCGCAATCCCGACGGCACCTGGACTTACAGCCAGGGCGGCTCGTCCACCCTCCCCCTCCTCCTCGGTGTCGATGCCGCCTCCATCATGACCGGCAAAGCCTCGATGGCATCCCTCAGCCAGCGCCTCGTCACCAACCGCGCCACCGCCCCGCACACATTCCAAGCCTGGGTCAACGGCATCATGACTGACGAACAAATCAAACTCAGCTCCTACCGCGACTCCGACATCTCCACCTATGGCGCTCAAGTCGGCATTGACTGGAGCACAGCAATCGGCAAAGGCCGCCTCACTCTCGGCGCGTTCTACGACAATATCTCCTCCGACATGAGCCAAAGCGCCGTAATTTCCGGCAATACCAGCACCAAGACCAAGGCCACCGGCTACGGCATCTACGGCACCTGCGTCATCGGCAACTGGTATGTCGATCTCCTCGTCCGCGCCGGCTCCGAGGACTACGACATCAAAGTCCCCGGCAACCCAACCTTCAGCACCAACGGAGACAGCATCGCCGGCGCCCTTGAAATTGGACGCTCCTTCAAGAAGAATACCAACAGCCCCATCCACTGGGAACCCCAACTCCAGTTCACCTGGCAAACCCACGACATCAACAACGCCACCGATTATCTGGATCGCACCTATGCCATCGACAGCGCCGACTCCCTTGAAGGCCGTCTCGGCATGCGCATCTGGCTCGAACGCGAACTCAAACCCGGCTGGAAAATCGTCCCCTTCCTCCGCGCCAGCTACCACTACGAATTCAAAGGCGCCACCGGGATCGCCGTCGGCGACAGAGTCTATAACAACGATCTCGGCGGCAGCAAAGGCATCGTCGACATCGGCGCAATCATGCAGATCGGCAGCAACTTCGGCGTGAATGCCAAAGTCTCCTGCGGCTTCGGCGAGCGCACCAAGGGCTTCAGCCTCGACCTCGGCTGCGGATTCTTCTGGTAAAAACATTGCCGTGAAAAAAAGCACACTCCTCTGCGCAACGCTGCTCCTTGCTCTGGCTGCGCCAATTTTGGGCGCCGCCGAACTTAACCACCGTGTCGTCAACCTCTGGCCGGACGACAGTCCGAACAATCCTGCCAAAGGCCCGCGCCCGAACATGGAGATCTTTTATCCGATCTCCGAAAAATACTCGATTCCCGCGATTATCGTCATCTGTCCCGGCGGCGGTTATGGAAGTCTCAGCCCCTACGAACGCCTCTTCGCGGAGTACTTCCGCGCCCTCGGCTACACCGCCGTCGTCGTAAACTACCGCGTTGCGCCCAACCGCCATCCCGCGCAATACGCCGATGCCACGCGCGCAATACGCCTCCTTCGCTCACGCGCTGCGGAACTGAAAGTGCCCGCGCAAAACCTCGCGCTCATGGGCGGCAGCGCGGGCGGGCATCTCGCCGCGCTCGTCGCAACGCGCCCGACTCTTTACCGCGATGCATCCGACGACCTCGCGGACAGCGTCTCCGCCCGCCCCGACCGCCTTATTCTCGCCTATCCCGTCATCTCCGCCGTGCTCGGGCAAACCGGAAAATCGAAAACCTTCAGCCGCCTCCTCGGCGACTCGCCCCCTGAAAGCCTGAAGGCCGCCCTCTCGCCCGAACTTCACGTCACCAAGGAAAATCCGCCCGCATTCATCTTCCACGCGGCGGACGACGATCTCATTTCGCCCGAAAACAGCATCCTCTTTGCGCGCGCCTGCTGGTCTGCCGGCGTGCCGGCCGAACTGCACATTTTCCCGCGCGGCGGGCACGGACGGCTTTTTGCCTATGCATCGGACGTAAGCTGGCGCTGGCGCGATCTCCTGCGAGACTGGCTCGCCGTCTGGCCGCTCGCAGATGCCGTGCCACCAAAATAACGCGAACCATTAAGACCAATGTCTTTTATAAAATCGGCGCCAGTTGCGTTTCTCCTTTTGTTTTCCTCCATCGTCACCGCCGGCGCTGGCGACTGGCCCGCGTTTCTTGCGCGCCATGACTTTGTCTGGCAAACTCTGCCGAACGGGTGGGGCAATTCCGCCTTCATCGGCAACGGCGACCTTGGCGCGACTATTTTCCTCCAAAAGGAAGCCGGCGCCGCCGATGGCTCGGAGCAGTTTTCGTGGGAAATCAACCGCGCCGGTTTTTATGTGGGCAACTCACGCATGCCCGTCGGACGCATCGCGCTCAAAACGGCTGGCGAACTGGTCGGCGGCGACACGCGCCTCGACCTCTGGAATGCCGAGGCTCACGGCACCCTCCGCACCACGCGCGGCGAGGTCCGCTGGCGCTCCGCCGTCCTGCGCGGGCCGGATGTTCTGCTCATTGAGGCCGAGGGTGCCGGGGATGAGCCGCCGCCCGCGCTCGACTGGCATCCCGCGCCCGCGCTCCCGCCGCATTTTGCGTTCACCAAAAAAACACCCGCTCCCGGTGAGATTCTTCACCCGCCCGCCGAAATCGTCACGACCGCCACCGGTTTCGTCGGCACGCAAATCTACCGGGAACAGGGTGACGCCGCCGCCACCGAGCTTGACCGCGCCGCCATCGCGGACGCGGGGCCTCGCCGCGTCCATGCCGCCACCGCTCTTGTCGTCGCCTCGAAAACCCTCCCCGCCGCCGGTAACAAGCGAGTGTTCCTCGTCGCGATGGAGCACGCCGCCGATGCCGCCACCGCCCGCGACCGTGCCGGCACGGCGCTTGATGCCGCCGGCGTTGATACCGGGGGACTCATCGCCGCGCACCGCGCATGGTGGCACGATTACTACCGGCTCAGCCGCGTTGAACTGCCCGACTCCCCCGCGCTGGAGGCATTTTACTGGCGCCAAATCTACAAACTCGGTTCCGCCATGCGTCCCGACGGTCCCATTTGCGATCTCATGGGGCCGTGGTATCGTGAAACCGCCTTCCCCCGCATCTGGTGGAACCTCAACGTCCAGCTCACCTACCAGTCGCTCGCCGCCTCCAACCGCCTCGAACTCGCCGAGTCGCTTTTCCGCAACCTCGACCGCCACCGCGAACAGCTGATTGACAACGTCCGCCCGCCGCGTCCGGAGCGCGACGCCGCCGTCATTGGCCGCACCTCCGCGCAGGACTTGCGCTCCCCCTTCGACATCGCCGCCCCCGGCGACCGCCCGCAGGTCGCCCAGGAAACCGGCAACCTCCCCTGGGTGCTCTTTTTATATTGGGAATATTATCGCGCGCAAATGGACGACGCCATTCTGCGCGACCGCCTCTTCCCGCTCCTCGCCCTCTCCGCAGGGGCGTATATGACGCATATTGAAACGGAAAACACCGCCGGCACCGGCATTATACATCTCAAGCCCACCCACTCGCCCGAGTTCGCCACCGCGCCCGACGCGCACTACGATCTCGCCCTCTTCCGCTGGGAATTGCAAACACTCGTCGCCGCCTGTGAACGCCTCAAACTCGATGATCCGCGCCTCCCGCTCTGGCGCGACACGCTCGCGCGCCTCGCGCCGTTTCCCGTTGATGAAAAAACCGGCTTCCTCATCGGCCGCGACCGCCCGCTCGACCGTGCCCACCGCCACTACTCCCACCTCTTCGCCTTCTATCCGCTCTGCCTGCTCGACCTCGACGACCCCGTGCAACGCGCCCTCGCCACCCGATCCCTCGACCACTGGCTCACCGTCCCCGGCAACGACCGCACCACCTTCACCATCACCGGCGCCGCCTCCATGCTCGCCCTGCTCGGGCGCGGCGACGACGCCCTCGCGCAACTTGACTGTTTCATGGCGCTCCCCGTCCGCCCCCGCCCGTTCCTGCGCCCGTGGCAAAAACTCCATCCGAACACATTTTATTCCTCCGACCTTCCCAAGCGCGGTGTCGGCGGCCCCGAAATAGAATCGCCCCTTGCCGTCATCTCCTCCGTCAACGACCTGCTCCTGCAAAGCCAGGGTGGCGTGCTGCGCGTGTTCCCCGCCATGCCCGCCGCGTGGCGCGATGCGCGTTTTGAAAACCTGCGCGCGGAAGGTGCGTTTCTCGTCAGCGGCGAGTGGCGCGGCGGACGCGCCGTCCGCGTTGAAATCAAAAGTCTCGCCGGCGAATCCTGCCGCCTGCGCGTCCCCGGCTGGACGGCGGACAATACCCGCATTGCCGCCAGCGCCGATGGCACCGCCCGTAAAATCACCGCGTCACCCGACGGCAGTCTGCAAATCTCCCTCGCGAAAGGCGGGAGTGTCGTCATCGAACCGGCATCCCATTGATAATAATAATATCATTCTTGAATATGATCCGAACGCTTTCAACGACCCTCGCCTTTGCCGGATGCCTGTCCCTTGCGGCACAGACGAATATCGAGTGGATGGCGCGCCCGCCAACCGCTCCGGGGAATAGCCATTATATCGGAAATCGCGCTCCGCTCCAGCCGTCGTATTTTATAAAGCTGCCGGTGGGCGCGGTGCGGCCGGATGGCTGGATTCGCGAGGTGCTCGTCCGGCAGCGCAACGGCCTCGCCGGCCACCTTCACGAAGTCAGCAATTATCTGAACAAGGAGAACAACGCCTGGCTGAGCCCCGACGGCGAGGGCGAGAACAAATTCGAGGAGGTCCCCTACTGGCTGAAGGGATTCTCCAGCATGGGCTACATCCTCGGCGACGACGCCGTGATCAAGGAAGCACGCATCTGGATCGAGGGCGCGCTCGCCAGCCAGCGCGAGGACGGCTATTTCGGACCGTGGTTCGACCGGGCCGGGCTGCCCGACTTGTGGTGCAACATGATCATGCTGTGGTGCCTCCAGTCGTATTATGAGCATTCCGGCGACGGGCGTGTCCTGAAGCTGATGAAAAACTATTTCCAATGGCAGCTCAACCAGCCCGGGGGCAAGTTTCTGAAAACATCGAGGCCATGGGAAAAACTCCGCGCCGGGGACAATCTATACAGCGTTTACTGGCTGTATAATATCACCGGCGAGAAATGGCTCCTGGAGCTCGCGGAAAAAATCCACCGCAGCGCGGCCAACTGGCGGCAGGAGTGCGACTTGCCCATCTGGCATAATGTCGATATCGCGCAGGGCTTCCGCGAGCCGGCGATCTGGTGGATGCAAAGCGGGAAGGCTTCGGATTTGCGCGCGGCATATAATAATTTCCGGCTGATCCGGCGCACGTTCGGGCAAGTGCCGGGCGGGATGTTCGGCGGCGACGAGCATTCGCGCATCGGTCACATCGACCCGCGCCAGGCGGTCGAGACCTGCGGGATGGTCGAACAGATGGCATCGGACGAATTGCTGCTGCGCATCACGGGCGACCCGATGTGGGCGGAGAACTGCGAGGATGTCGCATTCAACACCTATCCGGTAGCGTTCATGCCGGATTACAAGGCGCTGCGCTATTTCTCCGCGCCGAACCAGATCATTAGCGACAATACGACGCATCATCCCGCGATTCACTCGGTGGAGGCGAAGCGCTCGGGATATTTTTTATATAATCCCACGGCGCACCGGTGCTGCCAGCACAACCACACGCAGGGCTGGCCTTATTATGCCGAGCATTTGTGGCTGGCCACGGCGGATAACGGCCTCGCGGCGGTCTTGTTCGGCGCATCGTCCGTCCGGGCAAAGGTAGCGGACGGCGTGGAGGTGCTCATCACCGAGCGCACGAACTATCCGTTTGAGGAGACGGTGAGCTTCGGGATCGAGGTGCCGCGAAAGGCGGATTTCCCCTTGTATGTGAGAATTCCCACCTGGTGTGATAACGCGCGCATTGCGGTGAATGGCATCGAGACAAAGACGGAGCTGGCGACGGGCGGCTATGCCCGCATCCAGCGTCAGTGGGCCGACGGCGACACGGTGGTGTTGAAGCTCTCGATGCGCCTCCGCGCGCGGCAATGGGAAGTAAACCAGAACAGCTTGAGCATAAATTACGGGCCGCTCACGTTCTCGCTCAAGATTGCGGAAAACTATAATAAAATCGATTCAATGTCAGTTGCGAAAAGTGAGAAAAACAGAATCCAGAAACAGGTTGACTGGAGCCGGTGGCCCGCGTGGGAACTAAAGCCCGGCAGCGCGTGGAATTACGCATTGGCGTGTGACATGAACAATCTGGAGTCGTCATTTCAGGTCGTCAAAAAGTCCTGGCCGGAGAACAATTATCCGTGGACGCACGAAGGCGCGCCGATCGAGATCAGGGCAAAGGGAGCGCGCGTCCCGGACTGGACGCCGACAGCGACGGGATTCTGCCCCGTGCTGCCGCTTTATCCGGCGAGAACCGACGGAAAGTTTGAGGACATCACGCTCATCCCGATGGGCGCGGCGCGGCTGCGCATCTCGGCGTTTCCGCCGGCGGTTGCCGAATAAAACATGAATTAATAAATCACCAAGACCGTGCACCAAAGTATGAACCAGCCACCGGAAACCGGATACGCCTGACGACAACCCGCACGCACGGATGGAACACCTGGGACACGCGCAGCGTGCTCTCGCACGTCCTCCTTCCCGAATCTCTCTCGATCAAACTCGCCTTTGTCCACTACGGCATGCTGACCGTCGCCGACGAGACCGCCTTCGGAACAAAAGCGCTCCGCGCCACCGCCGACGTGAAACTCGCCGAATCGGAAATCAATGACCGCCGGATTCGTCTCAGCGCCGGGGCACACGCGCCCGACGACATCAATGACGAGGGTCATGTCAACGCGGTCGGTGAGAATCTCGAGCGGCGAAAAAGCGAGGTCGAAGCATCGGGTCGGGCGAGCGGAACAAGCTGCTCAGCAGGTTGGTTGGATCGGGTGGTTTGAACAAGCGCGACGGCGGACAGGACGTAAGTGACCGGGCGAGTGCCTACAGGCGGAGTGTTGAAGGTAACCAATGATGGGTAAACATGGTCACCATTTCTGATTATCAATGGTGACGATTGCTATCGATAATCTACCCGTTGACCACGACTTGGCCGGCCGGAGGCTGCCAGTTGGCGGGCAGCAGTGGCG
>JARKRC010000040.1 GCA_029974595.1 Ereboglobus sp. | reverse complement strand
CGCGTGCGACAAGGAGGGGCGGCGTCCTCGCCGCCCGACGCGACAAAGTCGCGCACGGTTTGGCCGGTTTGATCGCGCAATACGATTTGGCGATGATTCGAGGAGAAAAAAGGGCGAGGCGCTGTTGCGCCTCGTCGGGCGGCGAGGACGCCGCCCCTCCTTGTCGCACGCGGCTGTCTGGTCACGCGTCGAGGCCGAAGACCTTGTGCACGAGGCGGGCGGCCTCATCAATGCGCTCGCGATTGATCACAACCGAGATTTTGATCTCGGAGGTCGTGATCATGTCGATGTTGACGTTTGCGTCCGCAAGGGTCTGGAAGAGGGTCGCGGCGACGCCGCTGTGCGTCTTCATGCCAACGCCGACGACGGAGAGCTTGGCGATGTTTTCGTGAATGGCCACATGGCCGGCGCCAATTTGCGCGAGGACGGGTTCAAGCGTCTTCTGCGCTTTCTTGGAATCGACCTGCGGAACGGTAAAGGTGAGGTTCGCGATGCCGTTGCGGCCCACGTTCTGCACGATCATGTCGACGATGATGTTCGCGTCGGCCAAGGCGCGGAAGACCTTCGCAGCCGATCCGGGCTTGTCGAGGATGTTGCTGACGATGACCTTGGCCTGGTCCTTGTCGACGGCGACGCCGCGCACGACGACTTTTTCCATATACGAGACTTCTTCTTTCACGATGGTTCCTGGGTTGTGGTTAAAGGATGAGCGGACTTCAAAAACGACGCCGTATTTTTTCGCAAACTCGACCGAGCGGCTTTGCATGACCTTCGAGCCGGACGAGGCAAGCTCGAGCATTTCGTCATACGAAATCTCGTCGATTTTTTGCGCGGTTTTCACGATGCGCGGGTCGGCGGTATAGACGCCGTCAACGTCGGTGTAGATTTCGCACTTGTCGGCCTTGAGCGGGGCGGCGAGGGCGATGGCGGTGAGATCGGAGCCGCCGCGACCGAGCGTGGTGACCTGCCCGGCGGCGTTGATGCCCTGAAACCCGGCGACAATGACGACCTTGCCCTGCTTGAGCGCGTCCTCGATTTGCTTCGGCGTGAGGGTTTGGATCTTGGCGCGGGTGTGGGCGTCATTGGTGATGATGCCCGCCTGCGCGCCGGTGAAACTGACCGCCGGCACGTCGATGGCGTGGAGCGCCATGGCGGTGAGCGCGATTGTCTCCTGTTCGCCGACCGCGAGGAGCATGTCCATCTCGCGCTCGCTGGGGAGGTCGCTGATGGCCTTGGCGCGCGCGATGAGCTCATTCGTCACGCCGGAGCGGGCGGAGACAACGACGACGACCTCGTTGCCTTCGTCGCGTGTGAGCTTGATGCGCTCGGCGACTTTTTTGATGCGTTCGACGTCACCGACTGAGGTGCCGCCATATTTTTGGACGATTCGGGCCATGTGAAAATGTGGACGAAAGGTGAAACTAAAAAACTAGTTTTGCCCGTCCGGCGAGTGTAAAAACGACTGGCGTGAAAATGGGCGTCGCCGGCTCCGAGGAGGTCCGGGCGATGCTTGAAATTCCGCCGTCTTCCGCCTGAAAAAACTCGCCCGGGGATGCCCATGTGTTTCTTCTGGATGCGTGAGCCCCACCAAGGACGCCCCGGCTTCTTCCTCGCAAACAACGCCCAATGTGCGCTCGTTGCGGCACAGGGCTCCGCTCCTTTGGATGCTGCTCCCGTTCATGGCGGGGCTCGCCGCCGCCAAGCTGTCGCCGCAAGCGCTTCCCATCGCCTGGCTGCTCGGGAGCGCGCTCACGCTGGCGGTCGCCGGGGTTTTTGCCGTCTTTCTGACGCCGCGGCGCCGGGCGGGAAACGTCTTGCCGGTCGCCGCCGTTTTTCTGGCCGGAATCGCATCCTATGAAATCCACCGCAGCCGCATACCTGTGTATGACACGCTTCCGGCGCGCGAAGCGCGGCTGACGCTGCGCATCACGCACACTTTTCCGCAGGACAGGCAGGCCACGGAACCGCGCTCCAGACGATCCCGCGCCAAGCCGCTGCAGGTCAGCGGACTCGCCCGGATCATCGAAGCCGAGGCGCACTTGCAGGAACTCGTCGGGCAAAATGTTTATTTTTCACTCGCGCTGCCTCCTTCATTTATCACCGCCGAAAACGCGCCGTCCGAGGTCATCCGCACCGCCGAAATCAGCGGCATCGGGATGCTCGCTCCCCTGCCCCGCCGCGTGGAGGGAGACTCGTTTGACGGCTATCTGGCCTCCGCGGGCATGAATTTCAAACTCGTGCGCGGGCGGCTCCTCGCACTCGAAAAACGGCCTTCCGCCACGGCGGCATTTTATGAGCGCGCGCGACTTCGTTTTAACGAGATCCTGTCCGCCGGGCTCGCGGAGAACCCGAGGCAGGCCGGCATCCTGCGGGCCATGGTGCTCGGGCAAAAACAGGATATCGGCGAGGAGCAAAGCATGCTTTTTCTCAGCTCCGGCACGATGCACCTCTTTGCGATATCCGGCCTTCACATCGTCGTGATCGCAACAGGCATCCAATTCCTGCTCCTGTTCCTGCGGCTTCCGCTCTGGGCGCGCCTGGTGATCGGCACATTCGCGCTCTATCTTTATGTGCAAATCACGGGGGCGAGCCCGTCGGCGATGCGTGCCTTTGTGATGGTCGCGCTCCTCCAAGCATCCATACTGCTGCGGCTGCCGGTCAACGGCATCGCGACGCTCTCGTTCGCCGCGCTCGTCACGCTTCTCGTCGCGCCCATGCAGCTTTTCAGCGCCAGCTTTCAAATGTCATACGGCATCGTCAGCGCGCTTCTGCTCTACGGGGTGCCGCTCGGAAACATCTGGCTCGCGCGATTCACGCCCTTCCGCGACATCCCCAAGGCCGCCCTCACGGGCGTCCAGCGCGCCTTCATCGTTGTGCAGCGTTATGTGCTTTCCGCGGTCGGAATCAGTTTCGCGGCGAGTCTCGTCAGCGCGATCTGCGGCACGGTTTATTTCAAGCTCTTCACGCCCGGCTCGATCCTCGCCAATCTCGTGCTCATACCCGCGGCATCGCTCGTGATACTCTCCGGCTTTCTTTCGATCACCCTCGGTCTCGCGGGGCTCACCGCAGGCAGCATCCTCTTCAACCACGCCTCGGCTCTCATTCTGCTGTGGATGGAAAAGGGCATCGTTTTTTTCCTGAAAATCCCCGGCGTCTCGCACCCCGCGCAATTCTCGCCGCCCATGCTCGGTTACTGCGCGCTCGCGCTTCTCCTCGCCTCGATGCTTTTCGGCTACGCGAACAAATGGACGCTGCGCCGCGGCGGCTTCTGGCTGCCCGTCGCGGTCGTCGCGGCGGCGCTGGTGTTTTTGCGTCGCGTATGAATGAAGCTGGCAACGGCGCGATTTGCCGCCGCCGGCCGCCTGCTCACGCGCCCGGCCCGCGAAGGAGCACCTTGCCGCTGCGCCCGTAGGCACCGGCGCGGGCGAGCGCCTCCGCGTATTGAGAAACCGGATACACGGAGTCCACGGCCATCCTGAGCGAGCCGTCGCGCAGGCGCGCGTAAACCGCGTCGTAGACGGCGCGCAGCGCGGCGGGCGTTGCCGAGCGCGCCCCGCGGTCCATCCAGAATCCGCGCAGCGCCACGTTTTTGAAAATGAACTCGCGGGTCGGGAAACGGATCGCGTCGCCCGTCATACCGCCAAAGGTGACGAGCTGGCCGTTGTTCCCCAACGCCCGCGTGAGCGTGATCGCGCTCATGCCGCCGATGCTGTTGAGGGCGAGCCGGGGAGCGGCGCCGCCCGTTTGGGCGAGCACGGCTTTGAGCGCCTTGTCGTCGTCGGCCACGACGATGTCCGCGCCGAGCGCGCGCAGGTTCGCCTCGTGTTTTTCGGGCGAGCGCACGAGATTCGCCGTGCGCAGGCCGAGCGCCTTCGCGAGCTGGATGACGCATTCGCCGACGGCGGAATTGGCGGCGTTTTGGATGATCCAGTCGCCCGGCTTCAGGTCCGCGAATTCATGCAGCAAGAGCCACGCGGTCGGCGGATTGATGAAGGCCATCGCAATCTGTTCCGCCGGGAGATCCGCGGGGACCCGCATGAGATCGGATACTTTTGCGACGAGAGCCTCGCGCCACACGCCGGAGTCTTCGGGCATGCGCACGCGGTCGCCGATTCTGAGGGTCGTCACGCCCTCGCCGAGCTTGGCAACGCGGCCCACGCCTTCGCGTCCAGCAACGGCGGGCAGCGGGCGCAGGCGTCCGTAGGTGCCGCCGATCATGCCGAGGTCGGACGGGTGTATGACGGCCATTTCCATGAGCACGAGCACTTCGCCGGCGGCAGGCTCGCGGGCGTCGCCGGGGAGCGCCTCGTATTTCAAAACCTCATCGGGTTTTCCGGTCGCGTGATAGCAGATTGCGCGCGGGGCGGAGGGAATCGTGCGGGTGTGCGTGTTCATGCGTGCGATTCCATCAATCAAGGCGCGCGGTGCCAACTTAAAACACCTCGCGGCGCAATCACTGCCGCACGGGAATGCCGCGCGAGGCGAGGTAGCCTTTTACCTGCGGGACGCTCAGCGTGCCGAAATGGAACAGGCTCGCGGCAAGCACGGCATTGGCGCGGCCTTCGAGGACAGCATCGGCAAAGTGTTCGAGTTTTCCCGCCCCGCCGCTGGCGATCACGGGCACCGTCACGGCGTCGCTCACGGCGCGGGTGAGCGCGCAGTCGTAGCCGTTCTGCATGCCGTCGCAGTCCATGCTGGTGAGCAGGATTTCGCCCGCGCCGAGCGAGACGGCCTGCCGCGCCCACGACACGGCGTTGAGCTCGGTCGGATTGCGCCCGCCATGCGTGTAAACGCGCCATGTTTTGCCGTCGGGCTCGCGTTTCGCGTCGATGGCGACGACGATGCACTGGTTGCCGAAGCGGCTGGAGGCGTCGGCGATCAACTGCGGATTTTTGAGCGCGGCCGTGTTCAGCGAAACCTTGTCCGCGCCGGCCTTGAGCATGCGCTCGATGTCGTCAACCGTGCGCAGGCCTCCGCCGACGGTAAGCGGCATGAAACACTTCTCGGCTGTGCGCGCGACGACGTCGTGCATGATGTTGCGTTCTTCGTGCGAGGCCGTGATGTCGAGGAAAACGAGCTCGTCGGCGCCCTGGGCATCGTAAGCCTTCGCGCATTCGACCGGATCGCCGGCGTCGCGAAGCTGCTCGAACTGCACGCCTTTCACGACGCGCCCGTTTTTAACGTCCAGACAAGGTATTACCCGTGTAGAAAGCATGATCTGATTTCGAATTAGGATTGTTGCACAGAAGAAGTGAACGAAGGAAACAAAGGGATTTCAGTTTTCTCAAGCCGTTCTTCCATTCGGAAGATTATTTTCCGGGATTTGGAGCGGGCGGGTTGCGGCACAAAAAAACACAGGGACGGCGGGACCCTGTGTTTTTGCAATGATCAAACTGATGAAGATCACTCCTCGATTCGCGCGATGTCGGGATCGAAGTTCACGATCAGGCGGTAGATATTGCCCGGGCGCATGATCAGCGGGTGATCCCGCACGAGGTGCTGCAGATAGTGAACCTTGCCGTAGTTCGTGCAGTAACGCGGATCGTGGGTCACGACTTCGATTTCCTGCCAGGTGGCTTGGAAATCATCCTTCTGCACCGTGCAGCGATGGGCTTGTTCGCCGAGGGCGAGCGAGCCGGCGACGCGGTATCTCGAATGCGGCATGGCGATCGCGAGCATGTAGCGGAACTTCGTCAGCGTGATTTGCTGTTTCACCGTGTAGGCGTATTCGCAGGAGATGTTCCTGCCGGCGAATGTCCACTGCACTTTCACCGAGCCGAGGTTCTTCGTGAGTTCCTCGTCCTTGGTGACAAGCTCGGGTTGCTCGTAGCGGAAATAAAAGCTGTTGCGCGAGCCGAGGCCGGTGACGCAGTTTTTGCCGTAATACGCGGGGATTGTGACCGTGTCGCCGAACGTGAGCTCGGGGAGCATGATCGGCGCGTAAACATTGCTCGGCCAGTCGAACACGCCGGGACAATGCGGGAATGGCAGCGTGTCGGCGGTCGCGACGCCGCCGGAGCTGACGAGCGGGATTTGCGCATGGAGGCCGCTTTCGGGGTCGCGGTAAAGGAAGAGGCCTTGTTCCTTGCGGTTGGATTTGTCGAAAATGACAAAGCGTCCGGTCGGGGTCGTGCGGGGAGCCTCGGCTTTGATCGGGACGACGGGCATCTGCACGGTCTTTGCGAGGCGCGACCACTGGCAGAGGAAGCGGGCGGCGTCGAAATTGGCGATGCGCGTGGTGTGGTGCGCGTTGGCTGTGCGCTCGTTGTCGCGCATGTCGAGGAAGCCGTGCTCCTGGTCGAGGTAGGTTTGATAGAAGAAGAGGAAGAGGCGGCGGAGGATGTCGAAATACTTTTGTTTCTGATCCTCGGCGATCCAGCCGTCGCGAAGCCCTTGGAGAATGAGGCTGATGCAGTGCATCTGGCCGTAGGCGCCGGAGTAGCGCCCGAAGGCCCAGCCGAGCCCGTCGGCGCGCACGAGGTCGGGCATCATTTTGATGTATTTCTCGGCGTAGGTGCGGAGGGTCGGGAGTTTGCGGTCGCGCACGCCGGAGTTGGCGTGGAGCTGGAGCGAGGAGCGGATGAACACATAGGTCATCACGCCGTAGAGGGAGAAATTGCCGCCGAGCCCGGGCGCGGCGTCGTCGAAAAAGCTGGTCGAGCTGGTTTGGTTGATGCGTTCGACCATGCGCTCGATGAGGCGCGAGGTTTCGTCTTTCTTGGAAAGGCCGAAAGAGAAACGCGCGACGGCCTTGGCAACATTGAACGCCTGCCAGTGGTTGTCGTAGTCCGAGCGGTGAAGGAGCTGCTTGTCGATGCGGGCGCGGGTTTCATCGACGAGACGTTCCCAGACGAGGTTGCGCTCCTTGGAAGGGCCGAAGCAGAGGAGGCCGAGGGAGGCGTAGGCGAGGCCGTTTTCCGCGGCGGGTTCGGTAAACATCTGCGCGGTGATGCAGCGCGCGGTAAGGTCGACGAGATCGGCGCCCTTGAGTGTGGTGGCGCCGGTGGCGCGGTAGTATTCACCGAGAGCAAGCGCGGCGTGCCCGGGCTCGTCGGGGCGGGGAGCCTCGCCTTCGACGGGGAGAATGGTGCCGTCGGGCTGAATTGAACTCAAGTTGTGGGCCAGCATCGTGCGGGCCATTTCGAGACATTGCTCGGAGAAACTATGCATGAAGGTGTTTGCTGGCCTGCCGGCGCACCACGCGCGCGACAGGAAGTGGTAATTTTTGCCAGTGTTTTGGATGCGTGCGCAAGAGGTAATTTGCCCCGAGGGGAATTTTGTTCATGAATTTTTGAACGAAAGCGCCCCGCCCCTCCCAGGAGCGAAATAAAAACAGGGCGGCCGAGCGGCCGCCCTGTGCAGGTAAATCCAAAGACACGCCGGTTTTGCCCGTTTAGAATGCCGGCACAAACACGACTTCATCGCCGGGCTGGGCCAAGTAGTCCTCGCCGGCGCTCCATGTCAGGTCGTTGACAAGGAACTTGAAGGTCACGGGGCCGGTGACTCCGACGAGTGTGATCGACCACAGATCGTCGTTCACGCAATTCATCGAGAGACCTTTGTCCCAGCTCAAGTCCGCGCCGCTGCCGCGAATCGTGAGCGCGTTGCCGAAGCCGATGTCGATTTGGGCCTTGATCTTGATAATGGCCGGCTTGCTTTGCTCCGCGGGTTTGGAAGCCGCCTTCTTGACTTCGGGAGCCGGAGCCACCGCCGAGGCCGCCGCTTCCACCACTTTCGGCGACAATACCTTGGCCGAGGATACCGCCTTCGTCTTCTTTTTTGCCGGAACGGGCGCCGACAACGCCGGGGTAGTTTTGGCTTTGGTTGTTTTCTTCTTCATGATTTATGTTCTCCGTATTTTAGTTTGATCAGGCAATTTCTCACCCGGGTTTTTTAATTGTCAGTCAAATGCATCGCACTGCAATAGTTATTTGTGAGACCGGTCATTTGCGTGCATGTTCATAATGGCAATTGATCGCAATGCCGCTGCTTGTCCGCCCCTCGATCCCCGCGCGAAAAACGCGGCTCATTTCAACTTGCAGTCCACTACAACAGGCCGGTGATCCGAGAGAAAGGATCGCACGACGCGGCAGGATGCCTCCGTGCAGTTCGGTGGCAAAAAAACAAAATCCAGCGTGCGCTGCGGCAGTGGCGACGGATATGTTTTTTCGTTCATCGGGAACAGCCTGTAATCGCCGCGTTGCGAGAAAAACTGGAAAAGCGACCGTGTGGCGTCCGCCGTGTGCGAGGGATTGTTCAAATCGCCGCAAACGATCGGCTGCAACGCCCAGCCCGGATGCGTCTGCGGGGCTTTTTTCGTGAGGTAATCCATGAGCAACCCGACCTGCTTGATGCGGTGCGCGCGCGAACGGTGGTGCAGGTGCATGTTCACAATCGGCACGCGTTTCCCGCCGGCGTCGATTTCCATGAACAGAAATCCCTTTTCTCCCAGCGTTTTTTTCCCGAACGCGATATTTTCCGAATCCATGATCGGATGGCGCGACAGGAATGCGTTGCCGTAGTTGAAATGAAACAGCCCGTCGCGCCGCGTATTCACGCCAAACACCGCATAAGGAAACCGCGCAAAACGCCGCAAATACTCCAAATGGTCAAAATGTCCGGACCACGACGAGTCTTGATCAATCTCCTGCAATGCAATCACATCCGCTTCAAGCCGGGTCAACAGCTTCGCAATTTTCGCCAGTTGCGCGCGAATCCTGCGCTGCGACGACAAGGCCGAAAACGGACGCAATCCGCGCCCGTGGGCAATGTTGTAGGTGACGATGCGCAACGAGGACATGGATCAAATGCGAAATTGAAAAACAGACCCGCCATACTCCGCGCATCAGGCCCGATCCGCAACGCGAAATCCCAAATTGTGAAAATTTATCGCCAGCCGCTTGCGCAGCCGTCCGCGTCCGCAAGAAAGCGAAAACCACCGGCGGGGGATCGTCTTGCATCCGGGCAGCCGCGAGGTGAGATTTTTCATTCCATGCGGGACAAACGCATCGCAAAAAGCCACTTTATCCATTTCCCAGCCATGACAGCCGCCAGCAACAACAACCCGGACAACACAGCAACGCCCTTCGCGACACGCACCGTCGCGGAGGATTTCGCAACCGTGTTTGCGCTGCTCAAACCGCAAATGGCGCGCCTCGACACTTTTCTTCACGGGCAAATGTCCGGCTTCGAACCCGAGATCCGCCCGATGGCCGAATACTGCATCGACACCTCCGGCAAACGCATCCGCCCCGCGCTCGTGTTTCTCGGCGGCTGGACGGGCTCCGCCGGGACCGCGCCGCAGGAGCTGATCCGCGCCGCCGCCGTCGTCGAACTCGTGCACCTCGCCACCCTCGTGCACGACGACATCATGGACGGCGCCGAACTCCGCCGCAACCGCCGCACCGCCGCCCGCCAATACGGCTCCGAGGCCGCCGTGCTGCTCGGTGACGCCCTCCTCGCGCACGCTGTACACCTCGCCTCCCAGTTTCCCACGACCGAGGTTTGCGCCGAAGTTTCCGCCTCCACGCGCAAAGTCTGCGCCGGTGAAATCATGCAGACGATGCGCCGCGGCACCGCAAACATCACCCTCGCGGATTACCAGCGCATCATCGACCTGAAAACCGCCGAGCTTTTCCGCCTCTCCTGTTTCCTCGGGGGACGGCTCGCGGGCCATCCCCCGCCCTTCTGCAACGCCGCCGCCGAATTCGGACGCCGTCTCGGCGTGGCCTACCAAATCTACGACGACCTTGCCGATTTCTTCGGGGACGAAAAACGCATCGGCAAAACGCTCGGCACCGACCTCGCCAGCGGCAAGATCACGCTCCCGCTGATCGAACTTTCGAAGCGCCTGCCCTCCGACGCCGACCGCGCCGCGCTTGCCGACGAAATCCTGAAGCACCGCCCTCCGCAGCCCGCGTTGCGCATCCAACAAATGGATACGCTCGGCGTTTTCGAGGCGGTGTCGGAAGCGATCCACGCCGAGTTGCGCGCCGCCGAAACCGCGCTCGCCCCGCACGCAGCCCTTCCCCCCGTCCCGCTGCTCCTCCGCCTCCGCGGCGTGCTGCACGACCAGGTCGTGGCACTGAAAAAATAACACAGGCTCAAGAACCGGTAGCGAGCCAGTCCGAGAGCTGGCTGTCATCGGTGATGTGGTGGGT
The DNA here is from genome assembly GCA_029974595.1 of Ereboglobus sp. Lineage (GTDB taxonomy): Bacteria > Verrucomicrobiota > Verrucomicrobiia > Opitutales > Opitutaceae > Ereboglobus. The sequence continues at coordinate 99,358 of JARKRC010000040.1, read as the reverse complement.
TGTGCGGTATTCGGCTGCGAGGAGGTTGTGGAAACTTTTGTCGGCGAAACGGCGGCAATGCAGCAGCACCTTGGCGCGGTGCCCGGGGGCGCGGACGAGGCGCCCGAGGGCCTGGTTCACTTTTTGAATGCCGGGAATTTGATACACGCGGCGCGCGGCTTCGTCGCGGCCAAGGCGCGCGTAGGCGGCGAGACGGGCGCGCTGGATCGGATTCACCTCCGGGAGCGCGGGGCCGACGACCATCGCGTGCGAGATGCGCCCGCCCAGCAGGTCGATGCCCTCGGCAAAGCTGCTGCCGAGGACGAGGAAGAGCACGCCGGGCAGGGAAAGTGCCTCCTCAAGCCAGGCGTTTTGCGTGGCGAGGCCGGGGAGTTTGGGCTGCATCGAAACACGGAGCGACGGTTGCAGGGCGGCAAGTTCGCGCCGGATGTTCCCGGCATAAGCGTAACTGGGAAAAAACACGGCGGCGCGACCCGTTGTCGCGGCGGCGGCAAGCGCGGAGACCGTGGCGGCGGTGACGGCGGAAAAGTGCCCGCGTTGCTGGTAGGTGGTGTTCACGCGGGTGTCGATGGCGACATCGAACGCATTGTCGCGCCAAGGCGTGGTCGCGCGGAGATAGTGCGGCGCACCGGCGGCGCGGGCCTCGTCGAGCGCAAGCAGATCGGCGGCAGAGGAGAGCTTCGCAAAAAGTTTTTTCGTGTCGCGCTTCGTGAGCGCGCCGAGTTTTTCGATTTCGGCGGACGCGGATTGGAGCCTGTCATTGAGGACATCGGAATCGAGGCCGCAGGCGGCGGCGAAAGTATCGACCGGCGTCAGCGTGGCCGACGCAAGCACGGCGGCTCCGAACTCGCGAAGCACGGGGCCTATGGCGGAGGCGGCGTCGAGGCAGGTGATGACAAGGAGCGCGTTTTCCGGACTCCACCAGAGGCGCGGCAAATCGAGCGCGGCGAGATTCTGCGAAAGCGCGGGAACCGACCAGAGGACTTCGCTGACTTCGGGCGGCATTTGCCCGTAATCGAGCGGCGTGTTTGCGATCTGTTTCGCGAGGGTGTCGATCAACTCGCGGGCGTCGTCCTCGGTGGCGTGCGTGTGCGAGTCCGCAGCCTTGAGCGTGGCGACAAAGTGCTCCCATTGGCCCCACGCGAGGGAAAGCGCGGAGGGCGCGCGGTTGAGATTGAACCACGACGTGACGGCGCGGAGATCATCGGCGTGGATGGCGTGGCTGAAGACATCGGCGACGCGCGACGGAAGGTTGTGCGTCTCATCAACGACGAGGAGCGTGCGGCCGGGCTCGTAACCGGGTTGCTCGGTGAAAATGCCACGGTGCGCGGGCGAGAAGATGTAGTTGTAGTCGCCGATCCAGACATCGTTGAAAGGAAGCGCTGAGCGGGAAATTTCGTAGGGGCAGATGCGGGCCACTGTGCCGGCGGAGCGGAGAGTTTCGATGTCGCGGGGATGATTTTCGATGAGATAGAAGCGGGAAAGTCCGCTCTTGGGCCAGCGGGTTTCGAGATTTTGGAGATGGGCGCAGGCGTCGCGGCTGCAATTGTAGATGGTGTTGATGCAGTGTTCGCGTTTGGGCCGCATGAGCCACGCGCTGACGGGGGTCTGGCTGGAATCCTCCGGGCCGGGAAACAACGGGGGCTGAGCGTTTGCGCCGCCCCCGGTCATGTCGGCGAGGGTGCGCGTGACCTGGAGCTGCCCGGTGGCCTTGCTGGTGAGGTAAATGAGACGGTCGAAACGTCCGCTGCGCATGTGCGAGAGCGCGAGTTCGAGGAGGACGCCGGTTTTTCCGAAGCCGGTGGGCGCCTCGAAAAACAGGATGCGATGCGCGGCAAGCGCGGCGGCGAGGTCGCGTTCGGTGGTTTCCTGTCCGGGCCGGAGAGCGGCAAACGGAGGACGGTAGCGGAGATGGCGGAGGCGTTCGCGGGCGCGGTTGCGGAGGTTTAGGAATTCGGTGACGCGATCAAGCTGCGTGCGGTGGAACGGATCGTCGGCTGCGGTGAGTGTGACGGTTTGGGAGAGGCCGGTGGCGACTTCGACGAAATGGAGTTCGGCGCGAACGAGGCACGGCGCATCCGCTTTCTCGATGCGTTTCAGCGCGGCATAGGTGGCGAGCTGGACGAAGTAGGCGGGATATTCGGCGCGGAGTTCGGATTCGTCGGCAGGAATGGAGCGCGTGACGGTTTTGATTTCGCGGAGGATGAGGGGCGCCGTTTCGGTGGCGGGGATGAGCTGGTCTATGCGTCCGGTGAGGGTGAGCGTCCAGCCTTGGTGGACGATTTGGCCGGTGATGGGGATTTCGAACTGGGCGGCGGCATTCTCGGAGGTGGTTTGGGCGCGAAGCTGGTTGTGCCAATGGGTGCCGAGCTGCGCGCGCCAGAGCCCGCCGGGAGCGCCCGACGCATCGCGCGGGCCGAGGGTGAAATCGGAAAATTCACCCACGCTCAGGCTGGCGGTGCGTTGGTCGAGATCGAAAAGCATAGGTGGAATGCGGAATGCGGAATGCGGATTTCGGAATGCGAAATGCAAGGCACGCAAGCGTGTTTTTCCCGGACAAGAAAAAAGCAGACCGGAACCCAGCCTGCCACCGCCGCCGAACGGGAATCGTCCCTGCCGCGCAAAGCAAACAATTGCACGGACAACTTACCCAAGCAGCCGAATATTAATTTTTCTATAGTATCCCATACTTCCGAAATGCTTCCGTCGCACTCATTCCGGCTTCGATTGCCTTGCGAACAACACGCTCGCCCCTGGCCTTGTCCAAAGAGCGGGTTACGACTTCCGCCTCCAACTCCTTCGGGATGATCACGACGCCGTCCATATCGCCAAAGACGATATCCCCGGCGTTTATCCATACGCCCGTCACTTCGATGGGACAGCGATAATCGGCCACTTGTGTGCGAACGGCGGAGTCCTGCGCATAGCGGCCGCGGCTGAACACGGGCCAGTTTTGTTCGAGCACTTTCTGCGTGTCGCGATGATAACCGTTTATCACCGCGCCCGCCGCGCCCCTCGCGCGGGCGGTGGCGGTCAGCAATTCGCCCCAGTAGGCGCAGCGCATGTCGCCTCCGCTGGCGATGTAAACCTCGCCGGGACGAAGATCGTCGAGGGCGCGCGTGAGGAGGCCGAAGGGCTGTTTTTGCTCGCCGTAAACATCGATCATCAGGGCGGTCATTGCGCGTCCGGCCAGGCGCATGGTTTCACGCATGGGCTGCACAGCGGCGGGCAGGATTTGATGATACCTGCCAAGCGCGTCCAGAATGTCGCCGATCACGGGACTATTGAGCTCGGCGGTGAGGAGCGCGAAGAGTTCGTCGTCGTTTTTCCAATGGATGCTGTTTGCCATGGTGTTTTAATCAGAATCCGATGCTGGCGCCGCCGTCGACGGGGAGGATCACGCCGGTGACGAAAGCCGCGGCCGGCGAGGCGAGATAAACCGCCGCCCAGCCGATATCGGCCGTGTCGCCGAATTTCGCCATCGGGGTGCGGCTGATGATTTTTTGATAGCGTTGCGGGTCGCCCTCCAGCGCCTTGCGCGACATGACTGTGTCAATCCAGCCGGGCGCAATGGCGTTTACGCGGACGCCGTGCGGGGAAAATTCCGTCGAGTAGCATTTCACCATGCCGACATAGGCCGATTTCGCGGCCGTGTAGGCGATCACCCCGGGAAGGCCGAAGAGCGAGGCCATCGACGCGGTGAAAATAATGCTGCCGGCTTTGCGCTCAATCATGCCCGGCGCCACCGCCCGGGTGAGCGCGTGCGAGCCGAGCACATGGGTGCGGAGCATGTTCTCGAACTCCGCATCGGTCGTTTCCGCCGCGGGTTTTTTCATGTTGATGCCAGCGTTGTTGACGAGGCAGGTGACCGGCCCGATTTCGCGGGTGACGCGCTCGATGAGCGCGGGCGCGGTGTCGAGCCGGGTGACGTCGTGCACGGCAATGCTGGCGCGCTCGCCGAGCTCCGCCGCCGTGGCGGCGAGTTCGCGCTCGCGGCGTCCGGCAAGCACGACGTGCGCGCCGGCGGCGTGCATGGCCCGGGCAATGGCGTGACCGATGCCGGTGCCCCCGCCGGTGATAAGCGCGACCTGGTCGCGCAGGGAGAAGATTTCAGGAAATGTCATAGGTTAAAAAAAAGGAGGGACGAAGATTGCGCCGCCGGCGGGACGCTTATCAGGCCGCAATATCCAAGGCTTTCATCGCGGCCTTCATGTAGCCCATGGCATAAGCCATGCCGGCATGCCAGGGAGCGGAACACGACACTTGCGGCGTGTGATCGGGAATGAGCACGCCGTCGAATCGGTTGCGTTTCAGGATTTCCAATACGCGCATCATGTCCACGTCGCCGTCGTCGATGAAGGTCTCCTTGTAGGTCGGAACCTTGCCGCGGATGTTGCGAAAGTGAATGTAACCGATGCGGCCATGGCGGCTGTAGTGATCGACCACGTCGTAAATATCGTCTTCGGTCATCTCGGCGAGCGAGCCGATGCAGAACTCCAGTGCGTTGGCCGGGCTGGGATTGAGATCGATGAGTTTTTGGTAGAGCTCGGGCTGATACACGAGGCGGGGCTGGCCGCGCACGGTGGGCATCGGCGGGTCGTCGGGATGCGCGGCGAGTTTTACTCCCGAGGCCTCGGCCACGGGCATGATTTCGTTGAGGAAATTTTCCAGCCGCCGCCAGAGTTCCCCGTGCGTGATGGGCGGGAGCGTCCCGGCGGGCGCGCCGGCATCGTAAATCATGTTCCAGACCATGCCGAGGGGGATGGGATCATCGACCGGGCCTTCCATGCCCACGGAGGGCGCGTCGCCGCGCGCGTAGGGGCCGGTGGTGCGCCCGGCGACGCCGGCGATGCTGAAGTTGTATCCTATGATGGGGATGCCGGCCTGGCCCATGCGGCGGATGATGGTTTTTATGTTTTCGATGTGCCGGGCGCGCTGCGGGCCGTCGAGCAGGATGTCGTGCCAGTGCGCGGGGTCGAAGTTCTCGATGGCCTCGAGTTTGAGGCCGGCAGCCTCGATATCGCGGCGCAACGCGGTGAGCTCGTCCAGCGTCCAGAGCGCGTCGGGATCGCCGGCGTAGCCCCAGCCGTCCTTGATGCCGCCGGTGGGCTGGTTGTCGCGGTCGTTGTGCGGGTTGCCGCGAAAATAATCCACAAGATGGGCGACGATGTGCGTCGCGCCGATCTGACGGGCGAAGTTGAAGTGCTCGCGGTCGAGCTGGTGTTTGTAAAGTCCGAGGCCGAGTTTCATGGGTTGGAGGAAAAAATCATAATGTTTGCGACTTCATGCCGTGATTGCCGGATGCGCAGGCGGGTCAGAAATTCTTGATCTGCTCGTATCGCGGAGCGAGGAGATGGTTGACCCCGAAGCCGATGAGGTAGGCAAACGCACAGAAGCCGAAAATCAACGGATAGCCGTTGGGGATGCGGTCGAGGATGATGCCGGTGAGAATCGGGAAGCCCATGCCGCCGATGGAGCCGACCGCGGTGCCGATGCCGATGAGCGTGGCGACGGCGCGCTTCGGGAACATGTCGGAGGCGGTCGTGTAGAGATTGGCCGTCCACGCCTGGTGCGCCGCGCCGGCCAGTCCGATGAGGAGGACGGCCGTCCAGTTGCCGACCTGGGTCACGATGAGCAGGGGAAGCATGCATGCGGCGAAGGTGAACAGGCCGGTCTTGCGGGCGCGTGTCACGCTCCAGCCGCGCCCGACGAGGAAGCCGGTCACCCAGCCGCCCGCGATGCTGAGCACGGAAATAATCGCGTAGATGGTGACGAGCAGCGTCCAGCTTTCCTTGATGTCGAGGCCGCGCGTGCGCTTGAAGAAGTCGGGCAGCCAGAAAAGGAGAAACCACCACACGGGGTCGGTGATGAATTTGGCAAGGACGAGCGACCATGCCTGGCGGTGGCGCAGCACGGTGCCCCAGTTGACCTTGGTGGCGCTGGGTTCCTCGGGGTTGGCGCCGGTGGCGTCGGATTCGATGAGGGCGAGCTCGGCCGGCGACACGCGCCGGCATTTTTCCGGGGAGTCAAACAAAGGGATCCACAGGAACAGCCACACGAAGCCGGCGAGCCCGGCGAGGATGAACGCCCACTGCCAGCCGAGCGTGGCGGCGATGAGAGGCACGAGCAGCGGGGCCGCGATGGCGCCGACGTTGGCCCCGGAATTGAAGAGGCTCGTGGCGAGCGCGCGTTCGCGCTGCGGGAACCACTGGGCGGTGGCCTTGACGGCGGCGGGGAAATTGCCCCCCTCGCCGAGACCGAGCGCGATGCGCGCGCCGAGAAAACCGCCCACGCTGCCGACCAGCGCATGCGCCATGGCGGCGAGACTCCATGCGCCAATGGAAACGGAAAAGCCGATTTTCGCGCCATATTTGTCGATGAACCACCCAAAGAAAAACACGCTGACACCGTAGGAGGCGAGGAAGGCGGAATTCACCATGCCGAACTGCGCATTGGTCCAGCCGATCTCAACGTCGAGGATCGGCTTGAGCAGCGAGAGGATTTGCCGGTCGATGTAGTTGATCGTCGTGGCGAAAAACAACAAGGCGCAGATCAGCCAGCGGTAGCGGGTTTGCGGGGTGGCGGTGGTCATGGAAAAATAAAACGGAGTTGGACGGCGCGGGTTTGGTTTAGGATGCAAAACGAGGAGCCACGACGGGGGAACCTTGGGTTACTTTGTGATGAAAACGAGGCGCGGCGCTTTTTCCCCGCCGGCGGAATTGTCCACGATGATGCGCTGGATCTCGGAGACGGGATCGGAGCCCTGGTTGAGGCGGAACCAGATCATGCCGTCGCGCGACAGCGGCTTGCCGTCCGCACCGTAGAAACCGGCCAGTGGTCCGCCCTTGGCGAAACCCTTGGTGAGGTCGATGGAGACCGGCCCTTTTTTCGTTTTCTGCGTCATGAATTCCATGTCGAGCACGCGGACGTCGGCGTTGGGATCCTCCTTTGCGCCCGCGTAATGAATGGCGCCGTAATCGCTGCGCCCGACGGCACGCGGATTGACATCAGGGGCAAACACGTAGAGTTGCGCGGCCCACTTGAAGGGCGCCGAGCTGTTGCCGGTTTTGTTGATATTGAAGGTCACGCTGCCAACCGTTCCCTTGATCTCCGGCAGCTTGAAGCCGATGACGAGGCTGGCATTGCGCATGCTCTTTTTCGAGCCGGTGTTGCCGATGTATTTTTCGGCGCTGTTTTCCTTGTAGCCGACAAGTTTTTCGGCGCCTCCATCCTTCACAAAAACCAGAATGGAATCGTTGGCCACAAGTTCGGCGTGGATGGTCTCCGCCTGGCAGACGGCGGCCGATGCGACAAAGGCGAGAAAGAGGGCGAGGAAGTTTTGTTTTTTCATGTTGTTTTTGGGTTGATGTTGATGGGTGTTTATTGCGCGACCGAAACGCGGCGCGGGGCGGCATCGATCTTTTCGGCCCGGATTTCATATTCGCCCGGAGCATCGAGTTGAAAAACCACCTCGCCCGTCGCGTTGGTTACCGCCGTGCGAACACGTTTTCCCCCGAGATAGACGCCGATGCGCAATCCGCCCGCCGGGCCGGGCGGCTCGGCAGATTCCATGGCGACGACGCGCAATTCCTCGCCGACCTTTGCGGTCGCGGGCGCGCGCAACACGACCGACTCGAATGTGCGCGACGGCGTCGTCTCCGTGGTTCTGCGGCGGGATGGTTTGCGCTCGGGTTCGGTGCCCGCCCAGCTGCCCACGATGGGCGGCATGCCTTCGCGGAACGAGGCGGCGTCCTTCGCAAAACGCCAGTAACGGTAAAGCAGATCCGACGCGGCGCGCTCCACGCCCTCGGCATCCGCTCCGGTGACGACCAGCCAGGTGACGCCCTTGTTGCCGAGCGGCGCGTCCACGCGCGCGACCAGACCTGAACCGGCACGGAGTTGTTTGAACGAGGCCGGAAGCTGTTCTTCGACGGCCTTCACCAGCGCGTTGCTTGCCGGCGTGCCGACGACCACGAGATTTTTCCTTGCGCCTTCGGCGGCGGACAAGGTCGTGTCCTTCTCGCGCGTCACGGGCGCGCCAGTGGCGCAACGCAGGCTGTGATAAAGGTAGATCGCCCAGTCCACTTCCAGCGCGGGCGCGTCCTCGCCGAAAACCGAGCTGACAAACGCGGACAGGTCGAGCTGTTCGAGCATCGCGACTCCCCCCTCGTAGCCGGCTTTCTTGAGCACGGGCCTCTCCAAGTCGAGTTGCGGGCGCGCGACATGGCGCGCGATGCCCCAGCCGAAATACACGTCGTCATCGTAACGGGTTTCCTCGAAGAAATGATACACGCCAGGCTTCAGTTCCGTCGCGGCGCGGGCCTTGCGGGTGAGGGTGCGTGTCTCGCCGGGCTTCAAATCCAGGGCGAGCGTCCCGCCGGATGGCGCAAAGCCGGCGGGCAGGTTCTGGGTGAGCTTTAGCGAAAGCGCGCGGGCGGCGACGTTCCGGATGGTCACGCTGTAGCTGAACTCCGCGCCGGGCGAGAGGCGCACATCGTCGTCCACCGTGATATCGAGCTGGCGGAGGCGGTTGTCCGCGGCGCCGTATTTGCGGATGATGTCCCTATACGCGCCGGCCTGCGGCTTGGGCGTGCGGTCCACGCGAAGCGGCTCGTAATGGCGGAGCGCGCCTCGGGTGCGAGGCGGCACGCAGAAGGTCTCCTGAAACTGGAACTGCAGCGCGAGCGGCATGCCGCGGGGCTCGAAAAGATGCGTGGCGATTTCCGTGAAATGCTCCGCCTGCGCCTCCTCGGTCTCGCGCGTGATCATGCGCCAGTTGAATTCGGAGTTGAGCGCGTGGGTGCCGCGCCGCGAGGCATAACCGCCGAGCGAGACGGCGATGTCGCGGAAATGCGCCGGCACCTCGCGCCGGTCCACATAGGAGTGCTGTCCGGTGGTGTTGAAAGTCACACCGCGCCGCTCCAGCCCGTCGAAAAGGGCGAAAAACTGCGCCGCCCCGGTAACAAACACCGGCGCGCCCGGCCGCTCTTTCCAGATGCGGTCGCGCACTTCCATCCAGTAGTCGAAGCGGTCGGGTTTCGCGCCCGGGAGAATGAGAGCCTCGTTCTGGATCTCATAGTATTTTATCACGTCGCCAAAACGCCGCGCCACGAGGGCGATGTCATTCGGACTGAGCGAAAAATCGAGGAAGATGCCCAGACCGCACTCGCGCGCCGTCTCGGCCATGAACTCGATGTAGTCGAGCATCCATTTCCCCTCCCCGGTCTGGATGTAATCCTCGCGGAAGTCCGGAGAGTCGAAATGGTGGATGCGAATCCAGTCGATCCCGAACGAATTCACGATGCGCATGTCGCGCCGGATTTCCTCCTTGAAGAGGAGCGGATGTTTGAAAACGGGCCACCAGCGATGCACGTCGAAGTTTCCGATGCGCCCGCCCCGGATTCCGTCCGCGCGCCAGAACTCGAAGTTTTCCGCAAAGGTCGCGTTGGGGAAATAGCTCGTGCCAAATTGCACGCCCGCGACGCCGATGGAAACATCGACCGCGCCCGCCCGCCCGTCGGAGGCGAGACTCGCGCCCTGGTATCCGGCGAAGACGGTGAACGCGTTGTCGATCGCCCGCGCGTCATAATCAACGCCGGGAGGCAGCGCGCGGTATTCGAGCACGAGCGGCTCGTCCGGCGCGGGCGGTTCGAAATAAACCGGTATGTAATTTTTCAATACATAATGCTCGCGGGCGATTTCGCCGAGCAGCGCCCAGCCGTCCGCCGTGCCAACGGCGTATTCGTTGACGAGAAAATCATTGGCGTTGCGCAGCGTGTCCTTGTGCACGCGGGTGATCCCGGGGACGTTGCGCGCAAGCAGCGGGCGGGAAAGTTTTCCGGCGGCGTCCCCGCCGAAGGCGAGCCAGTTCACGTCGCGCGACCAGTTGTCGGAACGCGTCGTGCGCGGCGGCGATGCGCCGTCCGCCGGGATCGCGACAATGTCGCCCTTCCAGCGCACGGCTGCCCCGGTGGCGCTCGGCGCGGGCAGGAGCTTGGCGATGGCGAGGTAAGTTTGCGGCGTGCGCAGGGCGCGCGTGCGCACCGTCACATCGGTGTCAATCGCGCCGCCAGCGTGAACGCGGTGGACGACGCGCAGCGTGTAGTCGTTGAAGCGTCCGCCCTCGGCCTCATAGCAAAATTCGGAAAGCGCCGGACCGGAGCGCGTGGAAATCTTGCGAAAACGGAGCGGGCTGCCCTTGGCGGATTCGGCGAGCGCGGCGCGCACGCGAGATTCGCGGTCGATATGAAAATTTTCCAGGTCGTTCGCGTCCTCGACGATGAGCAGGTCAAACGCGGGCAGTTCCGCGCCCGCGCCGGTGCGGAAGGTTTTCGGCAATCCGCTCGCAAAGGCGCCCGCCTCGGTGGCGGCGACCGGCTGCGCGCCAGGCGTGGCGCCGGGGCGGATGGAGTAGCGCGCGGAGGCGCCTGCATCAAGCGAGACGTCAAGCCACGCAAAAACGCGGCCGTCCTCGCGATGGAGTTGCAGCGGGAGTATTTGCGCCGCGCCGCCGCCGGTTGCGGCCTGCTCCACGACAAACGTCTCGTTCTCCGACCCGGCGGAGACGGGGAACGACACCATTTCGCGAATGGCGAAGGGATGGTTGTTGGTGACGTTGAGCGTCTGCACCGGCTCCGTCTTGCGCAGCGCGACGGGCGCGGGCGGGACGGACGGCGCAGCGGTGAGGGCGAGTGTCGCCGGCAGAAAAAGCGCGCCGGCGGCGAGGCGAAGGATTCTTTGGAAACAGGCCATTTTGGAAACGGGATTATTGTAGGACATTGATGTGAACGGCGCTGGTGGAGACGCGTTCGACGCGGATCATGTATTCGCCGGGTTCGTCGATGCGGAAGGTGACTTCGCCGGCCGAGGTGCTGATGGCGGTCTGGATGCGCTTGCGTTCGCGATAGACGTTGACGCGCACGCCGGCGGCCGGACCGGGCGGCTCGGCGGAATCCATCGCAATCACGCGAAATTCCTCGCCGGCGCGAATCGTCTTCGGGACTTCGAGCACGATGGATTGCGAAGCGGACGCGCGGGCGCGGGGTTGTTTTTGCGCGTCGGCGCCCCGGTTTTGCTTGCCCGGGAGAGGACGCTCGGGCTCGGTGCCAACCCAGCTGCCCTCAATGGGCGGCATGCCTTCACGGAACGAGGCGGCGTCCTTCGCAAAACGCCAGTAACGGTAAAGCAGATCCGACGCGGCGCGCTCCACGCCCTCGGCATCCGCTCCGGTGACGACCAGCCAGGTCACGCCCTTGTTGCCCAGCGGCGCGTCCACGCACGCGACCAGGCCCGCGCCGTCGCGGAGTTTCTTGAACGAGGCCGGAAGCCGCTCTTCGACGGCTTTCACCAGCGCGTTGCTCGATGGCGTGCCGACCACGATGAGGTTTTTCTTTGCGCCCTCGTCCGCGGACAAGGTCGTGTCTTTTTCACGCGTGACCGGCGCGCCGGTGGCGCAGCGCAGGCTGTGGTAAAGATACAACGCCCAGTCAACTTCCAGCGCGGGCGCGTCCTCGCCGAAGGCCGAGCTGGCAAACGTGGACAGATCGAGCCGGTCGAGCATCGCCACGCCGCCTTCGTAGCGGACGTTTTTGAGCACGGGGCGATCGAGATCGAGCCGCGGATGCGCGACATGGCGCGCGATGCCCCAGCCGAAGAGGACATTGCCGCCGTCGAAGCGCGCCTCCTCGAAGAAATGATACACGCCCGGCTTCAGTTCCGCCGCGGCGCGGGCCTTGCGGGCGAGGGTGCGCGTCTCGCCGGGTTTCAAATCCAGCGCGAGCGTGCCGCCGGAGGGCGCAAAACCCGCGGGCAGGTTCTGGGCGAGCTTTAGCGAAAGCGGGCGCGCGGCGACGTTCTTCACCGTGACAGTGTAGGAAAATTCCGCGCCGGGCGAGAGGCGCACATCGTCGTCCACCGTGATGTCGAGCTGGCGGAGGCGGTTGTTCGCGTTGCCGTATTTGCGTATTGATTCCTTGAATACAAATGTCTGCGGCTTGGGCGTGCGGTCGACGCGGAGCGGCTCGTAATGACGGAGCGCGCCGCGGGTGCGAGGCGGCACGCAGAAGGTTTCCTGAAACTGGAACTGGAACGCCACCGGCATGGCGCGCGGACCGAAGTAGTGATCGGAGATTTCGCCGAAATGCCGCGCCTGCTGCTCCTCGGTTTCGCGCGTGATCATGCGCCAGTTATACTCGGTATTGACGGGCATCTGGCCGCGGCTCGTGGCAAAGCCGCCGAGTTCGATGGCGTTGTCGCGGAAGTGCGTCGGGGTTTCGCGTTTGTCCACATAGCCGTGCTGGCCGATGGCGTCGAAGACGAGACCGCGGCGCTCGAATTCGTTGTGCAGCGCGAAAGGCTGGGCGGCGGCGCCGGTGACAAACACCGGGGCGCCGGGGCGTTCCTTGTGGACGCGCTCGAGCACTTCGCGCCAATAATCGAAATATTCGGTTTTCGCACCGGGGATGAGGAGCACCTCGTTGTCTATTTCATAGAACTTGATCACATCCCCCAGATGCCGCGCCACATACGCGGCGTCGCCCGGGCTGATGTGGAAGTCGTGCAGGATGCCGAGGCCGCATTCGCGCGCGGTTTCGGCCATGAACTTGAGGTATTCAAACATCGACGCGCCCTCCGGCGTCTGGAGGTAATCCTCGCGGTAGTTGGGCACGGGGTTGTCGTGGATGCGAAACCACTCGATGCCGAGCGAGTTGATGATGCGCATGTCGCGCCGGATTTCCTCCTTGAAAAACTCCCAGTGGCGGAAAGCCGGCCACCAGCGGTGCAGGTCGCGGCCAAGGCGTCCGCTGGCCAGCCCGGCGCTGCGCCAATACTCAAAGTTTTCGCCAAATGTCGCGTTGGGAAAATAGTTCGTGCCGAAACTCACGCCCCCCACCCCGATGTCCACCGCCACCTTGCCGGGTGCGGTGACGCGCGCGCCCTGGTAGCCGGCGAAGGAGACCAAGGCGTTGTCGATTGACTGCGCGCTGTAACCGCCGGGCGGCAGCGAGCGATAGCGCAGGACAATCGTTTCATCCTCCGCCGGAGGGACGAAGTTCGTGGCGACATAGGTTTTCACGACGAGCTGCTCGCGGGCGATCTCCGCGAGCACGGCCCAGCCATCCGCCGTGCCGACCGCGCATTCGTTGACGAGAAAATCGTTGGCGTTGCGCAGCGTGTCCTTGTGGATGCGGGCGAGATTCGGCGTGTAGGCGGCGATGAGAGGGCGCGCAAGGCTGCCGTCAACGCCGGCGCCGAGTGCGAACCAGTTCATATCGCGGCCCCAGTTTTGCGTGCGCAGGGTGCGCTGCGGCGACGCGCCATCGGCGGGAAGCGCGTGTTTTTCGCCTTTCCAATCGACCACGGCGGACGCGCCGGCGGTGGCGGGAATGAGCTTGGCGATGCCGAAATAGGTTTCGGGCGTGCGGAGCTTGCGCGTGCCGACGGTGATTTCGGTGTCGATCGCGCCGCTCGCATGCACGCGGTGGACGACGCGCAGCGTGTAGTCGTTGAATCTGCCGCCATCGGCTTCGTAGCGGAACTCCGCAAGCGCCGGGCCGGAGTGCGCGGCGGTCTTGCGGAAGCGGAGCGTGTTGCTCCTGGCGGACTCGGCGAGCGCGGCGCGCACCTTGGCCTCGCGGTTGTCGTGGAATTTGTTGAGCGCCGCGACGCTTTCGACGATGAGCAAATCGAAGGCGGGCAGTTCGACGCCCGCGCCGGTGCGGAAGGCTTTCGGCAATCCGCTCGCAAAGGTATCCGCTTCGGTGATGGCGACCGTCCGCGCATCGGACGCGGAGCCGGAGCGGATGGAATAGCGCGCGGAGGCGCCTGCATCGAGCGCGACGTCGAGCCATGCAAAAATCCGGTCCCCTTCGCGGCGGAGCTGCAGCGGATGCGTTTGCGCCGCGCCGCCGGCGCCGGAGGTCTGCTCCACGACAAGGGCGGCGTTCTCCGATTGCGCCGCAACCGGGACCGACAGCATTTCGCGGATGGCGAATGCATGGTTGTTGGTCACGGTGATCTCATCGGCGGGCTCCGCCTTGCCCAAGGCGACGAGCGCGGGCGGAATATCGGGGACGTTTGCAAACGCGGGCGCAACGAGCGCGCAAGCCAGCAATACGGTGGCGGAAAGGCGCCGGGCCGCGCGCGGCGGCGGGCAGGCTGTGCTGTCGCGAAGATTTTTTTCGAACGTCATTTGGATTGGGTTTGTTTAAGGGCTTCCATTTGTTTTTCGGGCAACGCGTAGCGCTTTCCGACCTGCGAGATCCAGCGCGCCCAGCCGATGGGGGGCGTTTTTTCCCCGAGGAAATGCCAGCGCGGCGTGTTGAAGAGCGATTGATAATAAAGAAACGCCTCGTGATGGTGGTTCATCAGGCGGAAGGAATCCCATACATCCCCGGCTCCCTGCTGCGCCTTTCCCTCGGCGTGCAGGCGGGTTTCGTCGAGGAAGCGGTTGAAGTGGGCGAGGTGCTCATTTTCGAGGCGCACGAATTCGCGGATGACCGGCGTGATTTCCGCGATCTGGCGCTCATCGGGACGGGTGGCTTTGATGATGCGCTGGAGCACCTCCTGCTGGCGTGCCACCAGTGCCTCGCCCTTGACCGGCTCCCACACGCCGCGGGTGGATTCCGGATCGTCACCGCGCTCGGCGGCGCGTTCGCGCGCCTTGGCGTTGGACTTGTCCTCAAGCCGCTGCCACATGCATTGGGTGTAGAGTTTCGCGAGCTCGGCGGAGGTGAGGTGATCGGCCAGCGGGCCGGCGGTATACCAGAGGATCTCCCGGATGGACTCCCAGACGAGCAGCTTCTCGCGAAACTCGTCCAGGCACGCACGCGCGCCCGCCTCGTCGTTCGCCTGGATGGCGGCATCGAGCCGGGGTATCAATTGCGTGATCGGACCGCGATAGCGCGCATTGACGAGCTTTTCGCGGACTTCGGTGTCGAAATAATAAAACAGGAGCGTCTGGTTTTCGTTCAGCTTGAGGTCACGGGTAAAGCCGGCCATGCGGCTGCGCGATCTGGCCCAGCGGCGGAAGTCGGCGTCTTTTCCGGGCAGGCGGAGCGCGGGGTTCGCTTTTGCGGAGAGTTTGGATTGCGACAAGTCCGCGCCGGTCAACTCAAGCCGCGGGCCGTCGCCCAAAAAATGCTCGCTCGAATGAAAATAGACATGATCGCCCCAGCGCGATGCGCGACCCGAGGATGCAAGGGAAAGCCGCAAGCCGGCATTGGTTTCGGGTTGCGCAATCCAGCGCTCGACGAGCGCGACGGGCAGTTCGAACGCCATCCAGTGCCCGGCGTCGTCGCGCGCCGGCTGCGTGTTGAGCGCGGGAACGACGTGATCCATGCCGACGAGCGATGCGCCGGTCTCGCCGGCCCATGCGCGGGCGGCGTCGAGGCGGCTCCACGAGGCGCCGTCGTTCACGACCTCGGCAAATCCGCCGCCCTGCCGCCAGTCGCGGTTGCGCTGGCCCACCTCATGCACGCTGATGTTGACGGGCTGGAGCTGTGAAAAGGAGCGCGGTTTGTACACGAGCAGACGCGCGCGGGTGATTTTTCCGGCCCGGACGCCGGAAAGGTCGAAGCGGATGAGCGAGACGGCGTTGTGCTCGGCATAGATGCCCATCATTCGCCCGGCTTCGAGATAGGGCGAGGCGCCGTAATTCCAGCGTGCGAACTCGCCGTCGAGCAGCGCCGTGTCCTGCACGCGCGCACGCGCGTCGATGGTGAGCGTGGTTGCGTCCGCGGCGCCGGCTGCGGATTCGGCCGTCATCGCGCAGGCTGCGCAGACGAAGGCGAACAAAGCCGGGCGGAATGAAGAAGGGAGCTTGCAAATGCGCATGGAAAGCGAACTGGAACGTTGCGGCTGAAAAAGGGGGAGGAGAATGGATTTTGGAAAAGCGCCTCGCGACATGGCGGCGCGGATTGTTGGACGGGAAACAGATTAGCACGAAACGCTGCTGCCAAAAATGGCCTTTTTGCGCTTAAATAGACTTTTTTGCGAAATACAGGGACCCGATGCGCAGTGATTGCCTGCATCCGCGTCAGGCCGGTTTCCTGGCCTTTGCCCCCTGATCGTTGCGAAACTTGCGCGGCAGCACTCCCTGAACATGGCGGAATACCATGCGGAACCGGCGCAGATCCGCGAAACCGCACCGCGCCGCGATGTCAGTGAGCGACATCTGTTTGTCACCCGCCAGCAATTCGCGCGCCCGGGCCACCCGCAGCTGGTGTATGACTTCGCGCGGCGAGCGGCCCAGCTCCTCGCGAAAGCGCAATTCCAGCCAGCGCCGCGAGCGGCCGCTGCGCTCCACCAGCCATTCGACGCCGAAGGGCTTGTCCAGGTTTTCGCGCAATTCCGCAAGCAAACCCGCCATCGCGGCATCGTCCACGGCAAGCGTGTCGGTCGATTTGCGCTCCACGATTTGCTCGGGCTCGACAAAATGCGGGACGCGCGGCGGCGGCTCCCCGTTCATGAGCCGGTCGAGCATCGCGGCGGCCTCCCAGCCCACCTTCCAGTCGTTGCGCGCCACGCTCGTGATCGGCACCGCGCCGAGTTCGCAGATCACCGGGTCGTTGTCCACGCCGATGATGGCAATGTCCTCGGGCACGCGCAATCCGGTCTCGGCGCAAGCGTCCGCGAGCATGCTGGCGCGCAAGTCGATGCTTGCGAGGATGCCGACCGGCGGCTTCAGCCCGCGCAGCCAGCGGAGGAGCGTGCGGTGTTCGTCGCGCCACTGCGTGGCCGCGATCTGCGGATTCTCCACCATGTGCGCCTGGCATTGCGCGCCGGCCCGCAACGCCGCCGTGGAAAAACCCGCGCGGCGCTGCCGGCTGTACCACAGGCTCTTCGTGCCATAATAGGCCAGCCGCGAAAACCCGCGTTCCAGCAGAAACTCCGCCGCCATCTCGCCGATGCGCCGGTGGTCGACCGTCACCGACGGGATCGCCGATGGATCGAGGTGCGCGGCGAGGTTGACGATGGGGCGCTGCAATGCGCGCACCTGCTTCAAGTCGCGCTTCGTCACCACAAATACCAGCGCCCCGTCGATGCGCACGTGCTTCAGCCACTCCACCGACGGCGAGAGCATCTCCGGCATCACCGAGAAGCTCCAGCCGCCATGCGCCGCCGCATAGTCGGCGATGCCGTGCCGGACCTTTTCCACAAACGAAATGCCCTGCGCAAACGCAAGCGCGATGCGGCGCCTGTATTTTGGGAAAACGATGCTGTCCTTGGGAGACATTTTGAGAAGAACGGGTTGTGCCAAACGGGAGCAAATTGCGCGAAACGGCTCTTTTTGACGCAAAAAGGCCATTCAGGTCAAGCCAATCGCATGCTATCGTCTTGCAGACAGGAACAACACCCATCTCCGCCCTGGTTGCACACGGCAGTGACCCAATCGCGTCCATCACATAAGCACTCCCCGTTTTGATTGTATGACTTCATGAAAAATCCCCGTGCATTCCATTGCGCGCCCAACCGCAACGTCCACTCATCCGCAACGTCCAGATTATTTATTCACTCCCCATGCACAACATCATCCTCGCATTAGCCTGTCCCCACCGCATCTCAAAAGCCCCCCTCCTTGGCGCGTTGCTTGCGCTTCTCGCGATGTGCGCGCTCGGCGCGCAGGAACCCGCCACCGGCAGCGTGGCCGGCCGCGTATACAACCCCGTGGGTGATGCCTATGTGAGAAACGCCGAGATCCAGGTCGAAGGCACCGACCTCGTCACCCTTTCGGGAGAGGGCGGATATTACCGCATCGACAATCTTCCGGCGGGGGATGTCACGCTTGTGCTGCGCTACGCAGGCGCGCGGACGAGCACGTTCACCGCGCACATCGTGTCCGGCGCCACCGCGCGCCTGGAGCTGACCCTCCTCGACGAGACCGCATCCACCCGGGCCGCCTCCGGTGAGATTGTGATGCTCGACGCCTACGTCGTTTCGAGCGAGCGCGAGGGCAACGCCAAGGCGTTCATGGAGCAGAAAAACGCCCTCAATATGAAAAATGTCGTCGCGTCCGATGCCTTTGGCGAAGTCACGCAAGGCAATATCGCCGAGTTCCTGCAATACCTGCCCGGCCTCACGATTGATTATCGCGGCGATGACGCGCGCGCCATCAGCATCCGCGGCCTCGATCCGAAATACGGCGGCGTCACGATGGACGGCGCCCGCATGGCCACCTCGTCTTCGTCCGATCCCAAGCGCGCCCGCCAGTTCGAGTTTGAGCAAGTCTCCATCAACAGCGTCGAAACCATCGAGGTAAACAAAACCCTCACCGCCGAGCACGAAGCCGACGCGCCCGCCGGCGTCATCAACCTTCGCAGCAAAAGCCCGCTCGACCGCAAAAGAATGCGCGTCGCGTGGCAGGCCAATGTGAGCGCGAGCTCCTACGAAATGGCCTTCGGAAAATCCCCGGGGGCCGACGACGGCTACCACTACAAGGTGCGTCCCGGAGGACAGGTCGATTTTTCAAACGTGTATTTCGACGGCAAAGTCGGCCTCTCGCTCACAGCCAATCTCTCCAACGTCTTCATGCACGGCGACAATTATTACAGCCCGTATCTCTACGGCCCCACCGCCGCGCAGCTCCCGCAATACAACCCTGAGAATCTCCCGTCCGTCATCCTGCGCGAAGTGCGTTTCGGCACCACGGAAAAGATCAACCGCCGCCGTGGCGTCAGCGCCGGGCTCGACTTCCAGCCGACCCAGGCGCTCCGCATCATGCTCCGCGCGCAATGGTCCGACATCGCGACCGACTCCCACGGGCGCACAATGCGCTTCTACGCCGCCACCAGCGCGCTTGACCCCGACTCATCGCTCACGCTGCTGAAAACCAAGACCGCCACCATCACACAATTATATTCGAGCAGCTACAAGACCGGCGAAACCGTCACCCTCTCGCCCAGCTTCACCTACAAAAAACGCTCCTTCGAACTCGACGGACGCTTTGGTTATTCCAAATCCAAGAACGAATACCGCGACCTTGCCAAAGGCTATTTCATCGACACCACGCCCCGCATGGGCTCCGAGCCGCTCGGCATGTCGCGCGCCAACACCAATTCCACCGCGTGGAACGTCGTCACCAACCGCGACATTTTTCTCCTCGAAAATTACACTAACAGCAGCAACGGCAACGTGGCCAGCCGCCCCCGCCACGGCGAGCAGGAACAATACAGCGGCGCGCTCAACCTCAAATGGGCCGCGCCGTGGAAGCTGCCCACCTATTTCAAAACCGGCCTGCACTACCGCGACATGACACACATGCTTCAGCGTTACTCGCAGGACTACACCTTCCGCGGCGCCGATAACACCCTCAACACCGCGGACGACAATTTCAAAAACTACATCTCGCCCTACGTCTTCCGCCCCGATCTCGGCGGCAACCTCTTCACCGGCGACCGCACCATCCAGTTCGTTGACCGCCGGAAACTCGCCGCCGATTTCTTCGCGCACGCCCCCGGCAGCGCGGAACCTTGGTTTGTCATCACCAACGCGCAGGCCGCCGACGCCTACACCTACCAGCTGGAAAATTACACGAACTATCAGGAAAAAGTGCCCGCCGTCTATCTCATGGGCACCACAAAACTCGGCAAGCTCACTGTGCAAGCCGGACTTCGTTACGAGCACACCACTTCGCGCTCGGAAGTCCTTCTCGACCCCATCCCGCCCGAAAAGATGGCCTCCGATTATCCGGGCATCACGCCCGGCACCGTGGATTACGTCCGCACCCAATACCACGACGGACGCCGCGAGTGGCAGGAGAAAAAATACGGCGATCTCTTCATGAGCGCCAGCGCCCGCTGGGCATTTACCCCAAACCTCATCGCGCGCGCCGGCTTCAGCCAGTCCATCCACCGTCCCGAGCTCGACAACCTCAGCCGCGCGCCCCGCATCAACGACGAGACCTGGCTCGTCACCCTGCCCAACCCGTATCTGCGTCCCGAATACTCCAATAATTTTTCCATCGAGCTTGAATACTACCTGACGCGCGTGGGCCGGCTCTCCGTGAGCGTTTTCCACAACCGCATCCGCGATGTGCAGTACCAGACCGCCGACCTCACCGCCGAGCAAGCCATCGCCGCGGGCATGCGCATCCCCGCCGGCATCGACCCCTCGCTCTACTGGTTCCGCACCACGCTCAACGGCGACCTGCTCGACCTCTCCGGCGTCGAACTCGAGTACCGGCAGTCGCTCACCTTTCTTCCCGGCATTCTCAAAAACCTCGGCGTGTTCGCCACGTTCTCGCGCACCTGGTTCAACGACGAAGTCCTCGCCGGCGGAAGCACCTCGCCTTACGCGGCGAGCGGCGGCGTCTGGTTCGATTACCGCCGCCTCAAACTCAGCGCCAAAGGCACGTGGACGGACGAAATGTTCGACGCCAGCGGCGCCGGCGGCGAAATCCGCAGACTCGAACCCATCCTCTACATCAACGTCGAAGCCTCCTACGACCTGCGCTTCAAGAAACGCAGCCGCTTCAAACAAAGCCTCTTCATCAGCGGCCGCAATATCTTCAACGAATACCAGCGCGTGTATTCCAATGTGCCCGGACGCCTCTACACGCAAAGCACCCGCGGCGCCACCTGGGTCGCCGGGTTCAAGGGAACATTCTAGCCAATGCCAGCGGTAGCTCCCACAGCATCCATATTTATATACAAACGCATCCAATAACAACCCCGTCCCATCCCATGAAAACACTATTCCGCATCCCTTTGTTCATAGCCGGAGCCCTCTGCTCCCTCGCCCTCTCATTCCCTTCGGTCGTGCGGGCCGGTGATACGATTCCGGCTGCACTCGACGCAACGGACCAACTTTATGTCAAGGGCCTGATCGCTTCTGTGGATACGCATGCAGGCTGGGGGTATAAAGAGAACAATGTCGGTGTTGTTAACTCCTCGGATATTGGCGTCATCGGCAACATTGGTGCGGCCACCAGCAACCGATCGGGCAATGTAATAATCGGGTTCAGGTTGCCAACGCTTACCGGGCCGATCAGCGAGGTTGCTTTTTCCGTTGCCAAGACCGGTAATAGCGGAAGCCACGCATGGGGTGTCCAGCTCTATGCTTTTGCACCGGATAAAAACCCAAGAACCCTCGCGAATGCCAATGGCCCCGCGTCAGTTTATTACGAGAATGCAGGGACCGATACGAATGCGAATGTTCGCCTGATCAATAATAATATTATGGTGCGCACCACGGCGAACGGCACGGTGTCGATAGACCTGACTGCGCTCTTTGGCCCAAGCGGGTCATTAAATGATTTTTACGATGCTGCCGGAAATCCCGTTTTGGAAAATGGCATGATTTGGTTTCGCTTGAATCCAAATGGGGAGATCACGGCCTCGGGACAACGTATTGTGGTGGATAATAACACGGGGGGAGCAAC
Source organism: Ereboglobus sp. (assembly GCA_029974595.1). Lineage (GTDB taxonomy): Bacteria > Verrucomicrobiota > Verrucomicrobiia > Opitutales > Opitutaceae > Ereboglobus. Next base: position 77,979 of record JARKRC010000040.1, on the reverse strand, counting down.
CTCCCCTTCCCTCGTTTTCAAAACTCGCGCCCCCGGCGCCTCCGAGTTGCCCTACCCGCATGCATGGGAAGCCGCGGATGCCGCGGACGCACGCGTCGCCGCCGCGCACCAAGGCCATCTCACGCTCCTCAACCGTGAAATCGACCGCCATCGCGAGACCCAATCCCAAATCATCACCGATGCCCTCGCAAACGGCGCCGGAGTCCCCGCCGCCACGCTGCACCATGCCTATGCGCTGGCCTACCGCGCCTCGCTGGCTAAAAGCGCCACGCCGCTCACGACCTGGCAGCAGGCAGCCTATGACGGTTTTGTTGCCTCCGCCCGGGACGCTTTGCTCGCAGCCACCAACGCCCTTTCCAGCGCCGCGCCCGGCGTGGCCGGCGCCCAAGTCGCCGCGCTCGCGGATGCACAGGGTTCGCTTGCCCGCATTTACCGCATCCTCGTCGATCTGGAGGTCATCGCGCCGGCAGACCGGCCCGCGCTTGCCACCAAGCTCGGAAACGCCGCGGATGCCATCCTAGCACTATCGGTTCCAGCCGCTGCCGCCAGCCAATCCGCCGCCCTCGCCGAGGGCCTCTCCACCACCGCCGGCCTTGCCGAGCTATCCGCCGACTCCCGCCGGACCAACTGGCTCGCTTACGCTGACAGCGTCTGGAACGCTTGGACGCTGCTCAACGACACCACCGAGGACGCGCGCGGCGTCAATGCCCGCTGGCTGCATGCCATGCTCCTTCAGGCGGACGCAATGGGAGCCTCCTATATTGCGCAACTCAGCGCCACCGCCGCGCAAACCTCGCTCGGGCGCTTCGCCCACCTGGCCGCGCCCAACGGCGCGCTGCCCGACTTTGGCGACACTTTCTGGGACGAGGGTCTCGGCCGCTGGCTGCACGCCTTTGAAAAACTCGGCCAGCTCTACCAACGGGCCGATTTCCTCGACAACGCCGCCAAACTCGCCGCCTACATCGCCAGCGAGCCCGACATGGTTCTCGCCGACATGGATGGTCTCGTGGCCGCCACTCGCGCGGTCGCCGCCGTCAGCGCTCCCGCTCCCGACATACGCCCCACGGCCGTCGTCACCACGCGCACGGTCGCGCCCGGCGGCGAGCCGGTCTTCGACAAACTCCATCTGGGCACCGGGCGGGCGGCGACCGACACCTTTGCCGCGTTCGATCTCTACAACCAAGGCGAAGCCGGACACGAGGACGCAGGCGCCCTCTCGCTTTACACCTCCGGCTCTTCCGTGCTCCTGCATTCCCTCGGCGCGGGCCCGGACAACATCCGCCCCAACCGCCAGCACGGCGTCTGGGCCATGCCCACAGCCGACGCATCGGGCTTCCTCACCGTGACCACCTCGCCCGGCGCTGGCGCCAGCACCACCACCGACGCCTACGCCGAGGAGGATCCAGTCGCGCCCAAGGGCGGCCTCACCCGCGCCATGGTTGACTCGTCCGGACGGCAGATCACGCACTATCGCGACATTCGCGTGCGGGCCGCCGACGGCGCCCTCTTTGTCCTCGACACCTTCAGGTTTGCCGAAGCCGGCGACTATACGGTCGGCCCCGTCTGGCACGCGGAAACCATCACCGCCCAAGGTGCCTCGCACGTCATCACCCGCGATAACGTGCAAATCGACTCCGACGGCAGCAAAGCCGCCTCCGTGCCCGCGTCCGTGCGCTTCGACTTCGCCGTGGCCGGCACCGAGACATTCACCCTTGCCAACGCCACCGATCCCGTCGGCAGGCACCCGCAGATCCAGCATTTCGCAGCCACCGTCGCGGGCACGCGCGCCGTTGGCGATACCGTCAGCATTCTCACCGTGCTGCGCAAGGACGCGGGATCGCTCGCCGCCCCGACGTCGGTGGCGGTGCTCGATCGCTATGCGGATTACATTGATGCCACCGGACGGCTCATCGTTGGCATCAACCCGTTTCCCACCATCACGGCCTTTTCGCCCGCCGAGCTGACCGTCGGCGGCACCCTGACCATCACCGGTGAAAACCTCGACAAGGTCGATCACGTCTTCTTCGAAAGCGTGGAGGCCGCCGCGGGCACATGGACTCTCAATTCGCCCTCGCAAATCACCGCCACCGTGCCCGCCGGGATTCCCGACACCGGCTACATCATCGTCACATCGGACAATCCTCTTATCAACTCGGGTACCAGCGCGGCCCCGTTTACCATTGCTGTCGCGCCCGGCGGCCTGGCGCCGCCCGCCGACCAGTCCCTTATCGTCGGCGACGACTTTGTCCTCACCGCCGCTGCCACCGCCGGCAATCCCGCTCCCACATGGCAATGGCAGGTGTCCACCGACGGCGGCAATGTCTGGACGGATATCGATGGAGCCACGGACGCCACGCTCACCGTGCAGGACGTCACCTACGACATGAACGGCTGGCAATACCGCTACGCCGCGACCAACTTCATTTCCACGACTTACAGCAACCCCGCCACGCTCACCGTCGCGCGGGTGTGGTATGACACGCGCCCGGCGGCTTTCACTGCGAACGATCAAGTGAATGTTCCCGGAGCGGGAAATCCGTCGGCGCCGACGTTTCTGGGTTATCACAAAAACAGCGAGGGACTCACCGGAGTTGAACTCGGGCTCGTGGGCAATTCCGGCGGCGCCAACGCCAGGCATAATGGCAATGTCATCATGGGCTTCGCACTCCCCACGCTCACCGGGCCCCTCGATACGGTCTCCTTTACCGTTACTCAAAGAGAAGGCACTTCCGCGCTCCCCTGGTGGGCCCAGCTTTACGCATTCGCTCCCAATACGAACCCGCGTGATGTTGCGGACACAGCTCCCGGCGCCTACGCGACGCTCCATTTCGCCAGCTCCGGGACTGATGCCAATCCCAATGTCATCCTCATCAGCGGCTCCTTGATGTCGCGCAGTGGCGGCGCAGGGCTGCCGTCGGCCACGGTGACGATTGACCTTACGCAGCACTTTGAGAGCGGCGGCCTGCTGGCCGGCTTCTATGATGCGAACGGCAATCCCATCTCCGAGGACGGGATGATTTGGTTCCGCCTGAACCAAGGTGGCGCCATGGAGGAAAACACAAACCGCATCGTCGTGCAAAATACCATCGGCGACCCCAACTCACCGTCGCTCGTCTTCAAAACCAAACACGTTCCCTCGTCCGCTGACCTGCCCTACCCTGCTTCATGGATCGCGGATGACAATGCCGATGCCCGCGTCGCCGCCGCGCACCAAAGCTACCTTGCGCTCTTCAACCGCCAGATCGACAGCCAGCGCGCGACCCAGCTCCCGCCCATCGCCGACGCCCTCGCCAATGGCGACCCGGTCTCCGCCGCAACCATTCACTACGCTTATGCACTCGCCTACCGCGCTTCGCTGGCAAAAGGCGATTCCCAGCTCATCGACATGGCGCTGGATACACATAATGACTTCATCATAAACGCCCGTAACGCCCTCATTGCCGCCACCAACGCCGCAACGAGCGCCAATCCCGCCGTGGCCGATGCGCAAACTGCCGAACTCCTCACCGCGCAAGGCTCCCTCGTCCGCCTCTACACCCTTCTCGCCGACTCCGCGGGCCTCGACGCCCTCAACCCCGCCGAGCGAGCCGCCCTCGAACCCAAACTCGCCGCCGCCGCGCAAGCCGTGCTTGCCGCCGCCCCGGCCGCCGCGCCCACCGGAGCCGCCACCGCCGCAGCCGACGGACTCGCCGTCACCGCCACGCTCCTCCCCGCCGATCCTGCCGCGCCCGCCTGGCTCGCCTACGGCGGCGACGTCTGGGCCGCCACCGCGCAACTCGCCGACACCACCGAGGACGCCCGCGCCGCCAACGGCCTCTGGCTCCACTCCATGCTCCTGAACGCCAATGTCGCCGCGCAACTCGCCGCTCCCGCCATCCAGGACGCTCTCGACCGCTACGCCCACATGCTCGCGCCAAACGGCACGCTTCCCGACTACGGCATCACCCACTGGGACGAAGGCCTCGGCCACTGGCTGCACGCATACGAAAAACTCGGCCAGCTCCATGCCCGAGCCGATTTCCTCGCCAACGCCGCCTCGCTCTCCGCCTATCTCAAGGCAAAAACCAGTCTCATCATCACCGACATCGACGGCCTCGTCGCCGCATGCCGCGCCGTTGCCGCCGTCACGCCCGACGCCGGCGCCACGCCCAATATCATCATCACGACCCGCGTCGAAACCAGCGGCTCGCTCGCCTACGACAAACTCCACATCCGCACCGGAAACACCGCCGCCGATTCCTTCGCCAGCTTCGACCTCTACAACCAAGGCGGCCTCGGGCACGAAAACGCCGGCGCGCTCACCCTCTACACCTCCGGCTCCAACGTCCTTCTTCACTCCCTCGGCGGCGCCAACACCCAGCCCAACCGCCAGCAAAACGCGTGGGCCGCGCCCGCAACCGACGCCGCCAGTTTCCTCACCATAACCACCTCGCCCGGCGCCGCCGCCGTCAGCACCACCAATGCCTACACCGAGGAAAACATCGAAGCGCCCAAGGCCGGCCTCACCCGCGCCATGCGCGACTCATCCGGCCGCGCCATCACCCACCACCGCGACATTCGCCTGCGCCTCGCCGACAACGCCCTCTTCGTCCTCGATACCTTTGAGTTTGCCACCGCGGGCGATTACACCGTCGGCCCCGTCTGGCACGCGCAAACCATCGCGGAAACCGGCGCCACCCACATCATCGCGCGCGATGACGTGCAGATAAACTCCGACGGCAGCAAAGCCGCCAACGCCACGCCAGTCCCCGTCCGCTTCGACTTCGCCGTCTCCGACACCGCCACCGGCTATGTCATCGTCAGCGACACCTACGCAGTCGGACGCCACCCGCAACTCAACCACTTCGCCGCCACTACCACAGCCCCCCGCGCCGCCGGCGAAATCGTTTCCATCCTCAGCGTCCTGCGCTCCGGCACGCCCGCCGCGCCCATCGAGGTAAGCATGACGGAACGCTACGCCAGATATACCGACGCCACCAGCACTCTCGTCGTCGGCATGAACCCGTTCCCCTCCATCAGCGCCTTTACTCCCCGCGAAGTCACCATCGGCGGGACTGTCACCATCACCGGCGAAAATCTCGACAAAGCCGACGCCCTCTATTTTGCCGACATCCTCGCGCCCGCCGGCACATGGAGCAAAACAGGCAGCACAGTCATCAACGTCACAGTCCCCGCCGGCATCCCGGCGGACGGATACATCAAAGTCTCCTCCACTCTCTTCCCCTTAAACCCGAGCGTAAGCGTCACCCCCTACACCATCGCCGCCGCGCCAGACGTGCTCGCCATCCTCGAAGATCAAAACGCCACCGCCGGCAAATCATTGACCTTCGAAGCCACCGTGACCGGCAATCCCGCCCCCGTCATCCAATGGCAAGTCTCCAAAGATGGCGGAGTCACATGGGAAATCATAGACGGAGCCACCGCTGCCACGCTCACTGTCAGCAATGTCACCACCGCCATGACCGGCTGGCAATATCGCTACACCGCGACCAACCACGCGGGCTCGCAAACCAGCAACGCCGCCACGCTCGCCGTTAAAACCGCTTGGTTCAATGAGCCCTCCGCCATCGCCATCGACGCCGCCGGCAACCACTACATCGCCGACGCTGCGACCCACGCCATCTACACCGCCGCGCCCGACGGAAGCATCAAGGTCTTCGCCGGCGTGCCCGGCACTGTCGGCACGGCCACTGGCACATCCACCCGCATGAACGCCCCCGCCGGCCTCTCCATTGCCCCGGGAAAAAACCTGCGCTTCACCGACCAAACCCAGCGCGTGCGCATCGTCCACGAGGACGGAAGCAGCGAAGTCTTTGTCGGCAGGGTCAACAACGCCGACGGCATTCTCGACGGTTACACCACCACCGCCCGCTTCATGAACCCCGTCGCCATCGTCACCGACAGCCACGGCAACTCCTACGTCGCAGACTCCGCAAACCACGCCATCCGCCGCGTCTCCACCGACACCGCCCTCGGGGGCAATGTCACCACCATCGCCGGCAACGGCGCCTCCGGCACGGCCAACGGCTCCGGCACCGCCGCCCGCTTCAACACCCCGACCGGTCTCGCGCTCGATGAAACCGCGCAAGTCCTCTACGTCGCCGATACCGGCAACCACGTCATCCGCGTCATCGACCTCGCCAGCGCCAGCCACCCCGTCACCCTCTACGCGGGCGCATTCGGCCAGTCGGGCGCTGCCGACGGCGCCCTGCTCGACGCGCGCTTCAATGCCCCGCGCGGCATCGCGCGCGACGGCGAAAACCTCTACATCGTGGACACCGGCAACTCCACCATCCGCGAAATCTCCGGCACGCAAGTCCACACCATCGCCGGCGCTCCCGGCAAACACGGCATGATCGACGGCGCCGGCACCGCGGCCCGTTTCAATCATCCGCGTGAACTCGCCCTCGACGCCAGCGGCAACATTTACGTTGCCGACACCGGCAACGGAGCCATCCGCAAAATTGCCGCGGACGACACCGTGAGTTCCGTGACCTACTACAACCCCGCGCCGCCTCCCCCGACCAACGGAGGCATGGGCGGCGGTGGCAGCGGCGGAGGCGGCGGCGCTCTCTCGCCTTGGTTTTTCCTCGCGATCATCATGCTCCACATCGCCCGCCGGCGTAAATAAGAGGAGCAACAGAGCAGGTTCGTGAGCAAACAGCGGCGGCTTTGCAGCCGCCGCCTGCGTTGCGCAAGGTCAACGGTCTACCCGCCTTCGCGCTAGCCACCGGCTGATCCTCTGCGGACAATTCTGCTGCTCGCGGCACGCAGACGATTTTCCCGCGGCCTCCTTCCTTTTTCCATCCATGCGACCCAGAAAAAATACCCTCGCCCTCATCCTTGCTCTCGCGCTCCCCGCAACGTCCGTGCTCACACGCTCGGCGGAGCCTGATTTCTACAAATACACCAGCAACAACCCTGATCTTCCGGAAAACACCCTCGATCCCGCCGCATTCGCCGCGCCCGGCGGTTTTGCGAAGCCGCAAACCTGGTGGCATTGGATCAACGGCAATGTCTCCCGTGAAGGCATCGAGACCGACCTCCGCGAAATGGCCGGCAAAGGCTACGGCTTTGCGCGCATCTTCCATATCAATGGAAAAATCAAGGGGCCGCTCACATTCAACACGCCCGAATGGTTCGACACATTCAAGTTCGCCACCGAGACAGCCGCGAAATACGGCCTCGGCATCGGCATCCATAATTGCGACGGCTGGTCGGAGGCGGGCGGCCCGTGGATCACGCCCGAGCTCTCGATGAAGGAGCTCACGCTGAAAACCGTCCGCGTCTCCGGGCTTCCCGGCGGCGGCGGGCAATCCATCGAGCTTCCCGCGCTTGCTCACCGCCTCGATTACGCGCGCGATATCGCCGTCCTCGCCTGGCCCGCCAAACGCCCGATGCGGCTCGCCATGCACGAACCCGGCGTGCTCCGCCGCGCGTATTCGGCAAACGAATACACCACCGTCGCCGGGGGGAAACGCGAGATCATCCTCTCCGGCGCCGCGCTCGACATCGACAAACCCGCCGCTCCGGGTAACAATCTCGCGTTCCTCTTCGACGGCCTCGCGGGCGACAAGCGCGCCTCCTTCTCGCACGACAACACCAGCCGCGATCAATTCTGCGGCGTCACCCTCGAATTTGCCGAGCCCTTCGAGGCCGCCGGCGTGTTCACCGAGGTTTCCTGGACGTATGAGCTGCCGCTCAACATCTTCCTCGAATGCTCCGATGACGGCGTGCATTTCGACAAAGTCTGCGGGCTGAAATTCCGCCAGTCCGACGTCACCGCGTCCTTTCCGCCCCGCAAAGCCAGATACTGGCGGCTCGTGCGTTACCTGAGCGAAAATCCGACCGAGCGCGTCCGCCGTGGCGTCGTGAGGGAGCACATGCTGAACGTGTCCGAACTTGAACTGATCGCGCCCGGCGAGATTTCGCGCGCCGCCGCGCCCATCGACAATTTTAATGCCAAGGCCGGTGCCAGCGCGCCCTCGGGAACCGTCACTGCCACAGCGGCGCCCTACCCCGCCAAATACATCCTCAAACCCTCGGAAATCCTGAACCTCACCGACCGCTTCTCCGCCGCCTCGGGCGCCACCGGGGGCACATTGCGCTGGGCCGTGCCGCCCGGCGAATGGACCGTCATGCGCATCGGCTACACCACGACCGGCAAGACCAATCATCCCGCAACCGAGGCCGGGCGCGGCCTCGAAGTCGACAAGTTCGAACCCTCCGCCGTCACGCGCCACTTCGGCTCCTACAACGCCAAAATGATCGACGCCGCCGGGCCGCTCGCCGGAAAGACCTTTTCCATCATCGAAACCGACTCGTGGGAGGCCGGGCACCAGAACTGGACGCAAAATTTCGAGCGCTATTTTCGCGAGCGCAACGGCTACGACATACTCGGCTGGCTGCCCGTCTATGCCGGAGAATGTATCGAAAGTGTGGATACAACCGAAAAGTTTCTCTCCGACCTGAGGCAGACGTTTTCATCGCTCGTCATGGACAATTTCTACGGCAAGCTCGGCTCGCTCATCCGCTCCCGCGGCCTGAAATACGAAACCGAGCCCGCGGGCGGCATCTTCATGCGCAACCCGATGAACTCGTTCCGCGAGGCCGATTTTCCGATGACCGAGGTCTGGCAGGACCCTCGCGAGCCCAGCGTGGTCGCCGGCGTGCGGCAAGTCGCCTCGCGCGAGGTCACGAGCGCCGCGCATTTCTACGGAAAAAAATACATCACCTGTGAAGCGCTCACCAGCCGCAAGGGCAACTGGGCCGAAACACCCTGGATCATGAAGGGCACGCTCGACACGCTGCTGCTCGCCGGAACCAACGTCGCCGTGTTCCACTCCTACACGCACCAGCCCGACGAACGCGCCCCCGGCTGGCAGATGGAACCGTGGGGCGTTTCCCAAAACCGCAAGATGCCCTGGTGGAATTTCTCACGCGACTGGTTCAGCTACATCGCGCGCACGCAATACATGCTGCAACAGGGCAGGCACGCCGCGAGAATTCTCCTGCTCTATTCCGACGAAATCCCCGCCCACGGAGCCTCGATGAGCATCCAGGGAAATCATCTCTACGACGTGATCGAGGGCGATGGCGTCCGCAATTTCCTTAAAATTGAAGACGGCAAACTCGTCAGTCCGGGGCGCATGCGCTACGATTTCATGGTCATATCGCCGGACACCGCGCTGCGTCTCGAAACGCTGGAGAAACTCAAGGCCTTGCTCGAAGCCGGCGCGACGATCTCCGCGCAGAAAAAACCCGCCTCCAATCCATCGCTGCGCGGCGGTCCCGAGGCCGACGCGCGCTGGAGCGCGCTCGCCGCCGAACTTTTCGGCGACGGCTCGAACGCCGTCCGCCGCATCGGCAAAGGCGCGCTCCACGTCGGCAGCACGCCGGACGACATGATCAGGACGCTCAATCTCCGCGAGCCCTTCACCTGCGCGCTCGACAACGCCGCCGACGCAAGGGACATCGGCTGGACGCATCGCGAACACGCCGATGGCAGCGAATGGTTCTGGCTCATCAACCGCGATTCCTCCGCGCCGCGCTCCGGCATCATGTCGTTCGCCGTGACCGGCAAAACCGCGTCCATCTGGCGCCCTGAAAGCGGCAGGATCGAGCCCGTGGCCGTGTGCGACGAGACCGGAGGACGCACGCGCATCCCGCTTTCGCTCGAAAAACTCGAAGGCGTGTTTGTCGTGTTCACCAAAGCCGGCGGCGCGCAAAAATCCGCCGTCACAAACGTGACCGTTGACGGCGTGCAAACCTTTCCCGCCCTTCCCGCAGGCACAATCGACAACGCCGCCATCATGAGGAATTTCACGGTGTTCGTGACCGTGTCGCCAGCCGCGGATCGCAAGCTCACCGGACAAAAAACCAGCGGCATCGTCACGCTCGCCAATGAAAACATCGTGCTTTATCCTGAGCAGATGCATCTCAAAACCGGCAACAACACCCGCGCTTGCGCCGGGCTGAGCGTCGGGAAAAATTCCATCGCCGTGTTTGAACACGGGGCGGGTTTCCTCAACAGCGTGCTCGTATGGGACCGGCCCGTACCCGAAAACGCGCGCATCGCCCTCGTTTACAAAAACAATGTGCCGGCGCTCTACCTGAATGGCAAACAGATCGCCGCCGGAACCGCCTCGGGCCGCACCGTGCATCCGCCCTCCGGCATGCGCAAGGGTTTCAAGGGAGACGCGCGCGGCTTCGAAGTCGCCGCCACCGCGCTCAGCGCGGAAGAGATCGCCAGGCACAAGGACGTCGGCGAGGCCAGGCCGGCGCAAAAAGCGCCCCGCATTTTCGCAACAACGCCGGGCGGGCTCGGCGCCGAATTTTTCGCGGCAGGCAACGTCTCGCTCAAAAAAGCCGGCGGGCATGTCATCACGCTTTCAGCGAAAGCCATTCTCCCGCCAAAAACACTCGAAGGCCCGTGGACTGTGACCTTTGACTCCAAATGGGGCGCGCCCGCCGGGCCGCAGCGTTTCGAGAGCCTTGTCTCGTGGACGGAGTCATCCGCGCCCGGCATAAAACACTATTCGGGCGCTGCCGTTTACACGAAAGACGTCGAGCTCGACCGTCGCGAGCTTGCGGCGAATCAACGCGCTTATCTTGAAATCGCCCAGGTTTGCGAAGTCGCCGAGGTCACGGTGAACGGAAAGCGCGCCGGCGCCCTGTGGCGTCCGCCGTATCGGATCGACATCACCGATCATCTCCGCGGCGGCAAAAACACGCTGCGCATCGCCGTCGCAAACACCTGGGTGAATCGCTGCCTTTACGATGCCACCCTGCCTGAATCGGAGCGGCTCACCTGGGCAAACTCGATGCAAACGCATTATCCCGATCCGAAAAACATCAAGCCCTCGGATTATTTTCCGTGGAAATACGGCCCGCTGCCGTCAGGCCTGATCGGCGAGGCGAGGATCTCGTTTTCCCAGATCGTCGGGGAAAAATAAAATACAAGAGGCCCCGTCCGGGCGATGTTCACCCAATCAAATCTTGGGCGGCCTCTTTTGGGGGAATCTCGCGCCCTGCTCCTTGAGCGTTTTCAGGAGCTCGTCTTTCAGCGCGGTCGCGAGTTTTGGGTTGGATTTTGAGAGATCGTTTTTCTCCATCGCATCGGCTGCCAAGTCATACAGCTCCATGCGCTCGTCCTCGTAGAAATAGATCAGCTTCATGTCGCCCTTGCGGATGGACGAGCACGGGCGCGTATCGACGAACGCCTTGTGATAAAACGGGAAATGCCAGGTGAGCGTGTCGCGGGCGAGCGTTTGCGATTTTCCACTCGCGAGCGGAACGAGGCTTGTGCCGTCGAGCGGCACTCCGGGAGGTTCGACTCCCGCGACCTCGCAGAATGTGGGCATAATATCCGTGCCCGTCACCGGCACATCGCAACGCGAACCCGCCTTGGCGACGCCGGGCCAGCGGACAAAAAACGGCGCGCGCACGCCGCCTTCGTAAAGCGTCCACTTGCTGCCGCGCAAGCCGTTCCACGCGACGCGCGGATCGCCGCCGTTGTCGGACGTGAGCACCAGGAGCGTGTTGTCGGCGAGGCCGAGCGCGTCAATCGCATCGAGCGCGCGGCCCACGAGATAGTCCATCGTCTCGACAAACGCGGCGTAGGTGATCCGCTCCTTGTCCATCTTCAGCTCGCGCTCCTTTGCCCGCGCCTCATATTTGTCCACCAGCCATTTGCAGCGCGTATCGAGCGGGTAATGCACGTAGTAGTGCGAAAGAAAGAGGAAGAAGCGCCCGTCTTTATTGCGTCGCAGGAAATCAATCGCCTGGTCAAAAAGCGGGTCGGGCGCGTATTCGCCCTTTGAATACGGACCGTATTCCAGACCGCCCTTCTTGAGCTCCTTTTGATACTTGTACGGGTGGCTGCCGCGCTCCTCGCTCGTTTCGGCGAAGCCCTGTTGCGCGGGGCCGAATTTGTCGCCGTGGCCGAGATAAACGCCTCCGGTTTCCTGCGTGAGATGCCATTTGCCAAAATAGCCGGTCTTGTAACCGGCGGGCGCGATTGCCTCGGCGAGCGAGATTTCGGAAAGGGGCAGATCGCGCGGGTAAGCCGGCTGGCGGAGCAGCTGGCCGGGAGCGGGTTTGCCGGGGCCGGGCTTGGTCACAAACTCGAAATGCAGGCGCGCGGGCGAGCGCCCGGTCAGGCTGGCCGCGCGCGATGCCGAGCAGATCGGCGAAGGCGCGTAGGCGTTTGTAAATGTCATCGATTGCGAGGCGAGGCGGTCGAAGTTCGGCGTGTCGATGAACTTTTGCCCGTATGGGCCCGTGTCGCCCCAGCCGAGATCATCAATGAGAATAAAAACGATATTGGGCCGGGATGGCTGCGATGGCGGAGGCGCGGGTGTAGCTGCGGGCAGCGCGGCGGCGCCGGCGGCAATGGCGGAAAGTCCGAGCAGACGAATGTGTTTTCGGGATGTCGTTTTCATGGGGTGACGATATGGATATTGATGACTCAAGGCTTCCAAGGCGTGTGCGGCGGAGCGAAAAGCCATTCGAGGTTGAAGCGCACGAAATGCAGCGAATCCCAGTATTTGACGGAGCCCTTTTCGCCGCGCTCATAAATCATGCCAATGCTTCCGTCCGAGAGGACGGCAAGGTCCGTGTAGGAACTGGGATGCGGGTAAACAGGACGTCCGGCGGACCATGTCGCGCCATTGTCACGGCTCCAGCGCACAGTGACATTATAGCGTCCATAAGGGTGCGCTTCCTGACGGAACGCGTTTGCGGGATTTGCAAAAAGCAAGACGCCATTTTCCGGCGAAGCGCCGTGGTTGTAGGTTTCGATCGAAGCCTCGCAGCTCAGGCTGACCAGCCCTTCGTCCTTGTAAACGTCGGGCCATGTGTCGCCGCCGTCGTGGCTCACGGCGACGAGGCGGCGGAAATTATCCGGCCCCGACGCGGCGTGCGCGCTGCGCGCATTCATCATGATGTCGCCGTTGGCGAGTTGCACGAGCTGGTTTTCGTTTCCGTATTTTATGATTTGCGACGGGCCCAGCCTCCATGTCTTGCCGTGATCGTCGGAATAAAAAACGTGAGTGAAACTCGTGAGCGACTTGCCGGTTTGCTCGCTGTGCCGCGCGGGAATCAGCAGCCTTCCCTTGCGCGGGCCGGTTTTTAACTGGATGCCGCCGCTGCCCGGGCCGATGCCGTAGCGTTGCGCCCAGTTGTGTTTCCATTGCGCGGCCTTGCCGGTCTTGCCGGTTTCACGGTCGGTGGACGAGCGGACGGTCTGGCCGGGTTTAAGGCCCACGGTGTCCCACCCGGGTTTTGTCACCGAGGCGTGGATATCGACGATGTCCGACCACGTCTTGCCCGAGTCGTCCGAGTAGATGTAGCAGAAGCGTTTTTTGTCGCGCAGGAAAAAGACGAAAACGCGCTTCGTCTCTGCGTCCACGCATGTCGTGATGTCGGAGCATGTGTTTTCGCCGTCATCAACCAGCGTGCGAATCGCAGACCATGTTTTTCCAAAATCCGTGCTGGCGCGCATGGCGATATCCGTGTTGCCGATATCGCCGATGCCGTCGTTGCGTTTCTCGACAATCGCGAGAATGTCGCCGTTCGGCGCGCAGGTGATCGAGGGGATGCGGTAGTTCGGCTTGTTGCCCGGGGCCGGCGGAAACAGCTCCTGCGTTTCAAAAACAGGAGCCGCGCGCGCCGCTCCGCAAAAAAGCGCGAGGGCCGCAATTCCGAGCGTGATGCATCCGCCACGCATCATGGGCGCACGTATTTGAAGAAGCCGAGTTTTTCCAAATCCGCCTTCATGGCCGCGACCTTGTCCTTGCTCACAGGCGTCATGGGCGGGCGCACGGGGCCGAACTCCATGCCGAGCAAGCCGGGGATGGCCTTGTTCGCATTCATGCCGCCATATTTGCAGAACGCGGCGATGAATTGCATGGAATCAAGTTGCAGGGCGGCAGCCGTCTCCATGTCGCCCGCGCTGAAGGCTGCGATGATACGATTATAGAGCGCCGAAGCGTAGTTGTAAGTGCTGCCCACGGCGCCTTTCGCGCCGAGCGCCAGGGCGGAAAGGAGAATCTCGTCGCGGCCGAACAGCACGTCGTATTTGTCGCCCGCCGCCTTGAGCGCGAGCGCGTAGTCCATGATGTTTTCGTGGGTGAACTTGATGCCGCCAAAGCTGGGAATACGTTTCGCGGCGGCAGGCAGAAAGTCGGCCATGGGCACGTTCACGCCAGTCATGGCCGGCATGTGGTAATAGTAGAAAGGCGTTTTCGGCGCGGCGGCGGCAACCGGCACGCACCACGTCACAATGCCCTCAACGCCTTCCGGCTTGAAAAACGACGGCGCAATCGCGGCGATGGCGTCGGCTCCGATTTTCTCGGCATGCGCGGCGAGCGAGCAGGCGTCGGCCTGGCTGTTGTGCCCGACATGCACGATCAGCTTCACGCCCGTGCCCTTGAGCGCGGATGCCCACGCCTCGGCAACGATGCAGCGCTCCTCGTTGCTCATGGACGCGCCTTCGCCTGTCGTGCCGCAAATGAACGCGCCGCTCACGCCGGTCGCCTTGTAGTATTTGACGATTTTCGGAATCACGCCGAGCTTGAGCCTCCCCTTGGCGTCGAAAGGCGTGAAGGGCGCGGCGATCAGGCCTGTTAAATGAAACGATGGATTATTATTACTCATGGTAGATTTTGATTTTTGAATCGGAAGAATTACATTTTGTATCTTTACGCGAAAGCCTCGGGGAGGGCGGCGCGGGCTGCCTCGCCGATCTGCCTGGCCGTTGCATTGGATACGCTCGCATAAGGCCAGCGCAAACGGGTGGTCATCGCAGGGAGCCAGTTGCCGGCAACCGCAGCCGTCTTGTCCGCTGCCATGTTGCTGTGCCCGTGCTTCGTGATGACGGGCGCGATGTTGCTTTCCCAAAACGCGATCACGCGTTCGCCGATCGCGCCGCCCGCGGCGGGATCGCGAAAGCACAGCTCATACCAATTTTGCGCAAATCGCGGGCTGAGGCAGGCGACATTCGAGTAGGCGCCATGCGCCCCGCGCGCGAGCCCCTTGTGCAAATGATGCCCCGGAATGAATATGGAAAAGCGTTTCATGAGCGGGCGCATCGCCTCATACCAGGCATCATCGCCGCCGGGCACTTTCATCCCGGCGACCCCGGGAACTCGCTCCGCGATGACGGCCCACTCCACCGGCGTGAGTTTGCGCTTCGCGTGCGGCGGATTATATACAATCAGCGGAATCGGCGCGGCCTCCGCCGAGATGACTTGCAGGAAGTCGATAATCTCGGGAAGCGCCGGCGGAAACCAGTCCGGAAGCGTCACCTGAAAAGCGGAGGGCGCGAGCGCCTTTGCGCGGCGGATTCGTTCCCGCGCAATTTGCGCGCACGGATGCGAAGCCCCTATCTGGAACGGCATTCCGGCTGCGTTGCATTTTTCGGCAAGCAGGGTGTTGATGCGGTCGAATTCAGCCTCGGTTTGCGTATAAAATTCGCCCGCGCTGCCGTTGGAATACACGCCGTTGACGCGGACTTTTATAAAATGGTCGAGCTCCGCGCCGAGCAGATTGTAATCAATCGAGTCATCGGGCAGAATCGGGAGCAGCAGCGTCGCCCAGTTGCCCCGGATTTCCTGTGGAGAAAGCGGTTTCATCGTAGTATGGTTTTCAGTCGGTTTTCATCACTGTGTTGAGGAGCGGTTCGCCGGCCTTGAAGCGTTTTATATTTTCAATGACGAGGTCTGCAAGGCGTTCGTGTTCGCGCACCGAGCGTCCGCTGCAATGCGGCGTGATGAGGCAATTCGGCGCCGTCCAGAGCGGACTGCCGGGATTGAGCGGCTCCTCGGTGAAAACGTCGATCCCGGCAAAGCCGAGCCGCCCGTTTTTGAGTGCGTCGACAAGATCACCGGCCACATAATGCGCGCCCCTCGCAAGCGCGTAAAGGCAGGTTCCGGGACGCATGGCGTCGAACAGTGTTTTATCAAAGATCCCGGCCGTTTGCGCGTTAAGCGGTAGCACTATAAAAACGTGATCGGCCCTGGTGACGGCCTCCCTGATCCGATCCAGCGGATAAACCTCGCTGGCGATTGTATGCGTCTTCGATCTCGCGACACCGATGACTTCCATGCCGAGGCCCTTGCACATGCGCGCAATTTCGGTGCCGATGTGCCCGAGGCCGCAAACACACGCCGTCGCGCCAAACACTTCGCGATAAGGCGGCCGACGCACGAAACGTCTGCCGGCGGCATCGACGGCGTGCAGGTGCAGGTTGCGTGTGCCGGCGAGCATCATGGCGATGCCGTGCTCGGCGACGGGAATCGACATCGTGCCGGCGGCATTGCACATCACGAAACGCGGCTTGGTTTCGAGCCCCTTGCCCGCGTATTTCTCATAGCCGGTGCTGCCGCATTGAAAATAAGCGAGGTTGCTTTCCAGCACCCACTTTGGCTCCGGCCAGCCAAGGGCGATATCGCTCCGGTTGAGAGCGGCGCGCGCCTCGGGCTCCGGCGTGTTTTGCGGAAGCCACCTCAAATCGACATCAAGGCCGGCGCAGGCCTTCTCAAAACGGGCGCGCGGAACGGCATCGTCAAAAAAAGCATCGTGGCTGCAATAAAATGTGAGTTTTGCGGACATGTTATTTTTTCAACGACGCAAGATTTTTCTTTGGATAACCGACCGTGCTGTAGAATGATCCCGGACGGTAGGGATAGCGCTTCTCGACATCCTCCGGCAATTTCACGCCGAGGCCCGGTTCCGTGGGCGCGTCGATGCCGCCGTTGACGAGCCTGAGCGGTTTGACGAGAAACTCCTCGCGAAGCGGATACGGATTGTTGGGCAGTTCGAGAATCGTGCAGTTGGGCGAGGCAAAGGCCGCATGATAATTGCCCATGATCCCGACGCCGCCCGCCCACGTGTGCACGGCGATTTTGACAAACTTGCGCTCGCACATTTGAGCGACGCGGCGGAAGGCGCCTATGCCGCCAATCAGCGCCGCATCCGGCTGGAACAGATCGAGCGCGCCGGCTTCGAGATAATTCTCCGCCTCGACCAGACTCGAAACCGTTTCGCCTCCCGCGATCACGCAGCCGGTCTCGGCGCGGATTTTTGCGAAGCCCTTGTAGTCGGTCACCTCGCACGGCTCCTCGACGAAAAGAAGATCATACGGTTCGAGCGAGCGAACGATGCGGACGGCCTCCTTGTGATTCCACGCGCGTGGATTCACGCCCTGACAGGCATCGACGCCAAGGCCGGTTTCGCGGCCGAGCACGTCGCGGCAGAATGCGACTTTCTCGACGATCTCGTGCGGCTCCAGATAATTGATGCGAATCTTCACCGCTCCGAAACCGAGCCGTTGATATTCCTGCATCTCGGCTTTCAACTCCGGGAACGGCTTGTTGTTGCCGCCGCTCGCATAGGCGGGGATGTGGTCGCGCGCCTTGCCGCCGAGCAATTGGTATACTGGAACGCCGAGCGCCTTCCCCTTGATGTCCCACAGGGCCATTTCGATGCCGCCTGCAATGCTGGCCGACATGCCGAAGCGCCCCCAATAATAAATCGCCAGTTTTAATATATTCGCGATGCCAGCCGTATCCATCGGGTCGCGCCCGAGCAGATCGGCCTCAAGCTGCCGGACGAGGGCCTGCGTGGCCTCGGGCGCAAAAACGCCAATATACGTTTCGCCCAGGCCGTGGATCCCTTCGTCCGTTTCGATTTTTATTACGGAAATCGTGCGGTATCCGTCGGCAAAGCAAAATTCGCGCTCGAGGTCGCCCGGCGCCGCGTACGGGGCCGAGAGAAGCAGGCATTTTACTGCGGTGATTTTCATAATATTCAAGGAGCCGGCTGCCCGGCTGGTTTTTTATTGTTTTTCAAGAAATCGCCGGGCGAAAAAGTCTCGAATGAGATTCGCGCATACGGCTCGCCCTTGGGACCGTTTTCATAGAGGCATGCCGCCGTGTTTGCATCCACGCGCACAAGGCAGGAATAAGCGGAGGCATTTTCATGGAGCACGAGCGCATGCGGCCATGTCTCGCCGTTGTCTGCGCTTGCGCGAACGGTCATTTTGACGCGCTTTTTTTCGCCAGCCGGGTTCGAAAAGAGCAGAAGCCCGCCGCCGGGCATCGAGGCATCCTCCCAGCGCAATATGCTCCCCTGGCACGGGGGATCGGTTTGCTCCGTCGCCTGCCGGGGCGGCTTGCTCCATGATATTCCGCCATCGCGGCTGCGCGCCTGCGTCCGGCAGCCATGTTTATAGGCGCTGCGCATGTTTAATATCAATTCGCCGGGCGCGCCGAAGCCTTCCACAACCTGGGCCTCGCCGACCAACCCGCGCAAATCCTCCCCCGCCGCCCATGTGCGCCCGTGATCGTCGGAATAAAAGATGCCCGCCGCGCGCGGGTTGCCGTGGCAGATCGGCACCGCCAGCCGGCCCGCATGAGGGCCGTGCTTGATCTGGATGGCAATGCCGGGGCCGGTCGCATACCAGCGCCATTCGGGCTTCTTCACGCTCGCGGTAATCTGCCGCATGGGCGCCCACGTGGCCCCGTTGTCTCTCGAAAAAGTCGCCCACACTGTGCGCGTGCCAATCCCCCGCCCTTCCGATATGGCCTGCTGCGTGTCGGTCCCGATATTATGCGAAGCCAACAACCAGACGATTCCCGTGGTTTCATCGAGCACCGGACAGGGGTTCCCGCAGGTGTTGTCACGGTCGTCCCAGACCACGATTGATTTGCCCCACGTTTTGCCGCCATCACTGGAACGCTTTACGAGCAAATCAATGTCCCCGCGATCAGACCTGCTGTTTTTCCGCCCTTCGCAAAAAGCGAGCAAGGTGCCATCCGCGGATTTTATTATGGCGGGTATTCGGTAGTAGGCATAGCCGTCCCTGCCGCTCACAAAAACGTTTGTTTTCAGCGCAAACGCGTCGGTTTGCACGAAGCCGAATGCAAAGGTGAACAATGCCGCGAAGAAAATTCTCATGATATTGTTTAATCTTTGGAATTGCTCTTTTTGCAACGCACGGAACAGGACGCCTTCCACACCTCCGTGGAGCGCACACCCGGCATACGTTCGCCGCCTGTCACGACAAAACCGCCGTCCCACGGAACCAGCGTCGTCGTCACAAGCGAAAACGGCGCCTCGCCCGCGTTTGACCATGTGTTTTTCGTGGCGTGATAAGCGAGCACACCGCGCGGGAAACCCTTGTGCTTCGTCGGATCGGAAAGCCCGACCTGCGCGCCATCGTCGCCGCCCACGAGGAGCAAATGCGCCTGCCCCGCCGGCATCGCCGGCGAAGGCGGAGCCACGACGGGATGCGGCAGCGAGGCGAGTTGTTTCCAGCCAGACCCGGGATGATACGACCACGCATCCGTCAGCCACACGCGCTTCGCCTGAGAACCATCGGGACGCGCCCCGCCAAATATATAAAGCGTATCGCCGACAGCTCCCGCAGTCGCAAGAAAACGCCCGCCGCCCGGACACGGCTCCAGCGTTTCCCATCCTGACGCCATGTTTTCCAAGTTAAGCCGATACAGGACATTCGCCGCCTCGTTGCTCGCCGGCGTTTCCAGTCCGCCCGCCACATACACGTAATGCTTCACGACAGCGCCCGCCTGCATCGCCAGCGGACGCGGCAAATCCGGAAGCGCGGAAAACCTGACGCCTGTTCCGCCCGCCCGCGTCACATGCCAAACGGCCTTGAAATTTTCCCTGGCATCGCCGCCGCCGATGATGAGAAAACCATCCTTCCACGGCAGCGACAGGCCGTAGCCCGACGCCTTCGGCAAACGCCCCTCCTGCCGCCATTGCTTCGCGCCGGGCTCAAGCACGAACACCTTGTCATACCACGTCTTCGTGCCTCCTTCCCACGGACGGGCATCCGGAAAATTTGCCCCGCCGGCAACAACCAGCGCGCCGCCGGCAACGCCGCCATAGCTGCCCGCGAATCCCTCCTTGTCGGGAATCGACGAGATCTGCGTCCAACTCAAAACCGGGTCTTCGCGCTCGGAAGCCGAGGCCGCCCAGGAAGAGCCGCCCACCACAACCGCGCACAGAAGACCGCAAGCGGTGAAGATCAAAATATCAGGGGATGTCATGTTTCAAAAAAAAACGGAAAAAACTGCCGGCTGACAGAAAGTCGCAAATGACGTTTTGCCTCAACAGCAACGGCATGGTCTAAAAGATGAACCACTTCCGTCCGCGGGCCATGCTTCGTCCACTTATCTGGACAAGGTGTCCTGCCGGGAGCTGACCCACTCCAAATTGAAACGGGCGACGGAAACGTATTTGTTGCCATGCTCATAGAGGCATAAAATCGTGCCATCAGGCAGCATGGCCAGATCGGAATAGGAGCTGTATCCGGGCTCAATCACCCTCGAAACAGGCCACGTGCGCCCATCGTCATAGCTGAGCCTGACGCTCAGGTTTTCGCGGGCGCGACCCTGCCCCGCCCTGTTCGGCTTCGGATTCAGGCGGCTGTCGGGATTGCAAAACAGAATGCGGCTCTTCCCCGGCGCGCCCGAAATGCGCAATGCGCTGCCGAAACAGATCGGCGAATAAAGATCCTTGTTCAATTCAGCCTTCGTCCAGTCCGTCGCGCCATTCGGGCTGCGCGCGATCGCCTTGGCGTAGGCTCCGGGCTCGCCATTGCGTATTATGAACATCACGCCCCCGTCGTCCGCCTCAACGGCCACGGTCTCATTCATGTTTTGCAATGTTTTGGGCAATATGTCCCCGCAGTGCCATGTTTTGCCGTGGTCGTCGCTGTAGATGACCGTCGCCACGGATGGTCCGTGCGACCTTGCGCGCCCGGCTTCGCGGCCCGTCGTGATCGGCTTTCCTCCGGCAAGCCACACAGGCACGATCAAGCGTCCATTTTTTAATTGAATGCCATGCCCCGGTCCGGGAGCAATCACGCCCCATTTGAATTTTTCCATGAACGCGCCCAGCTGCGGCGTAATATCGACACCCTTGCTGAACGTCTTCCCGCCATCGGTGCTCTGCATATGATAAATGCGCGCATAATCCACCTGATGAAGGAAGTGCACCACTTTCGCATCGCGATCCCATATCAGGACGGGATTGTCGGCAACATCGGTTCCCGCATCGACAAGCACCTTCGTCGGCTCCCATGTTTTTCCGCCGTCCGTGCTCCGCCGCATGATCATGTCGATATCCGCCCAATCCGACACCCGGCTGCGCCCCGCAACGACCGCGAGCACCGTGTTATCGGGCAATGCAAGGATGCACGGGATGCGGATCGACTGGTATTTGCCTCCCTTGACCGCCTCAAACAGCGGAATCTTCTCCATGAACGACCAGCCGGGCTCCGAAGCGTTCAAAAACGAGGTCGAAACGCACAGGGCAATTATGATTTTAATTATATGTTTCATTTTATAAAATAGACTATCTGCTTGCGCCCATCCCCAAAGGGCAGGGCCCATTTTTCATTTTAGTGAATCCTTGGCATCCGTCAGCCACTCCAAATTGAAGCGGGCGACGGTCATGTATCGCGTATTATAAACGTTATCCGGATTGTAGCCATGCTCATACATGCACAGGATCGTGCCATCTGAAAGCACGGTCATGTCAGAATACGCGCTCCGCCCCGGTTCTATCACTTTTGACACAGGCCATGTCTTGCCCTCATCGTAAGTCAATCTCACAGTCAGGTTTTCACGGGTACGGCCGCCCCATTTGACGCGCTGCTTCGTTTTGGTGGGACTGTTGGGGTTGCAAAACAGGATGCGGCTTCTGTCCGGCGCTCCCGATACGCGAAGCACGCTTGCAAAACAGATCGGCGTATAAAGTGCATCGTTCAGTTCGGCCTTCGTCCAGTTTGTCGCGCCGTCCTTGCTGTATGCAATGGCCTTTCTGTAGGCGGGATCCTCGTTGCGTATATACAGCCAGACACCGCCGTCATCGGCTTCAACGGCAACGGTCTCATTCATGTTTTTGAGCGTGTCGGGCACGATATCGCCACATTGCCACGTTTTTCCATTGTCGTCGCTGTAAATGACAGAGGTCACAGAAGGGCGGTGAGAACGGCCATGCCCCGATTTGTTCAGCGTGCCGATGCACAACCATACCGGTACCACAATCCGGCCGTTTTTCATCTGGATGCCATGCCCCGGCCCCGGGGCGATCACATTCCACTTATAATATTTATGGAATCCAGTTAGCTGGCGGGTGATCTCCACCGGCCTGCCAAAGGTCTTTCCCCCGTCCGAACTTTGCATGTGCCATACACGTTCGTAATTGGTCTGATACAAAAAATGGACAACTTTCTTTTGCGCATCCCAAATCGCCACAGGATTATCGACCACATTTTTGCCATCCTCGGCGAGCACCACAGGCGGCTCCCATGTTTTCCCGCCATCCGGACTGCGACGCATCAGCAACCGTATGACAGCCCAGTCCGAAGGGACACTGCGCGCTGACGTGATGGCCAGAACCGTATCATCCGGCAGCGCCAGTATGCAAGGAATTCGTATCGATTTGTAGGCATCGTTCACCTCAAAGAGGTTTTCTTTTTCGAAAAATGCATCATTCGGATCGGGCGCCGATGACAAAACACCGATAATATTTATGGCGGAAAATATAAACAATAACGCAACCTTATGGAATTTCATAATATCAGATGGGAATTTTTTTCTATTTTATGATCATTAAAATGATCCCCGGACGCCGATTGTGATTGACCTGCCAAGGTCCTGTCGCCGGTAGTCCTTGACATATTCCGGCGAATCCGGGGTATAGCGCCGGCTCAACGCAATATTGCCGTCCGGTTGGAGATCCGCAATGGACAGGTAGAATGCGAGGCGCTTTGATATGCTATACTCCGCGTTCAAACGGATTTTCAACGCTTCGCCCCTATAATTGTATGTGACATCCTTGGGCACTCCATTCGCCGCGCTTTCGGCCAATTGGGACCCCCGCGTCTCCGCCTGGTATGTGACGCCCACTTTCACGGAATAACGGGAACGAACCAGGTCTATGCCGGCAGAAAAATTCTCAGGCGCATAACCGGCAAAATCCGCAGTCGCAGAACCGTTAAGGTCCAGTTTTGTCGCGTTAAAAAACACCCTTATGCCCCTCGCCCAATAGGGAAGAAAGGTCAACTTTTGCGTCCAGCTAAATTCATAACCCAAAATTTTGGCATTTGTGCCATTGCGCCTGCTTCGCACACTCCAATTCTGCTCTTCGTATTCCGAATTATAAGGAATTCCATATTTTTCTGCTATCTCCAGCGTATAAGGTTCGTCGAATACTTCGAAAAAGTTGCTCAGGTTCTTTTGAAATATGCCAATTGAGCCATGACCGTCCTTGACGCCGTAAAATTCCACGGTCAAGTCATATCCATTTCCGGTCCATGGCCTGAGATTTGGATTGTTAAGGACCAATATCGATTCCGTATCGGCGACTGTGCTGGTTGTTGTGCCCGGGACAATATGCTTCAGGTCAGGGCGTCCAATGGTCCGGGCATAAGCCGTGCGAACAATTATATTTGGCGTCAGGGTATAGGATATGTTGATACTTGGATAAAATCCTTCATAGGATCTTTCGACATGCGCGCCGCGAATTCCATATATCATTTTTGTACGCGCCAGCGCCGTATTGGCTTCGGGAAGAAAAATTCTGGAGCCATCGGGGTTTCTTACGGGCGTGCCATCGGGATTTCTGACGTAGGGAGCGTTGGGATTATAAAGCATGCCTTCCGTCTTGTCCTCGGTGCGCTCATAGCGGGCGCCGGTGACAATCCAGAGTTTGTTGGAGAGCAGGCGCAGGTCCGCTCGTATGTACCCCGCCATGATTCCCTCCTGAAACTTTTTGCTGAAACCGGCATTATTTTGATGTGTTTTTGCCTCATCCAAAACAAACCACTCGGGTTTTTGCAGATAAAGTTGATACAATTTCCTGACATTTATCCAATCCATCTGTTTTTCACCAAAACGTGGCGCGCTCATGTTAAAACTTTGATTAAACACATCAAAATTCGAAGCTATATTGGCGACTCCTATGGGGGTGAATGTCCAGACATTGGATGCCGGATCAGTTTCATAATCTTGAAAGTCATAAAGTGCGCCGATTTTTATCGCTCCGCTCGCATTATCCCATGCCAGATCCCTGGAAAGATCGAAACGAGCCACGTATTTGTTATTCGTCCCCTTGCTCTCATCCGAGGTTGGCTGGCCAATGACATAATTCTCACCGCTATATATATCGATTGGAACCCCGCCTTTTTTTGCGCTATAACGCGCCGGGATGAGACTGCCTTTGTTTTCCCCTATTCCGTCCCCCCGTATTTGAACATTTTGGATGCGCGTTGGGGCTGTCGAAAAATAGCCGTTGCTAATGTCCGTGTTGGAACTGTCGTTATACGACCATGAACCCGCTATATCCATTTTCCATCTCGTCCATGAGTGCGTATACTTGAGCGTTGAGTGCGTGGTGTTATTTTCACCTTTTCTGTTGGGGCCGCCGCTCTGGAGGATCGTTCCATTGGCTGACGTGGAGCCCAAAGAATAATGAGCATCGCCTGTGGCCCCTGAGCCATATCCCAGGCTGATATCCAAACGCAGCAATTCGTGTTCGTAGTGGCGCCGTTGAATATTGGCAGTCAGCATCCCGCTGCGCGATACACGCCATGTAGCGCCTATCTGCGCAGTCCATGTCTCATACAGGTGGGCAAGCGCCATCCATTTGCTCTGCCTTTGAAAATTCGTCACAAAATTCCAGTCGGCCTGCGTATCGATTCGCGCTTCGTCCATGGGTTGGTTTCTCCATGTGCGCGTAACACTTGCCGTGAGCGCGAATTTCCTGCTGATTGGCAAAATGTAAGACAATGAAACCGACGGTTGCTGGAATTTGGGGCTCAAGCTTGGAACAGGTCCTTCATTTCCGCCTTCGATGCCTATGTTGCTGCTGAGCATGGTAATGTACACACTGTAGTCAAATTTCGGGGTTCTCCTTATGAATCCGCTTGAAGAAATCAGATTAACAGATCCGCCGAGACCACTTGCCGGCATATCCGGAGTCGGCACCTTGGTCACTTCTATGCGACTGACATTACCCATCGGGATGCTCAACAGCGATTGCGAGCGGCTGCCATTTGCCGAAGCGATGTCAAATCCGTCCAATTGAATATTTGTACTGGCAGAAGGAAGCCCGCGCAGCATGACACCATCCGGAGTGTCCCCGCTCTCTGCAATGGCAACGCCGGGCAGATAACGCATGAACTCGCCGACATTTTCATCCCCCAAATAACCATACTCGTCTATGGCCACTACGTTTTTGATATTGCTCGCTTCACGGCGCTCATTGAGGGCTATGGCCTGGGCGCTAATTTCGCGATCAGCGACAACTGAATATTTTTCCAGCATGACAACATCCTCATCATGCCCCGGACGGGGCATTTCGCGCCGCACGGTCAAGTCAAATTCCTTCTGTACTGTCTGGTCTTTTGTGACGACCACGGTGGCGGAGCTTTCAAGGAAGCCTGTGTAGGACACAACCAGCTTCTTCTCGCCTGCCGGGATGGGGCCAATGCGAAAGAAACCTATTCCATCGGTTACGGCAAAAAAGGTGCTTCCTTCAACTGTGACCCTTGCGGATTCAAGCGCGGATCCAGTGGCGGCGTTAAACACGCGACCTTCTATGAAACCGGTTCCCAACGGCTCGTTTGTTTGCGCTTTGGTCAATGGTGCGAGGGCGAAAGTAAATAGGGTCACCAGCGCGAATACCATGCTCGGCTTATTGAATGAAATTTCGTTGGTCATGGGAGATAGTGTGTTTGATTAATGTTAATGCTATTGAATTGTCAGGAAGCCTGTCACCACGACCAAAACAGGTTGATGGTTACCGTGTTTCGGGTGTATGTTTTTGACACCTCATAGTCATAGTTCAGGCCGAGATTGCCCTTCTTCAAAATTGCAAAATTCAACCCCAATCCGATCACAGCGGCCTTGCCCATGTAACTATCGGGTTGTATATGGAACTTGTTGGTCAGGTCTGTCGCAAAGGCCCCGCTAAGCGAAGGCGAGTTGGCGTTCACATCGCTGCGGAACCCCATGAGAAGGCTGAGCACGCCCGGTTTCTTCCAGGCGGTGACAAATCCATATGTCGTCTGGATGCTGGCCATCCCTTGTAATAGACTGGTTTTAAAGTCGTCCAAATACATGGCTCCAGCCCCCGCTTCCGAATGTTCCCTAAAACGATAGTCCATGAAATGGACACTCACCGCGGGCCTTATTCGAATGTTGTTCATGTCAAGCAAAGCATAACCGAGCTCTGCGGATGCCCCAAGCACTGTGGCCCGGTACGCGCCCTCGGCCGTTCCAATACCTTCCATGCGATTTGTGTCGGCAGCGAGCGAGCCTATCGAAGCATCGATCGTGGCGTTAAAGCGGCCAAAGACAGCTGCAAGATACCCGCCAATGTTAAACGTATCCGCATCAGTGTGCGACTGACTGTTCGTCCGGATGCCCGTGTTTGAATAACCCGCATAGGCGCCTGCCAGCAGCCACCTGGCCAGCGGACGGTCGTATCCCATCAATATGCCCAAGGCATCAGTTTTGAATCCTATTTTGTCAGCGGCCTTTTTGTGCTCGGCAAATGTTCCCATTCCTTTTATCCAAAAATCACGACCCAGGTCATTTTTTTGGCGCTCCTCCATGGAAGAGAGAAAGCTTTCACTGACCCGGGAATACACTGCCGACATGCTGGCGCTCATGCTCTCAAAAGCGGCAACAATGTCTTTGCTGGGATTCACATCCGGCTTGATCACCAAAATATTCACGGCGCCATTGTTGAATCCCAGCTTATACGTGTATTTTGTGTTGGTTCCCACATCCAGGATGTAGTCCACATCCTGAACGCCGTTAAATGACGCCGCGTTGGCAAGCACGTAGCCGCCCGATGGTATTGTTGCGCCCACTTTTACGAGCGCATTGTTTTTCAGGACGAGGGAATCACTGAGCTTCAAAAGTGGCACGCCCAAGGCAAAACTGTCAATGGTCAGTGTGCCGCCATCGACTTCCAAACTCTTTGCCTGAACTTGAGCATAACCAAGATTTATTGTTGCCGGAGCCTGTATGGAAACCACTGACTGCGCGCCGCCAAGGGCGCCCAGGCTGGCTGGAATTATCGAAACCGAACCAGTGGCGACAAATCCTGCCAGATTGTTACTTCCTGAAAACATCAAGGGAGCATGACCGCCCACCGTTAATATGCCGGTTCCCGTTATATTTCCAGAGAGGGTCGTCAGGCTGGCTCCCACATGCCTTAACGTGAGCGAATTGGCCCCCATGCTAATGGCGTTGGGCACAGTGAGACCGCCAGCGACCTCCAGTGCGGTATTGTTGCCAACAATGGCCAACGGACCATTGCCAAGCGCATTTCCGCGCTCGAGCCGAAGTGTGCCTGAGTGAAGATTTGTGGCAGCATGGGTATTCTCGCCTGCCAGTATCAGAAGCCCCGCACCTGTCTTTGATAGATCGCCACCGGAAACAATGCCGCTCAATCGTGTAGTGGTATCAAAATCAATGTTTAGCTCGGCAGTTTTTGATGCACTGACGACTATATTGTTTGTCATTTGTGCGTTTCCAAGCGCTTGCAGCGTCGCCGACTGGAAAAAGGTGATGGCAGAACCGCCTGTGCGCAATTGTTCTCCACGATTGAACACGATGGCTCCGCCGTCCACTATGTCTATCCCGCCCTTGAATTCATTTTCTCCGTTGTTAAATACGATGGTGCCCGTTCCCCGCTTGGTGAGTTTTCCGACACCTGCCATGACAGAAGCTTCCGCATCGTCTCCTACCTGGTAGGGAACAGCGCGGATTCCGCCGTCTCCATTGAAAATTATGGTATTGGGACCGGATACAGCAATATCGGTGATCGGTGTTGTTGCATTGATCGTGATCGCAGCATTGCCGGAAAGCGCAGTATCGAATTCAACGCTATCGCCAGCCGCAAATTTCTTGATGGATGCATTCAATACCGATTCCCAATTGTCATCCGAAACATTCCATTGGGACCCGCTGCTGCCTGTCCATTTCATTGCTCTCGCCTTGTCCACGGTCAAAGCCAGTTGAAGATCGGCGGCGGTTCCAACCACTTGGGCTGAATGCCGCCCTCCAGCGGCGACCACGGAACCGTTAACCGAGAGCAAGGCTGAATGGACATAGTAAAGATCCGCCGCCGCCGCGCCAAACGAATAGGTGCCCGACTTGAATGACTGCATGTTGAGCACGGTCGTTCCAATAACCGTGGGAATTGAGAGCAATTCAAGCTTTGCCGCCTGTGTGCCGCCATACGCCACAAATGAAACCGTGGCATTATCCAGGGTGAGTGCTCCGGCAATACTCAGCCGCGCAGACGCCTGCTCGGTGGTGCCGACTTGCAAAATCGCCCCCGGCCCGACCATTACATTGGTGGTGGCGGCAGTGTCATCAGCATTCAAAGTCGCGACGGTGCCGGAACCACCGAACG
This sequence comes from Ereboglobus sp., assembly GCA_029974595.1. Classification (GTDB taxonomy): domain Bacteria; phylum Verrucomicrobiota; class Verrucomicrobiia; order Opitutales; family Opitutaceae; genus Ereboglobus. Next base: position 49,512 of record JARKRC010000040.1, on the reverse strand, counting down.
ACGCACCTGATGAAACGATAATCCGTCCGCCATACTTTGCCTCATCATTTCCGAGCAGAAGACGGCCAGCCTGAACAATTGTAGTTCCTGAAAAATATCTATTGTCCGCATTCAGTATGAGATCGCCACCGCCGGTCTTTCTTATGTTGGCATTGCTCGTGGCGCTTGCGATGGTGTCGTAGTTTCGATTCGTCGCCGAAACAACGCCAATCCGCAATGTAACATCATTGGCTATGTTAAATTCGGCAACCCCGACACCGGATGCATAATAAAAGCCGCCTCCCTTGGCCAAAGAGGTGAATTCAGGGGCATTTTCAGATATCTGGGGATTTGGGGTGGTCGAGGAAAGAATGGTATCCAGCACGCCGCTGGCAAAATTGCCCGAGTAGAGATAGTCATTTGTAGTGCCAGACGCAGTCATGGTCAGCACGAATGTGCCGCTTGCGCCATGCCCGGAACGAATCGCCCCGCCTACCGAACCGGCCCAATTATTTTTAAATATGACATTATTCAAAAGAGCGGCGCCATTGCCAACGGTCATGGCGCCCGCCGACGTTCTCGCGCGATTACTATCGAAGGTAACGTCTGTGAGGGATATATATGGAGTGCCGTTCATGTGCAATGCGCCCGTATGATCCCCCATCGCCCAATTACTATAAAAACCGCCGCCTGTCATGAGCAGCGTGCCCGTGACACGCATTGCGCCTGTGTTTCCGCGACTCCCATTGCTGTCGAAAACAACGTTGGTCAATTTGATCAATGTTGTTGCCTGCGTATTATGTATCGCCCCGGACACACCTGAATTGGCAAGCGCGCCATTGCGATTATTGCGAAATATGCCGTTTGTAACATCCAGCACCGAGTTAATGCCGGCCATGTTGATGGCTCCGCCGTGCACTGTGACCTCACTGTTCTCAAAGACCACCTGCCCCGTCGAATCCGTGGGCGCAAAGATCAATGTGGCGGCCGCCCCGATGGATATCACGCCGCCAGATTGCCCCACATACGTGCCTGTGCGCGTGAATGTGAGCACCGCTTCATCTGCAATATCATACCGTGTCGTGCCGGAGGCAATCTGAACCGGCTGCGCCGTGTTTCCAACAACGGTCACTGTCGTGCTCGACGTGATTACCTCAGCGCGGACAATGCCTCCCACCATCATCATGCCGGCAAATAGCGCAATCACCGACGCCTTCAACGCGGACAGCAGGCCCCGATGCACAAGAATGTCATGTTTTTTCATATTTATTAATAATTGATTTGTATTAAATTGCCGATGCTTTTGCGCCATGCGCATCCATCACCACGAGAAACGCAGCGTGGCATTGGCGATATGACGCTCGAATTCGAGACCCATTTCGTAGTCGTAACTCAACGAGATGCTTGCTTTTTCCGTTAGGCCAAAGCGCAGGCCCAGGCCGAGCGTGAGTCCGTTGCGGTTGTATTTGTCTCCTTGAATGACGAAACGCTCGTCGTTCGCCGTAAACCTGCCGGAAACGTCAAGCGGCGCATCCTTCAGCGCGGCGCGCCATCCCAGGCGCATGTCAAACATGGCAGGCAGGTTCCACGGCATGTCGAAGCCCTGTGTGATCTGCAAGGCAACGAGGCTTTCAAGGCGGCTGTCATTCAGATCGTCTATAACAACCGAACCGGTGCCGCTTTCCTTGTGATCATGATATGCAAAATCCATGTAATGCATCGAAACGGAAGGCTTTATCGCGCCCCGATCCCATACGACAAGCACGGTGCCAAGCTCGATGCTGCCGGCTAATGCAGTGCCCTTGTAACTCCCCTGGGCATATCCGGTATATTCAAATCTGGATAAGTCGGCATCGACCACGCCATACATAAAGTCAGCGGATAAATAGGCGCTGCCTTGGCGCACTGCGCCATAAACACCGGCGTAAGGGAACGTGCCATCGGTATCGGTGAGATCGGTGCGCAGCGAAGTGCTCAGGTAACCAATGTAGCCGCCAAGGAAAAGTTTATCGGAGAATTTCCGGTCATAGCCGGCAATCACGCCATACGCGTCGCTCTTGTAACCGACACCTGTTTTATATCCGTCATAATCACCAAACGTGCCAACACCTTTTATCCAGGCGCTCTCCCGCGGACCTCCAGCCTGCCCTCCGACGAGCGACATGAGGAAACTTTCAGCAAGGCGATTATAGACGGCCCCGGTTGCCGCGCTCATCGCATCATAGGTGGCCGCAATCTCCTTGCCGGGATTGGCTGCGCGCTGGATCACGGCAACGGAAACGTCCCCGCCGGGATCAATCGTCCAATCCAGCAACTCGGTGTTGGCGCCGGGATCAAGTATCACGCCATTGTTTACAACACCGCTGCTGGCGCGGATCAGGAGCGTGTTTCCGGACACCAAATTTCCAAGCGCGATCGTGGAACTGCTGGCAAACGCAACCGTTCCGGAAAGATACAACATCGGAGCCGTTCCGGTATTGGTAAACGTAAGCTTGCCGCCCGTTTCAACGATCACATTTTTTGCAATAGTATTGGGCATCTCAAAAATGATTTCGGCATTGTTTGAGACAGTGACCACGGAGTTGCCGCCGCCCAATGCGCCGCTGCTTGCCGCGGTCAGGCGGCTGCCGCCACCCACGGCAAGTTTCGTCAGGGCATTCGTTCCTTTGAAATTGAGCGTGCTGTTATTAAGCTCCACAGCGCCGCCAGTAAGCGCATTGCTCACGGTGCCGGATGCGATATTGCGGAATTCCAACGTTGAAGTTGAGCTAAGCGAAACAATACCGGAACCGATGGCATTCACGCGGGTGGCTACGACCCGGACTGCATCGGCCTTGAGTCCGCCGCTGAATGTATTCGCACCGGCAAGCGTCATCGTGCCGGAGCCTTGCAATGTCAAAATGCCCGCGCCGCCAATCGTGCCATCAAGGGTCGTGTTATTTGCGGCTGTATCCACTGTGAGCCCGTTCGTTCCAAGGTTAATGGCGTTGACAATCGTCAGGTTGTTTATGTCGGCAACCAGCCTGGCCGCGGTGCCGGTGACGGTGATTGCGCCGCTGCCGAGCGCGGATGCATTTCCGATACCGAGCACGCCGGCGGCAATATCAACACCGCCCATCGCATTGGAGCCGGTGAGGCTGAGCTTGCCCGTGCCGGTTTTGATTATTTTTCCCGCGCCTGATATATTGCCCGCAAAAGCACTGTCGGCGGTATTTTGTAATGTAAGCGCAACGGTGCCCAAGCTGACAATCCCCGTGCCTGTCATGTTTTGCGCGGTCTGCGCAAAGCCGCCCAGATCAAGGGTCGCGCCTGCGCCCACATTGATTGCGGAGCTTTGCGCGAACGCATTGGCCACGCCGCCTTTGAGCGTGCTGCCGGCGGCAACGGTCGTCGTGCCTGTGTAGGTATTGGCCGCAGCCAGGGTAACAGTGCCGGTGATGCTTACGCCGCCGGTGCCAGTGACATTGGCGGAGAGCGTTTTGTCTGTCGCGCTGCTGCCGTCCAGCGCCAGCGTTTTACCCGCAAGAACCTCCACTGCCGAAAGCCCGTATCCCATATACACACCGTTTGCCGCGGCGGTGCTGTTGCTGATTACGGTGGCTGTGTAGTTGTAAGAAGCCTTGGCGACGACATCCGCAGATTGCGTGATGTTCGCAATCGCCGGCGCGGGAATCGCCGCGCCATCCGTGCCTGTGAGTACGATTGCTCCGCCACCTGTCACATTCGCGGCTGCAACCAGCTTGATGGCGGTGACTCCATCCTGATCCAAAAGATTCGGCGCGGGTGACACGGCCGGATTCGGCTGGTTGGCAAGAAGTGAAGCGGTGTCGATACCGATCTTATTGGAGCCTGTGCCCAGATTGAGGGTCGTGACTGTGAGAAGGCCGTCGGGCAGAAGTCCGTTCATGCCTATATTCAGCTGGCCGCCATTCATAGCCAGCGTGTTGATCGACAGATTTCCGGATGCCTTTTGTACAATCGCCGCGGTTTCAGCGCGCAACGTTGTCGCTGCATTGGAAAGTATGGAGGCGGCATTGGCATCGAGTGTGAGTTTGCCGGAATTTACCGCCACGAGGCCGGTGAATCCGCCTCCGGCAGCACTCGAAGCAAACGCGAAATTCCCGGCGGGCGTGAGATCCAGCGCAAGCGTGCCGCTGCCGGCGAGCTTGGCAGATCCAAGGCCGCTGGCCGTCTTGAGAGACACGATGCCTTGGTTGATGGCCAGTGTGCCGCTGAACGAATTCGAGCCGGTAAGCGACAGGGCGCCACCACCCGATTTGCTCAAGCTGCCATTTCCGCTGATTGATCCGGAAAGCGTGCCGCTGTTAGCAGCAGCAATGGTGAGTGTGTTTGCAGCCGCGCCCAAATCGACCGCATTGGCGATTGAGCGTCCGGCGCCGTCCAATGTGACCACGGCGCCATCGCCGCCAATTACGAGTTTGGAAACGCCGAGCGCCTCGTTGTTGCCCAAAACAAGCCCGCCTGCATTAAGCGTGGTCGTGCCGCTGTAGGTGCTGGCAGTATTGAGGGCAAGCGTGCCGGTGCCAGCCTTGGCAAAACCACCCAGGCCGACAATCGTGCCCGAAACTGTCAAAGCGTGCGCCTGTGTGTCGATCTCAAGCGTCTGGGCCTGCAAATCAATGACTGTGCCCGCAAGCGAGGCATCACCGCCTGCGCGCAAGGTTGTATTTGCCCCCTTGACGGCGAAAGTGCCCGTGTGAACCGTGACGCCCGCACCCAGTTCGAGCGCGCCTTGCTCAAGATCGATGCCTCCCTTGAAATCATTTTCCGACAGATTGTTGTTCAGCGCGAGCGTGCCGGTGCCTTTCTTGAAGAGCTTGCCCGTGGCGCCTGTGATCGTGGTGCCTAGCACAGCGGCAGCATCGCCTGTTATCCCATGCCCCTGAAAAATATAGTTTCCAGCTGTATCCACTGTCATGTCAGCCACGCTCAATGCCGAATCAACAGTAATGGTTTGAACGGCGCTGGTATCATTGAATGTCACACGGTCGCCAGCGGCAAATTTTCCATCGGAAATACCCGTCCAGTTGGACTCTGTGGGATTCCAATTGGACGAAGTCGAGCCACTCCAGACAAGGCCCACGTTATCACCTGCAAGCGCAATGAGCTGCAGGGCGCCGCCAACATTGTTTAGCGTGCCCGTTTGTCGCGCGCCTCCAACGACAACGTATCCGCCAATCTTAAGCGTGCCTGTTGACGCAAGCCCGCCCAAATTATCGCCGAGGATGAAGGTGCCGGTCTGGAAAGTGGTGATGTTTATACTATTGCCGCTGCCCAAATACGTGCCGACATTCAACCGGTCGCTGACATTCGCCCCAAAGAGATCCATTTCGATCGTGCCGTTTGTCAAATTAAGCTGGCCGGCAATATTAAGCGTTCCGGACGACAGCCCTCCATCCAGGCCGACGCGAATCAATGAACCCGCAATGCCTGTGACATTATTCAGCGTGCCTATCCCCCCAAGGGTGCCGCTGGCGCCGATATTCACCATCCCGCCGAGCCTGGCGGCGGCATTCCCAAGCAAAAGACGCCCTGCATTGATATTGGTGATCGCGGTGTAAGCGGAGCTGTCGGCATTAAGAATGAGGGAGCCTGCGCCGTTCTTGTTCAATATGGCCGAGGCATCCGAGCTGGCAATCGAATCCCTGACCGTGTCGGAGTCCAGACCGATGGTGAGCGTCTCATTGGGAGCAACGTCGATATTGGTTGTGGCTGCTCCGTTTTGATAAAGAAAGCCGCCGCCAGCCCCGGCATCGTTGCCTGCATAAGTGGCGCTTGTATTGAGGTTGAGCGACAACATGCCGGAGTTATACACAGCGCCCCCATTTGCCGCCGCAGTGTTGCTGGTGAAAATCACATTGTTCAATGTGGCCGAGCCCGATACATTCAACACGCCTGCAGAGTCGGCTTTGTTATTCTGGAACAAAACCGAACCTGTGCCCGCCGGGGTCGCGCCGCCAAGGAGAAGCATGTTGCCCGTGCCGACAGACATGAAGGCGCTGTTATCGCCGGTCATGAACGCGTTTTGGACAACAAGCGTTTTGCCATCGGCCACGATCAAGCCCACATTGCTGTTATCACCCGCAGACAACACACGACGCTGGTCTCCACTGACAGAGCCTTCGAGTGTTATATTATCATTGAAATGGATTGCGGTGCTCGCGCCGCCGGCAAAACGCACATTTTTCATATGGCCGCCGATGTGTCCGCCATCAGATATGGCGAGCGCGCCGCCGTTAAGACGCAGACCATCGGCAGGCGTCGCAAAAACATTTGTGCCTGTCCCCGCAAACGTAAGCGTGCCCGTGCCCGATTTTTCCAGAAGACCCGTGGTTCCGCTAATGGTACCGTGAACCGTCGATGCATCAACGGTGATGCCGGCGCCTTGCAGATTAAATGTATAGTCGGCATCGCCCGTGATCTTCATGCCCGAGACGATTGCGCCTGCAGGAGATATCGCAATGGACCGGTTGAGCGGATTATCGGAAGTGCTGTCGAAAGTAACCGAGTCCCCGGAGGCAACCCGGGTTTCCGTGGGAGCGCCCAGCACATCCGCCCAGTTGGCGCCGGACCACTGGCCGTCAGTCGAACCAGTCCATGTCATCGCCATATTGGAGAGGATGTTATTAAGGACAAGATCCTGCCCCGCTTTGGCAAGGGCCGAGGAAAAGATGGAACGCGGACCCGATGCCAGAGTACTGGTGATTATGAGCGCCATATTGGAAACATCTCCGGTTAGACTGGAGGCGCTGATGAGTGTGTAAGACGAGGCCGCGCCCAACTGGGTCACAGTGATAGTGCCGGACCCGACGGTTAAATTGTCGGCGATTATCTGATCGTAAGTGCCGGCACCGCCACTGCTGCCAAACAGGTCAAATGCAATAGAGGAACCATCTTCAAGAATAAGGGAATTACTGCCCGTGCGCTCAAAAACGAGCGACTGGGCCGCAGTGGCGCCAGTGAGGCCGACCTGAATCATAGAACCCGCTTGGGCTTTGAGACTGGTCAGCAGCGCATTGGTCTGGGAAAATGTGCCTATCGTGCCGATGCCGCCAAATAGCGCTCCATTGTTGACGGTGATAAAGCCGCCCAGCTTGGCTTCCGAATTGCCGAGTATGAGCTGGCCGGCATCAACGGTCACGACACCCCGCCAATAGGAATTGTCGCTATTGAGGATGAGTTCGCCCGCTCCTCTTTTGAGGATCGTGGACGCTGTGGATGTGCTTGCAAACGTGTCCAAGTTTCGGTCGCCAGCGGCGGCCCCGACAGTGAGAGTCACGCCGCCATCAATGTTCACATCCAATATCCCCGCGTTTGTTGCATAATAAAATCCGCCTCCCCTGGCCACGGCGACTGGCGCAACATTGTTCGCTACCGAATCATACGTGGTCGATGTCGTGAGTCCCGCGCCTGCCAGATTGCCTGAATAAAGGTAATTGTTCGTGCCGCCAGCCGCGGTCATATTTAGGGTTATTGTGGTTGTCGCACTTGTATAAAGCGCGCCGCCGCTTCCGGCCGCCCAGTTATCCTTGAAAACGACATTTGTCAGCGCCGAATCAGCGCCGCCGACAATGTTTATCGCGCCGCCGGTGGTGAATGCGCGGTTGTTGTCAAACAAGGCCCGTGTGACAAATAACGTGCCCGATGTGCGCACATCAAGGGCGCCGGCACCGCCAGTGAGTCCGTAGTTTTTCTTGAACACTGCGTCCGTAATCGTCAGCACGCCTAGCGCGACACGGCCAACGCCTGTATTGCCACGATTGAAATTACCCTCGAAATACACATCATTAAGTGTCACCTTTGCGTTTGTGCCATTCATCATAAAAACACCGGCGACACCGTTTCCTACGGTTCCAGAGCTGTTATTTATAAAATCAACGCCTGTCATTTCAACGACGCCGTTTGTGCCCATGAAGAAGACTGTGCCTTGCTGGGCCCAGGTATTGATATTTTTAAAAACAGCGCGGCCACTTCCCGCCCCTGTTCCCGCGTCAATCACCAGCGTGCCCGTCACGCCGGCGAACATTCTTGCCGTGGCGTCCACCGATCTGGTCATCGTCAATGTCGCGCTATTCGTAATTTTGATGCTGCTTGAGGTGATCACGTCAGCCGCTCCTGTCAGCGTCACGGTCGCGCTGCTCGTGACCGGGCTGGGGATGGCCACGTTCGCCGCATCGGCGAGATTCGTGATTGCGAGCGCCGCCGCCGCGGCCAGCAAGCACTTGCGCATTTTATCAAAGGAGCCGTGTTTTTTAAAGCTACGTATTTTCATAATGTTGTATAAAAATGGGCGGCAAATTTGCACGCATTCCGAATCCGCAAGGATGGTTTTGAGGTGCTGCATAAATGAATCCGATTTGCAGGGAAGTAGAGTTAGGGCCGTGTAACAGGTAACAGGATTATGGGGCATTTGGCTTAAACAATGGAAAGATCATGGTATTTTGTTAAAACCATATTGCATTTTAAAAATCTTCAATCGTTCTAAAAATTACTGATCTTCAACTAGATAAAAATATTAATGCTGGCCAACGCCAGATGATCCATGTGCAAATAGCCATCGACGGCGGAATGTCTTCGTGCGGCGAGCACGGCCAATTGACCGGAGCAGCGATTGCCTATGGAGTCTCCTGCGTCAGCAGCGCCGCCAGTTTGTCCGCGAGGGTCTTGTTTTCGGGTTTCTCCAAGAGATTTTCGGTCTCGAAAAGCTGGTCGCCTTGATACGTGTAAAGCTCGCGGGCCGCCACTTCGAGCGTTCCAAACTTGCGCCATTCGATATAGCGATGCGTCGGCGTGCGCACGGCATAACCCATGACGCCGGGAGCGCCGTCTTTGCGCAGCGGCCAAGGCCGCGGAAACTGGCTGAAGGCGGCGGCGCGCCCCGGAGCCGCCGCGTCGTTGATATTTGGCACGAGGCTTTTGCCTTCCAATCCCCGCCGCTCCGGCAGCCCGCAAAGCTCGAGCAACGTCGGATAAATATCCACCAATTCGACAAGCGCGTCCGAGCGAACGCCGCGCGGGCGCTCACCGGGCGCAACCACGATCAGCGGCACCCGCGTGTCGGCCTCGTAGCATGTGGTTTTGCACCAAAGTCCGTGCTCGCCAAGATGGTAGCCGTGATCGCCCCAGAACACAATGATGGTGTTCTTCGCGAGCCCGGAACGGTCGAGCGCCTCCAACACGCGCCCGATCTGTGCATCGGTAAAACTGGCCGCCGCATAATAGCCATGACGCAGACGCGCGATCTGCGCATCGGTGAATGGCCCCGTCTTCGGCATATCCGAGTAACCGCGCAATTCAACGGAGTCGTGCAACGCGATTTTCGGAGCCCCGCGCGGCGGTTCAGGTTGCGCGACGGGAGGAATTTTTGCCGGGTCATAAAGATCCCAGTATTTCCTCGGCGCGGTGAACGGCGCATGCGGCTTGCGGAAGCCGACGGCGAGATAAAACGGTTCCGCGCCCGCCCGTCGCGCGGCGAGCTGTTCGATGACGGCAACAGCCTCGGCGGACACCATTCCATCGGGATATGCGCTCTCGGGTTCATCCACAAACTCGGTCGCGGCGGCTTTCCGGCCCTTGTGCGGCTTCCGGTTGTCGGGAAGCCGGTAATCCTCCAGTTTCGAGACATTGGCATACTTTGCCGGGACACTCCATGACTCCCGGTCATCCATGCCATCGTGAAAAATCTTGCCTATGCCCTGCACAAAGTAGCCGTTCTTCTTGAAATATTCGGGAAGCGGAATGACACCGGGGCTTGTCTTGCGAAAATCGGCATGCAAGTCCCACACGCGGATCGTGTCCGGACGCATGCCCGTGAGCATGGACTGCCGCGAGGGATTGCAAACGGCCTGTTGAACATACGCCCGCGCAAAACGTGTTCCCCGCGCCGCGAGGCGGTCGATGTTGGGCGTAATCGCCGCCTCATCGCCAAAACAACCTATATTAAGACGCAAATCGTCGACTGTGATGAATAGCACATTGGGACGAGACGGCGGCCCGCTTGCAGGCACGGGCGAAGCAGCGGACGCAGTCATGGTCGTTGCGGTAAAAGTGCCAATCGATGCAAGCAATAGTGATCGCATTTATGTTCTCTTGTTTATGGATACTTGGGATATTATGGTATTTTGGTCACACTTTTCCGGATTAATGGCGATCCGGTGATTTGCACAAAAACTATCCGTCGCGGCGCAATGCATCCTTGCGATCCGTCAGCCATTCCAGGTTGAAGCGGGCGACGGAGATATACTTGTTGTGATGCTCAAACAGGCAGAGAATCGTTCCGTCGGCGAGGATTGTAAGGTCGGAATACGAACTGGCTCCGGGTTCCAGCACCCGGACGACAGGCCATGTTTTGCCCTCATCGTAACTCATCCGGAGAGTGAGGTTTTCGCGCGCGCGCCAGTCATTGCGTTTGTTGCGTTTCGGGTTGTTGCGACTATCGGGATTGCAGAAAAGGATGCGGCTCTTGTCCGGCGTGCCCGAGAGTCTCAGCACACTCGAAAAACAAATCGGGTGATAAAGATCGTCGTGCAGCTCCGCCTTGGTCCAATTCGTGGCGCCGTCCTTGCTGTAGGCGACACCGATTTTGAATGCGGGGATTTCCTCGTTGCGCACGTAAAACCACACGCCGCCGTCGTCGGCCGGCACGGCGACGGTTTCGTTCATGTTTTTGAGGACGTCAGGCAGGATGTCTCCGCACTGCCAGGTTTTGCCGTGGTCATCGCTAAAAATGGCGGTCGTTACCGAGGGGCGGTGCACAATGCCTTTTCCGGAGGGCTCGGGCGCGCCATTCGCCAGCCAGACGGGAACAACCAGGCGTCCGTTTTTCAACTGGATGCCGTGCCCCGGCCCCGGTGCGATGACGTTCCATTTGTAGAGTTGCTGAAAACGCGCCAGTTGCGGCGTGATATCGACGGGCTTTGACCATGTCTTGCCACTGTCGGCGCTCGTCATGTGATAGATCCGTTCGTAATTCACCTGATGGAGGAAATGCACGGTCTTTGCCGGACCGTCCCAAATCAAGACAGGGTTGTCGGCCACGTTTTGCCCGCGATCGATAAGCACGGTCAACGGCTCCCATGTTTTACCGCCATCCGTGCTCCGGCGCATGATCATGCGAATATCCGCCCAATCCGATGCCCTGCTGCGCCCGGCGGCAACAGCGAGCACGGTGTTGTCAGGCAACGCAAGAAGGCAGGGGATGCGGATTGATCTGTATTCACGATCCGCGCCGGCCTCAAAAAGTATCTGTCGCTCAAACACGGCGATATCCGCATCCGAGTTCGTATTGGCCGGCAAATCCCCGGCGGCCATCACCAAGGCGATAACTGATAGCAGGGCATATATTGGTTTCATGACATTATTCATCTGCATGGGTTGGTTAATAATGGGCTTTTTGGGAGGACGAAAAAGAAACGATCAACCCATAATTGGCCTGCGCGCTAACTTGTGCAGCCAATTCATTTGGTCTGTTAAGCAAACCTTGCCGAAAAAAATCCACCATGCTCCGCGGCGCGGGATCGCCGGGATTTAGCGCCCCCCTACTCCACCGCGTGCGCGAACGCTTCCGCGGGGATTGGTTTTGTTGTAGCACCGCCGGCGCGCCACTCCAGGGAGAGCGCCGGGGAGTGCTTGCCGTCGTTGTGATACATGAGCGTGAGCGGATGCAGGCCGGCGGACAGACGCGCGGTGGCGGATTTTTTTGTGCCGGGCTTATAACCGTAATCCGCATCGATCACCAAGGCGTTGTGCAGGCGCAGGGCCGCCCCCGTGTCGGTTGTGAGCGTCAGTTCGTATTCGCCATCGGCGGGCACGCGCAAAAAACCCTCGAAAAGCAGTGCGCCGCCCTGGGCCTCCGTCTGCTTGAGCGGAGCGGCGCTGAGTTCGCCTGCGAGGACGCCGGTTTTCTTTGGCTGCGGCAGCGAATTGGCATTCGGCGTCCAGGGAAATCGGCCTTCGCAATAACGCCATGCGAGACCGGGCGCGAGTTTTGCGGGCGGATTTGCGACGGGCGGCATCAGCTCGTTGTCGTAGGGACGCGGCGCATCGGTGTCGGGGCGGCGCGACTGGAGGGCGAGCGCCTTGAAGCGCGCCTGCATTGCGGCAAACGCGGGATCGCCGGCAAGATTGCGGGTTTCCTTCGGGTCGCGGACGACATCGTAGATTTCAAAATCATCCTGCGCCGTTTTTATATCGTAACGCACGCCCGTGTAATCGCCGCTGCGAATGGCCTGCATCTGATTTCGCAAACGTCCGCGGCGCGCCGGTTCGATGTCGGAAAAATCAGGCGTCCTGCCCTTCACGAAATACTCGAAGTAAAGCGCCTCGCGTTTTTGCGCCTCGCCTTCGCGCCCGCAGAGGCCCGGCAGGAGCGAGATGCCGTCCGCATTTGCAGGCGCAGGCACGCGCGCAGCCTCGGCGAACGTCGGCAGCCAGTCCCACATTGCGCCCGGCGCGGCAACAACGAGGCCCTCCGCAATGCGTCCCGGCCAGCGCGCAATGACGGGCACGCGCATTCCGCCTTCCCACGTGTCACGCTTGATGCCGTCAAACGGGCCGTAGCCCGCAAAAAACTCCGGCGAGTTTTGCTCGGGGAGGTACGATTCCATCGACGGGCCGTTGTCGGACGTGAAGACGACGAGCGTGTTTTTGTCCAAACCGAGATCCTTGAGCGTTTGCAGCAAATCGCCCACCGCGTCGTCAATGCGCCGGATGCTTGTCGCGTAGCGTTTATAGACATTCGGCCACGGCTTTTCGGGTGTCGCCGCGTTCCTGTCGTCATCATAGGTCGCGTTCGCGTAATCGGGGTGAATCCATGAGTCGGGCGTTCCCGATGCCGTGTTGATCATGCGCCCCGGTTTGCCGAGCCATTGCATGCCGGCCTTGAGCCCGGCCCCTTCCGGGTAAGGCTGCGTGGGCAATTCGAGCACCGCGTGCGGCGTGTCATAGGCGAGATAAATAAAAAATGGCTGCCCAAGCGACGTCTGGCGATGATCCACAATCCACTTTTTCGCACGCGCGGTAAAAAGATCGGTCGTATAACATTTATCGAGCGACTGCGTGATGTCCTCGCGATTGTCCCAAACTTTCACCGGCCCGCGGTTCTTCGCTTTTTGCGCAAAATAAAGCTGCTCCTTCGGGTAGTGCTCGTGCCCGTCGATGTGACGCAGATAGCCAAAGAAATAATCAAAGCCGCGCTGCAACGGATGCGCCGGCCACGGGGGAACATCCGTCGCGCCATGCAGCCCCCACTTGCCGATGGCCGCGGTCGCATAACCGGCCCGACGCAGAACCGTGCCGACGGTGTGGTTGTCGGAGATGGCCTTGTCGAACTGGTTGTTGCGCACATTCGCGTGTCCCTGTGACAGGCCGGTGAGAAACGACGCCCGCGATGGCGCGCTCACGGGGGCCGCGCAATAATGATGCGTGAGCCGCGCGCCCTCCGCCGCCATGCGGTCGAGCTTCGGCGTGGCGTGCCACGGCTTCGTCCGGTCTCCGGAATCGCGGCGCGCATTTTGATAAAAGCTGCCCAAATCGCCATAGCCCAGATCATCGACCAAAACGAATATGATATTCGGTTTTTCGGGAGCTGCGGCTTGCGCGGTCATGCAAGTGACCGTGGCGCCGGCCACGAGCGACATTAATAATGCGGGGCTTTTTTTCATAAATATGCCGGTTATGCAGATTGTGAAAGTGAAAGGGAATGGCATTCGAGATGCCAGTGGGTGGCAGCGCAAAGGCTCCGAAGAGCATTCACGCGCCTTGCTTGTCGAAGATTGGAACGCTGCGTTATTTTGCGCCGCTCTCCAGCATATTCTTCAGATCATTTTCCGGCAATTCGCGCACCGGTTCGAAATCCTTGCCCGCCGCGTATTGCAAAAGGCTGTTGCGCAACTGTCGCGCCACCGGGCGCGTTCCCAAATCGTTCGTCACGTCGATGGCGCAGAAAAGCAGGCTCCCCTTCCCCACCTTTGCCTCGAAGACGTTTGCAAGCGAGTGGTTGCGCGCGAAGTTGTCGATCACGCGCACAATCGGCGTCACCGGAAGATCGTTGATGATGACCGTCTTCGAGCGCAGCGCGGGCTCCCACCACTGCCAGTCCGAGTGGGACGCGGTCGGGAATTGCGCGAGCGCCGGATGTTTCGGGTCGCACAAAATGCCCATCGTGCCGGGCTGCTTTGGAAAATGAACGGGGCTCCAAAACACCGGCACAAACTTGCCCTCAATGCCCTTGATCTGCTTCACCGGAGGATTGAACACGACGCGTTTGCCGCCGGCCAGCGCCGCCAGCGCGTCGCTCAGCGTCGTCGTGAACACGACACCCGTCGGCACCGGCTCCACTTTTTTCGGATAAACCCAGACATTCCAGCGGTTCTTGTATCCGGTGCCCGCGAGCGCCGCCTCCAGCTGCCAGCGCGCGGCGCGTTTGATGTTCGCCACCGGCACCTCAATCGCGCCGCATGCCTTCAATACGCCCGATGGAATCGCGCGCGGGGTGAAACGTCCCGAATCAACCACGCGCCCGCCGTCGTCGATCATGCGCCATTCCACGACAGCCGCGTCGAAGTTTTTCCCGAAATTGGACACATCCATCTGCGCCCGGATCACCTCGCCCTGTTCATAAACGGCCTTCGGCAAACGCACGAGCGGCACGGTCTCGCTGCAAAATTCACGGAACTCCGACGGCGTGATGAAACCCTTTGGCTCCCAGAATACATTGAGCATGCCCACGAGCGCGGTGCCCTGCCCCGGGAAATCCTGCAGCTGCAAAATCTGGAAGCCGTCGAGCGTGGGCGTGCGCAGTGCGCGCTCGATGTCCTCCTTGTAAAGAAGCGCCGCAAAACGTCCGCTCGCCTGTGTAAACGCCGGGGCCAGATCGAGCATTCCCTTTTTTTCAAGGTCGTTTCTTACCGCGATGAAGTTCAGCGGCACGAGGTTTCCCGTGTAGCGCTTGATTTCGCCCAGATCGGGATAAACCGCATATTGCCCCATTTCATGCGTGACCATCGGAACATCTATATACGCGCTGACCGGCGAATAATCCGCGTCGAACGCGGGCGGCTTTTCATTAAAAATGCCCTGCCCGCGCACCCAGCCGGCCTGCGTATATTGTGTTATATAATAATCGTCGGCCGGCTCCGGCTTTCTGCCGTGGCCCTTTGCAAACGTGAAAGTCGTCACAGTGTACAAGCGCCTCGGATCTTTTTCGCGCAACCGGCGCACGAGCGCGTTTTCGCGGTCAAAATCGCCCTGCAACTCATTGCCTAGGGAAAACAGCATGAACGACGGGTGATTCCCGTATTCGCGCATGATGCGGTCCGCCTCCGCTTCGAGGAACGCCCAGCTCGCCGCATCGTGGCCCTGTTTGTTTTCGCACCAGTGCGGCAGCTCGATCTGAAAATAAAATCCGAGCTCGTCCGCCGCCACAAACGCCGCCTTGGGCGGACACCACGAATGGAAGCGCATATGATTCAGCCCCCACGCCTTCGACGTGCGGATGATTTTGCGCCACGCTTCGACATCGGCCGCCGGATAACCGGTCAGCGGAAATTCCGCGCCCGTCAGGTTTCCCCGAAGGAAAATCCGCCGTCCATTCAACCAAAACGCGCCATCGCGCGCCGTCAGCTCCCTGAATCCGAACACCGTTTTCACCGCATGCGCGCCGTCTTTTCCAACGCTCAGTTCAAGATTGTAAAGCGCGGGGGAAAACTCGTCCCAATGCTCGATTTTCACATCGTCGGGAATCGTCCATGCGACACGCGATTCGCCGCCGCCCGGAATCATATCAATCGAATCCGAAAACTCCGCGAGAATCCGTGTGCTTCCCTCGCGACGCAACACGCCTTTGATGCCGCTCCGCCGCGCAACGCCGCCATTGGATACATTCACGACAACATCCAGCGTCCTGTCTTTTGTCGCAACCGACACGCTGTCGATGCGCACGGATTCCTCCGCGCGCAAACGCAGACTGCCCAGCACGCCATTCCACATGATCTGCGTGTGGTTTGTATATGCGTGCGCCACATTCATGTTTTCGGGAAATTGATAACGGGGAATCTTGTGGCTTACATCCTTGTGGATTTCCCGATTGTCGATTTTCAGCATCAGGGTGTGTTTTCCCGGAGTCAGTACCACGCCCAGGTCAAACCGATGCGGCGTGGTCAGGCTGTCCTGCGAGGCATATTCGCGGCCGTCCACATAAACGGTCGATTTCCAGAGCACGCGCTCCAGTTCGAGGATGATTGCCTTGCCCGTCCACGAGTCCGGAATCGTCACCTCGCGCGCATACCACGCCGGCCCGATGTATGTGGTCTTGCGTTGCAAGCGGGTGAGCACGCGAAAGCTCAACTCCGGCGCCAAGGCCAGCGGCTCGCCAATGCCCGCGTCATCCAGCGTGCCCGGCAGCCGTATATTCCTCCACACCGGCGAGGATTCCGTGGACTGCGGATCCTCTAGGCTCACACGCCAGTCTCCGTCGAGCGTCATTTCCGCGCCGGCGAGGGCAAGCGGCAGCACACAGCAAATGAATATATGATTCAGGGTCTTTTTTATCATGATGGTGAATTCAGATGTTTCGCGGGCGGCGGAATGCGGACTGAAGAGGGTTGTGCCCCGCATGCCCGTTTTCTGGAAGATAAACACACGCCAACCAACCCAAGCATCATGGATTTTTAACCAAACCATGCTGTTTTTCGCTTCATCCGAGATTCCGCCGGGCAATCCCCCGGCGAAAGCAAGGAGCGCGATCGCTCCTTATTTCACGCCAGCCATGCTCAGTCGCGCCACAACGGCGGGCAGCAGCGCATGCTCGGCGGCGTGCACCCTGGCCTCCAGCGTTTCGAGTGTATCGGTTTTTTCAATACGCACAGCGGCCTGGTCGATGATCGGCCCGCCGTCCACCTCGGCAGTCACGTAGTGCACGGTGCAGCCCGTGATTTTCACGCCGCGCCGCCATGCCTGGCCGATGCCATCCAGCCCCGGAAAGCTCGGCAGCAGACTCGGGTGCAGGTTGATGATTTTCCCCGCAAACGCGTCGATGAAACGCGGCTTCAGAATGCGCATGAACCCCGCGAGCACGATGAGGTCGGGGCGGCAGTTCTGTATCGCCTCGATGTAGCGCGCCTCGCCGTCGTCGTCGAATTTCGTCTTGAAGGGACCCGGATTGAGAAATGCGGAGGGCACGCCGTACGCCTGTCCGTGCGCGAGGATGCCGGCGTTTTCCCTGTCCGAAAAAATCTGCACGATTTCGGCGCGCCCAAGCTGCGCCTTCTGGCGGGCGATGAGAAGAGCCTCGGCATTGCTGCCCCGGCCGGAACCTAGGATGACGACTCGCATGTTGCCGCGCAGTGAATCATATCGGCGCGGCACGACAACGGATTTTTGCGACATGCCGCCGCTTCGCATTTTCGATCAGCCAATCGCCCCCGCCCCGTCGAAACGCAACACCACGCGTGCCTCGCGCCGCGTGGCCTCGCGGTCGAGCGTGAAACGCGCCTCCCAATCGTTTTGCTCGTCCGCATCGGCGAGGACTTGCGAGATGCGCGCGCCGTCGTCGTCGAAATAGGTGTGTTTCGCCGCGCGGCCTTCGGGATCAAGACGAAAGCGTCCGCGCGCATCAAAATAGGGTGCGAATTGCTGCTCTATGAAACGGAGGCGCGATGAAATTTCCGCGCTGTCCGGCCAAGTCATCCGCTCCGCGGCGGCCTCGTAATCGCGCGCGGCGACGTCCTGCAAAAAACCAAGGATGGCCGTGCGCGCCAAGCGCCGCAGGCCGATGGCGTCGCGGGTGATGTCGTAGTTTGCGGGACGCGCGGGCTTGTCGGGTGTCGCGGCGTCGGCGCCGGCGACTGCGAAATTGGGATTGCGCATGCGCTCCCACTCTTCGAGCAGGCTGTTGTCGATGCCGCGGATGAGCTCGCGGAAGTAGGTTTCCATTTCGAGCACGTCGGCGGTTTTCGCCGCGTCGGGAACCGTTTGCGCGAGAACTTTGAAAACCTGCGAAAGATGCCGCAGCAGCAAACCCTCGCTGCGCTCCAGCCCGTATTCGCGAATGTATTCGGCGAAGGACTGGTAGCGCTCATACATCTCGCGCGCGATGGATTTGGGGCGCACGTTTTCGTTTTCCACCCACGGATGCGCGGCGGCAAAGGCGTTGAATGTGTCGTATAAAAATTCACGCAACGGCTTCGGGTATTCGAGTTCGTCGAGTTTCGCCATGCGTTCGTCGTAGGGGATGTCGGCGGCCTTCATGCGCGCGAGTTCGTCGTTTTTGATCCGGTCGAGCTGGCGGCGCAGGATCGTGTCGGGATTTTCAACGATGGACTCGCAGAGCGTGAGCACGTCGAAGGCGTAGTCGGGCGATTCGCGGTCGAGCTTTGGGAGCGTGTCGAGCAGGTAGAGCGAGAGCGGCTGGTGCAGCGAAAAATCGTCCTGCAAGTCCACGTTCACGCGCAGTTTTCTGCCTGTCGCGGGGCGCGACTCCGGCGGAATCCACCCGATGATGCCGCGTTCGAGCAGCGCGCGGAAAAGCTGCCACGCGCGCCGGCGATGCGCCTTTTTTCGCGCGGCCGGCTCGTGCGAATCGGCGATGAGCTGGCGCATCACGCGGCATCCGTCCGCGTCGCGGCCCAGCACATGCAGCAGCATCCCGTGCGAGACGGCGAAGCGCGATTGCAGCGGCTCGGGAGGCGCGGTCATGAGTTTTTCAAACGTCTTCACATCCCAGCCCGGCGTGCCTTCGGGGGCCTTTTGTTTCGGCGCGTTTTTCTTTGCCGACTTCGGATTCGCAGCGGCTTTCTCGGAGGCGATTTTGTTGGCGATCACATGCACCGGAGCCTGCACGATCACATAGCCCGTGTCGTCGAAACCCTTGCGCCCGGCGCGGCCCGCGATCTGGCGGAAATCGCGCACGTTCAGAATCGCCGCCTTCTGTCCGTCGTATTTCCAGAGTTTTGTGAAGACGACGGTGCGGATGGGCACGTTGATGCCGACGCCGAGCGTGTCGGTGCCGCAGATCAGTTTCAGCAACCCGCGCTGCGCCAGCTGCTCCACCAGAATCCGGTAGCGCGGCAGCAGCCCGGCGTGGTGCACGCCGATGCCCGCGCGCAGCCAGCGTTTCACATCGCGGCCATACGGACTGTTGAAACGCACGCCTTCGAGCGCCTCCGCAAGCGCGGCCTTTTCCTCGCGGGTGCAAATGTTTGCGAGGCTCGTCAAATCCTGCGCCGCCTCCGACGCCTCGCGCTGCGTGAAATACACCAGGTAAACCGGAGCGCGTTTCAACGCAAGCAACTCGGCGACGCGCTCGGTAAGCGGCGTTTCGGAATACTCGAATTGCAGCGGCACCGGTCGGCGGTCGCTGCGAATCGTGACCGCGCCCGCGCCGGTGAGCCGCGTCAGCTCGCGCTCGATGAACTCGGTGTTTCCCAGCGTCGCGGACATCAGCAGAAAACGTGCGCGCGGCATCGTCAGCAGCGGAACCTGCCACGCGACGCCGCGCTCGTTGTCCGAGTAATAATGAAACTCGTCCATGATGACCGCCGCCACCGACTCCGCGCGCGGGCCGCCGCCGAGCGCGATGTTTGCGAGGATTTCCGCCGTGCAGCAGAGCACGGGCGCGTCGGGATTCACGCTCGCGTCGCCGGTCATCATGCCGACGTTTTCGGGGCCGAAGTCGCGGCAGAGCGCGAGGAACTTTTCGTTGACCAGCGCCTTGATCGGGCAGGTGTAAACCGAGCGCCGCGGCGTGTCCGGCGCGTGCGCGCAAAGCTCCTTGAAATGCAGCGCGGCGGCCACAAGCGATTTTCCCGATCCGGTCGGCGTCGCGAGCACGACATTGTTCCCCGCGAACAACTCCAGAATCGCGTCCTCCTGCTCCGCATAAAGCGTCATCCCGCGCGCCGTCATGACATCGAGAAACCGCTCCATGATCGCGTCGTTGGAGCTGTGCGGCGGAAGAGGCGTGAGCGGTGCGTTTGACAAGACGCCGCAAACGAAGACGCACCCGCGCCCCGGGCGCAACGATGCGTTTGCGACAAAACAAAAACCGCGCGCCGCGCCGCGACCGGCCTTCAAAAACCAGTTGCACCCGGCGTCTGCCCTCGCGATAATGCAGCCACTATGCTCGACGTTATCAAACGCACCATGCTCGCCGGGGTCGGCGCAGCCGTCATCACCAAGGAAAAAGCCGAAGCCGCCTTCACCGAATGGGTGAAGAAGGGCAAAATCTCCGCCGACGAAGCCAAGGCCATGGCCGCCAAGCTCGCCGACGACGGAAAAGCCGAATACGAACGCACCTCCGCCGAGGTCAAGCAAAGCGTCCGCGAACTCCTCGACAAGGCCGGCGTCGGCCAGAAAGACCGCATCGAGGCCCTCGAAAAACGCCTCCTCGCGCTCGAAATCGAAGTCGCCAACCTCTCCACCCGCCAGACGCCGCCGCAAGTGTGAGGCCATTTTCGGTTCCCGCGATTCCCGCTCCGCACGGAACGGCCGGGAAGCCGCCGCACCATCAAAACCGTGGTGCGGCGACGCCCTTCCGATTAAAAAACACCGGCGATTCCCCATGAAACCATTCGGCTGGCTCACGAACGCCTCGCGCATGCGCGAAATCATCGCCGTGCTTTGGCGCAACGGCTTCGACGGGGTTCTCCAAAAAATCCGCCCTCCCTCCGGCCTTCTCCGCCGCATCACGCCGAAGCCGCGTTCCCGCCACAGCCTCTGGGAACGCATACGCATCACGCTTGAGGAACTCGGCCCCACCTTCGTCAAGTTCGGCCAGATCCTCAGCATGCGCCCCGATGTGTTTCCCGAACCGCTCATCATCGAGCTGCAAAAGCTCCAGGCGAGCGTCACGCCGCAGCCCTTCGCGGAAATGGAACCCGTGCTCCGCGCCGGGCTCAATGGCGAAGACCCCGACGCCGTTTTTTCGGAATTCGACCCGGCGCCCGTCGCCGCCGCCTCGGTCGCGCAGGTCTATTACGCCACGCTCAGGCACAGCGGGCAGCGCGTGGCCGTTAAAATCCAGCGCCCGGGCATCCAGAAAAAAATCGCCGCCGACTTTGAAATCCTGCGCTGGCTCGCGCAACAGGCCCACCAGCGCATCGAGGCGCTCCAGCCCTACAATCTTCCCGGCATCGTTGACGAACTCGGGCGCGGCCTCGACGAGGAACTCGATTTTCGCGTCGAGGCGCACAACGTCTCCTTCTTCATCCAGCGCAACAAAGGCCGCGAGCACGTCACCGCGCCCCGCGCGCACAGCGCGTTTTCAAGCGCCACCGTGCTCGTCATGGATCTCGCCCAGGGCGTCAAAATCCGCGACATCGAGCCCGGCTCGCCCCTTGCCAAGGCGGCGGCGGCCAACGGCGCGTCGTCCCTCTTTCACCAAATCCTCGTGGACGGCTTTTTTCACGCCGACCCTCACGCGGGCAACCTCCTCGTGCAGCGCGACGGCTGCATCTGTTTTCTCGACTGGGGGCTTGTCGGGCAACTCACCCGCCACATGCGCTACACGCTCGTCGATCTCTTCGAGGCGTTCCTCAGCGGCGACTCGGCGCAAGTCGTGCGCGTGGCGATGGATCTCGAGCGCAACAGCCCCGTCTATCCCAACACGCGCCGCATGGAGCGCGAAATCCTGCACGCCCTTCGCGACACCTTCGATTCCGCCACCGGCAAAGGCCAGATCGGCCGCGCCATGCTGCGCCTCCTCCATATTTTCGGCGAAAACGGAATCGAGATAGCCCAGGACTACGCGCTCGTCGCAAAAGCCGTTTACACAATCGAGGAAACCGGCACCCAGCTCGACCCAGCGTTTTCGCTCAGCGAGAGCTTCATGCCCGCGGTGAAAAAACTCATCGCCCAGCGCCGCAACCCGAAAACGCTCCTGCTCAATTTCCGCCGCACCTTCCTGACCGGGTTCAGCCGCGTGCAGGAACTGCCCGCCGAGATCCACCGCGTCCTCCGCCTGCTGGAATCGGGCCGCACCACGATCAACTTTCAGCACAAGGGGCTGGAGCAGATGGACGACGTTTTCACGTCTGCGAGCAACAAGCTCACCATCGGCCTGATCATCGCCGCGATGATCATCGGCTCCTCGATCATCATCGCCACGAAAATCCCGCCGCTGGTTGGCGAAAGCATGTCGCTCCTGGGTATCGTCGGCTACATGCTCTCCGCCGTCCTCGGCATCTGGATCGTCTTCAACATCCTCCGCCACGGAAGACATAAATAGCGGCAGAGAGCGGTCACGGTTTGTTTTTGGACAAAATGGACAGAATGGGAAAACAGGGCTTCCGTGCATTCTGTCAGGGCGTGTGCGTGCGGATGTCCGGGCACGCCAAGGCGTGCCACTCGTCAGCCCAACGGTCGAGCGTTGCGCGAGACCTTGGGTATTGAATGTTTGAATACATGCGCCCTGCAGGGGCGCCACAGACGCGACTCGCCAGATTGTGGCACCCCGACAGCTGCCTTTCTTGAATGACAGAAAACCCAGGGTTGCGCGCTACGCGCTCACCCTGGGCTGACGAATGGCACGCCCTTGGCGTGCGCGCGAGTCTCAGCCAAACCCGCAGACTGGCAGCCCGCGCCACACGAATCGCTTCCGCGCATTCTGTTAATTCTGTCCATTCTGTCTAAAAATCCAAAAGTCAGACTTTCTCGATTACCGTCTCGGCGTAGGTGGGCGGAGTCTTGTTGCGCGAGAGATAAAAGCGCGCCATCGCGTAGCCGAAGAGAACCAGGACGGCGCACACGATCATGAACCAGTCGCCGTGCTGCACATAAAAACTCTGCGCGCCCGTCCAGCGGCTGTCGCGGGTGACCTCGAATGTTTTTGTGCCGCGAAAATAAATCGAGCCGTCCCGGTTCGTCATCTCCCCGCGAATCACGCCGTATTCGTCGATCCAGCCGCTCCAGCCGCTGTTGCCGCAGCGGATCACGGGGCGGCGCGTTTCAACGGCGCGCAGGACGGAATGCGCCGCGTGCTGGTACGCCGCGCCGCCCTCGCCAAACCAGCCGTTGTTGGTGACGACCACATGCACGTCGGCCCCCATGCGCGCATTGTCGCGCGCCAGTCCCGGGAAAATGTCCTCGTAGCAAATCAACATTCCCGCGACGAAGAGCTTTGCGCCGGAGCGCACAAAAAGCGGCTGCGCGGACGCGCCGGCCTGCGTGTCGCCGGAACTCACGTCGCTGACTTTTTGCAGCCAGCCGAGCAACGGACGCAGCGGCACGTATTCGCCGAAGGGCACCAGATGGCGCTTCTTGTAGCCCGCGCTCTGCACGCCGTCGCGTGCAGGATCGACCACAAAGACGGCATTATAAAACGTGTCATCGGGACGCGCCGCGTCGTCCGAGGTGACCGCGCCTGTGATTATCGGCGTCTTGGCCTTGGTCGCGACTTCGTCCAGCCACGCGCGCAGCCGGTCGCTGGCGGACCAGCCATGCACGGCGTAGGGCGGCGCGGCTTCGGGCCACACGATCACGTCGGGCGCCATTTGCGAGGCGACGACGCTGAGCCTGGCGAGCGTGTCGAAGCTGAGGTCGGCGTTTTCCTGGCTCCATTTTATGGATTGCGGAATGTCCGGCTGCACGAGCGCAAAGCGCCCGTAAGGCTCGGTGTTTTCCGGCTGCTTGTGCACCCACACGTCGGCGAGGAACGGCGCCACCGCAAACACGAGCACGAGCAGCGCCACGCTGAACTCGGGGCTGCGTTTGCGCAGGCCGGACTGCCTTTCCCTGAAGAGGCGGTGCATGTAGGCGGCGAACGCAAAATTAAACACGACCAGCATGAACGAGATGCCGCCCTGCCCCGTGAACGAGGCGACTTGCAGCACCGCGATATTGCGCCACTGCGTCGCGCCGAGCGGCAGCCACGGAAACCCGCTCAGGAGCCACGAGCGCGTCCACTCGATGAGCACCCACAGCGCGGCGAGGCCGAGCATGATCGCCACGCGCACGAGAAACGGTCGCCCGACAAAATCGCGCAGCCCCCACCACACGGCAAGATACCAGACGCCGATCCACGCGCCGATGAACGGCCCGAGCAAAAGCAGCCCGCCCCACGTGACATGGTGCAGCCACGAGAGGATGATCGTCCACGCCACGGCCTGCGCGCCGAGCATGACAAGCGCGTAGGTCTTGAAACGCGGCCTGGTAAACGCCCAGTAGCACGCAGGCGCGGCGAAAATGTAGGCAAAAGCCATCGCCTTGAACGGCGGAAATGAAAACACGGTCAGCGCGACGGTGAGCGCGAACACGGCGGCGGGAGCCATCCACCAGGCATTCAATGCCCAGAACGACGGCTGGTATTTCTCGAAGTCAAAATCGCGCGCTGTGTGTTTCTTCTGCATGTGAGGTCGTGGCCCAAAGCTCAACGGCGCGGGGGCGCGGCGACAAGAAAGAAGGCATCGCAAAGAGAACCGGAGTGAGCCGGAACGTGAAACAAGAGCGCAGAAATCCAGATTGGAGCCACGGGCAAGGTGACGAACATGAAAACGAAGGATGGTTCGTAATGCCCTGCAAATTACCCACAAGTTGGCGCAGACACGCCCTGGATGAGAAGGATTGGGCGGCCCGGGGAGCACACGCGTCTCGCGTGTGGGCTTTGGCGTCCCGCCAAAGTCTGACACGGGCGGAGCGCCCATGTCACAGGTGCAAGAGCCCGGAAGTGGAGAAATCGCGAAGGCGTTTTGTCCATTCCTCACCGAAAGCGTTGGGCGGGACGCCCAACGCGACACGCGAGACGCGTGCGCTCCCCGGACCAATCGATACCCGACTGACTTGTGGACAATCTTCAGGTAATGCCGGCGCACGCCAAGGGCGTGCCACCCGTCAGCCCAACGGTCGAGCGTTGCGCGAGACCTTAGGTATCGAATGTTTGGATACATGCGCCCTGCAGGGGCGCCACAATCCGGCGAATTGCATTTGTGGCACCCTTACAGGGTGCATTTCTCAAATCACAGAAAACCCAGGGTTGCGCGCTGCGCGCTCACCCTGGGCTGACGAATGGCACGCCCTTGGCGTGCGTCGGATTCAAGGACTGTTCCTCGGGCTATCGTCTTACTGCCACCAGCGCTGCCAGAGCCAGGTTTGCGTGTGGCGATAATCGAGCCACGCCCACACGGCGAACACGACGGCGGCGGTGAGGAGGAGCAGGAGGACGAAGTTGCGCTTGCGGCGCTTGGCGGCCTTGTCCTCGTAGGGATCGCGAAGCGTGCGCTGCGAGCCGTCGGGGAGCGCGCGGATGCCGGTCAGCGAGGTGCCGAGCGGGACGTTGATCTTCACGCGTCCGTTGACCGCCCAGCCGGCGGCGTCGAGGATCGGGCCGAGTGTGCGCTGGCGCAGTTTCAGCCACGCGATAAACATGGACGGGCCGGAAATGATGAGGAGGAGCGCGATGGGGATCATCGCGATCTGCCACGGCGCGAGGCGCGCGACGCCGGTGACAATCGCGGCGATGGCGCCGCTCAATGCGCCAAAAGCCACGCCGATGGCGGCAACGGTGCCGACATCCATTTTTTTCGCCTCGGGGGCGGGCGGCGGAGCCTTGTCGGCGTTGGCGGCAGCCTCGGCGGCCTTGTCGAGCCTGGCCCCGGCGGCGGCATCGGCTGCGGCGGCGCGCTTGGCGAGCTGCTCCTCGATGGCGCGGACGAGTTTTTTATACGGAGACCAGAAGGCCTCGCGGATGCTGATGGGATTGAGGACGAGTTTCGTGATCGTGGCGTCCCAGTCGCGGCCCTTCGCATCGTAGAAAATACCGTTGCGGCCAACCATGAGGTAGTCGGAGTCGCCCTGCGTGAAACAGGCGGCGATTTTCATGGGCGGGTGGCCGGGACGGGTCAGGTCGCAGTAGGCGATGCACGCGCGGCTCAGGGAGCCGAGCACTGAGTGCGCGCCGGGATCGTCCACGCGCACGCAGAGTTCGCAACTGCGGCTGTCGAGATAGAGCACGCCGGCCTGGAAAATCGCCGTGGTGTCGGGCGCGTAAAAATCGGCGAAATTCACGAAGTTGCACAGGAGCGTGCCGAGCTGGCTGTAATAGCGCACGAGGCGGTTGATGTCGGCGAGGGCGCGCGATTCGGATTCGAGCGCCTTGTCCTGCGCGACGAGTTTGCCGAGCGCCTCGCGGTCGGCGGCTGCGGTCGCGTGGATTTCCTCGATGCGGGCGTCGCCGAGGGCGGCGATGCTCGAAACGGCGTTGGCGGCGAGCCAGCTTTCGTAGGGAGCGAATTGCGCCTTGAGCGCAGTCCACTCGGCGGCGGAGAGGTCGGTTTTGCCCGGACCGAAAGCGGCGGGCATCGTGTCGGACAAAAACGCGGCGACGGCGGCGGTCCATGCCGGGTTGATGGCGGTCGCGAGCGGGAGCAGTTTGTCGGAGCTGATTTTTGCGATGGGGAATCCGGCAAGCTCGGGCGCGCCGGGCTTGAGGTCCTGCGCGATGATCGGGGCGTAATCGGCTTCCGCGCGGTTGAGCGAGGCGAGCGTGCGCGGGTCAAAGGCGGCGAGGCTGCAACGCTCGAAATAATCGTCGATTTTTTCGCGCACGGCCTTGAATGCCGCGTAGGCGGCGGGCGTGGCTTTGCCGAAGACGAAGGGCTGTGTCGCGGCGGCGTTGGCGTTGCGGGTCACATGCTCGGCAATGGCGCCGTAGAATGCGTCGATTTTTTCCTGGTTGATTCCGGGCTTGCCGCTGAGGTCCTGCACGGAGCCGAGGGAGGCGATGATGTTTTCGACGAGTTGCCGGAGCGCGGGCGTGTCGGCGCTGTCGGCGGGGATGATGCCGTCGCCGTTGAAGCGCGATTCGAGGAATTGCTTCTGCGTCGTCGCGATGCTCGCGACGCCGAGTCCGGCCGCGGTGGCATCCGCGCCGGAGTTGCCGGCGAGAACGCGCGCCGTCGCGAGCAGCACCGAGCCGTCGTCGGTGGCGGTGTTGATCGTCTCGACGGGAAGCTGGGGTTTCGGATTGAGGATGACGCTCACGTCGGCGAGGCGCGTGGAGAGCCATTTGATGGCGTCGATCACTTCGCCGGCGCGGATGCGTCCGTCGCCGTCAGTGTCGATCAGGCGCAGTGTGTCCTCGTCGAATTCGAGGCTTTTGACCGGGCAGCTCAGCGCGACCCAGAGTTTCTGGTCGAGCTGATCGAGGTTGAGAAGATCGTCGGCGGTTTCGAGAACCACCTGATCGAGCCCGCCGATGCGGGCGAATTTCCAGCGATGCGTGGCGTTTTTGGCGGATGTCATGATTGGAGAATATTCGGCAAGGGAATCTATTGCGCAAAAATTGCCCACATTTGCGCCTGTGTGACAAGTGCGATATTGCACGGCGCCGCTCCCGCCCTTCATATCGACGCAAAACCCGAACGCACCATCTCATCATGCAAACCGTTACCTGCGCCTATTGCGGCCTTCCGTTCAAGACTCGCGGCAACGCGAACGCCCGGATGGAGCAGACCCATTTTTGCTGCACCGGCTGCGCGATGCTCGCGCGCGTGCCGGTCGATGAAAAGGGGCAGTTTCCGGTGAACGCGCAACTGGTGTCGATGCTCGCGACGGGGTTTCTCTATTTCAACCAGCTGCTGTTCTGGTTGCTGGCGGTGTTGCTCGCGATGCAGGACAAGGCCGGCGCGTCGGCGCGCTTTTACTGGCTCTGCGCGGGCGCGGCGCTTGTGACGTGGGCGGCAATCGCGTTCATCCAATGGCGCGAGCGGGCCGCCCGCGCCGCGGATTTTGTCGCGCTGGCAATCGCCCTCGCCGCGCACGCGTGGGTGCTTGCCGGGGCATTGCTTGCCGGCGCGGGCGCAACCGCCCTCCCCCGCGCATGGCCCCCAGCCATCGCAAACGCCGCGCTCATCGCATGGACCATGCGCGGCATCATGCGCGGACGGAAAAAAAAGTAGCGCGGAGATTATGGAGTGCAGTGCTCCTCTTTTTTGGCGGTATGAAGTCTGTAAAGTTTTTAAGGAAAGGGCCTCAGGTTTTCAAAGGGAGGCCAATCCGTCTATCTTGCCGCGCATCGCAATTTCTGTTTGCACAATTCCAAACCTCCAATGTCGAAGATCATAAACCTCACCAAACCTCAAAAAACAGGTCTCTCGCCTACACGTCCCAATGAACTACAGAAAATTCATATATATATATATCGGATTAGCCTCTTTTCCACACCCGCCAAAAATTGACAAAGCACCGCTTTTTCGGGTCGTTGGTTTGCCCTTTATTCTTTTGGGATGCCTTTTGTTAGGCGCGTGCCAGACGGCCCCGAAAGCATCCAGCGACACTGGCAGAAATACCAAGCCTAAATCCACCAAATACACTGCATTGGAGCAACTCGTAGTGCTCACCGCCGGCATACTTGGCGCAGGCGACCCGGATAAGGTTGATGATGGCACCCAGCTTCAGCCGGGGCCACCTGCCGGAGCAGGCCAACGACGCTGAGCAAACCAAAGGCAAACATGACAAAGCATCACGCATCACGGATGAAATCGAGGCTGCTGGCAGGCGATTTTCGTTGGCTTCTTACTAAATAAACATTCTAATTAACTATAAATAATGAGAACACATATTATCATATTTCTTTTTGCATTCGCAGCATGTCAGCATGCGCAGGCGGCTGACAGCATTCGGCAATTGCGGCTAAAGGCCGAACAGGGTAATGCGGCGGCGCAATGTGAGCTTGGCAATAGGTATTATAGTGGCGTAGATGTGGAGGAAAATAATATTGAGGCAGTAGCATGGTATCGAAAAGCAGCTGATCAGGGCCACGCAATGGCGCAACGTAACCTTGCTGTTATGTATTCTCGTGGCCTAGGCGTAGAAAAAAACAAAGTCGAAGCGAACAAATTGTTTAATAAGGCAATTGAGCAACGCCGCAAGGATGCCGAACAAGGAGGGGCCGAAGAACAATATATCCTCGGCGTGTTATATTATGAAGGTGAAGACAATATGATAATCAAAGATGAAATAGAATCAATGGCTTGGCTTTATCTGGCTAGAAGCAATGCTTTGCTTGACTCGAACCAACAACAAACTATAAGAAATATAGAAAGTTGGCTCGACCCAGCTAGCAGGCAAATGGCGCAAAAACGCGCAAAAGAGTATGCCGAAAAAATTGCAGCCGGCAAACCAACAAAATGAATAGGACCCAGGGCGACCCTAAATAGCATAAAACCCAACGGGACCCCAACGACCCTGGGGGACCCCAACGACCCTGGGTGGTGTTTTGTCAGTTTTAGGAGAGCGGCAAAAGACGTAACCCGCGATTGTTTCGGAATCGGGCATGGGAGCCTGCGATGGAGAGGGCGTCGCTTCTCCACGGAAGGGCGCGGGTGTTGTTCGCCCCTTTCAGGGACGGGGATGCGAGTATGCGCATGCCGTGGGTTCCGCCCTCGAACGGCTCCACCCACGGTTATTCATGTTGAGCCGCTTCGCGGCTCCGGGCGCATCGCGTTTCTTTCTCGCACGCATTCTTCATGCGTGTTGACCGCACATGCTCCTGACGCACTGCATTCACGTTGCACGTTGCCTCCCCCCAGCTTGCTTCCTTGTCCACACCCGCCATGCCTCCTCAGCCGCGAAGCGGCTCAACATGAATAACCGTGGGTGAAGCCCGTCCCGGGCGAAACCCACGGACACTCATCATCACAATCCCGTCCCTGAAAGGGGCGAATCCATCGACCTTGGCGAAACCAACGCCCTGGATGGTGTTTTGTCAGTTTTAGGAAAGCGGCAAAAAGACGTAATCCACGATTGTTTCGGAATCTCGCGCAGGAGTCTGTGATGGAGGGCGCGGCTTCTCCATGGAAGCGCGCGGGTGCTGTTCGCCGCCTTGTGTTCGCCCCTTTCAGGGACGGGGATGCTGGTATGCGCGTGCCGTGGGTTCCGCCCTCGAACGGCTCCACCCACGGTTATTCATATTGAGCCGCTTCGCGGCTGGCGCGGATGAGCGCGAGCGCATCGAACCACCCACGGTCATTCATGTTGAGCCGCTTCGCGGCTCTTGGCATTTTGCCGCACGACGGTTCCGCCCGATGGCGAAGCGGCAGGTTTCCGGTGTTTCTGCCGCCCAGCCGAGGGCGGCACGTTTTTAGCGTTTCTACCGCCCGACGGCGGGCACGTTTTCTGGCGTTTCTGCGTTCTTAGAGCTTCTTGAACACGGCGGCGGCGTTTTGGCCGCCGAAACCGAGGTTGTTGCTCATGGCAACGCGCACGTTGGCGGCGCGCTTGACGTTGGGCACGTAGTCGAGGTCGCACTCGGGATCGGGATCGGCGAGATTAATCGTCGGCGCGATCTGGCCGGTCTGGATTGTCTTCACGGTGATCACCGCCTCGATGCCGCCCGCCGCGCCGAGGAGGTGGCCGGTCATCGACTTGGTCGAGCTGATGGCGAGTTTGCGGGCATGGTCGCCAAAGACTTTCTTGATGGCGAGTGTTTCAAATTTGTCGTTGTAGGGCGTGGAGGTGCCGTGGGCGTTGATGTAGTCGATCTGGTCGAGGCTGACGTTGGCGGAGGCGATCGCGCGTTTCATGGCCATCGAGAGTCCTTTGCCTTCGGGATCGGGCATCGTGATGTGGTGCGCGTCGCAGGTGCTGGCATAACCGGCGAGTTCGCAATAAATGCGGGCGCCGCGCGCCTGGGCGTGGGCAAGCGATTCGAGGACGAGAATGCCCGCGCCTTCGCCCATGACGAAACCGTCGCGCCCGATGTCGAAGGGGCGGCTGGCGTGCTTCGGGTCGTCGTTGCGCGTGCTCATGGCTTTCATCGAACAGAAGCCGGCGTAGGAAAACGGCGTGATGGTGGCCTCGGCGCCGCCGGCGACCATGATTTCCGCGTCGCCGCGACGAATCATGTGCATGGCCTCGCCAATGCAGTGCGTGGCCGTGGCGCAGGCCGAGACGAGGGCGAAGTTGGGGCCGCGCGCGCCGATCTCGATGGCGAACAGGCCGCTGCACATGTTGCTGATGAGCGAGGGTATCGTGAACGGGGAAACTTTGCGCGGGCCGAAGTCGAAAAGGCGTTTCAATTGCTCCTCGTGCGTGGCCATGCCGCCAATGCCCGATCCGATGACCACGCCGACGCGGTCGGGATCTTCCTTTGCCATGTCGATGCCGGAATCGGCAAAGGCCTGCTTGGCGGCGACCATGCCGAAATGCGTGTAGCGGTCGTTGCGGCGCGCCTCCTTGGGATCCCAATGCTGCTCCACGTTCCAATCGCGGACCTCGGCGCCAATCTGCGTGGTGTAATTCGTGACATCGAACTGGGTGACGCGATCGATGCCGCATTGTCCCGCCAGCAAGTTGTTCCAGAACGTGTCAACATCATGACCCAGCGATGCGATTGTGCCGAGACCGGTGACGACGACCCGTTGATGAGCGGAGAGAGGAGCTTGTTGCATAGGATGGATATATAATGGAAAGGGGGCGATTAGATAGAAAAACGCCGTCATGCGAAGCCCCGATTTCAATTTTTACACTACATTATTTTACATTTGCATATGTAAATTTTTGAACGTATTCCGTGGAATGCCGCCACGATGGAAAAACCTGCTACCGTGAAACGCTCGCAAAGTATCCCGGCCTCAACTCAAGCACGCGCCAGCCTTTCCCCGTCGCCGCCGGATCGAGCTGGTATCCCGCGCGAATCACCAGCGCAAACTCCCGCAACTCCGCCGCCGACGGCGCGCCCGCCTCCGAGAAGTACCCCGTCCGCTCCCGCCGCGCCCGGAAATACCACGGGAGCGGCCAGTAATCGCCGCCAATCACGGCAACCATCGCATCCGGCGGCAGATCCGCCGCGACTCGCGCCAGCTCCGCGTCCGCCTCCGGCAGCGTCGGCGCATATACATAAGGGATGCCGGCGTGCTCCGGCTGCTTGAAACAACTCCAGAACATCGGGGCGGCCAGCCCCGCCGCGACCGCCAGCGCGAGCGCCGCCGTCCGCAATGAAAACCCCGCCGCCCGCCCTTGCAGCCAGAGCCATCCGTGCGCCGCCAGCGGCACAAACGAAACCAGCGGCGCCAGCGCAAGCCAAGGCGTTTTGTATTTGATCATGGAATACACGACCAACTGCGCCGCACCCGACACCGCCAGAAACACCGGCAGACCCGGCACCGCGTGTCCGTCGCGGCGGTTTTTGCGCCGACGCCACAGCATCGCGCCGCCCGCGAGCGCGAGCAATGCGATCACGCCCTCGCCCGCGGGCCAGATGCCGAAGCACTGCGCCAGATAATACCACCAGCCTTTTTCATGCCCGCCTCCGGTGCGGTAGGCAAACAGCGTGCGCCACGCATCGGCAAAACCCTCCGGGTGTTTGCCAAAGTCCGAGTAAAGCAGGAACGAGATTCCCATCGCCACGCCCAAGGCCAGCGCGATCCGCCACACCCCGGCGGAGCGCACCGCGCGCCACATCCGCCGCGGCCACAAGACCGCCGCGGCCACGGCCCAGCCAAACGCGACGATGCACCACGTTTCCTTTGTCGCATGCATGCAGCCGAACGCCGCCGCCGCCAGCAACAGCCACGGCATCCTCCGCGTCAGCAACCAGCGCGAAACCGCAAACGGCACGCCCAGCGCGCAAACGGCGAGCAGCGTCTCGTGGATGGCCATGCGACTGAAATAGACCAGCATCGGCGAAACGGCCGCGAGCAACATCGCCCGGCGCCGCGCCCGCGCATCATTCCCCGCGCACGCGCCCGCCAGCGCCACGAGCAGCAAGCCCGCGAGCGCCGGTTGCAGGCGGAACTGCCACGCCTGGAGCGCATCCAGAAAACGCACGCCCATCGCGCGCATCAGCGGCAGGTTGATGAAATGCGGCAGCGGCCCGTGGTAATGCGACGGATCGTAACGATATTCCCCGTGCTCCAGCAGGCCAGCAAAAATGTAAGCCTGCACGGCCTCGTCCGCATGCATCGGGCGCGACCCCAAATCCGCCAGGCGCGCCGCCCCGGCAAGCGCCAGCACCAGCAGCAGCAACAGGCCCGCCCTGCCCTTCGGATGCGGGCCGCTCCCTGGCGCATGCGCGCTTTTGCTGCTGTGCGCCGTTTTCATGCCGAAGGAGGCCAGCTCAGCGCATGTGTCCGCTTGATTTGCGTCCACACGCCCGAACGCCGGCAAATGTGAAGCCGTCCGTTTGTGTCCTCGGTGATGACGGCGTGGCCTTTGCCCAATTCGCGCAAAGCCTTTGTGATTTCCTCCGGCATCATCGTCATGCACGCCGTCGAAAGCGCGTCCGCCGCCGCCGCGCACGGAGCCAGCGCCCAGGTGCGCACATGCGTGTAGCTCTGCCCGCCGCGGCGCGGATCGATTATGTGCCTGCCCTGCTCCGCGGTGCCCGAGCTGCCCGCCGCGCAATTATGCAGCGTCAGCGGAACCGTGAGCTTGTCACCCGCGACATTCACGACCCAGCCGCCCGCCTTTGGCCTGACCGTGACAAGGTTTTCGCAATCGCGTCCGCGCGGCGCGGCGTGCTTCGCCGAGTCCGCGCCCATCGCGAGCACCGAGCTCCCGCCCGCGCTCAACAGCGCATGTCTGATCCCCCATTCGCAAAGCAGCGCGCGGGCCCGATCCAGCGCAAACCCCTTCCCGATCGCGCCCAGATCGACTGAAATCCCGCTGCGTTCTATGTGCACCGCAAGCGCGTCCTCGGACAGAGAAACAAGCGCGTCCGCGCTCCGCCGGAGCACGGATCGCAATTGCGACACGGGAGCTTTTTTCCTTTCGTGCTTTTTCGCCAGGTCAGCGGCCTCGCCGACGGACACATTAAAAGCCCCCTCCGTCGCCATCGCCATGCGCACGGCCTGGCGCAGGCATTCATGGCACTCCTCGCTGATTGTCACCGTCTCGCCGTCCCCGGCATGATTGATGCGCCACACGTCGCTCCCCTCGGCAAAGCGGCTCAAAATCGTGTCGAGGCGGTCCACCCCGGCAAACGCCGCCTGCGCGGCATGGCGCGCGTAGTCCGCATCCGCATGCCGGATGCGGAAATCGAACACCGTGTTCATTGCCTCGTGAGTGAATGCGTGCGTGCCCATCTGATTTCCGTGAACGCCCAAAATTTGAAGCGGCGAAAAACAACTTCAATCAAAACTTCTTAAAAATCGCAGCCGCGCATGGTTGCACGAATATTGCAGAAAGAGGTGTTTTTTTTACTCGCACCATTTTCATCTTACTTAAAACTTTTCGCCCTCCATTACCAATTAATCCATGACCACCTCCCCCGACTCTGCCAAAAGCTCCTCATGCACATGCGCCTCCTGGCTTCCAAGCGGCGCCTCGCTCGGTTTCATCGTCCTGCGGGTATGGCTCGCCACTCGCGCCATCGTGACCGGCATCGAGAAATTCACCGGCACCAAGATGGTGCAGAAGCCCCTGCTCGATGAATTCGGCAATCCCGACATCAGCGGCGCGATGGTAGAGGTGAAAACCAAGGTCTATGGACTCGCGCATTACCACGGCATGGCGCCCTCGCTCGAAAACTCCCTCCGCGCCGAACCGCTCATGCCCGGCTGGGCGCTCACCGCCTACGGCTACGCCCTCGGCCCCCTGCTCCTCATCACCGGCATCGCGCTCCTTCTCGGCATCGCCCCCCGCATCAACCTTTTCATTCAGGGCATCATCTACGTGACCCTCACCGTCGGCATGATCTTCCTCAACCAGGACGCCGGCATCGCGTGGCTTGCCATCCACGCCATCATGGTCGCGCTCGCCCTCAAATGGGTCGATCACAACCGCTGGGCCCTCTGCTGCGGCAAGAAATAATCACCATAAAAACACCTGTCATGTCCACACCTGTCACGCCACTTTTCACCCGTCGCAAATTCCTTGCCGCCGGAGCCTTTGCCACCGCCGGCCTCGTCCTCTCGCGCACCGCGCCCTTCGCCATCGCGCAAGCCGGACGCTCGCCCAACTCGGAGCTCAACATCGCCCTCGTCGGCCTCGGCGCGCAAGGCCGCATCCTCCTGGACGCGATGCTCAACATCCCCGGCCTGAAATTCCGCGCCGTCTGCGACATCTGGAAATACGCCCTCCAATACGGCCAGAACAAACTCAAGAAAGCCGGTCATAACGTAAACGCCTACGCCGACATCGAGGACATGCTCGCCAAGGAGAAAGACCTCGACGCCGCCATCATCGCCACGCCCGACATCTGGCACTCCCCGCACACCGTCATGTGCCTCAACGCCGGCCTGCACGTCTATTGCGAAAAGATGATGTCCAACACCATCGAAGGCGCCCGCGCCATGGTCAAAGCCATGCAATCCACCGGCAAGCTCCTCCAGATCGGACACCAGCGCCGCAGCAATCCCCGCTACCTCCACGTTTACAACAACCTCATCAAGAACGCGAAACTCCAGGGCAAATTTGTCGGCGCCAACGCCCAATGGAACCGCGCCGTCACCGACGACCTCGGCTTCCCGAAGGCCTACGCCATCGATGATGCCACCCTCAAGAAATACGGTTACAAGGACATGCACCAGTTCCGCAACTGGCGCTGGTTCCGCGACCTCTCCGGCGGCCCCATCTCCGACCTCGGCGCGCACCAGATCGACATCTTCGCCTGGTTCCTCGGCGCAAACCCGACCAGCGTCTATGCCTCCGGCGGCGTGGATTATTACAAAACCCACGAATGGTATGACAACGTCATGGTCATCTACGAATACCCGCTGCCCCACGGCACCGCGCGCGCCTTCTATCAGGTGCAAACCGCCACGAGCTCCGGCGGCGGCTATTTCGAAAACTTCATGGGCGACGAGGGCTCCATCTGCATCTCGGAAAATCCCAAGCTCACCAAAATCTTCCGCGAAGACCGCGCCCCCGAGTGGGATCAGTGGGTGAAAAAAAACTACCTTCGCAAAATCGACGCTCCCGCCGAGCCTGCCAACGCCAACGCCGTCGTTGACGTCCGCGAAACCAAGGCGCTCACCTCCTTCGAAATCCCCGTCGTGTTGAACAAGGCGATCCACCAGCCGCACCTCGAAAACTTCTTCGGGGCCATCCAGGGCAAAACCAAGCTCACCTGCGACGGCGCGCACGCCTTCGAAAACGAAGTGCCCATCTACCGCGTCAACGACTCCATCGCCGCCGGCAAACGCCTCACCTTCAAGCCCGAGGACTTCATCGCATAAAAAACAATGCACCCAACCCGCGCCGCCTGCGTCCATCTGCGCAAACCCGCGGTTCAAAAACCTTCATCCGAAAACCACACATGAAACTCAAATCCCTTCTTCTCTCCTCACTCGCGCTGCTTGTCTGCGCCAGCTGCGGCGCCCAGGACAAAATGGTGCCCTTCAAAACCCAGCTTCCCAAGCCGAAGCTCGCCGGCACGCCCGTCGCCATCAAGGTTTCCAACCTTGAAAGCGCCGCCGACATCGCCGCCCGCCCGCCCGTGATGATTCCGGCAGGCTCCACTAACCTCGCCCTCAACAAACCCGTCACCTCCAGCGACACCATGCCCGTCATCGGCATGCTCGAACAAATCACCGACGGCGACAAGGACTCCGACGAAGGCTGCTTCGTCGAACTCGGCGATGGCAAGCAATGGGTGCAGGTCGACCTCGGCAAGGAACACAAAATCCATGCCATCGCCCTCTGGCACTTTCACTCGCAGGAACGCGTTTATCACGATGTCATCGTCCAGATCTCGAACGACGCCGATTTTCTCACCGGCACAACCACCGTCTTCAACAACGACGACGACAACTCCAGCGGCCTTGGCAAAGGAACCGACAAGTCCTATGTCGACACCAGCAGAGGCCGCGTCATCCCGGTGAATGGCGTCAGCGGCCGCTACGTGCGCTTCTACAGCAGAGGCAACACCGCCAATTCCGCCAACCACTACATCGAGATCGAAGTCTGGGGGAAATAACCCGCGCCTGAAATGGAGGGCGAAGCTCCGCGACGCCGCGCCCTCCAAAAACCACACACGCCCAAAATCGGCGTCGCGGAGCCCCCGCTTCTCCATTGCCGCTGGTTTCAATCATAATCCCTTGTTACAACGAAGCGCGGCGCATTCCGGCAACCCTGCCCCGCCTCGCCGCCTACTTGTCCGCGCTCCCCGTGGAGCACGAAGTGCTCCTGATCGTTGAACGCTGCCTGGACAACACCCTCGCCATCGCGCGGGAAATCGCCGCCGCGCATCCCGGCTGGCACGCGATCGACAACCAGGTCCACCGCGGTAAAGGCTACGCCGTCCGCTCCGGCATGCTTCGGGCCAAGGGCGATTTTGCCTGCTACATGGACGCCGACCTCAGCACGGAACCCGCCGCCATCGCCGAATCCATCGCGCTCCTCGAAAAACATCCCGGCGTTTCGATGATCGCCGGCGACCGTCGCGACATCGGAAGCCTCATCACCCGCAACCCCGGCAAATCGCGTCCGATGCTCAGCCATGTCTTCAACCTGGCCGCCCGCATCCTCTTTCCCCGCGGCATAAAAACACGCGACACCCAATGCGGCTTCAAAATGTTCCGCGCCGCCGCCGCCCGCGCCATCTTTGAACGGGCGCGCCTCGACGGTTTCGCCTTCGACGTGGAAGTTTTTCTCCTCGCGCGCCGCCTTGGCCTCGGCGTGCTCACAATGCCCGTCCGCTGGACCGACGCCCCCCACTCCACCGTGCGCGCCCTCCGTCACGGCGCGCAAATGTTTCGCGATCTCATCCGCCTGCGGCTTTCGCCATGACGCCGCCGCAATCACGCCTCATCCTCGCCTCCGCCTCGCCCCGCCGCCGCGAACTCCTCGCTCAACTCGGCATCCCCTTCGACGTGGTCGTCGCCGACGTCACCGAGCACGAAGACCCGGCCACGCACCCGCGCACGATGGTCGCCCACAACGCCGCCCTCAAGGCCGGCCACGTCGCCGCGCGTCATCCCGATGACTGGGTCCTCGGCGCCGACACCACCGTTTACATCGACGACACCGTCCTCAACAAGCCCTCCGGCCTCGCCGAGGCCCGCGCCATGCTCAAACGCCTCGCCGGCCGCACGCACACCGTCTTCACCGGCGTCGCCCTTCGCAATCTCTCACGCAAAATCAGCATCGACGAAGGCGTCACGAGCCAGGTCACCTTCAAGCCCCTCGACGACGACGCCATCGACGCCTATTTCAAAATCGTGAACCCTCTCGACAAAGCCGGCGCCTACGGCATCCAGGAAGGCCGCGACCTCATCATCGACCACTGGCAGGGCTCCTTCACCAACATCATGGGCCTCCCGATGGAAACCGTTAAACAAATTTTGACCCGCTGCGGTATCTCCGGCACGTTTTGAACAATCAGCCGTCACTTGTTGTATAACAAATACGACAAACGACACATTGCATGCCGCCGCCACTCAAAGAACGCCCATCAAGCCTGCTCGACGCCGCGCCCCGCTCGCGCCGCGACTCCCGCTATGCCCTCCTTGAGGACATCGATGCGGCTGATCGCCGCCGCTCCACAGCCGTCGGCATCGTCCTCACCATCGGCGTCTGGCTGCTCTGCCTTTTCCTATTCAACCTCCTCATCACCCACCTCGACCACCAGCACACTGCCGGCGTTGGCGAAGTCAAAAGGCCCAAACCCAGCTTCGACATCGAACTCCAGCCCGAGGAATTCCTTCTCCCGCAAAAACCGCAGCCCCCGCCGCAACAATTCGTCGAGACCAATCCCGACGCCCCCGAAAACATTCCCGACAAAACCAACAACATGGGCGCGCAAAACCAGCAGGCCGCCCAGGAAAAACCCGACCCCACAGGCAAAAGCGACCGCGCCGCCACCGAAGGCAAAAAAGACTGGGAATCCAACCAGATCGTCAGCGGACAACTCCGCCAGCCCCAGATCCAGCTTCCCCCCGCTCCACCGCCCCTTCCCGAAATCAAGGAATCCCAGGCCGTGACGGAAACGACACCTGCCCAGCGCGAGCAAAACCCGCTTTCCGGCGACCAGAAAATCCAAGGTGACAGCGCCACAGGCGTTGGCATGGGCGCGCACAAACTCCCCGAAAATGCCAAAAACATAACCCCCGACGCCATCGAACCCATCAAAGGCCTTCCCGACGCCCCCCTCCTCGTCGGCCGCCCTCAAGTCACCCAACCCAAAATCGATCCCCAGCGTCCCCAGCCACGCCCCCGCGTCGCCCAAAATGTCCGCCCCGCCGTGCTCGCAGAGAACAAAGTCGGCACCCAAAACGTCGGCATCAGCGGCTTTGACGCCAAGTGGAACTCCTATAGTCAATACCTCCAAAAACTCATCGACACCGTCCAAATCCAATTCGACGCCCTCAACGAACGCAGCCGCGTCTGGCCTCCCACCGGCACGAAAATAACGGTCAAGTTCCGCCTCAATTCCCAAGGCGAGATTGCCGAAATCATCGAAGCCGAAGGCAACGGCGGAAGCCAGGCCACCAGCATCTGCCGAAGCTCGATCGCCGACCGCGCCCCCTACGGCAAATGGACGGACGATATGATCGCCATGCTCGGCGAGTCGCAGGAACTGACCTTCACCTTCTACTACGGCACCCCGTGAAAAACGCAAGGAGCGCGGAGCCCCGCGAAAAAACGCCTTCCCTCGTTTCTGCCCCCCCCGACGACCATCGGACAACGCTCCCTCTTGGCCGCGGCGTGATCCTCATCACCCGCGACCCCAACGGCCTCATCGCCCTCAACAAACCCGCCGGCATCCTCTCCCACCCTAACGAACCGCGCGACCAGCCCCGCTCGCTCCTGAATGCCCGCTACGAAACAAACGGGGAATTCTTCGAGTGGCAAACCGAGGCAAACGTCCGCCGCCTCTGGCTTTTGAACCGCCTCGATTCCGCAACCTCCGGCGTGATTCTTCTCGCCTCCACGGAAGCGCTCGCCCGCGAAATCAGGACTCTCTTCCGCGAACGCCACATCAGCAAAACCTACGCCGCGCTCGTCTTTGGTCATCCCGCGGAAAAATCGCAAACCTGGCGCGACCGCCTCGCCGTGCAAAAACGCGGCGGCCAGATCCGCACCGACGCCCGCGCCGGCAACATCCCCGCCGAGTCGCGCATGACCCTCCTGCGGACGCGCCGTGATTCGCCCGCCGCCGGGGGCGCGCCCATCTCGCTCATCCAATTGGAACCGAAGACGGGCCGCAGCCACCAGCTCCGCGTGCAATGCGCCAAGCGCTGTCTCCCGATCATCGGCGATGCCACCTACGGCGATTTCCGGGCCAACCGCGAGTTCGCAAAACGCACCGCCGAAAAACGCCTCTTCCTGCACTCCTGGGAAACCCATTTCGAATACACGCACGCCGGCCGTGCCCACGCCTTCCGCGCCAAGGCGGAACTGCCCGAGGCATTCACTGCGCACCTCTAAGAGAAACGCGCCCTGCGCAAGCCTTCCGGTTCAACCCAAAGCATTTCACCACGGAGACGATGCAGGTCACCCTCACAGTTTCACCGCGAGCTCGCTCACACCGCCGACAAGGCTGGCGGTCACGAGCTCGCGGGTGAGCCTGGCGCCGTTGGGCAGGGTGATGGCCACGCGATGCGTGCCGGTGAATGCACGATAGTGATGCTGGCCGGCGGGTTTTGCGACGGGCGGGATGTTCGTGCTGTTGTTCATGGCAAAGACAAAACGGGTTTGGGAATATTATATATTTTCAGACACAATGAGCAGGATGCACGGAATGGGATGGCTGCCGGCTCATTCCGTGCATCCTGAACATTCTGTCTGAAGCAAGGGAGTCAATGGAGCCGGAAGCGGTTAGAAATAGCCTCCGTTGTTTTTGATCTCCTGAATGGTCCTCCCCTCGCGCACCCAGCCGAATATCTTTTTTTCGTTTTCACGGATTTCCTCGGCGCGGAGCAAAACCTCATACGCGATGCCGCGGGGGACAACCACGACGCCGTCAATGTCGCCGGCCACCACATCGCCGGGCTTGATGAGCACATCGCCTATCAAGATCGGGATCTGGTAGTTGGTGATCAGGCAGCGCCCCAGGCTGCCATTGGATATGCGATATTTATAGAATACGGGGAAATCAGCCTCGATGATCTGGTGCGTGTCGCGAATGCCGCCGTCGATGCAGGCCGCCTTCACTTTTTTCTCCTTGGCCGTGGCCGTCATGACGCCGCCCCACAAGGTGGCTTTTGCATCATCGGAGGTATCCCAGAGCACGAAGGCATTTTCGCCCAGGCAATCCAGCATTTCCGTGCGGAATTCCATTTCCCCGGTTATCTTCACATTCGGCGCGCTTTTCACGGTGAACGCGAAGCCGGCCACAGTATGATATTCCCGCAGGGGAAGGATGTGCCCGGGCAAAGCCTGGTTCAGATGGCAAAGCTCGCGCAGCACGTCGTTGATGGCCCCTGTATAAAGCTGCTCGTAACGCCGCAACAACTCGGCGTCACTGACGGGAAATGGCGCGGAGGAAACATCCTCCCGCACATGGATTAATTTCTCCAGGTTCATCATTCCCACTTCTTTCTTATATTGATCAATACTCATTTTATTTTCGTTTTGTTTTATTATTATCAGCCAACTGGCAATTTTCAGAAGCACAGGCCCATGCCGCCATCCACAAAATAGTCCGCGCCGGTTATATAACGTCCGGCGTCCGAGCACAGCAGCAGGGCGAGGGCCGCGCAGTCCTCCGGCTGGCCGATCAATCCCAGCGGGATTTTCTCCAGCACCTTCTTTTTATATTCCTCGTTGGACAGCGCCTCCTCGTTGCGCACGGTCGCGATTGTTCCCGGCGCGAGGTTGTTGATCGTGATACCGGAGGGCGCGAGTTGCGGAGCCAGGTTTT
Organism: Ereboglobus sp.; assembly: GCA_029974595.1. Taxonomy (GTDB): domain Bacteria; phylum Verrucomicrobiota; class Verrucomicrobiia; order Opitutales; family Opitutaceae; genus Ereboglobus. Next base: position 7,778 of record JARKRC010000040.1, on the reverse strand, counting down.
TCACGAGGCTGACCAGCGCGGCCTTCGAGGCGGCGTAAACGCACATCTGCGGATGGGGCCGTGTCTGCTGCACCGAGCCTATGTTGAGGATGCGGCCCCAGCCGTTTTGTCTCATGCGCGGCACAACGGCCTGAATCAGTTGCAGGGTCGAGCGGAAGTTGGTGTTGATCTGCCGCGCGAGCTCGTCGCTGGTGACCTCGTCCCAATTCCGGCGGATTTGCAGGGAGGCGTTGGCGACGAGGATGTCCGGCGGACAATCGTTGGCCGAGACAAAATCGCGCAATGCCCGGCCGACATTGTCCTCCCCAATGTCAAAAGCCCAAAGGAAGGCTTTTACGCCGTGAGCCGCTGCCTCCGCGAGGGTCTTTTGCGCCAATGCGCCCGGGTTGCGGCAATTGATGATGACGTTCGCGCCGTTTTCAGCCAGCGCCAGCGTGATGGCCCTGCCTATGCCCTGGTTGCCGCCCGTGACCAAGGCGGTTTTTCCGCGCAAGTCGAATTGTTGTTTTATTGGCATGATGTTTATATTCCTCCGACGTTTGGAAACCAGTCCTTGCGATAAGGGTCCTCGTGGAAACGGGCATAATAATCACCCATCTTTTCATAGTAGCGCCCGTATTTTTCCATTTTTTCCTCGTCGAGCTGCACGCCAAGGCCGGGACCTTCGGGCACCTTGATCGCTCCGTTTTCATATTTCATCTTTCCGCCGACAATAATGTCGTCCTCCAGATAATGATAATGCGCGTCGCCGGGCATGGTCATCGCGGGTATCGTGGACGCGGTGTGCAGCATGGCGGCCAGTTCGATGCCAAACTCCGCGCCCGAGTGCATGGCCACGCCGAGATTGAAGGTGCGGCAAACGGCGGTGAGGTCTTTTACGCCCTTCGGGCCTTCCCAATAATGGAGGTCGGTGAGGATTATATCGATGGCGTCCTGGCGGATGGACGGCCCCAGATCGTCGAACTTGTTCGGATACATATTTGTCGCCAATGGTATGCGCACCTGTTGTTTCACGGCGCGCATTCCCTCGATTCCCCAGGATGGATCCTCGAAGTATTGCAACTCCAGCGCCTCCATGCGGCGGCCCGCCTTGACGGCCGTGGCGACGCTCCAGACGCCATTGGGATCGATGCGCAGTCCGAAGTCGCGGCCAAGCCGCTCGCGGCAAAGTTCGAGCACACGGACTTCCTCCATCGGGTCCATCACGCCGGCCTTGAGTTTCATGGCGGTGACGCCGAGGGTGTCGCGCAGCTCCTCGCATAAATCCGCCATGTCCTCCGCGCAGGTGTCGTGGCCGCCGCCCGGGCGGTCGTAGCGCCAGAACAGATAGGCGATCATGGGCACCGCGTCGCGCAACTTTCCGCCGAGCAGCCGGTGCATGGGCACGTTGCACGCCTTGCCCATGATGTCGAGGCAGGCGATTTCAATCGCGCCGTAAAGCCGCGCATTGGACAAATAGTAGATGCTCCTGAGCACCTTCAGCTTTATTGTTTCCAGGTCGAAGGGATTGAGCCCGATGATGCGCGGCTTCAATTTCAACAATGCGCCGCGCGAGTCGCCGCCGCCCACTTCGCCGAGGCCGACAATCCCCTCGTCGGTGACCAACTCCAGCACGGTCCGCAATAAATAGCCGGGATGCACGCCGGTGTTATGTCGCAGCATGCAATTCATGGGAATCGCCACGGTGCGAACTTTCATATCAATGATTTTCATAGTGGTTTTTATTTTGTTGGTTGCCGGCCCGGCTGTCCCGCCGGCTCCGGTGAAAAGTAATCCTTCGCGAAACAGAACTTAAGCCCCATCCAGACAAGGCCGCCGCCCGCCATAAACAGGGCGGCCAACAGCACGAGCCCCTGCCCCAGACTGGCGACCGTCTTGACCCATCCGAGAATGACCGGCGCAAGCGCGCCGATGATAAAAGCGAACGAGAGCATGATGCCCATCGACGACGCCCGGTAGCGCGGTTCCATCACGTCAAAGAGCGCCGCGAAAAGATTGGAATCATACATGCCCCTGAAGAAACCGAACAGGCCCATCGCAACATAACATGCGGGCAGGCTGCCCGCCTTCGACAGCCAGTATATGAAAGGCGCGCCGAGCAGCAGGCCGATGATTTCCACCTCCATCCTGATTTGCCGCCGCCGCGCGGCGAGACGGTCGGAAACCTGCGCGCCGAAGAGCACGCCGATAAACGCAAACAGAAAATGATACAACGTGGAATGCAAACCCGCCTCAGAAAGCGACAGGCCGAACTCCTCGTGCAGATATGTGGGCATCCATGTGAGATAACCGACATTGACAAAACACATGCAGCCGAAGGCCAGGCTGAGGAACCAGACGGTTTTCCGCGAAAAGACGCCTTTTATAATATCACTGAAAGCCGCCTTTTCCGCCTGCTCCTCTTCCGGCTTGGCGGCGGGCATGGGCGTGTCATTCACCTTGAACAATACAACCAGCGCCCAAAGCACGCCGACCGCGCCAAATGACAGAAACGCCATGCGCCAGCCATAATTTTCCCCGATCCAGCCCGCGATGAAGCCGCTCGCCACGATGCCCGCATACAAGGAGGTTTGGTGAATGGACATCGCCATGGCCCGCGTCTTTTGGTGAAACTGCCCGATCAGGGAGGTCGCCGCCGGATAATAAAACGCCTCGCCTCCCCCGGTGGCTATGCTGCGGAAGACAATCAGCAGGAAAATCCCGGTGCTGAGGCCCGTGAGCAAGGTTCCGACGCTGAAGGTGAGCAGGCTCAAAAATATAATCCATTTCCGGCGAAACAAATCACCGGCGAACCCGGCCAGCGGAACACAAATGCCATACACCAGCGTGAACATGGTGGCCACCAGCCCGATCTGCACATCGCTGACATGCAGGTCGGCCTTTATCAATGGGATGACCACATTGAAGATTTGCCTGTCGCCCTGGTTTAGAAAGTAGGCAAACCACAGGATGCCCACGAGCTGCCATTTGTATTCCGGTTTTTTCATGATTATATTGTTTGATATTCGCGGATGGTTTTATTTTTTCGCGGCGACGACAATTTCATACCACACGGTTTTATAACGCGGACCGATCTCAATGCGGCAGCCTTCGCCGTCTTTTTCCACGGGCACCTCGGCCTTGCGCGCGCCGCGCTCGTCGAGCGCGTGGCATTTTGTGCGCGTCGCGTCGGACGGCAGCGTGACAATCGCGGGCACGCCCTCGGTGAGCACGGTGCCATTTCCCCAATCGCGGTCGCGCAATATCGTTTTGCCATCCTTCGTGGATTCGAGGGCCGTGCCTTCGTTTTCCGTGAGGCCCGTCGCGGCGAGCAGGATGGTCGCCGGTTTTCCGTCCGCGCCAAACCCGGTCGCATGGCGCGAGGTCAGCGAGATCGTGGCCCAGTTGAGGCGTGTCGAGCCGACGAGGATTTTCACGTTGCCGCCCAGCCCGATTTCGCGACCGGCGGGGAAGCCGGTGAAACATTTGGTGTTGGCCGTGCTGACCGTCCAATACGCTTCGCCGGCGCGCTCGCGATTCCACGTCAGCTCGCCCGTGTCGCTCTGGATGACGTCCGTTTTTTCGAGCGCGGGGGCGGCGGGCGCGGGCGTGTTTTCCGGAACGCGGGAGAACGTCATCGCGACCTTGTGAACGAGCGCGAGCCGCGCATCGAGACCCGTGGAGGGCAGCCTTGCGGAGATGGCTTTTTTATCGGCGAGTTGCTCAAAAAACGTCGCGTCGTCCATCGTGGCGGTGACGCTGCCGCGCGCCTCGCGGACATCGCCCCGCAGGAACATCGCCGCGCTCGCCGGAAGATGCGCGAGCATCTCGGTGCGCGCGATCATGCTGAAAAAGTAGGTGTTGCGCAGTGGCTCGAAGTCGGGGGCGTGGTTGTAGGTGTATTCAAAGATGCCATCCCAGCCTTGCAGCGCGCCGCAGGCGCCGAGCATCGGCATGCCTTCCGCGCCGTATTGATTCGGGAAGGGACAGTTGAATTCGCTGACCGTGTAGGGTTTTCCGGCGACACGCTCCCCGGCGAGCCTGAGGATGATCCCCATCGAGTTCACCAGCGGCTCGTTGGCTATCCTCCAGTTTTTGCCGACTGCGGGATGCGTCCAGTAGCCGTGGCCGTCCACATAATCGAGCTCGGCCTGCAACTGCGGCGGGCTGTATCGAAGCTGCGTGCCGGAAACCGGAGCCTTCGCCTTCAGCGTGTTTTTCACGAAGCCCGACATCTCGCGCCAGTAGTCGCGCTCGGTGTCGATGAGGAACCGGCAGAAGTCGCGCCGCGCCTGACGCCGGTAGTCATCGCTGTTTTTCACAATCGGCACGGAGCCGTTCTCAAGCCGTCCGTCGTCTGCTGCCGCCTCCGCCGCGCCGCGCTTGAGCGAGAGATTGTCGATTTCATAGACGCCGGTCTTGAAGCGCGTGAATTGAAGTTCCGCGATGTCCGTGCCCTCGGTCGCGCGAAACGTATGCGTGATCGTTTTCCATCCGCCGCCAACGGAATACGGCGCGAGCAGCCCCAGCGATTTCCAGCCGCCCTGCGATTTTGCGACGGCGAAACCGAGCGTGATCTCCCCCGCGCCCTTCACGCGGCGCACGCGGAAGGAGACCGTGTAAACCCGGTCTTTTTCGAGCGACACACGGCGGAAAATCTTCGGGAACGTGCCCTTGCCGTCGCGCGTGACGGTCACGCGCAACACACCGCCGTCAACGGCGGCGGCTGTCTCGGAAGCGCCTTTTTCCAAGCGCCACGTTTTGCCGTCGAACACCATCGGAGCATCAAACGCGCCCTCGGGAACCTGCTCCGCGCCCGGCGAGGCGTCGGCCTCCTTCCATGCGGCGCGCATCGCGGCGGTTGACGGATATTTTTTTGCGAGCCACGCGTTCCACTGGCCTTGCAATTCTTTCGCGGAAGCTCCCGGCAGGCGGTCGAGCCAGCCTTTGTGATAACTTCTGAAGAGGCCGTTTTCGTTGTTGATTTCGATGAGCGCGACGCAGGGATCGTCCGTGTAGGCGAGCCCGGTGTAGGGGTTCACGCGCGAGAGCAGCGCCCGCGCGTATTCCTTTTCGGAAGCGATTGCGAGCGGATCAAAAAAACTGACGTGCTTTTTGACGCGCGCGACATGCAGGTTCATGTTGACGTAGATTCCGCGTTTTTTGAGCGCGGCAACAAGATAGTCCTGACGGTCGATTTGCGCGGGATCGAAGCGGAAGGGCTTCGAGGGATCGGCCCCGAATGCCTTGGGCTGCGGGCTGCTCCTGCCAAAAATGCCGGGCTGTCTTTCGGTCATGAAATTGCCGTATTCGGCGTCGAAATAATGCAGCCGCACGCAATTGATTCCGAAACGCGCGAGGCGGTCGGCGAGCTTGTCCGCCTGCTCGTGCGTGGGAAAATTCGCCGGGCCGGTCAGATTGGTAGCGAAGAGTTTCACGCGGCCCCGGTCATTGACGAAACGTCCGTTTTCGACGCGCACAAAACCGTGTTTGCCAGCGGGCGCATCGAGCAGGTGCGCCATGTTGACGGCGTTGTCCGGCGCATCGTAGGAAATCAAAAACGGAAACAGCGGCGGCGGCGCGCCCGCGTCGGAAGAAGCCGCCGGAACGCCGCAAGCGGCACAACCGAAGGCGGCGAGGACGGAAAACAGGCGGAGGCGGGACGTGGGTTTGAAGGACATATCTGTTTGTTGTTTTTTTATTCACCACTCTACGAGCCGAAGACGAGTGGCCTGACAAGGCACGAAGGGCACAAAGCGGAGGGAGCTTGCGAGAGAATGGCTGCGTCCTTCGTGTCTTTGCTGTGAATGCATTGGTTTGGGTTTTGGAACGGACGACGGAAGCCGAGGCTGGTTTTCCAAGGCTTCGTGTGGAGGGCGTCGCATTTCTAGCTCTTCAGGTCCAGTTTTCCGTCACCGTCGTTTTTCAGATAAAACTCCGCTTGTTGCGTCTTGCCGGATTTATCTTTCCAAGTGACACGATAGCGGCCCTTGAAACCACGGAACGTTACTTCGCCTTTTTCGTCTGCCTTCAAGGTCAGATTGGTTTTCCAGTCGTGATTGATGAGCTGGTTGAGAACATGGAATGAAGGCTTCGGCTGCATGTCGCGCGTGAAAAGTCCGGACGTGCTGGGTTCGCCGGGCGCTCCGCAATCATCCACCACATTCCACCACGTGATGCCCATCAGCGGCTTCATGCTGAACCACAATCTGTAGAGATTGCGCGCGATGGCGGCCTGAATGGCGCGGCCCCGCTCGTCATCACCCGGAGAGGTGACGGTGATTTCGCTCAAATGAATGGGGCGGCCCGCCTTGGCGACCACGTCTATTTTTTCGCGCAGTTGAAGCGGCGTTATCGGACGCCTAGTCTTGGGATCCGTTCCGTCCGCAATGGCGAGGCAGGTTTTCGGGTCAAACAGATGATATTGCACCCCGGCAATATCAATGCGTCCCGCGCCCTTGGCATCCAAGTCGAGGATTTGGGCGACATACTGCTCATTGCTCCCCGTAGTCGTTTCGTTGATATTCAACTGGACGGATTTCGGGAAAGCCTTCGTGGCCGTTTTGAATGCCTTGTAGGTATAATCGCCGGGCATCACATGTCCATACTTGCTCACACATACGGCATCGCCGCTCAGACTGTTGCCATGATCACGAAAATCCTTCACACTTTCATTTACAACATCCCAGCTATGCAGGCGGCCCTTGTAGTATTCGGCAATCTCCACGATTCGCTTCTCCTGAAGCCGGTTCATTTCCTTTATATATTCGGGCATTATCTCCGCGATTTGCGCGGACTTTAATTTGCGAATGGCCTCTCCCCCGCCCGCCTTCTTTATTTTCGCCTTTTCCTCTTTCGGGCAAAACTTTTCATAGACCCATGAGGGATGCTGCCATTTTTTGGTTCCCCACACCAGGGTGTGGCCGTGCAAACGGATGCCTTTGCTTTCGCAAAACTCGACAACCGGATCGCTGGCGGGACGACGCCAGTGAGGTTCCTTTTTGGGATCTCCGTTTTGGGTCACCCTGTTCCAATATTCCTCCGTGTCGCGCTGCTCCCCTTTGAAGCGTGGCTTGCCCGGCTCCATTTCAAACTTTTTCCAATAAAAGGCGATGGTCGCGGAATTGAACAGGGAGCCGAAAAGCTCCTTGTATTTCCGGTTTCGCTCGGAGGTGCCAAGCTGGTCGAAATTAAAGATGTGAGCGCCGAATATAAAATCATGCGTGATCTGCTCGACCTTCACCTCGGCGTTTTTCGCCGCGTTTTTTAATTGAAGAACGGCGTCCGCCTTGCGGTTTTGCTCGATGTCGCGGTCGATCCTGGCCTGCTCGCCGGGATTCCACTGCTCCCAATAAGCGGGAGCCATGGGGCCGGCGGCGGCGGAAAGAAACGACGACGCGAATGCCGACAAAATGAGGAATGCGAGTATGGGTGTGTGTTTGGTTTTCATGATGGAAATATGAGGATGAATGAGGGTTCGGTTTTGATGGATGGATGCGCCTTCCGGCTGAAAATCAGAAATTATAGCGGAAACTCAGGCTGATTTCCCACGGTTTTGTGTAGTGGTCGCCGTGGGCGGCCTCGTAGTCGAGATGGAATTGATAATCCACGCGGGGCCGCCAGATCGCGCTTGCGCCGGCCTCGATGCGGCTGCCGTTGAGATTGGGCCGCCAGGATTCCGCGCCGCCCGCATACACCTCGCCGCCGGAACTGGTCTCGCGGGTGAAGGCGAGGCGTCCGGCGAGTTCGAGAAAGCCGTGCTGCCCCTGCGGGCCGGGACGCCACGCGCGCCCGCCGCG